>NZ_JBPJZP010000006.1:0-634764 GCF_051216855.1 Variovorax monticola
GCGCATTGCGCCGGAAGAAGAGTTCGGCGAAGGCACCTCGCGCCTGAAGCTGTACACGGCCGACATCAGCCTCAATGCGCCGTTCAAGCTGGGCGAGCAGAAGCTGCGCTACTCCGGTCTGATCCGCGCGCAGTGGAATCGCACGCCGCTGACGCCGCAAGACCGCTTCTCCATCGGTGGGCGCTACACGGTGCGTGGTTTCGATGGCGAGACAAGCCTGCTGGGCGAGCGCGGTTGGCTGCTGCGCAACGACATCGGCTGGGCGATGGGGCAGAGCGGGGCCGAGCTGTACGCAGGCATGGACTACGGTCATGTCGGCGGACGTTCGACCGCCGACCTTCTCGGCCGCAGCCTGACCGGCGCCGTCATCGGCGTGCGCGGCCAGTGGACCAAGTTGAGCTACGACTTCTTCGTCGGCGCGCCCGTCAGCAAGCCCGAGGGCTATCGCACTGCGAAGGTCACGCTGGGCTTCAACCTCAACGCAAGCTTCTGAGGGCTTCGGCCCACAAGTACGCGGTTCACCATCCATCAATTGCAAAGAGTCGTTCCCTTGAAAATACCAACCATCTGCAAGCTCGGCCTGTTGGCCGGTCTCGTCGCGATCCTGATCGGTTGCTCAACCGAGCAGAAGACCGCCATGGCGGCACAGAGCCGGGCAGATGTCGAGGCCGCTGTCAGCGCCTACGACAACCAGCTCGTTCAGCCCGGCGAGCCCTATGCGGTGCTCTCGGCGCAACCGCGCCCCATCGACGACGTCGCTGTTTTCAGCCCCTATCGACTTCTTGTGATCGACGGCAAGAAGTTGGAGCAAACGCCTTACTCATTCACCCGCGCGAGGCCGCTTCCGAGAGACATGGCTTTTTCGGAACTGAAGGTTCCAGTGGGAGCCCATGACTTGACCATCAACGGTGGCGCCATTCGCGCCTATTTCACCAAGTTCTCGAATGTCACGTTTGAAGCTGGTAAGCGATACGTCATCGTCGAGACAGCGGCGCCTGACGAAACGATCACGGTCCACGTTTCGGAATACCGTCAGGACAAACGTTTTGCGCCGTTCGACAAGGAGTACTACGTCATCGGCAAGCGCATCAGCGATGCTGTCGAGAGGGGTGGCTCGACCGTGGTGAACCTTGAAGGGCCCAAGCCATGAGGATCGCCGCCGCAATTGCTCTGCTTGCCGTGCTATCGGCGGGATGCTCCATCCTCGGCTATCGCGACGTGAACGACCTCAAGTCCGAAGCCAAGTACCGGGTTTCCAAAGAGATCGACCGCGACCCGGTGCTCGTCTACCGAGACGTGACGTATGCATTGGCTGCGTGCACTCGGAGTCAACCAGCCGGCCCATATCGGGCAGTTGCCTCCAACTTGAACAGGGAAACCGAGCACGGGGAGGTTTCTCTGACGCATCAGGGGCGGTTCATCGCAAGGTACGAGATCTCAAAGACCAGTGACGGCAAAGCGCAAGTTTCCGGGTGGTGGTTGATCGGAGCGCTGTCCTGCCAGCCTCGGCTTTGAGCATCGCCGAGCGAATCTTCGACGACAGAACGCGCATCGGTGCGGCAAGTCGCATGCCTGAGACACCCCATCACGTGGAACTCCACGACGTCAAACCGGGGCAGTCCAAGCTACTTCTCCTATGACACGCTGCTGAGCGAGAACAAGGCGGCATACGAAGGTCTGCGCCAGGAACTGTTCGCCACCATCGGGAGAGTGATGAGCAACGATTTTCCGAAGCAGGAATAGCGATCGTGGTCCGTCAAGGGTGGCCATTCCCGGCATGCGTCGACGCACCACGGACTGATTCTGACGAACCGCGCCATGTGCAGGCAACCGAACGGCATCCCGACTCAGCTGCCCACGCCATGCACCAGCCGCTCGAACACATCCTCCGTTCCCATCTGCCCGCCTTTCAGCATGACTTCCATGCCGTCGAGCGCCGCGTCGTCGCTGCGCACGCGGCACAGCGACGCGCCGGCGCCCATGTCGGCGACATAGGACAGCCCCCACGCGTCCAGCGCCTGCACGCCGTGGCTGGAGGTGTCGCCGCCGGCCACGCCGATGCGGGTCAGCGGCACGGTCGCAAGCACTTGCGCCAGCAGATCGCCCCCCGCGCGCGCCAGCGCCTGGGCGTCCAGTTCGGCGCCTGAAGGCATCGCGTTGGGCGCGCGGGTGCAGGCCAGCACGTGATGGCCGCGCGAGAGGCTTCGGACGATGGCCTCGGCGTGATCGGCCACGGCGGCTGCGTCGCGTTGCGCGAGCTTCTGCGCGTCCAGCCACACGATGTCGAACGACTTCGCCGCCGCCACCTGCCGCGCCGTGACGGGCGACAGGCTCCCCGCGAGCACCAGCACCGGGCCCTTCGCCGGTGTCACGCCGGGCCGCGCAGCCGGGGCGCGGACGCTGTCCCCGTCCCCGCTCAACGAAGACATGGCCATCGCCAGCGCATCCACCACGCTGCTCGGCCCCGCCGCCAGCAGCGTGGCGCCTTGCGCCCTGGCCCACAGCACTTCGCCGATGGCCCGCAGTTGCGTTGCGTCGGCCACGTCGAACAGCACGGCGTCCGCGGGCGGCGAATGCAACGCGTGGCGCAGCGCGCTGTCCAGCGCATCGCTGCCGTGCGATGCCGCAGTGAAGGGCATCGAACGCACATCCGTCAGACCCTGCTTCGCCAGGTGCAGCCGCAGGTCGGCCTCGTCCATCGGCGTGACTGGATGCCGGCTCATCGTCGGATGCCGGTCGATGCGATGCACCTCGCCGCCGCTTCCCGCCGCCGCGAACAGGTTGCCGAACAGGCAATAGCGCCCCAGGTTCGGTTGCCCGCCGACGATGGCAGTCCACGGCTGTTCGACGGCGGCGCGCAGCACACGCACGGCCGCGCCGATGGAGCCGATGTGCGGCGCGCTGTCGAAGGTCGAACAGGTCTTGTAGTGCAGCACGCGCGCGCCCAGCGAGCGGAACAGGGTGGCCACGGGCCGCAGCTCGGCCTGCATGGCATCGGGCGTCATCGCGCGCGCGGCGCCCGCGATGCCCAGTACGTCGAGCGGGCCCACGTTGCCGAGCCGCGCGGCGTCGGGCGTCTTCAGGAACAGCAGCGCACGCAGCCCCGCGCGCGCCGCGGTCCCTAGGGTGTCGGTCGCGCCGGTGAAGTCGTCGCCGTAGTAGACGACCGCCGGGCGCGGGCTCATTTGGCTCATGGCTTGCCGAAGAAGGCGAGGGCGCGTGCCAGCTCTGGCTGGCCTTTGGCCGCGTCCGCGAGCGGCACGCCTGCGCGCGCGGCCGACCACGCCTGCCGGATGCTCGTCACGCCCGCCGCCGCGCCATCGGGGTGCGCGAGGATGCCGCCGCCCGCCATGAAGAGCAGGTCGTCGCTGCCGATGGCCGCCCAGGTCGCAGGCACGGTGCCGGCCCATTGGCCCGACGAGAACGCGGGCATCACGCGGTCGTCCGCTGCGTCGGTCAGCGGCGTGTAGCAGTCCCGTGCCGACCCGACAACCTCGCTGTCGGGCTGCGAGAACTTGCCCTGCAGCCCGTGCACATGCATGTGGTCCACACCGGCCAGACGCCACAGCGTCTGGTAAGCCTGGAACGAAATGCCCAGCAGCGGATGCCGCGACAGCGCCCCGTACCCGTTGCGGTGCCCGTGCACGGCCAGGCCGGTGTGCCGCCGCAGCGTCTGCATGCCCGAGTGCCCGCACCAGTTCAGGCTGGCCATCACGCACGAGCCGCCTTCGCGCTCGACCAGGTCGGCATGCCGCTTCATCGCGTCGGTTTCGTCGGTGATGTTGAAGGCCACCATCACATGCTTGCCGGTGCGCTGCCGGTGCGCGCGCACGACGGCCATCACGGCGGGCACGCGCTCGGCGAGCGGGGCGTGCGCGGGGTCGGCGCACACCTCGTCGTCCTTGATGAAGTCGACGCCCGCGGCGCACAGCCGGTCGACCAGCTCGGCCGTCTCGGGTGCGGAAAGCCCCACGTTCGGCTTGATGATGGTGCCGACCAGCGCACCGCTCGCCACGCCGGTCGCGCGCCGCGTGCCGGCGATGCCCACACGCGGCATGTCGAACTGCGCGCGGTACGCGGCAGGCACCTGCAGCGACTCGAGCCGCAGCCCGGTCACCTCGCCCAGGTCGTACAGGTTGCCCGACACCGTGGCCGCGAGCGTTGGCAGGTTCGCGCCGATGTTCGCCACCGGAAACGCGATGTCCACATGCGCGCGCCGCCAGGGGCCCTTCGCGCCCTTGCGCTCCAGCAGGGCATTGGACAGCGATGGCGCCTCGGCCGGCGCGAGTTCGGTGATGGCCTCCACCGTGGCGCGTGCCCGCGCGCGCAGCGCGTCGGTCTCGCCTTCCACCCGCGTGAAGGTGCCGCACGACTGCTCGCCGGCCATCACCTCGGCCACGGCGGCCAGGTCGTGCGGCGTCTCGATGAGGTAGCGCGCGCGAATGCGCTCGGGTGCCGTCACGCTCACAGCTTGCTCAGGTCGGGAAAGGGCCGCACGGGATCGCTGCCGTCCCAGCCTTCGGACGCGCTGCGGATCAGGTCGAACATCCGGCCCTTGGGCCCCGCCACTTCCGACAGCTCGATGACGGTGCCCGGGTGGTACTCGGTGTCGAAGTAGATGAAGCGCCCGCGCTCGCCAACTTCGCCGCTCATCACGGGCTTGAAGCCTTGCGCGGTCAGGCGTGCCAGGTCGGCGTCGTAGTCGGCCGTCCAGTAGGCGACGTGCTGCAGCCCGGTGCGCCCGGCCTGCAGGAAGTCGCGGTACATCGAGGGCACGTCGTTGCGCGTCTGGATGAGCTCGACCTGCACATAGCCCGAGTTGGCCAGCGCCACCGAGTTGTGCGGCTCGTGCGCCTCGCCCTTGTAGCGGTAGTTCTTGATGGGCACCTTGGGGTTGTAGAACCAGGGGCCCACGCCGAGCGTGGTGCTCCAGTAGTCCATGGCGGCTTCGATGTCGTGCACGACATAGCCCAGTTGGCGGATCTCGCCGAGGAATCGACTCATGGGGTGTGGCTCCGTGAATGTGGATGTGAGTGTGTTGTTGTGGTGGTGGTCATCAGAACTTCAGGAAGCCGGTCGAGAACCACGGGAACGCGGCCACGATCACCAGGCCCACCAGCATCGCGCCGATGTAGCCCCAGATGTGCTTGATGCCTTCGTCGGGGTTGACCTTGCTCACGGCGCACGCGCCGTAATAGCCCACGCCGAAGGGCGGCGCGAACAGGCCGATGCCCATCGAGAAGATGACGACCATGGCGTAGTGCACCTCGTGCACGCCCGCGGCCTTGGCAATGGGGAACAGCAGCGGCCCGAACAGCACGATGGCCGGAATGCCCTCGAGCACGCTGCCCAGCACGATGAAGGCGACGATCGACACCGCCAGAAAGCCGTAGGCCCCGCCGGGCAGCGCGCCCATCGCGCGCGCCAGGTCCTGCGAGAAGCCCGACTGCGTCAGGCCCCACGCCATGGCCGTGGCGCAGCCGACGATGAAGATGATGGCGCCCGAGAGCGAGGCGGTGTCGATCAGCATCGGCTTGAGCCGCTTCCAGTCGAACTGCCGGTACACGAAGAGCCCGACGAGCGCCGAGTACACGATGCCGATGGTCGAAACCTCGGTGGCGGTGGCCACGCCCTCGACCACGGCCGCGCGAATCACGAAGGGCAGCAGCACCGCGGGCAGCGCGACCATCAGCAGCTTGCCGATTTCTCGCTTGCTGTAGCGCTGCACGCCGCTCAGGTCTTCGCGGCGGTAGCGCCACCACACCACCACGCACAGCGCGGCCCCCAGCACCACGGCCGGCAGCAGGCCGCCCGTGAACAGCGCCGCGATGGAGATGCCCGTGACCGAGCCGATGGTGATGAGCACGATCGACGGCGGAATGGTCTCGGTCTGCGCACCGGTGGCCGACAGCAGCGCGACCAGGTCGCCGGGCTTGGCGCCGCGCTTGACCATCTCGGGAAACAGCACGGGCGCAATGGCCGCCATGTCGGCGATCTTGGAGCCCGAGATGCCCGACACCAGGTACATGGCGCCGATCAGCACATAAGACAGCCCGCCGCGCACGTGGCCCAGCAGGCTGGCCAGGAACTGGATCATGGCGCGCGCCATGCCGGTCATCTCGATGAGCGCACCCAAAAAAATGAACAGTGGCACCGCCAGCAGGATGAGGTGCGACATGCCTTCGTCGAGCCGCCCCACCATCACCAGCAGCGGCGTGCGCGTGGTGAGCGCCAGGTAGCCGAAGGTGGCCAGCGCAAAAGAGAACGCGATGGGCACGCCCGACAGCACGGTGGCCGCCACCACCACCACGAAGAAGATGACGAGGTTGAACTTGCCCAGGCCCGCGAACAGCGGCGCTGCCAGCCAGAAGGCGCCCACCAGCGCGGCCATGCCGAGCACCGCCACGGCAATCTGCCGGCCGGTGCACACGCGCAGCAGGCGCAGCAAGGCCATCGCCAGCATGATGCCGATGCCCGCCGGAATGGCCGCCGCGCGCCAGGCGTTGCTGATCTCCAGCGCGGGCGTGACGATGAACGACTCTTCGTGCGCGTAGTCGATCGACGGCCACATGATGAGCACCAGGAACGCGACCGATGCCGCGATGGCGAAGGCGTCCAGCAGGGCGCGGGTGGAGGGCGTCACCTTCTGCAGCAGTGCCGTCATGCGCATGTGCTCGCCGCGCCGCAGCGCGACCACGGCGCCCAGCATCGACAGCCACAGGAAGAGGATGGACGCGAGTTCGTCCGACCACACCAGCGGCGCGTGGAACACATAGCGCGACACCACGCCCGCGAACAGCACGCAGATCTCGGCCAGCACCAGCAGCGCGGCCACCGCCTCGACGGCGCCGCCGAGCACGCGGTCGGCGCGCGACGCGATGCCGCTCGACAGGTTGGCCGACGCGCCGGCACCCGAGAGAGCAGCCGCCTCGACAGTCGATTCATGCACCATGGACGCTCAAGCCAGCTTGCCGACGGTGCCTTCGAGCAACGCCCAGGCCTCGGGGCCGAAGCGGCCCTTCCATTCACCGTAGAAGCCCGACTCGCGCAGCCTGGCGCGAAAGCTGTCGGCGGTGGGGCGGTTGATGGTGAGGCCCTTGGCCTGCAGGTCGCCGACCACCGATTCGTTGAGCTTTTTGATGTCTTCGCGCTGCTGCATGCCGGCGTCGTTGATGGCGCGCGCCACGATGGTCTTCAGGTCGTCGGGCAGGGCGTCCCAGGCGCGGCCGTTGGCAACGAACCAGTAGCCGTCCCAGATGTGGTTGGTGAGCGAGCAGAACTTCTGCACCTCGAACAGCTTGGCCACCTGGATGATGGGCAGCGGGTTTTCCTGCGCGTCGACGATCTTCGTCTGCAGCGCCGAATACACCTCGCTGAACTGCAGGCTGGCCGGCGCGGCGCCCAGGCCCTTGAACATGGAGATCGACAGCGGGCTCACGGGCACGCGGATCTTCAGGCCGTCCATGTCCTTGGCATTCGCTACTGCGGCCTTGCTGCTGGTGGTCTGGCGAAAGCCGTTGTCCCACATCTTCTCGAAAGCGTAGAGGCGCGACTTGGCAATGGCGCCGCGCACGTGCGCACCGACCTTGCCGTCCATCGCGCCCCACACCTGCGCGTAGTCGTTGAACGCGAAGCCCACCGCGTTGATGGCCGCCACCGGCACCAGCGTGGCGATGACGAGCGCCGACGGCGTGAAGAACTCGATGCCGCCCGAGCGCACCTGCGCGAGCATGTCGGTGTCGCCGCCGAGCTGGTTGTTGGGAAAGATCTTGATCTCGACGCGGCCCCTGGTTTCCTTGGCGATGCGGTCGGCCGCCTCTTGCGCGCGCACGTTCAGCGGATGGCCGAGCGGCAGGTTGTTGCCGTACTTGTACGAGAACTCGGCGGCGCGCGCGATGCGCGGCACGGCCGTGACGATGCCGGCGGCGGGGAGGGCGGAAAGGGCGCGCAGGGCGCTCCGGCGGGTCATGCGGTTCGGCGATGTCATGTCTGTCTCCGTTATGCGTTTGATGCAATCTGATGCACCATGGTCTTCAAGGCCCATTGAAGATAGAAGCATGCATGATCCGGGTCAAACTTCTGCCTGATGGTTTTTGATGTATGCGGGAAAACCCTTCACTCGATTCCTTGCCGCCTGATGCGCGCCGCGCCCGCGTGGTCGACATCGCGCGCGCCGCGCAGGTGTCGACCGCCACCGTCGACCGCGTGCTCAACCGCCGCCCCGGCGTGCGCGACGCCACGGTGCAGCGCGTGCTCAAGGCTGCGGGCGAGCTCGACTACCTGCCGGGCCCCGCGCTGTACGCCGCGCTCACGCCGCCGCCGCTGCGCCTGGTGTTTTTGCTGCCTGCCGGCACCAACCGCTTCATTCGCATGCTGGGCGACATGGTGGGCTACGCGCAGGAGCACTGGGCGCCGTTCAACGTGCAGTGCCGCACGGTGTTCATCGAGAGCTTCAATCCGCACGAGCTGGCCGACGCGCTGCGCCGCCACGGCCAGCGCTGCGACGGCATCGCGATGATGGCGCTCGAGCATCCGGCGGTGCGCGAGGCGGTGGCCGCGCTCGCGGCGCGCGGGCTGCCGGTGGTCACGCTGATTTCCGACCTGTCGAACTCGGAGCGCGCGGCCTTCGTGGGGCTGGACAACCGCGCGGCCGGGCGCACGGCGGGCTACCTCATCGGGCGCTTCATCGGCGCACGCACGGCCAAGGTGGCGCTCATTGCAGGCAGCCTGAGCTACAAGGCGCACGAGGAGCGCGAGGCCGGTTTCCTGCACGTCATCGACGAGATGTTTCCGCGGCTCGAGGTGGTGGGCCTGCGGGAAGGCCAGGACGACGCGGGCAAGAACCACCGCCAGACCCGCGCGCTGCTGGAGCAGTTCCCGGAGCTGGGCGGCATCTACAACATCGGCGGCGCGTCGGACGGCGTGGCGCGCGCGCTGAAGGAGGCGGGGCGCGAGCAGAAGGTGGTCTTCATCGGCCATGGGCTCACGCCCGACACGCGCGCGCTGCTGATCGACGGCAGCATGGACGCGGTGATCACGCAGAGCCCGCACACCACGCTGATGAACTGCGTGCGCATCTTCACCAACCTGCGCGACAAGCGCGAGCCGCTGGGCGGCGTGGAAACGACGCGCAGCCAGGTCATCTTCCGCGAGAACCTTCCGTAGTTCTCAAGCGTGCGCGCCGGCCGGTGCCGCCATGCGCTGCAGCAGGGGCTGGCGTGCCAGCACCGCGTCGCGCGGGCCGTGGTCGAGCACATGGCCGGCCTCCATCAGCACCACGGTGTCGAAGCGCTCCAGCAGGCTCAGGCGGTGGATCGACGCGATCACGCAGGCGTCGGGGAAAGCGTCGGCGATGCGCGCCAGCACGCGGGCCTCGGTGTTGGCGTCGAGTGCGCTGGTGGG
The DNA here is from genome assembly GCF_051216855.1 of Variovorax monticola. Lineage (NCBI taxonomy): Bacteria > Pseudomonadati > Pseudomonadota > Betaproteobacteria > Burkholderiales > Comamonadaceae > Variovorax > Variovorax monticola. The sequence goes on from NZ_JBPJZP010000006.1 coordinate 9,403, forward strand.
CTCGTCGAGCAGCAGCAGCGAGCTGCCCTGCGCCGCGAGCACGCCGCGCGCCAGGCACAGCCGCTGCCGCTGTCCGCCCGACAGGTTGAAGCCGCGCTCCGACACGGCCGTGTCGAGGTGGCCGTGGTTGGCCTTGAGCACCTCGTCGAAGGTGCTGGTGTGCAGCGCGGCGTTCAGCAGCGCGTCGTCGTGCGGCTGGCCGAAGGCGAGGTTCTCGCGCACGGTGGCCTCGAAGAGCTCGGTCTCCTGCGGGATCAGCGTGGCCAGGCGGCGCAGCTGCGCCCAGTCCATGGGCCGGCCGTCGAAAGAGAGCGTGCCGCTCGTCGGCGCATAAAGCCCGGCCAGCACGCGCAGCAGCGTGCTCTTGCCGCCGCCGCTGGGGCCCACCAGCGCCACGCGCTGGCCGCGGCGCAGCGTGAGCGCCACGTCGTGCAGGCCGCTGCGCGCGGGTTCGCCGTTGCCGGCTTCGGGCACCGCACCGCGGGCGGCGTAGCGCCATTGCAGGCCTTGAATGTCCATCTGACGCCACTGCGCGTCGGCCACGATGCGCTCGCGCTCCGGTACCTGCTCGGGCGGCGTGGCGTGCTCGTCGCCGGCGCCGCCTGTGCCGCTCGATGGCGCCTGCCAGATCGGCTCGGCGCTGCTGTAGTCGGTGTGCATGCGCGCGAAGAAGCTGAAGTTGGCTGCCACCGAAGTGACGACGCCAGCCGCCTGCTGCGCGTACTGGTAGATCATGAACACCGCCCCCAGCATCACGGTCTGCCCCGGCGCGCGCGCCTGCCACACGTAGACCACCACCAGGCCCCAGGTCAGCGCCAGCCCCATCAGGTCGACCGCGAACCACTTGCCTTCGTTCAGCACCACGGTGCGCTTCAGCGGCAGCGAAATGGCGGCCATGCGACGGCGCAGCAGCAGCCGCGACGCGCCCTGCAGGCGCAGGCCGATCACGGTGGAGGCATTGCCCACGAAGTCGAGCAGCGCCGCCACGTAGCGCCGGTCGGCGTCGTTCTCGGCGCGCGCCAGCTTCATGAGCGCGCGGTCGATGCGCACGATGACCAGGCCGATCAGCACGTAGCCCGCCAGCGCCGTCGCGCCGCTGGTGCGCGACAGCAGCGCCAGCGCCACCAGCGGGCCGACGAAGTTGACGGCGTTGGTGAGCCAGATGAACTGGTTCTGCGCAAAGTCGGACAGCGCGCGGCTGGCCTGGTGCACGCGGTGCTGCAGCTCGCCCGAATGGTGGCCGTCGTGCCACGCCAGCGGCGCGGCGGCGATGCGCGCGTACAGCTCGTCGGCCAGCCGCTCGCGCACCTTCATGCCGACGTTGCGCTCCAGGATGCGGCCGGGCCCGTGCAGCACCCAGGCCCCCACGTACACGCTGGCCAGCGTCGCGATCCACCGGCCCGCGCCGGGCAGGTCGCCGCGCTGCAGCGCGTTGATGGCCTGGCCCGCCAGGTAGGGCAGCGCCAGGCGAATCAGCTGCGAGCAGGCCAGCAGCCCGGTGGCGCCCAGCAACTGCCCGCGCGCGCCGGCGGCGAAGTGCCATAGCGCTACATACAGTTCGCGAATGGCGTTGCCGGGGGCCAGTGTCTTGTCGGAGGTCTGCATGCGTGTCAGCCGGCCTTGCGGAAGGTGAGGTTGATGCGGACCGCACCCAGCAGCGGGTGCGCATCGTCCTTCAGCGGCAGCACGCCGTGGTAGCGCAGCCGGTCTTCACCGCCCCACACCACCACGTCGCCGTGCGCGAGCGGCACGCGCGCCGGCCTGTCGCCGCGCGCCAGCCCGCCGAACAGGAACGCGGCCGGCATGCCGAGCGACACCGAGACGATGGGCGCGCCGTGGTCGCGCTCGTCCTTGTCCTGGTGCAGCGACAGCCGCGCGCCGGGCACGTAGCGGTTGACCAGGCAGGCGTCGGGCGCGAAGCCGTCGAAGCCCGCCGCCGCGGCCGCCTCGCGCGCCAGGCGCGCGAAGGGTTCTGGCATGGGCGGCCAGGGCCGGCCGGTGTCGGGGTCGGTGGGGCTGTAGCGGTAGCCGCGCCGGTCGCTGGTCCAGCCCAGCGCGCCGCAGTTGGTGAGCGCGACGGACATGGTGAAGCCGCCCGGCGTAACCAGGTGGCGGAAGGGCGCGCGGCCGGTCAGCGCTTCGATCGCCGGCAGCAGCGTGCCCACGAAGGGCAGGGCGAACCCGGGCAGCACGAAGGCGCCGGGCCCGAGCGCTTCGCGCACCGCGCGCGGCGGGTCGTCGAACAGGGCGAGGGTCGTGGTGGTCATGTGCCCCTCGATCTTTGCTGAAAAGCGGCGGCATGTGCCGCCCGTGTGCCGCCCGTGTGCGCCCGCAAGCGCGTCGGTCCACATGCCGCACCCGCATGCCGGGCTCCCATATTCGGGGGATGCAGCGCGCGGACGCAGCCTTTAGCCTCGGACTCCCTCTGCCGCAAGTAGTGCTTAGGGTTTAAATTCTTGGCACCGCGTAACAGAAGGGTTATGGTGTATTCATCATGGACAGTGCCCGACTCGCCCTGAATGTTCCAGAAGGCTGGACGGGTTGGATCGAGCTCATGCGCACCCCCAGCGGCACCTACGCCGGCATCTGCGAGCTGAGCCTGCAAGGCATTCCGCGCTGCGCCCTGGTGATCACACAGCAGTTGTCCTGGGATTCCGCGGTCGAGCGGGCCACGGTGCGCGCGGGCCATTTCGTGCGGCAGTGGGGGCCGGCTCGGGAGCACTGAAGTCATGGAGTGGGTGAGCCCGGCCTCGGGGGACGCGGCCGACACCCTGCTGCACCAGGAGCCGGAAACCGACTTCTGGGCGCGCTGGCGGCTGAACCTGCTGGCGCCGCTGGTGCCCGAGAGCCTGCTCTAGAGGCCGGGCGCGGGGAGGGCACAGGCCTCGCAAGGCCACATGCGCGTGGCTGTCGCATCCTCAAAACACAGGATGGCGGCACGAAGGAGGGCACAGAAGAATCGCAACACTCGTGTTACGAGTTGATTCTTTTGTTTGCCCCTCTTCACCTGAAAACACTCATGAAAACAAATCCTGTGACCCCGGCAACAGCCGCCAGGCTCTTCCAGACGACGCGCAGCGCGTGCGCGGCGGCGTTGCTGATCTCGCTGGCCGCATGCGGCGGAGGCGGGGGTGGTGGCGGTGGCGGGTTCGCCGGATTCCCGGTCGCCGGTGGCACCGCCACCCCGCCGGCCAGCAATCCGCCCGCCAGCGATCCGCCGGCCGCGGCTGTTACGTTCTCGGGCACCGCGGCCTCCGGTTTGCCCCTGTCGGGTACCGTCACGGTGAAGGACGCCAAGGGCGCGACCAAGACCGTGCAACTGGTCGACGGCAACTACCTCGTCGACGTGAGCGGCATGACCGGGCCCTTCGTGTTTCGCGCCGAGGGCGTGGTGGGTGGCCAGCGCACCGTGATCCATTCGGCCGCCACCGCCGCCGATGCCAACGGCACCATCAACATCACGCCGCTGACCGACCTGGTGGTGGCCAACATCGCCGGCCAGGTGGCCGCGAAGTATTTCGACGGCGGCGAGTTCTCCGGGCTCTCGGCCACCGAGCTCAAGGCCGAGTCCGACGCGCTGAAGGCCAAGCTGCTGCCGGTGCTGCTGGCGCTGGGCGTCGATTCGAGCATCGACCTGCTGCGCACCGCCTTCACGCCGCTGTCGAGCGCGCTGGACAAGGCGCTGGACGTGCTGCGCGTGAGCGTGGACCCGGCCACCAACGTGGCCACCATCACCAACATCGTCACGCAGCAGCAGATCACCGACGACCTGGCCGTGAAGGCCGCGCAGGACGCCGGCACCACGCCGCTGAGCGGTGCGGGCCTGGACACCGCGGCCGACGACATCACGCTGATCCGCAAGGTGCTGAGCGACTTCGTGGGCAAGTTCGCCAACGGACCGGCGGCACCCGGCGTGCTGCTGACGCTGATGACGGACGGCACCAACCCCGTCACCGGCACCTACGGCTTCAGGTCGTCGGACCAGAGCGGCCAGCAGTTCGCCAACGAAGCGGCGGCGGACACCAACCTGGTCGGCGCCAGCTTCACGGACGTGGTCATCAACCGCATCAACTACACCATCGACGCGAACAACACGAGCCCGCGCGCCTTCGTGGAGTTCACGCACCGCGACAAGAACGGCGTGGCCTTCAGCAACAACCAGGGCATGCAGATCGTGAAGGGCACCGACGGCGCGTGGCGGCTGCGCGGCGACGGGCGCGTGTTCGACCTGGACCCGCACATCCAGGCGAGCAAGGACAAGGCCACGGGCTGCGTGAGCACGTCGATGCAGTTCTCCATCCAGGACACCAACACCACCAACAGCGGCACGGCCGCGTCAGTGGTCGTCACGGGCCCGGGGCTGCCGGTGGGGGGCCTGCGCCACATGCGCGCGGCCGGCGGCACCTGGCCGCTGCAGGGGTCGGCCACCAACAACATCTACTACCTGGCGTCGAACTGCAGCAACATTCCGGGCACCGCCGGCCTGTCGGACAGCGACATCGCGGCGATTCCGGCCACGCCCGAGTACACCTTCACGGCGTACGAGGTCGACGGCACCACGGTGGCCAAGTTCAGCGGCTTCGACATCGTCTACAAGCACCGCTTCCATGCGCGGCCCATGACGCTGGCCGAAGCCACGGCTGCCGCGTACCCGAGCTTCACGGCCACGCCTGCGCTGGCCGCCTACACCGGCGGCGCCGACTTCTCGGTCAGCGCCACGGGCCTGAACCCCGGCTTTGCGGCCGAGTTCTTCCTGAGCCTGATGACGGGGCCGACGACCGGCGTGCGCGACCAGGCCGACGTGGCGCCTTCGGCCGCAGGTGCTGCGTCGAAGACGTTCAACCTGCCGACCCAAAGCGGCATCGCCTACAAGAACATGTTCGTCAGCACGCGCGACGCCACCTGGCGCGACGTGGTGCTGCGCGACCAGAACTGAGGCTGCGTTCGCAAAAAAGCAAAAGCCCCGAAAGGGGCTTTTTTCATGTGCGCGGGGCCCGTGTGCTGGGGCCGGTTACTGCAGCAGCAGTCCGTTGAGGTACGGCTCCGGGTTCACGGCATTGCCGTTCTTGCGGACCTCGAAGCGCAGCTTCACGCGGTCGGTGTTGCTCTTGCCCATTTCGCCGATTTTCTCGCCCTGGCGAACCACCTGGTTTTCCTTCACGCCGATGGTCTGCAGGTGCGCGTAGGCCGTGAGGTAGGTCTCGTTGTGCTTGACGATGATCATGTTGCCGTAGGCCGGCAGTTCGCCGCCCACGTACACCACGCGGCCGTCGGCCGAGGCCACGATGGGGTCGCCCGCGTTGCCGGCGATGTCGATGCCCTTGATGCGCACGCCGTCGAAGCGCGCAATGGTCGCGCCGGTGGCGGGGCGCACGAACAGCGCCTGGCGCTGCGCGGGCGGCGCGACGACCGGGCCTTGGCCCGTGCGCGGCGTGTTGAGGTCGGTCGTGGTGCAGGCCGCGAGGCTCAGGGCAACCAGGGCCAGGGCGGCGGTACGGGAAACAAAAGTCTGAAGATGCATGGCGCTGTGTGGGAACGGGTTCGTTGAAGAGGGTTCCTGCGATCGGGCTCGCGGGCGGCCAGAGAGCGGCCATGCTAGCAAACCGGTGCCCCGGCCCCCGGAACAACCGGGCGCGAAGGGGTGATTGGCGCCGCGGCTACTTCAGCGGAATCGGCGTGCCGCGGTCGATGGCCACCGCGGTGATGCTGTTCTTGGGCGAGCCGTCGATCAGCAGGTCGGAGTAGGTCAGGTACACCAGCGTGTTGCGCTTGGGGTCCACCATGCGCACCACGCGCAGGCGCTTGAACAGAATCGACAGCCGCTCGCTGTACACCTCTTCGCGCTTGGGCAGCGGCTGCGTGACGCTCACCGGGCCGACCTGGCGGCAGGCGATGGAGGCCTCGGCCTTGTCCTCGGCCAGGCCGACCGCGCCCTTGATGCCGCCGGTCTTGGCGCGCGACACGTAGCAGGTCACGCCGGTGACCTTGGGGTCGTCGTAGGCCTCGACCACGATCTTGTGGTCGGGGCCGATGAGCTTGAAGGCGGTGTCCACCTCGCCCACCGTTTCCGCGTGCGCGGAAGCGGCCAGGGCGAAGCCGAGGCCGAGGGCGGCATGGACCAGGTTGAAGCGGTGTGTCATGAAAAGGTGGGGGTTCAAACGATGTCGAACGTGTGCACGCGGTCGAAGCTGCCGCGGCGCCGGTCTTCGAAATAATGCTCGAGCGTCTCGCGCACCGTGCGAAAGGCGATCTCGTCCCAGGGAATTTCTTCCTCGGTGAAGAGCTTCGCCTCGATGGTCTCGTGGCCGGGGTCGAACTTGTCGTCCAGCAGCCGGGCGCGGTAGAACAGGTGCACCTGACCCACGCGCACCACGCTGATGACGGAGAACAGGCCTTCCATCACGTAGTTGGCGCCGGCCTCCTCGTCGGTCTCGCGCGCGGCGCCCTGCGCGGTGCTTTCCTCGAGTTCCATGAAGCCGGCCGGCAGCGTCCACTTGCCCCAGCGCGGCTCGATGTTGCGCTTGCACAGCAACACCTTGTCGCCGAGCACGGGGATGGTGCCGACCACGTTCAGCGGGTTCTCGTAGTGGATGGTGTGGCAGGCCGGGCAGACGGCGCGCTGCTTGGTGTCGCCGTCGTCCGGCACGCGGTAGAGCACCGCGGTGCCGCAGTTCTTGCAATGCTTGATGGGTACGCGCAGAAGCATGACGCCGGCCGCCGCGTTCAGATGATCTTGACGGTCAGCGTCGGCAGGCCCGCGACCTCGCCCACGAGCGTGTCGCCGGCCACCACCGCGGCCACGCCTTCGGGCGTGCCCGTGAAGATCAGGTCGCCGGGTTGCAGCTCCCATGCGGCCGACAGGTGCTCGATGGTTTCGGCCACGTTCCAGATCAGCTTGCCCACGGTGCTGCGCTGGCGATCGGTGCCGTTCACCTGCACCGAGATTTCGGCCTTCTCGGCGTCGCCGGCCTGCGCCACGGGCACGATGGGGCCGATGGGGGCGCTCTGCTCGAAGCTCTTGCCGATGTCCCAGGGGCGGCCCTGTTTCTTCATTTCGTTCTGCAGGTCGCGGCGCGTCATGTCCAGGCCGACCGCGTAGCCGAACACATGCTTGTGCGCATCGGCCGCCGAGATGTTCTTGCCGCCGGTGCCGATGGCCACCACCAGCTCGATCTCGTGGTGCAGGTTCCTGGTGAGCGACGGGTAGGCCATGGTGCCGGTCCGGCCTGCGTCGACCACCACCAGCGCGTCGGCCGGCTTCATGAAGAAGAAGGGCGGCTCGCGACCGGTGAAGCCCATTTCCTTGGCGTGCTCTTCGTAGTTGCGGCCCACGCAGTAGATGCGGTGCACCGGAAAGCGGGCGGGCTGGCCGGCCACGGGAACCGAAACGGTGGCGGGCGGGGCGAAGACAAACTCGGAAGCCATTGCGACGTGTCCTTTTTCAGCGAAACCTAAGGGGGAAGCCGGCAGTGTGCCAGAGGCGAGGGGCTCACAATAGACGTCCCGCCCATCTCCCTGCGCCCGCTCGTTTTCACCATGCCCCTGCGACTCGGCAAAGCCGGCAAAGCCAACGCCCTCAACGAACTCGGTCGCCAGCGCGACGACGACGGCGACCAGGACGGCGCCCTCGAAGCCTATGCCCAGGCCAGCGCCGTGCATCCGTACTGGGCCGCGCCCTGGTACAACGCCGGTCTCATCCACAAGTACCGCGGCTACTGGGCCGCCTCGCTGCACGCCAACGCCCGCGCGGTGCAGTGCGAGCCGCGCAACGAAGGCGCCCTCTGGAACCTGGGCATTGCCGCCACCGCGCTGGGCGACTGGGCGACGGCGCGGCGCGCTTGGCGGCAATACGGCATCGGCATGGCGGACGGCGAAGGGCCGATCGACCATTTCGTCGGCCTCACGCCGATCCGCGTGCACGGCGACGAGGGCACCGAGGTGGTCTGGGCCGACCGCATCGACCCGGCCCGCGCCATCCTGCGCAACGTGCCGACGCCCGCGTGCGGGCACCGCTACGGCGACCTCGTGCTGCACGACGGCGCGGCCAACGGCTACCGGCTGCGCGGCGAGCGCGAGGTGCCGGTGTTCGACGCGCTCGAGCTCATTGCGCCGTCGGATTTTTCGACCTACGAGGTTTCGGTAGAAGGTGCCACCCAGGAAGACATCGCTGCGCTCATCCAGCGTTTCGAAGCCGCCGGCGCCGCTGCCGAGAACTGGACCGACAGCATGCAGGTGCTGTGCCGTGCCTGCTCCGAAGGGCGGCCCTTCGGCGAGGGCCTGCACAACCACGGGGCCGACGAGGCTCCCGGCACGCTCGGGCCGTGGCGCCTGGGCATCGCATCGCGCGAAGAAGCGTCCGCGCGCCGCGTGCTCGAAGAATGGCGCGCCGCCACGGCGCCCAAGGCCGAATTGCACGAGCTGCGCTGCGTGCTGCAGGCGCAATCCGCTGCTGACCCGCGCGCCTGAAGCCGGCCGCAGGAGCGCTATCCTTGGAAAATCATGAAGCTGCATAACTACTTTCGCTCCTCCTCTTCGTTCCGCGTGCGCATTGCCCTCAACCTGAAGGGCCTGGCCTACGACTACGTTCCCGTGCACATCGCGCGCGGCGAACACCGCACCGGTCCTTACTCCGCCATCTCGGCCGACATGCTGGTGCCGCTGCTCGAAGACGAGGGCGAGCGCTTCTCGCAATCGCTGGCCATCATGGAATACCTCGACGAGACCCACCCCGAACCGCCGCTGCTGCCGAGCGACCCGGTCGGCCGCGCCCATGTGCGCGCACTGGCGCAATCGATCGCCTGCGAGATCCACCCGCTGAACAACCTGCGCGTGCTCAAGTACCTCGTCAAAGACCTCAAGCTCGACGACGAGGCCAAGAACGCCTGGTACCGCCACTGGGTGCGCGACGGCATGCTGGCCTTCGAGCGCCAGCTCGCGCTGCATCCGGGCAGCACCTTCTGCTACGGCAACACGCCGACCCTGGCCGACTGCTGCCTGGTGCCGCAGATCTTCAACGGCCGCCGCTTCGACTGCGACTTCAGCGGCCTGCCGCGCAGCATGGCCGCCTTCGAGGCCTGCATGCAGCTCGAAGCCTTCCAGCGCGCGCAGCCTTCGCAGGCGCCCGACGCGGAAGCCTGAGCGCCGTGAACGGGCACTGGAACGCGCGCTGGCTCGTGCCAGACTGGCCCGCACCGGCGAACGTGCGGGCTGTGTGCACCACGCGTGACGGCGGTGTGTCGCTGGGGCGCTACGAGAGCCTGAACCTCGGCGACCACGTGGGCGACGAGCCCGCGCATGTGGCACGCAACCGCAACCGCTTGTGCAGCGACATCGGCGCGCGTCCGGTCTTTCTCCAGCAGGTGCACGGCACAGGCGTCGTGGCGCTCGACGATGCGCAGGACGTGGTGCGCGACGGCACCGCGGCCGATGCCAGCACCGCCACCACCACCGGGCTGGCCTGCACGATCATGGTGGCCGATTGCCTGCCCGTGCTCTTCACCGACGAAGCGGGCCACCGCGTGGCCGCTGCGCACGCCGGCTGGCGGGGGCTCGCGGGCGGTGTGCTCGAGCAGACCGTCAAGGCTTTCGGCGCGGAAGGCGCGGGCAACGTCATGGCGTGGGTCGGCCCGTGCATCGGCCCCGGCGCCTTCGAGGTCGGCCCCGAGGTCAAGGCCGCCTTCGAGGCGCATGCGGCCGAAGCTGCTTCGTGCTTCCGGCCCGCGCCTGCACCCGGCAAATGGCTGGCTGACCTGCCGGCGCTGGCGCGTCAGCGGCTGCGCGCGGCGGGCATTTCATCGGTCCATGGCAACGACGGCACCGACGCCTGGTGCACCGTCGGCAACCCCTCAAGGTTCTTTTCGCACCGGCGCGACGGCGTCAGCGGGCGCTTCGCCGGCCTGGTCTGGAAGGTCTGAGCCTGCGTCTTTCGGGGCGGCGGCCGCGCGCGCATCGGCGGCTGCGCGGCGCGCGGCCTCTTGCGCCTCGGCCTCTCGCTGCTTGATGGCGCGCCGGCGCCCCGGCGTGCCCATCAGGTAAACCACCAGTGCCACCGGGCCCAATCCGTACAAAAGAAATGTGAAGATGGCGCCCAGCACCGTGCCGTTGGTGTTGGTGGCTTCGGCCACGGCCATCATGACGACGACATACAGCCAGCCGATGACGATCAGATGGATAAACACGAGAAGTTTCAGTTGGTAAGTGAAAGGGCGCGACGGCGCGGCGAATGCGTTGTGAATGCGTTGTGAGGGCCCGGTGAATGCAGGATACTCAAAACACGCCAGCCATCCGTATCGATTCAGGTAGGACCAGGAGACATGATGAAGCAAACCACGGGGGCCGACGCGTTCGCGCCCTTTCAGCAGGCACTTTCCGAAGGATGGAACAAGGCGCTGGCGTCCTTCCAGCAGCCTGCCGCGCAGGGGACTTCGGCCTTCGGTCCCGGCGGCACGCCGCTGTGGCAGCTGCCTGAAATGCCCGGCGGCATGAAGATGCCCGAGCTGCCCAAGTTCTCCATCGCGCCCGACAAGCTGCAGGCCCTTCAGCAGCAGTACGTGGCCGAGGCCACCGAACTCTGGCGCCAGGGCTTCAACGCCAAGCCCGACGGCGACAAGCGCTTCGCGGGCGATGCCTGGGGCAGCAACCCGCTGTCGGCCTTTTCGGCTGCCGTGTACCTGCTCAACGGCCGCACCATGCTCGGCATGGCCGAGGCCATCGACGCCGACGAAAAGACCCGCGCGCGCCTGCGCTTCGCCGTCGAGCAATGGATGGCCGCATCGTCGCCGAGCAACTCGCTCGCGTTCAACGCCGATGCGCAGAAGAAGGCCATCGACACGCAGGGCGAGAGCATTGCCAAGGGCATTCGCAACCTGATGCACGACGTGAAGCAGGGCCATGTGAGCATGACCGACGAGAGCGCCTTCGAGGTGGGCCGCAACGTGGCCACCACCGAGGGCGCCGTGGTGTTCGAGAACGACTTCTTCCAGCTGCTCGAATACAAGCCGCTCACGGCCAAGGTGTACGAGCGGCCGTTCCTGCTGGTGCCGCCTTGCATCAACAAGTTCTACATCCTCGACCTGCAGCCCGAGAACTCGCTGATCCGCTATGCGAACGAGCAGGGCCACCGCGTGTTCGTGGTGAGTTGGCGCAACCCCGATGCGTCGATGGAAAAGGCCACCTGGGACGACTACATCGAGAACGCCGCCATCGAGGCGATCCACACGGTGCAGAACATTACCGGCAGCAAGCAGATCAACACGCTGGGCTTCTGCGTGGGCGGCACCATCCTGAGCACCGCGCTGGCCGTGCTGGCCGCGCGCGGCGAGAAGCCGGCCGCGTCGGTCACGTTGCTGACCACCTTCCTGGACTTCAGCGACACCGGCATCCTCGATATCTTCGTGGACGAGCCGATGGTGGCCTACCGCGAAATGCAGCTCGGCAAGGGCGGCCTGCTGCCCGGCGGCGACCTGGCCTCGACCTTCAGCTTTCTGCGGCCCAACGACCTGGTGTGGAACTACGTGGTGGGCAACTACCTGAAGGGCGAAACGCCGCCGCCCTTCGACCTGCTGTACTGGAACAGCGACGCCACCAACCTGCCGGGCCCGTTCTACACCTGGTACCTGCGCAACACGTACCACGAGAACAAGCTGGCCCAGCCCAACGCGCTCACCGTGTGCGGCGAGAAAATCGACCTGGGCGCCATCGACATTCCGGCCTACATCTACGGCTCGCGCGAAGACCACATCGTGCCGATCGGCGGGGCGTATGCGTCGACTCAGCTGCTGCCGGGCAAGAAGCGCTTCGTGATGGGCGCCTCGGGCCACATTGCCGGCGTGATCAACCCGCCCGCCAAGAACAAGCGCAGCCACTGGGTGCGCAACGACGGCAAGTTCCCGACAACGCAGCCCGAGTGGCTCGCCGGCGCGCAGGAGCATCCCGGCAGCTGGTGGACCGACTGGGCACAATGGCTCAAGGGCCACGCGGGCAAGCAGATTGCAGCGCCCAAGGGCTATGGCAACGCGAAGGCCTACAAGGCCATCGAGCCGGCACCGGGCCGCTACGTCAAGGCCAGGGCCTGAGCGCGCGACAGCTCGCACACCTCGAATTTCAGATCACTTCAACGGAGAACCTCATGGAAGACATCGTCATCGTTTCGGCTGCGCGCACGGCGGTCGGCAAATTCGGCGGCTCGCTCGCCGGCATCGCGGCCACCGAGCTGGGCGCCATCGTCATCAAGGAAGTGATTGCACGCGCGAACCTCAGCGCCGACCAGATCGGCGAGGCCATCATGGGCCAGGTGCTCGCGGCCGGCGCCGGCCAGAACCCCGCGCGCCAGGCATGGCTGAAGGGCGGCGGCGCCAAGGAAACGCCGGCGCTCACCATCAACGCGGTGTGCGGCTCGGGCCTGAAGGCCGTGATGCTGGCGGCCCAGGCCGTGGCCACGGGCGACAGCGAGATCGTCATTGCCGGCGGCCAGGAGAACATGAGCATGGCGCCCCACGTGCTGCCCAACTCGCGCAACGGCCAGCGCATGGGCGACTGGAAGCTGGTCGACACCATGATCGTGGACGGCCTGTGGGACGTCTACAACCAGTACCACATGGGCATCACGGCCGAGAACGTGGCCAAGAAGTTCAACATCGACCGCGCGTCGCAGGACGAACTGGCGCTGGGCTCGCAGACCAAGGCCGCCGCCGCGCAGGACGCCGGCAAGTTCAGGGACGAGATCGTCGGCGTGAGCATTCCGCAGAAGAAGGGCGACGCCATCGTCTTCGACCAGGACGAGTTCATCAACCGCAAGAGCAGCGCCGAAGTGCTGGCCGGCCTGCGCCCCGCCTTCGACAAGGCCGGCGGCGTGACCGCGGGCAACGCCTCGGGCCTGAACGACGGTGCCGCCGCCGTGATGGTCATGACGGCCAAGAAAGCCGCCGCGCTCGGCCTGAAGCCGCTGGGCCGCATCGCCAGCTACGCCACCGCCGGCCTGGACCCCGCCATCATGGGCATGGGCCCGGTGCCCGCGTCGACCAAGGCGCTGCAACGCGCCGGCTGGAAGGCTGCCGACCTCGACCTGCTCGAAATCAACGAAGCCTTCGCCGCACAGGCTTGCGCCGTGAACCGCGAAATGGGCTGGGACGTGAACAAGGTGAACGTGAACGGCGGCGCCATCGCCATCGGCCACCCCATCGGCGCGTCGGGCTGCCGCATCCTGGTGACGCTGCTGCATGAAATGCAACGCCAGAACGCCAAGAAGGGCATCGCCTCGCTGTGCATCGGCGGCGGCATGGGCGTGGCGCTGACGATCGAACGCTGATCGCCCCGGCGCCAGGCACCCCGTCGGTTGCCGTTCAGCGCGACATAGACGCTCGCTGCGCCATCGCAGCGCGCCAGCGCATCAGCTCGGGGTGCTGCTCCCCGGGCTTGACGCGCACCACGCGGGCAAAGTCCACCGCCACCACGGCGGTGATGTCGGCCAGGCTGAAGCGGTCGGTGGCGAGAAACTCGCGGCCGGCCAGCCGCTCATTCAGCGTGGCGAAGAACTGCTGCACCCGCACCAGCCCGCGCTGCGCCAGCTCGGGAATCTGCGCGTAGTTCACCGGTCCGGGCAGCGCCCGGTCGGCCATGGCCGGCGAGCCGTTGCGCAGGGTCTCGGCAATGGCCATCAGGCCTTCGAATTCCACACGCCAGGTCCAGCTGGCGATCTCGGCTTTTTCCTGCGGCGTGACGCCCATCAGCGGCGGCTGCGGATACTGCGCCTCCACATAGGCCGCGATGGCCGCGTTGTCCGTCAGCAGCGTGCCTTCTTCGGTGCGCAGCGCAGGCACCGTGCATTGCGGGTTGATCGCGCGGTAGGCGTCACCCAGTTGCTCACCATGGGCCAGGTCGACCTGCACGGTGTCGTGCGCAATGCCCTTCTCGGCAAGCAGGATGCGCGCGCGCCGCGGACTCGGTGCGGTGGCGCAGTCGTAGAGAATGATCATCGTCTGTAGCACTCCTGGAACGCATTGCATGAATGACACGACCACCACGGCCGTCTACACGCCCCCCACTGTTTGGTCCTGGAACAAGGAAAGCGGCGGGCGCTTCGCGAACATCAATCGACCGATCGCCGGCGCCACGCAGGACAAGGACTTGCCGGTGGGGCGGCATCCGCTGCAACTCTATTCGCTGGCGACGCCCAACGGTGTGAAAGTCACGGTGATGCTGGAAGAACTGCTGGCACTGGGCCACACCGGCGCCGAGTACGACGCCTGGCTGATCCGCATCAACGAGGGCGACCAGTTCGGCAGCGGCTTCGTGGCGGTGAACCCCAACTCCAAGATTCCCGCGCTGCTCGACCGCAGCGAGCCCGCGCCGGTGCGGGTGTTCGAGTCGGGCGCCATCCTGCAGTACCTGGCGGAGAAGTTCGGCGCCTTCCTGCCGAGCGGGCGTGCGGCCCGCGCCGAATGCCTGTCGTGGCTGTTCTGGCAGATGGGCAGCGCGCCGTACCTGGGCGGCGGCTTCGGTCACTTCTACGCCTACGCACCCACGAAGATCGAGTACGCGATCGACCGCTTCGCCATGGAGGTGAAGCGCCAGCTCGACGTGCTCGACCGCCGGCTGGCCGAGAGCCGCTACCTGGCGGGCAACGACTACACCATCGCCGACATGGCGGTGTGGCCCTGGTACGGCACGCTGGTGAAGGGGCAGCTTTACGAGGCGGGCGAGTTCCTGCAGGTGAGCGAGTACAAGAATGTGCTGCGCTGGACCGACGAGATCGCGCAGCGCCCGGCGGTGCAACGCGGACGCATGGTCAACCGCGCCTGGGGGCAGCCCGACAGCCAGCTGCACGAGCGCCACGACGCGGCCGACTTCGACACGCAGACGCAGGACAAGCTCGCCAAGCCGGCCTGACCCCGGCAAAAAAGGGAACTCCATGAGCGACAAGATCCTGGTCTTCTACGGCTCGTACCGGTCCGACCGCATGGGCGTTCGCCTGGCCGACTACATCGTGGCCGCGCTGAACGCACGCGGTGCGCAGGCCGAACTGATCGACGCCAAGGCGGTCGACCTGCCCATGCTCGACCGCATGTACAAGGAATACCCGAAGGGCACCGCGCCCGCGGCCATGGAAGCGCTGGCCGGCAAGATTCGCGCGGCCGATGCCTTCGTCTTCGTGACCGGCGAATACAACTGGGGCCCGCAGCCGGGCCTGAAGAATCTCACCGACCACTTTCTCGAAGAGTGGTTCTGGCGGCCAGCGGCCGTGGCCAGCTACTCGGCAGGGCGTTTCTCGGGCGTGCGCTCGGGCACGGTGTGGCACTCGATCCTGTCGGAGATGGGCATGGTCGTGGTGTCCAGCACGCTCGCCGTCGGGCCGATTTCGCAGACGCTGGACGCCGACGGCAAGCCGACCGGGAGTGCGGGCGAATCGCTGGACCGCTCGTTCGGCCGCTTCGCGGACGACCTGGCGTGGTGGACCGACGCGGCACGGGCCCAGCGGGCACGCAAGGCGCCGCCGTATTGATTCGGTGAACAGCGATTCCACTTGTTCACCGCTCAAATTTTGAGCAGATTGATTAATTTCCTTGTAAATCAACCACTTGCGATGGGTTTACAAGGAAGCACATGCGTTATCCCCAAAGTTGTGCACCGAAAATGGGGATGACACTGCTTTTCTCGCAGCGCGCGGGCAAGTGGCTGGTTTATGCGGACTTTTGTGTTCGCTGAGCCTTCGCTGAAGCCGGTTTTGGGACGTTTCGGCTGAAATATCGGCGTGAAGGCGGTCTTACTTGTTCACTGCCCAAATTTTAAGCAGATTAAGGAATGTCCTTGTAAAACAACAACTTGGGTCGGTTTTACAAAGCTCCTCGTGACTTACCCCCAAAGTTGTCCACGGAAAATGGGGATGGAACAGACTTGTTTACAAATCGACCGCAAGTCGCTGTTTTTAGCCCCTTTCAGGCCGCGCGCGCGGTTCAGGCCGGACCGGCCGGCTCACCCGCATAGTGCCGGCACAAGGTGTCGACCAGCGCCTGTGCATAGATCGGCAACGCCGCCCGGTCGCGCACCAGCAGATACCGCTCGCGCACGCACCACGCGTCGCTGAGCTCGACCAGCGCGAGCTGCATGCTCTCCTGGTTGCGGCGCGCCGCCGATTCCGGCACCACGCCGATGCCCACGCCGCTGCCTATCATCCGGCACATGGCGTCGAAGCTGCCGAGCTGGATGCGCAGCTTCTGCCGCTTGCCCAGGTTGTCGGTGATCTGCGCCAAAAAGGCCTGCAGCGTGCTGCCCTGCTGCATGCCGATGGCGTCTTCGTCGAGCGTCTCGGCGAACGAGATCTTGCGGCGCCTGGCGAAGCGGTGCTTGCGCGCGGTGACCAGCACCAGCCGGTCGGTGCTGAAGTGGATGGCCTCCAGCCCCAGCGTGTCGACCCGGCCCGCGACGATGCCGATGTCGGCGCGCCCGTCGAGCACGCCGCGCGGAATCTGAGCATTCGGTTTTTCCTGAAGGTCAACGTTGATGCGCGGGTTGCGCGCCAGGAAGCCGGGCAGTATTTCGGGCAGGAAGTCGGTCACGGCCGTGGTGTTGGCGAACACCCGCAGGTGGCCGCGCAGCCCGCCGCCGTACTCGAGCAGGTCGGCGCGCAGTTGCTCGGTCTGGTGCAGCACCAGCCGCGCGTGATGAAGAAAGGCTTCGCCCGGCGGCAGCAGCCGCACGCCGCGCGCCTCGCGCTGCAGCAGCTGCAGGCCGGCCTGCGTTTCCAGCGACTTGATGCGCGCGCTCGCCGCGGCCAGCGACAGGTGCTGGCGCTCGGCGGCGCGCGTGAGGTTGCCGAGCTCGGCGGCGGCCACGAAGAGGCGAAGGTCGGTCAGGTCGAACAGCATGGGCGATGGTAGCCAAGCCTTCGGAATAACAGAAGGCTGGGTTCCGAAATCGCAGATTGCGCGCAAGGGGAGGGCGAACGACCATGCAGCATGGAGACCACAAAAACCCCGCGCCTTCGCGCACTCGCACTGCTGGTGTTCGCCGCTGCAGCAACCCTTGTCCACACGGTCCCGGCCGTCGCCCAGCCGTACCCTTCGCGCCCCGTCACGCTGGTGGTGCCGCAGGCGGCCGGCGGCACCAACGACATCGTCGGGCGCCTCGTGGGCCAGAAGCTCGGCGAGGTGATGCACAACGCCAGCGTGGTGGTCGACAACCGGCCCGGCGCGGGCGGCAACATCGGCACGCAGCTGGTCGCCAAGGGAGCGAAGGACGGCTACACGCTGCTCATGACCATCAGCAGCAGCCAGGCCATCAACCCGGCGCTGTACAAGAACCCGGGCTTCGACCCGGTGAAAGACTTCAAGCCCGTGGGCCTCGTCGGCGCGGTGCCCAACGTGCTGCTGGTCAACCCGTCGTTCCCGGCGAAGAACTTCGCCGAGTTCCTGAAGCTCGCGCGGCAGAAGGGCGCCAACTACCAGTACGCGTCGGCCGGCAACGGCACGCTCAACCACCTGCTGGGCGAAATGCTCAACAGCATGGCGGGCATTTCGCTGCAGCACGTGCCGTACAAGGGCGTGGCGCCCGCGCTCAACGACGTGCTGGGCGGGCAACTGCCCATCGTGTTCGCCAGCCTGCCTTCGGCGCTGGCGCACATCAAGGCCGGCAAGCTGCGCGCGCTGGCCGTGAGCGGCGACAAGCGCTCGGCCGTGCTGCCCGACGTGCCCACCATCGCCGAGGCCGTGCCCGGCTACAACGGCACGCTGTGGATCGGCCTGTTCGCGCCCGCCGGCGTGCCGCCCGACGTGCTGGCCACCTTGCAGGAGGCCACGCGCAAGGCGCTGGCCTCGAAGGACCTGCGCGACAAGCTCGACCAGCAGGGCGTGGAGATTGCGCCGCCGACCACCCCCGACCATTTCGCGGCGCTGCTGCAGGACGACCTTGCCAAGTGGGCGCGGATCGTCAAGGCCTCCGGCGCCGCGGTCGACTGAATGAAGAACCCGATGAACGACACACCCCTGATCGACGCCGAAGCGCTGGCGAAGCTGCAGGCCTGGCAGGGCCGCAGCGAAACGCTGGCCGACGACATCACCGCCGCGCCCGTGCGCGCGCTGTCCGCCACGCTGGACCGCGACGACCCGCCGCCGGTCGCCGGCACGCACCTGCCCGCGCTGTGGCACTGGCTGTACTTCTTGCCGCACCACCGCCAGTCCGAGCTCGGCGAAGACGGCCATGCGAAGCGCGGCGGCTTCCTGCCGCCCGTGCCGCTGCCGCGCCGCATGTGGGCCGGCGGGCGGCTCGCGTGGGAGCCGGGCAACCCGCTGCAGGTGGGTGACAAGGTGGAGCGCACCTCGACCATCGCCTCGGTCACGCACAAGGCCGGCCGCACCGGCGAGCTGGTGTTCGTGCTGGTGCGCCACGAGGTGCGCAACGAACGCGGCCTGGCGCTGACCGAGGAACACGACATCGTCTACCGCGCCGCCGCGCAGCCCGGCGAAGCAGGCCCGCCGCCCGTGCCCGCGCCGAAGGACGCCGCCTTCAGCCGCGATATCGCGCCCGACGACGTGCTGCTGTTCCGCTACTCGGCGCTCACCTTCAACGGCCACCGCATCCACTACGACCGGCGCTACGTGACGCAGGTCGAGGGCTATCCGGGCCTGATCGTGCACGGTCCGCTGATCGCCACCTTGCTGGTCGACCTGCTGCGCCGCCAGGTGCCCGGCGCGCAGCTGGCGCGCTTCGAGTTCCGCGCGGTGCGCCCGACCTTCGACACCGCGCCGTTCCGCGTGCACGGCAAGCCGGCCGTGGCGAGCAGCGACGGCAAGACCTTCGCGAAAACCTTCGAGTTATGGAGCGAAGACGCCGACGGCTGGCTCACGATGCAGGCCACGGCCGTGCTCGCCTGATTCTGGAGACCCACGGACATGACAAGACCCCTGGACGGCATCACCGTCATCTCGCTCGAACACGCCATTGCCGCGCCGTTCTGCACCCGCCAGCTGGCCGACCTGGGCGCGCGCGTGGTCAAGGTGGAGCGCCCCGGGGTGGGCGATTTCGCGCGCGCCTACGACGCCCGCGTGGGCGGCGAGGCCTCGCACTTCGTGTGGGTGAACCGCTCGAAGGAAAGCCTCACGCTCGACCTGAAGCAACCCGCCGCGCTGGCGGTGCTGCAGGAGCTTCTGGCCGATGCCGACGTGCTGGTGCAGAACCTCGCGCCCGGCGCCGCGGCGCGCATGGGGCTCGGTGCCGAGGCACTGCAGGCGAAGCACCCGCGGCTCATCGTTTGCGACATCTCGGGTTATGGCGAGGACGGTCCGTACCGCGACAAGAAGGCCTACGACCTGCTGATCCAGAGCGAGGCGGGCTTCCTGTCGGTCACGGGCACGCCGGACGATCCGTGCAAGTCGGGCAACTCCATCGCCGACATCGCGGCCGGCATGTACGCGTACACCGGCATCCTGGCCGCGCTGCTGCAGCGCGGCAAGACCGGCAAGGGCTCGCACATCGACGTGTCGATGCTCGAGTCGCTGGCCGAATGGATGGGCTACCCGATGTACTACGCCTACGACGGCGCGCCGCCGCCGCCGCGCAGCGCCGCCTCGCACGCCACCATCTACCCCTACGGCCCGTTCCCCGCAGGCGACGGCGGCACGGTGATGCTGGGCCTGCAGAACGAGCGCGAGTGGCGCGCCTTCTGCGACAAGGTGCTGCTGCAGGCGGGGCTTGCGAGCGACGCGCGCTTCGACAGCAACGCGCGGCGCAACGAGAACCGCGAGGCCCTGCGCGCGATCGTCGTGGAGACCTTCGGCGCGCTGAACACCGCGCAGGTGCTGGAGCGGCTGGACGCGGCGCAGATCGCCAACGCGCGCATGAACGACATGGCCGGGCTGTGGGCGCACCCGCAACTGAAGGCGCGCGACCGCTGGCGGCAGGTGGGCTCGCCCGCCGGGGACATTCCGGCCTTGCTGCCGGCCGGCCGCCAGAGCGCGTTCGAGTACCGCATGGACCCGGTGCCGGCGGTCGGCGAGCACACCGACGCCATCCTGCGCGGCCTGGGCCGCAGCGAGGCGGACATCGCGGCGCTGCGCGAGGCGAAGGCCGTATGAGCCGGGCATCGCTGACACTGGCCCGCACCTTCCTGTTCGTGCCGGCCGACCGCCCCGAGCGGCATGCGCGCGCGCTGGCCACGGGCGCTGGCGGTGTGATCGTCGACCTGGAAGACGCGGTCGCGCCCGAGCGCAAGGCGGCGGCGCGCGACGGGCTTTCGGCTTCGTTCGCCGCGCTGCCGCCGCAGCAGCGTGCGCGCCTTCTTGTGCGCATCAATGCTGCCGGCACGCCGTGGCACGCCGACGACTGCGTGCAGGCAGCCGCGCTGGTGGCGCAGGGCCTGATCGCGGGCGTCGTGCTGCCCAAGGCAGAGCGTGCGGCCGACCTGTCGCGCATCGCCGAAGCCATCGGTCCGAAGGGCGTGCTCGTGCCCTTGATCGAATCGGCGGCAGGGCTGGATGCGGCCGATGAACTCGCCGCCGGCCCGCAGGTGCTGCGCCTGGCCTTCGGCAACCTCGACTTCCGGGCCGACCTGGGCCTGGCCTGCGACGCGGACGAAGCCGAGCTGGTGCCGGTGCGCCTCGCGCTGCTGCTGGCCGCGCGCCGCGCCGGGCTGCCCGCGCCCATCGACGGGGTGACGGCCGACTGGCGGGACCCGCATCGGCTGGCCATCGACACCGCGCGCGCCCGGCGCGGCGGCTTCGGCGCCAAGCTGTGCATCCACCCCGACCAGGTCGGGCCCGTGCACGCCGCGCTCGGCCCGAGCGCCGCCGAACTGGCCTGGGCGCGCCGCGTGATCGACGCCACGCGCGCATCCGGCGGCGGCGTGGTCAGCCTCGAAGGCCGCATGGTCGACGCGCCGGTGGTGCGGCTGGCCGAGCGCCTGCTGGCACTCGACGCCCAAGGGGTGCCCTGAGCGGACCCCTGACGAACACCCATAACCCCAGGAGACAAAAAAGTGAAAGCAAAGACAAGCTGGAAATCCAAGACCCTGATCGCCGCCTCGGTGGGCGCCTGCCTGCTGGCCGCGCAAGCGCAATTGCCCGCGGCGGCGCAGGCCGCCTGGCCCGACAAGCCCATCGTCATGGTCGTGCCGTACTCCGCCGGCGGACCGACCGACGTGGTGGCGCGCATGCTGGCCATTCCCATGGGCAAGTCGCTGGGGCAGACGGTGATCGTGGAGAACACGGTGGGCGCGGGCGGCACCATCGCGCCGGCGCGCGTGGCCCGCGCGGCGCCCAACGGCTACACCATCCTGATCCACCACATGGGCATGGCCACCGCGCCCGCGCTCTACAAGAAGCTCAACTACGACCCGCTGAAAGACTTCGAGTACATCGGCCAGGTGCTCGACGTGCCGATGACGCTGCTCTCGCGCAAGGACTTTCCCGCCAGCACCTACCCCGAGTTGCTGGCCTACGTGAAGGCCAACAAGGACAAGGTCACGCTGGCCAACGCGGGCGTGGGCGCGGTGTCGCAGCTGTGCGGGCTGCTGTTCATGAACCAGATCGGCGTGCAGCTGACGACCGTGCCGTACAAGGGCGCGGGTCCGGCGCTGAACGACCTGATGGGCGGGCAGGTCGACCTGCTGTGCGACCAGACCACGCAGACCGCGCCGGTCATCAAGGACGGCAACCGCGTGAAGGTGTTCGGCGTGACCACGCCCAAGCGGCTGTCGAGCATGCCCAACATTCCGACGCTCGACGAGCAGGGCTTGAAGGGTTTCGACGTGCGGGTGTGGCACGGCGTGTATGCCCCCAAGGGCACGCCGCCGGCCGTGGTCGAGAAACTGAACGTGGCCCTGCGCGCCGCGCTGCAGGACGACATGGTCAAGCACCGCCTGGCCGAACTCAGCTCGGAGATCGTGCCGCTGGACAAGCAGACCCCGGAAAGCCTGCGCACGCACCTCGCGGCGGAGGTGGAGAAGTGGGGCAAGGTGATCCGCGCGGCGGGCGTGCAGGCGGATTGACCCTCCGGGCGGTGCAGCCGGGTTCCTGAGGTTCCTGCGGTTCAGGCGGGTGGGGCCTCGGGCTGCGCCCGCAGCGTCTCGTCGAACAGCGACAGCAGCTGCCGCGCGAACACCTCCATGTTCCTGGGCCGGTCGGTGTCGCCGTTCTCGACGGTCTTGCTCACCGCGGCCGCGCCCACGACGGCCAGGCACACATGCCCCGGCGCGTCGCCGTACGGGCTGCCCGCCGGCCCGGCCGCACCGCTTTCGGCGATGCCCCAGGTCGTGTGGTGGGTGTCGCGCATCCTCCCTGCCACGAAAAGCGCGTAGGGCTCGGTTTCGCCGCGCATGCCGGTCATGTCTTCCGCCGTCAGGCCCAGCAGGGCCCGGCCGGCGCGGCGCGAGTAGACGACCGCGCCGCCGCGAAAGTAGGCCGAGGCGCCCGGAACCGCGAGCAGGGCGGCCGACACCAGGCCGCCCGCCGAAGATTCGACGACCGCCACCGTCTGCCCGCGTGCGCGCAGGGTTTCGCCGATGCGCGCGGCCAGCACGGCGAGCGGTTCGAGAGCCGGTACGGCGCTCATCGTGCTCATGGCGTCTTGAACGGCGTGCCCGGCCGCTTCACGTAGGCCGGCGCGCGCGCATGGCTGGCCGTGCTGCCGTACACAGTGTCCGCCGGGTAGTACTCGGACTGCAGCTGCACCTTGGCGGCCGCTTCCTCGCCCGCGGTGTGGGCGATGAAGGCCAGCATCAGGTCGGTACCGGCCGATACCCCCGCCGATGTCCAGACATCGCCGTCCTGCACGAAGCGCTGTTCGACCACCTTCACGTCGCCCAGCGCGCGCAGGCGGTCGAGCGACCCCCAATGGGTGGTGGCGGTCCTGCCCGAGAGCAGGCCGGCGGCGTGCAGCACGAAGGCGCCGGTGCACACCGACAGCAGGGCCTTGCAGCCGGGCGCCCGGTCGGCCAGGAAGCCGGTCATGGCGGGGTTGTCGACCTCGCGGCGGGTGCCCATGCCGCCGGGCACCAGCAGGTAGTCGAGCGGCGGGCAGTCGGCAAAGGACACGTGCGGGTTGATGGACAGCCCTTTGGCGCAGACCACCGGCTCGCGCTTCTCGGCCACGATCAGGCATTGGGCCGGGCCGCCGGCCAGCTTGCTCCACATGGTGAGCATTTCCCAGGGGCCGACGAAGTCGAGTTCCTCGACCTCGGGGAAGACGATGATGCCGAAATTCATACTTTAGAACTCCTGAATGTGCTGGGTGTGTGGGGCCCCGCGCAAGAGCGTGCGCAGCGCGTGCGGGCATGCCGGAGATGCGAGGATAGGGCCTGCACACGAACGCCGCTTCGTGACAGCTGGTTGCAAGCTTGGCTCAGTGTTTTCCTCAGAGGGACGTGGCTTGAAACTCGCTAGAGTGAAGGCGGCCGTTCAGGCTTTTGCTACGTACACATCAAGGAAATCTTATGAGCAAGAAAGTTGCATATGTCACCGGGGGCATGGGTGGCATCGGAACAGCCATCTGCCAACGTCTGCACAAGGACGGGTTCACCGTGATTGCCGGTTGCGGCCCGACGCGCGACCACGCCAAATGGCTGGCCGAACAGAAAGCCGAAGGTTTCGACTTCCACGCGTCGGTCGGCAATGTGGGCGACTGGCAATCCACCGTCGAGGCCTTCTCCGCCGCCAAGGCAGCGCACGGCGCCATCGACGTGCTGGTCAACAACGCCGGCATCACGCGCGACCGCATGTTCCTCAAGATGACGCCCGAGGACTGGAGCGCGGTCATCGAGACCAACCTCAACAGCATGTTCAACGTCACCAAGCAGGTGGTGGGCGACATGGTCGAAAAGGGCTGGGGCCGCATCATCAACATCAGCTCGGTCAACGGCGCCAAGGGCCAGGCCGGCCAGACCAACTATTCGGCCGCCAAGGCCGGCATGCACGGCTTCACCATGGCGCTGGCGCAGGAGCTGGCCGCCAAGGGCGTGACGGTCAACACCGTGAGCCCGGGCTACATCGGCACCGACATGGTCAAGGCGATCCGCCAGGAAGTGCTCGACAAGATCGTGGCCACCATCCCGGTCAAGCGCCTGGGCGAGCCGAGCGAAATTGCCTCGATCATCGCGTGGCTCGCCACCGACGAAGGCGGCTACAGCACGGGGGCCGACTTCTCGGTCAACGGCGGCCTGCACATGCACTGAGCATGCTGACCGCCACCTGAAGAAAAAACCCGCCTCGGCGGGTTTTTTTGTTCAGGGCATGTGGCTTCTACGAATGGAAAGCGGCCCAATCGCTCCCTACAGTCTTGAACCCTCCGGAGGCATCCATGGAAAACACAACAAGTACACCCGCCAAAAAGCTCCCGATCTATCGCTCCCTCTACGTGCAGGTGATCACCGCGGTGATCATCGGCGTGCTGCTCGGCCACTTCTACCCGGCGGCAGGGGAGGCGATGAAGCCGCTGGGCGACGGCTTCATCAAGCTGATCAAGATGATCATCGCGCCCATCATCTTCTGCACGGTGGTGGTGGGCATCGCCGGCATGGAAGACATGAAGAAGGTCGGCAAGACCGGCGGCCTGGCGCTCTTGTACTTCGAGGTGGTCAGCAGCATCGCGCTGGTGGTCGGCCTGGTGCTGGTGAATGTGCTGCAGCCCGGCGCGGGCATGAACATCGACCCGGCCACGCTGGACACCAAGGCCATCGCCTCGTACACCGGCCCCGGCAAGATGACCGGCACGGTCGACTTCGTGCTCAACATCATTCCCAGCACGCTGGTGGACGCCTTCGCCAAGGGCGAGATCCTGCAGGTGCTGCTGATCGCCGTGATGTTCGGCTTTGCGCTGCACAGGTTCGGCGGGCGCGGCACGCTGGTGTTCGACGTGATCGAGAAGGGCTCGCACGTGCTCTTCGGCATCGTCAACTACATCATGAGGCTGGCGCCCATCGGTGCCTTCGGCGCAATGGCTTTCACCATCGGCAAGTACGGCCTGGGCAGCCTGTTCTCGCTGGGCAAGCTGATGGGCACGTTCTACCTGACGTGCCTGTTGTTCATCTTCGTAGTGCTGGGGCTCATTGCGCGCTTCCACGGGTTCAGCATCTGGAAGTTCATCAAGTACATCAAGGAAGAGCTGCTGATCGTGCTGGGCACTTCGTCCAGCGAGTCGGTGCTGCCGCGCATGATGGAGAAGATGGAGAACGCGGGCGCGAACAAGACCACGGTGGGCCTGGTGATTCCCACGGGCTACTCGTTCAACCTGGACGGCACCTCGATCTACCTGACGATGGCGGCGGTGTTCATCGCACAGGCCACCAACACGCCCATGACGCTGGTGCAGGAGATCACGCTGCTGGCGGTGCTGCTGCTCACCTCGAAGGGCGCGGCGGGTGTCACGGGCAGCGGCTTCATCGTGCTGGCGGCCACGCTGTCGGCGGTGGGGCATGTGCCGGTGGCAGGCTTGGCGCTCATCCTGGGCATCGACCGCTTCATGTCGGAGGCACGCGCGCTGACCAACCTGATCGGCAACGGCGTGGCCACCCTGGTGGTCGCCAAGTGGACCAACGAGCTCGACGAGAAGCGTCTGCACGCGGCGCTCAACAACGAGACATGGGTCGAAGCGCAGGACCCCGAGGCGATCGAAGCGGCTCGGACCAGCAAGATGTCCGGCTGAGACGGAAGGTCGTCAAAAACAAGACGTAGCACAACAACCGGCAGCGTCGACAAGATGGCCGGCTGACACGAAGGGACAGACATCGTTCCTGCAGAATGCAGCGATGCCCCACAGTGTTTCCCTCATCAACACGATCGCGGCCGGCCTCGGGCTGGCGCTCGTGTTCGGGTTCCTGGCGGCCAGGCTGCGGCTGCCCGCGCTCGTCGGCTACCTGCTCGCCGGCGTCATCATCGGCCCCTTCACACCCGGCTTCGTGGCCGACGCGAGCATTGCGGCGCAACTGGCCGAAATCGGCGTGATGCTGCTCATGTTCGGCGTGGGCCTGCATTTTTCGCTGGACGACTTGCTCGCCGTGCGCAAGATCGCGCTGCCCGGCGCGCTCGCGCAAATTGCCGTGGCCACGCTGCTGGGCGGGGGGCTCGCTCTGTGGTGGGGCTGGAGCTGGGGCCAGGCGCTGGTGTTCGGGCTCGCGCTGTCCGTGGCCAGCACCGTCGTGCTGCTGCGCGCCCTCGAAAGCCTGGGCATTCTCGATTCGTTCACCGGCCGCATCGCCATCGGCTGGCTCGTCGTCGAAGACCTGGCCATGGTGCTGGTGCTGGTGCTCATGCCGCCGCTGGCTGGCACCCTGGGCGGGCAGAGCACCCAGTCCGGCCCGGCCGATCCGCTGTGGCAAACCCTGGGCCTCACCTTGCTGCAGGTCGGTGGCTTCGTGGCGCTGATGCTCGTCGTCGGGCGGCGCGTGTTCCCGTGGATTCTTTGGCAGGTCACGCGCACCGGCTCGCGCGAGCTGTTCACGCTGTGCGTGGTGGCCGCCGCGGTGAGCATCGCCTTTGCGTCGGCGGCGCTGTTCGGCGTGTCGTTCGCGCTGGGCGCCTTCTTCGCGGGCATGGTGATGCGCGAGTCCGAATTCAGCCACCGCGCCGCGCAGGAGTCGCTGCCCCTGCGCGACGCTTTCGCCGTGCTGTTCTTCGTGTCGGTCGGCATGCTGTTCGACCCCTCGGTGCTCATCGAGCGGCCCCTGCAGGTGCTGGCGGTGGTGCTGGTCATCGTGCTGGGCAAGTCGATTGCGGCTTGCGCGCTGGTGCTGGTGTTTCGCTACCCGCTGGGCACGGCGCTCACGGTCAGTGCCAGCCTGGCGCAGATCGGCGAGTTCTCCTTCATCCTGGCCGGTCTGGGCGTGTCGCTGGGGCTGCTGCCTGTGGAAGGGCAGAGCCTGGTGCTGGCGGGTGCGCTCATTTCGATTGCCACCAATCCGCTGTGGTTCAGCCTGATCGTGCCCCTGCAGAAATGGCTGCACGCCCATTCGTCGTTCGCCCGCGGCCTGGCGTCGCGCGACGACCCGCTGGCCGAGCTGCCCGTGACCACCGAGGCCAAATACCTGTCACGGCAGGTGGTGCTGGTGGGCTACGGCCGGGTGGGGCGGCGCATTGCGCAGGAACTCGACGCGCACGACATTCCCTACGTGGTGGCTGAGCAGAACCGAGAGCTGGTCGAAAAGCTGCGCGAGGCCGGCACCCCTGCCGTGTGGGGCGATGCGGCCGACCCGGCGGTGCTGATCCAGGCGCACATTGCGCGCGCCCGCGTGCTGGTGGTCGCCACGCCCGACGCCATGAACGTGCGCCAGATGATGGAAACCGCGCGCACGCTCAACCCCACCATCCAGACCGTGATCCGCAGCCACAACGAGCAGGAGGCGCGTCTGCTCACGCAGGAAACCTCGGCCACCGTTTTCCTCGGCGAACACGAACTGGCCCAGGCCATGGCCCGCGACGTGGTTCAGCGCGCCGTGTCGATGGCCGTGCCGGCTTGACGCACTCGCCTGCCGACGCGCCGATGTCAGAGGTCTTCGATGACCAGGGCGCGGTAGCGCTGTGCCATGGCGTAAGGCACGGTGCGCACCGCCTCCATCAGCTTGTCGGCGGTTTCACGGTCGTCGGTCTTGACCAGCAAGGCCGCGTGGCCTTCCTTCGCGAGCTTGGTGTAGGCCCGCACGGTGGCGCCTTCGGTGCCGGCCGAGGGCAGCGGGTCGTCGGCAAGCTCGACGGTCGGCGTGATCTGCGACAGCACGGCTTGCGGCGGAAGCAGGAAGATGTCGTCGCTGCTCATGCCGTTGTCCACGAGCTGCTGGCCGACGCGGCTCGCGTCTTCCAGCTTCGCGAACATCACCATCGAGTAGCCCGTCGGATAGAACGCGCCGCCAAGGGTCGCCCGCATGCTCGGGTCCAGGCTGAATGATTTCATGCTGCCTCCTGCGTATGGTTTTCGAGAACAAGGACCCGCCTTGGGTCCTCGAGCAAAAACATTAGGTCGCGTCACGGGCGTGCTCTGTAGGAGAAGCCCGGGAGCTGTCAACGGTGCAAGCGCCCCAGGCATTCAACAGTCAGCACCTTTTTTCTACCTTCACACCGCCATGCCCTCGCCCAGAAACATCGCGCTCACCGTCCACGAACTGGAACCGGGCGAATACCACTGGGTGCTGATGGAAGCAGCGGACGCACTGCCCGGTGCTCCCGAGCGGGCCCATGTCTACACGCCCCTCGAAGCCGCTTCGGAGCCGTACGGCAGCTATTCGAGCGCCCTGGTGGCGGGCGTGGCCGCGATGCGGCGGCTGTTCGGACCCGACAGCACGCTCGGCTCCCTATAATTCCGCCGGTTGGGTGCGTTAACTTTTGATAATTGCACCCCACCACGGTTCGAAGGTGCCCCGGGTTCATGTCGCATGGCCCAGGGTTAAACGGGAAGCAGGTGCGCCGCGTCGTTGAAGACGCGTCAAAGCCTGCGCTGCCCCCGCAACGGTCAGCGGATCTGGAAACCCTCACGCGCGAGCCTCTTTCTTGAAGGCTCGGCAGTCACTGCGCTTCGGCGTGGGAAGGCGAGGGTTTCGGTCGTCGTGTGCTCCATTCAGCACGCGTCGGCGCTCCGCGAGCCCGGATACCGGCCTTCGCAACCGCCTTCGGACGCAGCGGGAGTGCGTGTCCGGGCCTGCCGCTTCGCGCTCGCGCGCACCGTGGCAGCCCCGTCGCCTCTCCCCTCGCGTCCTTCATCGGTCGGAAGCCTGCGGGGACGCAGGCCGGAGGAGAAGTCACATGAGTCGAGCAACACGGGCGCGAAGGCACCCGGGCATTCACGCGCGCGCGCCGCTTTATCGCAGGCGCCTTTCAGGCCTTTCCATCGGGCTGGGCCTGGCCTTCGGGCCCTGCGCGGCCTTTGCCCAGTCGGGCGAAACGGCCGGCCAGAGCCAGAGCCTGAACCCGGTACGCATCGAGGCCGACCGCCACGCCCCGCTGGCCATCGACGAGCCCACGTCCACCGGCAGCCGGCTCGGCCTCACTCCGCTGGAAACGCCGGCCAGCATCGAGGTGCTGACGGGCGACACCATCCGCGCGCGCGGCGACGTATCGGTGGTCGACGCGGCCACCCGCGCCACCGGCATCACCGGTTCCCCCGGCCCCGGCAACGGCGGCACCGCGATGGCGGCGCGCGGCTTCACCGGCCACGGCTCGGTGATGCAGCTGTTCGACGGCACGCGCCTGTATGCGGGCGCCGGCACAGTCACGTTTCCGTTCGACACCTGGTCGGTCGAGCGCATCGAGGTGCTGCGCGGCGCGGCCTCGGTGATGTACGGCGAAGGCGCCATCGGCGGC
The DNA here is from genome assembly GCF_051216855.1 of Variovorax monticola. Taxonomy (NCBI): domain Bacteria; kingdom Pseudomonadati; phylum Pseudomonadota; class Betaproteobacteria; order Burkholderiales; family Comamonadaceae; genus Variovorax; species Variovorax monticola. Next base: position 38,673 of record NZ_JBPJZP010000006.1, read on the forward strand.
GCCATCAACGTGGTGCCCAGGAAGCCCACGCGCGGCCCGATCCAGAACGAGGCGCTGGTCACGGTGGGCTCCGACGCCACCCGCCAGGTGGCCTTCGGCAGCGGCGGGGCGATCAACGACAAACTGTCGTACCGCTTCGACATCAGCCACCGCACCACCGACGGCTTCATGCAGCGCGGCGAGGCCGAGAGCCTGGCCGTGGGCGCGGCCGTGCGGCTGGACGTGTCGCCGCAGCTGCAGTTCACGCTCTCGCACGACGAGGGCCGCCAGTCGCCGCAGCGCTACTACGGCGTGCCGCTGATCGACGGGCGCCTGAACAGCCAGACGCTGCGCCAGAACTACAACCTGGACGACGCCGAAATCAAGTACCGCGACAAATGGACCCGGCTCGACGCCCAGTGGACGCCGAACGACGCCGTGACGGTGCGCAACCAGCTCTACCGCCTGGAGAGCAAGCGCCACTGGCGCAACAGCGAGACCTACACCTTCAACGCCACCACGCGCCGCGTGACGCGCGGCGACTACCTGGAGATCGGCCACGACCAGGAGCAGATCGGCAACCGCACCGACGCCACCCTCAAGCACAGCGTGTTCGGGCTGGCCAACCAGGTGCTGGTGGGCTTCGACGTGAACCGCATCGACTTCCAGCACACCAACGACTCGCCCTACGGCGGCCGCTCGGTGGTCGACCCCTTCGCCTTCAACCCCGGCACCTACGCCTCGCCCGTGGCCTACACGCCGCGCTACAAGACCAAGACCGACACCTACGCCTTCTTCACCGAAGACAAGCTGGCCTTCAACGAACAGTGGTCGGTGGTGGGCAGCCTGCGCTGGGACCATGCCAAGGTGGCGCGCACCGACCTGCAGAACGCCGCCAACAACCTGGGCAAGACCTTCGAGTACGCCACCGGCCGCCTCGGCGTGGTGTACGCGCCCGACGCGTCGCAGTCGTTCTACGCGCAGGTGGCGCGCGCGGCCGACCCGCTGACCTCGCTCATCAGCACCTCGGCCACGCAGGTGCCCTTCGAGCTGAGCACCGGCAAGCAGGTGGAGGTCGGCTACAAGCGCCAGCTGGCCGACGCCCGCGGCGCCTGGACCGTGGCGGCCTACCGCATCGAGAAGAACAAGCTGCTCTCGCGCGACGCGAACGACCCGACAAAGACACAGCAGATCGGCAAGCAGTCGTCAGAAGGCATCGAGGCCACGCTCGACCTGGCGCTCACGTCCACGCTGCGGCTCGAAGCCAACGTGGCCAAGCTGCGCGCGCGCTACGAGGACTTCAACGAGGTCGTGAACGGCGGGCTGGTCTCGCGCGCGGGCAACACGCCCAACGGCGTGCCCGAAGAGGCCGCCAACCTGTGGCTCAGCTGGCGCTTCCAGCCGCAGTGGGAGGCCGCTCTCGGCGTGCGCTACGTCGGCGCGCGCCAGGTCGATGCGGCCAACACACGCAAGATCGGCTCTTACACCGTGGCCGACGCCTCGGTGAGCTGGCAGGCGAACCCGACGCTCAAGCTGGCGCTGCGCGCCTACAACCTGGCGGACCGCAAGTACCCGGTGTCGTTCTCGAACGGCGGCAACCAGTGGTTGCTGGGCCGGCCGCGCTCGTTCGAGCTGTCGGCGCTGGTCGACTTCTGAGGTTCTGCATGAATTCCGTCATGACCTCCGCATGGCGCCGCGCCTGGCCGCGCATCCGGCACGGGCTCTACTGGACGCACCGGTGGCTGGGCATCGGCGGCTGCCTGCTGTTCGTCATGTGGTTCGTCTCGGGCGTGGTGATGATGTACGTGGGGTACCCCAACCTCACGGACGAGGAGCGGCTGGCGGGGCTCGCGCCGCTGCGCTTCGAGCAGGCGCAGGTCTCGCCCGTGGCCGCGCTGCAGGTGCTGCCCCAGGACGTGCGCATGCAGCCCCCGCGGCGCATGGGGCTTGAAATGCAGGGCGGCAGCGACGCCGGGCCGGTCTGGCGCATCGTCGATGCGCGCGGCGGCCGGCACACGGTGTCCGCGCGCGATGGCCGCGTGCCCGGCCCGGTCGACGCCGCGCAGGCCGAGGCCATCGCGCGCGCCTTCTCGGGCCACGCCGGCGCGCGCTGGGCCGAGACGCTGGAGCGCGACCAGTGGACCGTGCCGCAGGGCCTGAACCCGCTGCGCCCGCTGCACCGCATCGAGGTCGGCGACGCGGCCGGCACCGAGCTGTACGTGTCGCAGCGCAACGGCGAGGTGGTGCGCGACACCACGCGCCCGGAGCGTTTCTGGAACTGGCTGGGCTCGGTGCCGCACTGGATCTACTTCACCCCATTGCGGGCCGATCCGCCGCTGTGGCACGACGTGGTGGTGTGGCTGTCGGCGGCGTGCATCGTCTCGGCCGTGACGGGCATGGTCATCGGCATCCTGCGGGTGCGCGTGCGGCGCCGGTTCCGCAACGGGGCGGTCACGCCTTATTCGGGCTGGATGGCGTGGCACCACATCGCCGGGCTGATCGGCGGCTTCTTCGTGCTGACCTGGATCGTCAGCGGTTGGCTCTCGATGAACCCCAACGGCTGGTTCCAGCGCGGGCCGCTCGACGCCGCTGCCTTGGCGCGCTACACCGGGGCCGGTACGGTGCCGTTCCCTTGGCCACCGGCCTTGTTGCCGGCGGGCGAGGGCGAGGCTGCCCCGCGCGAGGCCGTGCTGCTGTGGTTCGACGGCCGGCCGCTGCTTCAGTTGCGCGACGCCAAGGCGCGTGTGCGCGTGGTCGACGCGGGCACGGGCGCCCCGGCATCGATCGGCAAGGACGACATCGTGCGCGCCGCCGCCCGACTGCGGCCCGGCGCCGCCGTGGCGCAGGCCGAGCTCCAGACCCGCGAAGACTTCCACTGGTACGGCCACCACCGCGAGCGCGTGCTGCCCGTGTGGCGGCTGCAGTTCGACGACCCGGCGCGCAGCTGGATCTACATAGCTCCCGCCGGCGGCCAGGTCGCAGGCAGCAACGACGCCGATTCACGGCTTCGCCGCTGGCTCTTCAACGCCGCGCACAGCCTGGACTTTCCCTGGCTGATTCACTACCGGCCGGCCTGGGACGTCGTGATGTGGCTGCTTTCCATCGTCGGCGCGGTGGCCTCGGCCAGCGGCGTGGTGATCGGCTGGCGACGGCTGCGGCGCAAGCCGCGGCCTTCCCCCGTTTCGAAGGGGCTTGCGCAAGCCAGCCCATGAACCAACAATCAACTTTCGCACTGCGGTGCATTTCAGGAGGTGCTCGATGCACATCGAACCAGGTCTGGTGGACGGATCCAAGATTTTTCTCAGCTATGCGACGGCAGCCGCCGCGCTGGCCTGCACAGGCAAGGTGGCCTTCGACACCGCCGTCAAGGACGGCCTTGCCGCCCTTGCGGTGCGCTCGGCCATTGCCGTGGCGCTGGTGTTCTGCTTCTTCGAGGTGCTGCCTCACCACCCGGTGGGCGTGTCCGAGGTGCACCTGATCCTGGGCACCACGCTGCTGCTGGTGTTCGGCCTGGCGCCCGCGGCCATCGGCCTGGCGGGCGGGCTGCTCATCCAGGGGTTGTTCTTCGAGCCGCAGGACATTCCGCAGTTCGGCATGAACGTCACCACCTTGCTGGTGCCCTTGTTCGCGACCGCCGCGCTGGCGCAGCGCATCGTTCCCAGGAACGTGGCCTATGTGGACCTGAGCTACCAGCAGGCCTTCAAGCTGTCGGTGGCCTACCAGGGCGGCATCGTGGTGTGGGTCGGCTTCTGGGCGCTCTACGGGCGCGGCACGGGGCTCGAGAACGTGGGCCAGATCGCCAGCTTCGGCGCGGCCTACATGACCGTCGTGCTGGTCGAGCCGCTGGTCGACCTGGGCGTGCTGGCAGCCGCCAAGGCCTGGCGCCGCCTGCAGGGCACGGCCTTCGTCGAGCGCCGCCTGTACGGCGCCGCCTGATTCGCCAGGCCCGTCGCGCTTTCTTTTTTTCGAGGGCGCCCCGGCAAGTGCCGCGGGCGCCCTTGCCATTCATCGCGGTGGCCATGGCCGCTGAAAGAACCTCTCCCATGACACAAGCAAGCAACGCCAAGATTCCCGTCACCATCGTCACGGGCTTCCTGGGCAGCGGCAAGACCACGCTGCTGCGCCACATCCTGGGCAACGCCGAGGGCCGCCGCATCGCGGTGATCGTCAACGAGTTCGGCGAGCTCGGCATCGACGGCGACATTCTTCGCGGCTGCGGCATCGGCTGCGACGATGAAGGCAACGAGCGCGAAGGCGCGCTGTACGAGCTGGCCAACGGCTGCGTCTGCTGCACCGTGCAGGAAGAGTTCCTGCCCGTGATGCTGCAGCTGGCCGAGCGGCGCGGCGACATCGACGCGGTGATCATCGAAACATCCGGCCTGGCGCTGCCCAAGCCGCTGGTGCAGGCCTTCCAGTGGCCTGGCATCGCCAACATCTTCACCGTCGACTCGGTGGTCACGGTGGTGGACGGCCCGGCCGCCGCCTCGGGCCAGTTCGCGGCCAATCCGCAGCAGGTGGACGAGGCCCGCCGCGCCGACCCCAACCTCGACCACGAGTCGCCGCTGCACGAGCTGTTCGAAGACCAGCTCTCCGCCGCCGACCTGGTGGTGCTCAACAAGACCGACCTGATGGACGACGCCACGCGCGCGCAGGTCGAGGCGCTGGTGCGCGAAGAGCTGCCGCCCGAAGTGAAGATCGTCGCCGCCACCGAAGGCCGGCTGCCGCTGGCGCTGCTGCTGGGCCAGGGCCGCGCGGCCGAGGCCACCATCCACCTGCGCGAAAGCCACCACGACCACGAAGAGGAGCACGACCACGACGAGTTCGACTCGCTCGTCATCGAGCTGCCGCCCGTGGACCGCGACCGCCTGCTGGCCGTGCTGAACCGGCTGGTCGAGCAGCACACCATCTACCGCGTGAAGGGCTTCGTCGCCATCCCTGGCAAGCCGATGCGCCTGCTGGTGCAGGGCGTGGGCCGCCGCTTCGACCACCACTTCGACCGCCGCTGGCGCGACGGCGAGGCACAGCGCACGCGGCTGGTGTTCATTGGCGAAGACCTGGACGAGGCGGTGCTGCGCAAGGCGCTGGACGAGGTGAGCGCGGTGGCTGCCTGACGCGCCACAGGCCCAACGCATGCACCTGCTGAGCACCCAGCCCGGCCGCTTCGTCGAAGACGACAGCGTGGTCACCCGGCTCGACCAGACGCCGGGCGACATCGTGGTGCTCAGCTCGGCCGACACCACGCTCGCGCTGCTGGCCGCGGCGCGCACGGCGCTTGCGGCCACCGACCCCGGCTATCCGTCGCTGCGTCTGGCCAACCTCATGTACCTGCGGCAGCCGGCCTCGCTCGACCTGTACATCGACGAGGTGCTGCAGCATGCGCGCGTGGTGGTGGTCGACCACCTGGGGGCGGAGTCGGCGTGGGCCTACGGGCTGCAGCAGCTGGAGAAGCTCGCCAGGCGCAAAGGCCAGCAGCTCGCCATGTTCTCGGGCGACCTGCAGGAAGACGAAGACCTGCTCGCGCGCGGCACCGTGCCGCGCGAGGTGAGCCGCCAGCTGTGGCAGTACACGCGCAGCGGTGGCGCGGGCAATGCGATGCAGTTCCTGCGCTCGGTGGCGTTCCATGGGCTGGGCCACGGCCAGGCGCCGCTGCCGCCGCGCAGCCTGCCGCAGGTGGCGCTGCATGTGCCGCGCGGCATGGGCGGGATGAACGCAGCCCATACCGTGGCCGGCATCGACGACCTGCGCGCCGGCTGGCAGGCGGGCGCGCCGGTGGTGGCGCTGGTGTTCTACCGGTCGCACCTCCTGTCGGGCAACACGGCGGCCTTCGATGCGCTGGCCGCCGCGCTGAGCGCCGAAGGCCTCAACCCGCTGCCCGTGGCGCTCGACTCACTCAAAGACCCGCTGTGCCTGTCGACGTTGCGCGAGTTGTGCGCCGCGCACGACGTGCAGCTGGTGCTCAACACCACGGCGTTCGCGGCGCTGGGGCAGGGCGCGCAGAACGAAGCGGGCGAAGGCATCGCCCTGGCCGGTGACGCGCCGGTGCTGCAGGTGATCGTGAGCGGCGGCAACCGCGAAGACTGGCTGGCCGACAGCCAGGGCCTGCGCCCGCGCGACATCGCGATGCAGATCGCGCTGCCCGAAATGGACGGCCGCATCATCACGCGCGCCATCAGTTTCAAGGGCCTGTCGCACCGCTGCGAGCTCACGCAGACCGAGGTGGTCAACTACCAGCCCGAGCCCGACCGCGTCGCCTTCGTGGCCGAGCTGGCGCGGCGCTGGTGCAGGCTGCGCAGCCTGCGCGCCGGGGACAAGCGCGTGGCGCTGATCCTGGCCAACTATCCGGGCAGCGAAGGCCGCATCGGCAGCGGCGTGGGGCTGGACACGCCGGCCTCGGTCATCGGCATCCTGCGCGCGATGCAGGCCGAAGGCTACCGGCTGGGCGCGGCCGACGCGATGCCCGACGACGGCGATGCGCTCATGCGCAAGCTGCAGCAAGGCATTGCCAACGACCCCGAACAATGGGCCTCGCGCCCCGCGTGGCAAAGCTACGCGCTGGCCGACTACAACGCACGCCTGGCGGCCTTGCCCGACGGCATGGCCGCCGCCATCGACGCGCGCTGGGGCACGCCGGAACAAGACCCGATGGTGCGGCAGGGCCGCTTCATGATCGCCGGCCTGCGGCTGGGCCGCGTGTTCGTCGGCATCCAGCCGGCGCGCGCGCTGGGCACCCAAAGCACCTTGGGCGTGGCCGACTACGCGAGCTACCACGACGCCGAGCTGGTGCCGCCGCACAGCTACCTCGCCTTCTATTTCTGGCTGCGCGACGTGTTCTCCATCGACGCGGTGGTGCACGTCGGCAAGCACGGCAACCTCGAGTGGCTGCCGGGCAAGAGCCTGGCGCTGTCGCAGACCTGCTGGCCCGACGCCATCCTGGGGCCGCTGCCCAACGTGTACCCCTTCATCGTCAACGACCCGGGCGAGGGCGCGCAGGCCAAGCGGCGTACGCAGGCGGTCATCGTCGACCACCTGATGCCCCCGCTCACGCGTGCCGAAAACCACGGCCCGCTGCAAGACCTGGAGCGCCAGGTCGACGAGTGCTACGACGCGCTGCTGGTCGACGCGCGCCGCGCCAAGGTGCTGCGCGCGCAGATCCTCGCTGTCGTGCGCGCGCAGCACCTGGTCGAAGAACTCGGCATGCCGGGCGCGGAAGACGACGCCGTGCTCGCGCGCGTCGATGCGTACCTGTGCGAGCTGAAGGAAACGCAGATTCGCGACGGGCTGCATGTGTTCGGCGCCTCGCCGCAAGGCCGTCTGCGGCGCGACACCTTGCTGGCGCTGGCCCGCTACCCGGCGCTGGACGGCGCGGGCGACAACGCGGGCCTGCTCGGCGCGCTGGCCACCGACCTGCTGCCGGGCGAGGCCTTCGACCCGCTCGACATCGATGCGGCCAAGCCCTGGCAGGGCGCGCGCCCCGCGCTGCTGCAGTCGGTCAGCAACGAAGCGTGGCGGCACCAGGGCGACACGCGCGAACGGCTGGAGCTGCTCGCGCAGCGGCTGCTCGAAGAGGACGCATGCCCACCCGGCTTGCCGCGGACGGCGGCTGTCATGCGCCGCATCGCGCTCAGCCTGGCACCCGCGCTCGACGCATGCGGACCGCAAGAGCTGCGGCAACTGCTGCGCGCCCTGCAAGGCCGCTTCGTGCCCCCGGGCCCGAGCGGCTCGCCCTCGCGCGGCCGGCCCGACGTGCTGCCCACCGGGCGCAATTTCTACGCGGTCGACACCCGCGCCATTCCCACGCCCACCGCCTGGATGCTGGGCCTGAAGTCCGCCGCGCAGCTGGTCGAGCGCCACCTGCAGGAGCACGGCGACTACCCGGTGGCGATGGGCCTGTCGGTCTGGGGCACGGCCACCATGCGCACCGGCGGCGACGACCTGGCGCAGGCCTTCGCGCTCATCGGCGTGCGGCCCAAGTGGGCGCCGGGCAGCCAGCGCGTGGTCGACTTCGAGGTGCTGCCCACGGTGGGCATCGGCCGGCCGCGCATCGACGTGACGTTGCGCATCTCGGGCTTCTTCCGCGACGCCTTTCCCAATGCCGTGCAGATGTTCGACGCCGCGGTGCAGGCAGTGGCCGCGCAGGAGGACGAAGACGCCGAGCGCAACCCGATCCGCGCGCGCATCCTGCGCGAGGCCGCCGCGCTCGAAGCGCAGGGCGTTTCACCGGATACAGCGCGCCTGCAGGCCGGCTGGCGCGTGTTCGGTTCGGCGCCCGGCAGCTACGGCTCGGGCCTGCAGCCGCTGTTCGACCAGGGCGACTGGCAGACCGACGACGACCTGGCGAAGGCCTACGTGGGCGGCAGCGCCCATGCCTACGGCCAGGGCAGCGACGGCGTGCCGGCGGCCGACGCGCTGGTGCGCCGCCTGCGCGCCATGAACGTCGTCATGCAGAACCAGGACAGCCGCGAGCACGACCTACTCGACTCCAACGACTACTACCAGTTCCAGGGCGGCATGGCCGCCGCCGTGCGCCACCTGAGCGGGCAGCAGCCCGCGATGTACCACGGCGACCACGGCAACCCGCAGGCGCCGCGCGTGCGCACGCTGAAGGAAGAAATCAGCCGCGTCATTCGCTCGCGCGTGGTCAACCCCAAGTGGATGGACGGCGTGAAGCGCCACGGCTACAAGGGCGCCTTCGAGATGGCCGCCACCGTGGACTACCTGTTCGGCTTCGACGCCACCGCGCGCGTGGTCGGCGACCACCAGTACGCGATGGTGGCCGACGCCTACGTGCTCGACGCGGCCACGCGCGACTTCGTGACCCAGCACAACCCGCGCGCGCTGCACGACATGCTGAGCCGCCTGCTGGAGGCCATGCGGCGCGGCCTGTGGCAGCAGCCCGGCGACTACAAGAACCAGTTGGAAAACCTGCTGCTCGACCACGAGCAGCAGATGGAAGGACTCCCCCGATGACCACAGCCGCCCCGATGCCGGTGCCTTTCCCCTTTGCCGCCATTGCCGGGCAGCCGTTGCTGCGCCAGGCGCTGCTGCTGGCCGCGGTCGACCCGGGCCTGGGCGGCGTGCTGATCGAAGGCCCGCGCGGCACCGCCAAGACCACGGCGGCGCGCGCGCTGGCCGAGCTGCTGCCGGGCGCGCCCTTCGTCACGCTGCCGCTGGGCGCGAGCCTGGAAAGCCTGGTCGGCACGCTCGACCTGGGCCAGGCGCTGGCCGGCCATGCGCTCCAGTTCGCGCCAGGCCTGCTGGCGCGCGCGCATGGCGGCGTGCTGTACGTCGACGAAATCAACCTGCTGCCCGACGCGCTGATCGACTCGCTGCTCGACGCGGCCGCCAGCGGCGTGAACGTGGTGGAGCGCGACGGCATCTCGCACCGGCATGCGGCGCGCTTCGTGCTGGTCGGCACCATGAACCCGGAAGAGGGCACGCTGCGCCCGCAGCTGCTCGACCGCTTCGGCCTGTGCGTGCAGCTGCGCAACATCGAGGACGCCGCCGAGCGCCAGGCGATCGTGCGCGCGCGGCTGGCCTTCGATGCCGACCCGCAGGGCTTTCGCGCGAAGCACGCGCAGGAAGAAGCCGAGCTGGCCGCCGCGCTGGTGCGCGCACGGGCGCGGGTGGCCGACGCGTCGGCGCTGCCTTATGGCGATGTGGTGCATGAAGCGGTGAGCACGCTGTGCATCGAGGCCGGCGTCGACGGCCTGCGTGCCGACCTCGTGATGCTGCGCTCCGCCCGCGCACTGGCGGCGTGGGATGGGGCTGCGTCGATCTCCGGTGAACATGTGCAGCGCGTGGCCGAGGCGGTGCTGCTGCACCGGCGCAAGCCTGTCACCGAGAGCGCGCCGCCGGCCGCGGCGCCTGCGCCCGCCAGTCAATCCGCCCAAGGGAACACAGGCGCGGCCGCGAACAACGACAGCGGCAACAACAGCAGCGACAGCGACAGCGATTGGGGCGCCATGCCCCCCGAGCCCGTCGGCATCGAGCGCGTGAAGCCGCTGCGCCCGCTGATCTCGGCGCAGCAGTCCGCCGCAAAAAAAGCCTGAGCCTCCGGAACACCGCACCCGCTGGCGCACGCCAGGGTGACCGGAGGCAGGGCTCGCTAAGGGATGCATGGCACGGCCCCGCCACGCAGGGCGCCGCCTTCGACTGGCCGCGCACCTTCGCGGCCCGTGGCGCGTCGCAACTGCGCCCCGAGCACCTGCGCCGCCGTCCGCAGCAGGCACGCAGCGGCGCGCTGCATTGCCTGCTGCTCGACTGTTCGGCCTCGATGCGCAACGACGGCAACCTCGCGCGCGCCAAGGGCCTGCTGCTCGCGCTGATGCACGAGGCCTACCAGCGCCGCGACCATGTCGCGCTGCTGTGCTTTGCCGGCGAGGTGGTCGAGCTGCGCCTGCCGCCGCGCCGCGCCAGCGCCTGGAACGACGACTGGGTCGCGCCCATCGCGGCCGGTGGCGGCACGCCGCTGGCGCTGGGCGTGCAACGCGCCGGGCAGTTGCTGGCGAAGAGCGCGTCGCGCCAGCGCTGGCTGTGGCTGCTGACCGACGGCCGCTCCAGCGAAAGCCCGCAGCGCCCGGAAGCCGCCGATGTCGCCTGCGTGGTCGACTTCGAGGCGGCCCGCCTGCCGCTGCACCGCGCGCGGCAACTCGCGGCGCGGTGGGACGCGCGTTACCTCACCGTGTAGGGCTGACCGGCGTTTTGCATCGCCGTTGCGTTACCGTGCGGCATGCGTTTCAAAACCTGCTTCCTGCTTCTTGTATTGACCGTGGCGGTGCCCGCTTTCGCCCAACCCGCGGCGGCGCCGGACGCTGCGGCCTGCCAGGCAGAAGAGGCGTCGCTCGAGCGCGACATCGATCTCGCCCGCTCACGGGGCCAGATGCTGCGCCGGCAGCAGTTGGCCGAGGCGCTGGGTGCGATGCAGGCTCGGTGCAAGATGCCCGCGCCGACCGGGAGCCGCGCGGCGCGCATCGACAAGCTGGAGCAGGACATCAAGTCGCTGCGCGCACAGCTCGACCGCGCCGAGGAGCAACTGCGTCAGCTGAAGAGCGAGTCGCCCTGAACGCCACGCCGGCGCGCCGCGTGCCTCCGGGTGAGCGCCCGCCAGCCGCGGCTTACAGCGCCGGGGGAGCGACTGCTTCCTCGGGCGCCGCCAGCATGGTGCCCCGGCAGCTCGCCGAGCCGCAATGGCACGGGTACTTGGAAGGCGGCGAGCCGTCGTCCGCCGTCAGCGAATAGTCGATGAACAGCTCGTCGCCCGCGTCCACCGCCACCAGCGTCTGGAACTTGAGCACCAGTTCGCCGCTTTCGTCGTATTCCTCGACCGCCTCGCAGTTGGGCTCGCAGGAGTGGTTCAGGTGGCGCGTGGCGTTGCCGCCCTTGGCGCCGTCGATGGTTTCCTGGTTCGTCAGCGTGAACAGGTAGGTGAGCTGGTCGTCCCAGGCCTTGGTGGCGATCTCGGCCTTGGTGTAGCGGCGGCCTTCGTACAGCCCCAGGAAGGCTTCGCCCGGCAGGTCGCGCGTGGCGAAGGCGCCCAGGCCGTGCACGCCGCTGGGGCCCACCCGCACGAAAGGGGTGGACGAGGTTTGCTTGCGATGCTTCATGGGAAAAAAGAAAAAACGAGGGGGTCGCTCATGCGGTCGGCAGTGTGGCCAAAAACCGGGTGCCTTCGGCGGCGCTCGACGTAACCTGCATCGTGCCGCCATGCCCGGCCACGATTTCCGACGCGATGTACAGGCCCAGCCCCAGCCCGCCGCCGGGTTTGCTGTGCGCGGGCCGCCAGTAGGGCTGGAAGATCTTCGCCAGGTCGTCCGGCGGAATGGGGGCGCCGCCGTTGGCGACCGACAGCAGGAGCTTGTCGCCCTCGATGGCGGCTCGCACGGTGATGGGCCGGTCTGGCGCGCCGTGCGCCACCGCGTTGCCGAGCAGGTTGGACAGCACCTGCTGAATGCGGCCCTGGTCGCAGCGCACCGCGCAGTCGATGGCGATGTCGTCGCGAATGTCCAGCTTCGGGTGGGCCGCACGCACTTCGTCGATCACGTCCTTCAGCCCCGAGGCCAGGAAGTCGGCCTCGCGGATGCTCAGCCCCACGCCCGAGCCGAGCCGCACGCGCGCAAAGTCGAGCACGTCGTCGATCAGGCCCGACATGCGCCGCGTGCTGGCCTTCAGCCGGGTGCCGAGCTTGACGAGGTCGGGCTCCGTGCTGCGGCGCATCAGCAACTCGGCCGTGGCGCCCACCGCCGACAGCGGGTTGCGCAGGTCGTGCCCCAGCACCGCGATGAACTGCTCGCGCAGCTCGGCCGTGGTGCGCTCGGACCGAAGGGCGGTTTCGGTCAGCGCCTGCAGGTCTTCGCTTTCCAGCTGGCGCGCGATCAGGTCGGCAAAGGCAGTGAACATGGCCACCACCCGCGCGTCGGACACCGCGGCCGGGCGCGGGTCGATCGCGCACAGGTTGCCGAAGTACTCGCCGTTGCTGTGGATGATGGGCACCGAGATGTAGCTCTCGATGTTGTACAGGCGCGGCGTGTGGTGGTTGAAATACACCGGGTCGGTGCTGGCGTGGTCGATCACCACCGGCAGCCGGGCCATGCGCGATTCGCTGCACAGCGTGGTGCCCACCTGCAGCTGGCCGCCGGGCTTCAGGCCGAACTGGATGGTGTCTTCCACCGCGCAGGCGGTCCAGGTGCCGTCGGTCACGCGGGCCACGGCGGCAAAGCCCATGCCGGTGTTCTGGCAGATGACCTTGAGCAGCGAGGGCACCGCGCTGATGCGCCCGATGGCCGCCACGGCCCGCGCAATGGCTTCTTCGGTATCGACGTCGGCCACTGGAAGCATTGCGGGAGGAAGGGAGTCGGCGGGCGTCAAAGTCCGGAAATGGTACTTCAGAGGACCATGTCTTGGGACATGTCAGGGCTTCGGCTCGCCCAGCGAGACCAGGCAGCCCACGATGGCGTCGGCCGCCTCGTCCAGCCGGGGGCCGGGGCGCATCATCAGGTCGAAGCGCGCCGAGGCGAAGCTGCAGACCCGCCCGCGCTGGATGGCCGACATGGCCGACCAGCCCGGCCGGGCGGCCATGGCCGAGATTTCGCCCAGCGCCGAGACCATCAGCACGTCGGGGTTGGCGCGCACCACGAACTCGGGGCTCATCTTCGGGAACGGCCCCAGCGTGCCCGATACCGCGTTGCCCAGCCCGAGGCGGGCCAGGGTTTCGCCGATGAAAGAGCTTTCGCTGGCCGCCGCCATGCCGCCATGCACCTCGAAATACACCCGCCGGCCCTGCCAGCCGGCCGGCACGCGCGCCCGGGCGGCGTCCAGGCCGGCGTCGAGCTTGCGCCAGTAGGCCTCGCCCGCGCCGGGGCGGCCGGTGGCGCGGGCCACGGTTTCCATCACGCGGCGCAGGTCGGCATGGGTCTTGGCGTCGAGCGCCAGCACCCTGATGCCGAGGCGCTCCAGCGGCTCGGCGGCGCGGCTGCGGGGGCGCAGCAGCACCAGGTCGGGCTTGAGCGCCACGATGCGCTCGATGTTCGCGTCGTCGATGCCGCCGACCTGCGGCAGGCCCTTCACCGAGGCCGGCCAGTTGGCATGGCGGTCGATGCCCACCAGCCGGTCGCAGGCGTCCAGGGCGCACACCGTTTCGGTCAGCGAGGGCATCAGCGACACGATGCGCCGCGCCGGCGCCTGCAGTTCGAGCGTGGTGCCGCGGTCGTCTTCGAGGCGGACGGCCCCCGCGGCATGCGCCACCGCGCCGAAGCCCAGCGCCACAAAGGCCGCAGCCCTCGCGATCTGGCGCACGGTGCTGGAAAGCGGCTGGTGCCAGTGCAGGGCGGGGGAGTTCATCGAAGCGTGTGGGGCGGGGCCAGGCGGGGGGCGCCTATTGTCGCGGCGTCTGCATCCGCACCAGCCGCGCCGCCTCTTCCATGCGCGCATCTTCCACCTCGCGCAGCACGTTGCCCAGGTCGACCGGTCCGGTCTCGCGCACGAAGCTGCCCGTCAGCTCGGTCTCGGGCCGCAGCAGGCCGCGCTCGTACAGCGCCCAGATCTCGTCGCCGTAGTGCGTGCGCAGCAGGCCGGGCTCGTACTGGCCGAAGAAGTTGCGCAGGTTTTCCACGTCGCGCAGCAGCATGCGCTTGGCGTGGTTGTTGCCCGCGGCGTCCACCGCCTGCGGCAGGTCGATGATGACGGGGCCGTCCTCGGCCAGCAGCACGTTGAACTCCGAAAGGTCGCCGTGCACCACGCCCGCGCACAGCATGCGCATCACCTCGCGCAGCAGGCTGGCGTGGTGGCGCAATGCGTCTTCAGGCGAAAACGCCACGTCGTTCAGTCGCGGGGCGGCGTCGCCGTTGGCGTCGGTCACCAGGTCCATCAGCAGCACGCCTTCGAGGAAGTTGTGCGGCGTGGGCACGCGCACGCCGGCGGCGGCCAGGCGGTAGAGCGCATCGACCTCGGCGCTCTGCCAGATGGCCTCGGTCACCTGGCGGCCGAACTTGGTGCCCTTGGCCATGGCGCGCGCCTCGCGGGTGTTCTTCACGCGGCGGTTCTCGGTGTAGTCCACGGCCTGGCGAAAGCTGCGCTTGTCGGCCTCCTTGTAGACCTTGGCGCAGCGCGTTTCGTCGCCGCAGCGCACCACGTACACCATGGCCTCCTTGCCGCTCATGAGCTGGCGCACCACGGTGTCGATCAGGCCCTCGTCGATCAATGCCTGCAGTCTGGGGGGTGCTTTCATGGCCGTGCCTCCTGGGAATCCTGTTGTAGAGCCAGAGGCCGTGCCGCGAGGAAGTTCCTCAGGCTTTCGGTGCCGATCTGGTAGAGCCCATCATGCCTGTGCGGCGCAAAGCCCAATTGGCGGTTGATGGCGAGCATGGGCGCGTTGACCTCGGCGTTGCTGGTGACGGCCAGCGTCACCTCGGGGTGGCGCGCCCGCACGAGCTGCAGCATCGCGGCCTTCACGCCCTTGGCCAGGCCCTTGCCGCGCCAGGGACGGGCCACGGCGGTGAGGTTCTGGTACATGCGCTCGGGCAAGCGCTGGCTCCAGTTGGCGTCGCACACCGCGACCAGCTCGTCGCCTGCCAGCAGCAGCACGAGGAAGTGTTCGCCGCCGCGGCGGTCCAGCTCGGCATACCAGGTGCGGTAGCCTTCCAGGTCGTAGCGCATCGGCGGGCGCTCGAGGCCCGTGGTGGGCGCGTCGTCCAGCAATGCGGACATCGGCGCCATCAGCGTGGCAAGCCGCTCGAAGGGCACGCGGCCCGCATGCACCTCGGCGCGCAGGCCGTGCGCGGGTGCGAAGCCTTCGGCACGCCAGCGGGTCAGGGCTTGCCAGTCGAGACCGGCGAAGGCCATGCGGTTCTCGACAGCGCGGTGCTTTTCCGCGGCGCCGATGGCCTGCAGGAAGGCGTGGCCTTCGCTCAGGTGCGTCCTGAACGTGGCGACGGACTTGCCGTGCGCCTGCATCAGCGCCAGCAGTGCGCGCAACAGGGCAGTGGCCACGCCGCGCCGCTGCTGCGCGCGCAGCACGCCGCCCCAGGCGTCGATGAAAGGCGCGAACGCCTCGTGCCCGGGTGTGCCTTCGCGGCGGAAGCTTGCGTTCAAACTGCCGATGAATTCGCCGTGCGGCCCGACGGCCAGCACGCGGTGGACCACGACCAGCGGGTCTGCCCGAAGCACGGCGTGCCGGGTGTCCGCATCGTCCGGCACGGGCTCGCCCGGCTGGTCTTCGGCATGGCGCAGGCGCCAGTAGGCGAGGGCGCGGGTCCAGCAGTCCTCGCTTGCGCGCTGGGGATCGAAAACAGTGGTCTCTGTATGCCGCGCGGCTGCGAGTGCGCAGGCCGTTGCGGCGCGGGTTTCAAGCATGGTGAGCCTTGATTCGAAAAATGAACGGAGCGCCGACGGCACATGCGTGCCGGTGGCGGGGCGTTGGAATCGGGGGCGGCTTGCGAGACGCGGCCTGGGATGGCCGCGCGGGCAGACTGGGCTACATGGCGAGCGTGTAAACGATCAGTTCAGATGAGGCCCGACAAACCGCACGTTGGTAGGGGCTTGAATTGCAGTGTCTTCCATGGCGCACCTCCGCTTTCTGTGGGGTTGTCGAAGCGACGAATGTAGCGACGTTGCAGCGCGCTGTGAAGTGCCGTGTGGTTTGCGGCATTGAACAGCCTCGAAGGCGATGCGGGCTACCGCACCCGGTCCCCATCGCGCACCGACTCCACCGACCCGTTGAAGAAGCGCACGATGCCCAGGAAGTTGCCTTCGCCGCGGTAGTACGTCCAGTCTTCCATCGGCACGCACTGCTGCGTGACCACCTGCTGGGCCGGGCCGCCGGGGTATTGCGACGGGATCCATACGACCTGCGGGCGCGGTACGCAGACGAATTCGCGTGACACCGGCTCACCGCATTTCTGCACGACCGAGAACTTGGAGTCGCCTGCGCCGGAGAGCCGGCCGCCGCAACTGAGCGATTGGGCTGAGGCACACGGGATGCAGGCAGCGGTGGCAAGAAGGAGGAGGAGGGCGCGCGCGGCGAAGGGATGCATGGGGCAGGCTCGTGGGGGTGGACACTTTAGCCTTGCCAGAGGCAGGCTGCTGTTCGGCGTACTGCGCGTGGGGGCTTGTCCATGCGCCGGTCGTTCGCGTCAAGCAGCGCTGCTGTGTGCATGGGCCGCTACGCCGTCAACTTCTGGCAGTCGCCGTACTCCGAAGCAGTCGTTCGATTCAAAGCGTACAAGTGTGCTCTCGAGCCCTCAAGCTGTCTTGCGCTTGACAATCTGCGCCGATGATTTTGACTGGCCGCGTTGCTTCTCCCGGATCAGGTCCGCCAATAGCTTTACGTTGGGCTGCGGCGAGTCCTTTCGCCAAATGAGCATCGTCTTCACCGTCCGGAAATCACCCTTGAGCTTGTGCTCCGAAAGCCTCGCGCGCTCGGTGTAGGTGTCCAACACGGCGGCGGGAATGAGCGCAACGCCCATGCCTGCCACGCAACACCCGAGGATGGCGTGGTAGGAGCCGACCTCGATGATTCGTCGCGGCGCCATGTCGTCTCGGGCGCACCAGGCTTCCAATCGTTGACGATGGGGGCAGTCGGGCTCGAAAACCAACAGCGTGCCGTTGCGGATGTCGTGGGCGGAGCGAATCGGCGGGTGACCGACAGGACCAATGATGACCAGTTGCTCCGTACACACCGCGAGGCTGTTCAACCGCGGATCGGAGACCGGTTCAGCGACCAGTGCTGCGTCGAGTTCCCCCGACAACACGCGGATCGTCAGCGGACGCGGCGCGCCTGTGCAAAGTTCGATCGACAGCTCCGGGTAGCGCTCGTGGATTTGCCCGAGAAGCGACGGTAGACGGATGGCTGCCGTGCTTTCCATGGAGCCCAGATGAAGTACGCCGCGCGGCACCTGTTCGTGCATGGCACTACGCGCTTGCTCGGCCAACGACAGCAGGCGGTTTGAGAACTCGAGCAGCACCTTGCCCTGTGGCGACAGCTGGAGACGCCGCCCTTCCCGACTGAAGAGCGCGACGCCGAGGTCGTCTTCAAGATTCTTGATGCGCGTCGTGACGTTGGAGGGAACGCGATGCAGCAGCGCGGCCGCTCGCGTGATGCCGCCGGCCGTAACAACGGCTTGGAAAACGCGCAGATCGGAAAGGTCCATGTTCTGAATCAGAGAATGAAATCGTCGAAATTATTCATTTTACGGAATGAAATCCTATTCCTAAACTGCGACCACTTCATTGTCGAAGCCTCACCTCTCCTTGCAAAGGCGCCCCATGATCGTGACCGTTTTCAGATCCAGACTGAACGCCGAATCCCAAGTTGAATACCAACAATCTGCCGCTCGGATGAGCGAACTTGCCAAGGGCATTGCCGGCTACATCTCGCACAAGGGGTTCACTGCCGCAGATGGCGAACGCGTGACGATCGTCGAGTTTGAATCCGAGGAAGGCCTGCGGGCTTGGGCGACCCATCCCGAGCACGTGGAGGCCAAGAAAATAGGGCGGCAGGTGTTCTTCTCGGAGTACCGTGTGCAGGTTTGCAACGTCGTTCGGGACAGCGCCAACAGAAAGCCCGCCACGCGTCGCGGCGATGCTTGAATACGAAAAGGATGGCGAGGCGGATGTGACCGTTCGCAACGCCGAGCAATCCAGCAACAGGCAACGTCAACCTCCTTGGCTCGGCGCAGTCGTGCGACTGTTTCAACTTCTTTGGAGAACCGAATGCACATGGGCTGAGCGCAGGGCCCGGAGGGCGTAGATAGTTGGGCCGGAATTTTCGTTCCTCACGCAATAGGCGGACTGTGAAATTCACAGCCCGCCAGACCCGCCGCTAGCCGCCAGCTTCAGGCGCATCTCTGCGTGCCTTCTCCCTCATCTGAAACAACTCCCCGGCCTTGCGCGCCAGTTCAGCCGCCAGCCAGAGCACGTTGTCCAGATGCCGAGGCCCTTCGCCGGTGTGCCAGTCGATGTCTTCCCCGTGGCAGACCCACAGCAGAGATTCGAGTTGAGTGAGCGTGTTTTCGAGCAGGTCCGCCGGGTCTTGGGCGGTGCCGTCGGGAGATACCGGCGTGCGAGGCCGGGCTATAGTCTTGGTAGCCATTTTTGTGCGTTCCTTTAGAGTTGGTTGCACGTCTTTGGTTAGACGGCCGGAGTGCTCGAACACCCCGGCCGTCGCCTTTTGATACCTCGCTTTTGCATCGTTGCTTGGCAGCACCGACAACCCGCCGCGAGGCGTAGCGATTCATCATTCATTCGGCTTGCTGTGTGTTGCGCCTTCCTTGTCCCCTTGGCGGGGTGTTGAGTGACAGGGGCATTCACTGTAGAGAACAGCGCATGCCGAGCGGTCGCTGCGTGCGTCACGAAGTCTCGATTCACGCCAACAAATGCAGCTTCTGCCGTTCGGCGTAGACCCCGGCGCAGCAAGCGCCGGGTGAGCGTCGATCGCGCAATCTTCGAGTCACGAAATTGACGATCCGCAGGCCCCGTTGCCCGAGCGCGATCCGGCCAAGGCGCGTCGCCTGGGTGCGGGCGGCTTTCCAGCCAGAAAAACCCGCACGGAAGGCGCTGTCCCGCAGCCTTGCCAGACGTAGGCGAGAGGTAGCTGCGCAGCTTGAAGCACATCGTCACAGCGCCTTGTCCGACGTTCAAGTGCCAAAAAAGTAATACCTTTGGTTCTAAATATAGAAAAAGGCGTGGGTGCAGCCGGACAGCAAAGTCCGGCCATCCCAGGTCACAAGGAACCTGTCATGAAGATCAAGAAGCCAGACAACCTGACCGCGATTCGCGAAAAATTCGGTGTGCCGGCGCGACGCGGTGGCGCCGTCGAGGTGAATGGCCAGCCGGGAATCATCACCGGCATGAGCGGCGACTTTGTCAGGGTCAAGCTTCGGGGCAGGGAAGCGGGGGTGCCGTTTCATCCTCACGAAATCACCTATTCCGTAGCGCGATCGGCTGCAGGTGTCCCGCTGCTGCCTGCCAGGAGCAACACGCCGGACACATCTGCGTGGCCGAGGAGGACCGCAGCCTCGTCGTAGCTGCACTTCGAAACTGCGAAGGGGGCCTGCCGCCCGTTGGAATACCCCAAAAGATGGATTGCGCCTCACGGCGCACCGCGTTGTACTGGCGCGTCAAAACCCGAGGGGAACGCGATGAACAGGTCCACATGGCACAGCGCGACCATCACCCTGAAGCTCCCGTGCGACACGGCGCCCGACGAAGCGATCGTTGCGATGCGCGCCGCCGGCATACCGGTCGACGAACGGGGTGTCGCCGAAGCAGGGTTCCTTCACATGCGAACGACACAGGACTATCGCTCGCACGTGTTCCGGTGGTTCGCCAACGAGGATTCCGGCGTGCTCGCGTACGGCCCCACGCGCTGACGCCATCGCGAGCGCCCGTGGCGCGGTGAGCGAGGCGGTGCGTTCAAGGCGGGGCGCCCGAGCGAGGACAATCGAGGCAGCTCAGTACCCGATCAAAGCCCACCACCATGCCCCGCCTCGACGACCCCCTCCACGACGCCGAAATCGGCTCCCGCGACAGCACGCTCGACACCACGCGCATCGACGACGTGCGCATCGGCGCCGTTCGCCCGCTCATGACCCCCGCGCTGCTGCAGGAGCGCGTGCCGGTGCGCGACAACACATTGGCGCTGGTCGAAAGCAGCCGCGCGGCCATTGCCGATGTGCTGCACGGCCGAGACGACCGGCTGGTGGTCGTGGTCGGCCCGTGCTCCATCCACGACCACGACCAGGCAATCGAATACGCGCAGCGCCTGAAGGCGGTCGCCGATTCGCTGCAGGACGACCTGCTCATCGTGATGCGCGCCTACTTCGAGAAGCCGCGCACCACCGTGGGCTGGAAGGGCTACATCAACGACCCGCACCTGGACGGCAGCTTTGCCATCAACGAGGGGCTGGAGCGCGCGCGGCGCCTGCTGCTCGAGCTGACGACCCTGGGCCTGCCGACCGGCACCGAGTTTCTCGACCTGTTGAGCCCGCAGTTCATTGCCGACCTGATCGCCTGGGGCGCCATCGGCGCCCGCACCACCGAGAGCCAGAGCCACCGGCAGCTGGCCTCGGGCCTGAGTTGCCCGGTCGGCTTCAAGAACGGCACCGACGGCAGCGTGAAGGTGGCCGCCGACGCCATCCTCGCGGCCCGCGCGCCGCATGCCTTCATGGGCATGACCAAGATGGGCATGGCGGCGATCTTCGAGACGCGCGGCAACGACGACTGCCACGTCATTTTGCGCGGCGGCAAGGCGCCCAACTATTCGGCCGCGGACGTGGCGGCCAGCTGCGAGGCACTGGTGGCCAACGGCCTGCGCCCCCAGGTGATGGTCGACGTCTCGCACGGCAACAGCAGCAAGCAGCATCAACGGCAGATCGTGGTGGCCGCGGACGTGGCGGCGCAGATTGCGGCGGGCGAGCATCGCATCACGGGCCTCATGATCGAAAGCCACCTCGAAGAAGGCCGGCAGGACCTCAAGCCCGGCGTGGCGCTGAAGCACGGTGTGTCGATCACCGATGCCTGCATCGGCTTTGCGCAGACGGTGCCGGTGCTCGAAGGGCTGGCTTCGGCGGTGAAGGTGCGACGGCGGGTGTTGAAGGGGTGAGCGGGCAAGAGGGCTGCTTGCGACCGCTCGCGCAGCCGAAAAAAACTGAGAAATTTGGATGAATCCGAGAAATTGCCGCTTGGCCCTTGCATTGACCGCCGCGATCCTCGCAGGCTGCTCTGCCGCCCCGTACCGTATTCCTGGCACCGAGACCCAACCGTTGTCCAGCCTTGCCATCGTCAAGTCAGGCCCGCGCGCAGCGAGCTATTTCGCCTCGATCGACGGAGTGGTGGTGCCGCACGTCCTTCGGCCGGTAGACCGTTGGGAGCTTTCGCCCGGTGAGCACGCAGTGGTGGTCGGCCTCAGGACGATCCCGCAGATACGGGCCGACCACACCCGCCTCAGGTTCGTGGCGCTTGCCGGCCGAACGTATGTGATCCAGTACGAAGTCAAGACCTCGTGGGGTCGTGGCACGTGGCGTGGATGGATCGAAGACGACACCGGCACGACAGTTTCCACTCCCGACACCCGTCAGCCGAGTGCGGTGAAGCCGTAGCACCCGAGATCACGCATGCCAGAACTGGTGTACGCCCCGCGCCGCGCTCAACCGCCCACAGGCGAGCACAACTCGACCAGCAGGCCATCTGGGCAGCGCACATAAGACACCACCTGGCCCCACGGCTTGGTGACAGGCGCAGAGAGTTCCGCCGCGCCCGCCGCCACGGCCCGCGCATGCGCCGCCGGCACGTCGTCCGTCACGAAGCCGAGTTCCATGCCTAGCGGCTTCGCAGATTCGGATGCAGCCACATGCCCCTGCGAAAAGTTCGATGCGGCGAGTTCGTGCGACGCGAAGGCAAGGGTGGTTTCGCCCGTCTCCAGCTCGCCGTAGGTGCCCGACTCGTGAAGGAAGCGGGTCGCAAAGCCCAAAGCTTGCGCGAAGAATTGCAGGGACTGCGCAACGTCGGGAACGTAGGCGATGGTGTAGCCGAACTTCATGGTCGATGGAGGAATGCGGTGAAAAAGGATCGGATCGATGTCCGAGCGAACCGCACTCTACCCAGCCGCACGCCCCTTCTCGCGCGATGCACCCGTCAACGCAAAGCCCATCGCTTGCACAGCGGATTCAAGCGTGGCGATGAAGGCCCACGTCGACCTCGTTGCACCGGCGAATGACCTCGGCGAAGTACGGCTCGAACACCTGGTTCGCCACCTCCCACCGGCCGTGTTCTGCCAGGTACGCGGGCAGCAGTTCGCCGAGCTCGGCCCACACGTCCTGCTCGCGCACGGTCGTGAGCTGGCCGTTGCGGCACACGACATGCCCGCCGACCATCACCAGATCGATGGCGCTGCCGTTCTCGCAGTAGGCCAGCTGCTTCACGATGTCGTTGCGCGGGCGGAAGTTGTCGTTGGCCAGGTCCAACAACACCAGGTCGGCGGCCTTGCCCACCTCGATGGAGCCGGTGGCGTCGTCGAGCATCGCGGTGCGCGCGCCATCGAGCGTGGCCATCTTCAGCACCTCGAAGGCGGTGAGCCATTGCGAGGGCGGCGTGCCGTTCACGTTGTGCATCAGCGCCGCGAAGCGCATCAGGTCGAACACGCGCGCGCTGTCGTTCGACGAAAGTCCGTCGGTGCCCAGGCCGAGGGCCACGCCCGCGTGCAGCAACTTGCGCACCGGCGCCAGGCCCGAGCCCAGCTTGAGGTTGCTCAGCGGGTTGTGCACCACCGCGCACGCCGCCTCGCCCATGCGCGCGATGTCGGCGTCGGTGATCCAGATGGCGTGCGCCAGCGTGGCGTGGCGGTCGAGCACGCCGATGTCGTGCATGTGCGCCAGCAGCGTCTTGCCATAGAACATCTGGCCGGCCACGGCCTGCACCTTGGTTTCGAGCAGGTGGGTGTGCAGCGGCACGCCGTGCTGCACGGCCAGCGCGTGGCAGGCCTGCAGCATGTCGGTGGTGCAGCGCTGCGGCGCCGACGGCGTGATGGCGAAGCGCATGCGGCCGTCGGCCTGCCCGTGGAACCGGCGGAAGGCTTCCTGGCAATAGGCCGTGTAGTCGGCCACGGTGGTGGGTGCGCCGAACTTCAGCTGCGCGCGCAGGTGCTCGGGAAACACCTCGTGGCCGAAGGGGGTGGAGTCGAGCACGGCGGTGTTCAGCACGGCGCTCGACACGTTGGCGCGAATGCCCGCGTCCCGGTAGGCCTGGAAGACGATGCCCAGCCGCTCGATGCTGTGCGCCATCGGGTCGAAGAAGTCGTCGCACAGCGTGGTCACGCCGTTCTTCAGCGACTGGATGGCGAGCACCTGCGTGCGCAGGTAGAGCAGGCGGTCGCCGATGGGGCTGCCCGAGAGGTAGGTGTACGCGTACAGCAGCCACAGCTCGAGCGGCATGCGCTCGTAGCGGCCCTTGAAGAAGGTCTCGCTGGAATGGGTGTGCGCGTTGACGAGGCCGGGCATCAGCAGCTTGCCGCGCCCGTCGATGACGTCCAGCACTTCGTGGGCATCGGGCAGCGGCAGGTCGGTGCCGATGGCGGCGATCTTGCCGTGCCGCAGCAGCACGTCGGCGTGCACGGGCCGGTCGCCCTGCGGGCCGCCGACGGCCAGCACTTCCGCGCCGCGGATGAGGGTGGCGTTCATGGGTGCGTTCAATCCCGCATCTCCGCCGTGCCCCGTATCGACCCCAGCCCGCCGCGCAACTTGGTGCTGAGCCACACGCCGAAGATGGTGGCCAGGTAGGGCAGGGCCTGCAGCAGGTCGTTGGAAATGGCGCCGCCGTACGCCAGCTGCGCGCGAATGCCCAGGGCCGACACCACCGCGAAGAACAGCGCCGCCGCGGTAGCGCCCAGCGCGCTGCCGGCACCGAAGATGACGGCCGCGAACGCCATGAAGCCGCGGCCCGCCGTCATGTTCTGCGAAAAGATCTGCAGGCTGCCGCCGGCCAGCTCCGCCCCGCCGATGGCGCACAGCACGCCGCCCAGTGCCAGCGCCAGCAGGCGCATGCGGGCGGGGTTCACGCCCACGCTGCGCGCGGCGAAGGGGTGCTCGCCGGAGGCCGACATCCGCAAGCCCAGCCGCGTGCGCTCCAGCAGCAGCCACACCAGCCACACGGCCACGGGCATGAACAGCACGAACACCGACAGGCCGCCCAGGTGGCCCAGGTCGGCGTCGAACAGGCTGTCGAGCCTGGGAATGCCGAAGGGCGCTGTGACCGTGGCTTCGCTGTCGTACAGCGCCTGGATGGCGAGCGACGTGCCGCCCAGGCCCAGCCCGGTGAGCCCCAGGCCCGCGATGATCGGGTTGGCCTTGAGCTTCTCGACCACGTACCACAGCAGCGCCGAGGCCGCCACGCACAGCGCGGCGGCGATGAGCATGGCCTGCACGAAGGAGCCGGTCTGCACGATGCCCACGATGAGCGCGCAGCTGCCGATGATCATCAGCCCCTCCAGACCCAGGTTCCAGATGCCCGCGCGCTGCGCCAGCACCCCCGCCAGCGTGACGTAGACGAGCGGCGTGCCCGAGATCAGGATGGAGACCAGCGTGTCGGTCATGCGGGCTTTCGGATGAAGAGCTTGTCGAGCCAACGGGCGCGCGACGTGATGAAGAGCGCGATGGTCGCGTTGATGACCTCGATGGCCGCCGCGGGCATGCCGACCATCACCGGCAGGTACAGCGCCGCCGAGGCCAGTGCGCCGAAGAAGAGCGCGGACACGGCCGTGCCCACGATGGACAGCTGCGCCACCAGCGCGATGAGGATGGCCGTGAACCCGTGCGCCGGCAGGAAGCCGCTGGCCAGCCGGCCGTTGGGCCCCAGCAGCTCGATGCCGCCGGCCAGCCCCGCGAGCGCGCCGCTCACCAGAAAGCTGAAAAGCCCGATGCGGCTCACCCGCGCGCCCTGCCACGCCACCATCGTCGGGTTGCGCCCCGCCAGGTTGGCCACGATGCCCAGTGCCGTGCGGTTGGCCAGCAGCCACGACAGCACGAACACCGCCAGCGTGAGCGCACAGATGAGCGGCGACACGCCCAGCGAATCGGAGATGCGGTAGCCGTCCGCAATGGGCCGGCTCGACGCCTGCTGGCCCGAGCCCGAAGGGTCTTTCAGCGGGCCGGAGGTGACGTACACCAGCAGCAGGCCCGCCAGGAAGTTGCCCATCAGCGTGGTGATGACCTCGTCGGTGCCCGAGCGCAGCCGCAGCAGCCCCGGCCACATGGCCCACAGCGCGCCGCCCACCATGCCCGCGAGCAGGCAGCCCGGCACGACCACCCACGCGGGCGCACCGCCCAGCCATTCGGCGGTGAACGCCGCGAGGATGGAGCCGACATAGAACTGCCCCTGCGCGCCGATGTTGAAAAAGCCCGCGCGGAATGCAATGGCCACGCCCGTGGCCGTGATGAACAGCGGCATGGCCCAGCGCAGGCCCTGGTGGATGGCGCCCTCGCGCAGGAAGGCGCCGTCGAGAATGCCGGTGAAGAGTTCGCCCACGTCCAGCCCGGCGCCGTAGAAGGCCAGCGCGCACAACACCAGCGCAAAGCACACGAACAGCAGCACGCGCAGCACCGGCAGCAGGCGTGCGGGCGAAAACAAGCGGCCCATCATGCGTGCGCTCCCACCATCGCCTGGCCGACTTCGCGCAGGTCGAAGGGCCCTACGTAGTCGCCCACGACCTTGCCGCGCAGCATGACCAGCACGCGGTCGCTGATGTCGAACAGCTCGTCGAGGTCGGAAGAAACCAGGATGATCGCGGCGCCCCGGTCGCGCGCCTCGCGCAGTGCCTTCCACACCGAGGCGGTGGCGCCGATGTCCAGGCCGCGCGTGGGCTGCGCCGCAATGATGAGCCGCGCGCTCGCGTCCACCTCGCGCGCGAAAATCACCTTTTGCGCATTGCCGCCCGAGAGCGAGCCGGCCGGCTGGCCGCAGTGGGCGTAGCGCACGTCCCATTGCGTGAGCGCGGCGTCGCATTCGGCCTGCAGCTTGCGCGGGCGAACGAAGGAGAGCAGTCCGCCCTGCAGCAGCCGGCCCATCGACCAGTTCTCCCACAGGCTGCTGTTCAGGGAAAGGCCTTCCACGTTGCGCTCGAACGGGATGATGCGCAGGCCCGCCGCGCGCCGCGTGGCCAGGTCGGTGTGCGTCACGTCGCGGCCCGCCAGCGCGATGCTGCCGCTGGCGGTCTGCGCCAGTGCGGCAATGGCGCGCACCAGCGTGCGCTGGCCGTTGCCCTCGACGCCGGCGATGCCGATGATTTCCCCGGCGCGGATTTCCAGGCTCACGTCGTCCAGCGCGGCACCTTCGGCGTCCGGTTTGGTCGACAGGTTCTTCAGCCGCAGCACGGTGGGCGCGGTGAGGTCGCGCCGCGATGCGGGTCGGGCCTCGGCCTGCAGCGGCACTTTCGCGTCGCCCATGATCCATTGGCTCAGCTCGGCGGCGCCGATGCTGCTGCACGGCACGGGGCCGGTCACGTGCTCGCCGCGGCGCAGCACGCTCACGGTGTCGGCGATGGCCATCATTTCGCGGATCTTGTGCAGGATGAGCACCACGGTCACGCCGCGCTTCTTCAAGATGCGGATGCGTTCGAACAGGGTCTCCACGCCGGCCGGCGCGAGCACGGCGGTGGGCTCGTCCAGGATGAGCACCTTGGCATCGGTCACCAGCGCGCGCGCGATCTCGATGCCCTGCTGCGTCTCGATCGGCAGGTTGCGAATGACTTCGCGCGGGCCCACCGACAGGCCCAGCCCGTCCAGGTGCGCCTGCCAGCGCCGGGCCAGCTGGCGCGAGGTGAACAGGCCGCGGTGCCGGCTGGAGCCGAACTCCATCGCCTGCGCCACGGTGAACGACGCCGGCAGCGCAAAGCTCTGGTGCACCAGTTCCACGCCGGCCGCGCGCGCGGCGTTGACGTGGCCGGTGCGGATCTCGTGCTCGCCGATGCGCACGCGGCCTTGCGTGGGTTTCACCAGGCCCGAGCACACGCGGGCGAACGTGGTCTTGCCCGCGCCGTTCTGCCCGACGACCGCATGAATCTGTCCTTGCGCGAAAGCGATGGACACGCCCGACAGCGCCTTCACGGTGTCGTATTGCACGGTGACACCGTCCAGCACCAGCGCGGGGGGCGCCGGGCATGTCTCGCTGCTCGGGGAACTGGGGTTCATGGGTACGTCGCGAACGTCGAAAGGGTCAGAGCACGGTGTTGAACGCGACCTTGAGGGAGCCGTTCAGGATGGCCGCCTGCGTGGTGCGAATCTCGGCCATCACCTGCTCGGCCTTGGCGGCCACGGCCTTGTCGCCTTCCTTCTGGAAAACGGGCGAGAGTTCGAGACCCACCACGCCGGTGCCCAGCCCGGTGTTCAGGTGCGCGCCGCCCTTGCCGGTCTTCAGGATCTTCGATGCTTCGTCGTACAGCGACTTGCCGAAGTGCAGGCTGACGATGGAAACGAGCGACTTCGGGCCTTGCGGGTACTGCGCCGGGTCGAGGCAGCTCACCAGGCGCCCGGGCTTGTCGTTGGCCGCGGCGATGATGCCCGCGTCGGTGGCTGCCGCGTCGGTCTGGATGAAGTCGATGCCGCCGTTGAACATCTGCGTGGCAATTTCGCGGCCCTTGACCGGGTCTTGGAACGAGCCCGCGAAGGCGACCGTGACGGCCGCGTTCTTGCGCACCGACAGCACGCCGGCCTTGAAGGCGTTGTAGTCGGCGTTGAGCGGCGGAATCGACATGCCGCCGATGAAACCGATCTTGCCCGTGGTCGACATGCGCCCCGCGAAAATGCCGGCCAGGTAGGTGCCCAGGTAGTAGTCGTAGGACACGGTGGTCACGTTGGCGAGGGAGGGCTTCATTTCGTCGCCGAACAGTTGCAGCCACTGCGTCTTCGGGTACTTGGGCGCCAGCGCCTTGAAGGGCTCGCTCACCTCGTTGAAGGTCGACACGATGACGGCCGCGCCCGCGTCGGCCAGTGTGCGAAAAATGGTCTCGTAGGTCGACGGGTCCTTCGCGTAGATGGCGCGGGTCTGCATGCCCGTTTCCTTGCCCAGCGCCTTGAGGCGCGCGATCATTGCGTCGACCGCGCTGGCGTCGCCCGCGGCCTGCGTGTGCACCAGCGCGATGAGGCCGCCCTTGGCATTGGCGATCAACGGATACAGGGCGCTGGCCATGGCGACGCCGCCCATGCCGGCGACGGCCTTGAGGATCTGCCGGCGAGCGGGCCTGGCGCTGGAGGGTGCGTGGTGTGTCATGCGGATATCTCTGGGGTTGAGGAAAGGGCGAAGGAAAGAACGAGCGAGCGGCAAGTGGGCAAGCGAACTCAGGGCGTGGGCGAGCTGGGCGCGGGGTTCATGATCATCACGTCCTGGCTCTGGATGGCGTCCAGCGCCCACACGCTCTTGATGAACGACTGCCAGTCGGGGTCCGCATACATTGCGGCGCGTCGCGCCTCGCGGTCGGACAGGCTGTCGTAGGCCCACATCAGCACCGAGGTGTGCAGCCGGCCGATCTCGGAGATGTACAGGCCCACGAAGCGGTTCAGGTGGCGCTTCTGCACGGGCAGGCCTTCGCTTTCGTACTTCTCGCGCCATTGCTCGATGGTGCCGGGGCGGAAGGTGTAGAGGCGGTGTTCGACGATCATGAAATGCTCCGTGGTCTTGTGCCGGGTGTCACTGCCCGGCCAGGATGAATTCGGCGCACTTCTCGCCGATCATGATGGCCGGGGCATTGGTGTTGCCGCTCGAGATGACCGGCATGATGGAAGCGTCGGCCACGCGCAGGTTGGCAATGCCGTGCACCTTGAGCCGGTGGTCCACCACGGCCATGGCGTCATTGCCCATCTTGCAGGTGCCCACCGGGTGGAAGGTGGTCATGGCGGTGGCGCGCAGCCAGGCGACGAGGTCTTCGTCGCTCTGCTTCTCGGGGCCGGGCGCGAGTTCCTTGCCGCGGTAGGCATCGAACGCGGGCTGCGCGATGACCTGGCGCGTGGCGCGGATGGCGTCGACCATGGTCTGGCGGTCGAACTCGGTGTCCAGGTAGTTGGGCTGGATCAGCGGGGCATCGGTCGGACGGCCCGAGCGCAGGCGGATGCGGCCCTTGCTGCTCGGGTTGACCGGGCCCACGCGCAGCGTGAAGCCGTGCTTGGCCTCCACCGTCGATTTCTTGAACGGGTTGGGAAAATACAGGTTGGCCGTTTTCTCCAGCGCGGGCATGAAGTGCAATTGCACGTCGGGGTGATCGAGCTCGGGCCGGGTCTTGATGAAGGCACCGGCTTCGTACGGAAAGGTGGTGGTGATGCCTTCGCCGAACAGCATGCCGCGCACCACCGAGAACGCGATCTTGTCGGCGCGCAGGTCCTTGTAGAGCGAAACGGGCTGCTTGCACTCGTACGACATGACGCAGTCGACGTGGTCCTGCAGGTTGCCGCCCACGCCGGGCAATGCCTTGAGCACGGGAATGTCGTGCCTGGCCAGTTCTTCCTGCGGGCCGATGCCCGAGAGCATCAGCAGGTGCGGCGAGCCGACCACGCCCGCGCAAAGAATCACCTCCTTGCGGGCGCGCACGGTGCGCATCTGGCCGAGCACGTCGCAGGCCACGCCCACGGCGCGGCCTTTCTCTACCAGCACCTTGTGCGTGAGCGCGCGGGTCACGACCTCGAGGTTGCTGCGCTTCAATGCCGGGCGCAGGAACGCGAAGGACGTGGACCAGCGCTTGCCTTGCTTGATGGTGAAGTCGTAGCGCCCGAAGCCCAGCTGGCTGGCGCCGTTGAAGTCGTCGTTCAGCGGGTAGCCGGCCTGCTGGCCCGCCAGGCAGAACACGTCGAGCAATGCGTTCCAGCCGCGCGCGCGGCAGACCGTGAGTTCGCCCTTGGCGTTGTGGAACACGCCGTCGCGCTGGATGTGGCCCTCGGAGCGCTTGAAGGCGGGCAGCACGTCCTTGTAAGACCAGCCCAGGTTGCCCATGGCGGCCCAGCCGTCGTAGTCCTGCTTGCCGCCGCGCACGTAGATCATGCCGTTGATGGTCGAGGTGCCGCCGAGCACCTTGCCGCGCGGCCAGTAGATCTTGCGGCCGTTGAGGTTGGGCTCGGGCTCGGAGTGGAAGTGCCAGTTGTAGATGCCCGACTGGAACAGCTTGCCCATGAGCATCGGCAGGCGGAAGAGGGGGTTCGAGTCTTTGCCGCCGGCCTCCAGCAGCAGCACGCGGGTGGCGGGGCGGGCGCTGAGCCGGGCGGCGAGCGCGCAGCCCGCGGAACCGGCGCCCACGATGATGTAGTCGTAGTCGTTCTTGTCGTTCATGGGGTTGCTGGCCGTCACCAGGGAATGGGGTCGCACGCCATCTCGGCGAGATGGGCGTTGCACAGGGCGAAGGGGTTGGGCAGGCCCAGCACCGCCTCCGCGTAGGCGGGGTGTTCGCGCAGGATGCAGGCAACGTTGCCGTCCCGGCCCTGCGCGATGCCGGCCGCCTGGAACGCATCGACGGCAGAGACGCCGAAGCCCATGAACACCACCGGCTCGCCGCGCTTTCGCAGGTACGACAGCACGGCCTGGATGAGCGGCTTCCACACCACCAGGTGGCCGCGCGACTGGTGCGGGTCGATGCCCACCTGGAAGCGGCTGAGCGTGAAGGAGGTGTTGAGCAGCAGCACGCCGCTGTCGATCCAGCGGTCGCTCAGCGTGGCGGGCGTCTCGAAGGGCAGCGCGCCCGATTCGATCGCCCGCAGCGTGCGCGGCCAGTTGGCGAAGCTGCCGCCGTAGCCTGCGTCGCCGGTGCGTGCCTCGGCCAGCATCTGCACCCAGGCGCGGATGCTGCGGGTGAACATCTTGTCGAGCTCGCGCCACTCGGCCACGTTGCCCACCTCGAAGGCGCGGCCGGTGGCGATGTCGATCGACGGATACGGGTCCTGCCCCAGCACCACGCAGCGCACCTGCGCGGGCGGCACGCTGTCGAAGGCCTTGAGCATGTGCGCGCCCTTGGGGCTGCCGGCCAGCTGCCGGCCCTTGCGCGCCGGAAAGATCGGCTCCCACGCCTGCAGTTCGAGCGCCGCGTCGACGCCCTCGAAATCGAGTGTCACATCGCCCAGCGCGGCCCGCCAAGCATCAGGCAGGTCGTCGGGCCAGTTCGCCAGTGTTTCTTGCAGTGCGGTGCGCAGGGCTTGGGGCATGGGTTACATTCAAACTTCAAAAAAGCTGACCAGTTCGTCAGGAAATTCTAAGGAATAAATTGACGAGTTGGTCAGAATTTTTTTGGTGCCCGCCCGTGCTCCATTTCGGGGCGCCCTCTAGAATTTGAGCCCGCTCACCAGCGACACCATTGCCCATGCGCGACACAAAAACTCCCCGATCCCCCCTGCCGGAAAACCCCGCGGATCGGGAGATCAGGGCGGCCAACAAACGCAAGATCCTCAAGGCCGCCAGCGAGGTGTTCGCTGCCAAGGGCTTCGACGGCGCGCGCATCGCCGAGATCGCCACCGTCGCGGGCCTGCCCAAGGCCAACGTCTACTACTACTACGCCACCAAGGAAGAGCTCTACAGCGCCACCTTCGCGCCGCTGCTGGAAGAGTGGGACAGCGCGCTGCAGATCCTGCAGGTCGACACCGAGCCCGCCGTGGCCTTGCGTGCCTATGTGCAGGCCAAGCTCAAGCTGGGCCGCAAGAACCCGCTGGAGGCGCGCCTGTTCGCCAACGAGGTGGTGCGCGGCGGTGCGTTCCTGTCGGCGGCCGACCGTGCGCACATCGCGAAGAGCACCGCCGCCAGCATCGAGGTGTTCGAGGCCTGGATGGCCGCCAAGAAGATCCGCAAGATCGACCCGCGGCACTTTCTCTTCATGCTGTGGGCCGCGACCCAGTTCTATGCCGACTACGAGCCCATCGTGAATGCCGTGCTGCAGGTGAAGAAGCTCACCTCCGCGCACTACGACCAGGCGCTGGAAAGCATCGTGGGCACGGTGCTCGGCGGCGTGCTGATCGACTGACCGATCGCGGTCTCGGCGCGCCGCGATTGTTTCCGTCACATGAACACCGCGGTTCTTTTTCACCAGGGTTTTCCCCAGGGTATCGGCGCACAATTCTTCCCATGGACCAGCCCTTCAGCTGATCCAGGGAACCAAAACCGAAACCAATTGAAGGAAATCCAAATGACCGCCTCGAAGCTCCTCTCCGCCATCGCCATCGCTCTTCTGGCCGCCGCCGGTGCCGCCCACGCCGAAAGCTACGACGGCGTGCATCAACTGACCTCGGCCGTCAGCCGCGCCGACGTCGCCAGCCAGGCTGTGGTGGCCGCGCACCGCGCGAACCCCTACGCCGACGGCGCCAACCAGGGCCCGGTGCAACTGATTGCCTCGACCACCAGCCGCGCGGCCGTCCGCGCCGAAGCCGTGGCCGCCGCACACAGCGACAACCCGTACGCAGAAGGCGTGAGCTCGCGTGTGGCCCCGGTGCTGGCCAGCGGCATCGACCGCTCCACCGTGCGTGCCGCCGCCCGTGCCGCTGCACGCGGTGACGCACTGCCGCTGTAATCGACCGAACGACGTTGCCTTGCCGCTGGCGAGGGCACACGCACAAAAGCCGGACCCTGCGAAAGCGGGGCCCGGCTTTTTGTTGTCCGAGGGTGGGGTGGGTAGGAAGAGGGGGCGGCCGCCTACACGACGCGCTCTTCGATCGGCCCGACGCGGTCTGCGTAGAACGCCACGTGGTCCTTGATCTGCGCGACGTGCTCATACGGTGTTTCGTAGGTCCACACCGCATTCACCGAGCGCTCGCCGCCGGCCGGAATGCTGTAGTAGGCGGCTTCGCCCTTGTAGGGGCAGTAGGTCGCGTGCGACGTGCGCTCCAGCAGCGACATGCGCACGTCCTTGCGCGGGATGTAGTGCACGGTGCCGAAGTGCGCCTCGCGCAGCGTCAGCGCGTCGCGCGTGTCGGCAATGACGTGGCCGTCGACCGACACCACCACGCGAAGCGGGTTCTTCGCAATGGCGATCGGGTGGTCCGGGCCGGGGGTCTTGATGGTGCGTTCGGGGGTGGCGAACATGGGCTTGCTCCTTCTCTCGGTCTGGGTGACGCAGGAATCGGCGGATGCGCATCTTGCCGCGATGCCGCGCCGGTTTGAAGCCCCCCGAAAATCGGCCTGCTCTCAGCGTGGTTAAAGCCCTGGGCTATTTGCCGGACCCGCGAGGCTTGACGAACTTCAGCGTCATCCGGTCCGACTCGCCGATCGCCAGGTACTTCGCCCGGTCGGCCTCGCCGCCGCGCAGCGTGGGCGGCAGCGACCACACGCCCTTCGCATGGTCTTTGGTGTCGCGCGGGTTGGCGTTGACCTCGCTGCTGCCCGCGAATTCGAAGCCTGCCGCCTTCGCGCGCTCGATCACCAGCTCTTGCGGCACGTAGCCGTTCGCGATCACGCGGGCAAGGGGGGTGCCCGGCGCAGCGCGGTGCTCTTCCACGCCCAGCACGCCGCCGGGCTTGAGCACGTCGAAGAAGGCGCGCAGGCTCTCGTCGAAGTGCCCGTCCTCGATCCAGTTGTGGATGTTGCGGAATGTCAGCACCGCATCGGCGCCGCCGGGCGGGCGGATGTCCGTGAAGGCTGCGGTGGGCAGCGTGCCGAGCACGACGCGGCCATACACCTTCGGCTCGCGCGCGAGCTTGTCGCGAAAGGCGGCGCGTGCACGCTGCTGGCCGGGCGTGCCGCCGGCCGGTTCGTGGGCGGCATACAGGCGTCCGTGGTCGTGCAGGTAAGGCGCGAGGATCTCGGTGTACCAGCCGCCGCCGGGCGCAATTTCGATGACCGTCGCGTCGGGGCGGATGCCGAAGAAGGCCAGCGTTTCGAGCGGGTGCCGCGCGCCGTCGCGGGCCCGGTTGGCGGGGCTGCGCTGCGGGCCGTCGACCGCCGCCCGCAAGGCTTCGACGGCTTTGGGCGGCAAGCTGGCGGCGTTGACCGCCTGGGCTTTTGCGAGTCCGGCGGTGCCCGCCAGCGGCAGCAGCGCGGCGGCGGCCACGAGGCCGCGGCGCCGCGGGGAAAACAGGTTGGAAGAGGTCATCGCCGGATCATGCGGGAATCGGCCTCCGCCTGCCGGCAAGGGCGATGCGGGCGCATTCGGTGATAAAACTTCGCGCGATCCTGCCCCGCCACCGAATGACCGAAGTGAAGAAGAACAAGCTCGCCACTTTCCTGCTCGCCAGCCTGCTGGCCGTCGGCGCCTGGGCGCAGGACTGGCCGGGCAAGCCCGTGCGCATCGTCGTCCCCGCGCCTGCCGGCAGCTCGCTCGACCTCATCGCGCGCACCCTGGCCGACCGCCTGCGCGTGATGTGGAAGCAGCCCGTGGTCATCGAGACCAAGGCCGGCGCGGGCGGCCTGATCGGCATGGACGCGGTGGCCAAGGCGCCGCACGACGGCTACACGCTGGGCATCGGCTTCAACGGGCCGATCGCCTTCGGCCCCTACATGTACGCGCGCATGCCCTATGCGCCGGCGCACGACCTGGTGCCCATCGTGCTCACGACCTCGCAGCCCAACGTGCTGGCTGTGCAGGCGAACAACCCGGCGAACACGCTGGCGGAATTCGTCGAGTGGGCGAAGAAGCGGGGCAACCGGTTCAGCTATGCGTCGGTGGGCGCGGGCAGCTCGTCGCACCTCACGATGGAGCTGTTTCGCAGCGTGGCGCACATCGAGGCCGTGCACGTGCCGTACGCGGGCTCGCCGCCCGCGGGCCTGTCGCTGGCCGCGGGCGACACGCAGGCGCTGTTCACGGTGGCGCCTGCGCTGTTGCCGCTGATCCAGGGGCAGCGCGTGAAGCTCATCGCGGTGACCAGCGCGCGGCGCTCCGAACTCATGAAAGACCTGCCCACGGTGGCGGAGGCTGGCTATCCGGGTTTCGAGTCGCTCGCGTGGAACGGCTTCTTCACCGCCAGCGGCACGCCGGGCGAGGTGGTGCGCCGCATCAACGCCGACGTCAACACCGTGCTGCGCGAGCCGGCCGTGCGCGAGCTGTTGGCCAACCAGGGGCTGGTGGCGGGCGGTGGCTCGCCCGAGGAATTCGCGGCCTTCATCGACAGCGAAGGGCGCAAGTGGGGCGCGATCATTGCAAGGGTGGGCATTCGGCTCGACCAGTGAGCCGGCACGGCCGTTTGGCGGCTGCCTCAGTCCAGCTTCAATGACCCAAGCCGCTGCACGATCAGGTCGTGCAGCGTCTGCGCCGCCACCGACAGGCTGCCCTCGCGCCGTTGCACCAGGTACAGCGTGCGCGTGAGGGCCGCCACCGGCAGCGGCCTGGTCACCAGCGTCTCGCGCTGGAAGTGGAACAGCGTGAGAGCCGGCACCACGCTCACGCCCAGCCCCGCCTCGACCAGCCCCATGACGGTGGCCAGGTGCTCCACCTCGAACACCGCGTTCAGCCGCTGCGGATGCAGGGCGACGTCGAGCGCCTGCCGCACGCTGCTGTTGCGCGCCATCTGGATGAAGGGGCAGGGCGCGATCTTCTTCACCGTGAGGCGCGGCTCCTGCGCCAGCGGATGGTCGGCGCGGCACACCAAATGAAATCGGTCGCTGCACAGCTTGCGCGCGCGCAGGTCGCTGCCCGCCGCGCCCCCCGCGCCTGCACCCGAAGCCGCGAGCGCAAAGTCGGCCTGGCCGCTGCGCACCAGCGCGATGCAGGCGTCGGACAGCGCATCGTCCAGGTCGATGCGAATGCCGGGCCAGGCCTGCATGAACTCCGCGAACACCGCCGGCAGCCAACCCGCCGCGAGCGAGGGCAGGGCGGCCACGCGCACGCGGCCCTTGCGGCGCTCCACGTGGTCGGCCAGGTCGCTCATGGCACTGCCCATGTCGTCCAGCAGCCGGCGCGCCGAGCCTTCGAACAGCTGGCCTTCCGGCGTGAGCTGCACGCTGCGCGTGTCGCGGTCGAACAGGCGCGTGCCCACCGCGTCTTCGAGCGTGCGAATGAGCGCGCTGAACGCCGGTTGCGACAGGTGGCTGGCCTGCGCCGCGCGCGTGAAGTTGCGGTGCTCGGCCAGCGCAAGAAAGGCGCGCAGCTGGCGCGTGGACAGGTCGGGCGTCTTTCTGGCGGTCATGGACGGGTCATTTGAAAAGCGGATCAATCGATCTGAATTTTCGATTTTACGGATGACGGGGCGCTGCCTACAGTGCACGCCAATGAACGCTACAGAAACGCCCCCGCTGTTGATCGGTTGCGCCGCCGGCTTCTCTGGCGATCGCACCGACGCCGCGGGGCCCGTGGTCGACACGCTGATCGCGCGGCTGGCCGGCGGTCCCGAAGGCCGGCGCGCCTTCCTGATCTTCGAGACGTTGGCCGAGCGCACGCTGGCGCTGGCCCAGCTGCGCCGCCGCGCCGACCCCGACGCGGGCTACGAGCCGCTGCTCGACGACATGCTGCGGCCGGTGCTGGTGCGCTGCCTGGCGCACGACATCCGCATCGTGAGCAACTTCGGCGCGGCCAACCCGCGTGCGGCTGCGCGGCACATCGCCCGCATGGCACGCGAACTGGGCGTGGGCGTGCCACGCATTGCGGTGGTGGAGGGCGACGACCTGTCGGGCCCCGAGCACCGCGCGTTGCTGAACGAAGCGCTGGGCGCGCAGATGCAAGGGCTGCGCGTGGTCAGCGCCAACGCCTACATCGGCGCCGAGCCCATAGCCGCCGCGCTCGACGCGGGCGCGCAGATCGTGGTGTGCGGCCGCGTGGCCGACCCTTCGCTCACCGTGGGGCCGGCCATGTCGCACTTCGGCTGGCGCGCCGACGACTGGGACCGCCTGGGCCGCGCCACCATGGCCGGCCACCTGCTCGAATGCGGCGCGCAGGTGTGCGGCGGCTACTTTGCCGACCCCGGCTACAAGGACGTGCCGGGGCTCGAAAACGTGGGCTTCCCCATCGCCGAGATCGATGCCGACGGCCGCTGCACCATCGGCAAGGCCGACGCCACCGGCGGCCTCGTGAGCGAAGCGACCGTGAAGGAGCAACTGCTCTACGAGGTGCACGACCCCGCCGCCTACCTGACGCCCGACGTGGTGGCCGACATCGCCGATGCCGAAGTGCGCGCGCTGCCGGGCGCCGACCGCGTCGAACTTTCCGGCGTGCGCGGCCATGAACGGCCCGGTCGCTACAAGGTCAACGTCTGCCACGAAGGCGGCTGGCTGGCCGAGGGCGAAATCTCTTATGCAGGGCCGCGCGCCGAAGCGCGTGCGCGGCTCGCGGCCGACGTGCTGAAAAAACGCCTGCCGGGGCTCGCGCTGCGCGTGGACCTGATAGGCGCGCTCAGCATCCTCGGCGACGACGCCGGCCGCGCGCTGGCCGACACGCCCGACGCCGGCCTGCGCGACGTGCGCCTGCGCGTCGCCGCCACGCACACCGATCGCGCGCAGGCCGAGCGCCTGGCGCGCGAAGTCATGGCGCTCTACACCTGCGGCCCCGCGGGCGGCGGCGGTGTGCGCACCGCGCTCACGCCGCGGCTCAACACGCTGTCGTGCCTGCTGCCGCGCGATGCCATTCCGGTTCGTTTCGAACTGCTGAACGCGGAGGCCCTCGCATGAACACCACCGAACAAGACATGGTCGAAGTGCCCCTGTACCGCGCCGCCCATGGCCGCACGGGCGACAAGGGCGACCGCTCGAACATCAGCGTCATCGCCTGGCATGCGGACCTGTTCGACCTGCTGGTCGCGCAGCTCACGCCCGAGCGCGTGGCCGCGCAGTTTCGCCACCGCGCGCCCTCGCAGGTGCAGCGCTTCGTGCTGCCCAAATTGCACGCGATGAACTTCGTGCTCGACGCCGTGCTCGACGGCGGCGTGAACGATGCGTTGAACCTCGATGCGCATGGCAAGGCGCTGTCTTTCCTGCTGCTCGACATGCCTGTTCGCGTGCCGCGCGCGCTCGTGCCTTTGCTGGCCGGGCCGTAGCGACACCCGTTTCTTTTTTATTCCACTCACCCATTCCATCCGGAGACAAAACAATGAAACGATTTCCCCTTGCCGCGCTGACCGTCGCGCTCGCCCTGGTGCCGCTGCTGGGCCATGCGCAGGCCTTTCCCGAGAAGGCCATCACCTTCGTCGTGCCCTTTGCGGCCGGCACCGCCACCGACCAGATCGCGCGTGCGCTCGGCAACCAGATCGCCACCGAGACCAAGCAGGCCGTCATCATCGACAACAAGGCCGGCGCCAGCGGCTTCATCGCCTCGCAGGCCGTGGCCAAGGCGCCCGCCGACGGCTACACGGTGCTCATCACCACCAACACCACGCACGCAGCCAACGAGCACCTGTTCAAGAAGCTGCCCTACGACCCGGTGAAAGACTTTTCGCCCGTCGCCGCCTTGGGCAAGGGCGGGCAGATCATGGTGGTGAACCCCGCGTTCCCCGCGAAGAGCGTGGCCGAGTTCATCGCGCTGGCGAAGAAAGACCCGGGCAAGTACAGCTTCGGCAGCGGCAGTTCGTCCAGCCGCATGGCGGGCGAGTTGCTGCAGCAGATGGCCGGCATCAAGCTGCTGCACGTGCCCTACAAGAGCAACACGCTGGCCGTGACCGACCTGCTGGGCAGCCAGATCAACATGATGATCACCGACACCGCCACCGGCCTGCCGCAGGTGAAGGCGGGCAAGCTGCGCGCGCTGGGCATTTCCAGCGCCGCGCGCTCGCCGTTGGCGCCCGACGTGCCCACCATTTCCGAGGCCGGCGTGAAGGGCTACGAAATGGGCTACTGGTTCGCGGCCTATGCACCCGCGAAGACGCCGCCCGCCGTGGTCAAGCGGCTGAACGAACTGCTGGTGAAGGCTGCGAAGAGCGAAGCCGCGAAGACCGGCTTCTACGAGCCGACCGGCACCGAGGTGTTCACGACCTCGCCGGAGGAACTGGGCAAGTTCCAGACCGCCGAGTCGCAGAAGTGGGGGCGGATCGTGAAGGCTGCGGGCATCGAGGCGGAGTAAGCCGATCGTGACTGCCGGCCCGTTCGGTGCTGTGGCACGAGCGGCGGCATCGGACTCGGGGCATCCGGGAAAACACGTGCCTGCTTGCTGGCCGTGCCGATTCGTGGCACAAGCTGACGTTCGACGTAACCCCAATGAGGTAAACCCATCGTGTGTGATCTGAACGACCAGGAAGAGCTCAAGAAGTACACCCGCCGCGACTTCGGTACGTGGGCCGCATCCGCCGGCCTGCTGACCGCGCTGCCCAGCGTGGCCGACGCCGCGGCCGTGGCCGAGCGCGAGGTGACCATCACCACCGCGGACGGCAGCTGCGACGCTTACTTTGTCGCACCCACATCGGGCCCGGCACCCGGCGTGCTGGTGTGGCCCGACGTGTTCGGCCTTCGCCCGGCCTTCAGGCAAATGGGCCGGCGGCTGGCCGAATCGGGCTACAGCGTGCTGGTGGTGAACCCCTTCTACAGGCAGAAGAAGGCGCCCACCGCGGCGCAGGGCGGCCAGACGCCCATCGCCGAAGTGATGCCGCTGATGCAGGCCCTGACGCCGGCCATGCACCTGAGCGACGGAAAAGCCTTCGTGGCCTGGCTCGATGCCCAGCGCGAGGTGGACAAGGCGCGCAAGCTGGGTACCACCGGCTATTGCATGGGCGGCCCGATTGCGGTGCGCACCGCCTTCGTGGCGCCCGGCCGCGTGGGCGCGGTCGGAACCTTCCACGGCGCCGCCATGGTGACCGCGGCGCCCGACAGCCCCCATCGCCTGGTGGCCCAGACGCAGGCGCGCTATCTGATTGCGGTGGCGGAGAACGACGACACCAAAGACCCCGAAGCCAAGGTCACGCTGCGCGCCGCGTTCGACAGCG
This sequence comes from Variovorax monticola, assembly GCF_051216855.1. Lineage (NCBI taxonomy): Bacteria > Pseudomonadati > Pseudomonadota > Betaproteobacteria > Burkholderiales > Comamonadaceae > Variovorax > Variovorax monticola. Next base: position 78,422 of record NZ_JBPJZP010000006.1, read on the forward strand.
CCAAGCTTTCGGCCGAGGTGGAGGTGTACCCGGCAGCCCACGGCTGGTGCCCGCCCGACACACAGGTCTACAACGCTGCCCAGTCCGAACGCGCCTGGACGCGCCTGCTGGCGACGTTCAGCACGGCGCTGGCCTGATCGCAGCAATTCCACGCGCCACCACGTTGGCGTGTTGAACTCGATGCGATCACTTCGGCGTGGTTACTTCGGCGTGAGCCGATACAACCCGCCCTCGTGGTCGTCCTCGATCAACCACAGCGCGCCGTCCGGCGCCTGCTCGACGCCGCGAACGCGAAAGCCGACCGTCCAGTGCTCTGCCGGCGTCGCGCTCGCGCCGTGCACCTCGATGCGGTGCAGGGCACGGCTGACGAGGCCGGTCGCGAACGCCGAGCCTTTCCACTTCGGAAACATCGCGCCGCTGTAGAACATCAGGTTGCCGGGCGCGAGCACAGGCGTCCAGTAGATCACCGGCCTGGCGAGGTCGGGGCGCGTGTCGGGGCTCGCAATGGGCACACCGTCGTAGTTCACCGCATAGGACACGAGCGGCCAGCCGTAGTTCTTGCCCGGCTCGATCAGGTTGAGTTCGTCGCCGCCGCGCGGCCCATGCTCGAGCTCCCAAAGGCGGCCGTCCGGCGCAAACGCCAGGCCGTAGGGCGTGCGATGCCCCGAGGTCCATGTCTCGGACGGCGTCAGGTTGGGGCCGTCGAAAACATGGGTGCGCACGACCGGCGCGGTCCTGGCGGCCTCCGTGTCTCTTGGCGGATCGATCACCGGCACCGACCGTGCGCCGGTCTTGCCCTCCATCGGGTTGCCGGGTGCGGGCTTGCCGTCCAGGGTCAGTCGCAGGATCTTGCCGGCCGGTTGGTTCGGGTCTTGGGCGGGGGTGAAGCGCTGCCGGTCACCGACCGTGAGGAAGAGAAATTTCTGGTCGGGCGAAAAGGCCACGGCAGCGCCGACCTGGCCCCCCTTGCCCTTGATCGGGTCGTGCCAGACGACCTTCAGTTCTTCCAGCGAGGCGGTGCCGGCGCCGATCTTGAGCGTCGCGCGGGCGAGCGCCAGGCTCGAGGTGCCCGGGTCCTGTCCGGGCTCCGAATAGGTCAGGTAGATCGCCCCGTCGCTCGAATAGGACGGGGCCACGTACACGCCGAGCAAGCCGTTCTGGTTTTGGGACAGCACGGGCGGCACGCCAGCGACTTCGAGCTTCTGTCCGGCTTGGGTCGTGAGGTAGAGCTTGCCGATTTTCTCTGTGACCAGCATGCGTCCGTCCGGCAGGAAGGCGATGCGCCATGGCAGATCGAACTGCGCGACCTTCGTGAGCTTGAACGCAGGCGATGGGGTGGGGGGCAGCGTTCCGGCGTTGATCTGCGCAACCACGGGCGCTGCACCGAGGAGCAGCCAAGGAAGGAGTCCGAATTTCTGGAGTTGCATGCTTCGCTCGTCAGTGGGCAGTCCGAAGAGTATCCGGCGACTGTAAAAGCAGTGCCAGCATCAACTCTCCGGCCCCCAATTGCCCGCGCACAGCTGAAACAGCTCCGCCGCCTCCCGCGCCAGATCCGCCGCAATCCAGAGCATGTTCTACAGATGCGTCGGCCCGTCGCCAGCAGTCCATTCGATCCCCTCGCCACGGCAGCACCACAGCAGCGATCTCAACTGCTCCAGTTTGTGCGCGGTTCAGGCCACAGCACCCGCAACGGCATAGACCATCCGTCGAATGCCCGGCAGCCGACGCCCGCCCTAGCATCCGACACGTTGCCGCTCTCCCCGACGTCTCCGATGAAAAAGCTCGTCTTCTTCGCTGCCACAGCCTTGCTTTGCCTGGGCGCACTCGCCGCCGAACCCGCCAAGGACCACCCCCTGGTCGGCCGCTACGAAGGCGCGGTGCTCGACGGCTACAAGGCCGCCGCCTACGACGAGGTCGGCCTCATCAAGGAGCCCTTCCAGAACTGGGCCGGCGGCAAGCCCGACCTGCTGCAGGTCGAAGGCAAGGTCACGCTCTACCTTTACAAGCTGCCCAAGGAGCGCTCGCTGCTCGAGGTGCAGCGCAACTACGAGTCCAGCCTGAAGGCCAAGGGCTTCGAGGTGCTGTTCACCTGCGGCACGGCCAACGCGTCGTGCTACAAGCCGCGCCCCAACAGCGTGGACACCAACACGCCCTACGACTTTGCGCTGGCCTTCGACAACCCCGAGTGGCCGCGCCTGGGCAGCCGTGGCGACTACGCGCGCAACTACTTCGGGGTGAGCGGGCGCTACCTGCTCGCGAAGAAGGCCGGGCCCACGGGCACCGTGTACGCCAGCATCGCGCTGGCCGAGCACAACCCCGACGTCGGCAACCACGCCTTCGTGCGGGTGGTCGAGACCAAGGCGATGGAAGACAACCGAATCGTGTTCGTCGACGCCACGGCCATGCAGAAGAGCCTGGCCGAGACGGGGCGCGTGAACCTCTACGGCATCCTGTTCGACCTGGACAAGGACACCATCAAGCCCGAGTCGCAACCCACGCTCGACGAGATGACCAGGCTCATGCGCGGCAACCCGCCGCTCAAGCTGTCGGTGGTGGGGCACACCGATGCGCAGGGCGAGGCGAAGCACAACGACGACCTGTCCAGGCGCCGCGCGCTGGCCGTGATCGCGGTGCTGGTGAAGGCGGGGGTGGACCCGCGCCGCTTCACCACGCGCGGTGCGGGTGCGTCGGAGCCGGTGGCGCCGAACGACAACGAGGCGGGGCGTGCGAAGAACCGTCGCGTGGAGCTGGTAAGGCTTTGATGCGCGTCCCGCGCGTTGGCGCCACCTTCAAGTGATGGGCACGCTGGCTTCCTTCAGCACGCGCAGCACGAAGTGCGACTTGCTGTGCCGGATGCCCGGAATCTTGTAGAGCTTTTCGCGCAGCAGCCGCTCGTAGTCGCGCGTGTCGCGCACGGCGATGCGGATGTAGTAGTCGTAGTCGCCCGACACCAGGTAGGCCTCCTGGATCTCGGGAATGGTGGCCAGCGTGCGGCCGAAGTCGTACAGGGTTTCGTCGGTGTGGCTCTCCAGCGTGACCTGCACGATCACCGAGTCGTGGTAGCCGAGCTTGGCCGGATCGATGTCGACCGTGTAGCGCTTGATGACGCCAGTGGCCTCCAGCTTCTTGATGCGCGTCCAGCAGCTGGTCGGCGACAGGCCGACCTCGTTTCCGATGTCCTGCAGCGTCTTGCGCGAGTCGAGCAGCAGCACCCGCAGGATCGCCAGATCGGTCTTGTCGAAAGATCCTTCGCCGTCACCGATGGTTTGCCGATTGTTTTTCATGAATCGCGCTCAAAGAGCCAAAAGAAAGATGCTTATTTTGCGCTGAAACCGGAAGAATCGACGGCATGCGACTGCTCGACCTACCCCTTACGCCCACCCTGTCCCTCCACACCGAGGCGCCAGCCCGCATCCGCAACGGCGCCGAAGCCTTGCTCGACACGCTGGTCGAGTGCGGCGTGGACACCCTCTTCGGCTACCCCGGCGGTGCCGCGCTGCCGCTGTACGACGCGCTGCACGGCGAGCCGCGGCTGCGCCATGTGCTGGTGCGCCACGAGCAGGCGGCGGTGCATGCGGCCGAAGGCTATGCGCGCAGCACCGGCCGCGTGGGCGTGGTGCTGGTCACCTCGGGGCCGGGCGTGGGCAACACCATCACCGGTCTGCTCGACGCCATGAGCGACTCGGTGCCGGTGCTGTGCATCAGCGGGCAGGTGGCCACCGCCGTCATCGGCACGCAGGCCTTCCAGGAGAGCGATGCGCTGGGCATGTCGCGCTCGGTGACCAAGTGGAACAAGCAGGTGCGCTCGGCCGACGAGGTGCCTGCGCTGGTGCGCCGCGCGCTGGAGATCGCCACCACCGGCCGCCCGGGCCCGGTGCTGCTCGACGTGCCGAAAGACATCCAGCTCGACCGCCTGGGCCGCAAGACCGAGGCCGCCCCGTCGCGGCCCTTGCGCCCCTTGCGCACCCACCGCGCGCCGCTGCCGCCCAAGGCCATGATGCAGCGCGCCGCCGACCTGCTCTCGACCGCGCGCCGCCCGGTGATCTACGGCGGCGGCGGGCTGGTGAACTCGGGGCCCGCTGCGTGCGAGGCCTTTGCCCGGCTCGTGAACCTGCTGCATGCGCCGTGCACGCTCACGCTGATGGGGCTGGGCGCGTTCCCCGCGTCCGACCCGAAGTTCGTCGGCATGCTGGGCATGCACGGCATGCTCGAGGCCAACCTGGCCATGCACGAGGCCGACCTCGTGGTGTGCGTGGGCGCGCGCTTCGACGACCGCGTGACCGGCAAGCTCGACGAGTTCTGCCCGCACGCCCGCAAGATCCACATCGACATCGACCCCGGCAGCATCAACAAGGTGGTGCAGGTCGACGTGCCGATGGTGGGCGACTGCGGCGTTGTGCTCGAAGGCCTGCTGGAACTGCTGCCCGAGCATTTCGCGCCCCAGCGGCTCGCGCCGTGGTGGGCGCGCATCGAGCGCTGGCGCGCCGAAGACTGCCTGGCCTTCGCGCCGCGTGAAGACGCCATCCTTCCGCAGCAGTTGATGTCGACCCTGCAGCGCGCCATCGAGGCGGGCGGGCGCGACACGATCGTCTCGACCGACGTGGGCCAGCACCAGATGTGGGCCGCGCAGTACCTGCGCTTCGACAGCCCGCGCCACTGGCTCACCTCGGGCGGGGCGGGGACCATGGGCTACGGCCTGCCGGCCGCCATCGGCGCGCAGATCGGCCACCCGCAGGCGCTGGCGGTGTGCGTGAGCGGCGACGCGTCGGTGCTCATGAACATCCAGGAGCTGTCGACGGCCGTGCAGCACCGCGCGGCGGTGAAGCTGGTGCTGTGCAACAACGGCTACATGGGCATGGTGCGCCAGTGGCAGGAGCTGAACCACGGCAACCGCCTGAGCCACAGCTGGAACGAGGCGCTGCCCGACTTCGTGGCGCTGGCCAAGGCGTTCGGCTGGGGCGCGCGGCGGGTGAGCGACCCGGCCGAGTTGCAAGCCGCGCTGGACGAATGCCTGGCGAGCGACGGGCCGTTCTTTCTCGACGTGCAGGTCGCGGCGCAGGAAAACTGCTTTCCGATGATGCCGTCGGGGCACGGGCACCACCGGGTGATGCTGGCGAAGGACCGGTGGTACGAGGAGGCCTGAGATTTGTTTGCGTTGTCCCCTCTCCTGCCTGCGGGAGAGGGCGGCATGCAGCGTGGCGAGGCCGGCCTCGATGCAAGGCTTGGGCGTTTACATGGCGCTGTCAGCGTGCGGCCCGCGCGCGGCCAGCGAACGGCAGCGTCGAAGGTGCGGCCGGGTCGCGCCGGGAGCAGGGCGAAGAAGACGTCACGCGAAGGCTTTCTCGGAAACAGGGGTGTCGGCGATGTCCAGGGTGGCAAGGGTGGCCAGGGGCCGCGGCGTCGCCGCGAGCAGCGCCTGCGTATAGGCATGGCGCGGGTCGTCGAACACCGCATCGCGCGGGCCTTGCTCCACGATGCGGCCACGCTCCATCACGATCACGCGGTCGGCGATCTGCTCGACGGCCGCCAGGTCGTGGCTGATGAAGAGGCAGGCGAAGCCGTGGTGCGCCTGCAGGCTCTGGAACAGGCGCAGCACCTGCGCCTGGATGGTCATGTCCAGCGCGGACACGGGCTCGTCGGCCACCACGAAGGCGGGCCGGCGCACCAGCGCACGGGCAATGGCCACGCGCTGGCGTTGCCCGCCCGACAGCTCGTGCGGGTAGCGCGCGCCCAGGCCGTCCAGGCCCACTTCGCCCAGCGTTTCCTTCATGCGCCGCACGCGTGCCGCCGCGTCGAGCGAGGGCAGGTGGCGCAACGGCTCGGCCACGATGTCCTGCACGCGCATGCGCGGGTCGAGCGAGGAGAACGGGTCTTGAAACACCAGCTGGCAGGCGAGCCGGAAGCGGTGCAGCGCGGCGCGGTCGGCCGTGCGCACGTCTTCGCCGCGGAACAGAATCTGCCCGCTCTGCGACGGCGCCAGCCGCAAGATGGCTCGGCCCAGCGTGGTCTTGCCCGAGCCGCTGCCGCCGACCAGCGCGACCATCTCGCCGGGGTGGATGTCCAGGTCCAGCGTGTCGATCACGCGCTGCGGCGCATGGCGCTTGAACAGGCCGGCGCGCGCGCCGGGGTAGCTCACGCACAGGCCGCGCACCTGCACCAGCGGCTGCTGCTGCACGGCGGCGTGCGGTTTGGCGGCTTGCCGGCGCGGCAGCGCATCGACCAGCTTGCGGGTGTAGGCCTGCTTCGGTTCGACGAGGATGGCGGGCACGTCGCCGGCCTCCACCAGCCGGCCCTTCTCCAGCACGATGGCGCGCTGCGCATAGCGGCCCACCAGCCCGAGGTTGTGCGTGATGAGCAGCACGGCCGTGCCGTTGTCCCGCGCCAGGCCCACCATCAGGTCGAGCACTTCGCGCTGGCTCAGCGTGTCGAGCGCGGTGGTGGGCTCGTCGGCGATCAGCAGGCGCGGCTTCAGCAGCATCACGCTGGCCAGCATGATGCGCTGGCGCATGCCGCCCGAAAATTCGTGCGGGTAGGCGTGCATGCAGCGTTCGGGGTCGGCAATCTGCACGCGGTGAAGCATGTCCAGAATGCGCGCGCGAATCTCCGCGGCCGAGAGCTTCGTGTGCATGCGCAGCCCCTCGGCCATCTGCTCGCCGATGCGGTGCACCGGGTTGAGCGAGACCATCGGCTCCTGGAACACCATGCCGATGCCGGGGCCGCGAATGGGGCGCAGCGCCTTCACGTCGCGCATGCTCAGGTCTTCGCCGTCGAACACGATGCGCCCGCCGGTCTGCGCAATGCCCGGTGGCAGCAGTTGCAGGATGGCGCGCGCGGCCATGGTCTTGCCGCTGCCCGATTCGCCGACCACGGCAAGAAACTCGCCGGGCTTCACGTCGAAGGACAGGTCGTGCACCAGCGGCTGGGTGCCATGGCGCAGCTCGATCTTCAGGTGCTCGACCGACAGCACGGGTGGGTTCGGTGGAATGTTCATGCCTTCTCCGTGCGCGGGTCGAGCCGGTCGCGCAGCGATTCGCCCAACAGGTTGATGCCCAGCAGCGTGAGCGCGATGCACAGGCCCGGCACCACGCACAACCACACGGCCGAGGCCATGTAGGGTCGCGCGCTCGCCAGCATGTTGCCCCAGGTGGGCGCGGGCGGCGGCACGCCCAGGCCGAGAAAGCTCAGCGCGCTTTCCGACAGCAGCACCCAGCCGAACATGCTGGTGGCCAGCACCGCCACGGGCGCCACGCAGTTGGGCAGGATGTGGCGCCACATGGTGTAGATCTCGCTGTTGCCGATCATGCGCGAGGCCTCCACGTATTCGCGCTCGCGCAGCGACAGCACGTTGCCGCGCACCACCCGCACCACCGAGGGCGCATAGGCCATGCTCAGCGCCAGCACGATGCCCCACTTGTTGGCGCCGACGATCACCATCACGCCCAGCGCCAGCAGCAGGCCCGGAAAGGCCAGCAGCGTGTCGTTGAAGGCCATCAGCACGCGGTCGGTCCAGCCGCGCACGAAGCCCGCGACCACGCCCACCACCAGCCCGATGGCGGTGGCCAGTGTCACCGTGAGCAATGCGACCAGGCAGCTGGTGGCGGCCCCCTGCATGGCGCGGCTGGCCACGTCGCGGCCGAATTCGTCGGTGCCCAGCCAGTGCGCCATGGACGGCGGCTGCAGCTTGGAACGCAGGTCGATGCCCAGCGGGTTGTAGGGCGTCCACACGGCCGCCACCACGGCCAGGACCAGCAGCACCGCGATGAGCACGCCGCCGATGAGGGTATGGGTCTTGAGCTTCTTCACTGCACCGAGACCCGGGGGTCGAAGAGGGGGTAGCACATGTCCACGATCAGGTTGATCACCACATAGATGCAGGCGGTGAACAGCAGGCAGCCCTGCAGCACCGGGTAGTCGCGCGCGAAGATCGAATCGATCATCAGGCGGCCCAGGCCGGGCAGCGTGAACACCGTTTCCAGCACCGCGATGCCGCTGAGCAGGTGGCCCAGGATCAGGCCGATCATGGTGAGCGTGGGGTTGAAGGCGTTGGGCAGCACGTGGCGGCGCAGCACCTGCGACTCGGGCACGCCCTTGGCGCGCGCATGCGTCACGTAGTCGAGCCGCAAGATCTCGATGGTGCTGGCGCGCGACATGCGCGTGAGCACGCCGGTCTCCACCAGCAGCAGCGTGACGATCGGAAGAATCACGTAGAGCACGCCCTGCGAGAAGTTCTCCGACAGCGGCACGTAGCCCACCACCGGCAGCCAGCCCAGGTACTGGCCGAAGAACATCAGGAGCAGCAGGCCCAGCCAGAAGCTGGGCACCGACAGCATCAGCGTGGCCGCGCCGATGATGGCCAGGTCGGTCGGCTTGTCCTTGCGCCAGGCGGCGACGAGGCCGGCGGGCACGGCGATCAGCGAGGCCAGCGCCACCGCGACCAGCACGATGACGGCGCTCACCTGAAAGCGCTCCCAGATCAGCGGCAGCACCGCCAGTCCGTTGGTGGTCGACACACCCAGGTCGCCGGTGAGCGCATGGCGCAGCCACACGACGTACTGCACGGGCAGGGGCTGGTCCAGCCCCATCTGGTGGCGCATGAGCGCGAGCTGCGACGGGTCGGCGCCTTCACCGAGCATCAGCAGCACCGGGTCGCCCGGAATCAGCCTCATCATCGTGAAGACCGCGATGGAGACCAGCAGCAGCGTCGGGACCGTCATGGCGATCCGGCGCAGGAGGTAGGCGAGCATGAAGATGCGGTCTCTGGCTCAACCGGCGGCTGCCAGCCGCACGTTCCAGAAGCGCGGCTTGGCCGGCGCCCAGCCCTTGAAGCCGACCACGCTCTTGCGCATGGCGGTGGCGTCGCTGGCGTTGAACAGCACGATCATCGGCACGTCCTGCAGCATCTGCTTGTGCATTTCGTCGAACAGCACCTGGCGGCGCGCCTTGTCGCGCGACACCATCGACTCGGTCAGGCGCGTCTGCGCATACGGGCTGTCCCACACCTTGCGCGGCTGCGCGGCCTTGTCGCCGGACACCATTTCGTAGTTGAGCGAGGGGTCGATGCGCGCGGAGTAGATGAAGGCCATGCTCTGGTACTGGCCCTTGGTGTAGCGGTCGAGCTGGGTGGCCCAGTCGAGCACTTCGAGCTCGATGTTGATGCCCGCCTCCGACGCCATGGCCTGCACCAGCACGGCGGCCGAGTACAGCGCCTCGTAGCGCTTGTTGGCGAGCATGCGGATCGGCTGGCCGCGGTAGCCGGCCTCGGCGAGCAGCTTCTTCGCGGCCGCGAGGTCGCGCTTGAAGCCCCCGGCCTGCGCCGCGTCGTAGTAGGGGCTGGACGAGGGCACCACCGAGTTGTTGACGCCCGAGAGGCCTTCGGTCACGGTGCGCGCAATTTCGGGGGTGTCGAGCGACAGCGCCAGCGCGCGGCGCACGCGCACGTCCTTCAGCACCGCGTCGTTGGTCTGCAGCAGCAGCGCGACCATGGTCATGACCGGCGTGGTGTCGACCAGCACGTCGGTGCGCTTGCGCATCTCGATCACGTCCGACGGGCTGGGGCTGATGAAGGCGTCGATGCCGCCGCTGTAGAGCGCGGCCTTGGCGGCGGCCGAGTCGGGAATGACGACGAAGCGCAGGTTCTCGACTTCGGCCTTCTTGCCCCCCGTGAGCCCGTCGCGCGGCTCGGCGCGCGAGGTGTAGCCGTCGAAGCGCGTGAGCTCGACGTACTGGCCGCGCTTCCATTCCTTGAGCTTGTAGGGGCCGGTGCCCACGGGCTCCTTCCACGTGCCGTCGGGGGCGACCGAGCTGCGGTGCACGATGGCGGCGCTGCCGCAGTCGGGGCGCGCCATCATGGTGAGGAAGAGGGCGCTGGGGCGTTCGAGCTTGAAGACCACCGTCTTCGGATTCGGCGCCTCCACGGCCAGCACCTTGGTCATGCCCTTGCCGTCGAACTCCGGCAGGCAGCGCCAGCCGCTGGTGGGCTTCAGGTAGCGCTGCCAGTTCCACACCACGTCGTCGGCCACGAGCGTGGCGCCGTTCTGGAACTTCACGCCGTCGCGCAGGGTGAAGGTGTAGGTCAGGCCGTCGGCGGAGGTGTCGACCTTGCTGGCCAGCATCGGGCCCACGGAGGTGTCTTCGCGCAGCGCGACCAGCCCTTCGCCCACGTGCAGCAGCACGTTGTCGGTGTTGTCGTCGCGGTTGCCCCCGGGGTCGGTGGTGCGGATGTCGGAGTTGATCTGGATGCGCAGCGTCTGGCCGGCGCCGGCGGCCGGTTGCGCCGAGGCCGAGGCAGCGGCTGCAGCGGCGGCGCCCAGGCCCAGCGCCAGGGCCGCGGTGCGCCATGCAGAGGGTGGGCGAGAGGGGGGCACGGGTACGTTCATGGCAACACTCCTGGCGTGGGCTGGGCGGAAACGGATCAGAGGGAATATTCGGTGAAGCGATGGGCCCTGAACGGCGCCGGTGCGATGCGCATCTTTCGTGCCGCCGGGTCCATCACGATGGTCGCCACCGTGGCCGACGAGGCGCCGCCGGGCCCCGCGCTCGGGCTGCGGCACACGGCGCGCGGTGCGCCGAAGCGGTCCTGCAGCGCGTCGAGCACGTCCTGTTCCGTGAGGCCGCCGGCGCGTTGGCATTGCAGGTGCAGGGCTTCGGTCACGCGGCGGTCGCGGTACAGCGAGTCGGGCGTGGTCTCCAGGCTGCGGTCGACCACGCGGGCCAGCGCGGCCGGCGTCTTGAAGTGGTTGGCATGCACCAGGATGCCGGCCTCGGGCTGCTGCCAGAACACCTGGTCGGGGCAGGTCTCCAGGCTCACGGCTTCGCCGTCGGCGTGCGTGAGGATCATGTTGTTGGAAATGGAGCGCGCCGTGCGGCACACCACGCCCATCGCGTTGGCGTACAGCTCCGACTGCAGGATGCCGCGGCGAATGAGCGCGAGCGGCACGCCTTGCTGCTTGCCGTCGCCGTCGGCCTTGATGAAGTTGCCGGTCACGGCAATGCCCGCGCTGTTGAGGCCGGCGCGTGCCAGCGTGCCGGCTTCGGCGAAGGTCAGCATCGCCGGGCCCTTGGCCGGCTGGATGCGCAGCACCACGCCGAGCTCCAGGCTTTCGACGCGCCAGTCCCAGTTCTGCGCATGAATGAGCTTGCCGTCGCGCGAGGCCGAAGGCATCACCACCACGCCGGTGCAGCCGTCGGGCGGCTCGGTGGCTTCGAGCTGCTGGAAGGCGTAGAGCATTTCGCTGCGCGCATTGAGCGCCACGATGTCCTCGGCCGGCACGCCGGCGCCTTCGGCCACGCCCTCTATTTCGCGCAGCATGCCGGCGTCGAAAGCCTCGATCACCGGCATGAAGCGGCGCGCCAGCGCGCGGGTGCGGTCCCAGCTCAGGCCCACGCGCTCGAAGGCGGCGCGGTAGGTGCGCAGGCTCAGGTCGATGCGGTCGCCGGCGGCGCGGCCGTACTGCTGGCCGCACTGGAGTGCGTCGCCTTCGATGTCGTAGAGGGGGAAGGATTCGATGTCCATGAATGGCTCTTTCAGAGGTTTCAGGCGGCCACGTCCGTGGACTGCGCGGTTTGTGCGATGGCGGCGCGCAGGCTGTCGACGATCTGGTCGACGTGCTTGCGCTCGATGGTGAGGGGCGGCGACAGCGCGATGGTGTCGCCCACCGAGCGCACCAGCACGCCGCTGTCCAGGCAGTGCTGCGCCACGGCTTGCGCATGGGTGCCGGGGCCGGCGGCCCAGGCCTGCAACTCGACGCCGGCGAGCAGGCCCACGTTGCGCACGTCGGCCACGCCGGGCAGGCCACGCAGCGCGTGCAGGCATTCCTCGAAATAGGGCGACAGCGCGCCGGCCTGGGCGATGAGGCCGTCCTCGGTGTAGGCGTCGAGCGTGGCCATGGCGGCCGCGCAGGCCAGCGGGTGCCCCGAGTAGGTGTAGCCGTGCGAGAGCTCGACGGCGCTGACGCTGCCTTGCATGAACGCATCGTGCACCGCGCCGCGCATCAGCACCGCGCCCATGGGCACCGCGCCGTTGGTCAGGCCCTTGGCGGTGGTGATGAGGTCGGGCGTCACGCCGAAGAGGTCGGCCGCGAAGTTGGCGCCCAGGCGGCCGAAGCCGGTAATGACCTCGTCGAAGATCAGCAGCACGCCGTGCCTGTCGCAGATGTCGCGCAGGCGCTTCAGGTAGCCGCGCGGCGGCGGCAGCACGCCGGTGGAGCCGGCCACGGGCTCGACGATGACGGCGGCCACGGTCGATGCGTCGTGCAGCGTGAGCAGCGCCTCCAGCGCGTCGGCCTTGTCGATGCCGTGCGCGGGCTCGCCGCGCGAGAAGGCGTTGCGCGCCAGGTCGTGCGTGTGCGGCAGGTGGTCCACGCCGTTGAGCAGCGGCCCGAAGGTGCTGCGCTGGCGCCCGATGCCGCCCACCGAGATGCCGCCGAAGCCCACGCCGTGGTACGCCCGCTCGCGGCCGATGAGGCGGTAGCGGCCCGCGTCGCCGCGTGCGCGGTGGTAGGCCAGGGCAATCTTCAAGGCGGTGTCGACCGACTCGGAGCCCGAGTTGGTGAAGAACACATGGTCGATGCCGGCCGGCGCCATCTGCGCCAGGCGCTCGGCCAGCGCGAAGGCGCCGGGGTGGCCGATCTGGAAGTTCGAGGCGTAGTCGAGCACGTCGATCTGCGCCTTCATCGCCGCGCTGATGCGCGGGTTGCGGTGCCCGGCGTTCACGCACCACAGGCCGGCAATGGCGTCTAGCACGCGGCGGCCGTCGGCCAGGTCGTAGTGCAGGCCTTCGCTGCCGACGATCAGGCGCGGCGCTTGCTTGAACTTGCGGTTGGGGGTGAAGGGCATCCAGAACGCCTCGAGGGATGCGGGCGATGCAGTGCGCGAAGACAGGGTGTCGGCTGGGGCCACGAGGTTTTCTCCGTTGGGAAGCGACCCGGCTCTAGGGTCGTCGTGGAGCCGATCTTGAAACTCAAATTGTATTTTTGGCATGAGATGTACATGGTTTTTTGCCGTCAAAAATACAAAGACCCGGCGATGATCGGCCTGCAGCCCCTGCGATTGCGCAGACCCTTCGATGGCCTAACAGATGGACAGACCGATCTCGCCCGTTCCTCAGATCCCGCCGCTCACCCAGCGCGTGAGCCGCTACATCCTCGACCAGGCGCTGGCCGGCGGCTACGAAAACGGCCGCCACATGACCGAGGCCGACCTGGCCGGCCGGCTCGGCATTTCGCGCACGCCGGTGCGCGCCGCGCTGCGCTTTCTGCATGAACGCGCGCTGCTGGCCCACGTGCCCAACCGCGGCTACACCCTGGTCGCCGACCGCGAGACGCTGGGCCGCGCGCGGCGCGAGATGCCCGAGGACGAGGAGAAGACGCTCTACTACCGCCTGCTGCGCGACCGCCTCGCAGGCAAGCTGCCCACCCGCGTCAACGAGCTGGAACTGGCGCAGAGCTACGCCGTGCCGCGCCCCTTGCTGCGCACCGTGCTCACCACGCTGCTGCAGGACGGCGTGCTGCGCGGGCGTCACTACCAGCGCTGGGAGTTCACCGAAACGCTGGACTCGGTCGAGAGCGAGCGCGAGAGCTACCGGTTTCGCCTGACCGTCGAATGTGCCGGCCTGCGCGAGCCCGGGTTCCAGGTCGACCAGCAGCGGCTGCTGGCCTGCAGGGAACGCCAGCAGGGCCTGCTGGCGCATGCCTCGCGCTATTCGTGGATGGATTTCTTCGAGGCCAACGCGCAGTTCCACGAACTGCTGGCCAGCGCCTCGGGCAACCGCTTCTTCCTGGACGCGGTGCGCCAGCAGAACCGGCTGCGCCGCATGTCGGACCTGTCGGACTACCCGCTCGTGAACATCGACCTGCTGCACAAGTCGTGTCACGAGCACCTGGAGATCCTGGACGCGGTGGAGCGCAACGACCTGGCCACCGCGGCCGACCACATGCGGCTGCACCTGAGCCGCGCCAGCGACCTGCTCGAACGCCGCGTGCTGGGTGTGCTGGGCGACTGACGGGCCGCGCACCTCGTGGGCGAGGGCGCTCGATCGGTCCGGTCAGCCGGCGATCAGCGCCGCATCGACCCCGCGCACGCGGTGATCGACGTAGTAGCCACCGAACTCGGTGTAGCGCAGCACCAGCCGCGTGCAAGACGTGCAGCGGTACACGTCGCAGCGGTTGTACGGAAAGTGCCGCACCGAAATCGGCGCATCGGGCGAGTCGTAGCGCGTGCCGTTCGGGTGCCATTCCTCGAAGGTCGGCTCGCTCAGTTCGGGGTCGCGCAGCGTGCCGACCTGCTGCATCAGTGCGACGGGCCAGCGCTCTTCGGTGATGCTTTCCCAGGCGGTGGCGCCTCGAAGGCGGCAGGGGCAGGGCGCGGCGGTAGGGGCAGGCGCCAGTGCGAGTTGCTTCAGCCCGGTGGCGTCGAGCCTGGGCGGCGTGGACATGGTCATGCCCCGAGTCTGCTTCAACGGCGCGGCGAGATGTCCAGCTGCTTGCAGAACTCGTAGAAGGCCTCGAGCTGCAGCGACTTGTCGAACACCGCATCGACCCCCGCGGACAGCGCGCCTTCGCGCACCTCGGAGCTCGCATAGTTCATGAGCACCACCGTGCGCTGCGCCGGGGACTTGTGCTCCTTCAGGTACTGCGCCACGGTCAGCCCGTTGCCCTGGGCCAGGAAGATGTCGATGACCGCCGCATCCCACCCCTCAGGGTTTTCCTTGAGCCAGTGGATGGCGTCGTCGGAGGTCGTGGCGTTGCCGATGACATCGCATTCGCAAAAGTGTTGCAGCCCGTCGGTCAGGGTGTCGGCGATCAGGGGGTTGTCTTCAATCAGGTAGATGCGGGTCATCGTGCGGGCGAAAAAGGCGCTTCGGTCTCGTAGTCATGGCCGGCTTGTCTCGTGCCGGGCTCGCAATTGTCTCTTTCGAGGCGGGGTGCCGAGTCGGACAACGCCGCCATCTGTCGTAGATCCCTGTGCGAAGACCACCCTGGGCACGGCATGGCGACGCTTTGTCTGGAAAAATGCAAATCAATGACAACCGAACCGCTTTCATCCTCGGAAGAACAAAAAAAGCTTCGTGTGCTCCTGGTCGAGGACGACGCCGACACGCTGGCCACCACCTTGAAACTGCTGGAAGCCATGGGGCACTGGGCCACCGGCGTGAAAAGCGCGGAAGCCGCCATTGCGCGCTTCTTCGACGGTGCCTTCGACGTGGTGCTGGTCGACATCGGCCTGCCCGCGCTGTCGGGCCACGACTTCGCCGAACGATTGCTGAGCGATCACCGGGTGCCGGTGATCTTCGTGACCGGGCAATCGGAGCCGGCCACGGTCATGAAGGGCACGGTGTGGCTGCGCAAGCCCTACACGGTCGAGCAGCTGACGGCGGTGCTGGAGCGTTCGCAGGCGCTGGTCGAGCCTTGACGGGCTGAGCGGTCGGTCGGTGTGCGCATCACTGGCGTACAAGACCGGGCGGCGGGTGG
This sequence comes from Variovorax monticola, assembly GCF_051216855.1. Classification (NCBI taxonomy): domain Bacteria; kingdom Pseudomonadati; phylum Pseudomonadota; class Betaproteobacteria; order Burkholderiales; family Comamonadaceae; genus Variovorax; species Variovorax monticola. The sequence continues at coordinate 93,889 of NZ_JBPJZP010000006.1, forward strand.
GGCCGTATCGTGCGGCGGTCTTGAACTCGCAGACCTTCCATGCCGCAGTCTTTCACGCCTCCGTTCACTTCCTCCGGGCGCAGCGCGCTCGTGCAGGCGCCGCCCTGGCACTACGCCGGCTGGCTCGTCAATGTCGCCTTCGAATTCGATGCCGCCTTGGGCGGCGCGTTGCTGCCGCCCGCGTTCGGCACGGCCACGGGGCGGGGCTGCGTGCATTTCGCCGACTGGCAGGCCTGCGGCGACGACGGGCACGAAATGCTCGACCCCATCTACGCCCAGTACCGCGAGACCATCGTCGTGCTCGAAGTGGCGGCCGGGCCCGGCGAAATTCCTCGCTTTCATTGCCCGCTCATCTACGTGGACCAGGACATCTCGATGCTGCGCGGATGGCTCCAGGGCTGGCCCAAGAAGATCGGCCAGACCTGGGTCACGCGCAGCCTGCCGCTGATCCACCCCGCCGCCGCGCCCTTGTCGGCGGGCAGCCGGCTGGGCGCGAGCCTGAGCGTGAAGGAGCGGCGGCTGGTCGATGCCTCGGTGACGCTCACGGGCGAAACGGCCGAGCGCCTGGGCTTCCTGGCCGCGCCGACCGTCGGCGCTGTGGGCTGGCCCGACCTGACGCAGCCGGGCAGCGTGGCAATCCCGCGTTGCCTGCGCGCGGACATCGTCGAGCGCGTCGAGTCGGGTTGGAGCGGCGGCACCGCCACGCTGCAATTCCACGCGCACCCGGTCGAGGAACTGGCCCTGCTCGGCGACGTGCGCGCGACCACCGCCAGCGCAGGCTGGATGGGCATCACCGTGCGCGGCGCCGTCGCTGCGTGAGCGCTTGCATGGCGATAACCTTCGCGGGATGAACCCGCCGATCGCGCCCGTCGCTTCCCATGTCGTCAGCCTGCCGATGGACGATGGCGCGCAGGTCGAGGCGATGTTCGCCGCCGACCCCCAGGCGCATTTCGACCTGCACTGGCATGCGGAGTGGAGCGTGGGCGCCATCCTGGAAGGCCGCTGCGAATTCACCTGCGCGGGCGAACGGCAGGTGGCCGAAGCCGGCGACCTGGTGCTGATGGCCCCCGACATGCTGCACACGGCCGGCGTCAGCGCACAGGGCTTTCGCATGGTCATGCTGTACGTGCCGCACGAATGGGTGGCCGCACGGCTCGGCTGGCCCGATGCGCAAAGAGGCGTTCTGCGTTGCGGGGTGTGGAGGGACGAAGCCACTGCCCAGGCACTGGCCACCGCTGCGGGCACGCAAGACGGCCGCGAGGCTGGCCGCCTGCTGGCGCGGATCGTTCGCGCGCAGACCGGCCCCGGGCTGGTCGCCGTCCGGCGGCAGATCGGCGACGCCCGCGTCGAGGCGGTGTGCCAGGCCCTTGCCACGCAGGACGCCTGCCGCATCGACCCCGGTGCGCTGGCGCAGCGGCTGGGCGTGTCGCGCGAGCACTTCCATCGCCTGTTTCGCGTGGCCGTGGGCATGACGCCCGCCCACTACGCGCGGCTTGCGCGCATCGGCCGGGCCAAGGGACTGCTGCGCGAAGGCTGGGCCGCGGCCGAGGTCGCGGCGCAGTGCGGCTTTGCCGACCAGGCCCATTTCTCGCGCTGGTTCCGCCGCTGCTTCGGCGTGACCCCGGGCAACTACATGGCCGTGCGGCAGCGCACGCCGGCCGAGCAGTCTTCGGTTTGGCCGTTCCGGGGGCTATGAGGACTGTGCAGCACCCGGCGCGAGCCATCGGTCGAGTACTTCCTCCGCCGCGCGGGCTTGCGTGGGCGCGGCCCCCTGGATGGCGGACGGCGTGCGCGAGAAGCGTGGTGCCGGCGCGGGGTGCCTGACGCCGTCGAGCTCGACGAATGCGCCACGTGCAAGCTGGTGGGCGTGTTGCGGGGCTTCGCTCAATGCAAGCACCGGCGCGAAGCAGGCGTCGCTTCCCTCGAGCAGCGCGGTCCATGCGTCGCGGGTGCGCGAGCGGAATATCCGACCGAGTTCGTTGCGAAGTTCGGGCCAGCGTTCGCGGTCGTTCTGCGCGTTGCGCAACGCGGGCAGCACCTCGAGGCGTTCGCACAGCTCGGCGAAGAACTGCGGCTCGATGGGCCCGATGCACACATGCTTGCCGTCCGCGGTTTCGTAGGTGCCGTAGTAGGGCGCGCCGCCGTCCAGCACGTTGCTGCCCCGCGCTTCGGTGAACGTGCTGCGCAGGGCGCCGGTCGCGAACAGGCTCATCAGCGAATTCACGCCGTCGGTGATGGCGGCGTCGACCACCTGCCCGCGGCCGGAGCGGCGAACCTCGTGCAGGGCCGCCAGGATGCCGACGACCAGGTAGAGGCTGCCGCCGCCGTAGTCCCCGACGAGGTTGAGCGGCGGCACCGGCGCACCGCCCGCCGGGCCGATCGCGTGGAGCGCCCCGGTCAGCGCGATGTAGTTGATGTCGTGGCCGGCGGCTTGCGCGAGCGGCCCTTCCTGGCCCCACCCGGTCATGCGGCCGTAGACCAGCCGGGGGTTGCGCCGCGCCACCGCGTCGGGACCCAGGCCGAGGCGTTCCATGACCCCGGGCCGAAAGCCCTCCACCAGCACGTCCGCGTTGTCCAGCAGCCGCAGCACGTCTTCGCGCTGCGCGGGGTTCTTGAGGTCGGCGAGCACCACGGTGCGGCCGCGGCCGGTGATGTCGGTGCGGTCCGCGAACTTGCGCGCCGGCCGGTCGATGGTGACCACATCCGCGCCCATGTCCGACAGCAGCATGCAGGCGAAGGGGCCCGGTCCGAGTCCGGCGAATTCGACCACCTTCAGGCCGGCCAGCGGGCCGCGCGCGGCAGGCAGGGTGTTGTTCGGGTCGTGCGGGGTGGGTTGGTTCATGGGGGTGCTTGTGGTCATGTGCCGTCGTCCTGCACGCAGCGCCATTGCAGCAACGCAAAAGGCGGCTGCGCATCGGCGTGCTGCTCGAACACGCCCTCGACCTGCGTGCCGATGCGCACGTCCTGCATCGGGTCGCCGAGCAGGTTGCCGACCATGCGGACCTGCCCCGCATGCGGCAGCTCGACCAGCACCACGAGGTAGGCGCCGCGTGCCTTGAGCGCGCTGTGTGCCGGGTGCCACACGCGCTCCCAGCTGAAGATGCGCCCGCGCGGCGCGACGTCTTCCCAGGCGGGGTCGAAGACGTGGCACCGATGGCACAGCCACTCGGGGCCGAACTGCCAGGTGCCGCACTGCGCGCAGTGCTGCACGCGCAGCCGGCCTTCGCGCAAGCCCTGCCAGTACGGCGCGGACAGGCCGTCGGGCTCGGGCACCGGAACGGGAAGGCCCGCGGGGAGGTAGGGGGTTGTCGATGCGTCGTTCACAGCACGTTCTCCGATGCGAGCAGCAGGTTGCTCACCGGCGTGACCATCGGCCCGCCGATGACCAGCGCCACGTCGCTGCGCGCGGCCTGGCTGGTCGAGGTGCCGCGCACCTGCCGCACGGCCTCCAGCACCAGCTCGAAGCCGTGCATGTAGCACTCGGCCAGGTTGCCGCCGCTGGTGTTGAGCGGCAACCGGCCGGCGGGCGCGGTGAGGTTGTCCAGCGTCAGGAAGTCGTTCGCCTCCCCGGGCTCGAAGAAGCCGTGCTCGGCCAGCGCCATCACCACGCCGCCGGTGAAGTTTTCGTAGCTCTGCACCACCCCGACATCGGACGGCCCTATGCCGGCCATGCGGTACAGATCGGGCGCCACGGTGTCGAAGCTCGCGCTGCCGTAGGCCGGCGAATTGTGTGGAATGGCCCCGGTTCGGTAGCCGGAGCCGCTGGCCGCGCCGAGCAGGTAGGCCGGCTTCTGCGCGAAGTCCTTGGCGCGCTCGGCCGCCACCAGCACGACGGCGGCGGCGCCGTCGTTCTCCATGCAGCAGTCGTACAGATGAAAGGGCTCGGCGATCCAGCGCGAAGCGTCGTAGGTGTCGGCGTCGAGCGGCCGGCCGTGCATCACCGCGCGCGGGTTGGCCTGCGCATGGTGGTACGAGGCCAGCGCGATGGCGCGCAGCGCCTCCTGCTTCACGCCGTGTTCGTGCATGAAGCGGCGCACGCGCATGGCGAAGCGCTGCGGCGGCGAGAGCACGCCGTAGGGCATGAGGTAGGCCTTTTCTCCCGAGACGGTGTGGCTGCCGGCGACCTGCCCGAAGCGGCCGTGCTGCCCCTGCGCCAGCGCGCGGAACACGACCACGCACTCGGCCAGCCCGGCCGCGATGGCCGCCGCGCCGTTCGCGACCGCCGCGGCACAGCCGCCGCCGCCGCCGCCCCATTGCATGGTGGCCGTGCGCAACTGTCGCGTGCCGAGCGCCGCCGCGAGCCGCGAGGGGTCGCTGCGCTCGTCGCTGTACGAGGCGAAGCCGTCGATCTCGCGCGGGTCGAGGCCGGCGTCCGCGCAGGCGGCCAGGATGGCCTTCAGCGCGAGCTTGAACTCGGCGTCGGGCGACTGGCCGTGCTTGTGGTACGTGGTTTCGCCGATGCCCACGACGGCAACTCTGCCGCGCAGCGAGCGCGGCGTCATGCCGGCGCGGCGGCGGTCTCGTGCCGCACCGCGGGTGGCCCGAACGCGCCCGCGCTGGCGAGTGCCGCGAGCCGGCTCTCGTCGTAGCCCAGCGTCTGCCGCAGCACCTCCTGCGTGTGCTGCCCGACGGTGGGCGCCGCCACCGGGTCGGCGATGGGCGTGTGCGAATAGCGGATCGGCAGCGCCATGTTCGGCACCCAGCCCACGCTCGGATGCGGGATGCGCGTCACCAGCCGGCGGTCGCGCGCCTCGGGCGAGCGGATGGCCTCGCCCACGGTGCGAACCTCGCCGCAGGGCACGCCGGCCGCGCGCATGCGGCCCTGCCAATGCGACCAGGGCTGCTCGGCGAAGGCCTTGCCCAGCAGCGCGAACAGGTCGTCGCGCCGCAGCGTGCGCTCGCGCCCGGTCGCGAAGGCCGGGTCTTCGGCCACGTCGGGCCGCTCGAGCACCTGCGCCATCAACCGCTGGAAGATCTTGTTGTTGCCGCAGTTGATGTAGAACGACCGGTCGCTGGCCTCGAACACGCCCGAGGGGCAGGTGTCGGGGCTGGTGTTGCCGTGGCGTTGCGGCTCCGCGCCGCTGAACACGTGCTGCAGCGTGGCATAGCCGGTCATGAGCACCGCGTTGTCGAACAGCGCCACTTCCATCGACTGGCCCTTGCCCGTGCGCTCGCGCGCCACCAGCGCGCCCAGGATCGCGTTGCACGCCATCATGGCGGTGCTGATGTCCATCACCGGCGACAGCGCCCGCACGCCCTCGCGGTCGGCGTAGCCGTTCATCGAGACGAAGCCGCTCTCGGCCTGCGCGATCGGGTCGAAGCCGAGCCGGTCGGCAAAGGCGCCGTCGCGGCCGTACGCCGACACCGAGCAGTAGACGAGCTCGGGGTTGGTCTTGCGGCAGCTCTCGTAGTCGAGGCCGAATCGCGCCATCACGCCCGCGGAAAAGTTCTCGACCACCACGTCGGCCGTGGCGACCAGCGCGCGCGCCACCTCCAGGCCCTCGGGCGTCTTCAGGTCCAGCGCCACGCTGCGCTTGTTGCGGTTCGACCAGAGAAAGGGCGCGCCCTGCGCCAGGTCGGGGTGCACCGGCGGGTACTGGCGAAAGTCGTCGCCGCGGCCGGGCGCCTCGATCTTGACGACGTCGGCGCCCATGTCGCCCAGCATCATGGTGGCGAACGGGCCGGCGATGAAGTGGGTGAAGTCGACGACCTTGATGCCGGCCAGCGCCTGGGGCGCGCCGGCGGGACGGGGTTGGTGTTCGGGGAAATCGGTTTCGAGGTTGTCGAGCATGAAGGGTGTTCTCACATCTGGATGTTGGCTTTGCGAACGACCGGGCCCCACTGGGCGGTCTCGTCGCGAATGAGCTTGTCGAGTTCGGCCGGCGTGCTGCTGCGCGCCTCGACGTTGCGCTCGGAGAACATCTTTCGCACCTCGGGGCGCGCCACCGCCGCGACGATGGCCGCATGCAGCTTGGCGACCACGTCGTCGGGCGTGTCCTTGGGCGCGAGCACGCCGAACCAGGCCGAGCTGCGAAAGCCCGGCACGTCGTCGGCGATGGCCGCCAGGCCGGGCACGGTGTCGGTGGCCTTCGGCGTGCCCACGGCGAGGTAGCGCACCTTGCCGGAAGCGACGAGCGTGGCGCCGTCCAGGCCGGTGACGAACGCGGCCTGCAGCTGGCCGCCCGCGAAGGCGGTCATCATCGGCGCGCCGCCGTTGTAGGGAATGTGCTGCATGCGCAGCCCGGCCGCCTCGTTGAAGTATTCGGCCGTGAGGTGCGACAGCGAGCCGTTGCCGACCGAGCCTATGTTGAGCGTGTTGCCGTTCTTCTTGGCGTAGGCGAGAAATTCCTTCATCGTCCTGGCGGGGCTGTCGGCCGGCACGGCCAGGATCATCGGCGTGATCGCCACGGTGGAGATGGAGCGCAGGTCCTTGGCCTGGTCGTAGGGCACCTTGCGCATCAGCGCCACCACCGCGTTGGGCCCGGTGTTGCCGAACACCAGCGTGTAGCCGTCGGGCGCGGCCTTGGCCACGTAGTCCACGCCGATGGTGCCGCCGGCACCGGGCTTGTTCTCGACGATGACCTGCTGGCCCAGCGTCTCGCTCATCGACTGCTGCACGGCGCGCGCGAGCTGGTCGGTGCTTCCGCCGGCGGCGTAGGGCACGATCATGCGGATCGGCTTGTGGGGAAAAGCGCTCTGCGCGAAAGCCGGCACGGCGAGCGACAGGCAGGCCGCGCACAGCAGGGCGCGACGGTGGAAGCGGGGGAAAGGGGGGGCGGTCATCGGAGGTCTCCTGGTTTTTTCATCGAATCGAGGGTGGGGTGCGGTCAGTCGCCGAGCACGGCCGACCAGTAGCTGCGGGCGCGGTCCATGTGCCGCAGGATCAGCAACTGCGCCTTGGCCGAATCGCGCTGCCGGATGTGCGCCAGCAGGCGGTGGTGCTCGCGCAGCGAGGCCTTGCCTTGCGCCAGGTCGGCGAACATCGCCTCGCGGCGGCGGCCGGTGAAGCGGTAGAACGCGTTGAGCACGCGCACCAGCACCGAGTTGTGGGTGGCATCGACCAGCGCGATGTGGAACTCGGTGTCCGCCGCGGCGATGTTGCCCTGCTGCGCCAGCACTTCGTCGGTGCGGCGCAGCACGTGTTCCATGCGCGTCAGATCGTCATCGGTGCGGCGCTGGCAGGCCAGGCCTGCCGCCAGCACTTCGAGATGCGCGCGCACTTCCATGGTCTCGGCCACCTCGGTGGGCGTGGGCGTGGCGCCCATGTCGGCCAGCATCACCAGCGCCTCGAAGCTGCTCTCGCGCTCCACGTGCCGCAGGTAGATGCCCGAGTTGGGCCGCGACTCCACGATGCGCAGCGTGGCCAGCGTGGCCAGCGCCTCGCGCACCGCGTTGCGGCCCACGCCCAGGCGCTCGGCCAGGTCGCGCTCCGAAGGCAGCCGGTCGCCGGGCTGCAGGCGCCGGTCGCGCAGGTAGGCGAGGATGCCCGCGATCACGCCGTGGCTGCCGCTGGCTTCGTGCGGTTCGGCGGTCGGTTCCAGTCTTGTCGGCATGGCGTGCCTCCGGTTCAGAGATCGAGCACCAGCGTCTTCGAGCGCGAACCCGAGCAGCAGATCATGATCGTGTCGTTCGACTGCTTTTCTTGCGCGCTCAGGAAGTCGTCGCGGTGGTCGGGGTCGCCCGAGATCACCGGCGTGCGGCAGGTGCCGCACACGCCGGCGGTGCAGGCGTAGGTCACGTCGATGGCATGGTCGAGCAGGGTGTCCAGAATGGTCTTGCCCGGCGCCACCGTCAGGCGCTGGCCGCTGCGGTTCAGCACCACCTCGTAGCCGCCTTCGGTGGCGGCCTCGCTGCTGGCGGCGAAGCGCTCGAAGTGCACCGTGTGCGGCGCGTGCGAGGCGCAGGCCGCGATGAAGGCGTCGATCATGCGCGCCGGTCCGCAGCAGTAGAGGTGGGCTTCGGGCGGGGCATTGCGCACGATGGCGGCGATGTCGAGCCGGTCGGTGCGCAAGGAGCCGAAGCACAGGTCGATTTCGCCCAGGCCGTTTTTTATGCCGTCCATCGCCTGCAATGCGTCGATGTACGCGGCCTGCTGCGGCGAGCGGCTCGCATAGTGCAGGCGCCAGCGGCGCCCGAGCGCGTCCAGCCGGTGCAGCATCGACAGCACCGGCGTGATGCCGATGCCCCCCGCGATGAAGACCGATTGCGCCGCGTCTTCGGCCAGCGCGAAGTCGTTGCCGGGCGGCGTGGCGCGAAACAGATCGCCCACGCGCGGCGCCGAATGCATCCATGCGGAGCCGCCGCGCCCTTCGCTGTTGCGCTGCACCGCGATCACGTAGCGGCCCTGGTCCGACGGTGCGTTCACCAGCGAGTAGCTGCGCACCATGTCCTGCGGCAGGTGCAGGTCGATGTGCGCGCCGGCGGTGAAGGCGGGCAGGGGCGCGTCGCCGGCCGGCACGAATTCGTAGGAGGCGATGCCCTCGGCCTCCAGCCTGATCTGTCGCAGGCGAAGCCGGATCGGGGGTGTGCTGTTCATCGTGTCCCGCTCAGGGCGTGTAGCCGAAGTCCGCGCCGAGGCGCGCCGTCATCAGTTCGCGGCCCGACTCGCTCCACGATTGCCCGGCCGGCACGGTGAGCGACACCGCGCGCACCATCGGCAGGTCGGGGTCTTCGATGCGCGGCGGGCGCTGCTCGCGCACCGAGAGGTTGCGCACCGTCTCCAGCAGCAGGCGGCGCGTCATGGCGATGCCGGTGTCGCTCATGCCCAGGTGCTCCCTGGAGCGGTCGTAGATGGGGGCCACGCCCGACTGGCAGGCCGCGTCCTGCACCCACAGGCCGGGCAGGCCCGAGAACCAGGTCTTGGTCTGCGCGTCGTAGTTGAAGAGAAACGCGCTCTGCAGGTTGAACCTGGTCCAGTACTTCGCGTAGGGCTCGGTGGGCGGGCGCGGTGCGTAGGCGTTGACGCTGGGGTGTCCGGTTTCGCGCCCCGCGTGGCCGTTGTCGAAGAGCTTGCGCGTCTTCTCGTAGAACTTCTGCGTCGGGTGGTACGAGAACATGATGCACAGCGTGTGCTCGTCGTCCAGCGGCACCCAGGCGTGGCCGCTGAGCTCCGGGTACTGCGACTGCGGCGGCACCAGCGTATAGAAGGGCAGCATGAACTGGTTCACGCGCCAGTAGTGCGTGTTCTCGTCGAGGACGCGGCGGGACGCCACGCTCATGCCGAAGTCCTGGCGCTTGCACTCGAAGGTGGGGCGCAGGTCCTTCTTGGCGGTCCAGTCGCTGATGGCGCCCTGGGCGTCGATGCGGCCGTGCAGGATGGGCGCGTGGGCCGAGTCGATCTCGCCCTCCACGGCCTGCAGCCAGTTGCACTCCTGCACGCGAAAGCTGATGTACACGTTCTCCTCGGGCACCAGGTTCCATTCGAGGTTGGGCAGCGGCGGCAGGTTGTCGCGGTCGGGGCCCATGTAGGCCCAGGCGATGCCGTTGCGCTCGCGGCAGGGGTAGTTCTTGATCTGCACCGTTTCCTTGAGCCGGCTCTGCGCGGGCTCGGCGGGCGTGTCGAGCACATGCCCGTCGACGCCGAACTTCCACCCGTGGTAGATGCAGCGCACGCCGCAGTCTTCGTTGCGCCCGAACACCAGCGGCGCGCCGCGGTGCGGGCAGGCGTGGTCGATCAGGCCGATGCGGCCTTCGCTGTCGCGAAAGGCCAGCAGCTCCTCGCCGAGCAGCCGCACGCGCTGCGGCTGGCCGTCGACCTGAAGGTCGCGCGTGGGCAGGAAGGGAATCCAGTAGAGGCGCATCAGCCGACCCATCGGGGTGTCGGGGCCGACGCGGACCAGCGTTTCGTTGTCTTCGTGCGAGAGCATGGGCGCAAATTCCTTGTGGGGCGGGGGACACGGCAGGTGGTGTGTCCACTTTGGATGACCAAATTGGTAGGACCAATGCTAAGGTCGGACTTCCCGCAGCGCAAAGGTTTTGGGCAAAGACCTTTAGAATGGATCAACCATAGAATATTCGGTGACGATCGCCCTGCGTACCGCGATCGGCGCCGCGAATGCGGCTTCCAGCTGTACGACAGCGTGGGCATTGCGCACGGCGACCGCGAGGCCTCCGCGCGGCAGGCTGCGCTCAACTTCGGATTTTTCGGTGCGCCGCACATGGCGCTGATCACCACCGAGGCGGTGCTCGGCACCTACGGCGTGCTGGACTGCGGCGCGTACGTCAGCAACTTCATGCTCGCCGCGCGCAGCCGTGGCATGGCCAGCATCGCGCAGGCTGCGATTGCGTCGCGCGCGAAGTTCCTGCACCGCTGGTTCGAGATTCCGCCAGACCGGCAGGTGGTGTGCGGCATCTCGTTCGGCTACGAGGACCCGGCGCATCCGGCGAACCGCTTTCGCACCGCGCGCGCGGCGACCGACGAGGCTTGCCGCTGGATCGAGGACTGAGCGAGCCCGCGCCCGCGCTCAGAGCTTGATGCGCCCCGTGGCCACCAGCTTTTGCGTCAGCGTGAGCTGCTCGGCAAGGAAGCGCGTGAGCTTCTCGGGGGCCCAGCCCACGGGCTCGAAGCCCAGTTCGAGCAGCTTGGACACCACGTCGGGCATCTTCAGGATGCGTGCCATCTCCACCGTGAGCTTGTCGAGGATCGGCTTGGGCGTGGCAGCCGGCGCAAAGAGTGCGCCGAAGCCCGGCATGTTCACGGCCGGAAAGCCCGCCTCGGCGAAGGTGGGCACATCGGGGTAGAGCGGAAAGCGGGTCGGGCTGGCCACTGCCAGCGCGCGGATCTTGCCCGGGTAGCGCGACACGCCGCCCAGCGAGACCACCGCCGTGTCGATCTGCCCGCCGATCAGGTCCTGCAGCGCCGGTGCCTCGCCCTTGTAGGGCACGTGCACCGTGTCGATGCCGGCCGCCATGTTGAGCAGCTCGCCCACGAAGTTGCCGCCCGACCCCTGGCCGTACGAGCCGTAGGAAATCTTGCCGGGCTTCGACCTGGCGAGGTCGACCAGCTGCTTCAGCGTGGTCACGCCCAGCGATTCGCGCACGCCGATGGCGATGGGCGTCAGCGCCAGCATGCTGACGGGCGCGAACTCGGACATCTTGTAGATCTGCGTGGGCTGCAGCACCAGGTTGCTGATGAACGCGCTGTAGTTCACCAGCAGCGTGTAGCCGTCGGGTGCCGCCTTGGCCACGCTGGCCGCGGCAATCGCGCCGCTGGCTCCGGCCTTCGACTCCACGATGCTCGGCTGGCCCCAGGCCTCGGTGAGCTTTTGCCCGATGACCCGCATCATCGTGTCGTGGCCGCCGCCCGGCGGTGTCGGAATGATGAACTTGATGACGTTGTTCGGGTAAGGCTGCTCGGCGCGGGCGAAGGGCGCCAGTGCGGCGGCACCCAGCAGGCCCAGGCCCGTGTTCAAAGTGCGGCGGCGGGACGGATTCATCGGGTTGTCTCCTGATAATATTGAATTGGTTGAACCATACATAATGTGGTTCGAATGATCAATCGGCGCCGACCCGCACAAGGCACGCCGACGCGCCGGCGCCGAGACTGCCGCGCGCTTCAGCGCGGCAGGCCGAGCCCGCGCTGGGCGATCAGCGTGCGCTGGATCTCGTTGGTGCCGATGCTGATGACCCACATCAGCGAATGCCGCAGGTTCTGCTCGATGCGGCCCTGCAGCACCGCACCCGGGCTGCCCTCGGAAAGCGCGCCCTCCATGCCCAGGATGTCGAGCGCCACTTCCCCGAAGCGCTCCATGAGTTCGCCCGAATAGACCTTGCTGGCCGCCGCGTCGTGCAGCGGCGTCTCGCCCGCGTTCACGCATTCGGCGCAGTGCATCATCATCTGGCGGCCGGCCTCGATCTGCGCGGCGAGCTCGCCGATGCGCTCGCGCACCAGCGGGTCGCGCCGCATCGGCCGGCCGTCCAGCTGCGCGCCGCGGATGTGGTCGCACAGCAGTTCGAAGGCATGCGCCACCTTCATCACGATGCCGCCGCCGATGAAGCCGCGCTCGGTGGCCAGCGCGCCCACCAGCACCTTCCAGCCGCCGTTGAGCTCGCCGACCATGGCGTCGGCGGGCACCCGCACGTCGTCGTAGAACACGTTGGCGAAGCTGCCGCCGTACATCGTGGTGGAGGTCTTGACGGTGATGCCGGGCGTGTCCATCGGCACGATGAACAGGCTCAGGCCGGCGTGCGGCGGACTGGCATCGGGGTCGGTGCGGGTGGCCAGCAGCATGTACTCGCCCCAGTAGGTGGTGGTCCAGATCTTCTGGCCGTTGATCACGTAGTGGTCGCCGTCGCGCACGGCGCGCGTGCGCATCGAGGCCAGGTCGGAGCCCGCGTCGGGCTCGCTGTACCCCATGCCGTAGATCGCTTCGCCGCGCAGGATCTCGGGCAGGTAGCGGTCCTGCTGCGCCGGCGTGCCGTGCACGTGGAGCATGGCCGACTGCACCGGCGCGCCCGCGCGGGGCGCCTCGGCGCGTTCCATTTCCTCGACGAAGGCCAGTTGCTCGAAGGCGCCGCGCGCCTGGCCGCCGAAGCGGCGCGGCCAGCCGAGGCCGATCCAGCCGGTCTCGCCGAGCTCGCGCGCGAATGCACGATCGTGCTCGCGCTGCTTGAAGGGAAGGCGGTCGTGCGCGGCCTTGCGCCCGGCCGGCCAGTGCACATTCAGCCAGGCGCGGACTTCCTCGCGAAAGGCATTGCCTTCGGGGCCGAGGTCGTACTCCGGCAAGGCATTCGGCACCTCGCCGAGAAAGTGCTCCGCCAGCTCCTCCCTGGCCAGGCGGGCGCCGCCGTGGCGCAGCACGTCCAGGTGCACCTGCTTGAAATGGCGTGGCGCCTCGTGCTCCTCGCTGTAGCCGATCGCGCCGAAGGTGTGCTGGGTCTCCAGCGCCACCCTGCGCAGCGTGGCGCCCGCGAGCGCGCAGGCCGACGAGACGAACACTCGCCAGGACCCGGCACCGATGTCGTGCTGCCGCGCGGCGTTGGCGTGCGTGAGCCGCGCGCCCAGCAGCGCGATCTGGTTGTCCGCCAGCTTGTGCTGGATGGCCTGGAAGCTGCCGATCGGGCGGCCGAACTGCTTGCGCTCGCCGGCATAGGCCACGGCCATCTCGAAGGCGCGCGTGGCGGCGCCGGTCGCGCGGGCGCACAGCGCGAGCCGGGCCATGAGCTGCAGGTCGTGCAGCGCCTGCACCGGAATGTCGACGAGTGTCGCGGCCACATCGGAAAGGGTGATGCGGCACAGGCCGTCGGTTCCCATCGCGGGGGTGGCGTCGATGCGCACGCCGGGCGCTGTCGCGTCGATGATCGCGAGGGCGGGGCCGGTGACGGCCACGACGAAGTGGGTGGCGCCGTGCGCGAGCTCGACGAACGACAGTTCGCCCGACACGGCATTGCCGGCCACGGTGGCGGCGCCCGCGCTGCGGTCGCCGTCGAAGGCACCGAGCGCCAGCACCACGCGTGCCTGTCCGGTGCGCGCCGCATCGAGCAGGGCGGGCTCGTCGCCTGCGGCCGTGCGCGGGCGAGCCAGGTGCAGCAGCGCGACGTGATGCACCGGCACCGGGCAGGCCGCGCGGCCCATTTCTTCCATGACGATGGCGATCTCGCGCAGGCCGCCTTCGCTCGCGTCGGTGCCCAGCGCCGTCAGGCCCTGGTCGGCGAGCTGGCGCCAGGCCTCCTGCACGCGGCCGGGGTCCTTGGCCCATTCCACGGCGGTGGCGGCGGGCCAGTGCCTTGCCAGGAAGCCGCGCACCGAGTCGCGCAACATGGCTCGTTCTTCGTCGCTGGGCAGGTTCTGCTGCGGCATCTGTCGTCTCCGAAATGAAATCAATGGTCGAACCATTCTATTATCAGTTGGGAAGCGAGGAAAACCGCGGGCAGGAAAAGACCCGCATTTATCATTGGCTCAAAGGTCCAACTTTTACAATTTTTCAGGGGATCGCCATGAGCACCAAAGATTCGCAACAGGCCCAGGCCCAGGCCCAGGCTCAAGCCGAGCTGCCGGCCGGCGCGCCCGCGTCGGCCGCCAAGTTCAAGGTCATACGCTCCGCGCGTGCCTTCGAGGAGATCGCGCAGCAGATCCGCAACGAGCTCTCGCAAGGCCGGCTCAAGGTGGGAACGCGGCTGCCGTCGGAGCGCGCGCTGTCGGAGCAGTTCGGCGTGTCGCGCAACACGCTGCGCGAGGCGCTGCGCTCGCTGGAGCATGCCGGGCTGATCCGCTTGCAGAAGGGCGCCAGCGGCGGCGCCTTCATCAGCGGGCGCAGCGGAGACGCCATCGCCACGGGCTTGATGGACATGTACCACATGGGCGCCATCCAGCCGGCGCAGCTCACCGAGGCGCGCATCTGGCTCGAGTCGATCCTCGTGCGCGAGGCCTGCGCGCGAGCCACGCCGGCCGACATCGAGGCGCTGGGCGACAACATCGATGCCGCCGAGGAGGCCACGCGCAAGGACGACTTTCCCGCGCGCGCCGCCACCAACCTGGAGTTCCACCGCATCCTCGCGCGCATGACGGGCAACCCCATCATGGTGATCGTGATGAACGGCGTGCTCAACGTGCTGGCCGAGTTCATCGGGCAGGTGGGGCACTATGAAAACGCCTATGTACTGCCCTCGCGCCGCCGCTTCCTGAAGCACCTCGCCGCCAAGGATTCGGACGCCGCCGTGGCGGAAATGGAGTCCATCCTGAAGCGCCTGCAGCGCAGCTACCTCTCGAAGGCCGTGGACGAGCCGGAGGACGAGGCGCCCGCGACGCCGAGGGCGCGTGCCAAGCCGGCGGTGAAGTCGACGGCAGCGAAGCCGGCAGTGAAGAAGCCCGCCGCAAAGCCCGCCGCAAAGGCCGCTGCAAAGCCTGCCGCAAAGTCCGCCGCCAAAACCGTCCGCTGATTTCCGCGACGCGCAAGCGCCGCCGCCGGGACCGCATGCCGCAGGGCATGCGGTCTTTTTTTGCGCCCAGCCCGGCCAATCCCGCTTGACAGGCCCCGGCGCGGCTTCTACCATTTTGCAATGGTTCAACCAAAATGAAGCAAACAATGCAAACAGACGACAAGCCGTCTACCGGCG
Source organism: Variovorax monticola (assembly GCF_051216855.1). Taxonomy (NCBI): domain Bacteria; kingdom Pseudomonadati; phylum Pseudomonadota; class Betaproteobacteria; order Burkholderiales; family Comamonadaceae; genus Variovorax; species Variovorax monticola. The sequence goes on from NZ_JBPJZP010000006.1 coordinate 108,943, forward strand.
AGTTTCTCGCGGTACTGCTGGCACGCGACTTCGAGGATGGCGAAAAGGTCATCATCGGCACCAACTCCGACATCCAGCTGGCCGCCTGCAACCTGGCGCGCGAGATCCAGGCACCCAGGCTCTGGTGGATCTCGGGGCCCGGCGGCATGGTCAACCCGGTGCGCGACCACCTGCTGTCCACCGCCGACTCCGAGAACATCGAGTCCTCCGAGGCCTGGATGGACCTGCCGAACATGATCGACTTCATCGACTGGAAGATCCACTTCTTCGACTTCGCGATTCTCTCGGCGCTGCAGGTCGACCGCTTCGGCAACATCAACACCGTGGTGGTCGGCGACCACGCCAAGCCCAAGGTGCGCGGACCCGGCACGGTCGGCATCAGCGCGCTGTGCGGCCTGGCCAAGCGCTTCTACGTGGCCCTGACGCGGCACGACAAGAGCGCCTTCGTGCCGCGTGTCGATTTTCTGTGCGGCCCCGGCCACATGGAGGGCGGCAACTCCCGCGAAGAAGCCGGACTGCCCGCGGGCGGGCCCAAGCTCGTGGTGTCGCCGCTGGGCGTGTTCGACTTCGAGCCGGTCACCAAGGCCATGCGCGTGCGCTCGGTCCACCCCGGCGTCACGCTGGACCAGATCCAGGCCGCCACCGGTTTCGAGATGCGCGTGGACGGCACGCCGCCTGTCACCGTGCTGCCGACCGCCGAGGAGCTGCGGCTTCTTCGCACCCGCATCGACATCCGCGGAACCCTGCGCCGCAAGTTCCCCTGAAGAGGCACCTCCCCATGAGCAACAAAAGCAAACTGATTTCCCTCGACGAGGCCGTGGCCGTCGTGAAAGACGGCGACAAGGTCGGCCTGGGCGGCTGGATCTTCAACGGCCAGCCGATGGCGCTGGTGCGCGCGCTGATTCGCAAGGGCGCGCGCAACCTCGACCTGATTCCGGCGCCCGGCTCCATCGCACCCGACATGCTGATCGGCGCAGGCTGCGCGCGCAGCACGGCCTGCGTGTTCATCAGCTTCGAACAGTTCGGCCTGGCGCCGCACTTTCGCCGCCAGGCCGAGGCCGGCACGCTGAAGGTGTACGAGCTCGACGGCCCGGGCATCGCGGGCGGCCTGCGCGCGGGCATCTGCGACATGCCGTGGACGGCGATTCCCGACCTGGGCACCGACCTGCCGCGCCACACGCCCGAGCACTACTGGCCGCTGCCCTCCAAGCCCGGCGAGCGCAAGATGCTGGCCGCCGCCGCCATCAAGCCCGACGTGTGCCTGCTGCATGCCCAGCAGGCCGACGAATACGGCAACGTGCAGTACCTGGCCACGCCGTTCTTCGACGCCATGCTCGCGCAGGCCTCGCGCCATGTGATCGTCTCGGTCGACCGCATCGTGTCGAGCGACACCATTCGCCGCTCGAACCACCTGACCAAGCTGCCCGGCGTGATGGTCGATGCCGTGGTGGAGGCGCCCTACGGCGCGCACCCGACGTCGTCGCCCACGCTCTACCGCGCCGACGAACGCCACCTGAAGGACTACGTGAAGGCCAGCGCGAGCGAAGAGGCCTTTGCCGCCTACCTGGCGCGCTACGCCCGGGATGCGGGCGCGCATGCCGCCTACCTCGATGCACTCGGCGGCGCCCGGCTCGCCGGCCTCGCGGTGTCCGAATCGAACCTCGCATGAACAAGGCCCCCCGATGAGCACCACCCCCGCCGCCAAGCCCGGCATTCTCGACGGCGTGCGCGTCCTCGACTTCACCGCCATGATGTCGGGCCCGTATTGCACGCGCCTCATGGCCGACCTCGGTGCGGAGGTCATCAAGGTCGAGCCGCCCGAAGGCGACTACATCCGCCTGCGCGCACCGCGCCGTGAGGGCCGGAGCACCTACTTCGCGCAACTGAACGCCGGCAAGAAAAGCCTGGCGCTCGACCTCAAGAAGCCCGAGGCGATCGCGCTGATTCGCGAGATGGTCGCCAAGTGCGACGTGCTGGTCGAGAACTACCGCCCCGGCGTCATGAAGCGCCTGGGGCTGGACTACGAGTCGCTCTCGGCGCTGAACCCCAAGCTGGTCTATTGCTCGATCTCGGGCTTCGGCCAGGAGGGCGCCTGGGCCGGCCGCAGCGCGTATGCGCCGGTGCTGCACGCGGCCAGCGGCTACGACATGGCCAACCTCGACTACCAGGAAGGCGACGTCGAGCGGCCGCTGAAGAACGGCATCTTCGTAGCCGACGTGCTGGGCGGCTCGCTGGCCTTCGGTGCGGTTCAGAGCGCGCTGTACCGCGCGGCGCGCACGGGGGAGGGCGACCATGTCGACCTGTCGCTGATGGACGCCATGCTGGGCATGCTGGTCTACGAATGCCAGGAGGCGCAGTTCCCGGCCGAGCGCCGCCGGCCGCTCTACCGGCCCACCAAGGCGAAAGACGGTTTCCTGCTGATCGCGCCGGTGAGCCAGCTCAACTTCGAGGCGCTCTCGCGCTGCACCGGCCATCCGGAGTGGATCACCGACCCGCGCTTTGCTGTGAGCCAGGACCGCGAGCATCACTGGGGCGAGCTCATGCAGCTGCTCGACGACTGGGCCGCGCCGCAGAGCGCGGCCGAGTGCGAGGCGGCCATGAACGCGTCGGGCGTGCCGTGCTCGCGCTACTTCACGGTGCGCGAAGCCATGCAGTTGCCGCCGTTGCAGGAGCGCCAGGCCTTCCAGACCATCGACGACGGCTCGGGTCCGTTCCAGGTGCCGAACCCCGCCTTCCGCTTCGCCCGCACCGCCGCGCACGCACGCAACAGCGTGCCCGCGCTCGGCGGCGACGGCCCGGCGCTGCTCGGCAGCCTGCTGGGACTGAGCGAGGAACGCATCGCCGCATTGCGGGAGAGTCGCACGCTGCACGTGCGCGGCTGAGCCGCAAGTCCGTTCATAAAAAAAGGAGACAACGAGATGAAGAGCAAGTTGAAGCGCCTGTCGAAGGCGCTGTGGGCCGCGCTGCTGGCCGCGGGGGCGATGGCGCTGCCGCAGGCCGGTATCGCGCAATCCGCGCAATCCGCGCAACCTGCGCACTCGGACTTTCCGACCAGGCCGATCACGATCGTGGTGCCGTACCCCCCGGGCGGCACCACCGACGTGCTGGCGCGCGTGCTGCAGGAGCCGATGCAGCGCTTTCTCAAGCAGCCCGTGATCATCGAGAACAAGGCCGGTGCGTCGGCCGTGCTCGGCACCAAGTTCGTCGCCAAGGCGCCGGCCAATGGCTACACGCTGCTGTTCCCCAACAACGGACTGGTCATCTCGCCCCAGGTATCGAAAGACGCCGACTACGCCCCGCTGAAAGACTTTGCGCCGGTCTCGCTGGTGTCGCTGCAGCCGATGATCCTGGTGGTCAATCCTTCGGTACCGGCCACGACGGTGCGGGAGCTGATCGACTACGCCAAGGCCAACCCCGGCAAGCTCGACTTCGCGACCGCCGGGCCGGCCTCGTTCGGCCACCTGGCCACCGAGCTCTTCAGCCGCCGCGCCGGCATCCAGATGACGCACATTCCCTACAAGGGGCAGGCGCCGACCACGCAGGCGATCCTCACCGGCGAATCGAAGCTGCTGCTGAGCACCAGCTCGTCGCAGATGAACGCGTTCATCAAGGACGGCAGGGTGAGGCTGCTGGGCGTGAGCTCGCTGCAACCCTCGCCGCTGGCGCCGGGCGCGCCGCCCATTGCGAACACGCTGGCGGGGTTCAATCCCGAGGTGTGGTTCGGCCTGTTCGCGCCGGCCGGCACGCCGCGCGAGGTGGTGGCCAAGCTCAACGAGGCCATCGTCAAGGCGCTCGCGCTGCCGGAGGTGAAGGAAAAGTTCGAGACCGCGGGCGCCGCCGCGACCGGCAGCACGCCCGAGCAACTGGGCGCGCGCATCACCGAGGAATATGCGACGTGGACCTCGGTGATCCGCGAGGCGAACATCAAGGCCGATTAGCCGGCGCCTTCCGCAGCGCCGAAAAAATGCCGCAGCATGCTGCGGCATTTTTTCGTTCGGCGCAGGTTCAGGCCGGCGTGAACATCGGCACGGCGAAGCCGCCTTCGGCCGGCTTGAAACTCAGCTTCACCCGGTCGCCGATGCGCAACGCATCGAGGTCGCAGTCGACGATGTTGGTCAACATCGTCACGCCTTCGTCCAGCGTCACGTAGGCGATGGCGTAGGCGATGGGGCCGGCGCGGCGCGTCACGCTCACGCTGTAGATGGTGCCCAGGCCCGAGGCGTCTTCCCATTCGGTGTCGCCCAGGCAGTAAGGGCACAGCGCGCGCGGATACCAGTGGATCCTGGCGCAGGCGGTGCAGCGCTTGATGCGCAGCACGCCTTCCTTGGCTGCATTCCAGTAGTGCTCGGTGGCGGCATCGACGATCGGTGCGCCCAGCGGGCGGTCTTGGGACATCGTGGTCATATCAGCTTCTCTCCATGATCAGGGTGGCGCTGCCGTGGCGCGAGCCGAGCAGGCCGCCGGTGCCTTGTGCCAGTGCGAGCCCGCAGTTGGGCACCTGCACCTTGGGGTGCGCTTCGCCGCGCAATTGCCGCACCGCCTCGATCACCTTGGTGATGCCGCCGCGGTTGGCCGGGTGGTTGTTGCACAGGCCGCCGCCGTCGGTGTTGAACGGGAGCTTGCCGATGCCGGAGATCAGGTTGCCGTCCATCACGAATTTGCCGCCTTCGCCCTTCTTGCAAAAGCCCAGGTCTTCCAGCTGCATCAGCACGGTGATGGTGAAGCTGTCGTAGATCGATGCGTACTGGATGTCCGCCGGTGTCACGCCCGCCTCGGCGAAGGCGATCGGGCCCGAGACGGCCGCGCCGGAGTAGCTGAGGTCGACCTGGCCGTTGGCCTGGCCCTTCACCGTTTCGCCCGCGCCCAGGACGCTGATCACCGGGCGCTTGAGTGCGCGCGCGATCTCGGGGCGCACCACCAGCAGCGCGCCGCCGCCGTCGCTCACCACGCAGCAGTCGAGCTTGTGCAGCGGGTCGGAAATCATCGGCGAGGCCAGCACTTCCTCGACCGTGACGGGGTCGCGCAGCATCGCGTGGGGGTTGTATTGCGCGTGCGCGGCGGCGGCCACCTTGATCCACGCGAGCTGCTCGCTGGTGGTGCCGAACTCGTGCATGTGGCGGGCTGCGGCCAGCGCATACATGTTCACCGTGATGGGCGCATAGGGCATCTCCCAGGGCACGTCGGGCGTGGCCGCGGTCACGTTGCGCGGACCCGTTCCCACGCTGCTGGCCTCGCTGCGCGGGCGCCCGGCCAGCGTGATCAGCGCGACGTTGCATTTGCCCGCGGCAATGGCCTGCGCCGCATGCGACACCTGGATCAGGTAGGCGGAGCCGCCGGTGTCGGTGGTGTCGACGTGCCGCACCTTCAGGCCCAGGTAGTCGACCATGCTCAGCGGGCCGAGGCCGGGCGCGTCGCCGGCGCAGAAGTAGCCGTCCACGTCCTGCAGCGAGAGGCCGGCGTCGGCCAGGGCGCCGCGCGCGCATTCGGCATGCAGCTGCGCGACGGTCTTGTCGGGCGCCTTGCGCGTGGGGTGTTCGAAAGCGCCCGCGATGCAGGCCTGTCGTTTGATGCTCATTGATTGCTCCGTGTTCTTCCCTTTGCGGGACCATGAAATCGACCGACGCCTGCGGCTCGGCGCGCTTGACGCTGGCTCGGTCCCATCATTATCATTGGTTCAACCAAATTAAATCAACAGGCAGAAGCGCTTGTCGATGAATCGCAACCTCCCTGCGAGGTTCGCAAAGTCGGCTTGCGCCGTCTGCTGCGACCGGACCGGTGGCGCGCGACGACGAACGCCAGAAAGAGAAAAACAGAATGACCCCGCATGAACTGAGCACGTGGCCGCGCGGCCTGCCGCGCGACATCGACATTCCGCCCACCAACCTGTACGCCAACCTGCAGGTGTCGGCCATGCGCTACCCGCAACGCCCGGTGCTGGTCGACGACTTCGGCAGCCTGAGCTACACCGAGCTGGTCGAGCAGGTGGAGCGCATCGCGGCCTTCCTGCAGAACGACCTGGGCGTGCAACGCGGCGATCGCGTGCTCATCTACATGCAGAACGGGCGCGGCTGGATCGCCGCCTACTACGCCGTCCTGCGCATCAATGCCGTGGTGGTGCCGGTGAACCCGATGAACAAGCGCGAGGAGCTGCCGCACTACCTGAGCGACACCGATGCGGTGGCGGCCTTCTGCGGCGCCGACAACGTGGCGGAACTGCTGGCCGTGCCCGCCGCGCAGCAACTGCGCCGCGTGATCGTGGTGGGCAACCCCGGGCCGGCCGAGGCGCAGCCCGAACCGGCGCACCACCTGGCCCGCACCATCGGCCTGCGCCGCGTGCTCGCCGCGGCCTCGGGCCACGCCACTCCGCTGGAGCACCTGCCCGATGCACTGGCGCTCATTCTCTACAGCTCGGGTTCCACCGGTGCGCCCAAGGGCTGCATGCACACGCACCGCACGCTCACGGCCAGCACCGTCATCGTGGCGCACTGGATGGGCCTGGTGCCGCATTCGGTGCAACTGGTGGCGCTGCCGTACTTCCACATCACCGGCATGCAGAACCTGCTGAATGCGCCCATCTACGGCGGCGGCACGCTGGTGCTGATGCAGCGCTGGAACCGCGAACAGGCGGCCGAACTGATCGCGCGCCACCGCGTGAGCCACTGGACCGCTATGCCCACGATGGTGATCGACTTTCTCGCCAGCCCGCGCCTGGCCGAATACGACCTGAGCTCGGTGCGGCGCATCGGCGGCGGCGGCGCGGGCATGCCCGAGGCGGTGGGCGAGCGGCTGAAGGCGTTGACGGGGCTGGACTTTCTCGAAGGCTACGGCCTGTCGGAAACCGCGCACGTGTCGGGCAACCCGCCGGCCGCGTTCAAGCGCCAGTGCCTGGGCGTGCCGCTGTTCAACACCGACCTGCGAATCATCGACCCCGACACGCTCGCCGAGCTGCCGCCGGGCGTAGTGGGCGAGATCGTGATGGCGGGGCCGCAGGTTTTCGTCGGCTACTGGCGCAACGAAGAGGCCACGCGCACGGCCAGCCTGGAGATCGACGGCAAGCGCTTCGTGCGCAGCGGCGACCTGGGCCGGCGCGACGAAGAGGGCTACTTCTTCATCGTCGACCGGCTCAAGCGCATGGTCAATGCCTCGGGCTTCAAGGTCTGGCCGGCCGAGGTGGAAGCGATGCTGCACGAGCACCCGGCCATTGCCGAAGCCTGCGTGATCGCCGCCATCGACCCCTACCGCGGCGAAACCGTCAAGGCCGTGGTGGTGCTGCGCGACGCGCTGGCCGGCCGGGTGCGCGAGGCCGACATCATCGAATGGTCGAAGAACCGCATGGCCGCCTACAAGTACCCCCGGCTGATCGAGTTCGTGGCGGAGCTGCCCAAGTCGGCCACCGGAAAGATCGCCTGGCGCCAGCTTCAGGACGCCGAACGCGCGAAGGCGCTGCCGACCGCAGCTTGATCGGCGGCGCGAAGCCATCTATCATTGGTTCAACCAAACTAAATTGAGCGGACATCCCATGCAGAATCTCGTCACTCTCGAAGGTCGCACCATCGTCGTCACCGGCGCGGGGCAGGGCATCGGCAAGGCCATTGCCGAACTGGTCATCGACCTGGGCGGCAACGTGGTCGCGCTCGACCTGAACCCCGACAGCCTGAAGTCCGCCATGGCCGAGTTGCCGGCCGCTCGGGTGCAGCAGGTGGTCGGCAGCGTGACCGATGCCGCGCTCGCCGCCAGTGCGGTCGAGGCGGCCGTCGCCCGCTTCGGTGGCGTGCACGGCCTGGTGAACAACGCGGGCATCACCCGCCCGGCCATGATCGAGAAGATGACGCCCCAGCAGTGGCAGGACGTGATCGACGTGCACCTGACCGGCACCTTCTTCTGGCTGCAGGCCGTGGGCCGCCACATGGTGGCGCGCGCCAAGAGCGGCGACACCACCGGCGGCGCGATCGTCAACATCTCGTCGGACGCGGGGCGCAAGGGCTCCATCGGCCAGGTCAACTACGCGGCGGCCAAGGCCGGCATGCTGGGCATCACGATGACGGCAGCGCGCGAATGGGGCAAGCACAACATCCGCACCAACTCCATCTGCTTCGGCGTGGTCGAGACGCCGATGACCGAGGTGGTGCGCGGCGAGAAATTCCGCGACGGCATGCTCGCGCAGATTCCGCTGGGCCGCTGGTCGACGCCGCAGGAGGTGGTGAAGACGGTGTGCTTCCTGATGTCCGATGCCGCCTCGTACATCACCGGCCAGCACCTGGGGGTGAACGGCGGCTTCCATATCAGCCTTTGAGCAGCGGGCCATGAAGACTCGCCTGACCGAACTGCTGGGCATTCGCTACCCGATCGTGCAGGGCGGCATGCAGTGGGTGGGCCGCGCCGAGATGGCCTCGGCCGTCTCGAACGCCGGCGGCCTGGGCATGCTCACCGCGCTGACGCAGCCCACACCCGAAGACCTGGCGCACGAAATCGAACGCTGCCGCGGCATGACGGACAAGCCCTTCGGCGTGAACGTGACGATGCTGCGCAGCGTCAACCCGCCGCCTTACGAGCGCATCTTCGCGACCATCGTCCAGAGCGGCGTGAAGATCGTCGAGACGGCCGGCAACGTGCCCGCGGAGGTGGTCGGCCTCCTCAAGCGCAACGGCATCGCGGTGCTGCACAAGTGCACCTCGGTGCGCCACGCGCTGGCGGCCGAAAAGCGCGGCGTGGACGTCATCAGCATCGACGGTTTCGAATGCGCCGGCCATCCGGGCGAGGACGACGTGCCGGGGCTGGTGCTGATTCCGGCCGCGACGCGCGCGCTGAAGATCCCGGTCATCGCCTCGGGCGGCATTGCCGACGGGCGCGGCATGGCGGCCGCGCTGGTGTTGGGCGCAGAAGGTGTGAACATGGGCACGCGCTTCGTCTGCACGCAGGAGGCGCCGGTGCACGACCGCATCAAGCAGGCGCTGGTGAACGGCAGCGAGCGCGACACGCGCCTGATGTTCCGCAGCATGGGCAACACCGCGCGCGTGTTCGCCAACGCGGTGGCCGAGGAGGTCATCGCGACCGAGCGCCGGCCCGGCGGGTGCGCTTTCGAGGATGTGCGTGTGCTGGTGTCGGGGGCGCGCGGCAAGGCGGCGCTCGAAACCGGCGAGCTGGACGCCGGCCCGGTCTGGGCCGGGCAGGTGATCGGGTTGATCGACGACGTGCCCACCTGCGCCGCGCTGCTGGAGCGCATGGTGGCCGAGTGCCGCCAGCAGCTCGCGCGCGCGGCATCGTTCTTCTAGAACGGGCCGCCCCCATGCGGCGCCGCGGGTCGTCCGGTTTTCGCACCGTGCTGCGCGTGCATCGCCGAAGCCCTTGCCCCCCGAAAAAGGAAACCTCCATGTACATGCCCCCCGACAGCAAACTGCACCTCGACCCGCAGGACGAATACACCCACGCGCCCGAAGCCGCCGGCAACTACAACGAGAGCATGTACTTCAATGCATTCGACACCGCGCGCGGCATCGGCGCGTGGATGCGCCTGGGCAACCGGCCCAACGAAGGCCATGCGGAGATGAGCTGCTGCGTCTACCTGCCCGACGGCCGCGTCGGCTTCATGCACGGCCGCCCGGCCATCGCCCACAACGAGGCGATGGACGCCGGCGGCATGCGCTTCGAGGTGCTCGAGCCCTTCAAGCGCCTGCGCGTGAGCTACGAGGGCGAGCTGCTGATCATGGACGACCCGCACGCCATGGCCGACCCGAGCAGCGCCTTCAAGCGCTACCCCAAGCGCCGCGCGAGCATCGCGCTCGACTACGAAGGCGTCTCGCCGATGCACGGCGGCGAAATCGTCGCGCTCGACGGCAGCCGGCTCGAGGTCGACCCCGAGCATTCGGTCTATCGCGGCCACACCGAGCAGAGCATGGCGGTGCGCGGCCACATCACGGTGGACGGCGAGCGTTACCCCATCGACGGCTTCGGCTACCGCGACAAGTCGTGGGGGCCGCGCCACTGGCACAGCTTCTATTGGTACAAATGGCTGCCCGTCACCTTCGACCGCGACTTCGGCGTGCTGCTGTCGGTCAAGGGGCAGCGCGGCGGCCGGCCCAACAACGTGAGCGGCAACGTGCTGCGCAATGGCCGCTACGAGCCGGTGATCGACGGCCGCATCGCCACCGTCTACGACGACAAGTACTACCCGGTGCGCTTCACCGCGCAGGTGCGCACCGCCGAGCGCAGCTACACGCTCGAAGGCGAGGTCGGCGCCATGGTGCCGCTGCGCCATAAAAGCGCGAGCGGCGTGCCGGGCGCCTACACCCGCATCACCGAAGGCATCACCACCTACCGCTGCGAGGGGCGCACGGCGCTGAGCATGTCGGAGTACTGCGACGTGATGGTGGACGGCACCCCCATCTCGGTGCGCGAGGAGCCCGCCGCATGAAGACGCTGACCTGCACCGTCGAGGACGGCATCGCCACGCTGACACTCGACCGGCCCGAGTCGAAGAACGCCATCAGCCCCGCCATGGCCGACGAACTCGGCGAACTGCTGGCCGGCATTCGCACCGACGACGCGGTGCGCGTGCTCATCGTCACAGGCGCGGGCGGCGCTTTCTGTGCCGGCGGCGACGTCAAGGCAATGGGCGAGGGCGGTCCGCGCACGCCCGAGCAACGGCGCGCCGGCATGGCGCGCTACACGCGCGTGTGCACCGAGCTGATGGCGCTCGACCGGCCGGTGATTGCGGCGGTCGACGGCGTGGCCTTCGGCGCCGGCTTCAGCATCGCGCTGATGTGCGACATCGTGCTGCTGAGCGACCGTGCGCGGCTGTGCATGGTGTTCCAGCGCATCGGCCTCGTTCCCGACATGGGCGCCTTCTACACGCTGCCGCGCGTGGTGGGCCTGCAGCGCGCCAAGGAGCTGATTTTCTCGGCGCGCGAGATCGATGCGGCCGAGGCGCAGCGCCTGGGCATCGCCATGGAGGTGCTGCCCGCCGACGGCCTGATGCCGCGCGCCCGCGCCATAGCGCAGAGCTTTGCCGGGGCCTCGCCCGTGGCCATGAGCATCTCCAAGCGGGCGCTGCAAGGCTCGCTGGCCAGCGACCTGCAGACCGTGCTCGACATCGAATCCGCAGGCCAGGCGCTGGCGTCGAACAGCGACTACGCCAAGGAGGCGGTGCGCCGCTTCACCGCGCGCGAGCCGGCCCAGTTCCGCTGGCCGCCAGCCGCCGCCTGAACCACACAGCCCCACACCCAAAGAGAAGGCAGAACAGATGCTCGACTACCGCAAGGCACGCGACTGGCAATCCGGCGATGTGCACCACGCCTACACCCCCAAGGACACCATGCTCTACGCCCTCGGCCTGGGCATGGGCGCCGACCCGCTCGACGAGAAGCAGTTGCGCTTCGTGTACGAGAAAGACCTGGTGGCGTTGCCCACCATGGCCGCCGTGCTGGCTTCGCCCGGCTTCTGGATGCGCGAGCGCAGGGAGATCGGCATCGCCTTCATGAAACTCGTGCACGGCGAGCAGTCGGTGCGCCTGCATGCGCCGCTGCCGCCTTCGGGCACGGTGACAGGTCGCACGCGCGTCACGCGGGTGGTCGACAAGGGCGAAGGCAAGGGCGCGATCCTGCATGTGGAAAAGGAGCTTTTCGACGCCGACCGGCAGCCGCTGGCCACGGTCGAGAGCGTCTATTTCCTGCGCGGCGACGGCGGATTCTCCAAGGCCGACGGCCAGGCCGACGAGGCAGCGCCCGTTGCGGCGGCCATGCCCGAGTCGGCGCCCGAACTGGTGCTCGACCTGCCCACGCGCGCCGACCAGGCCTTGCTGTACCGGCTTTCTGGCGACATCAACCCGCTGCACGCCGAACCCGCGTTCGCCGCCAAGGCCGGCTTTGCGCGGCCCATCCTGCACGGACTCGCGACCTGGGGCATTGCCGGGCGTGGCCTGGTCGCGGCATATGCGGATTTCGATGCGACGCGCCTGTCGGCCATGCGCGCGCGGCTGTCGGCGCCGGTGTATCCCGGCGAAACTATCCGCCTCGAAGGCTGGCGCGACGGCAGCGACATCGCTTTTCGTGCCCGCGTGGTGGAGCGCGACGTGCTCGTGCTGACCAACGGCCGGGCTGCGCTGCGGTGACGGAGACGGTGGCGGTGACGATGAGGGCTTGGCGGGTCGAAGCCCTGAGCGATCCGGGGCAGATGCGGCTGGCCGAAGTGCCGGTGCCCGTGCCGGCGGACGACCAGTACCTGGTGAAGGTGGAGGCGGCGGGCCTCAACTTCCTGGACACGCTTGCCGTCAAAGGCCGGTACCAGACCAGGCCTGTGCTGCCGTTCACGCCAGGCGTGGAGGTCGTGGGCACCGTCGTGGGCGGCGAAGGCGCGGGCACGCGCGTGGCCTGCGCCACGCCGGTCGGCAAGTTCGGCGGCTTCGCCGAATACGCACTGGTGCCGCGCGCCGAGGCGATGCCGATCGCCGTCGACGTGCCGCCCGGCGCGGCCCTGGCGCTGCGCGGCAACTACCCGACCTCGCTCTACGCGCTGCGCCACGCGGGGCGGCTGCAGTCCGGCGAAACGCTGCTGGTGCATGCAGGCGCCGGCGGCGTCGGCAGCGCCGCGGTGCAACTGGGCAAGCTGATGGGCGCGCGCGTGATCGCCACCGCGGGCAGCGCTTCCAAGCGCGATGCCTGCGTGGCACTGGGCGCGGACGCGGCCGTCGACTACACCGACCCGAAGTGGGTCGACGAGGTGCGCAAGCTAGCGCCGAGCGGTGTCGACGTGGTCTGCGACCCGGTCGGCGGCGAGACCGGCGCGCAAAGCGTGCGCTGCCTGGCCTTCGGTGCGCGGCTGCTGGTGGTCGGCTTCGCGGGCGGCGCGCTCACGCAGTTGCCGGCCAACCGCCTGCTGCTGGCCAACGCGTCGGCAGTCGGCGTGTTGTGGGGCGAGGTGCGCAAGCGCGACCCCGGCCTGGCCCGGCAACTGGCCGACGAGATCCAGGCCTGGTACCTGCAAGGGCGCCTGCGCCCGCTGGAGGCCTCGGTGTTCGACTTCGAAGACGCGCAGTCCGCGCTCGCGGCACTGGAGCAGCGGCAGACCTCGGGCAAGGCGATCCTGGTGATGCGCCGCTGAGGCGTGCATTCGGCACGCGGGTGCGTCATAATCAATGGTTCTACCAAAGGAGATATCATGGATTTCGACCTGCCCCCCGAAGCGGAAGAGATGCGAGTTGCCACGCGCGACGCCGTCGATGCGCTGCTGAAGCTGGAAACGCGCTACCAGGAGACCGGCGAAGTGCCCGAGCAGGTGGAAACCACCCTGCGCGAGATGGGCTTCTACGGCATGTCCATTCCCGAGGCGTACGGCGGCATGCCGGTCGACCACCTGACCAGCGTGGCGGTGCAGCTCGAGCTGGCGCGCCTGCCGCCGCAGTTCTGGCCCTTCGTGCGCTCCGCGCTCGGCCCGGGCGTGCACATCGTGGTGGACCACGGCTCGGAAGCGATCAAGAAGAAGTGGCTGCCCGAGATCGCCTCCGGCCGCTCGCGCAACTGCATCGCGATCACCGAGCCGCACGCCGGCTCCGACGCCGCCAAGATGACGACCACCGCGCGGCGCGACGGCGACCACTACGTGCTCGACGGCGTGAAGACTTTCATCTCGAACGCCAACCACGCGCACTCGATCACCGTGCTGGCCTCGACCGACCGCTCTGCGGGCAAGAAGGGCATCTCGGCGTTCCTGCTCGACACCACCACGCCGGGCTTCCAGGTGACGCGCACGATGCCCACCATGGGCTGGATGGATGACAGCCTGTGCGAAATTTCCTTCACCGACTGCCGCATCCCGGTGGAGCACCTGCTGGGCGAGGAAGGGCGCGGCCTGTCGTATGCGATGTCGGGCCTGAACGAAGGGCGCCTGAACGTCGGCTGCCAGGCGCTGGGCCCCGCGCAGATCGCGCTGGACGAGACCATCGAGCACGCCAAGACCCGCGTCACCTTCGGCCAGGCGCTCGGCGAGCACCAGGCGATCCAGCACATGATCGCCGACATGGCGATGGACTTGCATGCCGCGCGCATGGTGCTGTTCGAAGCCGTGTGGCGCGCCTCGCGCGGCGAAGACGCGCGCATGAAGGCCTCGATGGTGAAAGTGATCTGCACCGAAGCCGCCTGCCGCATCGCCGACAAGGCGCTGCAGATCTTCGGCGGCTCGGGTTACTGCCGCGGCACCATCGTCGAGCGGGTGTACCGCGACCTGCGCGTGCTGCGGATCTACGAGGGTGCCTCGGAAATCCACCGCAACATGATCGCCCGGCAGTTGCTGGCCTGAGCGGGCAGGGCCCGCCGGCTGGCCTGCGCCGGCAACGCTTGCCGGTTCAGCGCATCAGCTCCCGCGCGATCACCACGCGCTGGATCTGGTTCGTGCCTTCGAAGATCTGGTTGAGCTTGGCGTCGCGCATCATCTTCTCGACCGGGTAGTCGCGCACATAGCCGTAGCCGCCGAACACCTGCACCGCGTCGGTCGTGACCTTCATGGCCATGTCGCTCGCAAAGCACTTGGCCATGCTCGCGAACTTGGGCAACTGCTCCCAGTCGCCGATGTCGGCCAGGCGCGCGGTCTCGTACACGAGGCAGCGCGCGGCCTCGATCTGCATGGCCATGTCGGCGAGCATGAACTGGATGCCCTGGAACTCGACGATGGCGCGCTTGAACTGCTTGCGTTGCTTGGCATAGGCCAGCGCTGCGTCGAACGCGCCTTGTGCGAGGCCCACCGACGCAGCGGCGATGGCCGGGCGGTTGAGGTCGAGCGCGCGCATGGCCGAGCGAAAGCCCTTGCCTTCCTCTCCGAGACGGTTCTCCACCGGCACGCGCACGTTGTCCAGGTACACCGGCACGTTGATCGTGCCCTTCATGCCCATCTTGCGTTCGTTGCGCCCGAAGGCGAGGCCCTTGCTGTTCTTCACGTCCACGATGAACGGGCTGATGTCGTCGGCGCCGCCGCGCTCGCCGGTCTTGGCGAACACCAGGATGTAGTCGGCGCGGCTGCCGAAGGTGCACCACTGCTTCTGGCCGTTGAGCACGTAGCTGTCGCCGTCGCGCACGGCGCGCGTGCGCATGCCGCCCACGTCGCTGCCGCAGTCGGGCTCCGAGATGGCAATGGCCGTGACGGTACGGCCTTCGGCCAGCAGCGGCAGGAAGCGGGTCTTTTGCTCGTCGGTGCCGAAATGCATGATCGGCAGCGCGAACATCGTGTTCATGCCCGCCATGAGCGCGCAAGACTCCGACACGCGAGAGATTTCCTCGCGCGCGATGCACACCATCGTGAGGTTGGCGCCGGGGCCCCCGTATGCCTCGGGCACCCAGAGCTGCAGCAGGCCCATGTCGCCATAGATCGGAATCAGCTCTTCGGGAAAACGGTGGTTCTCGTCGATCTCGGCGGCAATGGGTGCCACGTGCCGCTCGACCATGCGGCGCACGCCGTCGCGAAAGGCCATCTGTTCTTCGGTGAAATTCATCGGGGGCTTTCGGTGTGTGTCCATTTGGGGTTGTTGATGGCGAGCGCCTCGCCCAGGCCTTGGCGCAGCTGCGCGGCCAGGGCGGCGTCGATGGGGACCTGGCCGGACCCGATGGCCTCGGCCAGCGCGAGGCGCGCTGCCGAGGCCGCCGCCTCGTCCTGCGGCCCGTCCAGGCGCAGCTCGCGCTCCACGATGCGCAGCACGTTCAGCGTCACGCGCACCTGGAAGCGGTGGTAGCCCTCCAGCGTGGGCAGCAATTCGTCTTCGAGGTAGCGGGCGGCCGCCTGCAGCAGGGTGCCGGCGGTGGGTACGGAGTTCGGCATGCGGGTCAGTCCTCGACGAGTTGGAAGAAGTCCCACAGCGGCTCTTCCATGCGGCGGCCCACCGCGCACAGTTCCACGCTCGCGGGGCTGCCGTCGGCGCGCACCGAGAGCCCGCGCCGCACGCAGCCGATGGCCCACTTGAGGTTGGAAAACGCCTCCCAGAAGCGCACGCGACGAGGGTCCACCGGCGTGCCGCTCGCACGCTCGTAGGCCGCGTACAGGTCTTCGCGCGAACCGAAGCCGCCGGCTTCGCCCTCGCCGCCGAAGCGCCAGGTGCGCATGCACAGCACGCCCAGGTCCTGCATCGGGTCGCCGATGCGCGCGATCTCCCAGTCGAGCACGCAGCGAATGCCGTCGGGCCCGACGATCAGGTTGCCGGTGCGAAAGTCCGAATGCACGAGCGCGTCGTTCCAGTCAGTGGGCAGGTTCTGCCGCACCCACTGCATCGCATAGGCGAGCGCGGGATGGCGAAATCCGGTGCGCGCCAGCAGGTCGCCGTACACGTCCAGCTCCTGCGCGGGCGACAGCCGCTGCAGAAAGGGCAGGTCGGCGACCGGCATTGCATGGATCGTCGCGAGGATGGCGCCGGACTGCGCCGCCATCACGCCGCGCGCGCCGGCACAGGCCGGGTCGGACACCAGCTTGCGGCCCAGCGTCTCGCCCTCGATGCGTTCGGTGACGTAGCCACGCTCGAGGCCGTCGTGCACGTCGAGGATGGCCAGCACCGTGGGCGCGGGCACGCCGTGCGCGCGCGCCGCGATCATCAGGCGCGCGTCTTCGGCCGCATCGAGCTTGGGCGCCGCGCGGGCGGTGGGCGGGGGTGGGGCGGGCGTCTGCTGCAGGATCATGGGGCGCCGCCCGCCGGCGGTGAGCAGGTCGAAGGACCAGGTCGTCTTGGTGGCGCCGCCGGTGAGCCGGCGCAGGTCGTCGACGCTGCCGTGCAGCCCCGCATGGCGCTGCAGCGCGGCGGCGAGGCGCCGCCCCATGTCGTGTGCCGCGTGCACGTCAGATCTTCCGGCCCGCGGCCTGCCAGAACGGATCGCGCAGCCGGCGCTTGAAGATCTTGCCGCTGTCCTCGCGCGGCAGCGCGGCATGAAAGTCGAAACGGCGCGGCACCTTGTACTTCGCGATGCGGGCTTCCAGAAAGGCGCGAAGACCGGCGGCGTCGGGCGCGGTGCCGGGCATCGGCTCCACGGCTGCCGCCAGCGATTCGCCCATTTCCTCGTCGGGAATGCCGAACACCGCGCAATCGCGCACCAGCGGGCACTGCAGCAGCACGGCCTCGATCTCGGCCGGATAGATGTTCACGCCGGCGGAAATCACCATGTCGGAGCGGCGGTCGCACAGGTAGAGGTGGTCGTCCTTCACGTAGCCGACGTCGCCGCAGCTGATGAGGCCGTCGCGTTCCACTTCCTGGCGCTTCTCGGGGTGGTTGTGGTACGTGAAGTCGGCATAGGCGGGCACGCGCACGAAGATCTCGCCGATCTCGCCGGGCGCCACCGGCCGGCCGTCTTCGCCGTAGAGCGCCATGCGCGCGCCGGGCGTGAGGCGGCCCACGCTGCCCGGAAACGCCAGCCCGTCTTCGGGCGTGCTGAGCGTGGCGGTTCCGACCTCGGTGCCGCCGTAGGTTTCGTAGACCACCGGGCCCCACCAGTCCATCAGCGCGCGCTTGGTTTCGCCCGAGCAGGGCGCGCCGGTGTGCGTCACCCACTTCAGCGAACTCAGGTCGTAGCGCCGGCGCACGTCTTCGGGCAGCTTGAGCATGCGCACGAACATCGTGGGCACGGCCACCATGTGGCTGATGCGGTGCTGCTCGATGGCGGCGAGCACGGCCTCGGCGTCGAACCGGGTCTGCATCACCAGCACGTCGCAGATCGGCAGGGCCTGGCGCGCATAGGCGTTGGGCGAGGCGTGGTACAGCGGCCCGCCGATCAGCGCGCGCACGCCCGGCTGCAGGCCGTAGACGCTGCGCAGCAGGTCGACGTAGGCGGCCGCCTGTTCCGGCGTGGCCGCATTGCGTTTCACGCCCTTGGCGCGCCCGGTGGTGCCCGAGGTGTAGATCATGGTCGCGCGGCTGCGGCGCGGCGGGCCGTCCCAGGGGGTGAAGGCCTCGAGCCAGGCGTTCCATTCGGTCGCATCGGCGGGCGGCTGCGTCGCCTCGGGCGCGAGCGAGAAGGCGCGTGCGGCCTCGGGCGGCGTCGGCACGGTAATGACGATGGTGCCGACGGGAATCCGCTCGCGAATCGGCGCCAGCAGGTCGGCATGCCCGACCAGCACCTTGGGTTCGACGTCGCCCACGATGTAGAGCACTTCCTCCGGCTTGCCGTGCCAGTTGATCGGCACCGCATAGGCGCCGAGCGCGGCGGCGGCCTGCTGCGCTTCGAAGAAGGCGAAGTCGTTGCGCAGCAGCAGCGCGACGGCGTCGCCCTCGCGCACGCCCGCCGCATCGAAACCGCGCGCGGCACGCAGGGCGCGCTGCATCAGCGCGCCCTGCGCCATGCTGCGCTGGTCGAGGATCACCTGGCTCATGTCGTCGTGTCTCCGGGGTCTGCGGTCCAAAAAGTACCGCTGTTGTCAATGGTTCAACATATGATAAGTCTCGCCCCGCCGCCGTGGCAAGGGTGGTACCCCCCATGCAGGAGGCGACGACGAAGGTTGCGAGCACGCTGGAGCAGGCCCGTGGAAACGAACTGGATCAGCGCCCGGTCCGGCGCGCGGAGCGGTGTTCGGCGAAGGCGCGCGGGCCTTCAGGCGGAGAACGGCGGTTCCGTCCACCACGGATAGAAACCCGGCATGCCGGTGCTCACCTTGTCCGGGAAGCGCGCGGGCCGCTTCTGCTTGAACGAGGCCACGCCTTCCGCGGTGTCGGCCGAGCCGCCGCGCGCCTGCAGCGCCGCGCTTTCCAGGCGGTGCGCCTCCATAGGGTGTACGGCGCCGAGCATGCGCCACATCAGTTGCCGCGTGAGCGCCACCGACACGGGCGCGGCGTTGTCGGCGATGTCGAGCGCCAGGGCCTGCGCGCGCATCAGCAGTTCGGCGGGCTCGCACACCTCATTCACCAGGCCGCCGCGCAAGGCTTCGGCGGCGTCGAACACCTGGCCGCCCAGGCTCCACGCGAGCGCCTTCGAGATGCCCACCACGCGGGGCAGGAACCAGCTGGCGCACGCGTCGGGCACGATGCCGCGGCGCGCAAAGACGAAGCCGAAGCGCGCGTCGCTCGATGCGATGCGCACGTCCATCGGCAGCAGCATCGATGCGCCGATGCCGACGGCCGCGCCGTTGATGGCGCCGATCAGCGGCTTGGTGCAGGCGAACAGCCGCAGCGCGAGCACACCGCCGCCGTCGCGGCCTGCCTCGTCGCCGGGCTCGGGCGCGCGTGCCGGCGATGCGGTGTCGAAGGCGCGGCTGCCTTCCGACAGGTCGAAGCCGGCGCAGAACGTGCGGCCCGCGCCGGTGAAAACGATGGCGCGCACGGCGTCGTCGGCGTCGGCCAGGTCGAGCGCGCGGCACAGCTCGCGCCGCATTGCGCGCGTCATGGCGTTCATCTTCTCGGGGCGGTACAAGGTCAGCGTGAGCACCGGGCCCGACAGGTCCCAGCGGATCGTCTCGAAGACCGGGTCGCTCATTGACGTGCCTTCGTGCTTCGCGCTGCGGTGCGCGCTTGCTTGGGGCGGCCCGGCGCTGCGTTCATGCCATGGCCGCCAGCTTTGCCGCCTGCGCGTCCATGTCGCCGAAGAGTTGATCGATCAGCGTGACGCGGCGCAGGCAGTGGCCGACGGCGTATTCCTCGGTCATGCCGATGCCGCCGTGCACCTGGATGGCGGCATGGCAGAGGCCGCGGCCGTGGCGGCCGATCATCAGTTTGGCGCGGGCGAGGTCGGCGTGCGCATCGGGCGCGTCGAGGTCGTCGGCGGCCAGCGCCGCGGCCATGGCCATGCTGCGGCACATCTCCAGGCTCACCAGCATCTCCGCCGCACGGTGGCGCAGGGCCTGGTTTTCGCCGATCAGGCGACCGAACTGCTTGCGGGTATGGAGGTAGTCGATCGCAAGCTTGTAGGCCGACTCCATGGCGCCGACGGCATCGGCGCACACGGCCGCGGTGCCCATTGCAAGGGTGCCCGCCAGCGCGCGCAGTCCGGCGGCGGCATCGCGCGGATCGCCAAGCGGCAGGGCCGCAGCCGCCTGGAAGCGGAGCTCTCCGCCCGGCGTGTCGTCGACCATGCGGTGCGACCGGCAGGCCAAGCCCTTGGCGTTGGCGTCGACCAGGAACAGCGCGATGCCGCGCTCGTCGTCGGGCGCGCCTGCGACGCGAGCACTGACCACGAAGCGGTGCGCGGCGGTGGCGTGCAGCACGTTGCACTTGGCGCCGTCGAGCAGCCACCGGCCGCCGTCGAGGCGCGCCGCGGTCTCGATCCACAGCGGGGCCTGGCGCGCACCTTCCTCGTCGTGCGCCCAGGCCAGGCGCACTTCGCCGCTCGCCACGTCGGGCAGCAGTTGCGCCTGCAGCGCGTCGTCGCCTGCGAGCCGAACGGCGGTGGCGCCCAGCACGATCGATGACAGGAAGGGCTCCAACGACAGCGCACGGCCCAGCTCCTGCATCACCGGCAGCAGGTCGACCGCGCCGCCGCCGAAGCCGCCGTGCGCCAGCGGCAGGGGGAGGGCGGTCAGGCCGAGCTCGGCCAGTTGCTGCCACACCGGCTGGCTCCAGCCCGCCGGCGTGGCCGCGACGGCGCGGCGCTGCTCGAAGCCGTAGACATCGCCCATCAGGCGGGCGAGGCTGCCTTGAAGCGCTTGCTGCTCTTCATTGAGTTCGAAGTTCATCGTGACCTACCCCAGGATCGTCTTGGAAAGAATGTCCTTCTGGACCTCGCTCGTGCCGCCGTAGATGCTGGCCGCGCGGCTGTAGAAGTAGCGCATGGCCAGCGGCCCGGCCCAATGGTCGGCGCCGTCGCCGTCGTGCGGGCGCCGCTCCATGGCCGAGGGGCCCGCAATGCGTTGCAGCAACAGGGCGATGTCCTGCTGCAGCTCGGTGCCCTTGAGCTTCAGCACGGAAGCGAAGCCAGGGTTCTTCTGCGCCGTGTCCGGGGACAGCAGGAAGCGCCAGTTGGTGATTTCCAGTGCGCGGATCTCGGCGTCGAGCATGGCCATTTCGCTGCGCAGCTTCGGGCTGTCGAGCAGGGGCTTGCCGGCCTGCGTGAGCTTGCCGGCGAGTTCGCGGGCGTAGTCGAGCCGCTCGCGGCACAGGCCCACGTTGGCGATGCCGGTGCGTTCGTTCATCAGCAGGTACTTGGCGCAGTCCCAGCCGCGGCCTTCTTCGCCGACCAGGTTGTCGACAGGCACGCGCACCTCGTCGAAGAACACCTCGTTGAGGTGGTGCTGTCCGTCGATGGAGGTGATGGGGCGGATCGTGATGCCCGGCGTGCGCAGGTCGACCAGCAGGAACGAGATGCCGTGCTGCTTCTTGCCTTCGTTGTCGGTGCGCACCAGCGCGAACACCCAGTCGGCCAGGTGCGCGGTGGTGGTCCAGATCTTCTGGCCGTTGACGACGTACTCGCCGCCTTCCCGCTTGGCCGAGGTGCGCAGCGAGGCCAGATCCGAGCCCGAACCGGGCTCGGAAAAGCCCTGGCAGAACCAGATGTCGAGGTTGGCGAGCTTGGGCATGAAAAAGCGCTTTTGCGCCTCGGTGCCGAACTTCAGCAGCACCGGACCGAGCATCCCGACATTGAACACCTGCGGCAGCGGGGCGGGCGCGCGGAACAGCTCGTCGAGCAGGATGAGCCGCTCGGCCTGGCCGAGCTCGGCGCCGCCGAACTCGCGCGGCCAGTGCGGCGCGGCCCAGCCTTTTTTGTTGAGGATGCGCTGCCAGGTCACGGTGTCCTGCTTGCGCGGCGGATGGCCCAGGCGAAGGCGTTCGCGGATGTCGGCGGGAAGCCGCTCTTTCACGAAGCGGCGGACTTCGTCGCGGAATGCGGCCTGGCTGGCGGTGAGGTCTAGATCCATCGAGGTGGTGGCGGTGCCTGACAGTTGAATGAAGGCATCATATCGCCGATTGACGCATTGGATCAACCATTGCGATTTGATCGTGTCGTAATGTGGGGCCGTCCGGGGTGTTGCCCGCGCTTGGCTGCCATGAAGGACTCGAAGGCCCGGATCGATGGGCTCTCTCTGTATGCGAACCCTTGAAACGCCCTCGCGTGCGAAACTACCCGGCCCGCTGCAGCCGATCACACGAGCGTGCGCACGAGGGGTTCCAAGCGTATGAATGATCGCGATAAGTTGTTGAATTCAAGAGAAAAAATCATTTCCGTCGCGCCGATGATGGACTGGACCGACCGCCACTGCCGGTACTTCCATCGCCTGCTGTCGCGCCAAGCGCTGCTGTACACCGAGATGGTGACGACGGGCGCGCTGATTCATGGCGACGTGCCCCGGCACCTTCGCTTCAACGCCGAAGAACACCCCCTGGCGCTGCAACTCGGCGGCAGCGAGCCGGCCGACCTGGCGCACTGCGCGAAGCTCGGCGAGGAATGGGGCTACGGCGAGGTCAACCTCAACTGCGGCTGCCCGAGCGAGCGCGTGCAGCGCGGCGCGTTCGGCGCCTGCCTCATGAACGAGCCGCAACTGGTGGCCGATTGCGTGAAGGCGATGGTCGACGTGGTCGACATTCCGGTCACCGTGAAGCACCGCATCGGCATCGACAAGATCGAGCGCTACGAGTTCGTGCGCGACTTCGTCGGCAAGGTGAGCGAGGCGGGTTGCGAGACCTTCATCGTGCATGCGCGCAATGCGTGGCTGCAGGGTTTGAGCCCGAAGCAGAACCGCGAGATTCCGCCGCTGCGCTATGAACTGGTGCACCGGCTGAAGCACGACTTTCCGGCGCTGAAGTTCTCGATCAACGGCGGCATCTCGGTCAACGCGCAAGTGCATGAGCACCTGCGCCTGCTCGACGGCGTGATGGTGGGGCGCGAGGCGTACCACAACCCGTGGTGGCTGGCCGAGTGGGACGCCGAGTTCTACGGCGCCGCGCCGCAGCCACTGACGCGCGAAGAGGTCGAGTCGCTGATGTGCGACTACATGGCCCGCGACGCGGCGGAGCACGGCACGAACTGGTGGTCGATCGCGCGCCACATGCTGGGCCTGCGCAACGGCCTGCCGGGCGCGCGCCGCTGGCGCCAGGTCTGGAGCGACCACAAGCTCAAGACGCGTCCGGCGCACGAAGTCATGGCCCTGGCGCACGAAGCTGTCACCCAGGCCGCCTGAGCCGGAACAGGCCAGCCACGGCCTTTGCGGCCGTGCATTCCTTCGAACTGAAACATCGTTTCAAAATCGCTACTTCTTGATAAGTGGCGCGTCAACCGTTTTTTGCTGAAAAATAAGGAGTTCAGGGAAATAAAAAAGGTTCGGATACATGAATGACGCGATTGGCGGCAAAGAAGAGGTAAGTGCGCTCGCCCGGGGCCTGGCCCTGCTGAAGGTCATAGGCATGGCGGCGGCCCCCACAGGCAATCGCGAACTGGCGGACGCCACCGGCATCCCCAAGGCCACGGTGTCCCGGCTCACCGCCACGCTGGTGAGCGCCGGGTACTTGCGACAGTCCCAGGACAGCGAACGCTTCAGCTTGGGCCCGGCGCTGCTGGACATGAGCAGCCGCTACCTGCGGCATTTCGATCTGCGCACGATGGCGCGGCCCTACCTGGCGCAGCTGTCGGAGTCGGCCGGGGTGAGCGTGCACCTGGGCGTGCGCGACGACGTGGACATCCTGGTCATCGACTCGCTGCGGCCCCGCTCGGTGGTCATCAGTTCGCGCATCGAGGTCGGCACGCGCATGACCATCGCGACCTCGGCCGCCGGCCGGGCCTACCTGGCCTCGCTGCCCGAGCCCGAGCAGGCGGTTCTGCTGGAGCAGATCCGGCTGGAAAGCGGGGAAAACTGGAGCGCCATCGAGCCGCGCCTGATGGCCGGCCTCGACGAGTACGCGCGGTTCGGGTACTGCGGCTCCTTCGGCGACTGGAATCCGCACATCCACGCGCTCGGCTTTGCGCTCAAGGGCCCGGGTGGCGAGCGTTACGCGGTCAGCTGCGGCGGCCCGGCCTACCTGCTGCCCAAGGACGCGATGGTGGCGCGCATCGTGCCGCTGCTGCTGCAAACCGCCCAGCGCATCGCTGGCGAGGCCGGCACCCTCAACCTGGACTGAAGCGCAAGGCGAACCTATGCAGCGGCTTCGAGGCCGTTCTGAAAGTGTTCCCGCATGCGGGCCATGGCGGCGTCGGCATCGCGCGCCTCGATGGCCGCCATCACCGCGCGGTGCTCCGCCAGCGATTCGCCGATGCGGCCGGCCTTCAGCAGCGAGTTGTGCCGGTTGAGCTTCATCACCTTGCGCAGGTCGGCCACCATCTGGTCGCGCCACTTGTTGTTGGCGATGGACAGCAGCTGCATGTGGAAGCGCTCGTTCACCGCGAAGAAGTGCTCGCGGTCTTCGGGCGTGGCCGCGGCCTCGAGTTCCGCGTGCAGCGCCTTGAGTTGGGCGCGTTGCGCGTCGGTGGCGCGCTCGGCCACCACGCCCGCGGCGTCGCTCTCCAGCAGCGAGAGCAGGTGGTACACGTCGGCCAGGTCCTGCTCGGACACCTCGGTGACGTAGGCGCCGCGCCGCACCTTCATCGTCACCAGGCCCTCGGCCGCCAGCACCTTCAGCGCTTCCCGCAGCGGCGTGCGGCTGATGCCGTATTCCTCGGCCAGCTTGAGCTCGTCGATCCAGCTGCCGGGCTCCAGCTCGCGCCGGAAAATCCGCTGGCGCAGCAGCTCGGCCACCTCTTCATAGAGGGCGCGGGGGGTGAGGGTGACGGCGGACATGGGCCGGACTGTACTTCAAAAAAGACGTTTGAATTAATAATTATGGATGGGTTAGACTCGCGCCCGGCTTGCAAATCCGTGCAGGCGAATTTGCGAATACCCAGCAGACACTGCGAACGGCCCCCTCATGAGCAGCACTCCCGAACCCACCTTCAAGCCCGCCGACCTCGGTGCCTGGGCCAAGTCCGCCGCCAAGTCCGCGCCGGGTGGCGACGTGAGCGCGCTGAACTGGATCACGCCCGACGGCATCACCGTCAAGCCGCTGTACACCGCGGCCGACCTGCAGGGCCTGAAATACACCGACACGCTCCCCGGCTTCGAGCCCTACCTGCGCGGCCCGCAGGCCACCATGTACGCGGTGCGCCCCTGGACCATCCGCCAGTACGCGGGCTTCTCCACCGCCGAGGAATCGAACGCCTTCTACCGCAAGGCGCTGGCCGCCGGCGGGCAGGGCGTGAGCGTGGCCTTCGACCTCGCCACCCACCGCGGCTACGACAGCGACCACCCGCGCGTAACCGGCGACGTCGGCAAGGCCGGCGTGGCGATCGATTCGGTGGAGGACATGAAGATTCTGTTCGACCAGATCCCGCTCGACAAGGTGAGTGTCTCGATGACGATGAACGGCGCCGTGCTGCCGGTGCTGGCCGGCTACGTGGTCGCGGCCGAAGAGCAGGGCGTGTCGAAAGAGCTGCTGAGCGGAACCATCCAGAACGACATCCTCAAGGAGTTCATGGTCCGCAACACGTACATCTTTCCGCCCGCGCCGAGCATGCGGATCATCGGGGACATCAT
Organism: Variovorax monticola; assembly: GCF_051216855.1. Classification (NCBI taxonomy): domain Bacteria; kingdom Pseudomonadati; phylum Pseudomonadota; class Betaproteobacteria; order Burkholderiales; family Comamonadaceae; genus Variovorax; species Variovorax monticola. The sequence continues at coordinate 134,383 of NZ_JBPJZP010000006.1, forward strand.
CGAGTACACGGCGCAGCACATGCCCAAGTTCAACTCGATCTCCATCAGCGGTTATCACATGCAGGAAGCCGGCGCCAACCAGGCGCTGGAGCTGGCCTTCACGCTGGCCGACGGCAAGGAGTATGTGAAGACCGCGCTGGCCAAGGGCCTCGATGTGGACGGCTTCGCCGGGCGCCTGAGCTTCTTCTGGGCCATCGGCATGAACTTCTACCTGGAAGTGGCCAAGATGCGCGCGGCGCGACTGCTGTGGTGCCGCATCATGAAAGAGTTCGAGCCCAGGAACCCCAAGAGCCTGATGCTGCGCACGCACTGCCAGACCTCGGGCTGGAGCCTGACCGAGCAGGACCCGTACAACAACGTGGTGCGCACCACCATCGAAGCGATGGCCGCGGTGTTCGGCGGCACGCAAAGCCTGCACACCAACGCGTTGGACGAAGCGATTGCGCTGCCCACCGAGTTCAGCTCGCGCATCGCGCGCAACACGCAGCTGATCATTCAGGAAGAGACGCACATCACCAGCGTGATCGACCCCTGGGCCGGCAGCTACATGATGGAGAAGCTCACCCAGGACATGGCCGACGCGGCCTGGACCCTCATCGAGGAGGTCGAAGCCATGGGCGGCATGACCAAGGCGGTCGACAGCGGTTGGGCCAAGCTCAAGATCGAGGCGGCGGCGGCCGAGAAGCAGGCACGCATCGACTCCGGCCGCGACGTGATCGTGGGCGTGAACAAGTACAAGCTCAAGACCGAAGACGCGATCGACAGCCTGTCGATCGACAACGTGAGGGTGCGCGACCAGCAGGTGGCGCGGCTGCAGACCATTCGCGCCTCGCGCGACACCATCAAGGTGCAGGCCGCGCTCGACGCGCTGACCGACGCCGCCGAGAACGGCACCGGCAACCTGCTGGCGCTGAGCATCGATGCCGTGCGCCTGCGCGCCACGGTGGGCGAGATCTCGGACGCGCTCGAAAAGATCTACGGGCGCCATCGCGCGGACACGCAGAAGGTGACCGGTGTGTACGCAGCCGCCTACGACTCGGCCGAAGGCTGGGAAGCGCTGAAGACGGAGATCAACGCCTTCGCAGAAGAACAGGGCCGCCGCCCGCGCGTGATGATCTCCAAGCTCGGGCAGGACGGGCACGACCGCGGCGCCAAGGTGGTGGCCACCGCGTTCGCCGACCTGGGCTTCGACGTCGACATGGGCCCGCTCTTTCAGACACCCGAAGAATGTGCGCGCCAGGCCATCGAGAACGACGTGCATGCCGTGGGCGTGAGCACGCTCGCCGCCGGCCACAAGACGCTGGTGCCGGCCATCATCGAAGAGCTGAAGAAGCAGGGCGCGGACGACATCATCGTGTTCGTCGGCGGCGTGATTCCGCGGCAGGACTACGACTTTCTGTACGAGGCCGGCGTCAAGGGCATCTACGGACCGGGCACGCCCATTCCGGCCAGCGCCAAGGACGTGCTGGAGCAGATTCGCGCGGCCGTCGCGGCCTGAAGAAAAGCATCGACGTGAGCGATCTCTTGTCGCGGCTGTCGCTGCAGCCGGTGGATTCCAGCGATTTCGAGGCCATGCTGGCCTTGCGTGTGGATGCGATGCGCCCCAGCCTGGAACGCGTGGGCCGCTTCGACCCCGAGCGTTCGCGCGAGCGCCTGAGCGCGGGTTTCGTGGTGCCTTTTATGCACCACATCGTGCTCGACGGCGACCAGCGCGTGGGCTTCGTCACGCTCAAGCCCGAGGGCGCCGACGCGCTGCGCCTTGACCATCTCTACCTGCGCACCGGCTTCCAGGGCCTGGGCATCGGCGAATGGGTGCTGCACTGGGCCAAGGCGCAGGCGCGCGAACAGCAGCGCGACATCGCGCTCACCGCGCTGGTGGAGAGTGACGCCAACCGTTTCTACCTGCGGCACGGTTTCGTGCTCGAAGGCGAGGAGGGCGTCGACCTGCACTACCGCTGGCGAGTGGCGTCGGAGCCGTCGGTGCGGTCGGAGGGTGCGTGCTGAACACCGTGCAGGGCCTCGAAAGCGCGCTGACCGAGTCGCCCGGCATGGCGCAGCGCCGTGCCATCGCCAAGGCCATCACGCTGCTCGAATCGACGCGCACCGACCACCGCGCGCAGGCCGACGAGCTGCTCACCGCGCTGCTGCCGCGCACCGGCAACTCCTTTCGTCTCGGCATCTCGGGCGTGCCCGGCGTCGGCAAATCGACCTTCATCGAAACCCTGGGACTGCTGCTGATCGACAAGGGCCACCGCGTGGCGGTGCTCACCATCGACCCCTCGTCCACCGTGTCGGGCGGCTCCATCCTCGGTGACAAGACACGCATGGAGCGCCTGTCGGTGCACGAGCGCGCCTACATCCGGCCGAGCCCGTCGAGCGGCACGCTGGGCGGCGTCGCCGAGAAGACGCGCGAGGCCATGCTGGTGTGCGAGGCCGCGGGCTACGACGTGGTCATCGTCGAGACCGTGGGCGTGGGCCAGTCGGAGACGGCGGTGTCCGGCATGACCGACATGTTCGTGCTGATGCAACTGCCCAACGCCGGCGACGACCTGCAGGCGATCAAGAAGGGCGTGATGGAAATCGCCGACCTCGTGGTCATCAACAAGGCCGACATCGACAAGGACGCCGCCACGCGCGCGCAGGCGCAGATCACCTCCGCCCTTCGGCTGTTCGGCCACCAGGGCAACCCGGACCACGCGCATGCGGTGCACGACGCGCACAGCGGCGCCGAGGTGCGCTTCTGGCTGCCCAAGGTGCTGCAGCTCAGCGCGCTCGCAGGCACCGGCGTCGACGCCTTCTGGAGCGCCGTCACCCAGTTCAGGCAACTGCAGACCGCCAACGGCAAGCTCGCCACACGCCGCGAAAAGCAGGCCACCGCGTGGATGTGGGAGCGCATCGACGCCGGGCTCAAACAGGCTTTCAGGCACCACCCGCAGGTGCGCGAGCTCCTGCCGCAGCTCACGCAACAGGTGGCGCAGGGCAGCTTGCCGGCCTCCACGGCGGCGCGCAGCCTGCTCGCGGCGGCGGCCATCACCGCGCGCCCTTGACGGTTGCAGATCACATCGCAAAGCAATTCAGGACCACAGCTTCGGAACACACCATGCAAGAACTGATTGAACAACTCGAACAGCGCCGCGCCAAGGCGCGCCTCGGCGGTGGGCAGAAGCGCATCGACGCGCAACATGCCAAGGGCAAGCTCACCGCGCGCGAGCGCATCGAGCTGCTGCTGGACGACAACACCTTCGAAGAGTGGGACATGTTCGTCGAGCACCGCTCGGTCGACTTCGGCATGGCCGAGCATAAGATTCCCGGCGACGGCGTGGTCACCGGCTACGGAATGATCAATGGGCGCCTGGTGTTCGTGTTCAGCCAGGACTTCACCGTGTTCGGCGGCGCGCTCAGCGAAGCCCATGCCGAGAAGATCTGCAAGGTGATGGACCAGGCCATGAAGGTCGGCGCACCGGTCATCGGGCTGAACGACTCGGGCGGCGCGCGCATCCAGGAAGGCGTGGCGTCGCTGGGCGGCTACGCCGACGTGTTCCAGCGCAACGTGATGGCCTCGGGCGTGGTGCCGCAGATCAGCATGGTGATGGGCCCGTGCGCGGGCGGCGCGGTGTATTCGCCCGCCATGACCGACTTCATCTTCATGGTGAAGGACTCGAGCTACATGTTCGTCACCGGCCCCGAGGTGGTGAAGACCGTGACGCACGAGAGCGTAACGGCCGAGGAACTGGGCGGCGCCATCACCCACACCACCCGCAGCGGCGTGGCCGACATGGCGTTCGAGAACGACGTCGAGGCGCTGATGATGCTGCGCCGCCTGTACAACTACCTGCCGCTGAACAACCGCGAAAAGCCGCCGGTGCGCCTGGGCAACAACGGCCAGGGCGACCCGGCCGACCGGCCCGACTACTCGCTCGACACGCTGGTGCCCGACAACCCGAACAAGCCCTACGACATCAAGGAACTGATCCTGAAGGTGGTGGACGACGGCGACTTCTTCGAGCTGCAGCCCGAGTACGCGAAGAACATCGTGATCGGCTTCGCGCGCATGGAGGGCCAGACCATCGGGATCGTGGCCAACCAGCCGCTGGTGCTGGCGGGCTGCCTGGACATCAAGAGCAGCATCAAGGCCGCGCGCTTCGTGCGCTTTTGCGATTGCTTCAACATCCCCGTCGTCACGTTCGTCGACGTGCCCGGCTTCATGCCCGGCACGGGGCAGGAGTACGGCGGCATCATCAAGCACGGCGCCAAGCTGCTGTACGCGTACGCGGAGTGCACGGTGCCCAAGATCACCGTCATCACGCGCAAGGCCTACGGCGGCGCTTACGACGTGATGGCTTCGAAGCATTTGCGCGGAGACGTCAACCTTGCGTGGCCGCGCGCCGAGATCGCGGTGATGGGCGCGAAGGGCGCGGTGGAAATCATCTTCCGCGAGGACAAGAACGACCCCGAGAAGCTGGCTGCACGCGAAGCCGAATACAAGGCGCGCTTTGCGAACCCCTATGTGGCCAGCGCACGCGGCTACATCGACGATGTGATCCTGCCGCACGAAACGCGCAAGCGCATCTGCCGCTCGCTGGTGATGCTGCGCGACAAGAAGCTCGAGAACCCGTGGCGCAAGCACGGGAACATTCCGCTCTGAGCGGGACGGAGAAGAAGAACATGTTCAAGAAAATCCTGATCGCCAACCGCGGCGAAATCGCCTGCCGCGTCATCCAGACCGCCAAGAAGATGGGCATCCTCACCGTCGCCGTCTACTCCGACGCCGACAAGGAAGCCCGTCACGTCGAGATGGCCGACGAGGCCGTGCACATCGGCGCCGCGCCCAGCCGCGAGAGCTACCTGCAGGCCGACCGCATCATCGCGGCCTGCAAGCAGACGGGCGCCGAGGCGGTGCACCCGGGCTACGGCTTCCTGTCGGAGAACGAAGCCTTCGCCCGCAAGGCCGAGGAAGAGGGCATCGTCTTCATCGGGCCCAAGCACTACTCGATTGCGGCGATGGGCGACAAGATTGCGTCCAAGAAGCTCGCCAACGAAGCCAAGGTCAACACGATTCCAGGCTGGAACGACGCCATCGAGACGGCCGAGCGCGCCGTCGAGATTGCGCATGGCATCGGCTACCCCGTGATGATCAAGGCATCGGCCGGCGGCGGCGGCAAGGGCTTGCGCGTGGCCTTCAACGACAAGGAAGCCTTCGAGGGCTTCACCTCGTGCCGCAACGAGGCGCGCAACAGCTTCGGCGACGACCGCGTGTTCATCGAGAAGTTCGTCGAGGAGCCGCGCCATATCGAGATCCAGGTGCTGGGCGATTCGCACGGCAACGTGATCTACCTGAACGAGCGCGAATGCTCCATTCAGCGGCGCCACCAGAAGGTGATCGAAGAGGCGCCTTCGCCCTTCATCAGCGACGCCACGCGCAAGGCGATGGGCGCGCAGGCCGTGCAGCTGGCCAAGGCGGTGAACTACCAGAGCGCGGGCACGGTGGAGTTCGTGGTCGGAAAGGACCAGAGCTTCTTCTTCCTCGAGATGAACACGCGCCTGCAGGTGGAGCACCCGGTGACCGAATGCATCACCGGGCTGGACCTGGTCGAGCTGATGATTCGCGTGGCGGCCGGCGAGCCGCTGCCGCTCACGCAGGAGCAGGTGAAGCGCGACGGCTGGGCCATCGAGTGCCGCATCAACGCCGAAGACCCGTTCCGCAACTTCCTGCCCTCGACCGGCCGGCTGGTGAAGTTCCAGCCGCCGGCACAGACCATGTTCGCGAGCGACACCGAGCATCTGCAGGGCGTGCGCGTGGACACGGGCGTGTACGACGGCGGCGAGATCCCGATGTACTACGACTCGATGATCGCCAAGCTCATCGTGCACGGCAAGGACCGCCAGCATGCGATTGCCCTCATGCGCGAGGCGCTCAACGGCTTCGTGATCCGTGGCGTGAGCAGCAACATTCCGTTCCAGGCGGCGCTGCTGGCGCATCCGAAGTTCGTGGCGGGCGACTTCAACACCGGCTTCATCGCCGAGCACTACGGCAAGGGCTTCCACGCGGAAGACGTGCCGCACACCGATCCGTCGTTCCTGGTCGCGCTGGCGGCCTACGTGCACCGCCGCTATCGCGCGCGTGCCTCGGGCATCAGCGGTCAGCTCGAAGGCCACGGCGTGAAGGTGGGCGAGCAGTTCGTGGTGGTCGAGATGGGGCCCGAAGGCAAGCACGTGCACCACCCGGTGTCGGTCAGCGACTTCCAGGGCAAGACCGGTGCGAGCGCGGTGTCCGTGGCCGGCAAGAGCTACAAGATCGACAGCAGCTCTGCGCTGGGTGCGATACGCGTGACGGGCATGGTCAACGACAAGCCCTTCACCGCGCAGGTGGAGCGCGGCGCGGGCAAGAACCCGCTGGCGCTGCGCGTGTCGCACGACGGCACGCAGATCGAGGCGATGGTGCTGTCGCCGCTGGGCGCGCGCTTGCTGGCGCTGATGCCCTACAAGGCGCCGCCGGACCTGAGCAAGTTCCTGATGTCGCCGATGCCGGGCCTGCTGGTCGAGGTGGCGGTGCAGCCGGGACAACACGTACAGGCCGGCGAGAAGCTCGCGGTGATCGAGGCGATGAAGATGGAGAACGTGCTGTTCGCCACGCAGGACGGCGTGGTCGGCAAGATTTCCGCGAACAAGGGCGAGTCGCTCGCGGTGGACCAGATCATCATGGAGTTCAACTGATGGGTGCCGCCGAGCTGCAACAGGCGATCACGCTGCACCGGCCGTCGAAGGCCACGGCGCCGACGGCCGACGTGCGCTGGTCCGTCGAGGCCATCCAGGCGCTGCTCGACAAGCCGCTGATGGACTTGTTGTTCGAGGCACAGACCGTGCACCGTCAGCACTTTCCCGCCGGCGACATCGAGCTGGCCACGTTGCTGTCGGTGAAGACCGGCGGCTGCCCCGAGAACTGCGGCTACTGCCCGCAGTCGGCCGAGTTCGACACCGGCGTGAAGGCGCAGAAGCTCATGGAGGTCGACGAGGTGGTGCGCGCCGCGCAGGCCGCCAAGGACGCCGGCGCCACCCGCTTCTGCATGGGCGCCGCATGGCGCGCGCCCAAGGACCGCGACGTGGAAAAGGTGGCCGTGCTGGTCGAGGCCGTGAAGGGCCTGGGCCTGCAGACCTGCGCCACGCTGGGCATGCTGGAGCCGCACCACGCGCACCAGCTCAAGGCCGCGGGCCTGGACTACTACAACCACAACCTGGACACCGCGCCCGAGTACTACACCGACGTGGTCGACACGCGCACCTACCAGGACCGGCTCGACACGCTGGCCCACGTGCGCAGCGCCGGCATCAGCGTGTGCTGCGGCGGCATCGTGGGCATGGGCGAGGCGCCTGTGCACCGCGCCGGGCTCATCGCGCAGCTGGCCAACCTGGACCCGTACCCGGAGTCGGTGCCCATCAACAGCCTGGTGCGCGTGCCCGGCACGCCGCTGGCCGACTCGGAACCGGTCGACCCCTTCGACTTCGTGCGCATGATCGCGGTCGCGCGCATCACCATGCCGACGGCGCGCGTGCGGCTGTCGGCGGGGCGCCAGCAGATGGGCGATGCGGTGCAGGCGCTGTGCTTCATGGCCGGCGCGAACTCGATCTTCTACGGCGACAAGCTGCTGGTCACCGGCAACCCCGATGTCGAGGCCGACACGGTGCTGCTGCGCAGGCTCGGCCTCCGGGCCCGCCAGGTCCAGGCGACAAGCGAAGAAGGATGTGCCGCATGACCGACACCATCGCCAGCCCGCGTCCATTCAAGGTGCTGGGCATCCAGCAGATCGCCATCGGCGGCCCCGACAAGCTGCGGCTGCAGAAGTTGTGGGTCGACATGCTGGGGCTCGAGGTCACGGGCACGTTCAAGAGCGAGCGCGAGAACGTCGACGAGGACATCTGCACGATGGGCGTGGGCCCGTTCAAGGTCGAGGTCGACCTGATGCAGCCGCTGGACCCCGAAAAGAAACCGGCCGTGCACACCACGCCGCTGAACCACGTGGGCCTGTGGATCGACGACCTGCCCAGGGCGGTCGAATGGCTCACGGCGCAGGGCGTGCGCTTTGCGCCGGGCGGCATCCGCAAGGGCGCGGCCGGCTTCGACATCTGCTTTTTGCACCCGAAGGCGAACGACGAATTTCCGATCGCGGGCGAGGGCGTGCTGATCGAGATGGTGCAGGCGCCGCCCGAGGTGGTCAGCGCCTTCGGCACGTTCGCGGCTGCGCGCTGAGCGCGGTTTTTCAGTTCTGGCGTTGCGACCGCACAGGCCCGCGTCGCGCGGGTGTGCAGGTGCACGACGTCACGGCTTTGGGGCTTGCTGGCGTTGCAGCGAGGCGGCGCGCGCACGCGCCAGGGCGGCTTCGACGATGGAGCGCTTGCGGTCGCCGGCGTCTTGCGGGGCTTGTGCTTCGGCCGGCTTTTCATCAGCCAACCGGGCGTCGGTGTTGCGGTGCTTGCCGTGCGTTTCGTAGCGGCGCCGCGCGCTGTCGGCCTGCTCGGCGGACCACGCCTGCCAGCCGCTGAGGCCCGGCGTCTCGTTCTCGAGCGAAATGCAATCGACGGGGCAGACCGGGATGCACAGTTCGCAGCCGGTGCAGTGCGCCTCGATCACCGTGTGCATGCGCTTGTTGATGCCGACGATGGCATCGGTCGGGCAGGCGTCCAGGCACAGGGTGCAGCCGATGCACCAGGCCTCGTCGATGACGGCCATGGCGCGCGGGCCTTCGGTGCCGAACTGCGGGTCGAGGGGGAGCAGGGGGCGGCCGGTGATGAGCGCCAGGCGCTCGATGCCTTGCGCGCCACCCGGCGGGCACTGGTTGATGCCCGCTTCTTCAGCCGCCACGGCCTGGGCGTAGCCTGCGCAATCGGGGTAGCCGCACCGGGTGCACTGCGTTTGAGGCAGTGCGTCGTTGATGCGTGCGGCGAGTCCGATCACTGGCGGTTGGTGTGCGCGCTTCAGCGCGCAGCGCTGGCGCGGGGCTTCTTGCGCGCGGCGGTTTTCTTGACGGCGACGGCCACGGTTTTCACGGCCTTCTTCGCTGGCGCCTTCTTGGCTGCAACGGCGGCGGTCCGACGGGTCGGCTTGACCGTGTCTTCGGCGGCAAGCTCGCCGCGGTTGCCCGCGCGGCTCTGCGGCTGGTCGTTGGCTGCGATGAACTTCACCACCTTCGGGTAGACCAGCTCGCGCCAGCGGCGACCGCTGAAGATGCCGTAGTGGCCCGCGCCCTTGACTTCGTAGTGCTCGCGCTTGCTGTCCGAGATGCCGGTGCACAGGCTGTGCGCTGCTTCGGTCTGGCCCGAGCCGGAGATGTCGTCGAGCTCGCCTTCCACCGTCAGCAGCGCGGCGGTGCGGATGTCCTGAGGACGCACGCGTTCGATCTGTCCTTGGGGGTTCTTGACGTCCCAGGTGCCGTTGACGAGTTCGAACTGCTGGAACACGGTGCGGATCGTGTCGAGGTAGTAGTCGGCGTCCATGTCGAGCACGGCGTTGTACTCGTCGTAGAACTTGCGGTGGGCCTCGACACTGGCGTCGTCGCCCTTGATGAGGTCCTTGAAGTAGTCGTAGTGGCTGGTGGCGTGGCGGTCGGGGTTCATGGCCACGAAGCCGGTGTGCTGCAGGAAGCCCGGATACACGCGGCGGCCTTCACCGGGGAAGCCCTTGGGCACCGGGTAGATCACGTTGTTCTCGAACCATTCGTAGCTCTTGTTCATCGCGAGGTTGTTGACCGCGGTGGGCGACTTGCGGGCGTCGATGGGGCCGCCCATCATCGTCAGCGTCAGGGGCAGCGGCTCCTTGCGGCTGGCCATGAGCGACACGGCGGCCAGCACCGGCACGGTCGGCTGGCACACGCTCACCACGTGGCAGTTGCCGTACTCGGCCTGCAGCAGGCGGATGAACTCCTGCACGTAATTGATGTAGTCGTCGAGGTGGAACTCGCCCTCCGACATCGGCACCAGGCGCGCGTTCTTCCAGTCGGTGATGTAGACCTTGTGGTCCTGCAGCATGGTGCGCACGGTGTCGCGCAGCAGCGTGGCGTAGTGGCCCGACAGGGGCGCCACGATCAGCACCACGGGCTGGCTCTTGAGCGTCTTGAGAATGTGCGGCTCGTCGGTGAAGCGCTTGAAGCGGCGCAGCTCGCAGAAAGGCTTGTCGAGCGCGATGGCTTCCTGGATGACGACGTCTTCGCCGTCGACCTTCACCGACTTGATGTTGAATTCGGGCTTCTCGTAGTCCTTGCCCAGGCGGTACATGAGGTCGTAGCCCGCGGCCATGCGCTGCGCCATGGGCATCTGGCCCCACACGGCGCCTTGACCGTAGAGTTTGGAGGCGGCCTGGGCGAAGTCCGAGAAGGGCTCCATCAAGGAACGCTGGGCTTCGTAGAGTTGATAGAGCATCGCTGGTGTCGGAGTGGAATGTTGCAGTGCAATATATCAGCGCATTCGCCGCGGTGCAGGGGGCCTAACCCCTATGCCGACCCTGCCGCGAGGCTCATTCCCGCCAAGAGTGTGAAGGAATCGTCGCGAGGGCGATTCCCTCACATTTTGCTGTCACCTAGATGACTTTGGCGATCGAGGCACAAACGTGCTCGATGTTCTTGCTGTTCAGCGCGGCCACGCACATGCGGCCGGTGTCGGTGCCGTACACGCCGAATTCATTGCGCAGGCGCACCATCTGGTCCTTGCTGAGGCCGGAGTAGCTGAACATGCCGATCTGGGTGGTGATGAAGCTCATGTCTTCCTTCACGCCGGCGGCCTTGAGGCCATCGACCAGCTTCTGGCGCATCGCCTTGATGCGCACGCGCATCTCGCCGAGTTCCTTTTCCCACAGGGCGCGCAGCTCGGGGGTGCCGAGCACCGCGGCGACCACGGCGCCGCCGTGGATCGGCGGGTTGCTGTAGTTGGTGCGAATGGCGATCTTCAGCTGCGACAGCACGCGGCCGGCTTCTTCCTTGCTCTCGCACAGCACCGACAGGGCGCCGACGCGCTCGCCGTACAGGCTGAAGCTCTTGGAGAACGAGGTCGACACGAAGAAGGTCAGCCCGGCATCGACGAACTTGCCGACGGCCGCGCCGTCTTCGGTCAGGCCATAGCCGAAGCCCTGGTAGGCCATGTCGAGGAAGGGCACGAGGTTCCTGGCCTTGATGGCCGCAACCACCTGGTCCCACTGCTCGGACGTGATGTCGTAGCCGGTCGGGTTGTGGCAGCAGGCGTGCAGCACGACGACCGTGCCGGCGGGCGCCGCGTTCAGGGCGGCCAGCATGCCGTTGAAGTCGATGCCGCGCTTGGCGGCGTCGTAGTAGGGGTAGCTTTCGACCTCGAAGCCCGCGTTGGTGAACAGCGCGCGGTGGTTTTCCCAGCTCGGGTCGCTGATCAGCACCTTGGCGCTGGGGTTGAGCTTCTTCAGGAAGTCGGCGCCGACCTTCAGGCCGCCGGTACCGCCGATGGCCTGGATGGTGGCCACGCGGCCGGAGGTGACGGGTTCGCTGTCGGCGCCGAAGACCAGCGCCTTCACGGCGTTGTCGTACGCGACGATGCCGTCGATGGGCAGATAACCACGCGCTGTGGGCGCCTTCATCATGTTCTGCTCGGCCGCCTGCACGCACTGCAGCAGGGGCAGCTTGCCGTTGTCGTCGTAATAGACGCCGACGCCGAGATTGACCTTGGCGGGGTTGGTGTCGGCGGCAAACTGCTCGTTGAGGCCGAGGATCGGGTCGCGCGGTGCCATTTCGACCGCGGTGAACATAGACATGGAAAGGTCCTTTGGGATGAAAGCTTCGCTGGCAACCGGGTTTGCGCTACGCTTTCCGGTTGCCTTGAATTTTACCGGGGCCATCGCCACCTGTCGGGAACAGCCATGCCAGAGAACAACGAAGCCATAGCAGACCTGAAGAAACTGGACCCGATCGGTCCGGCGAAACAGGGTGAATTCGTCCGCTACCCGGGCTCGCCGTTCGAGCTTTTCCAGCCCTATCCGCCGGCCGGGGACCAGCCCAAGGCCATCGAGGGGTTGGTGGCGGGTGTGAAAGACGGCGAAGTTTTCCAGACTTTGCTGGGCGTGACCGGCTCGGGCAAGACCTTCACCATGGCCAACGTGATTGCACAACTGGGCCGCCCAGCCATCATCTTCGCGCCCAACAAGACGCTGGCGGCGCAGCTCTACAGTGAGTTTCGCGAGTTCTTCCCGAAGAACGCGGTCGAGTACTTCGTGAGCTACTACGACTACTACCAGCCCGAGGCCTACGTGCCGCAGCGCGACCTGTTCATCGAGAAGGACTCGTCGATCAACGAGCACATCGAGCAGATGCGGCTGTCGGCCACCAAGAGCGTGCTGGAGCGGCGCGACACCGTGATCGTGGCCACGGTGAGCGCCATCTACGGCATCGGCACGCCCGAGGACTACATGGAGATGCGGCTGATCGCCCGCGTGGGCGACAAGGTCGGCCAGCGCGATCTGATCTCGCGGCTCATCCGCATGCAGTACACGCGCAACGAGCAGGACTTCTCGCGCGGTACCTTCCGCGTGCGGGGCGACACCATCGACGTGTTTCCGGCCGAGCACAGCGAGCTGGCGATCCGCTTCGAGCTGTTCGACGACGAGATCGAGTCGCTGCAGCTCTTCGACCCCCTGACCGGGCGCATTCGGCAGAAGGTGCCGCGCTTCACGGTGTACCCGTCGAGCCACTACGTGACGCCGCGCGACAAGGTGCTGGCGGCGGTGGAAACCATCAAGATCGAGTTGTCGGGCCGGCTGAAGGAACTGGTCGGCGCGGGCAAGCTGGTCGAGGCGCAGCGGCTGGAGCAGCGCACACGCTTCGACCTTGAAATGCTCGCCGAGATCGGCCACTGCAAGGGCATCGAGAACTACACCCGCCACCTGTCGGGGGCGGCGCCGGGCCAGCCGCCCGCGACGCTGACCGACTACATGCCGAAGGACGCGCTGATGTTCCTCGACGAGAGCCACCAGATGATCGGGCAGCTCGGCGGCATGTACAACGGCGACCGGGCACGCAAGACCACGCTGGTCGAATATGGCTTTCGCCTGCCGAGCGCCCTGGACAACCGGCCGCTCAAGCTGGAAGAGTTCGAGACACGCATGCGCCAGTGCATCTTCGTTTCGGCCACGCCGGCGCAGTACGAGAAGGACCATGCGGGCAACGTGGTCGAACAGCTGGTGCGGCCCACCGGGCTGATCGACCCCGAGGTCGAGGTGCGCCCCGCCACCCACCAAGTGGACGACGTGCTGGGCGAGATCCGCATTCGCGTCGACAAGAACGAGCGCGTGCTCATCACCACGCTGACCAAGCGCATGGCCGAGCAGCTGACCGACTACCTGGGCGACAACGGCGTGAAGGTGCGCTACTTGCACAGCGACATCGACACCGTGGAGCGGGTCGAAATCTTGCGCGACCTGCGCCTGGGGACCTTCGATGTGCTGGTGGGCATCAACCTTCTGCGCGAGGGGCTGGACATTCCGGAGGTGTCGCTGGTCGCGATCCTCGACGCGGACAAGGAGGGCTTTCTGCGTTCCGAGCGCTCGCTGATCCAGACGATCGGCCGCGCAGCGCGCAACCTGAGCGGCAAGGCCATTCTCTACGCCGACCGCATGACCGATTCGATGAAGAAGGCCATCGACGAAACCGAACGCCGGCGCGCGCGGCAGGTTGCCCACAACGAGGCCAACGGCATCACGCCGCGCAGCATCGTCAAGCAGGTGCGCGACCTGATCGACGGCGTCTACAGTGAGAAGACCGGCAAGGAAATGGCCAAGCTCGACCTGGAGCGCGCCAAGGTGGAGGACATGAGCGAGAAGGACATCGCCCGGGAAATCAAGCGGCTCGAAAAGCAGATGCTGGAGCACGCCCGGAACCTCGAATTCGAGAAGGCCGCCCGGGTGCGCGACCAGTTGGCGCTGCTGCGGGAGCGGGCGTTCGGAGCGTCCGGTGGCGACAACATCGCGGTTTTGCCACAGTAGGCTTGGTGCCCGGTTTGCGCTAGTTCTGCGGGTCGCATTCTTCAAGCGAGCCGCGCTGGGGTTTACCCGAGCAGACTTCGGGGCTTCTGTTATACTTGACCGAAACAGTCAACAACATAAAAAGAACTTCGCGATGAAGGACCGACTCCTACCGACTGGTTCACCAGTGTCTGGGGTCGGGCAGGGCGGAGACGAAGTCACCGCGGTCCGGGACCACGGTGTCATTTCAACGGTAAGCACTTGAAGGAGCTTGCGATGCGTCTCACTACCAAAGGCCGCTTTGCGGTTACAGCAATGATCGATCTGGCGCTGCGTCAGAACACCGGTCCGGTCACGCTGGCTGCAATCAGCCAACGGCAGCAGATTTCGCTGTCGTACCTCGAACAGCTGTTCGGCAAGCTGCGCCGTCACGAGCTGGTCGAGTCGACCCGCGGCCCCGGCGGCGGTTACAGCCTCGGGCGCAAGGCGGCGGACATCACCGTGGCCGACATCATTGTTTCTGTCGATGAGCCCATCGATGCCACCCAGTGCGGCGGCAAGGAAAACTGCCTCGGCGAAGCCGGTCGCTGCATGACGCACGAACTCTGGGCCTCGCTGAATCAGCGCATGGTCGAATTCCTCGATTCCGTCACGCTGCAGAAGCTGGTGGACGACCAGATCGCCAAGGGCGTGCAGATCGAGAACAAGCCGGTCGTCAAGCGTGCGATCTCGGCCCAGCCAGTGGTCAAGCCGATTCGCGTGAATGCGCCGAATTCGGTGTTCGCCCTCGGCAACGTCTTCGCCAAGTCCTGAGTGTCGGTAGCGCCTGCGGGCGCCGCCAAGAGGCGCCAGATCAAAAAACAACCCCCACGCCAGCACGAGCCAGCCATGGACGTAACTCCTCATTTCCCGATCTATCTCGATTACGGCGCCACCACGCCGGTTGACCCCCGTGTGGTCGACGCCATGATTCCCTGGTTGCGCGAACACTTCGGCAATCCGGCATCTCGCAGCCACGCCTGGGGCTGGGAGGCCGAAGAAGCGGTCGAGAAGGCGCGCGGCCAGGTGGCTGACCTGATCAATGCGGATCCGCGCGAGATCGTCTGGACGTCGGGTGCCACCGAGTCGATCAACCTCGCGCTCAAGGGCGCGGCCCAGTTCTACAAGGGCAAGGGCAAGCACCTGATCACGCTGAAGACCGAGCACAAGGCCGTGCTCGACACCATGCGTGAACTGGAGCGCCAGGGCTTCGAGGTGACCTACCTCGACGTCGAGGAAAACGGTCTCGTCGACCTGGAGAAATTCAAGGCGGCCATTCGCCCCGACACCATCCTGGCCAGCGTGCTGTTCGTGAACAACGAGATCGGCGTGATCCAGGACGTGGTCGCGCTGGGCAATGTCTGCCGCGAAAAGGGTGTGATCTTCCACGTCGACTCGGCGCAGGCCACCGGCAAGGTCGAGATCGACATCACCGCGCTGCCCATCGACCTGATGAGCCTCGCTTCGCACAAGACCTATGGCCCCAAGGGCATCGGCGCGCTGTACGTGCGCCGCAAGCCGCGCATTCGCCTCGAAGCGCAAATGCATGGCGGCGGTCACGAGCGCGGCATGCGTTCGGGCACGCTGCCCACGCACCAGATCGTGGGCATGGGCGAGGCGTTTCGCATCGCCAAGCTCGAGATGAAGCAGGACATCGCCCACGCGCGCCACCTGCAGCAGCGCCTGCTGAACGGCCTGAAGGACGTCGAGCAGGTGTTCATCAACGGCGACCTCGAACGCCGTGTGCCGCACAACCTGAACATGAGCTTCAACTACGTCGAAGGCGAGTCGCTGATCATGGGCATCAAGGGCCTGGCGGTGTCGTCGGGTTCGGCCTGCACCTCGGCCAGCCTGGAACCCAGCTATGTGCTGCGCGCCCTGGGCCGCAGCGACGAACTGGCCCACAGCAGCCTGCGCATGACCATCGGCCGCTTCACGACCGAAGAAGAAATCGACTACGCGATCTCGACCATCAAGCACAACGTCGCGAAGCTGCGCGAGCTGAGCCCCCTGTGGGAGATGTTCAAGGACGGCGTCGACATCAGCACGATCCAGTGGTCGGCCCACTGACCCAGGCCAGCCCAAGGCTCCACGATTGAACAAAGTTTGAGAGGTACACCATGGCATATTCTTCCAAGGTCATCGACCACTACGAAAATCCACGCAACGTCGGCTCCTTCGAAAAAGGCGACGACTCGGTAGGCACCGGAATGGTCGGCGCGCCGGCCTGCGGCGACGTGATGAAGCTGCAGATCAAGGTCAACCCCGAAACGGGCGTGATCGAAGACGCACGCTTCAAGACCTACGGCTGCGGCTCGGCGATCGCCTCGTCGTCGCTCGTGACCGAATGGGTCAAGGGCAAGACGCTCGACGAAGCGGCTGCACTGAAGAACGCGCAGATCGCCGAAGAACTGGCGCTGCCGCCGGTGAAGATCCACTGCTCCATCCTGGCAGAAGACGCCATCAAGGCGGCGGTGAACGACTACAAGGCCAAGCACGGCGCGAAGAAGACCGAAGCTGCTGTGGAAGCCGTTCACTGACATGGCCGTCACGCTGACCGAAGCCGCTGCGAGACACGTGACCCGCTACCTCGGCAAACGAGGCAAGGGCGTGGGCGTGCGGCTGGGCGTGAAGACCACCGGCTGCTCGGGCCTGGCCTACAAGCTCGAGTACGTGGACGAGTTCACGCCTGAAGACGTGGTGTTCGAAGACCACGGCGTGAAGGTGCTGGTCGACCCGAAGAGCCTGGCCTACATTGACGGCACGCAGCTCGACTTCGTGCGCGAAGGCCTGAACGAAGGCTTCAAGTTCATCAACCCGAACGAACGCGACCGTTGCGGATGCGGCGAGAGTTTTCGCATCTGATGCACCGTCGCTGACCGCGACCACAGCCGCCACCATGTCATGTGCTGGCGGTTTTTTCTTGCCATGAACCTGAACGACACCGACTTTCAACTGTTCGCCGTCCCGGCGACGTTTGCGCAGGACCGCGCCGCGCTCGACGCGCGCTGGAAAGAACTGCAGCGCGAAGCCCACCCGGACCGCTTCGCCGCGCAAGGCGCTGCGGCGCAGCGCGTGGCCATGCAGTGGTCGGTGCGCATCAACGAGGCCTACCAGCGGCTCAAGGACCCGGTGCGCCGCGCCAGCTACATCTGCGAGCTGCACGATGCGCCGTTGAACGCGGAGAACAACACGGCGATGCCGCCTGAATTCCTGATGCAGCAAATGGAATGGCGCGAGGCGCTCGACGAGGTCGAGGACGCCGCCGCGCTCGACAAGCTTCAGGCCGAGGTCGACGCTGCCCGCGCACGTGCGCTGTCTTCGCTCGGCGGGCTCATCGACGTGCAGCACGACCACCTCGCCGCCGCGCAGCAAGTGAGAGCCCTCATGTTCATTGAGCGCTTCGGCCACGACGTCGAAGCCAAATTCGATCAGTTGGGACAATAGGCCCTTATGGCTCTTCTTCAGATTTCCGAACCCGGCCAGGCGCCCGACCCGCACCAGCGCCGCATTGCCGTGGGCATCGACCTCGGCACCACGCACTCGCTGGTGGCGTCTGTGCGCAATGGCGTGGCCGAGTGCCTGCCCGACGCCCAGGGCCGCGTGCTGCTGCCTTCGGCCGTGCGTTACCTCGAGGGCGACCGCCGGCAGATCGGCTTCGACGCCCTTGCCGCGCGCGCGCAGGACCCGGCCAACACCATCACCTCGGTGAAGCGGCTCATGGGCCGCGGCCTGGCCGACATCGCCAACCGCGAGGCCATGTCGTACCGCATCGGCAGCAACGACGGCGGCATGGTGACGGTGCAGACCCTGGCAGGCGAGAAGTCACCGGTCGAGATCAGCGCGGAGATCCTGGCCACGCTGCGTTATCGCGCCCAAGATACCTTCGACGACGACGAGTTGTATGGCGCCGTCATCACCGTGCCGGCCTACTTCGACGAAGGCCAGCGCCAGGCGACCAAGGACGCCGCGCAGCTCGCCGGCCTCAATGTGCTGCGACTGATCAGCGAACCCACGGCCGCTGCCATTGCCTACGGCCTCGACAACGCGAGCGAAGGCGTCTACGCGGTGTACGACCTGGGCGGCGGCACCTTCGACATCTCGATCCTGCGACTGACGCAGGGCGTGTTCGAAGTGATTGCCACCGGTGGCGACTCGGCCTTGGGCGGCGACGACTACGACCACGCGCTGGCCGGCTTCGTGCTGGAGCAGACCGGCTTGCAAGCCGGCAGCGACACCGACAAGGCCGCGGTGCTGGTGGCTGCGCGCGCCGCCAAGGAGGCGCTGACCGAGTCGGCATCGGCTGCATTCAGCGCGAGCGTCGCGGGCGAAACAGTCACCTTCGAGCTGGCGCGCGAACAGTTCTACGCGGCCACGCAATCGCTCACAGACCGCACCATTGCCGCCGTTCGCAAGGCACTGCGCGATGCCAGGCTCAAGCCCGACGATCTGCAAGGCATCGTGCTGGTTGGCGGTTCAACGCGCATGCTGCAGATTCGCACGGCCGTTGCTGCATTCTTTGGCCGCGAGCCGCTGGTCAACCTGAACCCCGATGAGGTCGTGGCCCTCGGCGCCGCCATCCAGGCCAACCAGTTGGCCGGCAACAACGGCGCGGGTGAGTTGCTGCTGCTCGACGTGATTCCGCTGTCGCTCGGCATCGAGACCATGGGTGGACTGGTCGAGCGCATCGTGCCGCGCAACCAGACCATTCCCACGGCGATGGCGCAGGACTTCACGACCTACAAGGATGGCCAGACGGCGCTGGCGCTGCACGTGGTGCAGGGCGAGCGTGACCTGGTGTCCGACTGCCGCAGCCTTGCGCGTTTCACGCTGCGCGGCATCCCGCCGATGGCGGCCGGCGCGGCGCGCATCCGCGTGACCTTCACCGTCGACGCCGACGGCCTGCTGAGCGTGAGCGCGAAGGAGCAGGGCAGCGGCGTCGAAGCCAGCGTGACGGTCAAGCCGTCGTACGGCCTGTCGGACGACCAGATCGCGACCATGCTGCAGGAGAGCTTCTCGACCGCGCAGCAGGACATGCAGGCTCGCGCGCTGGTCGAATCGCGCGTCGACGCCGACCGCATGCTGCTGGCCACGCAAAGCGCGCTCGACGCCGATGGCGACCTGCTCGGCGACGAGGAACGCGCGACCATCGACGCGTCGATGGCGCGGCTGCGCGAAGCCGCCAGGGCGAGCAACGAAGCGGCCGCCATCGAGGCCGCCACCAAGAAGCTGGCCGACGACACCGAGGCCTTCGCCGCCCAGCGCATGAACGCGGGCATTGCGCGCGCGCTGTCCGGCCGCAAGGTCGAATCTCTGTAGAACAACAACATGCCCACGATCAAGATCTACCCGCATCCCGAGTACTGCCCGCAGGGCGCCGAAATCACCGCGCCTGCCGGCACCTCGATCTGCGAGGCGCTGCTCGACAACCACATCAACCTCGAGCACGCCTGCGAGATGAGCTGCGCCTGCACGACCTGCCACGTCATCGTGCGCGAGGGCTTCAATTCGCTCAACGAGGCGGAAGAAGGCGAAGAAGACCTGCTCGACCGCGCCTGGGGCCTGGAGCCGCAGTCGCGGCTGAGTTGCCAATCGATCCTGGCACAGCAGAATGTGACCATCGAGATTCCGAAGTACTCGATCAACCACGCCAAGGAAAATCACTGATGTCCAGACTGATCGTTCTCGATACCGAAACCACCGGCCTCTCCGCGGAGAACGGCGACCGCGTCATCGAGCTCGGCTGCGTGGAGCTGTTCAACCGCAAGCTCACCGGCAACGACCTGCACATCTACTTCAACCCCGAGCGCGAGAGCCACGAGGACGCGCTCAAGGTGCACGGGCTGACCACCGACTTCCTGCGCGACAAGCCGAAGTTCGCCACGCTGGGCAACGACATCATCGAGTACCTGCGCGGCGCCGAGCTGATTATTCACAACGCGGCCTTCGACGTCGGTTTCCTGAACAAGGAGTTCGAGCGCGCCGGCCTGCCGCCGTTGCGCACCTTTGTCGGCGAAGTGACCGACACGCTGGCCATGGCCAAGCAGGTGTACCCGGGCAAGCGCAATTCGCTCGACGCGCTGTGCGACCGCTTCGGTGTCGACCGTTCGAACCGCACTTTCCACGGCGCGAAGCTCGATGCGCAGCTGCTGGCCGATGTCTACATCAACCTCACGCGCGGGCAGGACGCGCTGCTGATCGACGTGGCCTCCAACGAGCCCGCGCTGGGCACCACCGTGGTGGCCATCGACCTGAGTCAGTTCGCGCTGCCCGTGATCGTTGCGGGCGAGCAGGAGCTGGCCTCGCACGAGCTCGTGTTGTGCGAGCTCGACAAATCCAGCGGTGGCCGAACCGTTTTTCGCCAGGACGGCGAAAAAGCTGTGGCATAATCTGAGGCTTCGCACAACGCGATACGTGTTCAAGACACTGAACTCAAAAGCAGTGTCTCAGGGCGGTTAGCTCAGGGGTAGAGCACAGCATTCACACTGCTGGGGTCGGAGGTTCGAAACCTCCACCGCCCACCAAATCATAAAAAGCGACCTGGATTTCCAGGTCGCTTTTTTGTTGCCTGTTCGCTTCTGCCTTGCGGTGAGATTTCGGCGTCGCGTCGCCAGCGGCCGGCCTGTCGGCTCCCGCCGACGGCAAGTGCAGCCAGGGGCTGGCGCAGCTTCGGTTGGACAAGCCTACAACCTGGGGAAAAGGAGCAACACCATGGCCACCCATCCCGACCTTCCAACTCCGCTCACGCCGGACCTGCCCATAGAACCCGATCAAGGGCCGAGCACGCCGCCCGACGAAACCACCGATCCCGAGCCGCCACCCAGCGTGCTGTGAGTGAGCGCGGCGTGCGAGCCGCGCTAAGCTCGCACGATGGACGAAATTGATTGCGCCGTCATCGGCGCCGGGGTGGTGGGCTTGGCCGTAGGGCGCGCACTGGCGCTCGCAGGCCGAGAAGTGCTGGTGCTGGAATCCGAAGGCGCCGTCGGCACTGGAACCAGTTCGCGCAACAGCGAGGTCATTCATGCAGGCATCTACTACCCGCAGGGTTCGCTGAAGGCGAGACTTTGCGTCGAGGGCAAGGAACTGCTCTACGCCTATGCAGCGCAGCGGGGCGTGCCGCACCGGCGCTGCGGCAAGTTCATCGTCGCGACGTCGCTGGAGCAGGCGGCCCAGCTCGATGTGATTCGAGCCAAAGCCGCCGCCAACGGCGTCGACGACCTCGAACTGATGACCGCGCAGCAGGCGATCCAGCTGGAGCCGCAATTGCATTGCGTTGCGGCGCTCCATTCACCGAGTACCGGCATCGTCGACAGCCACGCGTTGATGCTGAGCCTGCTCGGGGACCTCGAGAACGCCGGCGGCATGCTGGCGTTGAAATCGCCGGTGCTGCGTGCCGAATGCAGCGGCAGCGGCATTGTCCTGATCGCGCAGGACGGCACTGCGCTGAGGTGCCGCAGTGTCGTCAACGCGGCCGGACTCGGGGCGCCGGCACTGGCCCGTCGCTTCGAGGGGCTCCGGTCTTCGTCGGTGCCGACGGCGTATTTCGCCAAGGGAAACTACTTCACCCTGTCTGGGCGCGCACCCTTCGGTCGCCTCGTCTATCCGGTGCCCGAACCGGGCGGCCTGGGCGTGCACCTGACGATCGACCTGGGCAACCAGGCAAAGTTCGGCCCGGACGTGCAGTGGGTCGAATCGGCAGGCGACCTGGTCGTGGACCCAACGCGTGGCGACGGTTTCTATGCCGAGGTGCGCAAGTACTGGCCTGCACTGCCCGACGGGGCTTTGGTTGCGGGCTATGCGGGCATGCGGCCCAAGATTTCTGGTCCCGGCGAGCCGGCCGCCGACTTCGTGATCGACGGACCCGCATCGCACGGTGTGCCAGGCCTGGTCAACCTGTTCGGCATCGAATCGCCGGGGCTCACGAGCAGCCTGGCCATCGGGCGCCATGTGGCCGACTTGCTGGCGGACGCGTGACGCGAACAGCGTCAAAGTCTGCGCTTCCGTCGCGCATGAGGGTCTTTTGTGCCTGTAACATGACAGCACGCCATTTGCTGGCGTGAAGCCGCCGGCGCGGTGCCGGTGTCATCACGGAGGAAAGTTTCCAATGAGTGCATCCCAAAATCTTGAAGCAGCAGCCGAAGACATTGCAAGCGACGTGCGCGGCGTGCTGGCAAGCAAGGACCTGGATTCGGTTCCCCACATCAAGGCGCTGCGCCAGCGCATCGACACCAAGCTGGCCATCGCACGCGAACTCGCCGCAGAGAAGAGCAAGCTCGCCGCCAAGAAGGCCCGCGAAGCGGCCAACTCCGCCAACGCCTACGCCCACGACGAACCGTGGCAGATCGCCGGTGCCGCACTGGCCGTCGGCGTGCTGGTGGGTCTGTTGCTTGGCCGCCGCTGACCTGAACTCGCACCGCAGCCTTCAGTCGGGGATGACCGGAGCCAGCCCATGAGGCTGCTGTCCCTGTTCGGGTTGGACGCCCGGATTCGTCGGTTGCGCATCGCAGCGGCCGAGGGCGCCCTTGCGGCCGAAGACCGAGTGCAACTGCTGCGCATGGCCTGGGAGGACGAGAAGCAGCGCCTCAAGCTGATGCTCCTCCTCGTGGTCGCCGTGCTGGGGCTGACCACGGTCACGGTGGCCTTGCTGTCCGTGGCGGTGGTGGTCCATTTCTGGGAAACGCCGTACCGCATCACGGCCGCCTGGTCGGTCGCGGGTGTGTGGGTGGTGCTGTGGCTGGCAGCGGCTGTCGGCTTGCTGCTGACGTTGCGCAACGCGTCCAACAGCTTCGTGCCGGCGCGCCATGAATTCGAACGTGACTGGACCTGGGTCCAGGACCAGTTCGGCCTTGGCAAGGACCCGCATCAGGACGAAGAGGCGCCTCGTCCCGCGAGGCCCGCTACGCGCGAAGAACTGCTCGCGCGCATGGAGCGTCAGCGCCAACGCATCGCGACGTTGCAGGGGGGGCGAGAAACCCAGCCGGCCGCCGCGGAGGGTGCAGGCGGTGCGCGCGAGCGCGAGGCGCCCCCATCGAACGAATCAGCCGGCGCCGCAGCGTTGCGCATCGCTCGCGCCCACCCGGTGGCCGCGGGTGTTGTCGCCGCGGCGGCCGTCGTGGTGATCCGGCCGAAGCGACTGCTGCGTTGGGCCGCGTTCATTGCGCCCGTGCTCTGGCGCATGCGCTGAGCGAAAAGAAAAGCCGAAAGCTCAGGCCTTGTTGCGATCGCGCAGCAGCGCCTGGGCGGCTTCGCGGACCAGCCCGGGGCCGCGGTAGATCAGGCCGGTGTAGATCTGCACCACGTCCGCACCCGCGGCGATCTTGTCCGTGGCGTCGGCTGCACTCAGGATGCCGCCCACCCCGATGATCGGAAAGCCCGCGCCCAGCGCCGCACGAAGCTGCGAAATCACGCGGTTGCTCGATTCGCGCACCGGCGCGCCCGAGAGGCCGCCGGCTTCATCGGCATGCGGCAGGCCCTTCACCGCATCGCGTGCGAGCGTGGTGTTGGTGGCGATCACGCCGTCCATGCCGTGGCGCTTCAGCGTGGCTGCGATCACGGCAACCTGGGCTGCGTCCAGGTCGGGCGCGATCTTCACGAACAGCGGCGCACGTTTGTCGTGCCGTGCGGCCAGCGCCTCGCGCCGTTCGGCCACCGCACCCAGCAGAGCGTCGAGCGCTTCATCGCTCTGCAGCGAGCGCAGGTTGGCGGTGTTCGGGCTCGAGATGTTGATCGTCACGTAGTCGGCGTGCGGGTACACGCCGTCGAGGCAGGCGAGGTAGTCGTCCACCGCGCGCTCGATCGGCGTGGCGGCGTTCTTGCCGATGTTCAGGCCCAGCAGCATCGGCGCCTTGGCGCCGCCGCCCTTGCGAAAGCGCGCCTTCTGCACATTCGCCAGGAAGGCGTCGAGCCCTTCGTTGTTGAAGCCGAGCCGGTTGATCAGCGCGTCGCGCTGCGGCAGCCGGAACATGCGCGGCTTGGGGTTGCCGGGCTGGGCCTTCGGGGTGACCGTGCCGACCTCGACGAAGCCGAAGCCCATCGCGGCAAAGGCGTCGATGCAGCGGGCGTTCTTGTCGAGCCCGGCCGCCAGGCCCACGCGGTTCGGAAATGTCAGCCCGGCGAGCTCGATGGGGTCGTTCACGCGCGATGCCGAGTAGGCGCAGGCCAGCGGCGTGTTCTGCGTGCGCGCCAGCCCGTCGAGCGTGATTTCATGGGCGTGCTCGGGGTCGAAACCGAACAGGAAAGGGCGGGCCAGGCCGTAGAGCGAGGAGGGCATCAGCAGGGGCATCGGATAATTCTGGACTTCTATGAGCCAAGGATTCTCCGCGATGACCGCACCCGCCCCTGCAACCCCTTCAAACCCACTGTCTCAGGACGAACTCAAGGCCCAGGTCGGCCGCGCCGCGCTGGCCTACGTGGTCAAGGGCGAGATCGTCGGCGTCGGCACCGGCTCCACGGTGAACAAGTTCATCGACGCGCTGGCCACCATCAAGGACGAGATCAAGGGCGCCGTCTCCAGCTCGGTGGCCTCGACCGAGCGCCTGCGCGCGCTGGGCATTCCGGTGTTCGACAGCAACGAGGTGGAAGAGCTGGCCGTCTATATCGACGGGGCCGACGAAATCGACCACCGCGGGTTCATGGTGAAGGGCGGCGGGGCCGCGCTCACGCGCGAGAAGATCGTGGCCGCCCAGTCGCGCAGGTTCATCTGCATCGCCGATGCGTCCAAGCTTGTCGAGACGCTGGGCGCCTTTCCGCTGCCGGTCGAAGTGATTCCGATGGCAGTGCGCCGCGTGATGCGGCAGTTCGCCGCCATGGGCGGCATTGCCCAGGTGCGCGAGAAGGACGGGCTGCCGCTGGTGACCGACAACGGGCAGCACATCGTCGACGTGACGGGCCTGCGGATCACCGCGCCGCTGACCTTCGAGTCTGAAGTCAGCCAGTGGCCGGGCGTGGTGACGGTCGGCGTCTTCGCGCACCAGAAGGCCAATGTCTGCCTGCTGGGCACCTCGGCGGGCGTGAAGACTTTGAGGTTCGACTGAGGTTTGCCTGGCGTCCTGCTGCCGCGAGGGCCCCGACCGCCAGGGTCAGAACTTGATGCCGGCCGGGTTGCTCGGGCTCGGCTCGCTCGAAACAGGGGGCGCAGAGGGCTGCGCGGCCTGCGATGCAGGGGCACGCGCCGCTGGCAACGCTTCCTGTTGTGCTGTCAGAGGCCGAGCCAACCCGTTGCGGTAGCCTGCGGGCAGGTTGTTGCTCTTCGGATACCCCGCGGCGTCCAGGTACTGCGACCACTCGGTGTCCGAAAAACCATTGAGTTGTTGCGCGCCGATGGTGAGCAGCGGCATCGTGCGCTGGCTGCTCAGCCGCTGGAATGCCTCGATGTCCTCATTGCTTTTGACCGAACGTTCGTCGAACGGGACGCCGCGCGTCACGAGCATCGTGCGGGCCATTGCGCAGGGGCTGCAATCATCACGCGTGTAGAGCATGACGGGGTAGCGTTGCACCACTTGCCTGAGCTCATACGGCAGCCCGCCGGTGTTGGCTGGTGAGGTGGGGCTGCCTGGCGCGCCCGATGCGGGCTCGGTGCTCGCGGCGGGCGCGCGGTCCGAGAAAGTGACCTTGCCGTTCTTGTCGACCTGGCGGTAGACCGACTGCGCCATGGCGCCCGCGGCAACGAGCAGGAGGCAACCGCCGGCCACCTGTGCGCCCAGGCGATGCAGTGAGAATTTGTAAGGGGTCGTGTGCATCGCCCGAGTATCGCAAGCTTCAGCGCCGCATCAAGCGGGCTGGGCCTGCGCCATGCCTTGGTGTCGCAGCAGCGCATCAAGCTGCGGTTCGCGGCCGCGGAAGGCCTTGAACGAGTCCATCGCGCTGCGGCTGCCGCCGGCCTCCAGGATCGCCTGGCGGTACTTGCGGCCGGTCTCGATGTTCGGCTCGCCGTCGGCGCCCACGGTTTCCTCGAAGGCCGCGTAGGCATCGGCGCTCAGCACCTCGGCCCACTTGTAGCTGTAGTAGCCGGCCGCGTAGCCGCCCGAGAAGATGTGGCTGAACGTGTTCGGCGTGCGGCTGAAAGGGGGCGAAGGCATCACGGCCACTTCGCTGCGCACCGTGCCGAGCAGCGCCATCACGTCGCCTGTCTTGGCCGCCGAGGCGCGGTACTCGGTGTGCAGCAGCATGTCGAACAGCGAGAACTCGATCTGGCGCAGCGTCTGCAGTCCGCTCTGGAAGTTCTTGGCGGCCGTCATCTTGTCGAACAGCGCGCGCGGCAGCGGCTCGCCGGTATCGACATGGGCGGTCATGTGCTTGAGCACGTCCCACTCCCAGCAGAAGTTTTCCATGAACTGGCTCGGCAGCTCGACCGCGTCCCACTCGACCCCGCTGATGCCCGAGACGTCGCGCTCGTTCACCTGCGTGAGCATGTGGTGCAGGCCGTGGCCGAACTCGTGGAAGAGGGTGGTCACGTCGTCGTGCGTGAGCAGCGGCGGCTTGCCGTCCACGCCGCTGGCGAAGTTGCACACCAGTTGCGCGATGGGCGTTTGCAGCACGCCGTTGTCCGGGCGCAGCCAGCGGGCGCGCACGTCGTCCATCCAGGCGCCGCCGCGCTTGGCGGCGCGTGCGGAAGGGTCCAGGTAGAACTGGCCGACCTTCTGGCCGGCGCGCTCGATGCGGTAGAACTCCACGCTCGGGTGCCACGTGGGCGCGCTGTCGCGGCGGATCGCCACTTCAAACAGCGTTTCGACGATCTTGAACAGGCCGGCCATGACCTTCGGCGCCGGGAAGTACTGCTTGACCTCCTGTTCGCTGAAAGCGTAGCGCGCTTCCTTGAGCTTCTCGCCGATGTAGCTCCAGTCCCAGGGCTGCGGGTCGGTGATGCTCAGTTGTTCCGACGCGAAGACGCGCAGGTCGGCCAGGTCACGTTCGCCGTAGGGCTTGGCCTTGACGGCCAGGTCGCGCAGGAACTTCACGACCTGCTCGGGCGATTCGGCCATCTTCGGCACGACCGACAGCTCGCCGAAATTGTTGTAGCCCAGCAGCTTGGCTTCTTCTTCGCGCAGCGCCAGGATCTCGGTGATCAGCGCCGTGTTGTCGAAGGCGGCGTCGCCGAATTCGCTGGCACGCGTGACGTACGCGCGGTAGAGCTTTTCGCGCAGCGCGCTGCTCTTGGCGGACTGCATCACAGGCAGGTAGCACGGCATCTTGAGCGTGAGCTTGTAGCCGTCCTTGCCGTCGGCTTCGGCGGCCGAGCGTGCGGCGCTCACCACGTCTTCGGGTACGCCTTCGAGCTCACCGAACGCGGCGTGGTACGCGAAGGCGTCGGTCGCGTCGAGGGCGTTTTCGCTGAACTTCTGGCTCAGCTCTGCCTGGCGTTCCTGGATGTCGGCGAAGCGCTTCTTGGCGTCGCCCTGCAGCTCGGCACCGCCCAGCACGAAGTTACGCACCGCGTTGCGATGCGCCTGGCGCTGCTCGGCGTTGAGCGTGGAAACGTCGATGGCCTTGTACTTGGCGTACAGCCGCTCGTCCGAGCCCAGGCGCGTCCAGAAGGCGGTGACGCGCGGCATGGCCTCGTTGTAGGCGGCGCGCAGCTCGGGCGTGTCGGCCACGGCGTTCAGGTGGCCCACGGCGCCCCAGGCACGGCTGAAGCGTTCGGAGGCCACGTCGAGCACCTTCGAGATGGCATTCCAGTCGGCCGGGAATTCGGGCGCGGTCACCGCCTGCAGCGCGGCGTCGGCATCGGCCAGCAGCACATCGACGGCGGGCGCGACATGCTCGGGCCTGATGCGGTCGAACAGCGGAAGATCGTTGAAGTCGAGGAGGGGGTTGGTCATGTGAGAGGTCCTGGTCGAGCGTAGCGAAGCCGTTTGGGGAACCACCGTGCAACCGGCTTTGCCGGGCCGCTGGTGGTGCCCTTGAGGGGGAGGCGGCTACACGCAGTGAGCGAGCAACGGAATGGTCCTTACGTTGCGGCGCGTTCGGCCGCTTCAAGGGTGTTGGCGAGCAGCATGGCGCGCGTCATGGGGCCGACGCCGCCGGGCACGGGCGTGATCCAGCCGGCCACTTCCTTCACGCCGTCGAAATCGACGTCGCCGGCCAGCTTGCCGTCTTCCTTGCGGTTCATGCCCACGTCGATGACCACCGCGCCGGGCTTCACCATGTCGGCGGTGAGCAGGTTGCGCTTGCCCACCGCGGCGACGATCACGTCGGCCTGGCGCGTGATGGCGCCCAGGTCCTGCGTGGCGCTGTGGCAGATGGTCACGGTGGCGCTCTTGGCGAGCAGCATCATGGCCATCGGCTTGCCGACGATGTTGCTGCGACCGATGACCACGGCGTGCTTGCCGCGCAGGTCGTAGCCGATGGATTCGAGCATCTTCATGCAGCCGTGCGGCGTGCAGGGCCAGAAACCCGGGGCGCCGGTCATCAGCGCGCCGGCGCTGGCGACATGGAAGCCGTCGACGTCCTTGGCGGGCGAAATCGTCTCGATGACCTTCTGGCTGTCCATGTGCCTGGGCAGCGGCAACTGAACCAGGATGCCATGCACATTCGGGTCGTCGTTGAGGGTGCGAATGCGCGCCAGCAGATCGGCTTCGCTCATGTCGGCGGGGTAGGTCTCGAGCGTGGCCTGAAGGCCGGTCTGGGCGCTGTCGTTGACCTTGTGCTTCGTGTAGACCTGGCTTGCAGGGTCTTCGCCCACGAGGATGATGGACAGGGCCGGGTTCACGCCTCGGGCCTTGAGCGCGGCGGTGCGGCCGGCGACTTCGGCGCGAATGGTTTTGGCGAGGGCGTTGCCGTCGATCAGTTGGGCGGTCATCGGTTCTGATTTTCCAAGTAAAAACGCCCGCTTGCGCAGGCGTGGTGGACATTCATTGCTATCGAAGAGATAGCTGCTCGCTAGGCCTTGGCCGCTGGTGCCGCCTGGCCGAGGGCGATCTTGAGCAGATCGGCCACGGTGTTGGCGTTGAGCTTTTCCATGATGTTGGCGCGGTGCGCCTCGACCGTCTTGATGCTGATGCCCAGGTCGTCGGCGATCTGCTTGTTCAGGCGGCCCGCCACGATGCGTTCGAGCACCTGCGCCTCGCGGCCGGTGAGCTTGGACAGCAGCGCATCGCGGCTGGCCGACTGCTGGTGCTGCGTGAAGGCGCCGCGCGCATGTTCGAGCATGCGCTCGACCAGCGTGACGAGTTCTTCGTCGTTGAAGGGCTTCTGGATGAAATCCATCGCGCCCTTCTTCATGCTGTCGACCGCCATGGGAACGTCGCCGTGGCCGGTGATGACCACGATGGGCAGCGGGGAGCGCCGCTCGATCAGCCGGTCCTGCAGTTCGAGGCCGGTCATGCCGGCCATGCGGATGTCGACGATCAGACAGGCGACTTCGCGCGGGTCGTATCGGGAGAGAAAGGATTCGGCGGAATCGAAGCAGCGGACTCTGTAGTCCTTGCCTTCGAGCAGCCATTGCAGCGAATCGCGTACGGCTTCGTCGTCGTCGACGACGTAGACCGTGCCCTTCTTCGGAATCAAACTCATGCAGGTACCTTTGTCTCGTCGCTAGCTACGGAACTGATAGCGTCCAACACCGGAATCCAGAAGGAAAAACGGCATCCGATCACATCCGGACCATTGTAGATGTTCTCCGCCTGCATCCGGCCGCGGTGCGACTCGACGATGGTGCGGCACAGGTTGAGGCCGATGCCCATGCCCTCGGGTTTGGTGGAAAAGAAAGCTTCGTACAGCCGGTCCATCACTTCGGGTGCCAGGCCCTTGCCGGTGTCCTGCACCGAGAACTCGATGGCGTTGTGGCCCTCGATGACCTTGGGCAGCACCCGCAGCTCGACGCTGCGGCGCGCCAGCGGCCGGTCGGCGATATCGATGGACTCGGCCGCGTTCTTCAGCAGGTTGACCATCACCTGCTCGATGAGGATCGGGTCGACCCGCACGACCGGCAGCCGCGC
The DNA here is from genome assembly GCF_051216855.1 of Variovorax monticola. Classification (NCBI taxonomy): domain Bacteria; kingdom Pseudomonadati; phylum Pseudomonadota; class Betaproteobacteria; order Burkholderiales; family Comamonadaceae; genus Variovorax; species Variovorax monticola. The sequence goes on from NZ_JBPJZP010000006.1 coordinate 164,323, forward strand.
GGCCACGTAATGGTTCAGGCGCACGTTGCGCCGGCGCAGCTCGATGCCCGCGAGTTCTACCGCCTCGCTCACCATGGTGGCCACGTCGGCCGGTGTGCGGTTGGGCTCGCTGCGCTTCACGAAGGAGCGGATGCGCTGGATGATCTGGCCCGCGCGCTGCGCCTGCTTGGAGGTTTTCTCGAGCGCGGCCAGCAGCGCCTCGGTGTCGATCGTCTGCCCCTTGATGCGCGACATCATCCCGTTGCAGTAGTTGGTGATGGCCGTCAGCGGCTGGTTGAGCTCGTGCGCCACGCTGGACGCCATTTCGCCCATCGTGATGAGGCGGCTCGCCGATTGGGCCTTGTCGGCCTGCGCGGCGGCCTGCTCCTCCGCGTCGCGGCGCGGCGTGATGTCGGTGGCGATGACGAGCTGCGCCAGCCGGCCGTCGACCCAGGTCAGGTAGCGCGAGCGCACTTCGAGCCACTTGCCCAGGTGCGGCACGAAGATCTCGTTGTTGGCGGCCTGCGCGGCGGTGAGCGTGTCGATCGGCAGGCCCGCGTAGGGGTCGACGTCGTCCAGGCCCTCGTCGTGCGCGTTCGAGGCCGGCACGCCCGCCTGCGCGACCATGCCGAGGTGGCCCACGGTGTCCGAGCCGAACCACAGGCGGTACAGCTTGTTGGCGAACAGCAGCTCCTCGCTGCCGATGGGCGCCACCGACACGGCCGCGTCCAGCGCCTCGAGCACCGTGGTGAAGCGTTCGTACGAGGCCGACAGCTGCTCACGGATGCGCGTGGGCTCGGTGATGTCGGTCATCGACGTCATCCAGCCGGTCTGGTGGCCGCGCGCGTCGATCAGCGGCGACACATAGAGCCGCGCGTTGAACACGCTGCCGTTCTTGCGCTTCACGCGCACCTGGAAGCCGCCGGGCAGGGCGCGGCCGTGGAGCTCTTCTTCCAGCCGCTCGTTCATCACTTCGCGGTCGGACTCCAGCCAGTAGGGGAAGGGCGGCGACTGGCCGACCAGTTCTTCCTCGCTCCAGCCCGTCATGGCGCAGAAGGCGGCGTTCACGTAGGTGATGCGGCCTTGCAGGTCGAGCACGCGCATGCCGGTGAGCATGGAGTTTTCCATCGCGCGGCGGAAGTTGGTCTCTGCCACCAGCCGCTGCTGGGCCTGCAGGCGGCGGCGCGTGTGGCGCCAGGTGCCGATCAGCATCCAGCTCGTGAGCACGCTGAGCGCGCACACCAGCCAGAACAGGCCGTTGCCCACCACGCCCTGCGAGGTGCGGTAGGCCTGGGCGCGCAGCACGAGCGCATTGCCCACGGGAGACACCGGTACTTCGTACTCGTTGGTGCGTTCGGTCCAGGGAAGCAGGCGGGTGCCGCTGTCCTTCAGGCTGGCGGTGTTGCCGGCGATCACATGGCCCTTGGCGTCGAGCAGCGACACCGCATAGCGTGCCTGCACCTCGGAAGGCATGCCGTAGCGCAGCAGGCCGTCGACCGAGAACTCGCCGAGGACCACACCCGCGAACAGGCCCTGGTCGAACAGGGGAATGTGCAGCTGCAGCATGGCTGCAGGCTCGCCGCCGGCCACGGGCTGCGAATACACAGGCTGGCGCAGCTCGCGCGCCAGCGCGTAGTTGCTCTCGATGTCGCCGGGACGCAGCACGTCGCCGATCAGGTGCTGCTGCGCCGGGTGCACGCTGGGCGCGGCATAGCCGGCCTTGAAGCGGCGGCGGTCGTCTATCCAGGTGATCGTTTGCAGCTCGGGGAACTGGCTGACCAGCGACTCGGCCCGGCTGGTGAACTCGACGGGGTCGATCTCGCGGTTGGAGGCATCGCGCGCGATGCGCATCAACTGCTCCTGGCGCTCCAGCAAGCGCAGGCGCATGCGCTGCTGCGCATATTCGACGTCGCGGCGCACCGACTCCTGCTCGCGCTCGACCTCTTCGGTTCGCAGGTACCAGAACGCCGAGACGATGGCGGCCAGAAAAAGAAGCACGGCCGCCATGGGCGCCAGCATGGCGACGGCGTCCTGCAGCACCGGTGTTTGCCGGCGCCACCACTTGCGCCACCAGGACAGGGGCGACGCGTTCACGGCACTGCGGGCGACCGCCAGCGGGGAGGAAAAAGGCATGGGCCGAGTTTAGGTGAAGCCCCCTTGGAAACGATGGGGAAAGCGGTGGTGCCATGGGCTCCCGTATGGTTGCCTTCCAGCGTCAGTAAGTTGCCGAAATATCACATTGAGAAATGAATGCGCACTATTTGAAATCTCGATGTTTCTATGAGAAACTCCGCCGCGCTGATCGCATAGCGCACTAAATTACCGCCACAGCCCTAAAAGGAGAGACAAGCATGTCGGCAAATCCAGAGAACCTGTACGGCTCGGCCGCGAACGACGCGGACGCCCAGGAGACCCGTGAATGGATGGATGCACTGTCCTCCGTCATCCAGAGCGAAGGCCCCGAGCGGGCCCACTTCCTTCTCGAGCAACTGCTCGAACATGCCCGGCAGAATAGCGTGGACCTGCCGTTCTCGGCCAACACCGGCTACGTCAACACCATCGAGCCCGGCCTGGAAGCCCGCAGCCCCGGCAACCTCGAGATCGAACAGCGCCTGCGCGCCTACATGCGCTGGAACGCGATGGCGATGGTGGTCAAGGCCAACCGCCACCACCCGGCCGAAGGCGGCGACCTGGGCGGCCACATCGGCTCCTTCGCATCGCTGGCGAGCATGTTCGGTGCCGGCTTCAACCATTTCTGGCACGCCGAGAGCGAAAACCACGGCGGCGACCTGCTGTACATCCAGGGCCACGTGTCGCCCGGCATCTACGCCCGCGCCTATCTGGAAGGCCGCCTTTCCGAAGAGCAACTGCTCAACTTCCGCCAGGAAGTGGACGGCAAGGGCCTGTCGAGCTACCCGCACCCCAAGCTGATGCCGGAGTTCTGGCAGTTCCCCACGGTGTCGATGGGCCTGGGCCCGCTCATGGCCATCTACCAGGCGCGCTTTCTCAAGTACCTGCACGCACGCGGCATCGCCAACACCGAGAACCGCAAGGTGTGGGTGTTCTGCGGCGACGGCGAAATGGACGAAGTCGAATCGCTGGGCGCCATCGGCCTGGCGGCGCGCGAGAACCTCGACAACCTGGTCTTCGTCATCAACTGCAACCTGCAGCGCCTGGACGGCCCGGTGCGCGGCAACGGCAAGATCATCCAGGAGCTCGAAGGCGAATTCCGCGGCGCCAACTGGAACGTGATCAAGCTGATCTGGGGCAAGGGCTGGGACGCACTGCTCGCGAAGGACCATGACGGCGCGCTGCGCAAGATCATGATGGAGTGCAACGACGGCGACTACCAGTCGTTCAAGGCCAACGACGGTGCCTACGTGCGCAAGAACTTCTTCGGCCGCGATCCGCGCACGCTGAAGATGGTCGAGCACATGACCGACGACGAGGTGTGGAGCCTGCAGCGCGGCGGCCACGACTCGCAGAAGGTGTATGCCGCCTTCCATGCCGCCCACAACCACAAGGGCCAGCCCACGGTGCTGCTCGTGAAGACCGTCAAGGGCTTCGGCATGGGCAAGATCGGCGAAGGCAAGAACAACGTCCACCAGACGAAGAAGCTGAGCGACGAGGACATCATGGCCTTTCGCGACCGCTTCAACATTCCGATTCCGGACAGCCAGATCGCCGAGCTGCCGTTCTACAAGCCGGCCGACGACACGCCCGAGATGAGGTACCTGCACGAGCGTCGCAAGGCCCTCGGCGGCTACCTGCCGCACCGCCGCACCAAGGCCGAAGAGAGCTTCACGGTGCCGTCGCTGGACGTCTTCAAGTCGGTGATGGAGCCCACGGCCGAAGGCCGCGAAATCTCGACCACACAAGCCTACGTGCGCTTCCTGACGCAACTGCTGCGCGACAAGGCCCTGGGCCCGCGCGTGGTGCCCATCCTGGTGGACGAGGCCCGCACCTTCGGCATGGAAGGGCTGTTCCGCCAGATCGGCATCTACAACCCGCACGGTCAGCAGTACACCCCGGTCGACAAGGACCAGGTCATGTACTACAGGGAAGACAAGGCCGGCCAGATCCTGCAGGAAGGCATCAACGAAGCCGGCGGCATGTCGAGCTGGATCGCGGCGGCCACGTCGTACAGCACGAACAACCGCATCATGGTGCCGTTCTACGTGTACTACTCGATGTTCGGCTTCCAGCGCATCGGCGACCTGGCCTGGGCGGCCGGCGACATGCAGGCCCGCGGCTTTTTGCTGGGCGGCACCTCGGGGCGCACCACGCTCAACGGCGAAGGCCTGCAGCACGAAGACGGTCACAGCCACATCCTGGCCAACACCATCCCGAACTGCGTGAGCTACGACCCGACCTTCGCGCACGAAGTGGGCGTCATCCTGCACCACGGCCTGAAGCGAATGGTCGAGAAGCAGGACAACGTGTATTACTACATCACGCTGCTCAACGAGAACTACCCGATGCCCGGCCTGAAGCCTGGCACCGAAGAGCAGATCATCAAGGGCATGTACCTGGCCAAGGAGGGCCCCGCATTGAAGGCCAAGGCGCCGACCGTGCAACTTCTGGGCAGCGGCACCATCCTGCGCGAAAGCTTTGCCGCGCAAGAGCTGCTCGAAAAAGAGTGGGGCGTGTCGGCTTCGGTGTGGAGCTGCCCGAGCTTCAACGAGCTCACGCGCGACGGCCAGGATGCTGACCGCTGGAACCTGCTGCACCCCGACCAGACGCCGCGCGTGCCTTTCGTGGCCGAGCAGCTCGCAGCATCGAGCGGCCCGGTGGTGGCATCCACCGACTACATGAAGGCCTACGCCGAGCAGATTCGTCCGTTCATCCCGAAGGGCCGTACCTACAAGGTGCTGGGCACCGACGGTTTCGGCCGCAGCGACTTCCGCAACAAGCTGCGCGAGCACTTCGAGATCAACCGCCACTACATCGTGGTGGCCGCGCTCAAGGCGCTGAGCGAAGACGGCACCGTGCCGGTGGCCAAGGTGGTGGAAGCGATCAAGAAGTACGGCATCAATGTCGACAAGGTCAACCCGCTCTACGCTTGAACATCAACAACCAACGAACGAACGGCGCCTTACGGCGGGAGACAACGATATGGCAGCAGTGGAAGTAAAGGTGCCGGACATCGGCGATTTCGATGAAGTCGCGGTGATCGAGGTGCTCGTGAAGGTGGGCGACACGGTCAAGGCCGAGCAGTCGCTCATCACGGTCGAATCGGACAAGGCCTCGATGGAGATCCCGTCGTCGACGGCGGGTGTCGTCAAGGAAATCAAGGTCGAGGTCGGCGGCAAGGTCAAGCAGGGCTCGGTGGTGCTCGTGCTCGAGGCTGAAGAGGCGGGTGCTGTCGCTGCGCCTGTGCCAGCCCCGGCTGCGGCGCCCGCCGTCGCCGCGCCCGCGCCGACGGCTGCAGCGCCTGCGCCGGCCGCAGCGCCTGCCGCCTCGGGCCCGATCGAGATCAAGGTCCCCGACATCGGCGAATTCAAGGACGTCGCGGTCGTCGAACTGCTCGTGAAGGTCGGCGACACGGTGAAGGCCGAGCAGTCGCTCATCACGGTGGAGTCGGACAAGGCCTCGATGGAAATCCCGTCGTCGGGCGCCGGTGTGCTCAAGGAGCTCAAGGTCAAGGTCGGCGACACCGTCAACATCGGCGACCTGATCGCCGTGCTCGAAGGTGCGGCCAGTGCCGCAGCGCTTGCGCCTGCGCCTGCACAGGCTGCGGCGGCCGCACCGGCCACCGCAACTGCCAGCGCTGCGGCACCCGCCGCCGCTTCGCCGGCACCCGCCGCGAGCCCGGCCGCCGCGGCGCCACACGACCCGACCACGACGCCCAGCGGCAAGCTGCCGCACGCCTCGCCGTCGGTGCGCAAGGTCGCCCGCGAACTCGGCGTGCCTCTCGACGAGGTCAAGGGGTCCGGTCCGAAGGGCCGCATCACGCAGGACGACGTCCAGAGCTTCACCAAGGCCGTGATGAGCGGCCAGGCCAGCACCAAGGCTTCCGCGGCCAAGGCACCGGCCGGTGGTGGCGACGGCGCCGCGCTGGGCCTCATTCCCTGGCCCAAGGTCGACTTCACGAAGTTCGGCACGGTCGAGCGCAAGGACCTGTCGCGCATCAAGAAGCTCAGCGGCGCGAACCTGCACCGCAACTGGGTGATGATTCCGCACGTCACCAACAACGACGAAGCCGACATCACCGAGCTCGAGGCCTTCCGCGTCTCCACCAACAAGGAGAACGAGAAGTCGGGCGTGAAGGTCACGATGCTGGCCTTCGTCATCAAGGCGGTGGTCTCGGCGCTGAAGAAATTCCCCGAGTTCAACACCAGCCTGGACGGCGACCAGCTGGTCTACAAGCAGTACTACAACATCGGCTTCGCGGCCGACACGCCCAACGGCCTCGTGGTGCCGGTGCTGAAGGATGCCGACAAGAAGGGCATCCTGCAGATCAGCCAGGAGATGGGCGAGCTCGCCAAGAAGGCGCGCGACGGCAAGCTCGGCTCGGGCGACATGCAGGGCGGCTGCATGTCGATCAGCTCGCTCGGGGGCATCGGCGGCACGCACTTCACGCCCATCATCAACGCGCCTGAGGTGGCCATCCTCGGCCTCTCGAAGGGCCAGATGAAGCCGGTGTGGGACGGCAAGCAGTTCGTGCCGCGTCTCACGCTGCCGATGTCGCTGTCGTACGACCACCGCGTGATCGACGGCGCCCTGGCTGCGCGTTTCAACGCCTACCTGGGCCAGGTGCTCGCGGACTATCGCCGAATCCTGCTATGACCACCGTAGTGGCCGTCCGCAAGGGCGGCCAGGTCACGATGGCAGCCGATTCCCTGGTGACCTTCGGCGACACGCGGCTCTCGCACCGCGCCGAGGCGAACCAGAAGATCTTCACCGTCGAGGAGGCGGCGGGCCAGAGCCTGTTCGCCGTGGCCGGCGCTGCTGCGCACTTCCTGGTGCTGCAGCATGCGCTGGCCGCGCAACCGCGCGAGCAGTTGCTGTTCGGCAGCAAGCACGAGATCTTTCGCACCTTCACGCGGCTGCATGCGGTGCTGAAAGACTCGTTCTTCATGCAGACCAAGGAAGACGAGCACGAGCCCTACGAGTCGAGCCAGTTCACGATGCTGATGGCCAACCAGAGCGGCATCTACGGCGTCTACAGCTACCGCGAGGTGTTCGAGTTCAAGCAGTTCTGGGCCATCGGCTCGGGACGCAGCTTTGCTCTGGGCGCCATGCACGCGGCATATGACATCAAGTTGCGCACGTCGCGCGACGTGGCGGAGGCAGGCATTGCCGCCGCCTGCGAATTCGATCGCAATTCGGCCCCTCCGGTCGACGTTCTCACACTCAAACTGAAAGTGTCCAAATGAGCGAACAACAAATCAAGGTGCCCGACATCGGCGACTTCGACGAAGTCGCGGTGATCGAGGTGCTGGTCAATGTCGGCGACACGGTCAAGGCCGAGCAGTCGCTGATCACGGTCGAATCGGACAAGGCCTCGATGGAGATTCCGTCGTCCGACGCCGGCGTGGTGAAGGCCATCGCCGTGAAGGTGGGCGACAAGGTCAAGCAGGGCTCGGTCGTGCTGACGCTGGAGGTGGACGGTGCCGCTGCGGCCGCGCCTGCGCCTGCTGCACCGGCGCCTGCCCCGGCCGCAGCGGCACCCGCCGCCAAGGCTGCCCCGGCACCGGCACCTGCCGCCGCACCCGTGGCCTCCACCTACGGCGGCAAGATCGATGTCGAGTGCGACGTGGTCGTCATCGGTGCTGGCCCCGGCGGCTACTCGGCCGCCTTCCGCGCCGCCGACCTGGGCCTGAAGGTCGTGCTGATCGAGCGCTACGCCACCCTGGGCGGCGTGTGCCTGAACGTCGGCTGCATCCCGTCGAAGGCGCTGCTGCACGTGGCCTCGGTCATGGACGAGGTCAAGCATTTCGCCGACCTCGGCGTGAGCTTCGCCGCGCCCACGGTCGACCGTGCCAAGCTGCTGGGCCACAAGAACAAGGTGGTGGGCAAGCTCACCGGCGGCCTCACGGCCATGGCCAAGATGCGCAAGGTGACGGTGCTGCGCGGCGTGGGCAACTTCATCGACCCGTACCACCTGGAAGTCGAGGAAAGCACCGGCACCAGCTGGGACACGACCGGCAAGAAGCAGACCGTCAAGTTCCGCAACGCCATCATCGCGGCCGGATCGCAGTCGGTCAGCCTGCCATTCATGCCCAAGGGCGATCCGCGCATCGTGGACTCCACCGGCGCGCTCGAGATGGGCACCGACCCCAAGCGCATGCTGATCCTGGGCGGCGGCATCATCGGCCTCGAAATGGGCACCGTGTATTCCACGCTGGGCGCGCGCCTGGACGTGGTCGAAATGCTCGACGGCCTGATGCAGGGCGCCGACCGCGACCTGGTGAAGGTCTGGCAGAAGATGAACGCGCCGCGCTTCGACAACATCATGCTGAAGACCAAGACGGTGGGCGCCGAAGCGACCAAGGAGGGCATCAAGGTCACCTTCGAGGGCGAAAACGCGCCGAAGGAGCCGCAGGTGTACGACCTGGTGCTGCAGGCCGTGGGCCGCAGCCCCAACGGCAAGAAGATCGGTGCCGAGAAGGCCGGCGTCACGGTGAGCGACCGCGGCTTCATTCCGGTCGACATCCAGATGCGCACCAATGTGCCGCACATCTTCGCCATCGGCGACATCGTGGGCCAGCCCATGCTGGCGCACAAGGCGGTGCACGAGGCCCACGTGGCGGCCGAGGTGATTGCCGGAGAGCAGAAGGGCGACAAGGAGCTGTCCAGCGCCGCGTTCAACGCCCGCGTGATCCCCAGCGTGGCCTACACCGACCCCGAGGTGGCGTGGGTGGGCCTCACGGAAGACCAGGCAAGGGCAGAAGGCATCAAGGTCAAGAAGGGCCACTTCCCGTGGACCGCGTCGGGCCGTGCCATCGCCAACGGGCGTGACGAAGGCTTCACCAAGCTGCTGTTCGACGCCGAGACGCACCGGATCCTGGGTGGCGGCATCGTCGGCACGCATGCGGGCGACATGATCGGCGAGATCGCGCTGGCCATCGAGATGGGCGCGGACGAGATCGACATCGGCAAGACCATCCACCCGCATCCGACGCTGGGCGAAAGCATCGGCATGGCGGCAGAAGTGGCGCACGGCACCTGCACGGACCTGCCGCCGGCGAAGAAGAGCTGATTGCCGCAGGGGGCGCTGACCGAGCGCCCATAAAAAATCCCGCTGCTGCGGGATTTTTTTCGTCTGGAGTTCGAAAGCTCAGTCGCCGGTGCGGGCCAGGGCCGCGGCCTTCACTTCGTCCGCCGGGCCGCCGAGCACGCGGCGGGCGCCGTCGAAGCGGCGTTGCCAGTAGCTGCCGTTCATGTCTTCCACGCGCACCTGGGCGCCGGAGCGGGGGGAGTGGATGAACTTGCCTTCGCCGACGTAGATGCCGACATGGCTGAAGGCGCGGCGCATGGTGTTGAAGAACACGAGGTCGCCAGGCTTGAGCTGGCTGGCGTCGATCTTCTCGGTGGCGGCGGCTTGCTCTTCGGCGCGACGGGGGAGCATGTGGCCGACCGTCTGGTTGTACATGGCGCGGACGAAGCCGCTGCAGTCGAAACCCGATTCGGCGGTGTTGCCGCCGCGGCGGTACGGAACGCCGAGAAAACCGATGGCCGTGACGACCAGGTCGGACGTGCGCTCCGTGACGGTCTGGCGAACCTGCTTGAGCTGCCCGATCAGGCCCTTGTCGGCCAGCATTCGTGCCAACTCGTCGTCGGTTTTATCCTGTTGAGGGGCTGCGTGAACAGCGACGGCAAAGAGGAGAGACGCGGGTAGGACGAAAAAACGCATGGCGCGTAGGATATTGATGACGCGCGGTTATGTCAATTTAAAAAGAATGAGCAAAAGCGTATGTAAGTCATTGATTTACATTGAAATTTTCGATTCGGCTCAAGAAAAAATGTAACGGCGAACGTTTATTGACCATAAGCGGTTGACCGTCAGTGGACCTTCTCGCTGCGGGTGGATTCCGGCCATGCCTGGATCGAGTGGCTATCTTTCGTCAAGATCGCACCAACTCCCAGGAAAAGCCATGAACTTTCGAAGCAAGCCATTTTTTCGTCCTTCAGGCGCCCTGGCGATGCTCCTGGGAACCGGTTTCTGCAGCATCGCCTTGGCACAGCCGGCACCGGAAACCGTCGCGTCGGGTCTGGAAAATCCATGGGGTGTCACCTTTCTGCCGGGTGGCCGCTTCGTGGTTACCGAGAAACCGGGCCGCCTGCGCATGATCGCGGCGGACGGCAAGGTGGGCGCACCCATTGCGGGCCTGCCGCGCATCGCCGCCAGCGGACAGGGCGGTTTGCTCGATGTGCTGGCCGACTCGGGCTTCGAGAAAAACCGCACGCTGTACTTCTGCTTCTCGGAGCCCGCCGCCAGCGGCGCGGCCAACAGCACCGCGCTGGCACGCGCCGATCTGTCGGCCGACGGCACGAAGCTCGAGGCGCTGAAAGTCATCTTCAGCCAGCAACCCAAGGTGGCCAGCAGCGCGCACTTCGGCTGCCGCATCGTCGAGGCGCGCGACGGCACGCTGTTCCTCACGCTGGGCGACCGCTTCAGCCGCAAGGAAGACGCGCAGAAGCTCGACAACCACTTGGGCAAGGTCGTGCGCATCGCCAAGGACGGCACCGTGCCCAAGGACAACCCCTTCGTCGGCAAGGCGGGCGCGCTGCCCGAGATCTGGAGCTACGGCCACCGCAACGGGCAGGGCGCCGCGCTCGCGCCCGACGGTCGCTTCTGGATGACCGAGCACGGCCCGCAGGGCGGGGACGAAATCAACACTCCGCTGGCCGGGCGCAACCACGGCTGGCCTGTCATCACCTACGGCGAGAACTACGGCGGCGGCAAGATCGGCGACGGCATCACCGCGAAAGACGGCATGGAGCAGCCGTTGCACTACTGGGTGCCGTCGATCGCGCCGTCCGGCATGGCGTTCCTGAACAGCAACCGCTATGGCGCGGCCTGGAAGGGCAACCTGTTCGTCGGCTCGCTCAAGTTCGGCTACCTCGACCGCATCGAACTCAAGGACGGCAAGGTGGTGGCGGAGCACAAGCTGCTGGCCGACGGCCGGGCCCGCATCCGCGATGTGAAGCAGGGCCCGGACGGGCTGCTCTACGTGCTCACCGACGAGGCCGACGGCAAGCTGCTGCGCCTGAAGCCGAACTGAGCCGTCGCCGGCTGTGCTTCAACCGGGGCAGCCCGGCAGCGGCAAGGTCGGCAGCATGCGCTGCCACAGGCGCGTCCACTGCGGCCAGTCATGGCCGCCTTCGGTCGTGAAGACGCGCTCCGGCGGCAAGGCCGCGGCCAGCAGGCGGTGGCTGAAGACGAAGCGGTCTTCCGTGCCGTAGCCCAGGTAGAGCGGCGGGCGCGCGCCTGCGGTTTGCGTGTAACCCGCATAGCCGCGCAGCCATTGCCACAGCTGGGTTTCGTTCGGTGTGCGCGGGGTGCCGGCCGCTGCGTCGACCAGCGGGCCGCTCCACTTCACAAGGCCGCCTGCGTTGGCGATGTCCGTGCCGAGCACGCGTTCGCCCAGGTACGGCGCAAGCGTGACCAGGCCGGCCAGCTCGCCGGGGTGCGTCTGCGCATAGAGCAGGCCGCCGAAGCCGCCAAGCGAAATGCCGACGAACCAGATGCGCTGGTAGCCCTGGCTGCGCGCGGGTGCCACCACGTCCGCGCTCAGGCGTTCGAGGATGGTCTTGTCGTTGTAGTAGCCGATGTGCGCGTCGACCAGCATCACGTCGGCGGCGATGCGGTTGTCGCGCACGGCACGCACGAAGCCTTCGCGTTCGAACTCGTCGGGCGTCGAGTACAGGCCGGGGAGCATCACCAGCAGCGTGTCGGCGCTGCGGGTGCAACTGCTCTTGTCGAGCGAAGTCGCCAGCGGCACGGAGGCTTCGCGCATCCCGCCGCACGCCGCGACCAGGAGCGCCGCGCCCAGGCCCAGTGCCGCCAGGCACAACCGTTTCGAGATGAACTTCATGCGCGCAAGTCTAGGCGCGCAACGAGCTTGGCAGGTCGACCATCACCGGTTGCCCCGGCGTCGTGCAGCCCGTGTCGCAGCACTTGCCGGGCTGGCGGTTGCGGGTGATGGCGCGGCCCGGGTCGTGCGGCGCGGCGGCGGGCGAGCCGTCGGCGGCAATGCCGCGCTCGAGGATGCGCTCGACCAGTTCCACCTTCGAGCCGACCGGGTAGTTGCGCCAGATCTCCTGCTTCATGGCCGCCGGCGAGCCGCCGCCGTGCAGGCTGATCACGCTGTACCAGCCGCCCTGGTAGCCGGCCGTGAGGTCTTCGATGAAGCGGGCGGTCTCGATGCGCTGTTCGTACGGAATGGCCGGGTTGGCGCGCAGCACCTCCGACAGGCGGGCGGCGGTCTCGGGGTTGTGGTCTTCGTCCGGGCCGGGCAGGGTGACGATCAGGCCGCCGCTCACGTAGTGCGCGATGCGGTGCATGTCGTAGATCTTGGTGGCCAGCAGCAGCTTGCCGATGTTGCTGAACACCGGGTCGGGCATGAACACCTCGCAGTGTTCGTCGGCTTTGCCGTACACGCTGGCCGCCACGCCGCAGGCGAAGAAGCTCTCGGTGATGGTGATGAGCTCCACCATCTGCTCGCGCAGGTGGCTTTCCTTGCCCGGGTCGAAGCCGTTGGCCTCGCACATCAGCGCGCCGGCGCCGATCAGCAGGTCGCCGAAACCCGCGCGGGCGCCGATGCAGCTGTGGCGGTGGTGGGTGGCGTAGCTGTAGGTCAGGTGGCCCGAATGCTCCCAGGTGCCGTTGTCGCCGGCGTAGAACACCCGCTCCCACGGCACGAAGACACGGTCGAACATGCACACGCCGGTGCTCTGGCCGTACTTGCGGCTGAAGAGGGCGTCGCCGTGCTCGAGCTTCTCTCCGGGCCTCCCGGCCGGGCGCGCCACGATGGTGAGGCCCGGTGCATCGAGCGGCACGGCGCAGCACACGGCGAAATCGGCGTCTTCGCGGCCCATGTTGCGGCAGGGCATGACCAGCAGTTCGTGCACATAGGGCGCGCCGGTCACGATGGCCTTGGTGCCCGAGATGACGATGCCGCGCGCGTTGCGCTCGACCACGTGCAGGTAGCTGTCGACGTTGGCCTGCTCGTGCGGCCGACGGCTTCGGTCGCCCTTGGCGTCGGTCATGGCCACGCCCAGCGTCAGGTCCTGGTCCTGCACGCGGTGCAGGTACTCGTGGAAGCGGGCGGTGTGCTCGGTGCTGCCGCGCGCGTCGTCGATGCGCGCCGACACCTGGGCAATGGCGTTGAGCGCGTCGTGCGTCAGGTAGCGCTGCGCGCAGCCGGTTTCCTGGCAGACCAGACGCACCGCTTCTAGCTTGTTGAGCAGGTCGCCCGAGCCGGTGTTGATGTGGGACAGCCGGTTCACCCGCTTGCCGCTGGTGTGCTGCACGGCCGTCATCAGCGGCTCGTATTCCTTTTTCAGGGCGTAGTCGTAGGTGAGGGCGATGGCATTGATGCCGGGCTGGAACGCGGGCTCGTCGGCCACGCAGTCGACGCGGCGGCCGTCCACGAACACCGTGGGGCGGTAGCGGCGCAGCGATTCGCGGTAGTCGGCGCCGGACATGAGGGCGGCGGCGGGAAGCGGGGCATTCATCGTGTTGTCTCCGAAGTTCGTGTTCTGGTCACGAATTTGAACACTGTTCAATTTTTCGATCAATGCTTAAAAAATCGAAGGGGCACTGGGTCACGGGGCTATAGTCCCGCCGATGCAAGCCAAGCTCCAGCGCCGCCAGGCGCTCACCGACGTCCGCCGCGCGCTCGTGCTCGACGCCGCCCGCGCCGTGTTTCTGGACGCCGGTATCGAAGGCGCGAGCGTGCGCGAAATTGCCCGAAAGGCCGGCTATACGCCAGGCGCGATCTACTCGTACTTCGAGAGCAAGGAAGCGATCTACGCGGCCCTGCTCGACGAATCCATCCAGCGGCTGCAAACCGCGGTGGCCGACGCGCCGCCGACCGAGGGTCACCCCGACCTGACGCTCGCCGCCAAGGCCCAGGCCTGGTTCGATTTCTACGCTGCGAACCCGCGCGAGCTCGACCTGGGCTTCTATCTGGTGCAGGGCATGCGGCCACGCGGGCTGACCAGCGAGCTCGACCACGAACTGAACGACCACCTGCACCAGGCGCTGCGCCCCTGCGAAGACGCGCTGCAGGCGATGGGGCTGGCGGCAGACCTTGCCTTGCAGGAGAACACCTCGCTGTTCGCGCACGGCGTCGGCCTGCTGCTGATGCAGCACACGGGTCGCATCCGCATGTTCAGGCAGTCGGCCGACGCGCTGTTCAAGACCTACGTGGCGCAACTCGTCGGGCGCATCGGCGGCGCGGCGGGCGCAGGCGGTGTTTTCGGTGGTACGGTTTAGCCCCGTCCAAACTCCCCCAAGAAAGAACCTGTTCATGCTGCTCGACGCTTCGCAATCCCAACTCGTGCTGATCGACTACCAGGCGCGGCTGATGCCTGCCGTCTTCGAGAACGAGGCCGTTGCGAAGAATGCGGTGCGCCTCGGCAAGCTGGCGCAACTGGTCGAGGTGCCCGTCTGGGGCACCGAGCAGAACCCGTCCAAGCTGGGCGAGAACCTGCCGGACATTCGCGCGCTCTGCAGGAAAACGCTGGCCAAGATGCATTTCAGCGGCGTGGAAGAGGGGCTCGGCGAATGGCTGCGCGCGCCGGCCAAGGCCGCGCCGCAGGGCAATGCCCGCAGCCTGCCCAAGCACCTGCAGAAGCCCCAGGCTGCGGCCGAAGAGCGCAACACCATCGTGATCGCAGGCTGCGAAGCCCATGTCTGCCTGCTGCAGACGGCGCTCGATCTGCTGGAAGACGAGTTCGATGTCTGGGTCGTCACCGACGCCTGCGGCTCGCGCACCGAGCGCAACCGCGACGCCGCCTTCGACCGGCTGGCCGGTGCCGGTGCCGAGCTGGTGACCACCGAGATGGTCGGTTTCGAATGGCTGCGCACTGCCGAGCACCCGGCATTCCATGAGCTGCAAGCGCTGATCCGCTGAGCTGAAAGCAGCCCGCGCAGGCGGGCCGGAGCGGGCAGCACCCGGTTGTAGCGGCCGTCAGCTTGCTGCAAGATCGGTCTCCATAATTATGAATTCAGTTTTGGCGGAGCCCGCCGGAACGGAATGCACATGAACAGGAGACAACCCGATGAGCCGCTACGAAGAATTCCATCGCCAGTCCGTCGACGCGCCCGAGGCCTTCTGGGCCGAGCAGGCGAAGCTGATCGACTGGCACACGCCCGCGCAACAGATCCTCGACGCCAGCAACCCGCCGTTTGCGCGCTGGTTCGTGGGCGGCACGACCAACCTGTGCCACAACGCCGTCGACCGGCATCTGTCGACGCGGGGCGACCAGCCTGCGCTGATCTTCGTTTCGACCGAAACCGGGGTCGAGCAAAGCTACAGCTTCACCGAGCTGCACGCCGAGGTACAGCGCACCGCGGCCAGCCTGATCGAGCTGGGCGTGGGCAAGGGCGACCGCGTGCTCATCTACATGCCGATGATTCCCGAGGCCGCCTTCGCCATGCTGGCCTGCGCGCGCATCGGGGCGGTGCACTGCGTGGTGTTCGGCGGTTTTGCCAGCGGCTCGCTGGCCACGCGCATCGAGGACGCCGAACCCAAGGTGATCGTGAGCGCCGACGCGGGCTCGCGCGGCGGCAAGGTCATCGCATACAAGCCGCTGCTCGACGAGGCGATCCGGCTGTCCGCGCACAAGCCGTTGGCGGTGCTGCTCGCCGACCGAGGTCTTGCTGCTATGAGTCTGGTAGCAGGACGCGACCATCTGGCGGCCGAGTTGCGGCAAAAGCACCTGAATTCCGAGGTGCCTTGCACCTGGCTGGCCTCGACCGACATCAGCTACACCATCTACACCAGCGGCACCACCGGAAAGCCCAAGGGCGTGCAGCGCGACGTGGGCGGCTACGCCGTGGCGCTGGCCGCGAGCATGAAGCACATCTTCGACGGCCGGCCCGGCGAAACGTACTTCTCGACCAGCGACATCGGCTGGGTGGTGGGTCACAGCTACATCGTCTACGGCCCGCTGATCGCGGGCATGGCGACGATCCTGTACGAGGGCCTGCCCACGCAGGGCATCGACCAGCAGCCCGACGGCGGCATCTGGTGGCGCTTGGTCGAAAAGTACAAGGTGACGGTGATGTTCAGCGCGCCCACGGCCGTGCGCGTGCTCAAGAAGCAGGACCCGGCGCTGCTGAAGAAATACGACCTGTCGAGCCTGCGCGCGCTGTTCCTGGCGGGCGAGCCGCTCGACGAGCCCACCGCGCGCTGGATCAGCGAGGGCCTGGGCGTGCCGATCATCGACAACTACTGGCAGACCGAATCGGGCTGGCCGATGATCACCATCGCCAACGGCGTCGAGCCCAAGGCCAGCAAGTTCGGCAGCCCCGGCGTGCCGATGTACGGCTACCGCATCAAGATCCTGCACGAGTCGACCGGCGAGGAACTGACTGGCGCCAACGAGAAGGGCGTGGTCGTGGTCGAAGGCCCGACGCCGCCCGGCTTCATGCAGACCATCTGGAAAGACGACGCGCGCTTCGTCGATACGTACTGGAAAAGCGTGCCCGGCAAGATGGTCTATTCGACCTTCGACTGGGGCATTCGCGACGCCGACGGTTATTTCTACATCCTCGGGCGCACCGACGACGTGATCAACGTGGCGGGCCACCGCCTGGGCACGCGCGAGATCGAGGAGAGCATTTCCGGGCACGCCAACGTGGCCGAGGTGGCGGTGGTCGGGGTGGCCGACGCGCTGAAGGGGCAGGTGGCGATGGCCTTCGTCGTGCCGAAGGACGGCCTCGCCGTGACCGATGCGCAGGCGGCGCTCAAGCTCGAAGGCGAGATCATGAAGGTGGTGGCCGACCAGCTCGGCGCGCTCGCGCGGCCCGCGCGCGTGCGTTTCGTGGGCGGCCTGCCCAAGACCCGCAGCGGCAAGCTGCTGCGCCGCGCCATCCAGGCCGTGTGCGAGCAGCGCGACCCCGGCGACCTGACCACCATCGACGACCCCGCGACGCTGCAGCAGATCAAACAGTTACTCTCTTCCCCCTGAGTTAGACCGCAAGGGGGTTGCACGGCCCCTTTGAATCGTCATATGGTTGACGTGGCACAATGCCAAGGTACTCAGGCCCTTCCCCAGCCACAGTCGCATCCGCCAATCGGTTCAGCCGTGTCGCGGAAGGTTTCTTAACCAGCTAGTGCTTCCTTCAGGGAAGCGAAGGTCAGCGGATCATGAGCGATTCCTCCTCTACGCCATCGGCGTACAGCGCCTATCAAGGCAACACCTACCTCTTCGGCGGCAATGCGCCCTATGTCGAAGAGATGTACGAAAACTACCTCTCCAACCCCGGCAGCGTGCCCGACAACTGGCGTTCGTATTTCGATGCCCTGCAGAACGTTCCCGCCGCCGACGGCACCAACTCCCGCGATGTCCCGCATCTGCCGGTCATCAACGCCTTCGCCGAACGCGCGAAGCAGGGCACGACCAAGGTCGTGGTGGCCAGCGGCGCCGACTCCGAACTCGGGCGCAAGCGCACCGCCGTCCAGCAGCTGATCGCCGCCTACCGCAACGTCGGCGCCCGCTGGGCCGACCTCGATCCGCTCAAGCGCGCCGAGCGTCCGTCCATTCCGGAGCTCGAGCCCGCGTTCTACGGCTTCACCGACGCCGACCTCGAGACGGTGTTCAACACCAGCAACACCTTCTTCGGCAAGGACACCATGTCCCTGCGCGACCTGCTGAACGCGTTGCGCGAGACGTACTGCGGCACGATGGGCGCCGAGTACATGTACACCACCGACCACACGCACAAGCGCTGGTGGCAGCAGCGCCTCGAAAGCGCCCGCACGAATCCCAAGCTCAGCGCCGAGCAGAAGAAGCACGTGCTCAACCGCCTGACCGCGGCCGAAGGCCTCGAGCGCTTCCTGCACACCAAGTACGTCGGCCAGAAGCGCTTCTCGCTCGAAGGCGGCGAGAGCTTCATCGTCTCGATGGACGAGCTGATCAACCAGGCCGGCGTCAAGGGCGTGCAGGAAATCGTGATCGGCATGGCCCACCGCGGACGCCTGAACGTGCTGGTCAATTCGCTCGGCAAGATGCCGGCCGACCTGTTCGCCGAGTTCGACCACACCGCCCCCGAAGAACTGCCCAGCGGCGACGTCAAGTACCACCAGGGCTTCAGCTCGGACGTGACCACCCCCGGCGGCCCGGTGCACCTGAGCCTCGCGTTCAATCCGTCGCACCTTGAAATCGTGAATCCCGTGGTCGAAGGCTCGGTGCGTGCCCGCATGGACCGCCGCGGCGACCCGCTGGGCAAGCAGGTGCTGCCTGTGATCGTGCACGGCGACGCGGCCTTCGCAGGCCAGGGCGTCGTGATGGAAACGCTGGCACTGGCCGAGACCCGTGGCTACTCCACCGGCGGCACGGTGCACATCGTCATCAACAACCAGATCGGCTTCACCACCAGCGACCCGCGCGACAGCCGCTCGACGCTGTACTGCACCGACATCGTCAAGATGGTCGACGCGCCGGTGCTGCACGTGAACGGCGACGACCCCGAAGCCGTGGTGCTCGCCACGCAGCTCGCGCTGGACTTCCGCATGGAGTTCCAGAAGGACGTGGTCGTGGACATCATCTGCTTCCGCAAGCTGGGCCACAACGAGCAGGACACCCCCTCGCTCACCCAGCCGCTGATGTACAAGAAGATCGCCCAGCACCCCGGCACGCGCAAGCTGTACGCCGACAAGCTGGCCACGCAAGGCCTGGGCGACACGCTCGGCGACGACATGGTCAAGGCGCAGCGCGCGGCCTTCGACGAAGGCAAGAACACGGTCGACCCCGTGCTCACCAACTTCAAGAGCAAGTTCGCCGTCGACTGGAGCCCCTACCTCAACAAGAAGTGGACCGACGCCGGCGACACCGCCATTCCCTCGAGCGAGTGGAAGCGCCTGGCCGAGAAGATCACCACCGTGCCGCAAGGCTTCACGGTGCACCCGCTGGTGAAGAAGGTGCTGGACGACCGCGCCGCCATGGGCCGCGGCGACGTCAACGTCGACTGGGGCATGGGCGAGCACATGGCCTTCGCCTCGCTGGTGGCTTCGGGCTACCCGATCCGCCTGTCGGGCGAAGACTCGGGCCGTGGCACGTTCACGCACCGCCACGCGGTGCTGCACGACCAGAACCGCGAGAAGTTCGACACCGGCACCTACACGCCGCTGCAGAACGTGGCCGAGAACCAGGCCCCGTTCGTCGTGATCGACTCGATCCTGTCGGAAGAAGCCGTGCTGGCGTTCGAATACGGCTACGCCTCGAACGACCCCAACACGCTCGTGATCTGGGAAGCCCAGTTCGGCGACTTCGTGAACGGCGCGCAAGTGGTGATCGACCAGTTCATCGCCTCGGGCGAAGTGAAGTGGGGCCGCGTCAACGGCCTGACCATGATGCTGCCGCACGGCTACGAAGGCCAGGGCCCCGAGCACAGCTCGGCACGCCTGGAGCGCTTCATGCAGCTGAGCGCGGACACCAACATGCAGGTGGTGCAGCCCACCACGGCCAGCCAGATCTTCCACGTGCTGCGTCGCCAGATGGTGCGCAACCTGCGCAAGCCTTTGGTCATCCTCACGCCGAAGTCGCTGCTGCGCAACAAGGACGCCACCTCGCCGCTGACCGAATTCACCAAGGGCAGCTTCCAGACCGTCATTCCGGACAGCAAGGGCCTGAAGGCCGAGAAGGTCAAGCGCCTGGTCGCCTGCTCGGGCAAGGTCTACTACGACCTGGCCAAGAGGCGCGAGGAGCAGGGCACCGACGACGTGGCCATCATCCGCGTGGAGCAGCTCTATCCGTTCCCGCACAAGGCGTTTGCCGCGGAAATCAAGAAGTACCCCAACCTCGTGGACGTGGTGTGGTGCCAGGACGAGCCGCAGAACCAGGGCGCCTGGTTCTTCGTGCAGCACTACATCCACGAAAACATGCAGGACGGCCAGAAGCTCGGCTACTCCGGCCGTGCCGCTTCGGCATCTCCGGCGGTGGGCTACTCGCACCTGCACCAGGAACAGCAAAAGGCGCTCGTGGATGGCGCGTTCGGCAAGCTCAAGGGCTTCGTGCTGACCAAGTAAAACCCGTTCCTTTTCACACGAACACCCTCAAGAACAAAACGGAGCTCACTCCACATGTCTATCGTAGAAGTCAAAGTCCCCCAGCTTTCCGAATCCGTGGCCGAAGCCACCATGCTCACCTGGAAGAAGAAGGTCGGCGACGCCATCGCCGTCGATGAAATCCTGATCGAGATCGAGACCGACAAGGTCGTGCTGGAAGTGCCCGCGCCTTCGGCCGGCGTGCTGACCGAGATCGTGCAGCCCGATGGCGCCACGGTGCTCGCCGAGCAGGTGATCGCCAAGATCGACACCGAAGGCAAGGCCTCGGCAGCCGCACCGGCAGCTGCTGCTCCCGCGGCCGCCCCGGCCGCTGCAGCACCGGCAGCCGCCGCTGCTGTCGCCACCGGTGGTTCGAAGTCCGACGTTGCCATGCCCGCCGCAGCCAAGCTGCTGGCCGACAACAACCTGAAGACCGGTGACGTGTCCGGTACCGGCAAGGACGGCCGCGTCACCAAGGGCGACGTGCTCGGCGCGGTCGCCTCGGGTGCCAAGCCCGCTGCCGCCGCCATCCCCGCGCCGGCCGCCAAGCCCGCCCTGCAACAGGTGAGCGCACCCACCGGCGCGCCCGACCTGGGCGAGCGCCCGGAACAGCGCGTGCCGATGAGCCGCCTGCGCGCCCGCATCGCCGAGCGCCTGCTGCAATCGCAGTCGACCAACGCCATCCTGACCACGTTCAACGAAGTGAACATGGCACCCGTCATGGACCTGCGCAAGCGCTTCCAGGACAGCTTCACCAAGGAACACGGCGTGAAGCTCGGCTTCATGTCCTTCTTCGTGAAGGCCGCGGTGCATGCGCTGAAGAAGTACCCGGTGATCAACGCATCGGTCGACGGCAACGACATCCTGTACCACGGCTACTTCGACATCGGCATCGCCGTCGGTTCGCCGCGCGGCCTGGTGGTGCCCATCCTGCGCAACGCCGACCAGATGAGCTTTGCCGACATCGAGAAGAAGATCGCCGAGTTCGGCAAGAAGGCGCAAGACGGCAAGCTGGGCATCGAAGACATGACCGGCGGCACGTTCTCCATCTCGAACGGCGGCACCTTCGGCTCGATGCTTTCGACCCCGATCATCAACCCGCCCCAGTCGGCCATCCTGGGCGTGCACGCCACCAAGGACCGCGCGGTGGTGGAGAACGGCCAGATCGTGATCCGTCCGATGAACTACCTGGCCATGAGCTACGACCACCGCATCATCGACGGCCGCGAAGCCGTGCTGGGCCTGGTCGCCATGAAGGAAGCGCTGGAAGACCCGTCGCGCCTGCTGTTCGACATCTGAGGCGAAAGAACCAGATGGCAAACAAACAATTCGACGTCGTCGTCATCGGGGGCGGCCCCGGCGGCTACATCGCCGCGATCCGCGCCGCTCAACTCGGCTTCAACGTGGCCTGCATCGACGAGTGGAAGAACGCCAAGGGCGGCCCCGCGCTCGGCGGCACCTGCACCAACGTCGGCTGCATTCCGTCGAAAGCGCTGCTGCAGTCGTCCGAGCACTTCGAGCATGCCGGCCACGGCTTTGCGGACCACGGCATCAACGTGTCGGGCCTGTCGCTCGACATCGACAAGATGCTGGCCCGCAAGGACCAGGTCGTGAAGCAGAACAACGACGGCATCACGTACCTGTTCAAGAAGAACAAGATCGCGTCCTTCCACGGCCGTGGCTCGTTCGTGAAGGCCGCCGACGGCGGCTACGAGATCAAGGTGGCCGGCGCCGCTGAAGAAACCATCGTTGGCAAGCACATCATCCTGGCCACGGGCTCCAATGCCCGCGCGCTGCCGGGTGCTGCGTTCGACGAGGAAAACATCCTCTCCAACGACGGCGCGCTGCGCATGGGCGGCGTGCCCAAGAAGCTGGCGCTGATCGGCTCCGGCGTCATCGGCCTCGAAATGGGTTCGGTGTGGCGCCGCCTCGGTTCGGAAGTCACGGTGCTCGAAGCGCTGCCGACCTTCCTGGGCGCGGTGGACGAGCAGATCGCCAAGGAAGCCAAGAAGGCTTTCGACAAGCAGGGCCTGAAGATCGAGCTCGGCGTGAAGGTCGGCGAAATCAAGTCCGGCAAGAAGGGCGTGTCCATCGCCTGGACCAACGCCAAGGGCGAAGCCCAGGTGCTGGACGTCGACAAGCTGATCGTGTCGATCGGCCGCGTGCCCAACACCATTGGCCTGAACCCCGAAGCCGTGGGCCTGGCGCTCGACGAGCGCGGTGCGATCAACGTCGACGGCGACTGCAAGACCAACCTGCCCAACGTGTGGGCGATCGGCGACGTGGTGCGCGGCCCGATGCTGGCGCACAAGGCCGAGGAAGAGGGCGTTGCCGTGGCCGAGCGCATTGCCGGCCAGCACGGGCACGTCAACTTCAACACCGTGCCCTGGGTCATCTACACGCACCCGGAAATCGCATGGGTCGGCCAGACCGAGCAGCAGCTCAAGGCCGAAGGCCGCGCCTACAAGGCCGGCACCTTCCCGTTCCTGGCGAACGGCCGCGCACGCGCGCTGGGCGACACGACCGGCATGGTCAAGTTCCTGGCCGACGCCACGACCGACGAGATCCTGGGCGTGCACATGGTGGGCCCGCAGGTCAGCGAGCTGATTTCCGAAGCCGTCGTGGCGATGGAGTTCAAGGCCAGCGCCGAAGACATCGCACGCATCTGCCACGCGCACCCGTCGCTGTCGGAAGCCACGAAGGAAGCGGCACTCGCCGTGGACAAGCGCACGCTGAACTTCTGATCCGCCGTTTCTCTTGACCAGCGTCAAACAGGCCTATGAGGCGGAGCTCGCCGCGCGCGGGTTCCACAGCGATCCCGCGCAGCTGCATGCCGTGGAGGCGCTGGACCGCTGCGCCAACGAATGGGCCGAGTACAAGGCCCAGCGTTCGAATGCGCTGAAGAAGTTCATCAACCGGCCGGAGCTTCCGCGCGGCGTCTACATGTACGGTGGCGTCGGGCGGGGCAAGAGCTTCCTGATGGACCTCTTCTTCAACGCCGTGCCGCTGCGGCGCAAGACGCGCTTGCACTTTCACGAGTTCATGCGCGAAGTGCACCGCGAGCTGCGCGAACTGCAGGGCACGGTCAATCCGCTCGACGAACTGGGCTTGCGCATCTCCAAGCGCTACAAGCTGATCTGCTTCGACGAGTTCCATGTGGCGGACATCACCGACGCGATGATTCTTCATCGCTTGCTGGCGTCGCTGTTCGAGAACGGTGTGGGTTTCGTCACCACCTCGAACTTCAAGCCCGACGACCTGTATCCGGATGGGTTGCACCGCGACCGCATCCTCCCCGCCATCGCGCTTCTGAACGAGAAGCTCGAGGTGCTGAGCGTGGACAACGGCACCGACTACCGGCGCCGCACGCTCGAACAGCTGCGCATGTACCTCACGCCCAACGATGCGGCGGCCGACAAAGAAATGCGCAAGGCCTTCGACAAGTTGGCCGAGACGGCCGACGAGAGTCCGATCCTGCACATCGAGCAGCGCGAGATCCGCGCGCGGCGCAAGGCCGGCGGCGTGGTGTGGTTCGATTTCAAGACGCTGTGCGGCGGCCCGCGCTCGCAGAACGACTATCTCGAGATCGCGAGCCAGTTCCACACGGTGCTGCTGTCCGACGTGCCGCACATGCCGGTGCGCATGGCCTCGGAGGCACGCCGTTTCACGTGGTTGATCGACGTCTTGTACGACCGGCGCTGCAAGCTCATCATGTCGGCAGAGGTTCCGCCCGAGGCGTTGTACACCGAGGGGCCGCTGGCGCACGAGTTTCCGCGCACGGTCTCCCGGCTCACTGAAATGCAGTCGAGCGAGTTTCTTGCCCTGGAACGCCGCATCGTCGACACCCGACTCACATGAAAAAAATCGTCCTTGCCCTGCTCATGACATTGGCCAGCCTGCCGCTGTGGGCGCAGTTCAACGCCGCGGCGGGCACCACCGACCTCGAGGTCGAGAAGCGCAGGCTGTCGACGGAGCGCGAGGCCGTGGAGAGGCGCTTCGTGGAAGAGCGGGCTGTCTGCTACAAGAAGTTCGCGGTGGAAGACTGCCTGCGTGAGAGCCGTGAGCGGCGCCGCAAGGAAGCCGACAACATCAAGCGCCAGGAAACCGCGATCAACGACATCCAGCGACAGCGCAGCGGCGCGGCCGAACTGCAGAAGCTCGACCAGAAGGCCGGCCAGCAGCGTCCGCAGGACACGCGCGAGAAGCAGGAGCAGTCGAGCCAGGCCCAGAAAGACCGCGAGCAACGCGCGGCCGACCACGCCACCAGCCGGGCCGAGACGGCGGCACAGGGCGCGGAGCGTGAACGCCAGCTCGAGTCCAAGCTGAAGGCCCATGCTGACGAGCAGGCCAAGGCGGCCCAGCGCCGCAGCGAGGCGCCCGCCGTCGTGCAGCGTTTTCAGGACAAGCAGAAGCGTGCCGAGGAGCATCGGGCCAGCCGGGAGCGCCAGAACGCCGACCGCAGCAAGCCGCGCGGTGCGCCGCTGCCGACGCCTGCGGCTTCGTCGCCCGCGCCCTGAGTTCCAGGGCTGGCGGGCGATCAGCCGCTCAGGTGGCTGCCGGAAGCGCTTCGATCTTCAGCACCGCGATCGAGAGGTTGTCGCCGGTGCCGCGGGCCCGGCGCCGCGCCTCGCCGACCAGGATCTCAGCTGCGTCGCGCGGCGGATGCGCGTACAGCACGCTCGCCAGTTCTTCGGGGGTGAAGTAATGCCACAAGCCGTCGCTGCACGCCATCAGCAGGTCGCCGGGCGCCAGTTTCGGGATGTAGTACGGGTCGACCGGCGGCGGCGTGGTCGTCATGCCCAGGCAGCCGAGCAGGATGTTGCCCTGAGGGTGGATGTTGGCCTCGGCCTCGGTGATCTGGCCGCGGTCGATCAGCACCTGCACGTACGAATGATCGCGCGTGCGCCTGACGAGCTCGCCGTCGTGGAAGTGATAGATGCGCGAATCGCCTGCATGAATCCAGGCGCAGTCGCCTTTGGGGTTCATGAGGAAGGCCGCCAGCGTGCTGTGCGGCTCCTGTTCGCTGGACACGGCGGTGAGCTTGATGACGGTGTGCGAGTCTTCCAGGATCTGCTTGAGCACGGCCTGCGGGTCGTCGCGGCCGGGCTGGTAGCGCGTGAAGAGCTGGCGTGCCGTCATCAGCACCTGGTCGGAGGCCTTGCGGCCGCCGCTGCGCCCGCCCATGCCGTCGGCCACCACACCGAGCACGCAGCCCGGCACGCGCGGGTGACTCATCACCAGCACCTGGTCTTGTTGGTACGGCCGGTCTCCCTTGTGGAGTCCGGTGGCCGCGGCAAGTCGAAAGCCTTGAGTCATGAGGCATAGGCGCCTGAGGCGCGTGTTTCTGTCGTCGCTGGGATTCGTGTCAGGACGTATTATCGAATGAACATGCGCCGCGAAAAATCAGTGTGCGCGCCCCACCGTTGGACTCCAATCTTCACTCCCTTTCCCGTCAACTGATCGAACTGCGCATCGAGCATGCCGATCTCGACGCCTCCATCGACCGCTTGTCCGAGAGCTCGCCGCAAGACGAGCTGCTGCTGCGGCGCCTGAAAAAACGCCGCCTTGCGCTGCGTGACCAGGTTGCGCGCCTGGAGAACGTGCTCGACCCGAAAGAGCCCGCGTGACCGGCGCGCTCGAGGACAAGGTGCGCGACGCCTTCGCGCAGGGCGGCGTGCTGTCGCGTGCCGCCGAGCAGTTTCGCGAACGCTCGGGCCAGACCGAGATGGCCATCGCCGTGGCCCGCACCATCGAAGAGGGCGGTGTGCTGGTGGTCGAGGCGGGCACGGGGGTGGGCAAGACCTTCTCGTACCTCGTGCCGGCCTTGCTGAGCGGCGAGCGCGTGCTGCTCTCGACCGCCACCAAGACCTTGCAGGACCAGCTGTTCGGCCGCGACCTGCCGCGCCTGGTCGAAGCCTTCGGCCTGCCGGTGCGCACGGCGCTGCTCAAGGGGCGGGGCAGCTACCTGTGCCTGCACCGGCTGGACATGGCGCGCCACGACGCATCGCTGCCGGAGCGCGGCAGCCTGCGCACGCTGGCCAAGATCGAGCAATGGTCCAAGGCCACGCGCACGGGCGACCTGGCCGAGCTGCCGGGCCTGGACGAGCGCTCGCCGCTCATTCCGCTGATCACGTCCACGCGCGAGAACTGCCTGGGCGCGCAGTGCCCGCAGTTCAAGCCCTGTCACGTCAACCTGGCGCGGCGCGAGGCGCTGGCGGCGGACATCGTGGTCATCAACCATCACCTGTTCTTCGCCGACCTTGCCGTGCGCGAGACGGGCATGGCGGAGTTGCTGCCGACCGTGAGCGTGGTGGTGTTCGACGAGGCGCACCAGCTCAACGAAACCGGCGTCCAGTTCCTCGGCGCGCAGCTCGGCAGCGGCCAGGCGCTCGATTTCGCGCGCGACATGCTCGGCGCGGGGCTGCAGCACGCGCGCGGGCTGGTCGACTGGCAGCAGCTGGCCGCCGGCGTCGAACGCGCCGCACGCGAGCTGCGCCTGGTGGTCGGCAAGCAATGGCCCGGGGCCAAGCTGCGCTGGCTGGGCGCGTCGCCGGAAGGGGTCGATCCCGATGCATGGCAGCGCGCGCTCGACGATCTGCAGCATTCGTTCGAAACGGCGGCCGAAGGGCTCGCCACGGTCAGCGAGATCTCGCCCGACTTCGTGCGGCTGCACGAGCGAACCCGCCAACTCGCCAAGCGAGCCGCGCGCTTCGCGCTGCCTTGCGAAGTCGACTCGGTGCGCTGGGTCGATGTGGGCTCGCAGCTGCGGCTGATCGAGTCGCCGCTCGACATCGCCGAGGCGATGCGCAAGCGGGTGCTCAAGATCGTGGACGATCAGGCCGACCTGGACGGTGACGATGACGATGACGACGGTCTCGATGCCTACGGTGAACGCCAGGCGAGCGAGACGCCGGGGCAGGGAAACGGCGGCCGCGCCTGGGTCTTCACCTCCGCCACATTGGGCGACGAGCCCACCTTGCGCTGGTTCACCGAACCCTGCGGCCTGCAGGACGCGCAGGTGCTGCGCGTGCACAGCCCCTTCGACTACGCCTCGCAGGCAGCGCTCTATGTGCCGCGCGCCTTTCCGAAGCCCAACGACCCTTCGCACAGCCAGAAGGTCGCGCAACTCGCCGCGCACGGCGCCACCGAACTCGGCGGGCGTACGCTGGTGCTGACCACCACGCTGCGGGCCTTGCGCACCATCGGCGATGCCATGAAGCAGCAGTTCGAGCTGCTCGATGCCGCGCTGCGGCCCGAGGTGCTGGTGCAGGGCGAGCTGCCCAAGCGCGTGCTGATGGACCGCTTCCGCGAAGGCGCGAGTGCCGGGCGCGCGGGCTGTGTGCTGGTGGCGTCGGCGTCGTTCTGGGAGGGCTTCGATGCGCCGGGCGATGCGCTGCAGCTGGTGGTGATCGACAAGCTGCCGTTTCCGCCGCCGAACGATCCGCTGGTCGAGGCGCGCTCGCAGCGCCTCGAGGCGCAGGGCCGCAGTTCGTTCGCCGACTATTCGTTGCCCGAAGCGGCGGTTGCGCTCAAGCAGGGAGCAGGGCGGTTGATCCGGCGGGAAACCGACAGCGGCGTGCTGGCGATCTGCGATACGCGCCTGGTCGCAATGGGTTACGGCCGCCGGTTGCTGGCGGCGCTGCCGCCGATGCGGCGGCTCGAAAACGAGTCGGATTTCAACGACGCGCTGGACGCGCTCAAGAATTGACCTGAGCGCGCCACGGCGCGTATTCCGGCTTTACCAGACCTTCCACCAAGGGTCGTCCTTGCCCTTGAAACCGTTCGCAAGGTAGGTGCTTTGCGGATAGTTGGTGGTCAACACGCGCTGTGCGTCGTCGCGCAGGTCCTTCATGCCGAGGGCGTCGTACGACTTGACCATGATGAACAGGGCTTCCTCGAGCGCCGGCACTTCGCGGTAGTCGGCCAGCGCGATCTGCGCGCGGTTGATGGCTGCCAGGTAGGCGCCGCGCGAGTAGTAGTAGCGCGCCACGTGAACCTCGTACTGCGCGAGCGAGTTCACGATGTAGTTCATGCGCTGGCGCGCGTCGGGCGCGTAGCGCGAATCGGGGAAGCGCGTGGCGAGGTCCTTGAAGGACTCGAACGATTCCTTGGCGGCCTTCTGGTCGCGCTCGGACAGGTCCTGGCGCGTCAGGAAGGCGAACATGCCCAGGTCGTCGTTGAAGTTGATCACGCCCTTCAGGTACAGCGCGTAGTCGAGCGCGGGGCTCGCCGGATGCAACTTCATGAAGCGGTCGATGGTCGAGATGGCGGCGGCCTTTTCACCCGATTTGTACTGGGCGTAGGCCTTTTCGAGCTGGGCCTGCTGAGCGAGCGGCGTGCCGGCGGCGCGGCCTTCGAGCTTCTCGTAGAGCGGCACAGCCTTGTCGTAGGCACCCGAACCGGCTTCCTCCTTGGCTTCGGAGTAGATGCGGTTGGGACTCCAGTTGGCGGTCTTGTCGACGGAGGTCGACGAGCAGCCAGCTGCCAGCAGAGCCGTCGCGCTGAGCGCGATCCAGGTGGGGACCGATAATTTGGCGCGAAACATCACATACGGCTTTCGTGAAACAGTTACCCTCAATTATATCGGCCGACCCTTTGAGCAATACCCCCGAGTCAGCGGAGGCGGCCGAACTCGACGAGGGCGCCGACCCGATCGAGCCCAGCGAGCTGCGGCCCTTCGTCATCGACGCCGCCCAACACGGCCAGCGGCTCGACCGCGCGCTTGCCGCGCTGGTGCCCGAATTTTCCCGAAGTTACCTGCAGCAGCTGATCGAAGCCGGTGCGGTCGAGGTGCAAGGGCACACGCTCAAAAAGGTCTCGGCCACGGTGAAAGCCGGGCAGGCCGGCCGCATCGAGTTGCGGCCGACGCCTCAGAGCCAGGCTTTCAGGCCCGAGGCGATGGACATCGTCACCGTGCACGAGGACGAGCACCTGCGCATCATCGACAAGCCCGCCGGTCTGGTCGTGCACCCGGCCCCCGGCCATTGGAGCGGCACGCTGCTCAACGGCCTGCTGGCGCTCGACCCCAAGGCCGTGCTGCTGCCGCGGGCGGGCATCGTGCACCGGCTCGACCGCGACACCAGCGGACTGATGGTGGTCGCGCGCACCCGGGCGGCCATGGACGCGATGGTGGCGCTGATCGCCGCGCGCGACGTCAAGCGGCAGTACCTGGCGATCGGGCACAAGCCGTGGGCGGGCGCCGCGGCCCGGCAGGTCGACGCGCCCATCGGCCGCGATCCGCGCAACCGGCTGCGCATGGCCGTGGTCGATCTCGAGCGGAACTCGGGCAAGACGGCGCGCACGCTGATCGAGCGGCTCGACAGCAACACCGAAGCCTGCGCGGTGCGCTGCACCCTCGAAACCGGCCGTACCCACCAGATTCGCGTGCACATGGCGTCGATCGGCCATCCGCTGGTCGGCGACGCGCTCTACGGCGGCGCGCCGGGCGCCGGACTGACCCGCCAGGCGCTGCATGCGTTCAGGCTGGCCTTCGTGCATCCGGTCACGCAGGCGCCGCTCGAGTTCCGTTCCGCGCCGCCGCCGGACCTGGCGCAGGCTTTGCAGTCCTGGGGCCTGGACTACAATCGCGCCTGACGGCCCGAGGGCCTCGCCGGCCACCCGAGGCCGGCCTCGCGCTGCATTTGCCGTGTGCCTGCAGCGCCAACTCCTTTCATCCTTCTGAACAAGCGTCCCCGAGGCGCCTTTTCCCGGATAACGCGAACCATGAATACGGCGGATGCCAAGCGCATTCTCGAAACCGCCTTGATCTGTTCGAGCCAGCCTTTGCCGGTGCGCGACATGCGCGTGCTGTTCGACGACGGACTGGGTGTGGACACCATCAAGGTGCTGTTGCTTGAATTGCAGGAAGACTGGGCGCAGCGCGGCCTGGAGCTTGTGAGCGTCGGCAGCGGCTGGCGCTTTCAGAGCCGGCCCGAAATGCGCGACCATCTCGACCGCCTGCACCCCGAGAAGCCGCCGCGCTACACGCGCGCCGCCCTCGAGACGCTGGCCATCATTGCCTATCGCCAGCCGGCCACGCGCGGCGACATGGAAGACATTCGCGGCGTGACGATCAATTCGCTGATCCTCAAGCAGCTCGAGGACCGCGGCTGGGTCGAGGTCATCGGCCACCGTGAAACCGTGGGCCGGCCGGGTCTGTACGCCACCACGCGCCAGTTTCTCGACGACTTGGGACTGGCCTCGCTCGACCAGTTGCCATTGATCGAAACGCCGGCGCAGCAGGCGGCCCTGGTCGATGCGCTCGAGCGGGCCTCCGGCGAGCAGCAGGGCCTGCCGATGGATGCGGCGCCGGAAATGGTCGACGTCGCGGAAATAGCGCGAGTCGCCGAGGCGCCCGAAGCCTTGTCTGCCCCAGAAACAGAAACAGAACCCGAAGCCGAATCCACGGCCGAGCCGGAACCCGCGTCCGCTCACGCCGAGCCACCGGTCCCAGAACCCGATGCCCCGTCTGTGGACGAGGCCGGCCCCCACGCTCCTTCCTCCGGAAAAACCCCATGAGCACACCCGACACCGAAGACGCGGCCATGCTGCCTGCCGAACCCGAAGTCAAAAAGAAGAAACGTGCGACCGCGCCCAAGAAGGCTGCAGGTGAGGCGGTTGAAGCCGTAGCGACGGAGGCCGCGACGCCTGAATCCGCGCCTCTGGAAGCCGAAGCGCCCAAGAAGCCGCGCGCGCCTCGCAAGAAGAAGGTGGCGGACGACGCTGCGGCTGCAACCGACGCGCCGGCTTTGGCTGAAGAGGCCCCTGCGGTCGCCGGGCCGGTGGAGGCTGTAGCGGCCAAGGTCGAGGCGCCCGTCGCTGCTGCCGCGGAAGAAACCGCCGAGCCGGCGCCCGCGCAGCAGGCCCGCCAGGCGACGCAGTCCGAGCAGGTTGCCCGTAACGACGGTAGCGACGAGGACGAAGACGACGAGGAGGAGCCCGACGAGGAAGAAGACGACCTCGACCGTGCCCGCCGCGCCGCCGAGCGCGAGCAGCGCCATGCGCTGCCGCCCGAGCCGATCCGCTTCGCCGACGTCATTTCCGGCCAGTTCGACGCCGACGAAGAAAGCCCGGAGGTACCACCGCTCAAGCGCGTGCTGCTCCCCGAGGCCGACTCGCCCAAGCTGCACAAGGTGCTGGCCCAGGCGGGCCTCGGTTCGCGGCTCGAAATGGAGCAACTGATTCTCCAGGGCCGCATTTCCGTCAACAACGAACCGGCCCACATCGGCCAGCGCATCCAGTTCGGCGACCAGGTCAAGATCAACGGCAAGCCGATCCGCTTCCGCATCGCGCCCCCGCCGCCACGCGTCATCGCGTACCACAAGCCCGTGGGCGAAGTGGTGACGCACGACGATCCGCAGAACCGCCCGACTGTGTTCCGCAAGCTGCCGCGCCTGCAGCAAGGCAAGTGGCAGTCGGTCGGCCGGCTCGACCTGAACACCGAAGGCCTGCTGCTGTTCAGCAGCTCGGGCGATCTGGCCAACCAGCTCATGCACCCGCGCTTCGGCCTGGAGCGCGAGTACGCGGTGCGTGTGCTGGGCGCGCTCACCGCCGAAGAAAAGAAGAAGCTGCTCGACGGCGTTCGCCTGGACGACGGCATGGCGCAGTTCGGCACCATCGAGGACGGTGGCGGCGAGGGTGCCAACTGCTGGTACCGCGTGACCATTTCCGAAGGCCGCAACCGCGAGGTTCGCCGCCTGTTCGAGTCGGTGGGCCATGCGGTCAGCCGGCTGATCCGCATCCGCTACGGCGCAATGGTGCTGCCGCGCGGCCTGAAGCGCGGCGCCTGGATGGAGCTCGACGAGCGTGACATCCGTGCGCTGTTCCAGGCGTCCGGCGGCGCGGCGGCGCGGCCCGATTCGCAGCAGGTGCGGGGACCCGGACAGGACGGCGGCGGCAATGGCCGCAACAAGAAGCGCCGCGGCAACCGCAACGGCGGTGCCGGTGGCGGCCAGCCGCGCGACATGCGCGACGGCCGTGACCAGGGCGCCCGCGAGGCCCCGATTCCGAGCCCGCTGGGCGACGGTCGTGCACCGCGCGGTGACCGGGGCGATCGCGGCGGCCGTGTCAACCGTGGGCCCGGCCCCGGCAACGGCGGTCCGCCGCAAGGCCAGGCGCGCCGCGGGAACGGCAATGCCGGCAATGGTGGCAACCGCCAGGGCGGTGGCGGCAATCGCCAGGGCGACGACCGTCAACCCAGCGGTGCGAATCAGCCCGATCCGATGAAGACGTCGCTCGGCTACATCGGTGCCGACAGCTTCTCGCGTCAGCGCAAGGAACAGCGCCCGGGCCAGGGTCGCCGCAGCGGCGGTGGTGGCTACGGCGGTCCGGCAGGGCAGGCCGGCGGACGGCGCCGAGGGCGCTGAAAGCCAGCCGCCGGAGCGCGGCCTTTCGCGGGGTTTTCACCAACCACGAAGGCTGCGCCGGTTAAAATCAGAGGCTTTGTCGACAGGTGACGCAACGAATGCGTTGCAGTTGTGACAAAACACTTCAAAATCAAAGCTCCAGGAAGCATTTCAATGGCTATCGAACGTACCCTCTCCATCATCAAGCCCGACGCAGTTGCCAAGAACGTCATCGGCAAGATCGTTTCCCGCTTTGAAGCCGCCGGCCTCAAGGTCGTCGCCGCCAAGCTGGTGCACCTGTCGCGCAACGAAGCCGAGCAGTTCTACTCGGTGCACAAGGAACGTCCTTTCTTCAAGGACCTCGTCGAGTTCATGATCTCTGGCCCCGTGTTCGTGCAAGCGCTCGAAGGCGACAACGCCATCGCCAAGAACCGCGACCTGATGGGCGCCACCGACCCCAAGAAGGCGGCCGCCGGCACCATCCGCGCCGACTTCGCCGACAGCATCGACGCCAACGCCGTGCACGGTTCGGACGCGCCTGAAACCGCAGCGAACGAAATCGCCTTCTTCTTCGCGGGCCTCAACGTCTACGCACGCTGAAGCCCATCTCGACCGATTCCATGACCACAGTCAACCTGCTCGAATTCGATCTCGAGGGGTTGACTGCGTTCTGCGAAAAGCTCGGCGAGAAAAAATTCCGCGCCACGCAGTTGTTCCGCTGGATCCACCAGCGTGGCGCGAGCGACTTCACCCAGATGACCGATCTGGCGAAGTCGCTGCGCGAGAAGCTCGCGACCACCGCGCGCGTGGAGGCCTTGCCGGTCATCACGCAGCACGAATCCAAGGACGGCACGATCAAGTGGCTGTTCGACGTCGGTGACGGCAATGCCGTCGAAGCCGTATTCATTCCAGAGGACGACCGCGGCACCCTGTGCGTGTCGTCCCAGGCCGGCTGTGCGGTCGGTTGCCGCTTTTGCTCGACCGGGCATCAGGGCTTCAGCCGCAACCTGAGCACGGGCGAAATCGTCGCCCAGCTGTGGTTTGCCGAGCATTTTCTTCGCAAGCACCTCAAGCGCAGCGAGCGCGTCATCTCCAACGTGGTGATGATGGGCATGGGCGAGCCGCTGCAGAACTACTCGGCGTTGGTGCCCGCACTGCGCACCATGCTCGACGACAACGCCTATGGGCTGTCGCGCCGCCGTGTGACGGTGTCGACGTCCGGCGTGGTGCCCATGATCGACCGTCTGGGCACCGACTGCGCCGTGGCCATGGCCGTGTCGCTGCATGCACCGAACGACGCGCTGCGCGACGACCTCGTGCCGCTCAACCGCAAGTACCCTATCGCCGAACTGCTCGAGGCCTGCAAGCGCTACCTGGCGCACGCGCCGCGCGACTTCATCACCTTCGAGTACTGCATGCTCGATGGCGTGAACGACCAGCCCGAGCATGCGCGCCAGCTGATCGAACTCGTGCGCACGCACGACGTGTCGTGCAAGTTCAACCTGATTCCGTTCAATCCGTTTCCGGCGTCCGGCCTGCTGCGATCGCCGCAGCCGCGCGTTCTCGCTTTCGCGAAGACGCTGAGCGAAGCCGGGCTCGTGACCACGGTGCGCAAGACGCGCGGCGACGACATCGACGCCGCCTGCGGCCAGCTCGCCGGCGACGTCAAGGACCGCACCCGTGCGGCCGAACGCATGGCGCAGCGCCGTGCGGCAGAGCGTCCCATCGTGATGCATCCGGTTCGCAAGACCATTCCCCAGGAGCACTGACCCCATGAGCATGGCCTTTCCGATGACGACCGTGAGCGCGCAGCGGCTGTTTGCCGCGAGCTTTGCCGGCGTCGCCGTGGCGTTTTTGCTCTCGGGCTGCGTGAACACCCGCACGACCACCACCAGCCTGGCCGACAGCAGCTCGGGCAGGGGCGTCGAGGTCGTGACCGAGTCGGACGAAAGCTCCCGCCAGCGCCGCGCGCGTCTGCGCATGGAGCTCGCTTCGGGTTATTTCGAACATGGCCAGACCACGGTGGCGCTCGACGAAATCAAGCAGGCGCTGGTCGCCGACCCCAACAACGCGGACGCCTACAACCTGCGCGGCCTCGTGTACATGCGCCTGGACGATGCCGGGATGGCCGAGGACAGCTTCCGCCGCGCCATCGCCATCAGCCCGCGCGATGCGAACGCACGCCACAACTACGGCTGGCTGCTGTGCCAGCAGAACCGCTACGGCGATGCCGCGGCGCAGTTCAACGAGGCGCTGGCGGTACCCAGCTACCCCGACCGCGCCAAGACGCTGATGACCCAGGGCGTGTGCGAGCTCAAGGCCGGCCAGCGCGTGCAGGCCGAGCGCAGCCTCATGCAGGCCTACGAGATCGACGCCGGCAACCCGGTGGTCGGCTTCAACCTGGCCTCGGTGCTCGCGCAGCGCGAAGAGTGGTCGCGTGCACAGTTCTACATTCGCCGCGTCAACAACAGCGCATCGGCCAGCGCCGAAACGCTCGCGCTCGGCATCAATATCGAGCGAAAGCTCAACAACCGCGAGGCTGCCGCGCAGCTGGGCGGTCAACTGCAACGACGCTTCCCACAGTCGCGGGAGGCAATCGCGTACGAACGCGGGAATTTAAATGACTGATCGGGTTTTGGAGTTCGGCACTTCCGTGGCACAGACGCTCGAGGAAGGCGACACCACGCACAAGACGGCCGGCGATCTGCTTCGCGAGGCGCGCGAGGCCCACGGCCTGCACATCGAGATGGTGGCGGCCGCGCTCAAGGTGCCACCGCAGAAGTTGCTGGCGCTCGAGGCGGACGACATCGCCTCGCTGCCCGATGCGGTCTTCGCTCGCGCGCTGGCCGGCAGCGTGTGCCGCGCACTGCGTATCGATCCGGCGCCCGTGCTCGCAAAGCTTCCTTCCACGCAGAGGGTGTCGCTGGCCGAGTCGGACCGCACGCTCAAGAGTCACGTTTCGTCGGGCACGCCGCGCTGGAACGGCAGCAGCAGCAACCGTTCGAGCGGCCTGCCGTCGCGCGCGCTGGTGACGGTCGTGGTGCTGCTGCTGATCGGTGCAGGCGCGCTGTTCTGGCTGCCGCAGTCGGTCTTCGACCAGGTCGGTGCTTCGGTGTCGCGCCTGACGGCAAAGAGCGGCTCCGACGCCGGTTCGACCACCGAAGGTTCTGCGAATGGCGCGACCTCTGCGGATGGCTCCGGCGTGGTCGCCGGAACCGTTCCCGCGCAGGCCGTGGCACCGAGCGGGCCGGTCGGTCAAGCGCCGGCCGCTTCGAACGGCGCCCCCTTGGTTGCGGCACCTGTCGCCGCAGCATCGGCGCCCTCGGCGCCCGCCGCGAGCAGCAGCCAGCAACTGGTTCTCGTGGCACGCGAGGAGTGCTGGGTCACAGTGACGGAGGCCGGTGGCAAGCAACTGCTGCGCCGCAGCCTGAAGGCGGGCGAAACGCTCGGCGTGTCGGGCACACTGCCGCTGTCCGTCGTGGTCGGCCGCGCGTCGAGTGTGGACGTGCAGGTTCACGGTCAGCCTTTCGACCTGAAGCCCGTCACCAAGAATGGCGGCGTGGCGCGTTTCGAGGTGAAGTCATGACAAACGATTGCCTTCCCGTTGCCGTGGGTCCCATCGAGGCCGCCGCGCCCAAGGCACGCCGTTCGCGCCAGGCCCAGGTGGTCTGGGGTTCGCGCGTGGTCTCCGTGGGCGGCGACGCTCCAGTGCGCGTGCAGTCCATGACCAACACCGACACCGTCGATGCCATCGGCACCGCGATCCAGGTGAAGGAGCTGGCCATTGCCGGCTCGGAAATGGTCCGCATCACGGTCAACACCCCTGAAGCCGCGGCGCAGGTGCCCTACATCCGCGAGCAGCTCGACCGCATGGGCATCGACGTGCCGCTGATTGGCGACTTCCACTACAACGGCCATCGCCTGCTCACCGACTATCCGGCCTGCGCCGAGGCATTGAGCAAGTACCGCATCAACCCCGGCAACGTAGGCAAGGGCGACAAGAAGGACAAGCAGTTCGGCCAGATGATCGACGCCGCGATGCGCTGGAACAAGCCGGTGCGCATCGGCGTGAACTGGGGCAGCCTCGACCAGGAATTGCTCGCCAGCCTGATGGACATCAACAGCCAGCGCGCGCAGCCCTGGGACGCCAAGCAGGTGATGTACGAGGCGCTGATCACCTCGGCCATCGAGTCCGCCAAGCTGGCCGAATCGATGGGCATGGCGGGCAACCAGGTCATTCTGTCGTGCAAGGTGAGCGGTGTGCAGGACCTGATCTCGGTGTACCGCGAGCTCGCCAAGCGTTGCGACTATTCGCTGCACCTGGGCCTCACGGAGGCCGGCATGGGCACCAAGGGCACGGTGGCCTCGGCCACGGCGCTGTCGATCCTGCTGCAGGAGGGCATCGGCGACACCATTCGTGTGTCGCTCACGCCGCAGCCGGGCGAGTCGCGCACGCAGGAAGTGCTGATCGCCAACGAAATCCTGCAAGCGCTGGGCTTGCGCATCTTCGTGCCCAGCGTCACCGCCTGCCCCGGCTGCGGACGCACCACCAGCACCACCTTCCAGGAGCTGGCAAAGCAGATCGACGACTACCTGCGCCAGCAGATGCCGGTCTGGCGCACGAAGTACCCGGGTGTGGAAGCGATGAAGGTGGCCGTCATGGGCTGCATCGTCAACGGCCCCGGCGAGAGCAAGCACGCGGACATCGGCATCAGCCTGCCCGGCACCGGCGAGGCGCCCGCCGCACCGGTCTTCATCGACGGCGAAAAGGCCCTCACGCTGCGCGGCGACAATATTGCCAACGAGTTCCACCAGCTCGTCGAAACCTACATCGAAAAGCGCTTCGGCGGCGAGCGCGCCGTCGCGGCCTGACACCTCCGCGGAATCCATGGCTGAAAAATTGAATGCCGTCAAAGGCATGAACGACATATTGCCGCCCGAATCGGCGCGCTGGGAGTGGCTCGAGGCCACCGTGCGCGACCTGATGGGGCGCTATGCGTACCGCAACGTGCGCACGCCGATCCTCGAACACACGGCGCTGTTCGTGCGCGGCATCGGCGAAGTGACGGACATCGTCGAGAAGGAGATGTACGCCTTCGAGGACCGTTCCGACAAGCACGGCCAGGCGGAACATCTGGCCATGCGGCCCGAAAACACCGCGGGCCTCGTGCGCGCGGTGATCGAGCACAACATGCTCTACGACGGCCCCAAGCGCCTCTGGTACACAGGCCCGATGTTCCGTCGCGAGAAGCCGCAGCGTGGACGCTACCGACAGTTCCACCAGATCGGCGCCGAAGCCCTGGGCTTCGCCGGCCCCGATGTCGATGCCGAACTGATCCTGCTCGCGAGCGCGCTCTGGAGGGCCATCGGCCTGACCGACGTGCGGCTCGAACTCAACAGCCTGGGCCAGCCTGCGGAGCGCGCACTGCACCGCGCACAGCTCATCGCCCACTTCGAACAGCATGCCGACAAGCTCGACGAAGACGGCAAGCGCCGCCTGCCCAGCAATCCGCTGCGCATTCTCGACACCAAGAATCCGGCGATGAAGGAGATCGTCGAATCGGCCCCGAAGCTGATCGACTTCCTCGGCGCTGAATCGCTCGCGCACTTCGAGGGGTTGCAGTCCATCCTCAAGGCCAACGACATCGCCTTCACGATCAACCCGCGCCTGGTGCGCGGCCTGGACTACTACAACCTGTCGGTGTTCGAGTTCGTGACCGACCGGCTCGGCGCGCAGGGCACCGTGTGCGCCGGCGGCCGCTATGACGACCTGATCGCCCAGATCGGCGGCAAGCCCGCACCGGCGGTGGGCTGGGCCATGGGCGTGGAGCGCGTGCTCGACCTTCTGAAGGAGCAGGGCGCCGATGTGCCTGCGCCGGTCCCCGATGCTTACGCCATCGTGCCCGACGCCGCCTCGATGCCCGTCGTGCTGCGCACGCTGCAACAGCTGCGCGAAGCCGGCGTGCGCGTGCAGATGCACGCGGCCACCGCCGACGGGCTTGCAAGCTTCAAGGCGCAGATGAAAAAGGCGGACGCCAGCGGCGCCCGCCACGCACTGATCTTCGGTGCCGATGAACTTGCACGCGGCGAAGTGACTCTGAAAGCGCTGCGCGACGCAAGCGTTGCGCAGACCGCACGGCCCCTCGCAGAAGTGGCCGCCTGGGCCGTCACCCTACAATCGCCGGCTCCCAACATCTGACAGCGCATGGCAACCCCTCTCGACCTCGAAGAACAGGAACAGCTCGACCAGCTCAAGCATTTCTGGAACACCTACGGCACCCTGATCACCTGGGCCGTGCTGCTCGTCGCCGGCGCCTTCGTGGCCTGGAACGGCTGGCAGTACTACCAGCGCAGCAAGGCAACGCAGGCCGCAGCCCTTTACGACGAGGTCGAACGCAGCACGCAGTCCGGCGACGTCGAGCGCATCCAGCGCGTGCTGGGCGACATGAAGGAGCGCTTCGCCTCCACCACGTACGCGCAACAGGCCGGCCTGCTGGTCGCCAAGACGCTGTACGAGAAGGGCAATACCGAAGGCTCCCGTGCCGCGCTCACGTGGGTGGCGCAGAGCGCCATCGACCCGGGCTACCAGGCCATTGCCAGGCTGCGTCTGTCGGCCGAACTGCTGGACGCCAAGTCGTACGACGATGCGCTCAAGCAGCTCGATGGCAACGTGCCGAAGGAATTCGAACCGCTGGTGGCCGACCGCAAGGGCGACATCTACCTGGCCCAGGGCAAGCGCACCGAAGCGCAAGCCGAATACCGCAAGGCCTGGACTGGCCTTGGCGCCACCTCCGACTACCGCCGCCTGATCGAGATCAAGCTCAACGCCGTCGGCGTCGACCCCAAGAGCCTGGCGCCAGTCGTCACGGTCACACCCGCAGCCCCCAAAACTCCCTGACCGCATCATGAATTTCAAGCGTTTCGTGCCTGAATCGACCGCCCTGCGTGCGGGATCAGCTCTTGTCTTGGTAGCGTTCCTCGCGGCTTGCTCCGGCAGCGGCAAGCCTAAGCCCGAAGAGCTTCCGGCCAACCCGGCCCTGGTGGGCGTTCGCCAGGCCTGGACGGTGCGCATTCCCGAGGTCAAGTTCCCCCTCACCACCGACATCAGCGGCGACACGGTCACGGTGGCCGGCAGCGACGGCACGGTGGTGGCCATCGACGCCCGCGCCGGTCGCGAAACCTGGCGCGCCAGCGTCGGGGCTCCTCTGGCAGCCGGTGTCGGCAGCGACGGCACCATGGCCGCGGTAGTCACCACCAACAACGAGCTGGTCGCGATCGAGAACGGCAAGGTCCTGTGGAAGCAGAAGCTGTCGGCGCAGGCCTTCACTGCGCCGCTGGTCGCTGGCCGCCGCGTGTTCGTGCAAACCGCCGACCGCAGCCTCAGTGCGTGGGACGGCCAGAGCGGCCGCCGCCTCTGGATCCAGCAGCGTACCGGCGAAAACCTCGTGCTGCGCAAGTCGGGCGTGCTGATCGCCGTGGGCGACACGCTGGTTGCCGGCATCGGCGGTCGTCTGGTGGGCATCAACCCGGCCAACGGCACTTCGCGCTGGGAGTCGCCCATCGCGGCACCGCGCGGCACCAACGACGTGGAACGCCTGGTCGACCTGACCGGCAGCGTGAGCCGATTCGGCGACACGGTCTGCGCGCGGGCTTACTACGCCAGCGTGGGCTGCGTCGAAACCGTGCGTGGTTCGTTGGTGTGGAGCAAGCCGGCTTCGGGCGCGGACGGCCTCAGCGGCGACGACCGCTTCGTCTACGGCACCGAATCCGACGGCAGCGTCGTGGCATGGCGTCGTGCGGATGGCGAACGCGCCTGGCAGATGACCCGCCTGAAGAACCGCGACCTGACCGCGCCGCTGGCCGTGGGCCGCTCGCTCATCATCGGCGAAGGCACCGGCACGCTGCATTTCGTGTCTCGCGAAGACGGCGCGCTGCTCAATCGCGTCACGCCCGATGGCTCCGCCATCACCGTCACGCCGGTCCTGGCCGGCAACACGGTCGTGGTCGTGACTGCCAAGGGTGGCGTGTTTGGCTATCGCCCTGAATAACTTTTACTTTTTGCAAGGCCCGATCATGAAAACCGCGCCATCGAAAGGCCGGCCATGAAGCCGGTCGTGGCCCTGGTCGGGCGCCCCAATGTGGGCAAGTCGACCCTCTTCAACCGCCTGACGCAGACGCGCGACGCCATCGTCGCCGACTTTGCCGGGCTCACGCGCGACCGCCATTACGGCAACGGCCGCCTGGGCAAGCACGAGTTCATCGTCATCGACACCGGTGGCTTCGAGCCCGACGCGGGCAGCGGCATCTACAAGGAAATGGCCAAGCAGACGCGGCAGGCCGTGGCCGAGGCCGATGTGGTGATCTTCGTGGTCGATGCCCGCGAAGGCCTATCGGCGCAAGACCATGACATCGCCAACGAACTGCGACGACTCGGCAAGCCCTGTGTGCTGGCGGCCAACAAGGCCGAAGGCATGCTCGACGGCACCAAGCTCGTGGATTTCTACGAACTCGGCTTCGGCGACGTCTACGGCGTGTCCGCGGCGCACGGGCAGGGCATGCGCGACCTGGTCGAGCTTGCGCTCGCACCGCTGAACCTGCCGGACCCCGAGGACGAGACCGGTGAAGACGACGTCAACAAGCCGATCAAGCTGGCCGTCGCGGGCCGACCCAACGTGGGCAAGTCGACGCTGATCAACACCTGGCTCGGTGAAGAGCGCCTCGTGGCCTTCGACATGCCGGGCACGACGCGCGACGCCATTTCCGTGCCCTTCGAGCGCAACGGCCAGCATTTCGAACTGATCGATACGGCCGGCCTGCGCCGCAAGGGCAAGGTGTTCGAGGCGATCGAGAAGTTCTCGGTGGTCAAGACGCTGCAGGCCATCGAGTCGGCCAACGTCGTGCTGTTGCTGCTCGATGCCACGCAGGGCGTGACCGATCAGGACGCGCACATTGCGGGCTACATCCTCGAGAGCGGACGTGCCGTGGTGATCGCCATCAACAAGTGGGATGCGGTCGACAGCTACCAGCGCGAGCAGATCCAGCGGCAGATCGAGACCCGGCTGCCGTTTCTGAAGTTCGCGGCACTGCATTTCATTTCGGCCATCAAGCGTCAGGGCCTGGGCCCCGTGTGGCAGGCGATCGCGCAGGCCCACAAGTCGGCCACCCGCAAGATGTCGACCCCGGTGCTGACCCGTCTGCTGCTGGAGGCGGTGCAGTTCCAGGCGCCCAAGCGCGGCGGCATGTACCGACCGAAGCTGCGCTATGCGCATCAGGGGGGCATGAATCCGCCGGTGATCGTGATCCATGGCAATTCGCTGGAGCACGTGACGGACGCTTACAAGCGCTTCCTCGAAGGGCGTTTCCGCAAGGAGTTCGAGCTGGTGGGCACGCCGCTGCGGATCCAGTTCAAGAGCTCGACGAATCCGTTTGCGGACAAGGACGACTGAGCGGCGACAGTATCTTGGCCGCCGATGGCGGCTGTTGACTTGACGCTGTCACGGAAGTTCCGTCTTTTGAGAGACGTTATTTTCTCAAGGCTTTTGACCCCGGTTGCTGCAGCGCGGAAACCCTGTGTTAAGGTCATATCTCCAACAACTACTCTTGAACACGGAGAATATCGTGAGCAATAAAGGGCAACTTCTGCAAGACCCGTTTCTGAACACTTTGCGTCGCGAGCACGTGCCGGTTTCCATTTATTTGGTCAACGGTATCAAGCTGCAAGGCCAGATCGAGTCTTTTGACCAGTACGTCGTGTTGCTTCGCAACACGGTGACGCAAATGGTCTACAAGCACGCCATTTCCACCATCGTGCCGGGTCGTGCCGTCAACTTCTCGGCCTCCGAGAGCGAAGACGCCGCTGCCTGATCGCGCGGAGCGCGGCGGCCCCGGTTGCCGCGCTTTTTCCCTATTCTGATCCCGCTTGTCTGAACTGATCCCCCGCCAGGAAGGCGCCGCCGTTCTCGTCGGTGTCGATTTCGGGCTGCCCCATTTCGACAGCGAACTCGAGGAACTCGGCCTGCTTGCGCAGACCGCAGGCCTTACGCCTGTCGCCCGTATTGCGTGCAAGCGCAAGGCCCCCGACGCCGCGTTGTTCGTTGGCAGCGGCAAGGCCGAGGAAATCAAGGAATTGGCTGCCCTGCACAGGGCCAGCGAAGTCATTTTCGACCAGTCCCTTAGTCCTGCGCAACAGCGCAACCTCGAGCGTCAGCTCGACGTTGCCGTCTACGACCGCACCTTCCTCATTCTCGAGATCTTCGCCCAGCGCGCACGTTCGCACGAAGGCAAGCTGCAGGTCGAGCTCGCTCGCCTGCAGTACCTCAGTACGCGCCTGGTTCGCCGCTGGTCCCACCTGGAGCGCCAGACCGGCGGCGCGGGTGTGCGAGGCGGCCCCGGCGAAAAGCAGATCGAGCTCGATCGCCGCATGATCAATGAGTCGATCAAGCG
Source organism: Variovorax monticola (assembly GCF_051216855.1). Classification (NCBI taxonomy): domain Bacteria; kingdom Pseudomonadati; phylum Pseudomonadota; class Betaproteobacteria; order Burkholderiales; family Comamonadaceae; genus Variovorax; species Variovorax monticola. The sequence continues at coordinate 207,317 of NZ_JBPJZP010000006.1, forward strand.
CACGCGCGAGCGTCTTGCGAAGGTGCAGAAGCAGCGTGGCACGCAGCGTCGCCAGCGCGAGCGCCGCGAGACCTTCAACATCTCGCTGGTGGGCTACACCAACGCGGGCAAGTCGTCGCTGTTCAATGCGCTGGTCAAGGCCCGAGCCTATGCGGCCGACCAGCTGTTCGCCACGCTCGACACGACCACGCGCAATCTCTATCTGGGCGACGCGCGTCGGCAGGTATCCATTTCCGACACCGTAGGCTTCATCCGCGACCTGCCACACGGCCTGGTCGATGCGTTCAAGGCCACGCTGCAGGAGGCAGTCGATGCCGACCTGCTGCTGCATGTGATCGACGCTTCCAACCCCCATTACCCCGAGCAGATGGCTGAGGTGCAGTCGGTCCTGCGCGACATCGGCGCTGACACCGTTCCGCAGCTTCTGGTGTTCAACAAGCTCGACGCCCTTGAAAGCGCGCAACATCCGCTGCATCTGCAGGACGAGATGGAAATCGACGGCGTGCAGGTCCCGCGCATCTTCCTCAGCGCCAAGAGCGGGGAGGGCGTGCCGCTGCTGCGCGCCGAGCTCGCACGGCAGTCGGGCTCCGTAGCCGATACGATGACCCCTGAGGCGGACGCTGAATTGCACGATTCCGCCGATTGATTGGGCACAATCCCGCCACTGACAAGAGAACGAAGCGAATGAATTCAAAGCCAGCGTGGAGAGGGTTTCTGGGCATGTTCAATCTGAACGATGGCCGATGGGGGCGTGGCGACGAGCCGTCCTCCAACGGCGATCGCCCGGCCGGGAACCGGCCCCCCGATGCCAATCCTCCGGGCGCACCGACCCCCCCGCCTTCGGGCAACAACAACGACAACCGTCCCCGCGGCCAGGGGCCCAACCAGGGCCCGCCCGACCTCGATGAACTCTGGCGCGACCTCAATCGCAAGCTTGGCGGTTTCTTCGGCGGCAAGGGTGGCGGCAATCGTCCTAACGGCGGCAGCAGCGGCGGTGGCGGCAATGGCTTCAAGCCCGACATGAAGAACGCAGGATTCGGCCTCGGCCTCGTGGCTGCAGTCGCGATCCTGATCTGGCTAGGCACGGGTTTCTTCATCGTGAACGAAGGCCAGCAGGCCGTGGTAACCCAGTTCGGGCGCTACAAGTCGACGGTGAACGCGGGCTTCAACTGGCGCCTGCCTTACCCCATTCAACGTCACGAGCTGGTGGTGACCACGCAGATCCGTTCGACCGACGTGGGCCGTGACGCCATCGTGCGTTCCACCGGGCTGCGCGAATCGGCCATGCTGACCGAAGACGAGAACATCGTCGAGATCAAGTTCGCCGTGCAGTACCGCCTGAGCAATGCGCAAGCCTGGCTCTACGAGAGCAAGTCGCCTGCCGAGACCATCGTCCAGGTTGCCGAAAGCTCCGTGCGCGAGGTGGTGGGCAAGATGAAGATGGATGCCGCTCTCGCGGAGGAGCGCGACCAGATCTCTCCTCGCGTGCGTCAGCTGATGCAGACCATTCTGGATCGCTACAAGATCGGCGTCGAAGTCGTCGGCATCAACCTGCAGCAGGGTGGGGTGCGCCCGCCGGAGCAGGTGCAGGCCGCATTCGACGACGTGCTCAAGGCGGGCCAGGAACGTGAGCGCGCCAAGAACGATGCGCAAGCCTACGCGAACCAGGTCGTGCCGCTGGCCACGGGTACGTCCTCGCGCCTCAAGGAGGAATCCGAGGCCTACAAGGCGCGCATCGTGGCGCAGGCACAGGGCGACGCCGGCCGCTTCAGCGCCGTGCTGACCGAATATCAGAAGGCGCCCCAGGTCACGCGCGACCGCATGTACACCGACGCCATGCAGCAGATCTATGCAAGCACGACCAAGGTGCTGGTCGACAGCAAGCAGGGCTCCAACCTGCTGTACCTGCCGCTGGACAAGCTCATGCAGATGGGTGGCAACAACACCGCGGCAACGCCGGTCGATGCTGCCAACCCCAATGTGGCCGGCACGGCGCCGGCCCAGTCGTCGGTGATACCGGTGGCGCCGACCACGAACGACACCCGCGTGCGTGACGGTCGTTCGCGTGAACGCGACGTGCGCTGAAAAGGGCAGGAAGAAAATGAACAGAATCGGATTCATCGCCTCGTCGATCCTCGTCCTTCTCGTGCTGTTGAGCTCGACCCTTTTCGTGGTCGATCAGCGCCAGTTCGGTGTGGTCTATTCCCTCGGCCAGATCAAGGACGTGATCACCGAGCCCGGCCTCAACTTCAAGCTGCCGCCGCCGTTCCAGAACGTGTCGTACATCGACAAGCGTCTGCTGACGCTGTCCAGTATCGACACCGAGCCCATGCTGACGGCTGAAAAGCAGCGCGTGGTGATCGATTGGTACGTGCGCTGGCGCATCAGCGATCCGCGGGCCTACATCCGCAACGTCGGTCTCGACGAGAACGCCGGTGCCATGCAGCTCAACCGTGTGGTTCGCAATGCGTTCCAGGAAAACATCAACAAGCGCACCGTGCGCGACCTGATTTCGGTGCGCCGCGAAGCCCTGATGGCAGACGTGCAGCGCGAAGTGCTGTCGGTGGTGAAGGGTGCCAAGCCCTGGGGCGTGGACGTGGTCGACGTGCGCATCACGCGTGTCGACTATGTGGAAGCGATCACCGAATCGGTCTACCGCCGCATGGAGGCCGAGCGCAAGCGCGTGGCGAACGAACTGCGTTCGACCGGCACGGCCGAGGGCGAAAAGATTCGCGCCGATGCCGATCGCCAGCGGGAAGTGATCGTGGCGAATGCCTATCGCGATGCGCAAAAGATCAAGGGCGAGGGCGATGCCCAGGCTGCTTCCGCGTATGCCGAGGCCTTTGGCCGCGACCCGCAGTTCGCGCAGTTCTATCGCAGCCTCGATGCCTACAAGCAGAGCTTCAACAAGAAGAGCGACGTGATGGTGCTCGACCCGTCGTCGGACTTCTTCCGCGCCATGCAGGGCTCGGGATCGGCCGCCAGCGCCCCTCGCCGCTGATTCGTCCGGAGCCGTGAGCGCCGACGTCTTCTGGAGCGCCCTTGCGCTCGTGCTGGTGATCGAAGGCATCCTGCCCTTCGTTTCGCCGGGGGGATGGCGGCGCGGTTTCGGGCAGCTCATGCAGCTGCGCGACGGCCAGCTTCGTTTCTTTGGACTTTGCAGCATCCTGCTGGGTTTGACGCTGCTCTGGGTCCTGGGGTAGCGCGGTCCCGGTAGAATCCCGGTTTAACCACGCCCCCGATCCCCATGTCCGCCTGGGTCCTCCCGGATCACATTGCCGATGTGCTGCCTTCCGAGGCGCGCCACATCGAAGAACTTCGACGCCAGCTGCTCGATACCGCCCGTGGCTATGGCTACGAGCTGGTGATGCCGCCGCTGCTCGAGCACCTCGAGTCGCTGCTTTCGGGCACCGGCGAGGCGCTCGACCTTCAAACCTTCAAGCTTGTCGACCAGCTCTCGGGCCGCAGCATGGGCCTTCGTGCAGACACCACCCCCCAGGTGGCGCGCATCGACGCCCACCTGCTGAACCGCGACGGCGTGACCCGCCTGTGCTACTGCGGCCCGGTGCTGCACACCCGGCCCGACCGGCCGCATGCCACCCGCGAGCCCTTGCAGTTCGGTGCCGAAATCTACGGTCATGCCGGCCTCGAGGCCGACACCGAGACTCTCCTGCTGGCGCTCGACTGCCTCCAGGCCGCCGGCCTGGAAGAGGGCGTGATCGTCGACCTGGCCGATGCGCGTATCGTGCGAGCCCTTTTCGCCGACGTGCCGGTCGATGCCGCCGTTCTGGCGCGCGTGCACGCGGCGCTGGCCGCCAAGGACGCGAGCGAGCTCGATTCGCTCACCAAGGATTTTCCTGCCGCTTCCCGCGACGGGCTGCGCGCCCTGGTCCAGCTGTACGGCGACGCGTCGGTGCTGGACGAGGCCGCCAAGGCCTTGAAGGGCACGCCAGCCGTGGCCGCCGCTCTGGCCGACCTGAAGCATCTTGCTGCCGGCCTCGAGGGTGTGGCGGGCCGTCAGATCAGTTTCGACCTGGCCGACCTGCGCGGCTACGCGTACTACAGCGGCATGCGTTTCGGCATCTACGTGCCCGGCGCGGTCGACTCCCTGGTGCGCGGCGGCCGCTACGACGAAGTGGGCGCCGTGTTCGGGCGCAACCGGCCGGCCGTCGGCTTCAGCCTTGACGTGCGCGAACTGGTCGGCGTGCTGCCGGCCCGCCCGCTGCGCGCCGCCATCCGTGCACCCTGGAGCGACGCGGCCGGCCTGCGTCAGGCCATTGCCCAATTGCGCAAGGCCGGCGAAACGGTAGTCTGCGTGCTGCCGGGTCATGGCAGCGAAATCGATGAATTCCACTGTGACCGCGAGCTCGTCGAGCATGCAGGCCAGTGGGATGTCCGAGCGATCTGAATTTTTGAAGTTAATGGAACGAGCATGAGCGTAACCACCGGAAGAAACGTGGTCGTCGTCGGTACCCAATGGGGCGACGAAGGCAAAGGCAAGCTTGTCGACTGGCTGACGGAAAGCGCCCAAGGCGTGGTCCGTTTCCAGGGCGGCCACAACGCGGGCCACACGCTGGTCATCAACGGTGTGAAAACCGCGTTGCACCTGATCCCGAGCGGCATCATGCGCCCCGGCGTCAAGTGCTACATCGGCAACGGCGTGGTGCTGTCCGCGGCCAAGCTGTTCGAGGAAATCGAAGGGCTGGAGAAGGCCGGTGTCGAAGTGCGTTCGCGCCTGCGCATCAGCGAGGCCTGCCCGCTGATCCTGCCGTTCCACGCCGCGCTGGACATCGCACGCGAGGCCTACCGTGAAAAGGGCGGCATCGAAAAAATCGGCACCACCGGCCGCGGCATCGGCCCGGCCTACGAAGACAAGATCGCGCGTCGCGCGCTGCGCGTGCAGGACCTGAAGCACCCCGACCGCTTCGCGGCCAAGCTGCGCGTGCTGCTCGACCTGCACAACCATGTGCTGACCCAGGTGCTGAGCGCACCGGCCATCGATTTCGACGAAGTCTTCAACGAAGCGATGCGGCACGCCGAACTGCTCAAGCCCATGATGGCCGACGTTTCGCGCGAGCTGAACGACGCCCACAGGAACGGCGCCAACCTGCTGTTCGAAGGCGCACAGGGCACGCTGCTCGACGTCGATCACGGCACCTACCCGTACGTCACTTCCAGCAACTGCGTGGCAGGCAATGCATCCGCCGGTTCGGGCGTGGGGCCGGGCATGCTGCACTACATCCTGGGCATCACCAAGGCCTACTGCACGCGCGTGGGCGGCGGTCCTTTCCCCACCGAGCTCGACTGGACCACGCCCGGCACCCCCGGCTACCACATGAGCACCATCGGTGCCGAAAAGGGCGTGACCACCGGCCGCAGCCGCCGTTGCGGCTGGTTCGATGCCGCGCTGCTCAAGCGCTCGGCGCAGGTCAACGGACTGTCGGGCCTGTGCATCACCAAGCTCGACGTGCTGGACGGCCTCGAAAAGCTCGAGCTGTGCACCGGCTACGAACTGGACGGCGAAATCACCGACATCCTGCCGATGGGCGCGGACGAGATCGAACGCTGCACGCCGATCTACGAAACCCTCGAAGGCTGGACCGAGAGCACGGTCGGCGTCACGCAATACGACAAGCTGCCGGTCAACGCGCGCCTGTACCTTCAGCGCATCGAGCAGGTCACCGGGGTGCCGATCCACATGGTGTCGACCAGCCCCGACCGCGATCACACGATCATGATGCGTCACCCCTATCTGGCCGACTGAAGAGGAAACGAAAACCCATGTTGACCGAAGACGGCAAGCATCTCTACGTCAGCTACGACGAGTACCACAACCTGATCGAGAAGCTCGCGATCAAGGTCCACCAGTCGGACTGGCAGTTCGACACCATCCTGTGCCTGGCGCGCGGCGGCATGCGCCCCGGCGACGTGCTCTCGCGCATCTTCGACAAGCCGCTGGCCATCATGTCGACCAGTTCGTACCGCGCCGATGCCGGCACGGTGCAGGGCCACCTCGACATCGCCCGCTTCATCACCACGCCCAAGGGCGAGATCGCGGGCAAGGTGCTGCTGGTCGACGACCTGGCCGATTCGGGCCACACGCTGCATGCCGTGATGGACATGCTGCGCAACAACTACCCGCCGATCACCGAGCTGCGCAGCGCCGTGATCTGGACCAAGGCGCTGTCGACCTTCACTCCCGATTACCAGGTGGAGTTTCTGGCCACCAACCCGTGGATTCATCAGCCCTTCGAAGGCTACGACGCCATGGGCCCCGAGAAGCTCATCGAGAAGTGGTCGGTCTGATGCGGGCCCGCCGGGTCATCCGGCGGGGTTGAGCATCATCGCGGTGTAGCGCCGTTGCATCTCTTGCGGCGTCAGCTTCTCGATGCTGTGCCCCACGTTCCAGCGATGGCCGAAGGGGTCGCGAAAGACGCCGGAGCGTTCCCCGTAGAACTGGTCCTGCGGCGCCATGTCGAGCGTGGCGCCGGCCGCCACGGCGCGTGCCACCACCGTGTCCGCGTTGTCCACATGCAGGTGCAGCGTGACGGCCGTGCCGCCCAGCGTCTTTGCGCTGTGGATGTCGAACTCGGCAAACTCGTCCGAGAGCATCAGGATCGCGCCGTTGTGGAAGTCCAGCTCCGCGTGGCCGATGCGCCCGCTGGGTTCGGTCAGGCGGAAGATCTCCTTCACCTCGAAGACCTTGCAATAGAAGTCGATGGCTGCGCCGGCGTCGTGGACGCAGAGGTACGGAAACAGTTCGTGGATGGCCATGGGTTCGTCCGTCAGGGTGGGGATAGTCGCGATTCTGGCTGCCGCCGTTCTTCAGGTCTTGAACAAATTTGACCTGCCCGCATGCCGTCAGATGCGCACATGCCGCGAGGCCCTTGGCGCCGCCCGCCGGTACACCTGGGGCGACATGCCGGCAATGACCAGGAAGTCGCGGCTGAAGTGCGCCTGGTCGCTGTAGCCGGCCTGCAGCGCGAGGTCGACCCAGGGCAGGGCGGGGTTCATGGCGGACAGCGCGAGCACGCGGTCGAAGCGCAGCATGCGTGCGTACTGCTTGGGCGCCAGGCCCGTCATGCCGCGAAAGAGCGCGATGAAGCGCCGGTGGCTGTAGCCACTGTGCTTCACCAGCGCGCCGATGGCGCCTGCTTGCGCCGCGTCGCCATGGGCGCCGGCGCTCGACAGGCTGGACAGCGCGTGCGCCACTGCGGGGTGCATGCCATGCATCGCGCGCTCGGCAAGGCGTGCCGTCAGCAGGGCTTCGACGATCGCGAGCTGCCGCGCGGGAGCGCCGGCGCCGTGAAGCTGCTCCAGTGCGAAACCTGCGTCCGCGCCCCAGAGCGCGTCGAGCGGCGTATGCGCATCGGCCAGCGCATCTTCCGGCGCACCAAGCAGCGCCCTGGCCGCACCCGGCTGCAGCATGACGCCGACCGATCGCGTCTCCAGCGACACATCGCGCACGAAGAATGCGCAGCGCGTTCCGCCCACCATCGCGTGGCCCACCGTGAAGCCGTGCGCATCGGCGTCGTCGCGAAACAGCCGCAGCGGCGGCCCGCCGAGCCGGAACACGAGGTGCATGCCACCGGTCGGCAGCACATGCTCGCGCGCACCCGGGCGCTGTGCGGGCGCACCGTCGGGCGCCGAGGCCCACAGCAGGCGCACGAAGGGCCGCAAGTGGGGAAGAGGGGGACGCGTCAGCTGCATGCCGAAGGCTGCTCCTGGGGGGGCGTGCTGTCGCCCGATGGCGCATTGTGCGACGCAACCGTCGGCTGAAGGCCAGGTGGGTGCTCTCCAGGGACGCTAGCATTGCCGCATGAGCAAGCCTTCCACGACCCTGATCCACCACCCCTACACCCCGCCCGCCACCTTCTCCGCGCCGCAGCCCGGCGTGTTCAAGGCGTCGACCGTGTTCTTCGCCGATGTGGCCGCCATGCGCGCGCGCGACTGGAAGACCAAGGCCGGCTACACCTACGGCCTGCACGGCACGCCCACCACCTTCACGCTCGAGGAGCGCCTGGCCACGCTCGAAGGCGGCACCGAGTGCCTGCTCGTGCCCAGCGGGCTGGCCGCCATCACGCTGGTGGCCTTCGCGTTCCTGAAGACCGGCGACGAGGTGCTCATTCCCGACAACGCCTACGGCCCCAACAAGGCGCTGGCCACCGGCGAGCTGGCCAACTTCGGCATCACGCACCGCATGTACGACGCGATGAACCCGGCCGACCTCGCGGCCAAGCTGTCGCACCGCACGCGGCTGGTGTGGGTCGAGGCGGCGGGTTCGGTGACGATGGAGTTCCCCGACCTGCCCGCGCTGGTGAACATCTGCCGCGCGCGCGGCGTCATGACCGCGCTCGACAACACCTGGGGCGCCGGCCTGGCCTTCGCACCCTTCGATTTCAACGACTCGGGGCAGGGCGTCGACATCTCGGTGCACGCGCTCACCAAGTACCCGAGCGGTGGCGGCGACGTGCTGATGGGCAGCGTGATCACGCGCGACGAGCGGCTGCACCGTGCGCTCAAGCTCACGCACATGCGCATGGGTTTCGGCATCGGCGTGGGCGACGTCGAGACGCTGCTGCGCTCGCTGCCCAGCATCTCGCTGCGCTACGCCGCGCACGACCGCGCCGCGCGCGAACTGGCCGGCTGGCTCAACGGCTGCGACGAAATTGCGCAGGTGCTGCACCCGGCGCTCGAGGACTCGCCGGGCCATGTCCACTGGCGCGCGCTGTGCGGCGAGACCGACCTGGCCGCGGGCCTGTTTTCCGTGGTGTTCGACGAGCGCTACAGCACCGAGCAGGTCGACCGCTTCTGCGACAGCCTCAGGCTGTTCCGCCTCGGCTACTCGTGGGGCGGGCCGATCAGCCTCGTGGTGCCTTACGACATCGGCCTGATGCGCGACGCGAGCGTGGCGCGCTGGCCCTACAAGGGCACGCTCGTTCGCTTCTCGGTCGGCCTGGAGGACGTGGAGGATCTGCGCGCCGATCTGCAGCAGGCGCTGGCCAGGATGTAAAAGATCGCTTCCGCGTCCTTGAGGCCCGCCTTGGGTACCGTCTCGGGACTGCACCGTTATCGCTTACAGTAGGCCACGCGCAGTCACCCTGACTGCCTCGCCCAAGGAGAAGCAGTGGCAACACCCAATTACGGCTACGAGAAGCGCCAGAAAGAGCTGGCCAAGAGAAAAAAGAAGGAAGAAAAGCTCCGGGAAAAGGCGAATCGCAAACTCTCACCGAGCAGCGACGGTCTGGCTCCCGGAGACCCGGAAACCGATGTGGCCTCGCTCGAGCGCGATGCACCCACGGTGCCCGAGTTGCCCACCAAGAACGGTTGATCCGTTTTTGGCGTACCGATCGAAAAGCCGCCGCAGGCCTGAGCCTGCGGCGGCTTTTTATCTGGTGCGGCGGTCTCTTACTTCGGCAGCAGCTTGCGCAGTTCGGGCCAGACGTTGTCGAGCAGCTGCGGCTGCGCCGCCGCCGTCGGGTGAATGCGGTCGGCCTGGAAGAGCGACATCGCATCGGGCGCATCGGCCACGCCCTTGAGCAGGAAGGGCACGAGCGCCGACTTCGTCGCGCTCGCCACCTTCGAGAACACCGCCTCGAAGCGCCGCGTGTAGTCGCCGCCGTAGTTGGGCGGCACCTGGATGCCGACGATCAGCACCTTCGCGCCCGCGGCCTGCGCGGTCTTGGCGATCTGCAGCAGGTTGCTCTCCGTGTCCGACAGCGGCAGGCCGCGCAAGGCGTCGTTGGCACCGAGCTCGACCACCACGTGGCTGGGCTTGTGCTGTGTGAGCAGCGAAGGAAAACGCGCGCGCCCGCCCGAGCTCGTGTCGCCGCTGATGCTGGCGTTGACCACGGTTGCTGCCACCTTCTGCTGCGCAAGCCTTTTTTCCAGCAAGGGTACCCAGCCTTCGCCGCGCTTCAGGCCGTACTCTGCGCTGAGCGAATCGCCCAGCACCAGGATCACCGGCTTGCCTGCCGCTGTCGAAACCTGGGCCTGCGCCGCGCTCGTCCATAGCCCCGCGTTGCCGAGCGCGGTGGTGGTCAAGATAAAGTCACGTCGATTCAAAACCAAAGCCTTTCCATGTCCCAACCCCCGTCTGATGCCATTGTTGCCGTCGAGCATGTCTTCAAGTCCGTCACCGACTCGACCGGTACGCTGGACATTCTGCAGGACATCGATTTCACCCTCGGGGCGAGGGAAACCGCCGCCATCGTCGGCGCCTCGGGCTCCGGCAAGAGCACCTTGCTGTCGATCATCGCCGGGCTGGACACGCCCACGCGTGGGACGGTGCGCATTGCCGGCGAGGACATCTTCGCCATCGACGAGGACGAGCGCGCCGCGGTGCGCGCCCAGCGCGTGGGCTTCGTGTTCCAGAGCTTCCAGCTGCTGGGCAACCTGAGCGCCCTGGAGAACGTGATGCTCCCCCTGGAGCTGGCCAACCGCAAGGATGCGCGCAAGGCCGCCACCGAGATGCTGGGCCGGGTCGGCCTCGGGCAGCGGCTGGGCCACTACCCGAAGGTGCTTTCCGGCGGCGAGCAGCAGCGCGTGGCGCTGGCCCGCGCATTCGTGGTGCAGCCGGCTCTGCTGCTGGCCGACGAACCCACGGGCAGCCTCGACTTCGCCACCGGCGAGCAGGTCATGCGGCTGATGTTCGACCTGAACCGCGAACTCGGCACCACGCTCGTGCTGGTCACGCACGACCAGGGCATCGCGGCCCGGTGCGAACGCCGCATCACCATCGAGGCCGGGCGCGTCGCGATTAATGAAAAAGCTGCCGTAGCGCCCGTCTGACAAGCGCGATAAGCTATGAAATAAATAGCAAAGAACATCCGAGGAGACCGCATGGAAGAACTTCCCCCCGACGCCGTCCGCGCACTGCAGAGCGGAAGGCTGATCGAGGCCATCAAGATCGTGCGCGACCGCACGGGCATGGACCTCAAGTCGGCCAAGGAAGCGGTCGATCGCCATGCCGCACGCATGGAAGCGGGGGACGAGGAAACCGCCGGCGGGCGCGGCGCCCCCGACGTCGCCATGCAGGACCGCGGCTTCGCGTCGATGCCGTCGTCCGCGCTCAAGGCCCTGGCGCAGGGCAACAAGGTCGAGGCCGTGCGTCTCACGCGCGAAGCCACCGGCCTGGGCCTGACCGCGGCCAAGCGGCTGGTCGACCAGCACGACGACCCGGCGGTCGGCGGTTTCGGCCCGCTGCCCACGGCCATGCCCCGCCGGTCGACGGACGAGCCGGGCCGCGTGCAGGGCAGCGGCTACAAGTGGCTGCCGGTGGTGATCGTCGTGCTGGCGGCGCTCATGGTGTGGCTGTATTTCGGCCGGGAGCTCTGAGGCGATGATCGTTCCGCAGCACTGGGCCGAAGGCCGCATCCAGGAGCGTGTCGACGGCAAGCAGATCACCGTGCGCCGCTACGGCTGGTCCGACGAAAGCCCGCTGGCCGCGCAGGCCCACGCGGACCAGCGCACCCGCGAGGCGTTCGACCGCATCGCCGGGGGTGAAAAGCTCGACCGCCGCGAGCGCAAGAGGGCCTACAACGGCGCCGACGGCGTGCCGATCCGGGAAGAGATCGTCGAGCGCCAGGGCGACACCGTCGTCACGCGCAACACCTACGGCGCACGCTGCCTCAACACGCCCGACGTGATGTTCGTCGACATCGACTTCGAGGCGCCGCTGCGCGGCAGCCTGTTTCTCTTTGCGCTGGTGCCGGCGCTCATTGCCGGCGTGGTCGGCGGCTGGGCCGCCAAGACCTGGCTGGGCGGGCTGATCGCATTCTTCGTGGTCTTCGCCGTGGCCTGGGTCATCGGACGGCGCAAGAAGCGCGGCGAGCCCAGCGGCAACCCCGCGCCCGAGAAGCTGGCAGCCGAGCGCATCGGGCGCTTCATGCACCAGCACCCCGACTGGCACCTGCGCGTCTACCGCACACCCGCGGGCTTTCGCCTGCTGGCCATGCACGATGTGTTCAATGCCGCTGACATCGCCGTGGCCGACTGCTTCCATGCGCTGGGTGTCGACAAGGTCTACGCGCGCATGTGCCGCAACCAGAACTGCTTTCGCGCCCGCCTGAGCGCCAAGCCCTGGCGCATCGGCATCGACGAGCACGTGCGGCCGCGCCGCGGCGTGTGGCCGGTGTCGCCCGACCGTCTGGCCGAGCGGGACGCCTGGATCGCGCACTACGAGAAGGCTGCCGACGGCCACGCTGCCTGCCAGTATCTGGAGAGCGTGGGCAAGCTCGAGAACGTGCATCCGAGCGCGCGGGCGGTGCAGGAACTGCACGACGAGCGCACCCGCGCCCTCAGCGGCCTGCCGATCGCCTGAGGGTAGGGATAATCGGGGGTATATGTCTTCTCCCAAAGTGATCTTCGGCTTCCATGCCGTGGGCGTGCGCATCAAGACCGCGCCCAAGTCGGTGCTCGAAGTGATGTTCGACACCAGCCGGCGCGATGCGCGCATGAAACAGTTCATAGCGCGTGCGCAGGACGCCGGCGTGCGGCTGGTCGAGGCCGACGGCCTGCGGCTGTCCAAGCTCAGCGGCAGCCATGGCCACCAGGGCGTGGTGGCGCGCGTGGAACCCGCCGCGCAGATCCATTCGCTCGACGAGCTGCTCGAAGGCCTCGAGGCCGCCGGCACCGTGCCCTTGCTGCTGGTGCTCGACGGCGTGACCGACCCGCACAACCTCGGCGCCTGTCTGCGCGTGGCAGACGGCTCCGGTGCCCATGCGGTCATCGCGCCCAAGGACCATGCGGCCGGCATCAACGCCACCGTGGCCAAGGTGGCGAGCGGCGCGGCCGAGACCGTGCCGTACTTCATGGTCACCAACCTCGCACGCACCCTCAACGAACTCAAGGAACGCGACATCTGGTGCGTGGGCACCAGCGACGATGCACCGGGCACGATCTACCAGAGCGACTTCAAGCGTCCGCTGGCGCTGGTGCTGGGCGCGGAAGGCGAGGGCATGCGGCAACTCACGCGCAAGACCTGCGACGAGCTGGTGAGCATTCCGATGGCAGGCGCGGTCGAGAGCCTGAATGTCTCGGTGGCCAGCGGCGTGTGCCTCTACGAGGCGATGCGCCAGCGCAGCGCCTGATCGCCCGCCTCAGCCCCTGGGCAGCGGTGCGCCCTTGCGGTGGAAGTAGACGAGTTCAGCCACGCGCCGCAGCTGCGGCGTGCCCAGCATGCGGTTGAACAGCCAGTCGCTCTGGAACCGGTCGAAGGCCCAGCGCAGCGTGCGCTTGAGCCTAAAGCCGGGGTAGCCGCGCACGAACCACGTGGCGGGGTCGCCGACCTCGCCGCGCACGAAGCGCGCCACCGCCTTGCCCGCGCCTTCGCCGTGCTGCAGCGCGGTGTGGATGCCGCCCGCCGTCACCGGCGACACCATGCCCGCCGCATCGCCCACCAGCAAAGCCCGTTCCCGCGCGACGACCGGCAGCACGCCGCCGCAGGGGATCATTCCGGCGCGCACCGCGACGGGCGGGGTCTCCCCGGGCGAGACCACGGCGGCGATCTTGCGCAGCAGCGGGTCGAGCTTCAGCGCGCCGGCATCGCCCGCCGTGTGGCGCCCCATGCGCCGCGCCAGGCCGATCTGGGCGACACCCACCCCGTCGAGCGCCCAGCCGATGTAGCCCGGCGCGAGTTGGCGGTCGACGAAGCAATGCAGCAGGTCGGGCGCCATGCGGGCGCCCTGGTACTCATGCTCGATGCCGTACAGGAAGTGCCTGTTGCGCGACAGGCCGAGCGCCTTGGCCACGCGCGAATGCGGCCCGTCGGCGCCCACGAGGTAGCTGGCCGTGATGCAGGGGCCTTGCGTCACCGGCACCTCCCAGCGGCCGTCGATCCACAGCGCCTGCTCGAACAGCGTGCCCAGGCGCACGTCGACGCCGCAGGCCCGCACCGAGTCGACCATCCAGTCGAGCAGCGAGGGCGCGTCGGTGGCCCAGAACCAGTAGCCCGGCGCGTGCAGGTCGACATGGCGCATGTCGGGTGCGTAGAGCCGCACGCCGTCGATGCGGCGCACGAGCGCGGGCGGCACTTCGGCCAGCCAGGGAACACTGTCCACGGCGTCCTTGACGATGATGCCGGTGGTGTGCAGCTTGGCGCCGGCACGGGTCTTCTTCTCCAGCACCATCACGCTGAGCCCGGCAAGGGCCGCGGCCCGCGCGCATGCAAGGCCCGCAAAGCTCGCACCCACCACGAGCAGGTCGACCTTGAGGTTGCCGATGCCGTGACCCGCGACAGGTGACGAGGCAGGCTCTGGTGCGGTGGAAGAGAAAGAGAGAGGGGAAAAAAGACGGGAAGAAGTGTGCATGGGCAGCCAACGGTTTCGATGCGCACCGCATTCCTGCAGTGCGCGATCGAAGTTAGCTGCCGCGTGTGCGCGCGGCGTGAAGCCCGTGTGAACTCAGGACGGGTCTTTGCCGCGCGTGCGGCCGACCGCGCTGAAGATGCCGATGCCCAGCAGGATCATCGCGCCGATGCCGATGTACAGCGTGGGCACGCCGGCCACCGAAGCACCCCAGACGAGTCCCCCCAGGAAAATCAGAAAACCGATCATGTAGAGCGCGAAAGACATCGTCGTTCCTCCAGAAATTGAGATGCACGCAGTATCCCGACGCAGCCCGTGCGCTTCACCGGTGTGTGTCGCCAGTGCATGTGGGATGCTGCCTACTCCGGGATGGCACCGGCACACAGGACCCGCCGGCTTATATTGAGCGGCACTCAGTGAAACTTCCAACGAGGACCCCATGCGTCTGATCCCCTGCACCGAAGAAGCGCACGCCGCGGCGATTCTTGCCATCTTGAACGACGCCATCGTCACCTCCACCGCGCTGTACGACTACAAGCCGCGCACGCTGGCCAACATGGTCGCGTGGTTCGCCGCCAAACGCGCGGGCGGCTTCCCGGTGATCGGTGCCGTCGACGACGACGGCAAGCTGCTGGGCTTCGCGAGCTACGGTGCCTTCCGCGCCTTTCCCGCCTACAAGTACACGGTGGAGCACTCGGTGTATGTAGACAGCGCCCACCGCGGCGAGGGCCTGGGCCGCACGTTGATGGAAGCCATCGTGGCCGAGGCGATCGCGCGCGACGTGCATGTGATGGTCGGCGCCATCGATGCGGCCAACGCCGGCAGCATCGCGCTGCACGAACGCCTGGGTTTCGAGCACTCGGGCACGGTGCGCCAGGCCGGCTTCAAGTTCGGCCGCTGGCTGGACGTGGCGTTCTACCAGCGCATCCTGGCGACGCCGCTGAATCCGGTCGACGGTTGAACGGCTACAGCAGCGCGTAGAAGCGCATCACCACCTCGGCGGGATGGCGCGCGCCCGCGCCCACGAACATGCGTTCGTTGATCCACTTCAGCGAAGGCGAGGCGGTCTCGAAGCGCGGGCTGCAGCGGAAGTAGACCTGCGACGCGTCCACGGGTTCGCCGCGCAGCAGCCTGCCCATGACCTCCGGCGAGGCCGCGCGCACCGCGTGGTTCTGCACGTAGACGAGGTCGCCCGCATCCGTCTCCAGGCCGTAGCGCGCGTCGAGTTCCGAGAGCGTGTCGCTCACGATCAGCTGGAAGTCGCTGCCGCCGGGCAGCACGCGCGCCCGCCAGCCGTGGCCGACGGCCTCGCCTCCCGTGATCGGCACGATGCGGCGCAGTCCGCGCGGGCTGTTGCCCAGCACCTGCGGCACGCCCACCTCGACGCGCAGGTCGGCGAAGTGCTCGAGCGCGGGCGCGGCGATGGAATCGAAGACGCTCATCGCCGGTGCCCTGTCAGGCAGCGGTGGTTTCGGCGCTGGCGCGGTCGAGCATCTCGATGGTGCCGGCGTCGAGCTTCAACTGCGTGGCCACAACCAGCTCTTCGAGCTGGGCGATCGAGGTCGCGCTGGCAATGGGTGCCGTCACGCCCGGCCGTGCGATCTGCCATGCGATGGCGACCTGGCCCGGCTTGGCGTTGTACTGCTGGGCCACCTTGTCGAGCGCGTCGAGGATGCGCAGGCCGCGCTCGTTGAGGTACTTCTTGGTGGTATTGGCACCGCGCGCGCTCTTGGACGCATCGGCCTCGGTGCGGTACTTGCCGGTGAGGAAGCCGGCGGCCAGCGCGTAGAAGTTGATCACGCCCACCTCGCGCTTCACGCACAGCGGCTCCAGCGCGTCCTCGAACACCGCGCGGTCGTACAGGTTGTACAGCGGCTGCAGGCTCTCGTAGCGGGCGATGCCCAGGCGCTCGGACACGTCCAGCGCCTCCTCGAGCCGGGGCGCGGTGTAGTTCGATGCGCCGATGGCGCGCACCTTGCCTTCCTTGATCAGTTCGTCGAAAGCACCCAGCGAGTCTTCGAGCGGTGTGCCGGCGTCGTCGTCGTGCGACTGGTACAGGTCGATGTGGTCCGTCTGCAGGCGCCTGAGCGAGGCTTCGACGGCCTGGCGGATGTACGCGGGCGACAGGCCCACCTTGCCTTCGCCCATCGGCTTGCCGACCTTGGTGGCCAGCACCACGCGGTTGCGCTTGCCGGTCTGCTTGAGCCATTTGCCGATAATGGTTTCCGACTCGCCGCCCGTGTGGCCCGGCACCCAGGCCGAATACACGTCGGCGGTGTCCACGAAGTTGAAGCCCGCGTCCAGCCAGGCGTCGAGCAGCTTGAACGAGGCCGCCTCGTCCACGGTCCAGCCGAACACGTTGCCGCCGAAGGCGAGCGGGGAAACCAGGAGGCCGGAGCGGCCGAGCGGGCGAAGTTGCGACATGTCGAAGTGTTCCTGAAGAAGGGAAGGGGAAAAGGGTTGAGCGGTCAGACGAAGCCCACGGCGCCCAGCACCGCACCGGCGCCGAGCAGCCAGAGCAGGTGGATGCGCGTGCGCCAGACGATAAGCGCGGCCACGCCGCTGAGCGCCCACAGGTGCCAGGCAGGCGCATTGCCAGCATGGTTACCCGCGGACAGCACCCAGCCGGTGGCGACCAGCAGGCCCACCACCACGGGGGCCATGCCCTGCTTGAACGCGCGCACTTCACGGCGGGTGCGGTTGCGGTGGCCCCAGCGCGTGGCGAAGTAGGTGAGGGTGGTGCTGGGCAGCATGATGCCGACCATGGTCACCATCAGGCCGAAGAAGCCGAGCACCCAGGCCCCGGGCCCGGCACCGATGCCGCCGCCCGCGTTGAGCCCCACGTTCCAGCCCATCAGCGCCACGAACAGCACGTTGGGCCCAGGCGCGGCCTGCGCGATGGCCACCGACGAGCTGAACTGCGCGTCGGTCAGCCAGCCGTGCTGGGCCACGAGGTAGCGGTGCATGTCGGGCACCGTGGTGATGGCGCCGCTGATCGACAGCAGCGACAGCAGCAGGTACTGCCCGAAGAGGGCCAGCCAGTCGTGCCACTGCATTGCAATGGTCATGGCGCGATCTTCTTCCAGGTCCATACGCAGGCCACCCCGCCCACCACCAGCAGCACCCAGCCCAGCGCAACCTTGAACACCGCGATGGCCAGGAACACCAGCGTCATGAACGCGAGGCAGGTGGCAAAGCCCAGCGGGTGCTTGCGCAACTGCGGCACCAGCTTGATGCCGGTGGCGGCAATCAGCCCGCCCGACACCGCACCCATGCCGCGCAGCGCGGCCGCCACCTGCGGGTTGCCCGCGTAGTGGGCGTAGAGCACCGCCAGCGCGAGGATGACGACCAGCGGAATGGTCAGCATGCCCGCCACGGCGGCCAGCGCCCCGCGCAGGCCGAAGTAGCGGTCGCCGATCATCAGGGCGAGGTTGATCACGTTGGGCCCGGGCATCACCTGCGCCACGGCCCAGTCTTCGAGGAACTGCTCGGGCGTGAGCCATTTCTTCTTCTCGACCATCTCGCGCTGCACGATGGCCAGCACCCCGCCGAAGCCCTGCAGCGCCAGCCAGGTGAATGAAACGAACAGGTCGCGCGGCGACTGCGGATGCGCGACGGCTGGGGCGGCGGGCGGTGCCGCCGTGCCGGAGGCTGGTGGAGACGGATGCATGTGGAGCGATTATCGTTGGCAGGCTTTCAACACACCGGGCATCGCACTGACAGGATGCCGGCGGCCACCCGACGGACACTTACGCATGATCATGCAACTGCGCGCACTCTTCGACCTCTGCAGGCGAGCCTTCAATTCGTGGTTGAACGACTACGCCCCCAGCATGGGCGCCGCGCTGGCGTACTACACGGTGTTTTCGATCGCGCCGCTGCTGCTGATCGTGATCTCCGTGGCAGGCCTGGTGTTCGGGCAAGAGGCGGCGCGCGGCGAGATCTTCGCGCAGCTCTCGGGGTTGATGGGGGCGCAGGGCGCAGCGGCGGTGCAGGGCATGCTGCAGGCGGTGAACAAGCCGACCGAGGGGATCGTCGCCACGGTGATCGGCATCGGCCTGCTGGTGGTGGGCGCCACCACGGTGTTCGGCGAACTGCAGGACGCGCTCGACCGCATCTGGCGCGCACCGGCGCGCGCCAGGAGCGGGGGCCTGTTCAACATGCTGCGCGTGCGGCTGCTGTCATTCAGCATGATCATGGGCATCGGCTTCCTGCTGATGGTGTCGCTGGTGGCGAGCGCCGCGCTCGCCGCGCTGGGCAAGTGGTGGTCGCCGATGTTCGGCGCCTGGGAGAGCACGGCGCAGGTGGTCAACTTCGTCTTCAGCTTTGCGATGGTGACCGTGATCTTCGCGATGATCTACAAGATCATGCCGCGCGCCCGGGTGCAGTGGCGCGACGTGTGGGTGGGCGCGGCGGTGACGGCGCTGCTGTTCACGGTAGGCAAGCACCTCATCGGGCTGTACATTGGCAAGAGCAGCGTGGCGTCGGGCTACGGTGCGGCGGGTTCGCTGGTGGTGGTGCTGGTGTGGGTGTACTACTCGGCGCAGATCTTCCTGCTGGGGGCCGAGTTCACCTGGGTCTACGCACGCACCTTCGGCTCCATGAAGGACATGAAGGGCGTCGGCGAGCTGAACCCGTCGCCGACACGCGACGTGCCCCTGGCGGTGCACTCCGACGCGTGAGCCGGCTCAGCCCGCGAAGCCGCCGTGGTCGAGGTACTGCTGTTCCTCGGCCGTGGCCTCTCGGCCCAGCAGCTTGTTGCGGTGCGGAAAGCGGCCGAAGCGGGCCACGATGTCCCGGTGCAGCACCGCGAAACGCTGCGTGTTGGCGTCCAGCGCCGCATTGAGTTCGACCGAACGCTCCTGTTCCGCCAGCGTTTCCGAATGCATGAAGGGCAGGTAGAAGAAGGGGCGCAGCGCGGGGTCGAGCGTCCGGTCGAAGCCGGCGTCGACGGCCTTCTTCGCCACGGCCAGCGCCTTGCCGTCGGTCGCCAGCATGTGCGGATTGTTGCGCCACGCGTTGCGCGGGAACTGGTCGAGCAGCACCAGCAGGGCAAGGACACCCTCGGCATCGGCTTGCCACGCATCGAGCTCGCCGCGGGCCGCGGCCTGGTGGGCCTGCGCGAAGCGGGCGATGAATTCGGCGTCGAACGCGGCGTTCTTGGCGAACCAGCGCTCGGGACCGGCCTGGCGCCAGAAATCGACCACGTCGCGGGCGCTCGGAAGGGGGAAGGAAGTCATGGGTGAATTGTCTTTCAGCCCCTGTGCCGGGCTACAGGAGCCCGCCCAAGTCGGGACGATGGCCGACAAGACAAGCCAGGCGGTGCTGCCTATGCTGCAAATGCTTTCACAACCCAGGAGACCACGCTCATGAACAGATATGGCACTTTTTTGCGCGCAGCCCTCATTTCCGGGGTGGCCAGTGCCGCGCTGGTCGGCTGCGGAATGATGTCGAAGTCGAACACCGCGAGCTTCAGCGGCGCGATGAACGCAGCCAGCGAAGTCCCGCCCAACATGACGCGCGGCAGCGGCATGGCCGAAGCCTGGCTCGACCGCGACACCAACGTGCTCAAGTACAAGATCACCTACACCGGCCTGAGCGGCCCCGCCACCATGGCGCACTTCCACGGCCCGGCGGCCGCGGGCGCCAACGCCGGCGTGGTGCTGCCCTTCGCCAACCCGGCGAGCCCGATCGAAGGCCAGGCCACCCTCACGCCGGCGCAGGCTGCCGACCTGGTCTCGGGCAAGTGGTACGCGAACGTGCACACGGCGGCCAACCCGGGCGGCGAGATTCGCGGGCAGCTGTTGCCGAAGATGTGATCCCGCGGCGGGGGCTCGTGCCGATGAAGCCGCTGGTCAGGTTGGTGTCGCACGGCTGGTGTCAAATCAATGCATGACGACACCTTCGAAGAAAAAACCACGTGCCGCCTCCCGCCCCCTCAACCCTTTTTCTTCGCGACGCGAAGACATGCGCAGTGCCCGCAAGGCCCTGGTGCTGCAGGGCGGGGGCGCGCTCGGCGCCTACCAGGCAGGCGTGTTCGCGGCACTCAGCGAAACCGAACTGGAGCCGCACTGGATCGCCGGTGTGTCCATCGGGGCCATCAATGCGGCGCTGATCGCTGGCAACGCGCCCGGGCAGCGGGTCGACCGGCTGCGCGAGTTCTGGCACCTGGTGTCCTCAGGCCATTCTCAGCGCCTGCCATCGTGGATGGGCGACCGCGCCACGCAGAACCAGGTCAGCGCCACCATGGCCTCGCTGGTGGGCATTCCGGGCTTCTTCGAGCCGCGCTATGCGCCGGCCCTGCTCATGGGCGGCGCGGCGCCGCTGCTCAGCTATTACGACACCTCGCCGCTGAAGTCCACGCTCGAACGGCTGGTGGACTTCGACCGCATCAACGACTGCGAAGCCCGCTTCAGCGTGGGCGCGGTCAATGTGCGCACCGGCAACTCGGTGTACTTCGACAACACGCGCCAGCGCATCGGGCCCGAGCACATCATGGCCAGCGGCGCGCTGCCGCCGGGCTTCGCGCCCATCACCATCGACGGGGAAGACTACTGGGACGGCGGCATCGTGTCGAACACGCCGCTGCAGTACGTGCTCGACACGCACCCGCGCACCGAGCCGCTGGTGGTGCTGCAGGTGGACCTGTTCAATGCGCGCGGCGAAATGCCGCGCACCATGGCGGGCGTGCTGGAGCGGCAAAAAGACATCACCTACTCCAGCCGCACGCGCATGAACACCGACGCGATGGCCGCCAACATGAACCTGCAGCAGGCCATTGCCGACCTGATCACCAAGCTGCCGGCCGGCCTGCGCAACGACCCCAGCGTGCTCGCGGTGCAATCGCAGCTCACGCACGAGCCGATCGACATCTTTCACCTGATCTACCGCGACAAGCCCTACGAGCTCGAATCGAAGGACTACGAGTTCTCGCGTGCCGCGGTGGAAGAGCACTGGGATTCGGGCGCGCGCGACATGCGCGTCACGCTGGCGCATCCGGAGACGCTGCGCGCCGACGCCACGGTCAACGGCGTGACCACCTTCGACCTGGGCGAGCACGGCACGGGGCGCGTCAAGCGGCCCGGCCTGTCGGTGTAGGTCGCAGTTCAGCTTCCACTAAGAAACGCGCGCCAGACTGGGCGCGTCACTTCAACAGGAGGAAATGTTCATGAACATCGAAGATGTGCGGCGAACGGCGTTCGCCATGCCGCTGACCAGTCCCGCGTTTCCGCCGGGTCCGTACCGGTTCATGCGGCGCGAATTTCTCATCGTCACCTACCGCACCGACATGGACGCATTGCGCGCCGTGGTGCCCGAGCCGCTCGAGGTGGTCGAGCCGCTGGTCAAGTACGAATTCATCCGCATGCCCGACTCCACCGGTTTCGGCGACTACACCGAGTCGGGCCAGGTCATTCCGGTGCAGCTGCGCACGGCCAAGGGCCTGGAGAAGGGCGCCTACGTGCATGCGATGTACCTCAACGACCATCCGCCCATCGCCGGTGGCCGCGAGCTCTGGGGCTTCCCGAAGAAGCTCGCCTCGCCGGTGCTCGACTACGAGACCGACGTGGTGGTGGGCACGCTCGACTACGGCAAGGTGCGCGTGGCCAGGGCCACGATGGGCTTCAAGCACCGCACGCTGGATGCCGAGCCGATCCTCGCGGGCATCGCGCAGCCCAACTTCCTGCTCAAGATCATTCCGCACGTCGACGGCACCGCGCGCATCTGCGAACTGGTGCGCTATCACATGGTCGACGTGACGCTGCACGGCGCATGGGGCGGGCCGGCGTCGCTCGAACTGCACCCGCATGCGCTGGCGCCGGTGGCCGACCTGCCGGTGCTGAAGGTCGAGTCGGCGGTGCACTACATCGCCGACATGACGCTTGCGCTCGGTACCGTCGAACACGACTATCTCGCCTGATTCCTTCTGTCACTTCTCAACCCCGACTCCCAACCAAGGACACTCCACATGCAACTCAAGGACAAGGTCGCCTACATCACCGGCTCTGCCAGTGGCATCGGCAAGGAAATCGCCATCCTCTTCGCACAGGAAGGCGCCAAGATCATCATTGCCGACCTGAACAAGGAAGCGGCGGACGCCACCGCGGCCGAGCTCGTGGCCACGGGCGCGCAGGCCATCGGCGTGGCGGTCGACGTGACGAACGAAGACCAGGTCAATGCCTCGGTGGAAGAGGGCGCGGCCGCCTTCGGCGGCATCGACATCCTGATCAGCAACGCCGGCATCCAGATCGTGCATCCGGTGGAAGAGTTCAGCTTCGCCGACTGGAAGAAGATGCTCGCCATCCACCTCGACGGCGCCTTCCTCACCACCAAGGCCTGCCTGAAGCACATGTACGCGCAGGGCCGCGGCGGCAGCGTGATCTACATGGGCTCGGTGCACTCGAAGGAGGCCTCGCTGCTGAAGGCCCCTTACGTCACGGCCAAGCACGGCCTCATCGGGCTGGCCAAGACGGTCGCGAAGGAAGGCGCCAAGCACGGCGTGCGCGCCAACGTGATCTGCCCCGGCTTCGTGCGCACGCCGCTGGTCGAGAAGCAGATTCCGGAGCAAGCCAAGACGCTGGGCATCAGCGAAGAGGAAGTCATCAAGAACGTGATGCTGAAGGAGACGGTCGACGGGGAATTCACGACCACGGAAGACGTGGCACGCGTGGCGCTGCTGTTCGCGGGCTTTCCGACGAATGCGCTGACGGGCCAGTCGCTGGTCGTGAGCCACGGCTGGTTCATGCAGTGACGTCGAATTGAATTTCTCCCTCCCCTTCCGGGGGAGGGTCGGGGTGGGGGTACGACGGCGTTGGTCCAAACGCGGCGCCTCATCGAAGGCCTGCCCCCATCCCAGCCTTCCCCCGGGAGGGGAAGGAGCAAGACCGGAGCAACCGCTACAGCTTCAGCTCCCAGATCTCCCCTACAAGCTGCTTGCCGTAGCCCTCGTGCGGTTCGGACTGCACCAGCTTGAACCCCCGCTTCGCATAGATGCCGCGCGCGGCCAGCAGGCAGCTGTTGGTCCATAGCACCATCTTCCTGTACCCCTTGCGGCGCGCAAAGGCGATGCATTCGTCCACCAGCTTGCCACCCAGCCCCAGCCCGCGCGCGCCGGGCGCCAGGATCAGCATGCGCAGTTGGGCGACGGTGGGCGACTTGCGCACCACGAAGATCGCGCCCACCCGCTCGCCGTGGAGTTCCGCGATCCAGCTGCGCTCCCATTCGGGCTGGAACTTGAGCAGAAACTCGCTCGCGATACCGGCGACCAGGGCCTCGAATTGGCTGTTCCACCCGTACTCGCGCGCGTAGATCTCGCCATGCTGCTGCACCACCCAGCCGATGTCGCCCGGCGCCAGGTCGCGCAGCACGGCAGCCTGGGGCGTGGCCGGCGCGGTCTGCGGGTCGAGCAGCGACTGCATCGTGCCCATGGCCTGCACCAACTGCCGGCGCTGCGCGGGCGCCAACGGCGCCAGCAGTGCCGCGGCCTCTTCGCGCGACCTCTGTTGCAACGGCGCAAAGGCGGCGTGGCCTGTGCCGGTCAGGCGCAGCACGCTTTGGCGGGCGTCACGCGGATGCGGCGCCCGTGTGAGCCAAGCTTCGGTTTCGAAGCGCCGCAGGATGCGGCTGACGTAGCCAGCGTCGAGTCCGAGGTCGCGGCCGATCTCGCTCGCCACAGCCGTTTCGCGGTGCGCCAGCTCGTAGAGCACGCGCACGTCGGTCAACGACATGGGGCTGCCGAGGTAAGGGTCGAGCGCGCCGATGCGGCGCGTGTAGAAGCGGTTGAACTGCCGGATCGCCTTGACGGCGGCGGCATCGACGATAGGTGGATGCTCTGACATGGTTGCCATTGTCATTCGATCGATTGCCTGCGGCAACCAATGGAAGGCCTCCCGGCGGCGCGGTCACCGGATGTTTGTCGCGACAGGGATGGTGGAAAACCCTAAAATCGAGGGTTGCCCACCACGGCGCTCCCACAGCGCTGCCGTCCCCCACCGATGAACGCCCCCGTCGACGTCTCCTTTTTCGCGCGTGCCGCCAAGCCGCTGACCAGCTACCGCAAGTACTGGGCGGCGCGTTTCGGCACGGCCAAGTTCCTGCCGACCTCGCGCAAGGAAATGGACGCACTCGGCTGGGACAGCTGCGACATCATCGTGGTCACGGGCGACGCCTACGTGGACCACCCCAGCTTCGGCATGTCGGTGATCGGCCGCATGCTCGAGGCACAGGGCTTTCGCGTGGGCATCATCGCGCAGCCCGACTGGCAGAGCGCCGAGCCCTTCAAGGCACTGGGCAAGCCGAACCTGTTCTTCGGCGTGACCGCCGGCAACATGGATTCGATGATCAACCGCTACACGGCGGACCGCAAGATCCGCAGCGACGACGCCTACACCCCGGGCGACGTCGGCGGCTCGCGCCCCGACCGCGCGGCCATCGTGTATTCGCAGCGCTGCAAGGAAGCCT
Organism: Variovorax monticola; assembly: GCF_051216855.1. NCBI lineage: Bacteria > Pseudomonadati > Pseudomonadota > Betaproteobacteria > Burkholderiales > Comamonadaceae > Variovorax > Variovorax monticola. Next base: position 232,081 of record NZ_JBPJZP010000006.1, read on the forward strand.
GGAACGACGTGCCGATCATCCTCGGCGGCATCGAGGGTTCGCTGCGCCGCATCGCGCACTACGACTACTGGTCGGACAAGGTGCGCCGTTCCGTCGTCGTCGACGCCAAGTGCGACCTGCTGCTGTACGGCAACGCCGAGCGCGCCATCGTCGAGATCGCGCACCGCCTGGCAGCGAAAGAGCCGGTGCAGCAGATCACCGACGTGCGCGGCACCGCCTATGTGCGGCGCGAAACGCCCGAGGGCTGGTTCGAGATCAACTCCACCAGCGTCGATGAGCCCGGTCGCGTCGAGGCGCACGTCAACCCCTACCTGATGGTGTCCGAGCAGGCCAAGGCCAACGGCGCCACCTGCGCCAAGGAAGACGAGGCCGAAGCCGTCGCCAAGGCCGCGGAAGCCGCAGCCTCGGGCGCGCCCATCCTCGCGTCCGTGGTGAACCCCGCCATCAAGCCGCTGACCTTCATGCCCAACCCGGCGCTGGTTTCGCGCGCGAAGATCAAGGTGCCGCCGCGCGACCATTCGGTGATTCGCCTGCCGTCGTACGAGCAGGTGCGCAGCGACCCGGTGCTCTACGCCCACGCCAACCGCGTGCTGCATCTCGAGACCAACCCCGGCAACGCCCGCGCACTGGTGCAGGCCCACGGCGAGGGCGCCACGGCGCGCGACGTGTGGATCAACCCGCCGCCCATCCCGCTGACCACGGCCGAGATGGACCACGTGTTCGACCTGCCGTACGCGCGCAGCCCGCACCCGAGCTATGCCGACGAGAACGGCAGCCACGACGGCGCGACCAAGATTCCCGCATGGGAAATGATCCGCTTCAGCGTGAACATCATGCGCGGCTGCTTCGGCGGCTGCACCTTCTGCTCCATTACCGAGCACGAGGGCCGCATCATCCAGAGCCGCTCGGAAGACTCGATCATCAAGGAGGTCGAGGCCATCCGCGATTCGGTCAAGGGCTTCACCGGCACCATCTCCGACCTCGGCGGCCCCACGGCCAACATGTACCGCGTGGGCTGCAAGAGCCCCGAGATCGAGTCGGCCTGCCGCAAGCCCAGCTGCGTGTACCCGGGCATCTGCCCGAACCTGAACACCAGCCACGACCCGCTCATCAAGATCTACCGCCGCGCGCGGGCGCTGAAGGGCATCAAGAAGATCCTGATCAGCTCCGGCCTGCGCTACGACCTGGCCGTGCAGTCGCCCGAGTACGTGAAGGAGCTGGTGCAGCACCACGTGGGCGGCTACCTGAAGATCGCGCCCGAGCACACCGAGCAGGGCCCGCTCACGAAGATGATGAAGCCCGGCATCGGCAGCTACGACAAGTTCAAGCAGATGTTCGAGAAGTTCTCGGCCGAGGCGGGCAAGAAGCAGTACCTGATTCCGTACTTCATTGCCGCGCATCCGGGCACCAGCGACGAGGACATGATGAACCTCGCGATCTGGCTCAAGAAGAACGGTTTTCGCGCCGACCAGGTGCAGACCTTCTACCCGAGCCCGATGGCCACGGCCACGACGATGTACCACACCAACAAGAACCCGCTGCGCAAGATCACGCGCGAGAGCGAAACGGTGGACATCGTGCGCGGCGACAAGCGCCGTCGCCTGCACAAGGCCTTTTTGCGCTACCACGATGCCAACAACTGGCCGCTGCTGCGCGAAGCCCTGAAGAACATGGGCCGCGCCGACCTCATCGGCAACGGCAAGCAGCACCTGATTCCGACGTGGCAGCCGCTCACCGACGGCGGCTACACCAGCGCGCGGCGCAAGAACTCGACGGCAGCGCCAGCGGCCGCGAAGGCCGCGCCGGTCAGGCTGGCGCCGGTGAAACCCATGAAGGGCCGCATCCTCACGCAGCACACCGGCCTGCCGCCGCGCGACAACGGCTCGGCGCCGGCCCCGCGCAAGGCCGCCGGCCCGGTGCGCGGCAGCATCCGCAAGCCGCGCTGAGTTCTGTTCAGAAGGCCGGCAGACCCGCCGGCAGCAGCTTTGCCCACCCAGGCGCCCACGGCTGCCATGTGGGCCAGCACGGTGGCCCAGTAGCCGGCCATGAAACTCGTCTTGCGCACCTTGTGGCGGAACAGCCGCTGCGCCACCCACGCGCCCGGCCAGCCCCCGACCAGCGAGAGCAGGTGCAGCGTGTTTTCCGCCGTGCGCCAGCGGCCCGTTTCGGCGGCGTTCTTGTCGAAGCCGTAGATGAAGAAAGTCAGCAGGCTGAGCAGCAGCAACACGCCCAGCGCGATCGGCGGAATGCGCGCGGTCCATACGCCGTAGCCCAGCAGCGCGGCGTAGCCCGCGAGCAGCAGGGCCATCGGCAGCGACGAGGAAGAGGGCGCGGCGTCGCGGCGGCGGCTGTTCGGGCGGTCGGCGGGGCGGGCCGTGGGCCTTGCGGTGGGGCGGGCGGTGGGCGGGCGGTGCGAGCCGGCCGCCCGGGGCTGTTGCGCACGCTGGGGCTGGGGCTGCTGCTGCACGGCGGTCGTCGCCTGCACCGCCACGGCACGCGGCCCCTTGCCGCCGACATGGATCTCCTCGAACGTCAGCCGCATGCCAACCTGCGGCGTGGTGCCGCGGTCGGTGAAGTCGCGTAGGTGCACGAACACATCGGCGGAAACATCGGGGCTGCGAATGAAGCCGAAGCCCCGGTCCTTTTCCCATCGAACGAGCGTGCCTTGGCGTTTCATGGGCCGGATTCTCGCCGTTGCGCGGTGTGCCGCACAGGCGGGGCCGCGCCGTTGTATGGTGTGGCCCCATGAGCAGTTCGCCCCCACAGCCGGCTTCATGGACGCACCTCCTGGCGGGGGCACTGCTGCTCTCGGCCTCGCTGCTGGCAAGTGCCGCGGCGCCCGAGCCGTCGAGCGCCCAGGCGCTGCGCGCCACCCACCAGCGGCTGAGCGACAAGCTCGACCACAGCAGCTTCGGGCGGCCCGTGCAGCTCGATTCCGTGGAAACGGCCGATGGCCTGCAAGGCGACGTGTACGCGGTGGTCGAGCATCCGCTCTCGGAGATCAGCGCCACGCTCAAGGGCTCGGCCCATTGGTGCGACGTGCTGACCCTGCACATCAACAACCGGCGCTGCGTGGCAGCCGGCGCAGCGCAGGGGCGCGAGACGCTCACCCTGTACGTGGTGCGCAGCTACGACAAGCCGATCGACCAGGCCTTCGAGCTGCCTTTCGTCTACCGCGTGGCCAGCGCCACGCCCGAGCACCTGTCGGTCGAGTTGACGGCCCAGAGCGGGCCGCTGGGCACCAGCAACTACCACGTCACGCTGGAGGCCATTGCGCTGGACGAACGCAAGAGCTTTCTGCACTTCAGCTACAGCTACGACCACAACGCCATGGTGCGGCTGGGGACCATGGCCTACCTGGCGACCTTCGGCAGCGACAAGGTGGGCTTCACCGTGGTGGGCAAGACGCCCGAAGGGCAGCCCGACTACATCCGCGGCCTGCGCGGGCTGGTGGAGCGCAATGCGATGCGCTACTTCCTGACGCTGGACGCCTACCTCGCGGCGCCGGGGCCGGGGGCGGAGCAGCTCGACCGCCGACAGCGTCGTTGGTTCGCGGGCGCCGAACAGTACCCGCGGCAGCTGCACGAGGTCGACCTCGACACCTACCTCGCCCTCAAGCGCGAAGACCGGCAGCGCGATGGCGCGCCCAAGTGAACGGCCCGGCGGGCTCCGTCAGCCGGCCAGCGTGAGCAGCGGCACGTCGCGCTCGCGGCCCATGGCGTCGAGCTCGGCCCGCGTGCGGCCTGCCAGCCACGCAGCCAGCGCCTCGTGCGTGGCCGGCGCCATCATGTCGCGCGATGCGATCTGCGCCGCCTCGCACAGGCGCGCCGCGAAGTGCGGCTCCAGCGCGGCCACCGCGACACGCCCGTCGGCACAGGGGTACACGCGGTAGCCCGCATGCGCGCCGCCGACCGCGCCCGACGGCTGCGTCAGGCCCCAGGTGCGGGGCAGGGCGAGCCAGTCGGCCGAGGCGTTCAATGCCACTTCGAGGTACACGCCGCCCGCCTTGCGCGACTGCAGAAGCATGGCCTTGAGCACCGCCTCGCTCGCGAGCAGCGCGCCGCCCATGTCGGCGTACAGCGTCGGCGGCAACTCGGTGCCCGTGACGAGCCCGCTCTCCGCGAGGTAGGTCAGGTCGTGCCCCGGCTCCTCGGCGCGCTCGCCCGGCGCCCCGACGATGGCCACTTGCGACAGTGACGGGTGGCGCGCGTGCAGCGTGGCCCAGCTGAGCTTGAGCTTGTCGAGCGCGGAAGGGCGGAACGAGGTGAGCAGCACGTCGGTTTTCGCGAGCTCGGCATGCAGCTGCTGCTGCCCGGCTTCGCTCTTCAAGTCGACGGTGCGAACCTCGACGCCCTCGTGCAGCGCCGCATAGGCGGGCCGGTTGTACAGCCCCATCGGATCGCCGCCCGGGGGCTCCAGCTTGAGGCAGGTAGCGCCCATCTCGCGGCAGCGCAGCAGCGCGGCAGGGCCGGGCAGGTTGAGCGCGAGGCTCACGATGCGCACGCCTTCGAGCGGCGCGGCAGGGGCATCGACGGCGTTGGCGGCGTTGGCGGCGTTGGCAGAACTCGGCATCGGTCTTGTCTCCAGGGAGCTTGTTTCACACATTCTCACCCGGGGCGCCTGTCCCCGAAGTCCCGCAAGAAGCCACTTCCCGCAAGCTGCCGTGCCGTCCCGCGCGTAGCATCCGGGCGTGGCAGCCATCCACCTTGCCGCTGCCTCAACGAACAGGAGACAGACATGTTTGAAGCTTCCCTCATGAGCGGCCAGCGCATCCTGGTGACCGGCGGGGGCACCGGCCTCGGCCGTGCGATGGCCGAGCGCTTCCTGAGCCTGGGCGCCGACGTCGCCATCTGCGGGCGGCGCCAGGCGGTCTGCGAAGAAACGGCGGCCGAATGGCGCCAGCAGTTCCCGGGCCGGCGCATCGACACCTTCGGCGTGGACATCCGCATCGCGCAGCAGGTCGACGACATGGTGCAGAGCCTGTTCGACAGCGGCGGCCTCACCGGGCTCGTCAACAACGCGGCGGGCAACTTCGTCTCGCCCACCGAGAACCTCTCGCCGCGCGCCTTCGATGCCGTCGCCAACATCGTCTTTCACGGCAGCTTCTACGTGACGCAGGCCGTGGGCAAGCGCTGGGTCGCGCAGGCCAAGGCGGGCGAGTGGAAAAGCGGCGACGCCTACCGCAGCGTCATGAGCATCATCACCACCTGGGTCGACAACGGCAGCCCCTACGTGGTGCCCTCGGCCATGAGCAAGGCCGGCATCGACGTGATGACCAAGTCGCTCGCGGTCGAATGGGCGCGGCACGGCATCCGCCTGAACGCCGTGGGCCCCGGCGAGATTCCCACCGAAGGCATGAGCAAGCGCCTGAACCCGGGCGAAGAGCCCGGCGCGCGCAGCAAGCTGCACAACCCGATGGCGCGCACCGGCCGCATGAGCGAGCTGCAGAACCTCGCGGCCTTCCTGATGGCGCCGGGCCAGTGCGACTGGCTCACGGGCCAGAGCATCATGATGGACGGCGGCAATGCGCTGGCCACCGGTGGCAACTTCTACGAACTGCGCCAGTGGAGCGACGCCGACTGGCTGGCCGCGCGCGAACGCATCGAGGCGCAGAACCAGAAGGACAAGGCCCAGCGCTGACCTGCGGGGCTCGCTGCCTCGGCCTATTTCTTCGGCGCCATCGCCGATCCCGCCGACCTGGCCGCGTGCACCGTCACGTGCTTGTTCACCGGGCTCGACAGCACCAGCGACGTGGTCACCGCGCCATCGACCGCCAGCGCGTCCACCACGCGCTCCAGGTCGGCCGGCTCGGCGATCGCGCAGCGCACGATGAAGCAGTCTTCACCCGTCACGCGGTCGGCGCTCAGCACCTCGGGCATGGCCTCGAACAGCTTCAGGTACCTGGCGATGCCCGCGTGCGTGGTCTCGATCCGGATGATGGCCTGCAGGCCCACGCCCAGCGCGCGCAGGTTGACGCGCGCGCCGTAGCCCTCGATCACGCCGGCCTCCTCGAGCTTGCGCACGCGCTCGCTCATGGCCGGCTGCGACAGGCCGATGCGCTTGCCGATGGCGGCCAGGCTCTGGCGCGCATCGGTCTGCAGCGCTTCGAGGATCAGCCGGTCTTTCTTGTCGATGTTCATGGTGGCAGAAGTCAAGGAATGTCGGGACCGATGCTCGATCGGTTCGCGGCCGCGATTTTCGATGGATTGCCCTTCTGCGCGCGCGGCGCGCCCGGTATCGTGGTTCTCATCTTTCCAGGAGAACCCATGCAACTCGTCGGCATGCTCGACTCACCCTATGTGCGGCGCGCCGCCATTTCGCTGCGCCTGCTCGGCGTGCCTTTCGTTCACCGGCCTGTCTCGGTCTTCGGCACCTTCGAGCAGTTTCGCGACATCAACCCGGTGGTGAAGGCGCCCACGCTGGTGTGCGACGACGGCACGGTGCTGATGGACTCGACGCTCATCATCGACCACGCCCAGTCGCTGAGCGGGCGCAGCCTGATGCCCGCCGACCCCGGCCGACGATTGCGTGCCCTGCGTCTCACGGGGCTCGCGCTCGCGGCCTGCGAGAAGACCGTGCAGATCGTCTACGAGCACCACCTGCGGCCTGCCGAGAAGCTGCACCAGCCGTGGGTCGACCGGGTGCGCGGCCAATTGATGGCCGCGTATTCGGGGCTGGAAAAGGAGGTGGCCGCTTCGCCGCTGTCGGCCGAAGAGCAGACGATGACGCAGGCCGGCGTGTCGAGCGCCGTGGCGTGGTCCTTCACGCAGTTGATGCTGCCCGAACTCGTCTCGCCCGGCGGCTTTCCCGCGTTGGCGGCGCATGCCGCGCGGGCGGAAAACCTGCCCGTGTTCCTCGGCGCACCGCAGGTCTGAACGACGAGTTTCAGTCCGCGATGTCCGCGCCGCGTTCGGCCAGCAGGCTGCGCAGCACGCCGCGGTGGCAGTGCGATTCGTGCTCGCAATAGCAGCCGACCGCCAGCGCCGTGCCGTGCGACAGCGCCGCCAGCAGGTCGAGGCTGCGGCTCGCGTCCGGTTCGGCCATCTCGGCCTTGAACTTGCGCACGAAGGCGTTCCATTGCGCGGGCGAACCGCTCGCCTGTGCCTCCTGCGCCTGCTTCATCGTCTCCGCGGAGGGCGCCAGGTTCGGGAACCACACGTCGTACCAGTCCTGCGAGGCGAACTCGGTCTTCGGAACGCCGCGCGGCGGGCGGCGCACGGTGCCGACGCGCAGGCCTTCGCCGGGTGCGCGCGGTGTGCCCAGGCGGACGATGCGGATGCTCATGGGTTCGTTCCCTGGGTTCAGGTGCCGACAATGCCGCCGTCGCGCCGGCGGATCGCCAGCGTTCCCGACCGGGGCCGCGCGCTGCCCGGCACGGTGCCGTCGGGCCATGCGCTGTTGTGGCCGCCGTCGCCGTCGTCGCGCGCCTCGCCCGGGTGCTGGATGTTCACGAACAGCGTGCGCCTGTCGGGCGTGACCACGCAGCCCGTGATCTCGCAGCCGTTCGGCCCGGTGAGAAAGCGCTTGATGCGCCCCGACGCCGGGTCGGCGCACAGCATCTGGTTGTTGCCCAGCGAGGTGTAGGGCGGCTTGCCGATGGCCTGGCCGCTCATGTCGGTCTGGATCCAGAGCAGCCCGCCCCGGTCGAAATGCAGGCCGTCGGGTGCGCCGAACATGTCGGCATCGGCGCTGGGATAGCGCGCGCCGCTGCCGGGCTGCGACGGGTCGCCCGCGAGCGCGAAGTGGTCCCAGGCGAAGGCGCCGCTCGCAGCATCGCCGCCGTCTTCGCGCCAGCGCAGGATGCCGCCGAAGAAGTTGTTCGCACGCGGGTTGGCCGCATCGGGGCCGGGCTTGCCGGCGTCGCCGCGCTGGCTGTTGTTGGTGAGCGTGACGTACACCTCGCCGGACTGCGGATGCACGGCGATCCATTCGGGCCGGTCCATCTGCGTGCCGCCGACCACGTCGCCGGCCAGCCGGGCATGCACCAGCACCTCGGCCTGGTCGGCGAAGCCGTGCGCTGCGTCCAGCCCGTCGCGGCCGTGCGTCAGTTCGAGCCACTGGCCGCGCCCGCCCGCGTCGTAGCGCGCCACATGCAGCGTGCCCTCGTCGAGCAGGTGCCGGTTGGCCGCGCGCGCGGCGGCGTCCGTGCCCGGACGCACCTTGTCGCGGCTGATGAACTTGTAGATGTATTCGAAGCGCGAGTCGTCGCCCATGTAGACCACCAGGCGGCCGTCCTTCGCGACGGTGCAGGTGGCGCTTTCCTGCCGCTTGCGGCCCAGTGCGGTGCGCTTGACGGGCGTGGCGGTCGCGTCGAACGGATCGATCTCGACCACCCAGCCGAAGCGGTGCGGCTCGTTCGGGTGGCGGCTCAGGTCGAAGCGCTCGTCGAAGCGCCAGTACTCGACCCATTGCGCGCCCGGCACCGTGCCGTAGCGGCGCTGCGCGGGCGTCATGGCCTGCGCGGCTTCCTTGGGGCCGCCGAAGTAGCCGTGAAAGTTTTCCTCGCAGGTCAGGTAGGTGCCCCAGGGCGTGACGCCCATCGCGCAGTTGGCGAAGGTGCCGAGCACCGCGTCGCCTGCCGGGTTGGCGGCGGTGCGCATCAGCGGCGTGCCCGCGGCCGGGCCGGCGATGCGCATCGGCGTGTAGCCGTGCACGCGGCGCGCGAAGGGCGAAGGCTGCACCTGCTGCCAGCCCTGCGCGGTGCGGCGGATTTCGATCACCGAGACGCCCATGGCGTGCAGCGACTTGCGCACCTTGTCGGCGGTCCAGCCCGGCGCACCTGCAGCGGCCTTGATGCCGCCGGTGTGCAGCAGCGCCTCGTCGGTGTATTCGTGGTTCATCACGAGCAGGCCGCGCTCGCCGAGCGCATCGAGCGCGAAGAAGTGCATGCCGTCGTGGTGCATGCCGGCCTGCACCGCCTGGTCGTCGGCGCTGTTGCCGGCATCAGGCGCGAAGGCCGGCATCCGGCCGGCCACGCCGGTGGGCGTGCCCCAGGGGTAGAGCAACTGCCATTCGTACTCGGGCGGTATCACGATCCCGTCGCGCAGCGAGGCCGGCACGCCGGTGAAGCCGAGCACGCCGCCGCGAACGGCCGGCGCCGGCGACAGCGCCGTGGTGCAGCCTTGTCCGAACAGCGCCACCACGGCGGCGGCCGAACCCGATTGAAGAAGAAACTGGCGGCGGTCCAATGGCATGGCGAGGTGTTCAGTGTGTTGTGCAGGCGACAGCCGCCATCATCGCCCAGCGCCGCACGGCGCGATACTGAGGCGACCACCGCCCAGGAGACACCGAATGAACGCCGACCGCATCGCAACGACCCGCCACGCCGACGGCGTGGTGCAACTGCAGCTCGCCCGCGACGACAAGTTGAACGCGCTCGACCCCGCGATGTTCGACGCACTGATCAAGGCCGGACAGGCGCTGTGTAGCGACCGCACGGTGCGCGCGGTGGTGATCTCGGGCCGCGGCAAGGCCTTTTGCGCGGGGCTGGACATGGCCTCGTTCCAGCGCATGCAGCAAGGCGCCGGTGCCGACGTGCTGGGCGAGGGGGCCGCGGGGGCCGACCTGCTGGTGCGCACCCACGGCATCGCCAATGCGGCCCAGCAGGTGGCGATGGTCTGGCGCGACGTGCCGGTGCCCGTGATTGCTGCCGTGCACGGCGTGGCCTTCGGTGGTGGCCTGCAGGTGGCGCTGGGCGCGGACATCCGCATCGTGGCGCCCGACGCCAGGCTCTCGGTCATGGAAATCAAGTGGGGTCTGGTGCCCGACATGGCCGGCATGGTGCTCATGCGCGAGCTGGCGCGCAGCGACGTGGTGCGCGAACTCACCTACACCGGGCGCATCTTCTCGGGCGAGGAGGCCCTGCGCATCGGCTTCGCCACCCGCCTGGCCGCCGACCCGCTGGCCGAGGCCCTGCAAATTGCACACGACATCGCGCAGAAGAGCCCCGAGGCCATCCGTGCCGGCAAGCGGCTGCTCAATGGCAGCGCGTCGCAGAGCGCGGCGCAACTGTTGTTGGCGGAGTCTCTCGAGCAGTCGGCGCTGATCGGCAGCCCGAACCAGGTCGAGGCCGTGAAGGCCAACATCGAGCGCCGCGCGCCGAAGTTCACCGAGCCCGACTGACGCCTGCCCCGCCGCCTTGTGTTGCGGTGCGCCGACGCTCTCGGGTAATCCAGCAGTCCGCTGGGTCCCGTCTTCGCGCAACCTCGCGGCCCCTCTGTCTCTTTTCCCCTCAAGGCAAAGCCGCGCCGGTCTTTCCGTGCGCGCTCGCTTTTTCACGCCGTTGCAACGGTCGGCAGCGATGGAAAGTGCCTTTTACGCGCCGCTATGTAAGAATAAAGTAGTTGTTTTATGGGGAAGATGAATGAATTCGGAGACAATTTGTGTGCAGAAGGTCACGTCTTCTTCCCCAGTGACTTTGGAAGGATGGCCCCCGACGCCGCGCTCATCAACAATTGGATGCTTTAGTTTCGCGACAGCGATCCTGCATGTCGATCACTACGTTTTTTTGTAACCTCAGCGTGCCCATCCTGGTGGGCGAGGATCGCTACAAGTACATCCCCATCGTCGGGGTCTTTCGCAGCATTCCGTTCGACCAGGTCGACGAATGGGTGATGGATTCCGAGGGGGTGCCGCGCAGCGATCGCGAACTGGCTGCCGAAGTGCTTGTCGAGATCCGCAAGCCGGGCGGCGCCAGCGGACGCACCACGGCGCACGCATTCGAGGTGGCGGACATCCTGCAACTCGATCGTGCCGCGGCGATCGTCGTGTCCACCTTCCTGGCTGCGCTGCCGCGCGTCTGAAGGCGCAGTCCGCGCTCAATCGCACCTGAACAGCACGCCCTCGCTCGGCGCCACCGGCGTGTTCGGCGCATCGGCCTGTTCCAGGAAGCGGATCGGATTCCCGTCCTTGCGGCAGTAGGCCTCGGCCTCGGGCTGGCTGCCGGCGCGCAGGATGCCGTCGTACAGCCGGACCACCCCCGTCACGGGTGTGGTGCAGGCGGCCAGGGCCACGGGAACAAGGGCAAGCAGCAGTCGGCGCATGAAAGGGTCCAGTCGAAAGACCGGAGACTTTAAGCGCTGCACCCCCGCGCTTCAGGACGCGATCGCGCCCACCGCCCAGTAGAAAGTCGGCCTGGCGCCGTTCAGCAGGTGATCGCCCACCACGCGGCCCTTGTAGATCGTCGGGTTGTGCGAGGCCAGGGTGCGTGCATTGCGCCAGTGCCGGTCGAGACGCCGGTCTTCCTGCAGCGCCGAGGCGCCGCCGATGTCGAACAGCCGCGTGCCCGCCTGCAGCACCGCATCGACGATGCCGGCCTGCGCCTTGGCCGTGTTCAGTTCCACTTCGAACAACAGGCTTTCCGGAACCGTCTCGCCGCGCACGCGGTAGCGGTCGATCTCGCCGAGCCCGCGCGCCACCGCCTGCACGGTGGACGCCGCGATGAACGCCGTGCTCGCGAGCTGCCCGATGACCTGCTGCACCAGCGGATCTTCGCGCGGCGTGCTGCCGCTGCCGTGGGTGTAGACGCGCTTGCGCGGCTGCACGAAGGCCACCGCGTCGCGCACGATGGCGCGCGCAATGCCCGCCAGCGTGGCCAGGTGCGTGAGCTGGAAGTGCGCGGTCATCGGCGTGGGCTGGTCGCGCACATAGAGCAGCACGTTCTCGGGCTTCACGCGCACGTTGCGAAAGCGCGTGGTGCCCGAGGCCGTCAGCCGCTGGCCGAAGCCGCGCCAGTCGTCCACGCGCTCCACGCCCAGCGCCTCGGCCGGCACCAGCGCAATCACGCGGTCGCTGCTGCCGTCGCCGTTCAGCCGCTGGGCCGACACCGCGATCCAGTCGGCGTACAGCGTGCCGGTGCTGTAGTACTTGTCTCCGTCGAGCAGCCATGCATCGCCTTCGCCCGCTTCGTCGCGCCTGAGCGTGGTCTGCATGGTGCCGATGGCGCCGTCGCCGAGCTCCGTGGTGGCGTTGCCGAACACCACACCTTCGGCTGCAAGGCGCATCCACGGGCCGTGCAGGGCGGGGTCGATTTCCGCCAGCAGCCGCTCGATGAAGCCGAAGTGCGCGCGCAGGATCTGCGGCAGGTTGGAGTCGGCCTCGCCGAGTTCGATCAGCAGGTCGTACAGCTGCTCGACCGACGCCCCGATGCCGCCGTGCTCCAGCGGCACGCGCAGCGCGCCGAAGCGCTCTGCGTTGAGCCACGCCACGGGCTCGTAGGCGAGCTCGCGGTCGATTTCACGTTGCGTCGCGCGTTCGGCGACGCGCTGGAAGACGGGGCGGAAGCGCTCGGCGAGTTGTTGCGAGCCGGGCGCGTGCGCGCTGGCGACGTGCGCTGCGGGGCGCGTCGTTTCTTGGGTGGATTCCATGGGGGCGGGGGCGGCAATGACGCGCGCCCGGAAAGAAGGGAAACAGGCGGGCGACTGTCCCCTGCACCGCGGCATTTGTGAAATACGCTTTTCGCGTTTTCTTATGCCGTGCGCGATGACCCTAGCGCTTGCCGCGCGCGTCCACCGGCCAGATGCCCACCAGCGTGCCGCCGTCGACCACGTGGTACGTGTCGTGCAGGTTCACCGTCGGGTCGCAGTGCGGCGTGACGAACTCGACGCGCGCGCCCAGCGCGGGACGCCCGCCTGGCGGCACCATCAGCTTGCCGTGCTCGTCGCCGAAGAAGGCATAGCGGGTTGATGCATCGACGCCCCGCGCCACCAGCGGCGCGCCGCTGTCGGTCGAGAAGCACTTGGTGCCCGCGTCGACCGTGACCCAGTCGGGCGCGTTGGTGCTGACCACCGCCGCCTGCACGAACAGCGACACCTCGAAGGGCGAGGCCTGCCCGGCGTCGGCGAGCACCTGCGTGTACTCCGCGTCCATGAACACATAGGAGCCCGCCTGCAGTTCGGTGAACGCGTTCTCTTGCGAATCGAGGTCGTGCGTGCCGGTGCCCGCACCGGTGACGATCTCGAAATGCAGCCCCTGGCGCTTCGCCCCCGCGACGATGCCGGCCACGGTTTCGCGCAGGCCCGCCGCCGCGGCGCTGCGCTCGGCGCGCGCCGCGATGTGCTGCAGGTTGCCGGCATACGACTGCAGCCCGCGCAGCCGCAGGCGAGGTTCGGCGGCCGCCAGCGCCGCGAGTTCGAGCACCTTCGCCTGCGTGGCGGCACCGGTGCGGTTGTAGCCGGCGCCGTAGTCCACCAGCACGTCCAGCGGATGCGTGAGGCCGCTCGCGGCCTGCGCCAGGTCGGCCAGGTTGCGCGGGTTGTCGACCACCACCATCACGTCGCCGGGGCGCGCGCGCTGCGCCAGCTTGATGAGCCGCGCGATCTTGCTCGGTGTGACGGCCGGCGAGGTGATCAGCACGCCCGGAATGCCGCCCTCGACCATCACCTCGGCCTCGCCCAGCGTGACGCAGCTCACGCCCACGGCACCGGCCGCCACCTGGCGGCGCGCGATCTCGACCGACTTGTGCGTCTTCACGTGCGGGCGCAGGTTGACGCCGCGTGCCTTGGCGAAGGCGGCCATGCGTTCGATGTTGCGCGTCATGGCGGGCAGGTCGACCAGCAGCGCGGGGGTGTCGAGCAGATGGCGGCCGCCGGGAACGCCGATGAGGGGCGCGTTGACTTGCAGGTCCTGGAACATCGAGAAAAAGCCTTTGTGGGAAGAGGGGGCCCGCGGTGCGGGCCGGGGGCCGGGGGGCGGTATTCGGCGCGGAATGATCGCATCGAACGGTCGGTGCGATGCCTCGTAGTTTCCCAAACGCCCGGCCGACGGTGCCGAGCCGGTGCCGATGCGGCGAAAGCTACCGGTCGACGGGCGGGCTCGCCTTCAGCGCGGCCATCAGCAGCCGCCCGGTCGTCTGCAGGTGCTCGCCCATCAGCGCCTGCGCGGCCTGGATGTCGCGGTTCAGCACCGCATCCAGCAGCGCCTGGTGTTCGGCGCCCACGTCGCGCGACTCTTTCGACAGCGGCGCCGACAACTGCCGGTAGCGCTCGCTCTGCTGGTAGAGCATCTGGTGCATGCGCAGCAGCCAGCCGTTCGGGCAGCCCGACACCAGCGCGTTGTGAAACTCCGCATGGCTCGCGGTCCATTCGGTGCTGAGCACCGTGGGCATGGCCGCGTCGCGCTCGGCCAGCCGCGACAGGCGGTGGTGCGCCGAGACCACGCTGCCTTCCCAGGCCAGGTCGCCGTGGCGAATGGCTTCGGCCAGGCAGAGCTTCTCGATCTCGATGCGCGCGTTCACCAGTTCTTCGAGGTCTTCCGGCGAAATCGGGCTCACCAGGTAGCCGCGCGCGGGCTCCGACACCACCAGCGCCTCGGCCTCCAGCATGGCCAGCCCTTCGCGCACCGCGCCCGCGCTCACGTCCAGCTCTTCCGCCAGCGCGGCGATGTTGAGCTTGGAGCCCGGCAGCAGACGCCCGCCCACGATGGCCGTGCGCAGCTCGGCAAAGACCTGGCGCGTCTGGCCGAGGCCCTTCGTTTTCTCGTTCATTGCACTCCCGTCGCACCGCGAAAAACGGTCGATGTTACTTGTTAACCCTAATGATGGATAAACAGCCAAACAATAGACTAACGACCAAAGAATATATTATTTGTCCCGATGTGGACAGCCGAACGGAGACATCCCCCATGGCCGAGATCCAGCTTCGCACCCAGAAAAGCCCGCACCGCGCGGCGCTGCACAGCGTTCATTCGCTCGATGCCTTCGTCTTCACCGTGCCCGACCTGGACGAGGCCGAGCGCTTCTACGGGGCCTTCGGACTGCAGCCGAAGCGCGAGGGCGACCGGCTCGACCTGTACACGGCCAGCCATCCCCACGCCTGGGGTTCGCTCTTCCAGGCGAACGGCGTGAAGAAGCTGCAGTACCTGCGCTTTGCCTGCTTCGCGGAAGACTTCGACGCCATCGCCGCGCGCATCGAGCGCCTGGGCGTGCCGCGCTGCGCACCGCATGCGCTGGGTGACGAGCGCGGCCTGTGGGTGCTGCATCCGGAGGGCTACCCGGTGCAGCTCGTCGTGGCCGCCAAGAGCGCGCCCGACGCCGGCAGCGTGCCCGTGCCGAGGCCGCGCGCGCCGGTCGGCACCGGGGCGTCGCCGAACCGTGCGCGCATTCCGAAGGTGCACCCGCGCCGGCTCTCGCACATCCTGCTGTTCAGCGCCAGGGTGGCCGAAGCGGTGCGCTTCTTCGAGGAAGCCCTGGGCCTGCGCGTGACCGACCGCTCGGGCGACCTCATCGTTTTCATGCACGGCGCGCACGGCAGCGACCACCACCTGGTCGCCATGGCGCATTCGACCGGCCCCGGCCTGCACCACCTGAGCTGGGACGTCGCCGACATCGACGAGGTCGGGCGCGGCATGGAGCAGATGTACGCCGCCGGCCACGTGCGCGGCTGGGGCGTGGGGCGCCACGTGCTCGGCTCCAACTACTTCCACTACGTGCGCGACCCGTGGGGCAGCTACTCGGAGTACTCCTGCGACATGGACTTCGTGCCCGGCGACTTCGACTGGCCCCATGCCGACCATCCGCCCGAAGACTCCTTCTACGCCTGGGGCCCCAAGGTGCCCGAGGACTTCGTCACCAATTTCGAGGTCGAGGCCGAGGCGAAAGCCAAGGCCTGAGACCGGCCTTTCTTCTTTCAAGCAACCCGCATCACAAGGAACTCCCATGCGTCTTCTCGCCTTCAACCACCACGGCAAGCCGGCCCTCGGCCTGCGTCTCGACAAAGAGGTCGTCAACCTCACGGCCGAAGGCCTGCCTGCCACGCTCGACGAACTGCTGCGCGGCGGCCCCGAGGCCATGGCCGCCGCGAGGAAGGCGGGCGACACCGCGCGCACGCGCCTGCCGCTGTCCGACATCGACTGGCTGGCGCCCGTGCAGTCGCCTTCCAAGGCCATTGCGGTCGGCCTCAACTACATCGACCATGCGGCGGAAAGCAAGTTCGACCCGCCGACCTACCCGGTGCTGTTCCATCGCTTTGCGTCGTCGTGGGTCGGCCACAACCAGCCGATCGTGCGCCCCCACGTGTCCACGCAGTTCGACTACGAAGGCGAGCTGCTGGTGGTCATCGGCAAGGCCGGGCGCTACATCAAGAAGGGCGACGCGCTGAACCACGTGGCGGGCTACTCGGTGTTCAACGACGGCTCCATCCGCGACTACCAGTTCAAGTCCGCGCAATGGATGATGGGCAAGAACTTCGACCGCTCGGGCGCCTTCGGCCCCGAGTTCGTCACCGCCGACGAACTGCCCGCGGGCGCCGCCGGCCTGAAGCTGCAGACGCGCCTGAACGGCACGGTGCTGCAGGACGCCAACACGCGCGACATGATCTTCGACGTGGCCACGCTGGTGTCGGTGTGCTCCGAGCCCTTCGCGCTGCAGCCGGGCGACATCATCATCGCCGGCACCCCCTCGGGCGTGGGCCTGGCGCGCAAGCCGCAGGTCTTCATGAAGGCCGGCGACGTGTGCGAGGTGGAGATCGAGGGCGTGGGCCTGCTTTCGAACCCCGTCGTCGACGGGGACTGAAGCAAGGCACCGCGCCGCGCTTGCAAAAGAACCATCACCGGAGACAAAAAATGAGCATCGATCGTCGTTCCTTCGTCGCGGCCGCCGGCGCTGTCGGTGCCCTCGGCACCGGCGCGCTGTTCAGCCGCACCGCCGCCGCGCAGCAGCCCGCGGGCAAGCCCATTCGCGTGGGCGGCACGCTGGCGCTGACCGGGCCGCTCTCGGCCACGGGGCTGGTGCACAAGCTCACGGGCGAAATCTACGTGGAGTCGCTCAACCAGCGCGGCGGCTTGCTGGGCCGGCCGGTGGAGTGGGTGCTGAAGGACGACCAGTCCAAGCCCGACCTCGCGCGCACGCTGTACGAGCAACTGGTCACGGCCGACAAGGTCGACCTGCTCATCGGCCCGTATGCCACCGGCGCCATTCTGTCGGCCATGGGCGTGGCCCAGCGCTACAACAAGACGCTGGTGCACCACACCTTCGGCATTCCCAGCATGGCCAGGTACGACCAGCAGTTTCCCGCCTGGTCGCTCGGCCCCGACCCCGAGAAGACGATGCCCGCCACGGTGTTCGATGCGCTGGCCACGTCGCCCAAGCCGCCCAAGACCATTGCCATCGTCACCAGCAAATTTCCGTCGGTGCACTTCGTGGCGCTGGGCGCGCGCGAGGTGGCGAAGCAGCGCGGGCTGAAGGAAGTGCTGTTCCTGGAGTGGGACTTCGGCAACCGCGACTTCGGCCCCATCGCGGGCCGGCTGAAGGAGGCCAACCCCGACTTCATCTGGAACGGCGCCATCGGCCTGGAAGGCAACCAGCTGCTCGATGCGATGAAGAAGATCGACTACGCACCGCTGCATCACTTCTATCACGTGCCCGCGCCCGCGCCGATGCTGAAGGCGCCCGAGGCCAACGGCGCGCTGGCCACCACCATCTTCGAAGACCACCCACCGTTCACCGACAACCCGACCGCCGCCGCTTTCGTCAAGCTCTACCGCGAGCGCGCGGCCAAGGCCGGCATGCCCGACACGGCCGTGGAGACGCAGGCCGCGGCCTCGTTCTCGGCCTGGCAGATCATCGAAGCCGCCGTGGTCGCGACCCAGGGCCTGGACGACAAGGCCATGGCCACCTGGCTGCGCGCCAACAAGGTCGACACCATCCAGGGCAAGCTGCGCTTCAACGAGCGCGGCAACTTCGGCGACGACCTCGGCAAGGTGAAGCAGGTGCAGAACGGCAAGTGGGTGGTGGTGTGGCCCAAGGAGTGGGCCGCCCCCGGCGCCAAGCTGCAGACGCGCGGAGTGACCGGCTGATGAGCTTTCCCAGTGCCACGCTGCTGGCCCAGTCCATTCTGGCGGGCCTGTTCACCGGGGCGCTCTACGGCTTGCTGGGGCTCGGCCTCAGCCTGTCGTGGGGCATGCTGCGGCAGATCAACCTGGCGCACTTCGCGCTCGCCTTTCTGGGCGCCTACCTCACGTACGAACTGTCGAGCCATCGCGGCGTCGACCCGCTGCTGACGCTGGTGGTCATCGTGCCGTTGTTCTTCGTGCTGGGCGCGGCGCTGCACTGGGTGCTCACGCGCTTTCGGGTGAGCCCGTTCAACTCGCTGCTGGTCACCTTCGGCATCACCGTGATCATCGAGGCGCTGCTGCAGTGGACCTGGACGGCCGACTACCGCAAGCTGGAGTCGAGCTACGCGGAGCACAAGCTGCAGATCGGCCCGCTGTACCTGCCGGTGCCCGAGCTCATCACGCTGGGGCTGGGCGTGGGCATTTCGCTGGCGGTGTGGCTCGCGCTGCGCCGCACCGACCTGGGCAAGGCGATGCGCGCCGCGGCCGAAGACGCGCCCATTGCCGCCGCCTTCGGCGTGAACCAGCACGCGCTGGCGCTGATGCTCTCGGGCCTGAACGCGGCGCTGGCCGGCGTGGCGGGTGTGTGCATTGCGCTGGCGTACACGTTGTCGCCCTCGCAGATCTACGCGTGGATCGGCGTGGTGTTCGCGGCCGTGATGCTGGGCGGCCTGGGCCGCCCGCTCGGGCCGCTGATTGCCGGCTGCATCATCGGCGTGACCGAGGCCGTGACCATGACCGTGACCGCGCCCTCGTGGGCGCCGCTGGTGTCGTTCTCGCTGCTGATGTTCGTGCTGCTGGTGCGGCCGGGGAGGGTGGCATGAAGCGCTCGGTCCTGCTGATTCTTGCGGCCGGCGCGGGGCTGGCCGTGGTGCCGTGGCTCGGGCTGCCGGCGTTCTACGAATCCATTCTTTACCTGGTGCTGCACTGGGTGGCGCTGGCCACGTCGTGGAACCTGCTGTCGGGCTATTCGGGGTATTTTTCGTTCGGGCACGGGGCGTTCTTCGGCATCGGCATGTACACCACGGCCACGCTGGCGACGCGCTTCGACGTGCCCTTTCTGTGGACGCTGCCGGCCGCCGCCGTGGTGGCCGCGCTGGCCGGCACGCTGCTGGGCGCGGTGGCCTTTCGCGTGCAGGCGGTGCGCGCCGAGCTGTTCTCGCTGCTCACGCTGGCCGCCACCTTCGTGGTGGCGACCATCATCCTGAACACGCCCATCGACGGCGGCCCGGGCGTGTACATGAGCGCGGTGGCCGTGCCGCAGATCGGGCCGACCGCCTCGGGCACCTTCTACCTGCTGGCCTTGAGCGTGGCCGTGGTCACGGTGCTGGCCGCGCTGGCGGTGTACCACTCGCGCTTCGGCACGGGGCTGTTCGCCATCCATGACGACGAAGACGTGGCCGAGGTGATGGGCGTGCCCACCTACCGCTACAAGCTCGGGGCCTTCGCGCTGTCGTGCGGGCTGGCGGGCGTGGTGGGCGGGGTGCATGCGCTCTTCATCTCGTACGTGACCACGGGCGACACCTTCACCATCGCGATGCCGCTCACCGTGGTGCTGATGGCGGTGCTCGGCGGCACGCGGCACTGGGCCGGGCCCATCGTCGGCGCGACGGCGATCACGCTGCTGCTCTACGCCTTCACGGGCGGCGACAGCGCGATCATCGGCAAGGGCCTGACGGGGCTGGTGCTGATCGTGGTGATCCTGTTCATGCCGCAAGGTCTGCTGGGGCAGGTGCTGAAGTGGTGGGGCGCGAGGCGCGGCGCGCCTGCGGCTTCTTCGGCGCCGGCCCTTGCGCCTGTGGCCGCCGAAGCGAAGAAGCCCGCCGGCATCACCGGCATCGCCGGCGAGGTGCTCCTTCGTGCCGAAGGCGTGCGCAAGTCCTTCAAGGGCGTGCACGCGCTGCGCGGCGTGAGCCTCGAAGTGCGGCGCGGCGAGATCCTCGGGCTGCTGGGGCCCAACGGCTCGGGCAAGTCGACCTTCATCAATGTCGCGAGCGGGCACTACGCGGTGACGGCCGGGCTCATCGAGTTCGAGGGACGGCGCATCTCCGGCGTGCCGGCGCACCGCATCGCGCAGGGCGGCATTGCGCGCACGTACCAGATCCCGCGGCCCTTCGCGCACCTCACGGTGCTGGAGAACGTGGCGCTGCCCGCGATGTTCGGTGCCGCCGCGCTCGACCGCCGCACGGCCGAGGCCGAGGCGTGGCAGTGGCTGGCCTTCACCGGCCTCACCGAGCGCGCGCACGCCTTGCCGGCCGAGCTGAACCTGCACCAGCGCAAGTTCCTGGAGTTCGCGCGGGCGTTGGCCTCGCGGCCGCAGGTGCTGATGCTCGACGAGGTGCTGTCGGGCCTCACGCCGTCGGAAATCGACGAGGCCGTGGCGCTCATTCGCCGCATTCGCGACCAGGGCGCGACCATCGTCTTCGTCGAGCACGTGATGCGCGCGGTGATGGCGCTGTGCGACCGCATCGTGGTGTTCAACCGCGGCGAGGTGCTGGCCGAAGGCGCGCCGCACGACGTGATGCAGCGCCCCGAGGTGGTGTCGGCCTACCTGGGGCAGGCGATGTCGCCCGAAGCGGCACCGCAGCACACGCCGCCGGCCACCGGCATCGAAAGGGAGCTCGCCCATGCTTGAACTCGAAGCCATCCGTGTCGCCTACGGGCAGGCGACCGCGCTGTGGGACGTGTCGCTGTCCATCGGCAAGGGCGAGCTGCTGTGCATCGTCGGGCCCAACAGCGCGGGCAAGAGCACGCTCATCAACGCCGTGGCGGGGCTGCACCGCATCGGCGCGGGGCGCATGCGCTTCGAAGGGCAGGACATCTCCCGCCTGGCGCCGCATCGCTTCTGCGCGCAGGGCATCGCGCTGGTGCCCGAGGGGCGGCGCCTGTTCACCGAGATGACGGTGCGCGAGAACCTGGAGCTGGGCAGCTACCTGCGCGCGGCGCGCCTGGAGCGCACGCGCTCGATGGAGCATGTGTGCACGCTGTTCCCCGCGCTGAAGGAAAAGCTGTCGCAGCCGGCCGGCTCGCTGTCGGGTGGCCAGCAGCAGATGGTGGCCATCGGCCGTGCGCTCATGGCGCGCCCCAAGTTGCTGCTGCTCGACGAGCCTTCGCTGGGCCTGGCGCCGAGCGTGGTGCTCGACATGTTCACCGCCATCCGGCGCATCCATGCCGAGGGCATCGCGGTGCTGCTGGTGGAGCAGAACGTGGGCATGGCGATGGACGTGGCCGAGCGCGCCGCGGTGCTGGAAGAAGGGCGCATCGTCGCGCTGGGCCGCCCGGAGGAACTGATGGCGCGCCCGGAGTTGCGGCGCGCCTACCTGGGGCTGGAAGAAGCCGGCGTTACGTCAGGTGCGACGGCGCCGGGTGGCGCGGTGGACGCGGGCGCCGCAGTGCCAGCCACCACAGCAGCCCGGCATTGACCGCCCAGCTCGCGGCCAGCATCGCCAGCGCGGTGCTGGCCACGCCCGGCGACAGGCCCAGCGTGAGCAGGCTCAGCGACCAGGGCAGCCCGCCCGCGATGGCCACGAGCATGCCCACGTCGCTGTCCGGCGCCACCGCGCTGGCCAGCAGGCACACCACGCCGGTGACCGTGTAGATCAGCGCGGCGTTGCGCCAGCCCGGGCGCAGGGGCCTGCGCGGCGGTGCTGGAGTGGCAGGGGTTGCGATGGGCATGCATCGAGCATCGCCGATCCCACCCCCTGCCGTGAAGGCTTGTTACGCGAAGCCACGTAGTGTTTTAGCGACGCCCGTTTCAGCCGTTTGCCAACTTCTGCACAACCGCAGCGACAGGGGGCGGTGGCAGCACGGCTTCCACACCCAGTGCCAGCGCGAGCAGGGCCGTGTCGTCGCCTGCCGCGCCCGTCAGTTCCAGCCCGGCGGGCAGGCCGTCGAAGGTGAGGCCCATCGGCAGGCTCAGCGCCGGAAGCCCGGCCATGCCCGCCGGGCCGGTGTTGCGGATGTAGGCCGAGAAGGCGGAGGCCGGGCGGCCGCACAGCGTGACTTCCACGTCCTCGCCGATGCGCGCGGCGGTCAGCGGGCTGGTCGGGAACACCAGCGCCGCCAGGTCGTGCCGGGCGAAACATTCGCGGTAGGCCGCCTGCATGCGCGGGCGCAGGGTGTGCAGCGCGTGTGCGTAGGCCTCGGGCGTGACGGCGGTGTCGCCGAACAGGCGCTCGAACAGCGGGCGTACGTCGGGGCTGGCCACGGCGTCGGTGAGCGCGCGGGCGTCGAAGGGTCGGTCGTGGCGCGCGAAGTAGGCGGCCAGCGCGGGAAGGATCTCGTAGAGGGAGATCGACATCGATCCTTGCTGGAACAGCGCGCCGGCTTCGGTGAGGTCGCACGGCACCAGCACCGCGCCCGCGGCGCGCAGCCGCTCCAGGCTTTCGCGGGCCAGGCCGGCCACGGGCGGATCGACGTCTTGCCAGAAATAAGCCTCGGGCACGCCGAGGCGCACGCCTGCCAGCGGTGTGGCGGCGATGCGCAACGGGCCGCCAGCCACTGCGTGGTCGACCAGCACGCAGTCGTCCACGCAGCGCGCCATCACGCCGGCCGTGTCGAAGGTCGGCGAGATGGGCACCAGCCCTTCGTCCGGCCAGCGGTACACGGTCGGGCGAAAGCCCACCAGGCCGCACAGCGCGGCCGGCACGCGCACCGAGCCGCCGGTGTCGGTGCCGATGGCCGCCGGCACGGCCCGCAGGGCCAGCAGCGCTGCATTGCCGCCGCTGGAGCCGCCCGTGATGCGCGCCGCATCGAACGGGTTGCGCGAGGGCCCGAAGCCGTGGTTGTGGCCGGTGACGCCTTGCGACCACTCGTGCAGGTTGGTCTTGCCGAGCACGAGCGCGCCCGCGTCCAGCAACCGCTGTGTCACGCCGGCGTGGATGCGCGGGCGGTGGTCGGCCATCCACGGGCTGCCGGCGGTGGTGGGCATGCCAGCGACGTCGATGTTGTCCTTGAAGGCCAGCGGCACGCCGTACAGGGGCAGGGTGCCGGGCGCGGGGCGGGGTCCTGCATCCAGTGACGCGGCGGACGCCAACAGCGCGTCGGGTTCGACGTGCAGCAGGGCGCCGAAAGACACGGTGGCTTCGGCGCGTTCCAGCAGCGCCTGTGCGTAGTCGGCGGCACGCAGATCGCCGCTGGACATCTGCTCGGCGGCCTGTCGCGCGGAAAGATCGGTCAGCGCATGGATTCGGTTCATGAGGGTTCGAATTGGGGCAAGAGGTGCACGCCGGTGCATGTTCCGGGCCAATTTCGGCGTCTTGAGGCCAAAAACCCCCTGGAATCGCATGGCATGGATACTGCTTAAAGAGTTTTTTGTATTCAAGAGGCTTTCAACATGTCTTTCAAGTCCTTGCGTCTCCTGGCTGCCGTCGCTGCGTCGATGGCCCTTCTGTCGGCCCTGCCGGCCTCCGCCGCCGAAAAGGTGTCCTTGCGCCTGAAGTGGCTGGCGCAGGCCCAGTTCGCCGGCTTCTACGTGGCCAAGGCCAAGGGCTTCTACGACCAGGCCGGCCTCGACCTGACGATCAACCCCGGCGGCCCCAACCTCAACGTCGAGACGCTGGTGGCCTCGGGTAACGACACCTTCGGCCTGGCCGGCGGCACCGAGACCGTGCTGCTCGCCCGCGAAAAGGGCCTGCCGCTGGTGTGCATCGGCGTGACCGTGCAGAAGACGCCCTTCACCTACGTCGCCTACAAGGACTCGGGCATCACCAAGGTGCAGGACTTCGCGGGCAAGAAGGTGGCCACCTGGTTCACAGGCACGCAGTACACGCTGTACTCGATGCTGGCCTCGGCCGGCGTGAAGCAGGCCGACCTGACCATCGTGCCGCAGTCGGGCTCGCTGGCCCCCTTCGTCGAGAAGCAGTTCGACGTGGCCGCCGCCACGTATTACAACGAGCTCAACACGCTGAAAGAGCAGGGCCTGGGCGACAAGCTGGTGCTCATCAAGCCCGACGACTACGGCGTGGTGGTGCAGCAAGACACCGTGCTGGTGTCCGAGAAGTACCGCAACGAGAAGCCGCAGCAGGTGCAGGCCTTCATGAACGCCACCGTCAAGGGCTGGAAGTACGCGCTGCAGAACAAGAAGGAGGCCATCGACATCATCATGGCCGCCTCGCCCAGCCTGAACCGCCCGCACCAGGAAGCCATGCTCGACGAGTTCGAGAAGCTCGTGAAGGCCGGCAAGGGCGGCACCGACGGCATCCTGGCCATCGACCTGCCGACCGTCGAGAAGATGCAGACGCAGCTCGTGGGCTACAAGGCGCTGAAGGCACCGGCCGACCTGTCGAAGGCCTACGACGCCAGCTTCTGGACGCAGGTGCCTGCTGCCGACAAGAAGTTCTGAGCCGCACCGCGACCCCTGACGCCATGAAATTCATGCCTCACGAAGTGACGCCGCCCGCCGCGCCCGACGCGGCGCCGCCCATGCTCGAACTGGTCAACGTGTGGAAGCGCTTCGGCGACGCGCAGGCCCAGACCGTCGCGGTGTCGGGTGTCAACCTGCGGATCGCGAAGAGCGAGTTCGTCACGCTCGTGGGCCCCTCGGGTTGCGGCAAGTCGACGCTCTTCAACATGATCGCGGGCCTGCTGCCGCCCGACGACGACGGCTCCCTGCTGTTCGGCGGCGCGCCGCAGCGCGACGGCCAGCTGCTGGGCAAGGTGTCGTTCATGCCGCAGCGCGACCTGCTGTTTCCGTGGCGCACCGTGCTGGACAACGCCATCCTCGCGCTCGAGGTGGAAGGCGTGACGCGCAAGGAGGCGCGCGAACGCGCCCGCGCCATGCTGCCGGAGTTCGGCCTGGCCGGCTTCGCCGACCACCACCCGCACCAGCTCTCGGGCGGCATGCGCCAGCGCGTGGCGCTGATGCGCACTTTCTTGTTCGAGCGCGACCTGATGCTGCTCGACGAACCCTTCGGCGCACTCGACGCGCTCACGCGCACCCGCATGCAGCACTGGCTGCTGGAGCTGTGGGCGCGCCACCGCCGCACGGTGCTCTTCATCACGCACGACATCGACGAGGCCATCCTGCTCGGCGACAGGGTGCTGGTGATGACGGCGCGCCCCGGCACCATAAAGAGCGAAACCGTGATCGACCTGCCGCGCCCGCGCGACCCGTCGGTGGTGCTCACGCCCGAGTTCATCGGCCTGAAGCAGCGGCTGCTGGCCGAGATCGAGGAAGAAAGCCAGAAGACCTTCGCGCAGGAGGGCACCGCCTCGTGAACGCACACCTGCAGCGCGCCCTGCGCTCGCCCGCGCTGGCCTTCGTGGGCCTGGCGCTGGTGTGGGAGCTGTGCGTGCACGCCTTCGCGCCGTCGCCGCGCTACCTGCCGGCGCTCAGCGCCATCGCGCAGGACGCTTGGTCGGTGTGGCCTCAGCTGGCGCGCGGCTTCGGCCGCACGCTGCTCGAAACCGTGCTGGGCTTTGCCATGGGCGCGGTGTTCGGCTGCCTCTGCGGCACCGTGTTCACCTATTCGCGCTGGATGGAGCGCTCGGTGTTCCCGCTGTTCGTGGTGTCGCAGACGGTGCCGGTGGTGGCCTTCGGTGCGCTCATCGTCATCTGGTTCGGCAACTCGCTGCTGGCCAAGGTGATGACCGCGTTCTTCCTGACGTTCTTTCCCGTCACGGTGAACACGCTGCGCGGGCTGAAGTCGTGCGACCCGCAGCGCATTGCGCTGATGCGCAGCTTCGGCGCCAACCACTTCGTGATGTTCTTCAAGCTGGCCGTGCCCTCGGCGCTGCCGCAGATCATGGTGGGGCTGCGCGTGGCCATCGGCCTGAGCCTCATCGGCTCGGTGGTGGGCGAGTGGTTCGGCGAAACCGTGGGCCTGGGCGTGATGCTCATGGAAGCGATGAACGCCGACCTCGTGGTGCGCCTGTGGGTGGTGATGTTTGCCTGCGGGCTCATGGGTGCGCTGCTGTACGGGCTGCTCACCTTCGTGGAAAGGAGGCTCGTATGGTGGCGCAGCGAAAGTTGAAGGCTTCCATGAAGCAACGGTTGACGGCGTCGCGCGCGGTGCCGGTGCTGCTGAGCATCGTCGTGCTGCTGGCGGTGTGGGAAGGCGCAATCCTGTTGTTCAGGATTCCTCCCTTCGTGCTGCCCAGCCTGGGCGCGATCGTGCAGCACGCGTTCACCGACACGGCCCGCCTGATGGCCGCGCTGCTGGCCACGCTGGGCGAGGCGCTCGGCGGCTATGCGCTGGGCAGCGTGCTGGGCTTGCTGCTGGCCGTGGCGCTGCTGCTGGCACCGCCGCTGGAGCGCATCGTGATGCCGCTGGCGGTGGCGGTGAACGCGGTGCCCACGGTGGCCTATGCGCCGCTGTTCCTGATCTGGTTCGGTTTGGGTGCGGCCTCGAAGATCGCGCTGGTGGCGCTGGCGGTCGGCTTCACCATGCTGGTGAACGCGCTGCACGGCCTGAAGCAGGCCGACCTCGCGGCGGTGAACCTGATGCGCAGCTTCGGCGCAGGGCCCATGAAGATCGTGTGGCGCCTGCGCCTGCCGGTGGCCATGCCCTCGGTGGTGACGGCCCTGCGCATCGGCGTGCCGCGCAGCATGATCGTCGCGATCGTCGGCGAGATGCTGGGCGCCTATGCGGGGCTCGGGCGAATGATCTACGAATCGACGCAGCAGGTCGACCTGCTGAGCGTGTGGTCGGCGGTGCTGGTCGCATCGGTGGCGAGCATGGTCTTCTATGGCTTGCTCATCTGGATCGACCAGAAACTGGTGTGGTGGCGCTGATGGCGATCAAGACCAACCCCGCGGCCTACCCCGACACCGAAGACGAGCTGCGCGTGCAGCTGGCCGCCTGCTACCGGCTGGTGGCGCACTTCGGCATGGACGACCTCATCTACAACCACATCTCGGCACGCGTGCCGGGGCCGGAACATCACTTCCTGATCAACCCGTATGGGCTGCTGTTCTCGGAAGTGACGGCGTCTTCGCTGGTGAAGATCGACCTGGACGGCCACAAGATCGACGACACCGAGGCCGAGGTCAACCAGGCCGGCTTCGTGATTCACAGTGCCATTCATGCGGGCCGGCCCGACGCGCTGTGCGTGCTGCACACGCACTCCGACGCGGGCACCGCCATCGCGGCCATGCCGAACGGCCTTTCGCCGCTGAGCCAGTTCGCGATGCGCTACCAGGGCCACACCGCGTTCCACGACTACGAAGGCGTGGCGCTGGAAACCGGCGAGCGCGAGCGGCTGGTGCGCGACCTGGGCCCGCACAACACCCTGGTCTTGCGCAACCACGGCATCCTGACCGTGGGCCGCACGATTCCCGAGGCCTTCATCCTCATGTACTACTTCGAGAAGGCGGCCAAGGTGCAGCTGCTTGCGCAAGGTGGCGTGGCGCCCGGCGAATCGCTGGTGTACCCGCAGCCCGAAGTGAGCGCGCTGGCGGCGCGCCAGTTCACCGAATTCGCCGGCGACATCCTGCCGCCCGGCACGCGCGAATGGCCTGCGTTCCTGCGCATGCTGGCGCGCACGCAGCCCGACTACAGGCTCTGAAAGCCGTTCTTTTCATCTTCCCCCCAGAGAACATTTCGACCATGCAACTCGAGAACCTCACCTCCTTCATCGGCTCCGAAGTCACGGGGCTGGACCTGCGCGAACCCGTGAGCGACGCGGACTTCGCCGTGCTGCGCGACACGCTCAACCAGCGCTCTGTGCTGCTGTTTCGCGGTCAGCACTTCAACGAGTCGCAGCACGTGGCGTTCTCGCGCCGCTTCGGCCCGCTGCTGGGCCACGTGCTCACGCAGTTCCTGAAGAAGGAGCACCCCGAGGTTTACGTGCTGTCGAACGTGTCGGAAAACGGCAAGCCCATCGGCAACCACAAGGAGGGCTGGAACTGGCACTCCGACCTGTCGTACAAGGCCGAGCCCTCGATGGGCGCGCTGCTCTACGCGCTGGAAGTGCCGCCGGTGGAAGGCGACACCTTCTTCGCCTCGATGCACGCCGCCTATGAGGCGCTGGACGACGGCACCAAGGCGCGCATCCGCCCCATGACGGCCACGCACAGCTACGCCAACTACTACGGCAAGGCCTTTGCAGACCGCAACCCGCTCACGCCCGAGCAGCTGGCCGCCACGCCCGACGTGGTGCACCCGCTGGTGCGCACGCATCCCGAAACCGGCCGCCTGTCGCTCTACGTGGGCGAAGACGTGGTCAAGCAGATCGACGGCCTGCCCGCCGACGAAAGCACGGCGCTGCTGGCCGAGCTGAATGCGCACGCGATTTCGCCCGCGTTCAGCTACCGCCACAAGTGGCTCGCGGGCGACCTGCTGGTGTGGGACAACCGCTGCACCATGCACCGCGCCACGCCGTACGAAGACAACGTGTACCGCCGCGTGATGCACCGCACCACGGTGGCCGGCGACCGCCCGTTCTGACCCGGCGGTTCGCCGAAGCGCCCCGCGACACGAAGACCTGCAAGACAAACACAACAAGGAAGGCAAGACCATGGAACCGAACGAACCCGAGATGGCGGAGCCCGCGATGCTGCGCGGACGCGAGCGCCAGCGCGGCAAGGGCGCCACGCTGTCCGACGAGCTGAAGGACACGCTGGAAGACCTGATCGTCAGCGGCGTGATGAAGCCCGGCGCGCGGCTGGACGAAGCCGAGCTGGCCGAGCGCTTCAAGGTGTCGCGCACGCCGGTGCGCGAGGCGCTCAAGGCGCTGGCCGCCACGGGCCTGGTCGACCTGCGCAGCCGCCAGGGCGGCGTGTGCGTGGCGCGCATCTCGCTGCCCATGCTCATCGAGATGTTCCAGATGATGGCCGTGATGGAAGGCCTGTGCGCCAAGTTCGCCGCGCGCCGCGCCACCGAACTGCAGAAGGCGCGCATGAGCGCGCTGCACGACGAGCTGACCAGCATCCTGGCGTCGGGCGACCACTCGCGCTTCTACGACGTGAACCAGGACTTTCACGACGCGCTGTACGAGGCCTCGAACACGCACTACCTGGCCGAGCAGACGCGCGCGCTGCGCAAGCGGGTGCGCGTGTACCGCCGCTACGTCACCTTCCAGCCCGGGCGCATGACCGCCACCATCGGCGAGCACGGCGCCATCCTGGACGCCATTCGGCGCAACGACCCCGGCGCGGCGTTTTCGTCGGCCATCGACCATGTGAGCCTGCTCGAGGACGACATCGTCGACCTGATCGCGGCGCTGTCCGAGCAGGACGGCGGCACGCCCTGAGCCCCTTTTCAACCCCCATTTTTTCGACCGCATTCCCGGACATCACTTCATCATGAAACTCGAACTCGAAGGCAAGACCGTACTCATCACCGGCGCGTCCAAAGGCATCGGCCTCGCAGCCGCCCATGCGTTCGCGGCCGAAGGCTGCCACCTGCAACTGGCCGCGCGCGACGGCGTGGCGCTGGCCGCGGCCAAGGAAGAGATCGAGAAGATCTACCCGATCAACGTGCGCATCCACCCCATGGACCTGGCCGCGCCCGGCGCCATGCAGCAGCTGGCCGAGGCGGTGGGCCATGTCGATATCCTCGTGAACAACGCGGGCGACATTCCGGCCGGCCCCATCGAGTCGCTCGACTTCGCCGTGGTGCGCCGCGGCTTCCAGCTCAAGGTGCTGGGCTACATGGAACTCACGCAGATCTACTACGCGCGCATGAAGGCCGCGGGCGGCGGCGTGATCGTGAACGACATCGGCAACTCCGGCGAGAACTGGGACGCCAACTACATCGCCGGCTCCACCGGCAACGCGGCCGTGATGGCCTTCACGCGCGCCTTGGGCGGCGTGAGCCTGGACGACGGCATCCGCGTGGTGGGCGTGAACCCCGGTCCAGTGGCGACCGACCGCATGGTCAAGCTCATGAAGCGCCGCGCCTTCGACACGCACGGCGACGAAGGCCGCTGGGAAGAACTGTTCGACAACTACCCGGGCGGGCGCCCGGCCACGCCGGAAGAAGTGGCCGAGCTGATGGTGTTCCTGGCCTCGCCGCGCGCGGGCTACATCACGGGCACGGTGGTGACCATCGACGGCGGCATCGCTTCCCGCGGCTCGATCATCAAGACCAGCAAGAAGGCCATGGCCGCCGAGCAGGCGCAAAGGCTCGTGGCATGAACGCGGCACTGAACCCCGCAGCGGCGGTGCCCGCGGTGACGAGCGAGGCCGAAACCCGCAACCGGTATTTCGACAAGCTCTTCACCAACCCCGGCCTGATGTGGCTGGGCCAGAACACCAACCACTTTCCGCTGCATCCCGCCGTGAAGAAGGCGCTGCACGACGCCATCGACGACGAGAGCTTTCATGCCTATGCGCCGCCGCTGGGCATGGAGGCGCTGCGCTCGGCCATCGTTGAAGA
The DNA here is from genome assembly GCF_051216855.1 of Variovorax monticola. Lineage (NCBI taxonomy): Bacteria > Pseudomonadati > Pseudomonadota > Betaproteobacteria > Burkholderiales > Comamonadaceae > Variovorax > Variovorax monticola. Next base: position 262,227 of record NZ_JBPJZP010000006.1, read on the forward strand.
CCTGGGCGTGCCGGACCAGTTGGCCGTGGTGACCGACGGGGCTGTCTCGGCGCTGGCGCTGGCGTGCCGTGCGTTCTGCGCTGCGGGCAAGGGTTTCGTGACCACCGACCCGGGCTGGAAGTGGCCGCTGCAGTTCGCGGCCAAGGCCGGCGCGGTGATCACCGAGATTCCGATCTACGGACCGGAGTACGGCTTCAAGCTGTCGGCCGAGGCGCTGGCCGCGGCCACCGACGAGAACACGTCGGTCATCTACCTGGTGGACCCGAACAATCCGCTGGGCACCACCTACACCGAAGACGAGATCCGCGCCTTCGCGGACCGTGCGCGCGAGATCGGCGCCATCCTCATTCACGACTGCACCTACCGCGACTTTGCCGACAGCCACACGCTGGCTTCGCGCTTCTATCCGGAAGGCACCGTGACCATCGTGAGCTTCTCGAAATGGCTGGGCCTTGCCGGCCTGCGGCTGGGCGCGCTGGTGGCGTCGCCCGAGTTGCTGGCGCGCATCCTGCCGCACTCGCAGGCGCCGCTGGGCGCCAGCGTGCTCGCACAGCGCGCAGCCATCGCGGGCCTGGGCGTGAAGGAGGAATGGATGGCCGAAGTCATCACGCAGCAGCGCGAGAACCAGCAGCTGATCGTCGACGCCTTCGCCAAACTGCCGGGCTTCGAGGTGCCGGTGTTTCCGTCGCAGGCCAACTTCATCGTGGTCGAGTGCAGCAAGGCGGGCGTGACGCCCGAGGCGCTGGTCACCGCGCTGGGCGAGCACGACATCATGGTGCGCCAGGGCACGTACCACACGCCGCGCTTCGGCCACCGCTTCATCAAGATATCGACCACCGTGCCGAAGGCCTGGGCGCAGGCGCTGTGCAACGTGTTGCCGCAGGCGGTGGAACGCGCACGCAGCCTGCCTGCCACCGCGGCGCTCTTCTGAAAGGCCGAACCATGAGTTTCGCCACCACCGCGGACGGCATCCGCCTGTACTACGAGACCGCCGGCAGCGGCACGCCCATCGTGTTCGTGCACGAGTTCGGCGGCGACCACCGCAGCTGGGAGCCGCAGATGCGCTACTTTGCGCGGCGCCACCAGTGCGTGACCTTCGGCGCGCGCGGCTATCCGCCTTCGGACGTGCCGGCCGACGTGGAGCGCTATTCGCAGGCCACCGCGGCCGACGACATCGTGGCCGTGATGGACGCGCTGAAGCTGGAGCGCGCCCACATCGTGGGGCTGTCGATGGGCGGTTTCGCGACGCTGCACTTCGGCCTGCGCCATGCGACGCGCGCAGCCTCGCTGGTGATTGCCGGCGCGGGCTATGGCGCCGAGAAGGCGCACGAAGACTACTTTCGCGGCGTTTCGCTCGAAGTCGCGAAACAGTTCGAAGCGCAAGGCTCCGAGAAATTCGCCCGCACCTATTCGCTGGGCGCGAGCCGCGTGCAGTTCCAGAACAAGGACCCGCGCGGCTGGCAGGAGTTCGCGACCTGGCTCGGCGAGCACGACGCCGTGGGTGCGGCCAACACCATGCGCGGCGTGCAGGCGCGCCGCCCGTCGATCTACGACCTGGAGAGCGACCTGCGCGCAATGACGGTGCCATCGCTGGTGGTGGTCGGCGACGAGGACGACCACTGCCTGCAACCCGGCATCTTCCTGAAGAAGACGGTGCCTGCGTGCGGCCTGGCCGTGATGCCCAAGACCGGCCACACGCTCAACCTGGAAGAGCCCGCCGCGTTCAACGCCTTGCTGGCCGAGTTTTTCGCGCAGGTCGAGGCCGGGCAGTGGAAGCCGCGCGACCCGCGCGCGCTGCCCAGCCAGATCATGAAGACCGACTGATGAACGCCCGAGCGACTGTCGCCGCGCAGCAGGGCATCTGGCGCATCGATGCCGACCGGCTCTGGGACCGGCTCATGGCGCTGGCCTGCATCGGTACCACGCCGGGCGGCGGTGTCGACCGGCAGGCGCTGAGCGCGGAAGAAATCGCGTCGTGGCGCACGATGATCGATTGGGCGCTCGCTGCCGGGCTGGAGCCTTCGACCGACGCGGCCGGCAACCTGTTCATCGCGCTGCCCGGCGCCGACCGCGACGCGCCGCCGGTGCTGGCCGGCAGCCACCTGGACAGCCAGCCCGGCGGCGGGCGCTTCGACGGCGTGTACGGCGTGGCGGCCGCGCTGGAGGTGCTGACCACGCTGTCGCAACGCGGCGTGCGTCCGCCGGTGGACATCGTGTGCGTGGCGTGGATGAACGAGGAGGGCTCGCGCTTCGCGCCCGGCATGATGGGCTCGGAAGCCTTTGCCGGCGTGCGCAGCCTCGAAGACGTGCGTGCGGTGCGCGATGCCAAGGGGGTCTCGGTGGCCGCCGCGCTCGATGCCTTGCACGCGGCGTTTCCTACGCTGCGCCGACGCTCGCTGGGTTTTCCGCTGGCGGCCTATGTCGAGGCGCACATCGAGCAGGGGCCGATCCTGGAGGCCGAGGAATGCGTGATCGGCGTCGTCACCGGCATCCAGGGCAAGAAGACCTTCGACATCGTCATCGAGGGCGAGCGCGGCCACGCCGGCACGCTCGCGATGGCGGACCGGCGCGATGCGCTGGCGGCGTTCTCGCGCATGGCGATGGTGCTGTACGCGCAGATCGGCGGGCACGACGACGCGGTGAAATTCACCATCGGCCGGCTGCAGGTCGAGCCCAATGCGCCGTCGGTGGTGCCCGAGCGCGTGACGTTGCGCATCGACCTGCGCCACCCCGACAACACGGTGCTGGAGCTTCTGGGCCAGCGGCTCGCGGCCTCGTGCGAGCTGTTCGCGCTGCCGTGCCGGGTGACGGTGACGCCGCTGGTCGATGCGCCGTCGAATGAATTCGACCCCGCGCTGCAGCAGGCGATTGCGCACGCCGCAGAGCGCATCGGAGAGCCGCACATGCCCCTTCTTTCGGCGGCCGGCCACGACGCGCGCCACATGGCGCCGCTGTGCCCGAGCGCGATGATCTTCATTCCCTGCCGCGACGGCGTGAGCCATGCGGAACACGAGTGGGCCGAGCCTGCGCACGTGGCGGCGGGGGCGAACGTGCTGCTGCGGGTGTTGCTGCCGTATGCGTTGCCCGGTGCCACAGGCGAGGAGGGCGATTTGCCATGAATGCCACTGTCACTGCCACCGCTGCCATGGACATGGCAGACCTGCCGATGCAGCATCCGCGCGCGCCGGCCAGCGCCGCGCAGGCACGGGCGCGCTTCTTCAACTCGGGCAATGCCTTCGATGTGAAGCTGCCCGCGGTACCGGCGCGGCTCTTTTCGCCGCCTGCGGAAGAACGCTTCGGCGTGTTCGATTGCGACCAGTCGCGTGCGCTGGGCTGCGGCTTCGCGGCCACCACGCCGCTGATGCTCGCGCGCTATGTGCGCGTTGCCGCACGCGACGCGCTGCTGCCGCTGGACGTGTGCGCCACCGGGTCGGTGTGGTACGTGATTTCGGGCAGCGGCCGCCTGGCCGGCGGCACCGACGGCTTTGCGTTCGGCGCGGGCGATGTTTTTCTGCTGCCCGGCGCGAAGGGCTACCGGCTCGAAGCCGGTGCCGAAGGCGCGCTGCTGTGGACCGTCGGCAACGAGCCGCAGCTGGCGTTCGAGCGCGCGCAACCTGCGCCGCTGGCCAAGGCGACCATCGATGCCGTGCACTATCCGGCCGCGGAAATCGAGCGCCAGTTCGCGCTGATCTTCGCGAGCGGCACGCGCGACGACACCTCGGGTCGGGCGCTGATTTTCTCGTCCGACCGGCAGGCCGCCGCGCGCAACCTCACGCCCACGCTGACGCTGAGCTTCAACACGCTGGCGCCAGGCACGCACCAGCGCACGCACCGCCACAACTCGGCCGCCGTCACGCTGGTGGTGCAGGGCGAGGGCTGCCACTCGGTCGTGGGTGACGCGCAGTGCCCGTGGGAGCCCTGGGCCACGCTGGTGACGCCGCCGGGCGCGCCGCATTCGCACCACAACGCCGGGCCGCAGGGCGCGCGCTTCCTGATCGTGCAGGACGGCGGGCTGCACTACCACGCGCGAACCATGGGGTTCGAGTTTCTGGAGCAGGCCGAATAGAGGGTCACGGCCCTTTCTTCGATCCGTCATTCGGGCGGGTCACCATGCGGGCATGGCTGGTCAACTTATCTCCATCGCCCTGTCCGTGGACCAACACGACGGTGGCGACTATTTCTGGGTGCTGCTGGAGTCCTTCGACAATTCGATGGAGTTCGAGTCGCTGATGGAGGCCGCCAAGGGCTTCCCCACCTATGCCGAGGCCTTGCAGGCCGGCTACGCGGTGCTGCGAGGCCTGTCGGAAGACCTGAACATCGGCCCCCGCGAGGAGGCCGACGACCCGGCCCTGGTCGAAGCCGGCACCGGCGGCGAATTCGACTAGCGCTTGCGCGGCGCGCCGCTCCCCCCTGTAAGCCAATTGGCGGATGTCCAACGGATGTCAGCAAGCGTAGGCTCTGGCCGACATGCTTCCCCACGATTGAACGAGGACATTGCGGCGTGCAGTCGTGGATGTCACTCCGCCTGCATTGCAGGCCGATGAGGCCTTTTATCGGCTGCGCCGGCTGGATCGGGAAGTTTCGGGGAGTTCAGATGGTCGAGTATTTCCGCGTAGGGTTGCCCTACATTCGCGTTCGTTTCAAGGTGCCCGCACGACGCGGCGGGCGCATCGAGCTTCACGGCAAGTTCGGCGGCATCACCGGGGCCAGCGGGGAATACCTGCTGGTGAAGTTCGACGGAGAGCCCGCGGCCGTCATCGTGCATCCGGTCGAACCCAACTATGTGGAGACGGGCGAGGCGACCGAGCCCGCGCCGCTGATGCAAAGGGACGGCAGGAGGCCTTGCGCCGAGTAGGCACTGTCGCGTGGTGGGGCGTGAGCTGGCGCGGCTATGCTGGCGCCAGTTTTTTGCGCGAACTGAACGACATGAAGAAATCCAGACCACCGGCCAGACCGGCCCCCTACGACATCAAGAAGCAGTGGCACTGGGGCCGTGCCATGCGGGAACTTCGCATCGCCGATTTCCTGAAGGAAGGCCGGCTGCTGGTTCCGGGCGAGTACACGGGCGAGGGCCCCGCCACCGACGACGGCACCGGTGCGCTTCGAACCGTCGGCGGTATCCAGGTGGGCGCCGCCGACCATGCGAACGGAACGATGTGGGTGGGCCGCAAGCTGCGAGAGGGCGATCTGCCTTCGCCGCCCGGTGGTCCGGCATCGACCAACTAGGGTAAGTCCCCGCGGTTTTTGTCTCCCACAGGTCTATGTTGGACCTGTGACCCACTGTTGGAGACAAACATGCTGATGGTTACAAAAGTGGTTGCTGCCGGGTTGACTGCCGTTGTCATGGGCGGTGTGCCAGCGCCGGGCAGCGACCCTGCCGGTGTTTCCCTCTCCGCCTCACCCGTTGTTGAAACGCAGATGAACGCCAGCCAGTCGGGCCCTGTGTGCCCGAGTGGCTGCAACGTCTGGCGAACCCTCTACGACGGCCGCTGAGTCGCGAAGAGGCAGCAAGCGGCCGTTCGGTCCGACGGGCTGATTCGCGCCCGCGCCCCTCAGCCATGGGCTGGTTAACTGCAATTTAAAACTGTATATTCGTACAGTCTTTTGGCAGCAGGCCTTTGGTGAGCGCACGACGCGCAGGGCGATGAACCATGAATCAATTTGAGCTTTTCTTTCCGCGCGCGACTGCGTCGGTGTTGCCCATGGCGGTGCCGCACCGCGGAACGGTGTTGCGGCCGCTTTCACAACCGGCACGGCCGTTGCCTGCGCCATCACCTGCTGCCCGGGCAGAAGCGAGCGAGGCGCCATTCCGGTTCGAAGACATCGAGGTCGAAGCGCGCGTCACGTACACCGTGCGGCTCGCGGACTACCCACACCCGGCGGCCGAAGCCGCGAAGGTGGCCGAGCAGCGCTTCCGGCGCGAGATCGACAAGCAACTCGGCGGCGATGTCGTCGCGGCATTGCGTGCATTCCAGAACGTGAGCGAATCGAGCGAAAGCGACCTGTCGAAGGCCGAGATCGCGATGGCCAAGCGCTGGGCCAAGGCCTACGACGCGGCGCGCACGGCGGGCTTTCGCGACCTGGGAGACACCGACGAGGCGTTCTTCGACGTGCGGCCGGTCTGAGCCTTTCCGTCGCTCGCCGGGCGAAGCGAATCCACTTCGGCGGCCACTGCGTAAAGCATGCAGATGGCCTGATTCCGGGGCGGTGTCACCTTTCACGACACGGCATTCCTTGCAGGCCGCTTTTTCCACCTGACGAGGGAGAAGAGCCATGGCAACCTACGAAAAAGTGACCCGCGAAACCGCGAGGTTCGACGTGGTCGATGCCAACGACCGCCAGGGCACGGTCGTCGAATACACGACATTCTTCCTGCGCATCAGCCTCCACAAGCAGTACAGCCCGATGGTGGGGGGCGTCACCTACCAATTGCTCGACGGGCGCCCGGTGCACCGCACGCACGGCGGGCACTTCGATACGAGCAACGGGCTGTGCAGGTTCTTTGCGCTCGAGGAGAGGGCTTACAGCGTCGCGGGGCTGGGGTGGGGAATGCGGAATGCGACTTCGAAGGCGGGGCCCCGGCGCGACCTGCATTGAGACCGAGGCGATTGTCGCTGCGAACCCGGCCCATCCAGCGGGCGGCGGCGAGACCGCCGACACACGCTCACATGAGGCTTCCGGGCACGGTGTCCTGAAAGCCGAGCCTGAGTCGGGCGATCTTTGCCCGGCCTGCATCGGTGATGGCGAGCACCGTCGCGGACTCGGGCGCCACGGTGCGTTCTTTCCCGAAGAAATCCGGCTTGATCTCCGCTCGAAGAAGCCCGACGGCGACAAGTTTCGAAATTCGGCTGATCTCCGTCTTGTTTCTTGTCTCGAGAGGGAGTTGGGCGCTGTCGAGGCTGCAGAGGTAGTCGAGCGGCATGGTGGGGGTGCGGAGTTTCCTGATTCTCGTAAAAGAATACTTTTGTGCCAATCGAAAAATTCCCAGCGCCGCGCGCGTTCGAACTCGCCCGTATAAGCTGCCGGCTCGCATCACACCCACCGGAGTGCCAGACATGCCCGCATCGCCCATCGAGGTCTATTCCTGGCCCACGCCCAACGGCCACAAGATTCACGTCATGCTGGAGGAGTGCGGCCTGCCGTACCACGCGCACCCCGTGAACATCGGCAAGGGCGACCAGTTCGCGCCCGAGTTCCTTCGGATCAGCCCCAACAACAAGATCCCCGCCATCACCGACCCCGACGGCCCGGACGGCAAGCCGATCTCGCTGTTCGAATCGGGCGCCATCCTCGTCTACCTTGCGGGCAAGACCGGCAAGTTCCTGCCCACGGGCGACCGCGAACGCTATGACGTGCTGCAGTGGCTCATGTTCCAGATGGGCGGCGTCGGCCCCATGCTGGGCCAGGCCCATCACTTCCGCCTGTATGCGCCCGAGAAGATCGCCTATGCCATCGAGCGCTACAGCAACGAAGCCAAGCGCATCTACGGCGTGATCGACAAGCAACTGGTCAAGAACAAGTTCATCGCCGGCAAGACTTACTCCATTGCCGACATCGCCATCTTTCCGTGGTTGCGCAGCTGGGAAAACCAGGGCATCACGCTGACCGACCACCCGCATCTGAAGGCCTGGTTCGACGGCATCGCCGCGCGCCCCGCCGTGCAGCGCGGTGTGAAAGTGCTGGCCGACCTGCGCCAGCCGATCACCGGCGACAAGGAGCGAGAAGTTCTTTTCGGCAAGACGCAGTACGAGAAACGCTGAGAAACTCCCAGACCGGGCCAATATTCGGGCTAGAATCGAAGGCTTGGCGGGGTGTAGCGCAGCCTGGTAGCGCATCTGGTTTGGGACCAGAGGGTCGAAGGTTCGAATCCTTTCGCCCCGACCATAGAAATCGATATGCACACAGTTCCCAAAGGGCTGTGTGCATTTTTCGTTTCGGGCCTCGAGCGGCGCCCAACAAACGTCTCGCAGCGCGGGGCAAGGCATGGAACTGGGTAGAATCCGCCGCTGCCGGCTGGAAACAACGACGTCTAAGTCATTGATTTTCCTCGCTTCTTTCCGGCCTCAAATCTGCCCGTAGCTCAGTTGGATAGAGCACCTGCCTTCTAAGCAGGTTGTCGGGGGTTCGATCCCCTCCGGGCAGGCCAAACCATCCCCCAGCACAGTGCAATGCGCCCTGAGTCGCGGCGAGAAACCCGCCGCACGGGGTCATGCCACGGCAGATACCTGCGACAGGTGCTGATGAATCAGCGCCACCGCGGCCGCGCCTTCGCCGATGGCCCCGCCCACGCGCTTGACCGAGCCCGACCGCACATCGCCCACGGCGAACACGCCCGACACGCTGGACTCGAGCGCCGTGGCACGCCGCGCCGGAAAGCCGCTGCTCGCCGCCTCGCCGGTCAACACGAAGCCGTGCTTGTCGACCGACACGCCGCAGCCTTCGAGCCATGAGGTCTCGGGCTCGGCGCCCACGAAAAGAAAGATGTTGCGCGCGGGGCAGTCATGCTCGACACCCGTGGTGTGACAGCGCCATGTGGCGCCCGTGAGGCCTTCGTCGGGGCCGCCGTGCAGGCGCACGAGCTCGGTGTGCGGCTGCAGCGAGATGTTGGGCGTGGCCTCGATGCGGTCGATGAGATAGCGCGACATGCTGGCCGCCAGCGACGGCCCGCGCACCAGCACGTTGACCTTGGCCGCATGGCGCGCGAGGAACACCGCGGCCTGGCCTGCGGAATTGCCGCCGCCGACCAGCGCCACTTCCTGCTGCGCGCAGATCTTCGCCTCGATGGCCGAAGCCCAGTACCAGATGCCGCGGCCCTCGAATTCGGCCAGGCGCGGCACCTCGGGGCGACGATAGCGTGCGCCGCTGGCCACGACGACGGTGCGCGCGTTGATCGTGCGGCCGTCGGCCAGCGCGATGCGCAGGCACTCGAGCGCGTTGTCGCGCGCGCAGTCCAGCGACAGCACCTTGGCCGGGATCAGCATCTCGACGCCGAACTTCTGCGCCTGTACGAACGCGCGGCCTGCCAGCGCCTGCCCCGAGATGCCGGTCGGAAAGCCCAGGTAGTTCTCGATGCGCGCGCTGGCGCCGGCCTGGCCGCCGAAGGCGCGGCAGTCGAGCACGATCACGCGCAGTCCTTCGGAGGCCGCATACACCGCGGTCGCCAGGCCCGCCGGGCCGGCACCGACCACGGCCACGTCGTACAGGGCGTCGTGCTCGGCGGTGTCGAGCATGCCCAGGCAACGCGCCAGCCCTTCGTCCGTCGGGTTCACCAGCACCGAGCCGTCGGGGCACACGGCCAGCAGCTGGCCGGCGCCGTACTGCGCCAGCAGCGCGGCGGCGTCGGGGTCTTCATTGGCATCGACCACGTGGTACGGATAGCCGTTGCGGCGCAGAAAGTTTTCCAGCCGCGCCATGTCGGGCGACTGCGGCGCGCCGATGAGCACCGGCCCGCTGGCGCCGGATTCGATCAGCGCCACCCGCCGCAAGATGAGCGCGCGCGTGATGCGCTCGCCCAGGTCGGCTTCGGCCACCAGCAGTGCGCGCAGTTGCGCGGGCGAGACGAGCAGCGCTTCCACGTCCTCGTCGGCGTGGCCGTCGACCAGGGAAGGGCGGCCGCTCAGCTGGCCGACTTCGGCCAGGAATTCGCCCGGACCCTGCCGCACGATGGGCACCACGTGGCCGAGGCCGTCGCGCTGCGTGACCGTCACGACGCCCTTGAGCAGCACGAACATGCCTGGCCCGGTTTCGCCGGCGGTGAAGAGCCGGGTGCCGCGCGCAAATTGCTGCACGCTGCCGAAGCGGGCAATGCGCGCAATCTCGGTGTCGCTCAAGACGGGAAAGGTCTGGTGGAGGCGGCTGGTGTCGGTGCCGTTTGCTTCGGTGGCCATGCGGTAAAGCTCCATGTCGCGTGTGAACCGCATTAGACGACCAAGTAGCGCCAGCGTGGCCTTCCACGCGATGTCAGTGCTGTAACCACCGTCATGCGCCTGCAATCCTCCTGACATGCACGCTTCATTCCACGTGCGCAGACTCCCTCGGCAGAAAGGGTTCCCCATGAAAGAACTGCCCAACCCGACGTTTCCGCTGTCGCAGATCGGCCTGCGCGCAGCGCTGTGGCCCGCGCCCGTTGTCACCGCTGCCAGTGTCGCCACCGTGGTGCGCGCTCCGGTGCCCCAGGCCCCGGTCGTCATCCTGCCGCCGCCCGTCGAGTCCAGACAGGGCATCACGGTCGGCTGGGCCCGCCACCTCGACGACGTGCGCGCCGCGCAGCGCCTGCGCTACGACGTGTTCGTCGGCGAAATGGGCGCCCGCGTCTCGTCGCCGCTGGCCGGCCACGACATCGACCTGTTCGACGACTTCTGCGAACACCTGCTGGTGCGCGACGAACTCACCCAGCAGGTCGTCGGCACCTACCGCGTGCTCACGCCGGCGCAGGCCCGCCGCGTCGGCAGCACCTACAGCGACACCGAGTTCGACCTGACCCGGTTGCGCGACCTGCGCGAACGCATGGTCGAGCTGGGCCGAAGCTGCGTGCACCCCGAGCACCGCCAGGGTGGGGTGATCCTCGCGCTGTGGGGTGCGCTGGCCGGCTTCATGCACCGCAACAAGCTGGACACGATGATCGGCTGCGCCAGCATCCCGATGTCACACAACGGCGTGACCAACGGCGACGCGGCGGCCAGCATCTGGCGCCAGGTGTCGGCCAAGCACATGGCGCCCATCCAGTACCAGGTGCAGCCGCGCCTGCCGCTGCCGGTCGAACGGCTGGACAGCACGCTCGACGTGGAGCCGCCCGCGCTCATCAAGGGTTACCTTCGCCTGGGCGCCAAGGTCCTGGGCGCGCCCGCCTGGGACCCGGACTTCAACGCCGCCGACCTGCCGATGCTCATGCGCATCGACGACCTGCCGGCGCGCTACCGCAAGCATTTCCTGGGCGCATGAAACCGGCGGCCGTCCCGTCCGGCAACGGGACCGCATTGCCTCCGGGCATGATGGAACCGCACAAGGCGCATGCGACAACGGGGTCGGATGCGTCACGGGGGTGTCATGAGAACGTCACAAACGGTGTGGACACTGTCACATTTCCGCTTACGTGTGCTCCCGTGCCCCTTGCTCCAGAATCAGTGCCCATGCCATCCGCCCCCGCAGACCGGTCGCTCGCCGTCGCGGCGCCCACGTTCACGCTGCTCGACCGTGACCACAGCATCCTCTCGTTCAATGAACGGGTGCTCGACTGGGCGCACCGGCCCGAGGTGCCGCTGATCGAGCGGCTGCGCTACATGTGCATCGTGTCGTCGAACCTCGACGAGTTCTTCGAAGTCCGCGCCGCGCCGCACCTGATCGCGGGCAGCGCAGGCGACCACAAGGGCACCTACACGGTCGATTCGTTCGAGCGGCTGGCCGAGGCGGCCCACAAGCTCGTGGCGCGCCAATACGCGCTGTACAACGACGAGCTGATGCCGACCTTTGCCACGCATGGCATCCACATCATTTCGCACGGCGAGCGCAATCCGGCGCAGCGCAAGTGGGTCAGCGAGTATTTCGAGCGCGAGGTGCGCCCGCTGCTGATTCCGGTCGGGCTCGACCCGGCGCACCCGTTTCCGCAGGTGGCCAACAAGTCGCTGAACTTCATCGTGCGGCTGGGCGGCAAGGACGCCTTCGGGCGTGAAAACCCGATCCAGATCGTCAAGGTGCCGCGCGTGCTGCCGCGCCTGATCCGGATGCCGGCCAAGGTGTCGGACGGCAAGACGTTGTTCGTCGCGCTGTCGAGCGTGGTGCGCGCGCACCTGGCGAGCATGTTCGTGGGCCGCGAGGTGGGCGACTTCTCGCAGTTCCGCGTCACGCGGCATTCCGACCTGGCGGTGGACGAGGAAGACGTCAAGAACCTGCGCACTGCACTGCGCCAGGGGCTGCAGCACCGCCATTACGGGCAGGCCGTGCGGCTGGAGGTGTCGGCCAGCTGCGCCGAGTCGCTCGCGAGCTTTTTGCTGGCGCAGTTCAACCTGCCGCCGCAGTCGTTGTACCGCGTGCACGGCCCGGTCAACCTGGCCCGGCTCACGCAGTTGGCCGACCTGCTCGAAGAGCCGCAACTGCGTTTTGCACCGTATCCGGCTTCTTATCCGGTCACGCTGTCGCCCTCGCAGTCGTTCTTCGAGCGGCTGCAGCGCAGCGACGTGCTGATCCACCAGCCCTTCGAGAGCTTCGAGGGCGTGCTCGCCTTCCTGCGCGAGGCGGTGCTCGACCCGCAGGTGCTGGCCATCAAGCAGACCATCTACCGCACCGGCGCGGACTCCGAGATGATGGACTTGCTGCGCGAGGCTGTGCGCCGCGGCAAGGAAGTCACGGTGGTGGTGGAACTGAAGGCGCGCTTCGACGAAGAGGCCAACATCAACTGGGCCGAAATGCTGGAGTCGATCGGCGCGCAGGTGGTGTACGGCGTGGTCGGCCTGAAGACGCACGCCAAGATGCTGCTGGTGACGCGCCGCGAAGGCAAGCAGATGCGCCGCTACGGCCACCTGTCCACCGGCAACTACAACCCGCGCACCGCCAGGCTGTACACCGACATCAGCCACCTCACGGCCGACCCGCTGCTGACGGCCGACATGGAGGCCGTGTTCGTGCACCTGGCCAGCCAGAGCCGGTTGCCCAAGCTCAACCGCATGTGGCTGGCGCCGTTCGACCTGCACAAGAACATCGTGGCGCAGATCGATGCGCTGGGCGTGGCCGCTGCGGCCGGCCAGACGACGCGCGTCGTGGCCAAGATGAATGCGCTGACCGACGAGGAAATCATCGGTGCGCTGATCCGCGCGGGGCAGAAGGGCGTGAAGATCGACCTGATCGTGCGCGGTGCCTGCACGCTGGCCGCGCAGGTGCCGGGGCTGACCGACAACATCCGCGTGCGCTCGGTGATCGGGCGCTTCCTGGAGCATTCGCGGGTCTTCTATTTCCGCAACGGCGAAGACGAGTCGCTTTACCTGTCGAGCGCCGACTGGATGAACCGCAACATGATGCGGCGCATCGAGCTCGCCTGGCCGGTGACCGACCCGGGCCTGCGCCAGCGGCTGATCGACGAATGCCTGGTGGCGTACCTGCACGACGGGCGCGACGCGTGGGACCTGGGCGCGGACGGCACCTACACGCGGGTCGACCGCGACACGCATCCGGGCGAAGAGGGCGCCTCGCGAGCCATCGAGGCGCACGGCGCGCAGGCCGCGCTCATGAACCGTTACGCATCACTAGGGCATCTCAGAGATGCATCCAGTAACTAGGGTCTGTCATCGATCCAACGCCCGCGCGCTGGCCCCGCCATGCGGTGGATGTGAGGAGGGCGGCGCAGTCCATGGTCAACCATGGGCAAGCCGGCCGACAAAGCGGACGCCGTATGGCGGGGCCAGCCCGGAGGGAGACCCTGCTGCGCGGCGCATTGCGGCGTTGCCCTTCACTTGCGTAGCGGTGCTACGCGGCGTTCAGGGCGCCTTGCAATGCACCGCGCAGCAGGGTCTCGCGCGGGCGTTTGATCGATGACAGACCCTAACGACCGAAAGACGATGACCATGGACTTGATCTTCTGGCGCCACGCCGAAGCCGAGGACTGGACCGAGGGTTGCGACGACATGCAACGCTCGCTCACCGCACGCGGCGAGAAGCAGGCCAAGCGAATGGCCAGCTGGCTCGATCGGCAACTGCCCGACGGCACCCGCATCATCTGCAGCCCGGCGCGCCGTTGCGAGCAGACGGCGATGGCCCTGGGCCGCAAGTTCAAGCTGCGGGAAGAACTGTCGCCCGAGACCACGCCCGAAGCACTGCTCGGCGCGGCCGGCTGGCCCAGCGGCAAGTCGGTGGTGCTGATGATCGGCCATCAGCCCTCGGTGGGGCAGGCGATCTCGCTGTTGCTGGGCCTCAAGCAGGACAGCTGCCCGGTGCGCAAGGGCGCGCTGTGGTGGATCCGCACACGCGAACGCGACGGCGACGTGCAGACCATCGTGGTGACGGTGCAGTCGCCCGAGCTGCTCTAGCTTTCTTCGCTCAGGCCCCGCTGAGCTCCACGCGCCAGCTGCTGGTTTTTTGCCAGGCCAGCACTTCCTCGCGCAGCAGGTGCGCCGACTGCGGATAGGCGTCGGCCCAGTCCGGCGCGCACACGATCGTGAAGGCCCGTGCGCCCAGCGCCGCGAGATGCAGCGCCTGCGGATCGGGGTCGCGGCGCGCATGGCAAAGAATGAGCGCGAGGCGCAGCGCCAGCAGTTGCATGACGAAGGTCTCGTCGTCCAGCGCTGCCTCCAGCTTGCGCAGCTTGCCGCGCTGGCCCAGCACCAGTTGCGCCAGCGCATGCATTTCGTTCACCGCGAACCCGGGCGCGTCGGTGTTGTCGAGGATGTAGGCACCGTGCTTGTGATAGTCGCTGTGCGAAATTTGCGTGCCAATTTCGTGCAGCTGCGCCGCCCAGCCCAGCTTGCGCAGCGCGCGGCCCGCGCGGTTGGCCGTGCTGCTGCCTCGCGCGGCGGGTGCCAGTTGAACGAACAATGCCGCGGCCGTGTCGCCCACGCGCCTGGCTTGCGCCGTGTCGACGGCAAAGCGATTCGCCAGCCGCGCCACCGTGGCGGTGCGCATGTCGGCCACGCTGTCGTCGCGTTCCAGCAGTTCATAGAGCACGCCGTGGCGCAGCGCGCCCTGGGCAACCTTCATTTCGTCGATGCCGAGCAGGTCGAACACCGCGCGCAGCACGCTCACGCCGCCGCCGATGACGGCCTTGCGGTCGTCGCGCATGCCGTCGATGCGCAGCTTGTCGACGCTGCCTGCCTTCAGGAGGCGGTCGAGCAGCCAGTCGAGGCCTTCGCGCGTGACCTTTCCGGGCTCGGCACCGGAGGCCGCCAGCACGTCTCCGACGGCGCCGATGGTGCCCGAGGCGCCGTACGCCACGTCCCACTGGTCGCGGGTATAGCTGGCGAGCGCGTCGTCGAGCACCGCCTTGGCGGCCACTTCGGCGGCGCGGAAGGCGGCGGCGGTGAACTGGCCTTCGCCGAAATGCTTCATCGACCAGGCGACGCTGCCGACGCGGTACGACTCCATGCGGTCGGCCACCAAGGCCTGGCCGATGATCATTTCAGTAGAGCGCCCGCCGATGTCGACCACCAGCCGGCGTTCGCTGTCCGAGGCGTCGGTGTGCGGCAGCATGTGCGCCACGCCCTGGTAGATCAGCCGGGCTTCTTCGCGGCCCGGGATCACGTCGATGCCGAAGCCCAGGATGGTGCGTGCGCGCAACAGGAACTCTTCGCGGTTGCGGGCTTCGCGCAGCGTTTGCGTGGCCACGGCCCGAACCTGCGAGCGCTTGAAGCCGGCCAGGCGTTCGCCGAAGCGGGCCAGGGCGTCCCAGCCGCGCTGCATGGCTTCGGTCGTCAGGTTGCGCGCGCTGTCCAGGCCGTTGCCCTGGCGCACGGTTTCCTTGAGGTATTCGGTGCGTTGGATCTGGCCGTGGTCGACCTGTCCGATTTCGAGCCTGAAGCTGTTCGAGCCCAGGTCGACTGCTGCGAGGCGGGTGCCGTTTTGCATGTTGTTCTGATGAAGAAGGCGGGTGCCCTGGAGTTCGATCGTAGCGCCGTGACAGCGCGCGCGGCCTCCCGTTTTCGCGCAGCGGCGAGGCTCGCAAGGCTAGGCGCGGCACATGACGGTTATGTGACAGCGTCACACGCGCCACGGGGTGAATCACGGCATTTTCCCTCGACAGCGGGGTGTCACACCGATGTCACACAAGGTTTTTAGAGTCCGTGCCAAGCCCTCAAAGGGACTACTTCTTACTTCTAAAGGAAGCTTCATGAAAACGACGTTCAAATTTGCAACCGCCGGCCTGCTGGCCGCGATGTTCACCATTCCCGCCTTCGCACAGGACGTGACCGGCGCCGGCGCCAGCTTCCCCGCACCGCTGTACGCCAAGTGGGCTTCGGACTTCAACAAGGCCACCGGCGTCAAGATCAACTACCAGTCGGTCGGCTCGGGTGCCGGCCTGAAGCAGATCGAAGCCAAGACCGTCGATTTCGGCGCTTCCGACGCTCCCCTGAAGGACGACGAACTGCAAGCCAAGGGCCTGATGCAGTTCCCCACCGTCATCGGCGGCGTGATTCCCGTGGTCAACATCGTGGGCATCAAGCCGGGCGAACTGAAGCTCAACGGCCAGGTGCTGGGCGACATCTACCTGGGCAAGATCACCAAGTGGAACGACCCCGCCATCAAGGCGCTGAACGGTTCGCTGGCCCTGCCTGACGCCGCCATCGCCCCGGTTCGCCGCGCCGACGGTTCGGGCACCAGCTTTCTGTTCACCAACTACCTGAGCAAGGTCAACGCCGAGTGGAAGACCAAGGTCGGCGAAGGCACGGCCGTGAACTGGCCCACCGGTGCGGGTGGCAAGGGCAACGAAGGCGTCGCCGCCTTCGTGAGCCGCCTGCCCAACTCGATCGGCTACGTGGAGTACGCCTACGTCAAGCAGAACAAGATGACCTACGCCCAGCTGCAGAACGCCGCCGGCAACTTCGTCTCGCCCGACGACACCGCCTTCAAGGCCGCCGCCGCCGCCGCCGACTGGAACAAGAGCTTCTACCAGGTGCTGACCAACCAGGCCGACAAGGGCGCATGGCCCATCACCGGCGCGACCTTCATCCTGCTGCACAAGGTGCAGGACAAGCCCGCCAATGCGACCACCGTGCTGAAGTTCTTCGACTGGGCCTACAAGAGCGGCGACAAGACGGCCGACGACCTCGACTACGTGCCGATGCCTGACGCCGTGAAGGCCACCATCGCCAAGGCGTGGGGCGATGTGAAGGACGCGTCGGGCAAGGCCGTCGCGTTCAAGTAAATCCAACCCATCAGCCCAGACCGGCGCGCCCATGAGCAACTCCTCGCTCAAGGACGCGCCGCTTTCGTCTTTGCCGGAGCGACCTGTGTCATCCACCTTTCCCGCCGCTGCCACCTCTCTCGACCTCTCGGCCGAGCGCGGTCGCGCCACCGCCCCACCGCCGCCCGTGAAGGCACCGCGTTCCGGCCCCATGGCCGACCGCCTGTTCGGCTGGGCCGCCAAGGGCGCCGCCCTGCTGACGCTCGCGATGCTCATCGGCATCCTGCTGTCGCTGATCGTCGGCGCCTGGCCCGCCATTTCCAAGTACGGCCTCGGCTTTCTCACCAACAGCACATGGGACCCGGTGAAGGAGGAGTACGGCGGCCTGGTCATGATCTACGGCACGCTGGCCACCTCGTTCATCGCGCTGGTGATCGCCGTGCCGGTGAGCTTCGGCATTGCGCTGTTCCTGACCGAACTCTCGCCCAACTGGCTCAAGCGGCCGTTGGGCACCGCCATCGAGCTGCTCGCAGCCGTGCCGTCCATCGTGTACGGCATGTGGGGCCTGCTGGTGTTCGGCCCGATCCTGTCGACCTGGGTGCAGCAGCCGCTGCAGAAGCTGTTCGCCGGCGTGCCGTACCTCGGCGCCCTGGTGTCGGGCCCGCCCGTGGGCATCGGCATTCTGTCGGCCGGCATCATCCTGGCGATCATGATCATTCCGTTCATCGCCTCGGTGATGCGCGACGTGTTCGAAGTGACGCCGCCGCTGCTGAAAGAGTCGGCCTACGGCCTCGGCTCGACCACCTGGGAAGTCGTTTCCAA
The DNA here is from genome assembly GCF_051216855.1 of Variovorax monticola. NCBI lineage: Bacteria > Pseudomonadati > Pseudomonadota > Betaproteobacteria > Burkholderiales > Comamonadaceae > Variovorax > Variovorax monticola. Next base: position 279,871 of record NZ_JBPJZP010000006.1, read on the forward strand.
GGTGGTGCTGCCCTACACCAAGGCCGGCGTGATCGGCGGCATCATGCTCGGCCTGGGCCGGGCGCTGGGTGAAACGATGGCGGTCACCTTCGTGATCGGCAACATGAACCAGCTCAACTCGCTGTCGGTGTTCGAGGCTGCCAACAGCATCACCTCGGCACTGGCCAATGAATTCGCCGAAGCCGGCGCGGGCCTGCACCAGGCCGCGCTGATGTACCTCGGCCTTGTCCTGTTCTTCATCACCTTCGTCGTGCTGACGCTCTCGAAGGTGCTGCTGGCGCAGATGAAGAAGAGCGAAGGGACCAAATCGTGAGCACTGCTCAAAACCTCATGAACGCACAGGCGCTGACCGAGATGCGCCAGGCGCGTTTTGCTTCGCGCAACCGCGTCAACAAGATCGCGCTCACGCTGTCGCTCGCCGCGATGGTGTTCGGCGTGTTCTGGCTGGTGTGGATCCTGTGGGAAACGCTGCGCCTGGGGCTGGGCGGCCTGGCGCTCGCCACCTTCACCGAAATGACGCCACCGCCCAACGAGGTGGGCGGCATTGCGAACGCCATCTTCGGCTCGTTCGTGATGGTGGGGCTCGCGACCTTCGTGGGCACGCCGATCGGCATCATGGCCGGCATCTACCTGGCCGAATACAACACCAAGGGCTGGCTCGCCTCGGTCACGCGCTTCGTCAACGACATCCTGCTGTCGGCGCCGTCGATCGTGATCGGCCTGTTCGTCTATGCGGTGGTGGTGGCCTACTTCAAGAGCTTCTCTGGGCTGGCCGGTGCGCTCGCACTCGCGCTGATCGTGATCCCAGTGGTGATCCGCACCACCGAGAACATGCTGCAGCTGGTGCCCCCGGGCCTGCGCGAAGCCGCCTACGCGCTGGGTGCGCCGAAGTGGAAGGTCATTCTGAGCATCACGCTGCGCGCCGCACGCGCCGGTGTGGTCACGGGCATCTTGCTGGCCGTGGCGCGCATCGCGGGTGAAACCGCGCCGCTGCTGTTCACCGCATTGAACAACCAGTTCTGGACCGCCGACGTGAGCCAGCCGATGGCCAGCCTGCCGGTCACGATCTTCAAGTTCGCGATGAGCCCGTACGAGAACTGGCAGAAGCTGGCCTGGGCCGGCGTGTTCCTGATCACCGTCGCCGTGCTCGCCCTCAACATCCTGGCGCGTGTGCTGACGCGCAACAAACACTGAAGAAGAAGCTTTCATGCCTACCACCGTCGCACCCCAACCCTCGCGCTCGAAGCTCTCGGTCAAGGACCTGAACTTCTACTACGGCAAGTTCCACGCGCTCAAGGGCATCAACCTCGAGATTCCCGAGAACAAGGTCACGGCCTTCATCGGCCCGTCGGGCTGCGGCAAGTCGACCTTGCTGCGCACCTTCAACCGCATGTTCGAGCTGTACCCCGAGCAGCGTGCCGAAGGCACCATTGCGCTGGACGGCGAGAACCTGCTCACGTCCAAGCAGGACGTGGCGCTGATCCGCGCCAAGATCGGCATGGTCTTCCAGAAGCCCACGCCGTTCCCGATGTCGATCTACGACAACATCGCCTTCGGCGTGAAGCTGTTCGAGAGCCTCTCGGCCAGCGACATGGACGACCGCGTCGAATGGGCCCTGAAGAAGGCCGCGCTGTGGACCGAAGTGCGCGACAAGCTGCAGCAAAGCGGCTCGGGCCTCTCGGGCGGCCAGCAGCAGCGCCTGTGCATTGCGCGCGGCATTGCCATCAAGCCCGAGGTGCTGCTGCTCGACGAACCCTGCTCCGCGCTCGACCCGATCTCCACCGCGAAGATCGAAGAGTTGATCGCCGAGCTGAAAAACGAGTACACCGTGGTCATCGTGACCCACAACATGCAGCAGGCCGCGCGTTGCAGCGACTACACCGCGTACATGTACCTGGGCGACCTGATCGAGTTCGGCGCGACGGAACAGATGTTCTTCAAGCCGCAGCGCAAGGAGACCGAGGACTACATCACCGGCCGTTTCGGCTAAGGAGACAACCATGACTGAAAAACATTTGTCCAGCCAGTTCGACAGCGAACTCAACGGCGTGTCGTCGCGCGTGATGGAACTCGGCGGCATGGTCGAGTCGCAGATCCACACGGCCGTGTACGCGCTGCTGCAGTTCGACGTGGAAGCCGCCGACCGCGTGATGGAAACCGAGAACCGTGTCAATGCGATGGAAATCGACATCGACCGCGAGCTCTCGTCGATCATCGCGCGCCGCCAGCCGACGGCACGCGACCTGCGCCTGCTGATTGCGATCAGCAAGACCACCGCCAACCTGGAACGCGTGGGCGACGAGGCCAACAAGATCGCGCGCATGGTCAAGTCGATCATCGAGAGCGGCTCGGCGCGCGCGCTGCCCACCACCGAGCTGCGCATTGCGGCCGACCTGGCTTCGGGCCTGCTGCGCAAGGCGCTCGACGCCTTCGCGCGCCTGGACACCGCCGCCGCGGTGTCGATCCTGAAGGACGACGACCTGATCGACAAGGAGTTCGACGGCTTCGTGCGCAAGCTGGTCACCTACATGATGGAAGACCCGCGCACCATCTCCGCCAGCCTGGACCTGCTGTTCCTGGCCAAGGCCATCGAACGCATCGGCGACCACGCCAAGAACATCGCCGAATTCATCATCTACATCGTCAAGGGCGCCGATGTGCGGCACACTTCGATGCAGGAAATCGAGTCGGCGCTCCTGTAACGGCGGCGGCAGACTCCCTCAAACAACATGAAGAAACCCCGAGTCCTGATCGTCGAAGACGAGTCCTCGATCGCCGAGCTGATTGCCGTCAACCTGCGCCACAACGGCTTCGAGCCGATCTGGTCGGAAGACGGCGCTGCAGCCCAGCGCGAGATCGACGCGCTCCTGCCGGACCTGATCCTGCTCGACTGGATGCTGCCCGGCCAGAGCGGCCTGCAGCTCGCGCGCCAGTGGCGCAAGGACCCGCGCACCAAGGCCATTCCGATCCTGATGCTGACCGCGCGCGGCGACGAGCCTGACAAGGTGGCGGGCCTGGACGCCGGTGCCGACGACTACATCACCAAGCCCTTTTCCACGCAGGAAATGCTGGCGCGCATCCGTGCGGTGCTGCGCCGCCGGGCCCCTGAAGTGGTCACGGAGCGCGTGGAAATCGGCGAGCTCGCGCTCGACACCTCCACGCACCGCGTGACCTGGCAGGGCGGCGCGCTGAAGGTCGGGCCGACCGAGTTCAAGCTGCTGGCCTACCTGATGCAGCACGCCGAGCGCGTGCACAGCCGGGCACAACTGCTCGACAAGGTGTGGGGCGACCACGTCTACATCGAGGAACGCACGGTCGACGTGCACGTCAAGCGCCTGCGCGAATCGCTGGGCGCGGCCGCGCCGATGGTGGAAACCGTTCGCGGCGCGGGCTATCGCCTGACGGCCCAGGTCACGGTCTGAGCGCCGTGCCGTCGGCGTCGCCCGATGGCAGGCGCGGATAATCGCCCGCGATGCCTTTTCGTATTGCTACATTTTTAATAGCGTCTCTCGCAATAGCGACGGGCGTTATCGCCGTTTTCGGCTGGAAATACGGTTGGCTGGGTGCCTGGCTGGGCGCTTTGCTGTGGCTGGCGCTGGACGCCTGGCGCGCCGAGCGGTTGCTGCAGGTGCTGCGCAACGATGCGGCGGGCCTGCCCACGCGTGGACCGGGTGTGTGGGGCGAGTTGTCGGAGCGCATCCGCAAGCTGCTGCGCGAGCGCGAGCAGCAGACCCGCCAGGCCGAAGACCGGCTGCAGGAATTTCTGGCGGCCATCCAGGCGTCGCCCAACGGCGTGGTGCTGCTCGACGAGCAGGGCCGCATCGAGTGGTGCAACCAGACGGCGGCGGCCCAGTTCGGCATCGACGCCGAGCGCGACCTGGCGCAGCACCTGGCGAACCTGGTGCGCGACCCGGCCTTCGTGGCCTACCTGGCCTCGTGGAACTACAGCCGCGACGTGGTCATCGACGCGCCCGGCATCGGCCATCACGCCCACCAGCGCGGGCATGCGATGCGGCTGTCGGTGCAGGTGCATCCCTATGCGGGCAACCGCCGCATGCTGCTCACGCGCGACATCACGGCGCTGGAGCAGGCCGAGGCGATGCGGCGCGACTTCGTGGCCAACGTTTCGCATGAAATCCGCACGCCGCTGACCGTGCTGGCCGGCTTTGTCGAAACGCTGCAGAACCTGCCGCTCGATGCGGACGAGCGCATGCGCTACCTGTCGCTGATGGGGCAGCAGTCGCACCGCATGGAAACGCTGGTGAACGACCTGCTGACGCTGTCGCGGCTGGAAGGCAGCGCGGCCCCTTCGGGCAACCAGTGGATCCGCATTCGCGCGCTGCTGGCGCATTGCGAGGACGAAGGGCGCGGGCTCTCGGGCCGGCTGGCGCCGCTGGGGCACCGGTTGTCTTTCACCAGCGATGCGGAGTCCGAGGTGTCGGGCGCGCCGACCGAGCTGCAAAGCGCCATGTCGAACCTGCTGAGCAACGCCATCCGCTACACACCGGGTGGCGGCGAGGTGGCCGTGAGCTGGCGGGTGCTGCCCGACGGGCGCGGCGAATATGCCGTGAAGGACACGGGCCCGGGCATTGCCGCCGAGCATATTCCGCGGCTCACCGAGCGCTTCTATCGCATCGACCGCAGCCGCTCGCGCGAAACGGGCGGCACGGGGCTGGGGCTGGCGATCGTGAAGCACATCGCGCAGCGGCACGGCGCCGAGTTGCGCATCGAAAGCACGGTGGGCAAGGGCTCGCGCTTCGCGCTGGTGTTTCCGGCCGCGCGCGTGCGGGAAGCGCGTGTGCTGGTCAGGTAGCCGGAGGCGATTCAGGCTGCGATTCAGGCCGGCTGCCGTGCCATCGTGCGGCGCAGCAGCGCGATGAACATCAATGCCGTCAGCGCCAGCGCGCCGGCGCTCATGACCCAGAACGCCAGCGGCGACTGCATGGCCGGCCAGGGGCCGATGCCGCGGTAGGCCAGCAGGTAGCTGCCGCCCAGCCCCAGGCCCCAGAGCATGGCGCAGTAGATGAGCAGCGGCGCCAGCGTCACGCGGTAGCAGCGCAGCACGAACACGCAGAGCGTCTGCACGGCGTCCGACAGGTGGAACGCCGCCACGGGCAGCAGCAATGCCGCGGCCAGCGCCACCACGGCGGGGTTGTCCGAATACACGTTGGCAAGCTGCGAACGCAGCGCAACCAGGGTCCCCGCGAACAGCAGCGCGCACAGCACGGTCAGCTCGAACCCCAGCCGGCAGACGTGCCGGGCCTTGGCCGCGTCTCCCGCGCCGAGCCAGAAGCTCACGCGCGCGCTGGTCGCGATGGACAGCGACAGCGGCACCATGTAGGCCACCGCCATCAGGTTGGCGGCGATCTGGTGCGCGGCTGCAGCGGCCGTGCCGAGGCGGGCGATGAACAGCGCCATCAGCGTGAACGAGGTCACCTCGACCAGCACCGCCAGGCCCGCGGGCACGCCCATGCGCGCGAAGTGGCGGATCGTGCGCCAGTCGGGCGCCTCCAGGCGCTCCCACAGCCGGTAGCCGCGGTACAGGGGGCTGCTGCGCAGCAGCCAGACGGCGCAGCCCAGCATGGCCCAGTTGACGCACAGCGTCGCCCAGCCGCAGCCCACGAGGCCCATCGCCGGCAGCCCCGCGCCGCCGAAGGTGAACCACACCGACAGCGGCAGCTTCACCAGCAGGGAGCCCAGTTGCAGCCACGTCACGAGTTGTGGCTTGCCCAGGCTCTGGTTGAGCGTGCTGAACAGGCGGAACAGCAGGGCGGGCGCGAGGCCGAAGGCCAGCACGATCAGGTAGGCCTCGACCTCGCCGCGCATCTCGGGCGGCACCTGGGTCCACCGGAGCACGGCGCCCGGCGACAGCAGGACCGCCATGCCGATCACGATGGCGATGCTGGCCAGGTACAGCGATTGCCGCACCGAACGGCCGACCTCCGCGCCGCGGCCGCCGCCGTGCAGCTCCGCCCAGATCGGCAGCAAGGCCTGCAGCACACCCATCAACGACACGTACACGCTGATGAAGACGGCTGCGCCGACCGACAGGGCGGCCAGTGCGTTTTCGGAATAGCGGCCCGCAATGATGGTGTCGGTCACGCCGAAGGCCATCACGGCCAACTGGCCGACCAGCACCGTACCGGCGTGCCGCGCGATCAGGCCCCGTTCGCCGCTCACTGCGGCGGGATCTTCTGGTACAGAAGAAGGTCGTCCGCCGCGCTGCTGGGGCGGCGCAGCGTGCCGGCAAAGCGCCACTGGTCGAACGGAATGATGGTGTGCAGCCGCTCGATGGTCTCGGGACTGGCCAGCAGCCACGGGCAGTTGTTGTCCAGCAGCAGCGGCTTGACGTCGAGCTGGCCGTGGTGGCGCAGCGCCGCGATGTGGGCGCGGCTCAGGGCCAGTTCGGCCACGCAGCCGTTTCGACCGACGCGCTGGACCACAGCGTCGACCTGCGGCACGTAGCTGCGCGCATAGTCGATGGGCGGCAGCCAGAGCGTCATGAGCAGCATCCAGCACAGCGCGGTGCCGCCGGCCGGCAGCACCAGCGTCTTCCACAGGGCCGCACGGTGGCGCCCGGTGCGCCAGCGCACCAGCCAGCACCAGGCAATGGTCGCGGCCACCGCCAGCACCACGGCAATCAGCGAGAACTCGGGCACGAACCCGGGTACCAGGCGCGCCACGCTGGCGGCCGGCTTGGGCGGCACGCCGGTCTGCATCGCGATCCAGTAGACCCAGCCCAGCACGGCCAGGCCGCTGAAGAACAGCACGTTGAACCAGTCGATCAGCGCCGCCGCGCTGCGCCGGAAGGTGGGCAGGGCAAACGCGGCGAGCGTGGCGAAGGCGGGCAGGGCCAGCAGCAGCGAGCGGTCCGAGAAGTCGGTGGTCCAGGTGGCGGCCAGGGGCACCAGCGCGAACCAGAAGGGCAACGCGACATGGCGTGCCGTGAGCTGGCGCCGCCAGCGCCACAGTGTCCAGAGGGCCAGCGGCCAGACCGGCCAGGTGAACCACAGCAGGAGCTTGGCCTGGCTGCGCACGTCGCCGAACAGCGAGCCGCCGGTCATGGTGATCTTCCATGTCGGCAGCTTCAGGGCGAACACCAGCACGGCGGCCAGCACCGTGACGCCGACCATCGTGAGGAAGGCGCCGCGCGTGTAGCCGGGGCTGCTGTCGTCGCCACTGAATGCGTCCTTGGCGAGGCGCGCGGCCACCAGACGGCGCTCGTAGGCGATATAGAGCGCGCTTCCGGTGGCCAATGCAAGGCCGACGGTGGGCGCGCCGCTCAGGGTGATGCCGAGCGTGCCCACGGCCAGTGCCGTCACCGGGCCGGCCCGGCGGTAGGGCAATGCGGCAACGCCGTAGAACAGGTACGAGGCGAAGAAGAGCTGCGCCAGCGCGGGCGTGGTTTCATGGCCGAGCTGGGCCAGGCCGAGGCAGGCGATCAGCGCAAGCAGGCCGCCGTCGGCAATGGCGCGCGCATAGTCGGTCGGGCGCGCCTCGCCACCGAAGGCGAAGGCCACGGGCTGCGCGCGCGCGGTGCGGGCCAGGTAATACACGGCGTACCAGGTGGCCGTGAATGCGCCCCACAACAGGAACGCGAACACGATGCGCACGGCCAGGTCGGGGTTCAGCCACGACGGGGCGATCTTGATGGCCAGGGCACCGATCCAGTAGGGGAGCAGCGCGGGCGTTTCCGGGCGCAGGCCCAGCAGCATCGGATCGAACCAGCGCGCGATGCCTTCGGCGGTGTGGGCCAGTTCGGCCATGTAGCCGAAGGCGGTGATGTCCGCGCTCTTCCAGGGGCCCCGGCCGACCAGGCCCGGCAGCAGATAAGCCGCGCACAACAGGAGCAATGCGATGCGCGGCAGGCGGCGCACGGCATTCTGGGCAACGATGGCGGGGGTGGGCTGGTTCAAGTGGCGAAGGGCGGGAGTCGGAAAGAAAAAGGGCAGCGCGGTAAACCGGGCTGCCCTCTACGCAAAAGCGCGTGCTTTACTTCGAAGCCGTGCCGGTGGTCTTGCCGAAGCGGTTGCGGAACTTCTCGACGCGACCGCCCATGTTGTCGACCGACTTTTGCGTGCCGGTGTAGAACGGGTGCGATTCGCTGGTGGTGTCCAGCTTGTACATGGGCAGCTCGCGGCCGTCGTCGGTCTTGCCCATTTCCTTGGTGTTCGCGCACGAACGGGTCACGAACTTGAAGCCGTTCGACATGTCGACGAACAGGATGTCGCGGTAATTGGGGTGGATGCCTTCTTTTGCCATGGTGTTTCCTTTTGCGCTGTTGGAATCAATGCGCGGTCGATGCGAGAGCCACCAGCATGCCAGTCGTCTGGCGCGCTGCCCCAGACAAGCCGGGGAGGCCGGACCAAGCTGCCCAGCCGCACTTTTCGCGGAGCCCATGATTATCGCATACTGCCCCATTTTCGAGCAAACCGGGACGCCTCCATGACTTTCAGACCCCTGCGTGCCGGCCTCGTCGGCTACGGTTTTGCCGGCCAGACCTTCCATGCCCCGGTACTTTCCGCCGTGCCGGGGCTCGAACTGGCGGCCGTGGCCAGTTCGCAGCCGCACAAGGTGCACTCCGATTGGCCGGGCGTGGCCGTGGTGCCTGACGTGGCGGCGCTCGCGGCCCGGGCGGACATCGACCTAGTGGTAGTGGCCACACCGAATGCCGAGCACTTTCCGGTCGCCAAGGCGGCGCTGGAGGCAGGCAAGCACGTGGTGGTGGACAAGCCCTTCACCCTCGACGCGATGCAGGCCCGGGCGCTGGAGGCGTTGGCGCAACGTCACGAGCGTGTGCTGAGCGTCTACCAGAACCGGCGTTTCGACGCCGATTTCCTGACGCTGAAAGACGTTCTGGCCAGCGGCGAGTTGGGCCGCCCTGTGTACCTGGCGTCGCATTTCGACCGTTTCCGGCCCGAGGTGAAGGTGCGCTGGCGCGAGCAGGCCGTGCCGGGTTCGGGCCTCTGGGTCGACCTGGGCGCCCACCTGGTCGACCAGGCCGTGCAGTTGTTCGGCCGCCCCGACACGCTCCAGCTCGACAAGGCCGTCCTGCGCGATGGCGCAGTGGTCGAAGACTACTTTCATGCGGTGCTGCGCTACGACAGCGGCCCGCATGCGCCTTTGCGCGTGGTGCTGCATTCGACGACGCTGGCGGCGCACGCCGCGCCGCGCTACATCCTTCACGGCACGCGCGGGAGCTACGTCAAGCACGGCGTCGACACCCAGGAAGATGCGCTGCGTGCCGGCCAGCGGCCACCGTCCGAAGGGTGGGGCGCCGATCCGCTCGACGGCGAACTCACGCTGATCGGCTGCGACGGGACGACCAGCACGCGTGCCGTGCCCACGCGCTCGGGCAACTATGTCGACTACTACGCCGCGGTGCGCGACGCGATCCTGGGCCAGGGACCGAACCCCGTGCCGCCGGAGCAGGCGGTCGCATTGATGGAGCTGCTGGACATCGGCCGCCAGAGCGCCCATGAGGGCCGCGCGATCGACACCGCGCGCCCATGAAAAAAGCGCGTTGACCCGTAAGGGCCAACGCGCTTTTGCGACAGAGCGTGGTGCTCAGCCGCCGCGACGCATCATGTCGAAGAACTCGACATTGGTCTTGGTCGCCTTCATGTTCTTGAGCATCAGCTCCATCGACTCGATCTCGTCCATGTTGTACATGAGCTGGCGAAGGATGCGGGTCTTCTGCAGGATCTCGGGCGCCAGCAGCAACTCTTCGCGGCGCGTGCCGCTGCGGTTGAGCTGGATCGAGGGGAACACGCGCTTTTCGTACAGGCGGCGGTCCAGGTGGATTTCGGAGTTGCCGGTGCCCTTGAACTCTTCAAAGATCACTTCGTCCATGCGGCTGCCGGTGTCGATCAGCGCGGTGCCGATGATGGTCAGCGAGCCGCCTTCTTCCACGTTGCGTGCGGCGCCCAGGAAGCGCTTGGGGCGCTGCAGTGCGTTCGAATCGACACCGCCGGTAAGCACCTTGCCCGAGGAGGGCACGACGTTGTTGTAGGCGCGCGCCAGGCGGGTGATCGAGTCCAGCAGGATCACCACGTCCTTCTTGAGTTCGACCAGGCGCTTGGCGCGCTCGATCACCATTTCGGCGACGTGCACATGGCGCGCTGCGGGCTCGTCGAAGGTCGAAGCAATGACTTCGCCCTTCACGGTGCGCTGCATTTCGGTCACTTCTTCAGGGCGCTCGTCCACGAGCAGCACCATCATGTGCACGTCGGGGTAGTTGGCGCTGATCGCGTGGGCGATGTGCTGCATCATCACCGTCTTGCCGCTCTTGGGCGGCGCCACGAGCAGGGCGCGCTGGCCTTTGCCGATGGGGGCGATGATGTCGATGATGCGGCCCGTGATGTTCTCTTCGCTCTTGACACCGTCGCGTTCCAGCTTCATCTGTTCCTTGGGGAACAGCGGCGTCAGGTTTTCGAACATCACCTTGTGCTTGTTCTGCTCGGGCGGACCGTCGTTGACCTTGTCGAGCTTGGTCAGCGCGAAGTAGCGCTCGCCGTCCTTGGGCGTGCGCACTTCACCTTCGATCATGTCGCCGGTGTGCAGGTTGAAACGGCGCACCTGGCTGGGCGAGATGTAGATGTCGTCCGTGCTGGCCGTGAAGCTGGTGTCCGGGCTGCGCAGGAAGCCGAAGCCGTCGGGCAGGATTTCGAGCACACCGTCGGCGAAGACCTGCTCGCCCGCCTTGGCCCGCTTCTTGATGATCGCGAACATCAGCTCCTGCTTGCGCATGCGGCCGACGTTTTCGATCTCAAGCGCTTCAGCTTGCTTGAGGACTTCAGACACGTGGAGTGCCTTGAGTTCGTTTAAGTGCATGGAATGACCCCTCGCGGGGTAATCGAACGGAAAACGGGGGGAGGTTGAATGTGAAGCGAGAACTGCTTCACTAACCGGGGAACTCGAACCGGTTGCCTGGAAGGACCGGTGATCTGTGGGAGATTATGACAGGAAAAGCGCGCCGGCCAACGCATTGCGCGCTGGCCGGTTGATTTCGCTCAGGCGAGCTGCTGGTCGATGAAGGCCGTGAGTTGCGCCTTGCTCATGGCGCCGACCTTGGTGGCGGCCAGCTGGCCGTCCTTGAACAGCATCAGCGTGGGGATGCCGCGAATGCCGAACTTGGCGGGGATGTCGCGGTTCTCGTCCACGTTCAGCTTGGCGATCTGCAGCTTGCCTTCGTAGGTGGCCGACACTTCGTCGAGGATCGGGGCGATCATCTTGCAGGGGCCGCACCATTCGGCCCAGTAGTCGACCAGCACGGGCTGGCTGGACTTGAGCACGTCGGCCTCGAAAGAGGAATCGGAGATGTGTTTGATGAGTTCGCTGGCCATGTGATGTGTCCTTGGTGCGCAGAGAGTTTCGGTGCAGCTAAAGTGCTGGTCATTGTGACAGAAACCAAGGGGTGGCGTGCCGTGCAGGCATGCTATGGCAGCGATAGCCAAAGCCCTTGTCCGTCACGTCCACGCGCTCTCCAACCCCCTCGATAGAACATGAACGAAGGCCACCCTGTACAGGCCCTGTGGTGCGATCCCGCCGACGGCGTCGTCGCGCGCATCGTCCGGGCGCTCGCCGACCGCCGGCTGCATGCCGCCCGCACTGTGGTGCTGGTGCCCTATGCGCAGCTGATGGGCGTGGCGCGCGGCATGTGGGCGCGTTGCGGCAGCGCCGGCTTCGTGCCTCGCTTCGAGACAACGCACAACTGGGCGCGCAGCGCGGGCGGCTTCGTTGCCACCGGCTACGACATCGCGCACGACATGGCGCGCGACCTCGTCACGGCCCAGGCTCTGCTCTCGCAGTCCGGCTTCACCGCCGAGCGCTTCGCCCTGGCCGGGCGCGTGGTCGAGCTGGCCTACCAACTGGCGCCTCTGGCCGCAGCCGAAACGCCCGAGGCACGTGCCGGCGACTGGGCGCAGCGTGCCGCCAGCGTGGCCGAGGCGGGCAGCGAGTCGGAGTGGTTCCGCACGGAAAGCGCGCTGATCCGCATCGCCGTCGCGTGGGTCTCGACGTCGGGCTACGCGACCGACGTGCTGATGCGCGAATCCACGCGCGCGCAGGTCGATGCGCTGATCGTTCTCGAAGGCTTCCAGACCGACCCGCTCACCCAGTCGCTGTGCGCTCTGTGGGGTGACGACGCCCTGCGTTTCTCGCTCGTGCCACCGGGCACGCCTGGGGAGCCGGCTGCTTCCCACGTGGCGCTGGACCCCGAAGACGAAGCCCAGCTTGCCGCCGCCTGCGTGCTGCGCCACCTGGCCGAAGAGCGCGCCCCCGTCGCCTTGATTGCGACCGACCGGGCGCTCACCCGCCGCATCAACGCCCAGCTCGCCGCGCAAGGCGTGATCACGCACGACGAGACCGGCTGGAAGCTGTCGACCACTCGCGCCGCCGCCACGCTGATGAGCGCGCTGCGCGCCTGCGCCCACGACGCCGGCAGCGACCAGGTGCTCGAGTGGCTCAAGGGCGGCGCCGACGGTGACGCCCCGGCCGTGCAGTCGCTCGAAGCCCGCCTGCGCCGCGAGGGCCTGCGCGACTGGTCCGCCTGGTGCGCGCTGGTGGCGCGCAGCGAGAAGGCGCAGGACGTGGCGCTGCTGCCCTTCACCGAGGCCGTCGAGGCGCGTCGCATGCCGATGGCACGCTCGCGCGCCTTGGCCGAATGGTTGCGGGCATTGCGCGAACTGCTCGAGGCGGGCGACCACTGGCAACTGCTGGTCGACGATTTCGCCGGCGGCAAGGTCATCGGCGCGCTGTGGCTCGATGCCGGCGCGCACGGCGACGACGACGAGTTCCCGGGCGGGCGCCACACGCTCGCCGAGTTCACCGCCTGGGTCCGTGACGTGCTGGAAGACGCCAGCTTCGTGCCGCCCGCCGGCGACCAGGCCTCGCGAGTCGTCGTGCTCCCGCTGTACCAACTGCTGGGCCGCGCGTTCGGCGCCGTGGTCATTCCCGGCTGCGACGACCGGCGCCTGCCCGCATCGCCCGAGCCGCCCGGCAACTGGAGCGCGGCACAACGCCTCGAACTCGGCCTGCCGTTGCGTGAAGTGCTCGAAGCGGCACAGCGCGCGGCGTGGGCCGCGGCCTTGCGCAACCCGTGCTGCGAGCTGCTCTGGCGCCAGTCCGACGCCACCGGCGAGCCGGTGAGTCCCAGCCCGCTGGTGCAGGCCTTGCGGCTCGACCATGCCCTGCAGCCTTCCGCCGATCCGCGCCTGCCGCGCGAGGTTGCGGTGCAGCCGACCGCGTACCCGACGCCCTCTGGCGCGATGCTGCCGCTGGAGAACATCTCGACCAGCGTGTACGAGGACCTGCGCCGCTGCCCCTACCGTTTCTTCGCGCTGCGCCAGCTGGGCCTGCGCAGCGCCGACGAGCTCGACGCCGAGGTGGACAAGCGCGACTTCGGCAACTGGCTGCACGCCGTGCTCGGTCATTTCCATGACGCGCTGATCGAAACGCCGACGCAGGATGCGCAGGAGCGCCTGGCGTTCATCGAAAGCGTCGCGCAGCGCGCCACCCGCGAAATGGCGCTGTCCGACGCCGAGTTCCTGCCTTTTGCCGCAGCCTGGCCCGCCGTGCGCGACGGCTATCTCAACTGGCTCACGGGCCACGAGGCGGGCGGCGCGGTCTTCGTCGAGTCCGAGCCCTGGAAGGAGCAGTCGCTGGGCACCCTTCGGCTGGTGGGGCGTCTGGACCGCATCGACCGCATGCCCGACGGCCAGGCCTTCGTGATCGACTACAAGACCGAGTCTTCTGCGGTGACCAAGGAGCGTGTGAAAGACCCGACCGAAGACACGCAGCTCGCGTTCTATGCCGCGCTGGTGGCCGACGACACCTTGCGCGCGGCCTACGTGAACGTGGGCGAGAAATCGTCCGGCACGCAGACCGTCGAGCAGCCCGCTGTGGTCGAGGCGCGCGACGCCCTGGTGGCCGGCATCATCGAAGACTTCACCCGCATCGCGCAGGGCGCCGCGTTGCCGCCTCTGGGGGAGGGCGCCGTGTGCGACTACTGCGTGGCGCGCGGCTTGTGCCGCAAGGACTTCTGGGGCGATGCAGCCCCCCGGCTTGCCACTGCGTGTGCTTTGCCGTCCCCCGAGCGAGAAGCGCCTGCGCCTCGGGGCGGCGCGGCGGCCGGAGGCGATGCGAAATGAACGGCGCGGCATACGAACACAACGGCCGCCACGTCGCGCGCGAGGCTTTCTACACCGTCGCCTGCGACCCGCGCCGCTCCGTTGCGGTGGAGGCCTGCGCCGGCGCGGGCAAGACCTGGATGCTGGTGTCGCGCATCCTGCGCGCGCTGCTCGAAGAGGGTGAATCCGCCTGCGAGCCGCACGAAATCCTGGCGATCACCTTCACGAAAAAGGCCGCCGGTGAAATGCGCGAGCGGCTCGACCTGTGGCTCGAAGACTTCGCGGAGCGCCCGCCGGAAGAACTGGTGCGCGAACTCGTGATCCGTGGCGTCGAGCCTGCAGCCGCACTGGCCGCCGTACCGCGCCTGAAGGGCCTCTATCGGCGCCTGCTCGAAGGCGGCCGGCCGGTGCAGTTCCGCACCTTCCACGCCTGGTTCGCGGGCCTGCTGCGCAATGCGCCGCTCGCGGTGCTGCGCGAACTGGGGCTGCCTTCCAACTACGAGCTGCTCGAAGACGATGCCGAGGCGCGCGGCCACACGTGGCGCCCCTTCTTCGAGGCCGTGACCGCCGACAAGGACGCTCTGGCCGACTACTACGCCGTCGTCGCCACGCACGGCCGTTCGCAGACGGCCAAGGCGCTGGGCGAGGCGCTGTCCAAGCGCGTCGAGTTTTCGTTGGCCGACGCGGAAAACGCCGTGCAGCATTTCAGTGCGTTCTATCCGTCGCTCGAAGGCCTGGAGGTGCCGACCGATGCGTTGCGCGGAGAGCCTGTGCGACGTCGCTGGCTCGACCGCGCCGCCGCGCTGGGTCGCGAATCCAACAAGACGCCACAGAAGGCCGCTGAAGCCATCATCGACGTGTTCGGCACCGGCGAGCCTGCGGCTGCATCGCTGTCGTCCGCGCTCGCGCACCTGCGCAAAAGCTTCTTCGTCGCGACCGAAGACCGGCTCAACAAGAACCTGCAGAAATTCCCTGCGGCCCAGGAGGCCGAGGCCGAGCTGCAGGTGCTGTGCGGCGCGCAGGCGCAGCACGCGGCCTGGCTCTACCAGCAGCGCATGACGCGTCTCACGCGCCTGCTGATTGCTGCCTTTGCCGACGTCAAGCGTGCCCACGGCTGGGTCGACATGAACGACGTCGAGCAGGCCGCGCAGTTGCTGCTCGGGCAGTCGGCGCTGTCGGGCTGGGTGCAGGAGCGGCTCGACGCGCGCATCGCGCACCTGCTGATCGACGAGTTCCAGGACACCAACCCGCTGCAGTGGCAGGCGCTCTACGGCTGGCTCAGCG
This sequence comes from Variovorax monticola, assembly GCF_051216855.1. Lineage (NCBI taxonomy): Bacteria > Pseudomonadati > Pseudomonadota > Betaproteobacteria > Burkholderiales > Comamonadaceae > Variovorax > Variovorax monticola. The sequence goes on from NZ_JBPJZP010000006.1 coordinate 295,284, forward strand.
CCTACGTGGGCGCGGGCAGCAGCGCGCCACGGGTGTTCATCGTGGGCGACCCGAAGCAGAGCATCTACCGCTTTCGCCGGGCCGAGCCGCAGGTGTTCATCGCGGCCAAGAAGTTCGTGCGCGAAGGGCTGGGCGGCGAACTGCTGAACTGCGACCACACCCACCGCAACGCGCGCAAGGTGGTCGGCCTGGTCAATGCGGCGATGCTGGCCGCGCAGGAGGCCGGCGAGTTCGACGGCTATCGCGCCCACACCACCGAACGCGGCGACGAGGGCGAGCTGCTCAAGCTGCCGGCCATCGACCGCGATGCGCTCGGTGAATCGGCCCAAGCGGCACCGGCGGACGACGGCATGCTGCACTGGCGCGACAGCCTGGTCACGCCGCGCGTGCTGCCCGAGGAGCAACTGCTTCAGAAGGAATGCGAGCAGGCCGCCCGATGGGTGGCGCAGCGTATCGCCGACGGCACGCCGCCGCGGCAGATCATGGTCCTGGCACGCCGTCGCAGCCGCCTGTCCGCCATGCAGGACGCCTTGCGCCAGCGCCACATCCCCGTGCAGCAGCCCGAGAAGAACGAGCTGCACGACGCGCCCGAGGTGCAGGACGTGGTCGCGCTCATCGACGCGCTGGTGTCGCCCGCGCACGACCTGTCGCTGGCGCGCGCGCTCAAGTCGCCCGTGTTCGGCATCGGCGACGAGGTGCTGGTGCAGCTGGCGTTGCGCCAGCGCGAGCGCGGCATGGTCAGCTGGTTCGCGCTGGTGCAGAAGGACGAAAGCCTGCCGACGGTATTGGCCGAGGCGGGTGTGAAGCTCAAGAAGTGGCAGCGCTGGCTGATGACGCAGCCGCCGCACGACGCGCTGGACGCGATCTTTCACGACGGCGACCTGCTCGCGAAATTCGGCGCCGCCGTGCCTGCCACCATGCGCCAGGGCGTATTGGCCAACCTGCGCGGCGTGCTGACGGCGTCGCTCGACATCGATGGCGCGCGCTTCGTCACGCCCTACGCGCTGGTGCGTGCGCTGCGCGCCGGCGGGGTGCGCGCACCGACCGTGGCCGCGCCCGATGCGGTGCAACTGCTGACCGTGCACGGCGCCAAGGGCCTCGAGGCCGACACGGTGCTGATGCTCGACTGCGACGCCGCGCCACCGCGTGCCCAGACCATGGGCGTGCTGGTCGAATGGAAGGGCAGCGACAGCGCGCCCACGCGCTTCGTGTTCCTCGCCAGCGAAAAGGCACCGCCCGCCTGCGCGGTGTCGCTGCTCGAGGAAGAACAGCGCGCGCGGCATCGCGAAGAGCTCAACGGCCTTTACGTGGCGACCACGCGGGCGCGAGAGCGGCTGGTGCTGTCGTCGGTGCGTCCCGCGCGGGCCAACGAAAGCAGTTGGTGGTCGCGGCTGGCGCCGTTGTGCGAGCCCACCGAAGCCGACGAGCCGCTGGTGGCGTTGCCTGCGGCAACGGGCGCGGTCACCTTCGGCATGAAGCAGATGCCTGCGGTGCCAGTATTCGCCGAGCCGCCGACCGCGAAGAAGGCCGCCGACGCGACCGTCGACGCGCGCGCCGCCGCCTTCGGCCAGGCCATGCACCGGCTGCTCGAATGGGCCGTGCCGGGCGAGGCGCTGCCGGCGGCGCATGTGCGTGCGGCGGCGCGCGAATTCATGCTCGACGCGCAGCAGGCGCGCGGCGCGGCGGCACTGGCCCAGCGCATCCGCGCGGGTGAGGGCGCCTGGGTGTGGGACGATCGCAGGGTCGACTGGCATGGCAATGAAGTCACGCTGGTGCATGAAGGCGAGACCTTGCGCATCGACCGTCTGGTGCGCGAGCGCGACGGCGGCGCCTGGTGGATCCTCGACTACAAATCCGCGGCGCGCCCCGAACGGGACGCCGCGCTGATCGCACAGATGCAGCGCTACCGCGCCGCAGTGCAACATGCCTACCCCGGTGCCACGGTGCGCGTCGCGTTCCTGACCGGGCAGGGCGAACTGGTAAATCTCGAATGACTGTTTCCTCTACCGTTGCCGTGATCGGCGGCGGACCTGCCGGCCTGATGGCGGCCGAAGTGCTGAGCGCCTCCGGTGCGCAGGTGCATGTGTACGACGCCATGCCCTCGGTGGGCCGCAAGTTCCTGCTGGCCGGGCGCGGCGGACTCAACCTTACGCACTCCGAGCCTTTGGCCGTGTTCATGAGCCGCTTCGGCGAGCGGCGCGCGCAGCTCGAGCCGATGCTTGCGCAGTTCGGTCCGCAGCAGGTGCGCGAATGGGCGGCGGGGCTGGGTGTCGAGACCTTCGTCGGGACCTCGGGGCGCGTGTTCCCGGCCGACATGAAGGCGGCGCCGCTGCTGCGCGCCTGGCTGCAGCGGCTGCGCGCGGCGGGCGTGCAATTTCACATGCGGCATCGCTGGCAGGGCGACGGGGCGATGGACCTGGCCGCGTTGCGGTTCGCGACACCCGGTGGCGATGTCACGGCGAAGGCCGATGCGGTGGTGTTGGCGCTGGGTGGCGCGAGCTGGGCGCGACTGGGTTCCGACGGCGCCTGGGCGCCGTGGCTGCAGGCACAGGGCGTGGATGTGGCGCCGCTGCTGGCCGCCAATTCCGGCTTCGACGGCGCGGGCTGGAGCGAGCATTTCTCCAGCCGCTTCGCCGGCCAGCCCTTCAAGTCGGTGGCGATTGCCTTTACCGACAGCCAGGGCCGGCACTTCGCGCGCAAGGGCGAGTTCGTGGCGACCGCCACGGGCGTCGAAGGCAGCCTGGTCTATGCGGCCTCGGCGTTGCTGCGCGATGAGATTGCAGCCAAGGGCAGCGCGACGCTGTTGCTGGACTTGCTGCCCGACCGCACTGCAGAGCAGGTGCTGGCGGCGGTGACGCATCCACGCGGTGCGCGTTCGTTGAGCAGCCACCTCAAGAGCCGGCTGGGCCTGGAGGGCATCAAGGCCGGCGTGCTGCACGAAACGCTGAGCCGCGAAGCGATGCAGGACGCAGCGCAACTGGCGGCCACGATCAAGGCGGTGCCGCTGAAGCTGGTCGCCACAAGGCCGGTGGACGAGGCCATCAGCACGGCCGGCGGCGTGCGCTTCGACGCGCTCGATGCGCAGTTGATGGCCAATGCGCTGCCGGGTGTGTTTGCGGCGGGCGAGATGCTGGACTGGGAAGCGGCGACTGGCGGCTACCTGCTCACCGCGTCGATGGCCAGCGGCGCGGCGGCTGCGCGCGGCGCGATCCAGCGGCTGGGCCTGTGAAGGCCCTGAAGCGCTGGGTGTTTCTGCTGCCTGGCTGAGTGAATTTGCAAGCCTCGTTTCAATTCGCACGGACTGAAACGAGGCTGCTGAAGAGGTTGACGAGCCTTACCCCTGGCACTGACTACGCAGTTAGGGCTGCTTGGTTCCCCACCTGACCCGGTTGGCCACTTCACCATGCAGGGAGGCCCGTCAACTTGCATTCTAACCCTCAGTTTTTCGCGCACTTCATGCCGCGCCGACAACCCTTTTCAGCGCCGGGGTGTCGCATGGCGTTTCTTGGCCGGCGGCCCGGATCGGCGCCTTGGGCCTTTTAGAATGCCCGCAATGTCCTATCTCGTGCTCGCCCGCAAGTTCCGCCCCAAAACCTTCGCCGAGATGGTCGGCCAGGGGCACGTGGTGCAGGCACTCGAGAACGCACTGACCACGCAACGCTTGCATCACGCCTATCTGTTCACCGGCACGCGCGGCGTGGGCAAGACCACGGTCTCGCGCATCCTGGCGAAGTCGCTCAACTGCCAGGGGCCGGACGGGCAGGGCGGCATCACGGCCACGCCGTGCGGTGTCTGCCAGGCCTGCCGCGACATCGATTCGGGCCGCTTCGTGGACTACACCGAGCTCGACGCGGCGTCCAACCGTGGCGTGGACGAGGTGCAGTCGCTGCTCGAGCAAGCCGTCTACAAGCCGGTGCAGGGCCGCTTCAAGGTCTTCATGATCGACGAAGTGCACATGCTCACCAACACCGCGTTCAACGCGATGCTGAAGACCCTCGAGGAGCCGCCCGAGTACCTCAAGTTCGTGCTGGCCACCACCGATCCGCAGAAGGTACCCGTCACGGTGCTGTCGCGCTGCCTGCAGTTCAATCTGCGGCCGATGGCGCCCGAGACGGTGCTGGAACATCTGACGAGCGTGCTGCAGACCGAGCAGGTGCCGGCCGAGCAGCAGGCGCTGCGCCTGCTGGCCCGCGCGGCGCGTGGTTCGATGCGCGATGCGCTGTCGCTCACCGACCAGGCCATCGCCTTCGGCAACGGCGAGCTGCTCGAAACCGGCGTGCGCCAGATGCTCGGCAGCGTCGATCGCGGCTATGTGTTCCGCCTGATCGAGGCGCTGGCGCAAGGCGATGGCAAGACGGTGGTCGAAACCTCGGAGGCGCTGCGCGTCGACGGCATGTCCGCCGCCTCCACGCTGGAAGAAATGACGGCCGTGCTGCAGGCCATGGCGGTGCTGCAGGCCGTGCCCTCGCGGGCGGAATCGGCCGACTCGGCGACCGACCCCGACGCGGCAGACACCGCGCGCCTCGCCGCGCTGATGCCCGCCGACGAAACGCAACTGCTCTACAGCCTCTGCCTGCACGGCCGCGGCGAGCTGGGCCTGGCGCCCGACGAGTACGCCGCGTTGACCATGGTGCTGTTGCGGCTGCTGGCCTTCAAACCGTCCCACGCGGCTGCTTCGACAGCCTCCACGGAAAAAAAAACTCTGAATGAAGCTGCGGCGGTCGTGCCGCAGGCTCCGGCACGCGCCGCGCCCGTTGCATCGGCAACCACGCCCGCCGTTCCCCTTGCCCCGCCACCCGCACACGCTTCCGCCGCCGTTAGTCCTCCCGCAGAGCCGCCGGCCTCCGTCCCTCCCGCCCCCGTCGCCCCCATCGCGCCAGCCCCCGCAGGCCAACGCCTCTCGGTGGTCGACGAACCCCGGCATGCCGACCCCCGTGCGGCGCACACGGACGCACCTGCCAACGTCTACGGCGTACCGATTCGCGTGCAGCCCCCGGCGGGTGCGCGCGACGTGCCGAACGCCGAAGGGCAACGCGGCACCTTCACGCCCATTCCCCCCAGCGAGGACGGCGATTTCTGGCACGCCACGGTCACCCAGCTGGTCGCGTCCGAGGCCATCACGGCACTGGCGCGCGAACTGGCGCTGCAGTCGCAACTGATTGGTCGCGACACCGACCAGTGGCTGCTGCGCATCGAGCGGGAAACGCTCAGCCAGCCTTCCAGCCGCGAGAAGCTGACCACTGCGCTCGCAGCCATCGGCCACGATGTCAAGCTGGCCATCGAGATCGGCGGCGTGGTCGACAGCCCCGCGCGCCGTAACAAGCAGGCCTCCGAAGAGCGCCAGCGGGTGGCCGAAGACGCCATCCTGAGCGACCCCGAGGTGCAGGCGCTGATGCGCGACTTCGATGCGAAGATCGTTCCCGGCACGCTGAAGCCGGTCTGATAGCACCGGACTGACGGCCCGTCTCTCTTATCCTTCCCCCACTTTCCAACCCATCTCAATCGACTAGGACCACACGATGTTCAACAAGGGACAACTCGCCGGCCTCATGAAGCAGGCGCAGGCAATGCAGGACAACCTCAAGAAGGCCCAGGAAGAACTGGCGCACATCGAGGTCGAGGGCGAATCGGGCGCCGGTCTGGTGAAGGTCGTCATGACCTGCAAGCACGACGTGAAGCGCATCACCATCGACCCCAGCCTGCTGGCGGACGACAAGGACATGCTCGAAGACCTCGTGGCCGCGGCCTTCAACGCCGCCGTGCGCAAGGCCGAGGAAACGAGCGAACAGAAAATGGGCAAGCTTACGGCCGGCATGCCCGGCCTCCCGCCCGGCATGAAGCTGCCGTTCTAAGCGGTACATGGCAGACGCAAGCTCGCTCGACGCGCTGGTCGATGCGCTGCGCCGCCTGCCGGGTGTCGGCGTCAAGTCGGCCTCGCGCATGGCATTCCATCTGCTGCAGCACGACCGCGACGGCGCGCAGTTGCTTGCGCGCGCGCTGCAACAGGCTGCGGGCCATGTGCGGCACTGCGAGCTGTGCAACACCTTCACCGAAGCGCCGATCTGCAATGTCTGCATGGATTCGCGGCGCGACGGTACCAAGCTCTGCGTGGTCGAGACGCCTGCCGACCAGGCCGCGCTGGAGCGCACCGGTGCGTTTCGCGGCTACTACTTCGTGCTCATGGGCAAGCTCAGCCCGCTCGACGGCATCGGGCCCAACGACATCGGCCTGCAGAAGCTCTTCGACCGCGCCCGCGACGGCACGGTCAGCGAAGTCATCCTGGCCACGAACTTCACGGCCGAGGGCGAAGCCACAGCGCATGTGATCGGCGAAGCGCTCAAGCAGCACGACCTGACCGTGACGCGCCTCGCGCGCGGCGTGCCGGCCGGCAGCGAACTCGAATACGTGGACCTCGGCACCATCGCCCACGCCCTGGTCGACCGCAGGTAACACAGGCCCCTTCACATGACCTTCTCATTGCTCACCGTCGCCTACTGGTGCGTGTTGATCGCCTGCGTGCTGCCGTATTTTTCGGCGTGGCTTGCCAAGGCAGGCAGCTTCGGGCCGCGCGACAACCAGCACCCGCGCGACTGGGCCGCGAAGCAGAGCGGCTGGCGCGCACGCGCCAACAGTGCGCAGGCGAACAGCTTCGAAGGCCTGCCGTTCTTCGTCGGCGCGGTGATCATCGCGCACCAGCTCGGCGCCGCGCAGTCGCGCCTGGACATGCTCGCCGTGGCCTACGTGGTGCTGCGCGTGATCTACCTGGGGCTCTACATCAAGGGCATCGGCGGCGCTCGCAGCGCGGTCTGGGCGCTGGCGTTCCTGGTGAACATAGCGATTCTTTTCCTCGCGCGCTGAGCGCGGTGGGCGCGCAAGACAAGCGCAGAAGAGCGGTTTGCCACGGGCCTCCTGGAGGCCTTCGTGCTTACGTGAAAACCCGCACGGGATGACCCCGATGCAGTGGCGTGGTGCGGCCCCTAAGCTCGATTCAGTTCACACGAATCACAGAGTCCGCAAGCCCCGTAACAGGCACCGTTTCATGCTTCATCGCCGCACCCTCATTTCAGCCTCCGCCATTGCCGCCGCAACCATCGCGTTGCCGCGTGTCTTTGCGCAGCAGGCGAAGCTGGAGAAGACGAAGATCTCCATCGCCGTGGGCGGCAAGGCGGCGTTCTACTACCTGCCGCTCACCATTTCGGAGCAGCTGGGCTACTTCAAGGCCGAAGGGCTCGAGGTCGAAATCTCCGACTTCGCCGGCGGCGCGCGCGCGCTGCAGGCGGTGGTCGGCGGTTCGGCCGATGTCTGTTCGGGCGCGTACGAACACACGATCAACCTGCAGGCCAAGAACCAGTTCTTCCAGGCCTTCGTGCTGCAGGGCCGCGCACCGCAGATCGCGGTGGGCGTGTCGACCAAAAACATGGCGGGCTACACCGGCATTCAAGACCTGAAGGGCAAGAAGATCGGCGTCTCGGCGCCGGGCTCGTCGACCAACATGGTGGCCAACCTGGTGCTGTCGCGCGGCGGCCTGAAGGCCAGCGACGTGAGCTTCATCGGCGTGGGCGTGGCAGCCGGTGCCCTCACCGCGCTGCGCTCGGGCCAGATCGACGCCATCAGCAACACCGACCCGGTGATGACCATGCTCGAGCAGAAGGGCGACGTGAAGATCATCAGCGACACGCGCACCCTCAAGGGCACGCAGCAGGTGTTCGGCGGCACGATGCCGGCGGCCTGCCTGTACGCGTCGGCCGATTTCATCCAGAAGAACCCCAACACCTGCCAGGCGCTGGCCAATGCCATCGTGCACGGGCTGAAGTGGCTGCAGACGGCGGGGCCGGGCGACATCATCAAGACGGTGCCCGAGACCTATCTGCTCGGCGACCGCGCGCTGTACCTCGCGTCCTTCGACAAGGTGCGCGAATCGATCGCCACCGACGGCCTCGTGCCCACCGACGGCCCCAAGACGGCGCTCACCGCCATCGCGAGCTTCGACACTTCCGTGAAGGCCGACAAGATCGACCTTGCGAAAACCTACACCAACGATTTTGCTAGGCGCGCGAAAGACAGGTTCAAAGCCTGACGACGAACGTCCCCGCGACCCGGCCTTGGCCGGGTTTTTTCTTCCCCGCCCGACGATGCAAGACCACGCACTCGAACTCCTCGACATCTGCTGCACCTTCCACTCGAAGGACGACCCCGGCCAGCGCTACACGGCGGTGGCCGACACCACGCTGCGCATCAGGGCGGGGGAGTTCGTGTCGGTGGTCGGGCCCACGGGCTGCGGCAAGTCGACGCTGCTGAACGTGGGCGCGGGCCTGCTCGCGCCTTCGTCGGGCACCGTGAAGGTCTTCGGCAAGACGCTCGCGGGTGTCAACGCGCGCGCGGGCTACATGTTCCAGACCGAGGCGCTGATGCCCTGGCGCAGCGCCGTCGACAACGTGATGGTGGGGCTGCAGTACCGTGGCGTGCCCGATGCCGAGGCGCGCCGGCAGGCCGAGGCGTGGCTTTCGCGCGTAGGCCTCTCGGGCTTCGGCGACCGCTACCCGCACCAGCTCTCCGGCGGCATGCGCAAGCGCGTGGCACTGGCGCAGACGCTGGTGCTCGACCCCGACATCATCCTGATGGACGAGCCCTTCAGCGCGCTCGACATCCAGACGCGCCAGCTGATGGAGAACGAGGTGCTCGAACTCTGGAGCGCCAAGAAGAAAGCGGTGCTCTTCATCACGCACGACCTCGACGAGGCCATTGCCATGAGCGACCGCGTGGTGGTTCTGTCGGCCGGGCCGGCCACGCACCCCATCGGCGAATTCGCGATCGACCTCGCACGCCCGCGCAACGTGGCCGAGGTGCGCACGCAGCCGCGCTTCGTCGAGCTGCACACGCAGATCTGGGAAGTGCTGCGCGACGAGGTGCTCAAGGGCTATGCGCAGCAACTGAGAAAGGCCGCCTGATGGCCCGCCTCGGACTCAACGAACGCAACGCGCGCTTCTGGCAGCTGGCGCTGCTGGTGGTCATTCTGGTGGCGTGGCACGTGGCCTCGCGCAACCAGCAGTTTGCCTTTTTCGTTGGCGAGCCCATCCAGGTGGCGGGGCGCATCTGGAGCTGGTTTTTGCCGTTCGCGGTGCCGGCCAACGTGTTCTTTCCCGAAGGGCTCAAGGGCAACGCCGACATCTACCTGCACCTGGGCACCACGCTGCTGGAGACGGTGCTGGCCTTCGGCATCGGCACCGTGCTGGGGCTGGCCTGCGGGCTGTGGCTGGCGCTCGCGCCCACGGCGAGCCTGATCCTCGACCCCTACATCAAGGCCGCCAACTCGATGCCGCGCGTGATTCTTGCGCCCATCTTCGCGCTGTGGTTCGGCCTGGGCATCTGGAGCAAGGTGGCGCTGGCCGTCACGCTGGTGTTCTTCATCGTGTTCTTCAACGTCTACCAGGGCGTGCGCGAGGTGAGTCCGGTGGTGCTGGCCAACGCGAAGATGCTGGGCGCCAACCAGCGCCAGCTGCTGCGCACCGTGTACCTGCCGAGCGCGACGAGCTGGGTGTTTTCCAGCCTGCACACGTCGGTCGGGCTGGCCTTCGTGGGTGCGGTGGTGGGCGAGTACCTGGGCTCGGCGCGCGGCGTGGGCTACCTGATTCTCCAGGCCGAGGGCACCTTCGACGTCAACACCGTGTTCGCCGGCATCGTGGTGCTCACCGCCTTTGCGCTGGTGCTCGACGGCATCGTGGGCCTGGTCGAGAAGCGGCTCATGAAGTGGCAACCCCGGTCGGGCGAAACCGAAAAACTGTAGTGCGTGCGGCGCGGTCTTGCGTGCGATGATCCCGCGCGGCGCCGCGGGCGCTGCAACGAATCCACGGGGTTGAGCAATGAATCAGGACCACAGGCGGGCCACCACCCTGCGCTCGCGCGACCAGGCGGCCAGGGTGTCGAACGAAGAGCTGTTCTTCGACCTGGTCTACGCGTTCTCGGTCACGCAACTTTCCCACTATCTGCTGGACCACCTCACGCTGCTGGGTGCGTTCCAGACGCTGGTGATGTGGTTCGCCGTGTGGCTGGGCTGGCAGTACACGGCGTGGACCACCAACTGGTTCAACCCCGGCACGCTGCGCATCCGCGGCGTGCTTTTCGCGATCATGCTGCTGGCCCTGGTGATGGCCTCGGCGCTGCCCGGTGCCTTTGCCGAGCGCGGGCTGGTGTTCGCGCTGTGCTTCGTGGGCATCCAGGCGGGGCGCACCTTCTGCATGCTGATCGCCATCGGCCGCGACGACCCGCTCACGCCCAACTTCCGCCGGCTGCTGGCCTGGAACTGCGTGGCGGGCGCCTTCTGGATCTCGGGCGGCCTGGCCGACGGGCCGCTGCGCCTTGCGCTGTGGTTCGGCGGCGTGCTGTGCGAGTACATCGCGCCGATGATCGGGCTGCGCTTTCCGGGCCTGGGGCGTTCGTCCACGAGCGACTGGACCATCGACGGCGGCCACCTGGCCGAGCGCTGCCAGCTGTTCGTGATCGTGGCGTTGGGCGAGTCGGTGCTGGCCACCGGCATCGCCTTCGGGCACCACGCCGAATGGCATGCCGCCGACCTGTTCGCGCTGCTTGTGGGCTTTGCAGGCAGCCTGGCGATGTGGTGGATGTACTTCGACACCAGCGCCAGGGAGGCGACCCACGTCATCGAGCATTCGCCGGACCCGGGCGGCATCGGCGCCAAGTTCCACTACACGCACGTGATCCTGGTGGCCGGCATCATCGTGTGCGCCGTCGCCGATGAACTGACGATCGGCGAGGGCGCGCACCATGCCGAGCTGAAGTACCTGGGTGCGCTGATCGGCGGGCCGGCGCTCTACCTGTTCGGCAATGCGCTGTTCAAGCGCGTGGTGCGCGGCTTTCTGCCGCAGTCGCACCTGTACGGGCTGGGCCTGCTGGCCGTGCTCGCCGTGTTCGGCTCGCACCTGACGGTGATGGCGGTGGGCACGCTGACCACGGTCATCCTGATTGCCGTGGCCGCGCTCGAAGCGGTGGTGCGCCGCAGGGCGTGGGCCGCCACGACCCACTGAAGCGGCGACGGCGGAAAAGGCAGCGAGACGCGAGGCTCAGCGCTGCTTTTTCGCCGGCGTGCCGCCGCGCTTCTCGCGCACGACCTGCTGCTTGCTGCTGGCCGGCACCTTCACCACGTTGGAGCCGCGCGGCGCCGCTGCCTTCGAGGGTGCCGCGCCGCGCCGCGAGGTCGCGGGAGTGGCCGTGGCCGTGTGGACGACAGGCCGGATGCCGGTGCCGACGCGGGCCGCGACGCTCGCGCGAATCGGCAGGTACACCACCACGCTGTAGCCCCGCTTGAACGCGTGGTTCTGCTGCACGTCGTTCCACTCGGCCACGTTGGCAGGCTTGAGGTTGTAGCGCCGCGCAATGCTGGCCACGTTGTCGGCGCGCCCGGCCTTCACGGTGGTGCGACGGGTGACGATTTCGGGCTGGAAGCTCAGGTGGCCTCCGTCGGCCACGACCGCCGCCACGTCTTCCTTCACACGCGCGCTGCGCGGCACGATCAGCGTCGAGCCGGCCTTGATGAGCATGCGCGGGGGCACGTTGTTCATGGCGCGCAGATCGGTTTCGCTCATGCCCGAGCGCTGGGCCGCGTCGGCCACCGTCATGGTGGTGGGCACGACCCAGGCGGTCCAGCTGGCGTACTGGCCCTGCGAGTAGGCGTCGAAGTTGCGCTGGAACACGGCCGCGTTGTCCCAGGGCAGCAGGATCTGCGGCGTGCCCGAGGCAATGAGCACCGGCTTGTGCGCGGCGGGGTTCAGCGCGCGAAAGTCGTCCAGCCGCACGTCGGCCAGCTTGGCGGCCAGCTCCACGTCGAGGTCGCGCGTGAGCGTGACGCTCTGGAAGTACGGGTGGTTGGCGATCACCGGCAGCTCGGTGTTGAAGGCCTGCGGGTTCGCCACGATGTTCTTCACGGCCTGCAGCTTGGGCACGTACAGGCGGGTTTCGGCCGGCATCGTCAGGTCGCTGTAGGTGGTGGGCAAGCCGAGCCGCTGGTTCTTGGCGATGGCGCGGCTCACGCTGCCTTCGCCCCAGTTGTAGGCGGCCAGGGCCAGCTGCCAGTCGCCGAACATGCCGTAGAGCTTTTGCAGGTAGTCGAGCGCGGCGCGGGTGGAGGCCAGCACGTCGCGGCGGTCGTCGCGAAAGATGTTCTGCTTCAGGTCGAAGTCGTTGCCGGTGGCCGGCATGAACTGCCACATGCCCGCCGCGCGCGCACTCGACACGGCCTGCGGGTTGAAGGCGCTCTCGATGTAGGGCAGCAGCGCGAGCTCGGTCGGCATGTTGCGGCGCTCGAGTTCCTCGACGATGTGAAAGATGTACTTGTCCGAGCGTGCGGTCATGCGCTGGATGTAGTCGGGCCGGCTGGCGTACCACTGCTCGCGGTCGCGAACCAGGTCGCTTTCGAGGTTGGGCATCTTGAAGCCACGGCGAATGCGGTCCCACATGTCCACGGGCGGGGCGAGGTTGACGACGCTTTGCGACTGCGCCCTGCCGTTGGCAAGGGGGGAGAGGGCATTGCCGGGATAGACCGGGGCCGAGGCGCCGGTGCCGCCGGCCTGGGACGAAGAAGAGGGTGCGGAGCCGTTGTTCGTGCCCGCGCAGCCCGCGAGCACCAGTGAACCTGCAAGGCAGGTGGCAGCGAAAAATTTCATCGGAAGTCGTTTTTCCATTGGCGCAGTGCGGCGAACACGTCGGCTTCGGCTGCGTCGGCAGCCAGCTCGGCGTGGGCACGCACCGCTCGAAGGACAGTGGCTTCGCGGCTGCGAAGAAAAGGGTTGATCTGGCGTTCGGCGGCCAGTTGCGAGGGCAGCGTAGGCTGCCCCTGCGCGCGCAGGCTTTCGCAGTGCGCGTAGTAGTGACTCAGTTCGGTGTTGCCCGGTTCCACGGCGAGGGCGAAACGCAGGTTAGAAAGTGTGTACTCGTGGGCGCAGCAGACACGGGTGTCGGCGGGCAGCGCTGCCAGCGCGTCGAGCGAATGCAGCATCTGCGCGGGCGTGCCCTCGAACAGTCGGCCGCAGCCGCCGGAGAACAGCGTGTCGCCGCAGAAGAGCAACGGCGCCTGGGAAGGCGCCGCCGGAAGAAAGTAGGCGATGTGCCCGGCGGTGTGGCCCGGCACGTCGATGACCTGGAAGCGCAGACCGAGCACCTCGGCCACGTCGCCCTGCGCCATCGGCGTGAAAGGCTCGGGAATGCGCTCGGTCGCGGGGCCCCACACCGGCGCGCCGGTGGCCGCGTGCAATGCGGCCACGCCGCCCGTGTGATCGGCGTGGTGGTGCGTGACTAGAATCGCGGCGAGCTGCAGCTTGTGGCGCGCCAGCGCGTCGAACACCGGTTGGGCATCGCCCGGATCCACCACGATGGCGTGGGACCCGTCGTGCAGCATCCAGATGTAGTTGTCGGCGAAGGCGGGCAGCGGAACGAGGGTCATGAGCGGTCAAATTATAGGTTTGCACGATTGGTTCGCGACCCCCCCGGGGCGCTACCTTCTGGCTTGGGAGCAGGCCCAGTTCGACCAGGCGGTGGCCGACGTGTTCGGCTATCACGCGCTGCAGCTGGGCGCGGCCGAGGTCGACGCCCTGCGCACCAACCGCATGCCGCACCGCTGGCTGGCGCTGGACGACCCGGCGCGCGGCGCCCGAGGGACGCTTCTGGCCGACTTCGCGGCACTGCCGTTCGCGGCCAACAGCCTCGACCTGGTGGTGCTGCCCCACGCGCTGGAGCTCAGCCCTGACCCCCACGCCACCCTGCGCGAGGTGGAGCGGGTGCTGGTGCCCGAAGGCCGCGTGGTGATCTGCGGGCTCAACCCGGCCAGCCTGTGGGGCATGCGGCAGCGCCGGGCGCACCTCTACCGCAAGCTGGGCGTGGGCGATCTCTACCTGCCCGAGGGCGGGGAGTTCATCGGCTACTGGCGCATGCGCGACTGGCTGCGGCTGCTGAGCTTCGAGGTCGAGTCGGGCCGCTTCGGCATCTACCGGCCGGCCGTGCGCAGCGAGGCCTGGCTGGAGCGCGCGCGCTGGATGGACGCGGCCGGCGAGCGCTGGTGGCCGATCTTCGGCGCGGCCTACTTCCTGGTCGCGGTGAAGCGCGTGCGCGGCATGCGCCTGCTCAGCGCCGACTGGCGCCGCGCCGCCGCCCGGACCACGGCGCCCGTGCCCATTGCGGGCAAGGTGCACCGCAACGAGGCCGGCGAGCCCGGCAATTGAAAAGAAAATGCCGACAACGAATACACAAGGAAAGTCAGTTTGAACGAAGTCGTGATCTACACAGACGGTGCCTGCAAGGGCAACCCCGGCCCCGGCGGCTGGGGCGCATGGCTCAAGTCCGGCGCCACCGAGAAAGACCTGTTCGGCGGTGAACTGGACACCACCAACAACCGCATGGAGCTGACTGCCGTCATCGAAGGCCTGGCCGCGCTCAAGCGGCCCTGCAAGGTGCTGCTGTACCTCGACAGCCAATACGTGCGCAAGGGCATTACCGAGTGGATTCGCGGCTGGAAGGCCAAGGGCTGGATGACCGCGAGCAAGCAGCCCGTGAAGAACGTCGAGCTGTGGCAGCGGCTGGACAAGCTGGTGGCCGAGGGCGGCCACCAGATCGAGTGGCGCTGGGTCAAGGGCCACTCGGGCGACCCGGGCAACGAGCGCGCCGACATGCTGGCCAACAAGGGCGTGGACAAGGCACTCGGCCGACTTTGATGCGCGGCCGACCCCGGGTCGGCCCCCCTGCGCAAGGGGCATGGATGTTGCTAGAGTGTTTTTTGCAGCATGAACCTCGACTACACCACCGACGCGGTCGACCCCGGCCATCGCTTCGACTACTGGAGCGACGTGGTCTGCAAGCATTTCATTCCCGCCAAGAGCCTGGTGCCCGACCGCGCACATTTCAATGCGCGCTTTTCGGTGCGTTCGCTGGGCAGCCTCATGCTGGCCGAAATGTCTTCCCCGCAGTGCCTGTGGGAGCGTGACGCCCAGCACTTGCGCAGCGGGCCCAACGAAGACTTCATGCTCAGCCTGATGGTGTCGGGCCACGGCGTGCTGTCGCAGTCGGGCCGCAGCGTGGTGCAGCGCAACGGCGACATCGTGCTGTACGACGCCGCGCGGCCCTTCACCTTCGACCTCGCGCCCGAATCGGCGCTGCTGGTGCGCATTCCGCGCATGCAGCTGCTGTGCCGTGTGCCCGAGGCCCATCACCTCACTGCCATGCACCTGGCCGGGGGCCATCCCGTGGCGAAGCTGCTGGGCACCATGATCCGTGAGGCGGTGGTGCTCGAACTGTCGGGACGCGACGGCATGCAGGCCAGCCTGGCGAGCTCGCTGCTCGACATGCTCTCGGCCGCGTTGCAGGTGCAGGCCGAAGGCAGCGATGCGGCGCGCTCCGCGCATGGTGCACTGCTGCAGAAAACACGCGACTACATCGTGGCGCACCTGGACGACTGCGAGCTCGATGTGGCGCAGATCGCCCGCGCGCAGAACGTCTCGGCCCGCACGCTGGCGCGGGTGTTCGCCAAGCAGGGCACCACGCCGATCCAGTGGCTGTGGAAGCAACGGCTCGAAGCCAGCCACCGCGCGCTGATGGAAGGGCGCGTGCGGCAGGTCACGCAGGCGGCGTTCCAGTACGGTTTCAGCGACATGTCGCACTTCTGCCGGGTCTTCAAGAAGGCCTACGGCTTGACGCCGCAAACGCTGTTGCGCCGGCACTGAGCCCGCGCCACGGACCGCGCGGCTGGCGGTTCCAGGCCATCGGATTGGCGTCGGCAGCCAAGCCTTCATCGCCGTTGCTCCCTATCGTGAAGCCAGCCCTTCACGCATGGAGACGACGATGCAAACCCCACCCCCCGCAGCACACGCCGCAGCACACGCCGACATGGCGGCGCTGGCCCGCTGCGCCGCTTTGAACCTGAGCGCCGAACGCCTCGCGGCGGTCGAGGCGATCCTGTCCGCCTGGATTCCGGCGGCCAACGAACTGAGCCGCAAGATGAGCGAGCCTGCCTACCAGTCGCTGATGCCGGTCACCGCGTTCACGCACGCGCATGAACAGCCCGAGGAGGCTGCATGAGCGCCGCGCCGGGCCGCCCCAGGCAAGCGCGCAGCGCAGAGGTTCTTCCATGAGCGACGTGCTCGAACTCACGCTCTCGCAGGCCGCGCGCATGGTGCGGGAGCGCAAGCTGTCGCCGGTCGAGTTGGTCGAGGCTTCGCTGGCCCGCATCCGCCAGCACGACGGCGTGCTCAAGTCGTTCATCACCGTGTTCGAAGAGCAGGCGATGCAGGTGGCGCGCGCGGCCGAACTGCTCTCGGGCGCGGGGCATGAGCTCGGCCCGCTGCAGGGCATTCCGATCGCGCTGAAAGACAACGTCGCCGTGCGCGGCACGCGCACCACGGCAGGCAGCAAGGTGCTGTCCGACTGGTTGCCGCAGGCCGATGCCACGGTCGCCACGCGGCTGCGGCAGGCCGGCGCGGTGTTCATCGGCAAGACCAACATGCACGAGTTCGCCTGGGGCGGCACCTCGGCCAACCCGCATCACGGCGCCGTGCGCAACCCCTGGGACCCGACGCGTTTTCCGGCGGGCTCCAGCGGCGGCTCGGCCGTGGCGGTGGCGGCGCGCTTCTGTTTCGGTGCCATCGGCACGGACACGGGCGGCTCGATCCGGCTGCCGTCGGCCATCAACGGCATCGTCGGGCTGCGGCCGACCTACGGCCGCGTGAGCAACCACGGCGTGGTGCCGCTCGCATGGAGCATGGACACCGTGGGTCCCATGACGCGCACCGTGGAAGACTGTGCGTTGATGTTCGGCGCCATCGCCGGCTTCGACGCGAAGGACGCCGGCAGCGGGCCACGCGCCACCGACGACTGCCTGAAAGACCTGGCCGGCGGCTGCAAGCACCTGCGCATCGGCATCGTGCCGGGCTACTTCTTCGAGCACCTGCAAGCTCCCGTGCACGACGCGGTGAAAGAGGCGCTGGCCACCTTCGTCGACCTGGGCGCGCAGCTGGTGGATGTCGATATTCGCAACATCCACGGCAACATCTCGGCCCAGCTCACCATCGAGTCGGCCGAGCCCAGCACCTACCACCAGCGCACGTTGCGCGAGCGGCCGCAAGACTATGGCGACGACGTGCGCACTTTGCTGGAAGCCGGCGAGCTGCTGCTGGCCACGCACTACCTGCAGGCGCAGCGCTACCGTGCGTTGCTGCGCAGCGAATTCCTCGAGGCTTTCCGCCAGGTGGACGTGTTCGTCTGCCCGTCGCTGCCGTTCGTGGCCACGCGCATGGGCGAAACCTGCGTGGAAATTGTTCCGGGGCAGCCCGAAGACATGCTGTCCGCCATCATGCAATTCACCGGTGTGGCCAGCCTCACGGGCCTGCCGTCGCTGAACGTGCCCTGCGGCTTCGACCCCGATGGCCTGCCCATCGGCATGCAGATCATCGGCCGGCCCTTCGCCGAGGCCACGCTGCTGCGCGCCGGCCATGCGTTCCAGCTTGCCACCGACTTCCATCGGCGCGCGCCGGTTCTGGGCTCGTCTGCGCTGGAAACCACCGGCTGACCGAACCAGCACATCGCAATGGCGCTGTGAGCAAAGCGCCTGCCGCCGCCGACCGATAACTTCGGTACCTGCTTTCAACGCACTGCCAGAGCCCTTCCTTTTCAACAACGACCGGAGTCCTCCCGCCATGTCGAGCAACGATCTGCACTACCTCGAGCTTCTTGAAGTCGGCCGCCTCATCCAGTCCCGGGAACTGTCTTCGGTGGAGGTGACGAAGGCGCAGTTCGCGCGCATCGACCAGGTCGACGGCGCCCTGAAGAGCTATGTGCGCGTGATGACCGACTCGGCCCTGGCCGAAGCCGGGCGCGCCGATGCCGAGATCGCCAAGGGGCAGCTGCGCGGCCCGCTGCAGGGCGTGCCGGTGGGCGTGAAGGACCTGTGCTGGACGCAAGGCGTGCCCACCGCCGCCGGCATGACGCTCTACACCGACTTCGTGCCCACCGAAGACGGCACCGTGGTGCGCAAGCTGCGCGAGGCGGGCGCGGTCATCCTCGGCAAGCTGCAGCTCACCGAAAGCGCCTATGCCGACCACCACCCCTCGGTGTCGCCACCGGTCAATCCGTGGAACGCGGCGCACTGGCCGGGCGTGTCGTCCAGCGGCTCCGGCGTGGCCACCGCGGCGGGCCTGTGCTACGGCGCGCTGGGCACCGACACGGGCGGCTCCATCCGCTTTCCCTCGGCCGCCAACGGCCTAACCGGCCTGAAGCCGACCTGGGGCCGCGTGAGCCGCTACGGCGCCTTCGAGCTGGCCGCCACGCTCGACCACATCGGCCCGATGACGCGCAGCGCGGCCGACGCGGGCGCCATGCTCGGTGCCATTGCCGGTGCCGACGCGAAGGACCCGACCGCCAGCCTGCTGCCCGTGCCCGACTACCTTGCCGACATCGGCCACGGCCTGGCCGGCCTGCGCGTGGGCATCGACACGCGCTGGACCACCGAAGGCGTCGATGCGCCGACGCGCGCCGTGCTCGACGCCGCCATCGCGGCCGTGAAGACACTCGGTGCCGAGGTGCGCGAAGTGAACTTTCCCGACCCCGCGCAGGCCATCGAAGACTGGTTCCCGCTGTGCGGCATGGAAGCCGCGGTGGTGCACGAGAAGACCTACCCCTCGCGCAAGGACATGTACGGCCCGGCAGTGGCCGGCCTGGTCGAGCTGGGGCTGGCGCAGCGCGGTGTCGACTACCAGAAGATCGTGCTGCGCCGCCACGACTTCAGCGGCAAGGTGAGGGCGCTGTTCCAGGACATCGACCTGCTGTTGATTCCGGCCACGGGCATCGCGTCGCCGACCATGGAGCGCATGTCGCAGATGGGCGTGGACGCCGACCTGATGTCCGCGATGCTGCGCTACACCTGCCCCTTCGACATGACCGGCAGCCCGACGATCACGCTGCCCGGCGGCGTCACGCCCGCGGGCATGCCGGTGGCCTTCCAGTTCGTGGCGCGCCACTTCGACGAGGCGCTGCTGGTGCGCGCGGGCGCGGCCTTCCAGCAGGCGACCGACTGGCACCGCAGGCACCCGGCGCTTTGAGCGTCTTTCTTCTTTTCTTCGTCACATCCCTCGAAAGCACATCACCATGAAACTACGTCACGCGCTTGTCTCCCTGGGTTGCACGGTGGCCCTGGCCACCTCCGCATGGGCCGCCGATCCGCTGAAGGTCGGGCTGATGGAAGACGTCTCGGGCGACCTCGCCTTCATGGGCAAGCCCAAGCTCAACGGCTCGCTGCTGGCCGTGGAAGAAATCAACAAGGCCGGCGGCATCATGGGCCGCCAGATCGAGCTGATCCACCTCGACCCGCAGGGCGACAACGCGCGCTATCAGGAGTTCACGCGGCGCCTGCTGAGCAAGGACAAGGTCGACGTGCTCATCGGCGGCATCACATCCGCCTCGCGCGAGGCCGTGCGCCCCATCGTCGACCGCACGCAGACGCCTTACTTCTATACCAACCAGTACGAAGGCGGCGTGTGCGACGCCAACATGATCAGCATGGGCGCGGTGCCCGAGCAGCAGTTTTCCACGCTCATTCCCTACATGGTCGAGAAGTTCGGCAAGAAGGTCTACGTGGTGGCGGCCGACTACAACTTCGGCCAGATCAGCGCCGAGTGGAACCGCTCGATATTGAAGGACATCGGCGGCACCGTGGTGGGCGAGGAGTTCATTCCGCTGGGCGTGTCGCAGTTCGCGCAGACCATCCAGAACATCCAGAAGGCCAAGCCCGACTGGCTGCTGATGCTCAACGTGGGCGCGGCGCAAGACTCGTTCTTCGAGCAGGCGGCCGCGGCCAAGCTGAACCTGCCGATGGGCTCGTCGGTGAAGGTGATGCTGGGCTTCGAGCACAAGCGCTTCGCGCCGCCGGCGCTCAACCGCATGCACGCCACGGCCAACTGGTTCGAGGAAATCGATTCGCCCGCCGCCACCGACTTCAAGAAGCGCTGGCACGCCAAGTTCCCCAACGAGCCGTACATCAACGACATGGGCTACAACGCCTACAACACGCTCTACATGTACAAGACCATGGTGGAGAAGGCCAAGTCGACCAGGCTGGCCGACCTGCGCAAGGTGATCGCGGCGGGCGAGGCCTGCATCGACGCTGCCGAGGGCAAGGTCTGCATCGACGCCAAGAGCCAGCACGCCTCGCACCAGATGCGCCTGATTGCGGTGGACGAGAAGCACAAGGTCAACGTGCTGAAGGACTACGGGACCATCCAGCCGTACTGGCTGGGCAAGATCGGTTGCGACCTGACGAAGAACAACGACAAGAAGCAGTACACGCCTTCGGACCTGCCGAAGAAGTCCTGACACCCGCGCCCTTCATCAGCGTTCAGAGGACCCTGCGGTGTTCGCCGAAATCTTTTCGTTCTTCTACCAGTTCGCGGACGTGTTCGCGTTCCTCATCCTGTCGGCCGCCGGCCTGGCGATCGTGTTCGGGATGATGGGCGTGATCAACATGGCGCACGGCGAGTTCATCATGTGCGGGGCCTACGTGACGGTGGGCCTGGTGCATGCGGGCTTTCCGCTGCCGCTCGCGCAACTGTGCGGCACGCTGGCCGCCGGGCTCATCGGCGTGCTGCTGGAGTGGAGCCTGGTGCGCAAGCTCTACAAGCGCCCGCTCGATTCGCTGCTGGCCACCTGGGGCCTGAGCCTGATCGTCACGCAGGGCATGCTGCTGACGGTGGGCTCGTCGGTCACGGGCATCGGCACGCCCGAAGGCAGCTTCGTGGTCGGCGGCTACACCTTCTCGGTGTACCGCATGGTGCTGTTCGCGGCGGCCGTGGCGGTGCTGGGCGGCATCTACTTCATCTTCATGCGCACCCGCTTCGGCGTGCATGCGCGCGCGACGATGCAGAACGCGTCCATTGCGCAGGCCACCGGCGTGCGCGTGGGGCGGGTGTATGCGCTGAGCTTCGGCATCGGGGCGGCGCTGGCCGGCCTGTGCGGCGCGCTCTATGCGCCCACCATGACGCTGATCCCGACCATGGGCGCGGCCTTCCTGGTCGAGAGCTTCGTCACCGTGGTGGTGGGCGGCGCCAACGTGCTGCTGGGCACCGCGCCGGCGGGCATTCTGCTGGCGGTGATCCGCACCGGGCTGAACGGCTGGGGCGGGCAGATCGTGGGACAGATCGGCATGCTGCTCGCGGTGATCGTCGTCATCCGCATCCTGCCCGAGGGCGTGTCGGGCTGGCTGGCGCGCAAAACCCGCTGACCGCGCTGAACCCGCAGAAATCGACGGAGTCACCTTTCATGTTCCAACTCATCAACGGCCCGCAGACGCTGGGTACCACGCGCGTCTTCTGGCTTCCCTTCCTGGCGGTGCTCGCCGCGGTGCTGCTGTACCCGGTGGTCGCCGACGCCTACGACGTGGGCAACATGGCCTACCTGCTGACGTGGGTCTTCATGGCCATGGGCCTGTGCCTGGTGTGGGGCTACGGCGGCATGCTGTCCTTCGGGCAGACGCTGTTCTTCGGCATCGCGGGCTACGGCTACGGGGTGCTCGCCATCAACCTGGGCGGCGAGGCGGGTACCACCTTCCTGGCGCTGCTGGGGGCCTTGGTGCTCGCGGCGTTGGCGGCGGCGGTGCTGGGCTATTTCATGATCTGGGGGCGCGTGGGCGGCGTGTTCTTCGGCATCGTCACGCTGTCGGCCACGCTGGTGCTGGCCTTCTTCCTGGGGCAGACGGCGGGGCCCGAATGGCACATCGGCAGTGCGCGGCTCAACGGCTTCAACGGCATGAAGGACATGGCGCCATTGAACCTGCCGCTGCCGGGCGGCGAGACGCTGTACTTCGACGGCATGCCGCTCTACTACCTGGTGGTGGGCTTGATCGTGGTGGTGTACGTCGGCCTGCGCATGCTGCTGAACTCGCGCTTCGGCCACGTGGTGGTCGCGGTGCGCGAAGACCCGCAGCGCGCCGAACTGCTGGGCTACGACGTGCGCAAGTACCAGCTGGCCACCTTCGTCATCGGCTCGGCGCTGGCGGGCCTGAGCGGCGTGCTCTACACCTCGTGGGGCCAGTTCATCACGCCGGCCAGCATCGGGCTGCCGGCGGCGGCCATGCCCATCGTGTGGGTGGCGTTCTCGGGGCGTGGTGACATCACGGCCACGCTGGTCGGCTCCTTCCTGGTGCTGTGGGCCTTCCAGACCATCACGGTCTACAGCCAGCAGGCGGCATTGCTGCTGATGGGCGCGATGCTGCTGTGCACGGTGATGGTGGCGCCGCAGGGCTTCGTCATCGGCGTGGTGCAGGCGGTGCGGCGCGTGTTCGGCAGGCGCGGCGGCAGCGCCTTGAAAGCGCGTGCGGTGCAGAACGTGCCCGACGCGCAGGAGGTGCGCGCATGACCCCCTTGCTGCAGACCCGCGCGCTCACCAAGCACTTCGGCGGCCACGCGGCGGTGTCCGATGTCGACCTGTCGGTGACGCAGGGCGAGATCCATTGCCTGATCGGCCCCAACGGCGCGGGCAAGAGCACGCTGTTCAAGCTGATCGTGGGCACGCACGAGGCCACGTCGGGCCACATCGCCTTCCAGGGCGCGGACGTGACCCGCCAGCGCCCGTTCCAGCGCGTGCAGCAGGGCATGAGCATCAAGATGCAGGCGCCCAGCGTGTTCAAGGAACTGCCGGTGCGGCAGAACATCCACATCGCGCTGCAGCACCACGTGGCGGGCCGCGCCGAACTCACGCGCGAGGAAGACCGGCTGCTCGAATTGCTCGACCTGGCCGCCGATGCGAAGAAGCTCGCGGGCGAGCTGGCGCACGGCCAGCAGCAGTGGCTGGAAATCGGCATGGCGCTGGCACTCAAGCCCGTGCTGCTGCTGATGGACGAACCCACGGCGGGCCTCTCGCCCGAGGAAACCTTCAAGACCGGCGAGCTGATCCAGAAGCTCAACGCCGAGGGCATGACGGTGCTGGTGGTGGAGCACGACATGGCGTTCATTCGCCAGATCGCGCAGCGGGTGACGGTGCTGCATTTCGGCAAGGTGTTTGCCGAGGGCTCCATCGGCGAGGTCATCGCCGACCCGCGCGTGGCCGAGATCTACCTGGGGAAGACACATGAACACTGAGATCGTTCTCGACGTGAAGGGTCTGCACGCGAGCTACGGCGCCACGCCGATCCTGCAGGGCGTGGACCTCACGGTGCGCAAGGGCGAGATCGTGAGCCTCATCGGGCGCAACGGCGTGGGCAAAACCACCACCATGCGCTGCCTGATGGGCCTGCTGCGCACGCGCGGCGGCAGCGTGCAACTGCGCGGGCAGGAGATATCGGCGCTGCCGAGCGATGTGCGCGCGCGGCTGGGCATCGGCTACGTGCCGCAGGGCCGCGACGTGTTCGCGCGCATGACAGTGGCGGAGAACCTGATGGTGGGCGAGCTGGTCGGCGGACCCCGGGGCAAGAAGCTGCCCGAGCTGGTCTACCAGTACTTTCCCAAGCTCGCGGAGCGCCGCAACCAGCTGGCCGGCACCATGTCGGGCGGCGAACAGCAGCAGCTGGCCATCGGCCGCGCGCTGGTGGGCAACCCGGCGCTGATGCTGCTCGACGAGCCGTCGGAAGGCATCCAGCCTTCCATCGTGCAGCTGATCTGCGATGTGCTGCGCGCCGTCCGGCGCGACCTGGGCACGACGATTTTGTTCGTCGAACAGAACCTCGACACCATCCTGGACGTGGGCGAGCGCGCCTATGTGATGGAGAAGGGCCGCGTGGTGGGCCGCATCGAAGCGGGCCACATGAACGCGCAAACCGTGCGCAACCACCTGATGATCTGAAGGACAACCCCATGAACTCCCTGAGCTGGCTTGACCGATCGATCATGCACACGCGCGGCATCGGCCGCGAACGCAGCATCGTCACGCATGAACTCACCGAGGCGAAGCAGGGCACCTTCCACTTCACCATCGGCCCGTACTCCAGCCCCGTGATGACGGTGAAGCCCGGCGACCGCATCGTGGTGGAAACGCGCGACGCCTTCGACGGCAAGATAAAGACGGAGCAAGACCTGCCCTCGAAGGTGCTGACCATGCCCTTCGTGAACCCGCAGAACGGACCGATCATGGTCGAGGGTGCCGAACCCGGCGACACCCTCGCGGTGCACATCGAGTCGATGGCGCCGCGCGGCCCCAACCCGCGCGGCACCTGCTGCATGATCCCGTCGTTCGGCGCGCTCAGCGGCACGGCCTTCACCGCGCTGCTGAACGACCCGCTGCCCGAGATCACCCGCAAGATCGACGTGGACGAGGAGGGCGTGTACTGGAGCAAGCGCGTCACGCTGCCCTACAAGCCGCACATCGGCACGCTGAGCTGCTCGCCCGAAATCGACTCCATCAACAGCCTCACGCCCGACCAGCACGGCGGCAACATGGACCTGCCCGACATGGGCCCGGGCAGCATCACCTACCTGCCGGTGCGCACCGCGGGGGCGCGCCTGTTCATCGGCGACGCGCACGCCTGCCAGGGCGACGGCGAGGTCTGCGGCACGGCGGTGGAGTACCCGAGCCTCACGACCATCCGCGTGGACCTCGTCAAGGGCTGGACGCTCGAATGGCCGCGGCTGGAGACGGCCGAGATGATCATGGCCATCGGCAGCGCCCGTCCGCTGGAAGACGCGACCCGCATCGCCTACAAGGAGCTGGTGCTGTGGATGGAGGCCGAATACGGCTACGACCGCTGGGACGCCTACATGATGCTGAGCCAGTGCGGCAAGGTGCGGCTGGGCAACTTCGTGGACCCGAAGTACACGGTGGGGGCGGGCATTTCGAAGACTTACCTGGCGCCCTGAGTACTTTCGAGGGCCCGATAATCGCGGCATGACTGAAACCTCACGTTTGGCCGAACTGCGCCGCGTGGCCATTCTCGACACGAGCGAAGAGGCCGCCTACGACGAAATCACCCGCCTCGCCGCGCAGATGTGCGGAACGCCCATCGCGCTGATCACGCTGATCGACGAACGGCGGCAGTGGTTCAAGTCTCGGGTGGGGCTCGAGGCGAGGGAAACGCCCCGGGCGCATGCGTTCTGCGCGCATGCGATCCAGGCGCCCGGCGAGGTGATGGTGGTCAACGATGCGCTGGCGGACGAACGCTTCAAGGCGAACCCGCTGGTCACCGGCGACCCCGGCATCCGCTTTTATGCGGGCGCGCCGCTGGTGACGAGCAACGGCGAAGCGCTGGGCACGGTATGCGTGATCGACACCAAGCCGCGCGAAATCAGCCCCGAAGACCTCGAGCAGCTGCGCTTCCTGGCGCAGCAGGTGGTGACGAAGCTGGAGGAACGGGCGCGAGAAAACGACGCTGCGGCTTAGATCGCCCCGTCGAACACCATCACGTCGACCTCGTCACCCGCCGCGACGTTGCCCTGGGCGTGGTGCAGCACCACCAGCCCGTTGGCCTCGACCATCGAACTCAGCACGCCGGAGCCCTGGTTGGCGGCCACTGTCACCTCGGGCAAGGCCCCGTTCACCGACCTGACGAAGCCGCGCTGGTACTCGGTGCGTCCCGGCTTCTTGCGGATGGGGCCCGTGCTGCGCGCACGCAGCAAGGGCGGTGGCGCGCATGCGCTTTCGCGGCAGCCCATCAGGCGCAGCAGGGCCGGCCGCACGAAGGCCAGGAAGGTCACCATCACGGCCACCGGGTTGCCCGGCAGGCCGAACAGCAGGGCCGGCTGCGCCGAGGCGTCGGACCCCTCCCTTGGAATGAGCCCCACGGCCAGCGGCCGGCCCGGGCGCATCGCGACGCGCCAGAAAGCCATGTCGCCCAGCTGCTGCATCACGTCGCGAGTGTGGTCGGCCGCGCCGGCGCTCACGCCGCCGCTGGTGACGATGGCATCGGCCTCGCGCGCCGCGCGCCGCAGCGTGGCGGCCAGCGTGGCGGGGTCGTCGCGCACGAGGCCGAGATCGATCACCTCGCAGCCCAGCCTGGAGAGCAGACCGAACACGGTGTAGCGGTTGCTGTCGTACACCGCGCCTTCGCGGGGGGCGTCGCCCAGGCTCAGGATTTCGTCGCCGGTCGAGAAGTACGCAACGCGCAACCGCCGCAGCGCGGTCACGCCGGGCAGGCCCAGGCTGGCGACCATGCCCAGCGCGGCGGGCGACAGGCGCTCGCCCCGGCGCAGCGCGGGCTGGCCCTGCAGGAGGTCTTCGCCGGCAAAGCGGCGGTTGTCGCCGCGGCGCACCACATGCGCCGGAAAGCGCACCCGGTCACCCTCGACGTTGCAGAACTCCTGCGGAACCACGGTGTCGAGCCCGGCCGGCATCATCGCGCCGGTCATGATGCGCACGGCGTCGCCTGCGCCCAGCGCGCCGCGCCAGGCCGCGCCGGCCAGCGCCGTGCCCACCGCGCGCACGGTGACGGACGCGTCGCTGAGCGCGTCGTCGTGCAGCAGGGTGCCGTCGAAGGCATAGCCGTCCATGGCGGAGTTGTCGTGCGGCGGCACGCTCAGGGGCGAGACGATGTCTTCGGCCAGCACACGGCCCAGCGCATCGAAGAGCGCCACGTTCTCGCTCTGGGTCACGACGCACGGCGCGGTGAGTCGCGCGAGAAAGGCATGGACCGCTTCGACGCTCAGGTCCGCTGCGTCGTAACCCGGCAGGGCGGCGGCGATGTCTTCGATGCGGCTCATCGGTTCTCGAGCGCGTGCAGCTCGATCAGGGTGTTGACGTTGAAGAAGGCCTCGGGCGCATCGCCGGGGCCGTCGAAGGGCACGCGCACCGTGCGGTGCTGCGCGGTCCAGGCGTGGACCTTGCGGCCGCCGGCTTCTGTGTAGCGGCGCAGGCTGTGGTGCAGGTCGGCGCGCAACAGGCAGAAGACAGGCTGCGGGTGCAGCGCGGCGGCAGCATCTCCGTCGACGGTTTCGGGGGCGGTGACCATCGCGATCTCGGCATCTTCAGCAGCCGCTGCGACAGCGAGCCGGGCCGCCAGGTCGAGCGGAAACAACGGGGTGTCGCAAGGCACGGTCAGCAGCCAGGGCGTGGTGCAGTGTTCAAGGCCGCTCAGGAAGCCGGCGAGCGGCCCCGGGTAGTCGGCCAGGCTGTCGGGCCACACCGGCGCGCCGAAGGCTTCATAGGCGGCCCGGTTGCGGTTGGCGTTGACCATGAGCGCACCGACCTGCGGGCGCAGGCGGCGCACCGCATGCAGCGCCAGCGGCTCGCCGCGGAAAAGCTGCAGGCCCTTGTCGACGCCGCCCATGCGCGAGCCGCGGCCGCCGGCCAGCAGCAAGCCGGTGATGTCGGCAGGCACGATGGCGGGCTGCGCGGGCGTGGCCACGGCCGGCCTCATCCGCCGATGTAGCTCATCTCGACGCGGCGCGGGGCCTTGTCGCCGGCACTGCCGCTGTGCTCGTCGTCCGGTCCGCGCAGGGCGCGCAACTCGGAATAGCGGTCGGCGCGGCCCTGCCAGATGTGGCCGATGGCGGAAGACAGCTCGTCGTCGCTCGTGCTGCCGCGCAGCAGCGGTCGCAGGTCGTGGCCCGCGCTGGCGAACAGGCACAGGTACAGCTTGCCTTCGGTCGACAGGCGCGCGCGGCTGCAGTCGTGGCAGAAGGCCTGGGTCACGCTGCTGATGACGCCGATTTCGCCGCCGCCGTCCGCGTAGGCCCAGCGCTGGGCCGTCTCGCCGGGCGTGGAGGCCTCGAGCGGCACCAGCGGGAACTCGGCATGGATGCGCGCGATGACGTCGGCCGAGGGCAGCACCTCGTCCATGCGCCAGCCGTTGGTGGCGCCCACGTCCATGTATTCGATGAAGCGCAGCACCACCTGGCCGCCGTGGTGCTGGCGAAAGTAGCGCGCCATCGGCAGGATCTCTTGTTCGTTGGTGCCACGCTTGACCACCATGTTGACCTTGATGGGGCCCAGGCCCGCGGCCCGCGCCGCGTCGATGCCGGCCAGCACGTCGGCCACCGGAAAGTCGACGTCGTTCATGTGGCGGAACACGGCGTCGTCCAGGCTGTCCAGGCTCACCGTCACGCGCTGCAGGCCCGCGGCCCGCAGCGCGGCGGCTTTGCGCTGCAGCAGCGATCCGTTGGTGGTGAGGGTGAGCGCCAGCGGCTCGCCGCCGGGCGTGCGGATGTCGGCGAGCTGCTCGATCAGTCCTTCGATGTTCTTGCGCAGCAGCGGCTCGCCGCCGGTCAGGCGAATCTTGCGCACGCCGTGGCCGGCGAACAGGCGGGCCAGCCGCGTCATTTCCTCGAAGCTCAGCAGCGCGCTGTGCGGCAGGTAGCGGTAGTCCTTGTCGAACACGTCCTTGGGCATGCAGTAGCTGCAGCGGAAGTTGCAGCGGTCGGTCACGCTGATGCGCAGGTCGGTCAGGGGGCGGCCCAGGCGGTCGAGCAACTGGCCGGTGGCAGGCACGCTCACCTCCGGCACGGCCACGGCGGGGTGCGCATGGCCGACGGCGGAGATCGGAATGACGGTGCTGCTGCTGTTCTTCATAGGGGCGGGGGGAGAGGGCGATTTTGCGCCATCGCCCATGAGCCCACGCGCCGCAGGCTACTTGAGCACTGCCGCATAGACCATGTTGCGCGCCAGGCTGCGATAGTGCGTGCGGTACCTGGGCGACTGCAGCATCAGCACCACGAACATCTCGTTCTTCGGGTCGACCCACATGTAGGTGCCGCCCGCGCCACCCCAGTTGTATTCGCCGCCGGCCGCCGGGTACGGTGCCTCACCGTCGTTGCGGCGCACCGCGAAACCCAGGCCGAAGCCGTAGCCCGGGCCCGGCAGGTACAGCGGACCGGGCACGATGCCGGCGCCCGCGTCGGCATGGTCGGAGGTCATCAGCGCCACGGTGCGCGGACCGAGGTAGCGCCTGCCGTCGAGCGAGCCGCCGTTCAGCAGCATCTGCAAAAAGCGCGCGTAGTCGTTCGCGGTCGACACCAGCCCGCCGCCGCCCGACTCGTACTTGCGCACGATGCGCGGATCGTTGAAGTCGGCCCCCACGCCGAAGCTGCGGTCGGTGGGCAGCGGCTCGGCAATGCGCGGCTGGCGTGCCGCCTCGGGCACGTAGTAGCTGGTGTCTTTCATGCCCAGCGGGTCGAGCAGGCGGGTTTTCTCGAACTGGTAGAGCGACTGGCCCGACACCACCTCGATCACGCGCCCCAGGATGTCGGTCGATTGGCTGTACTCCCAGGTGGTGCCGGGCTGGTAGGCCAGCGGCAGCCTGGCCAGCCGCTGCGAAAACTCGGCCAGCGTCGGGTCGCCGGTGCCCAGGCCGGCGGCGTTGTAGGCCTGCTTCACAAGGCCCGGGCCGAAGAAACCGTAGGTCAGGCCCGAGGTGTGGCGCATCAGGTCCTGCACGGTGATCGGGCGGCGCGCGGGCACGGTGTCGAGCACCGGCTTGCCGTCGGGGCCGGGCTTTTCGACGCCCACCGTCATGGTGGCGAACTCCGGCAGGTAGGCGGACACCGGGTCGTCGAGCTTCAGCCGGCCGTCTTCCACCAGCATCATCGCGGCGACCGTGGTGACGGGCTTGCTCATCGAGTAGATGCGAAAGATGCCGTCGCGCTGCATCGGTGCGCCCGTGGCCGCATCGAGCTTGCCCACCGGCTCGAACCAGGCCACCTTGCCCTGGCGCGCCACCAGCAGCACCGCGCCCGGGATCTTGCCGGCGGCCACGTCGGCCTTGAGCACGTCGCTGAGCATCTGCAGGCGCTCGCTCGACAGGCCGACCTGCTCGGGCGTGGCGGTGGGCAGCGCCTGCGCGGCGGCCAGCAGGGGAATGGCCAGGCCGAGGCCCAGCACGGCCGTGCACAGGGTGCGTTTCAGGAATCTCATGGATATGTCTCCGTCTTGTTGTGAATGCAAAACCGGCACGACGGTCTTGAGCGCCGTCTGTCGCGAGCCCGCCCGGGGTTATCCGCGGCAGAGCTTCAGGTTCGTGCGGGTGGCGCGGACCACGGGCAGGTAGATCTCGGCGTCGGCCGGCGGGTAGTTGCCCTTGATGCCGTCGTCTGTCAGGGCGGCGTCCTCGGCCAGGGGTTGAAGGCTCTTCAGGCAGGCGGCGCGGTCGCTGAGCTTGAACTGCGTGAGCGCGAGGTCGTTGCGGATCCAGCCCGTGGTGATCCAGTCGAGCGTCTTGTCGCAGTCCGACAGCACGGGCGCCAGGGTGGTTCGGGCGGCGGCGTAGTCCTTGGCGTCGTACTGGCGCTTGAAGGTCTTGCGCGAATTGGCCACCGCCTTGTCGGTGCAGCCCGGGGTGGGGCGGGTGTAAGTGCCCTCGAAGCTGGCGCGCGCGCCGCAGCTTTCGCGGCACTGGTCGGACCCGTTGGTGGTGACTTTCACCTTGTCGGCGTCGAGGGCGAAGTTCACCACGCAGGCGGTGTCGTCGATCTTGGCCTTGCCGCGCACGATGGTGCCGTCGAGCGCGCAGGTGTGGGCGTTGGCGCCGATGGTGGCGATTTCGAAGTGCCCGTTCGGCTTGACGTGGAGCGCACCGCCGCCGTATTGAAAGATGTAGTCGCCCGCCGGGGGAGTGGCGGTCTGCGCGCCCGCCAGGCCGGTGGCCAGGACCAGCAGAAGCGGTGCAAGGGGACGCATGTGCCTGAATTTCATCGTTGGAATCTCCCTGAAGACATACCGCAGGCAGTGTATCGATCGTTACCGAAAGCTTGCCGCTTTTGGCTGGTTTTCGTCAACGTGGCGCCGATGTCTTGACGCGGCCAATGAGAATTCTTATCATTTGGGTGCCTGAGTACGCACCAAGTCGACAACGCAAAGGGCTCTTCCAACCCAGGAGCCTCAGCCCGTGCCGTACACCTTGCCAGCCTTGCCCTATGCCTTCGATGCGCTCGAACCGCACATCGACGCGCAGACGATGGAAATCCACCATGGCAAGCACCACCAGACCTATGTGAACAACCTCAATGCGGCGCTGAAAGACACGCCGCATGCGCAAACCCCGGTCGAGCAACTGATCGCCAGCGTGGAGCAACTGCCCGAGGTGCTGCGCGCACCGGTGCGCAACAACGGTGGCGGCCATGCCAATCACAGCCTGTTCTGGCTGGTGATGGCGCCGGTAGGCCAGGGCGGCGGCGGTGCCCCCACCGGCGCGCTGGCCCAGGCCATCGATGCCGACCTGGGCGGTCTCGACGCCTTCAAGGACGCCTTCACCAAGGCTGCGCTCACGCGCTTCGGCAGCGGCTGGGCCTGGCTGTCGGTAGGCGCTGGCGGCAAGCTGGCTGTGGAAAGCAGCGGCAACCAGGACAGCCCGCTGATGCGCGGCATCGGCTCGGGCCACACGCCCATCCTGGGGCTGGACGTCTGGGAGCACGCCTATTACCTCAAGTACCAGAACCGCCGCCCCGAGTACATCGCGGCGTTCTACAACGTGGTGAACTGGGCCGAGGTGGCCCGGCGCCACGCCGCCGCGACCGGCGACTGAGGAGCGGGCCCATGAACGACCCGCTGCAGGCCAAGGTAGCCGGCGCACAGCCGAAGCCGGCACGTCCGATGCGCGAACGCATCGGCCTGACCATCGTCGCGGCAGGCTTGCTGGTGGCGGTGTCGCAGTTCTGGCATTTCGTGCGCGCCGATCCGCTGGTGTGGAGCGCGCTGGTGGGCGGCTCGGTCGCCGCACTGGCGACGGCGCTGGGCACGCTGCCGGTGCTGTTCTCGCAGAAGCTGCCCGACCGGCTGCAGGACACGCTGTTCGGCTTCGGTGCCGGCGTGATGCTGGCGGCCAGCGCCTTCTCGCTGATCATTCCGGGGCTGGAGGCCGCCAAGACCATCGGCGCGTTCGGCGGCGGCAGTTGGGCAGCGGGCGGGGTGATCGGCTCGGCCATCCTGCTGGGCGGCGCGGTGCTGATGCTGATGGACCGCATGCTGCCGCACGAGCACTTCATCAAGGGCCGCGAAGGCCAGAGCGCGAAACAGTTGCGCCGCACCTGGCTCTTCGTTTTCGCGATTGCGTTGCACAACGTGCCCGAGGGCCTGGCGATCGGCGTGGGCTATGCGGCCAACAACGGCCTTCGCGCCGACGCGCTGGCCACCGGCATCGCGATCCAGGACGTGCCCGAAGGCCTGGTCGTCGCGGTGGCGTTGCTGGCTGCGGGCTACAGCCGCGTGTTCGCGGTGCTGATCGGCATGGCCTCGGGCCTGGTCGAGCCGCTGGGCGCGGTGCTGGGCGCCGCGGTGGTCGGCCATTCGGCGATGCTGCTGCCCTGGGGCCTGGGCTTCGCTGCGGGCGCGATGCTGTTCGTCATCAGCCACGAGATCATTCCGGAGTCGCACCGCAAGGGGCACGAGGCCTTTGCCACCAGCGGGCTGATGATCGGCTTCGTGCTGATGATGCTGCTCGACACCGCGCTGGGGTAGGGTTGCCTTCGCAGCCTGGGGGAGCGCCAGGTTCTAGCCGTGCTTGACGGCGACGGTCTTCAGCGTGGTGAAGCCGTAAAGCGCCTCGAAGCCCTTCTCGCGGCCGTAGCCCGAAGACTTCACGCCGCCGAAGGGCAGTTCCACGCCGCCGCCCGCGCCGTAGTTGTTGATGAACACCTGCCCGCTGCGCACGCGCCTGGCCATGCGGAACTGGCGCGAACCGTCGTTTGTCCACACGCCGGCCACCAGGCCGAACTGCGTGGCATTGGCAAGCACCACCGCCTCGTCTTCGTCGGTGAAGGACATGGCGGCCAGCACCGGTCCGAACACCTCTTCCTGCGCCAGGCGATGGCCCACGGGCACGTCGCGCAGCAGCGTCGGGGCCTGGTAGAAGCCGGTTTCGGGCGCTTCGTCGACCACGACGCCCTGCGCCACCATCGGAATGCCGGCGTGTTGGGCATCGCTCAGGAAGTCCCACACGCGCTGCTGCTGCGTCTGGCGAATCAGCGGGCCCACGTCGAGGTCCATCGCGGCGGGACCGACGCGCAGCGCCTCGAAGGCATGGCCCAGGCGCTCGAGCAGGGGCTCGTAGATGTCGCGCTGGATCAGCACGCGCGAACCGGCCGAGCAGGTCTGGCCCGCGTTCTGCACGATGGCGTTGATGACCACCGGAACGACCGCGTCCAGGTCGGCATCGGCAAAGACGATCTGCGGGCTCTTGCCGCCGAGCTCGAGCGTGACCGGGCAGTGCCGCTCGGCCGCCACCTGCTGGATCAGCGTGCCGATCTTCGGGCTGCCTGTGAAGCTGATGTGGTCGATGCCCTCGTGCCGCGCGAGCGCGTCGCCCACCTCGTGGCCGTAGCCCGTCACGATGTTGAGCGCGCCCGCCGGAAAGCCGACCTCGGCCGCCAGCTGCGCCACCCGAATCAGCGAAAGACACGCATCCTCGGCCGGCTTCACCACGCACACGTTGCCTGCGGCCAGCGCGCCGCCCACGCTGCGCCCGAAGATCTGCATCGGGTAGTTCCACGGAATGATGTGGCCGGTGACGCCGTGCGGTTCGCGCCAGGTGAAGACGCTGTAGCCGTCCTGGTAGGGGATGGTCTCGCCGTGCAGCTTGTCGCACGCGCCGGCGTAGAACTCGAAGTAGCGCACCAGCGCCACGGCGTCGGCGCGGGCCTGCTTCACGGGCTTGCCGCAGTCGCGCTGCTCGATGAGCGCGAGTTCGTCGACGTGCTCGGCGATCTTCTGCGAGAGCTTGTAGAGCAGGCGGCTGCGGTCGGCGGCGCTGACCTTGTGCCACACACCCTCGAAGCAGTCGCGTGCGGCGCGCACGGCGGAGTCGATGTCGGCGGCGTTGCTGCGCTGGATTTCGTCGAAGGGCTGTCCGTCGGAAGGGTCGATGACCGGCAGGGTGCGGCCGGAGGAGGACGGAACGTCCGCGTTGGCGATGTAGTTGAGCTGCATGGGGCAGGATTTTGCGCGAAGCGCGCGAAATCCGTGGCCGGGCAAGGCGGCGACCCCTGGGCGGACGCTACCTGGCGGCGGTGGCTTTAGGCAGCGCCCGCACGGCGTTCAGCGTGCGTTCCACATGCTTGTCGGGGTTCAGGTTCTGGTAGTAGTAGGCGACCTTGCCGTCGGTCGAAATCACGTAGGACAGGCGGTTGGCGAAGTCGGGCCGGGTCTGCATCAGCGCGTCGAAACCCTGGATGACGGTCTTGGCTTCGTCCGAGGCCACCGGAAAGCGGCTCTGGCACGACTTGACCGAAAACTTCGACAGCGTGCCGATGTCGTCCGCAGAAACACCGATCACGGTGGCGCCCAGGGCGGTGAACTTGTCGACGGCCTCGGCG
The DNA here is from genome assembly GCF_051216855.1 of Variovorax monticola. Taxonomy (NCBI): domain Bacteria; kingdom Pseudomonadati; phylum Pseudomonadota; class Betaproteobacteria; order Burkholderiales; family Comamonadaceae; genus Variovorax; species Variovorax monticola. Next base: position 329,489 of record NZ_JBPJZP010000006.1, read on the forward strand.
AAGGCGTGCGCCTCGATGGAACAGTCGGCGGAGTCGGCGGCCGGAAAAAAGTAAACCACCACCGGCCCCTTGGCGAGCGCGTCGTTCAGCGAATAGCGGAAGGTCTTGCCGCCCAGGGCGGCGTCGGCGGTGAAGCGGGGCACGGGGTCGCCGATGTCCAGCGCGGCCCAGGCAGTGGAATGGGCGAGGGCTGCAAAAACAGTCATCAGGGCGATGCGCGAGGGGGTCTGACGGGCCATGATGTACTCCGGTGCGGTGTGGCGGGAATTCTAGGCCGCGGCATGAACGCAGGGGCTTGCCTGAAACCGGCACTGCCCCGCGGGCGTACAGAAGACAACGACAAGACCACAACGCAAGGGAAATCTCGATCATGACCGCCTGGACCTCACTTCTGCGCATGGCGCTTGCAGGCGCTCTGGCCGCGGCGCTGGTCGCCTGCGGCTCCCTGCAGCCGGCGCGGGAACGGCCGGCGGAGTTTTCCGCGTCCGCCGATGCCTCGACCACGCTGGCGAAGATCGTCGACGCGTCCACCCCGCCGGGCGAGCATTCGGGCTTCCGGCTGATGCCATTGGGCGTGTACTCGCTCGATGCGCGCATACAGCTCGCGCAGCGGGCCCAGCGCTCGCTGGTGGTGCAGTACTACCAGCTCGAGAACGACGCGGTGGGCCGCCTGCTGCTGCGCACCCTGCGCGAAGCGGCGGCGCGCGGCGTGAAGGTGCGGGTGCTGGTCGACGACCTGTACACCGTGAAGAGCCAGCAACTGCTGCTGGCCCTGTCCGAAACGCCCAACGTGGACGTGCGCCTGTACAACCCGTTCTGTTGCGCGCGCAACGGCTTCCTGTCGCGCTTCGCGGCCTCGCCGTTCGACATCGTGCGGCTCAACCACCGCATGCACAACAAGCTCTTCATCGCCGACGGCGTGATGGCGGTGGTGGGCGGGCGCAACATCGCCGACGAGTATTTCGTGCTGAGCGAGGCCCAGAACTTCATCGACATGGACGCGCTGGTGGTCGGCAAGGTGGTGCCGCAGCTCGAATCGATCTTCGACGCCTACTGGAACAGCGTGCAGGCCTGGCCCATCGCCGACATCGTGACGGGCGAGGGCGGCCACAAGCCCGGCACCGCCGACTTCGACAGCTGGGTCGGCATGGCCGCGCCGCCGCCGAAGATCGTGCTGCCGCCGTCCGACATATTGGGCTATGGCCCCATCGGCGAGGAGCTGGACGGCGGCCGCATGGGCCTGCTGTGGGGCGAGGCCCGCGCCATTGCCGACCCGCCCACCAAGCCCGCGACCATGACGGCCGACGAGGCCATCGCCACCAGCGTGACGATGAAGGTGTGGGCCCTGCTGCTGGACGCCAAGACCGAGGTCGACCTGACCTCGCCCTACCTCGTGCCGGGCGAGCGCGGCATGGCCGCCTTCGAAGACCTGGCCAGGCGCAACGTGAAGCTCACGCTGCTGACCAACTCGCTGGCCGCCAACGACGAGCCGCTGGTGCACACCGGCTATGCGCGCTACCGCCAGCGGCTGCTCGAAAGCGGCGCCGACCTGTACGAGCTGAGCCCGCAGCGCACCAGCAAGGGCGAGCGGTTCGGCATGTTCGGCAAGTCGCTGGGCCGGCTGCACGCCAAGACCGCCGCCATCGACAAGAAGCGCATCTTCATCGGCTCGATGAACCTCGACCCGCGCTCGGCCAGCCAGAACACCGAGATGGGGCTGGTGGTCGACAGTCCGCAGCTGGCACGCGAGATGCTGCGCATCATCAACATCAGCAAGCTGCAGAACTCCTACCGGCTGCGCCTGGCCAAGGACACCGGCACGCTGCAGTGGCTCACCAACGACGGCGAGAAAGAGGTCGTGCTGACCTACGAGCCGGAGTCGGGTTTCTTCCAGCGCTTCTACAACATGCTCATTGCACCCATCGTTCCCGAAATGCTGTTGTAGCCTCGGGGGATGGCGCAGACTTTCACCTCGTTGTCCGCCCCGCAGGTCATGCTGTGGGGCGTCCTTTTTTTCGGCGGTATCTATCTTGGTTTCGGCGGGCTCACCTGGCTTTTGACGAAGCGCGTGCTGCCGGCGCTGGGTGTGGGGCGCGTGCTTGATCCGCGGCCGTTGCAGCCGGGGCAACTGCGGCGCGAGCTGGGGCAGTCGGGCGTGTCGGTGCTGATCTTCGGGCTGGGCATGGTGTTTCCGTGGGGCCTGCTGCAGCTGGGCTGGGCGCGGCTCGACGGCGATGCGGGCTGGCGGCAGATCGCGCTCGAAATTCCGGTGCTCGCGGTGTGGAACGACGTGCATTTCTGGGTCAACCACCGGCTGCTGCACACGCGCTGGCTGCGGCGCTTTCACGGGCCGCACCATCGCTCCTTCGTGACCACGCCCTGGGCCACCTACAGCTTTCACCCCATCGAGGCGCTGATGCTCGGCAACGTGATCCTGCTGCCGATGGTGGTGCACGACTTCAGCTTCTGGGCGCTGGCGTCGGTGCCGGTGTTCAGCCTGTTCTTCAATTGCGTCGGGCATTCGAACTACGATTTCTTCACGCGCGTGTCGTACAGCCACTGGTTCGCAGCGAGCCGCCGGCACCACCTGCACCATGCGGTGCACAACGGCAACTACGGTTTTCAGTTCACCTTCATGGACCGGCTGTTCCGCACCCGCATCGCGGCTGATGCGGCCGAGCCGCTTTTCAAGGCTTTCGACAAGAAGCATGGCGCTACCACGACCGCCTGACGCGCGCCATCGCTTGCCGAGGCTGCGCCACGGGCGGGACTGGCAGAGCCTGGCCTACCTCGTGGCCTTGCCTGCGCTGGCGGCCTGGCAGTGGGTGCACGGCTTCAACGTCGTGCTGTATGCGCCGATGCTGTTTCTCACGCTCGGCATCGGCGTGATTCATCACAACCATGTGCACCTGCGCATGTGGCGCGGCCGGCGCATGAACCGCCTCACCGACTTCTGGATCACGCTGCTGCAGGGCCACCCGACCTTCGTGTTCTGGCCGGCGCACGTCGCCAACCATCATCGCCATCGGCACGGGCCGAAGGACGTGGCGCGCACCTACCGCTTCGGTGGCGACACCAATCACCTGGGGGGGTACCTGATGCACCCGTTCCAGGCGGTGTGGGTGCTGGCGCCGGTGTTTGCCGCGTGGCTCGCGCGCCTGCGTCAGCACCGGCGCGGCGCGTGGCGCTATTGCATCGCGCAGTACGCGCTGTGGCTGGGAAGCTGGGCGGTGCTGCTGGCGCTCGACTGGCGCCGCGCGCTGGTCTTCGTGATCGTGCCGCAGCTGCATGGCCTGCACTGGCTGCTGGCCACCAACTACCTGCAGCACGCCCACGCGGACGGCCGAAAGACATCACCCAAGGAGGCGCCCGGCGATACCCCGGGTAGCCAGCTGAACTACGCCCGCAATTTCGAGGGGCTGGTGAACCCCTTGCTGTTCAACATCGGCCTGCACACCGCACACCACGAGAACCCGCATGCCCATTGGTCCGAGCTCACGCACCTGCATCACACGCGCTACCGCGCGCAGGTCGCGCCCGTGCTCAACGAGGGCGGGCTGGTTCCCTACATGGCGCGCGTGTTCGTGCTGGGGACCGTGTGGCCGCGTTTTCGCAGCCGCCCGCTGATACCTCCCGATTCATCCATCTCCTGAACCCATGCCCGTTTCATTCCAACGCGTCTACCTCGAGAGCGCCGGCTATTTCATGCCGGGCGAGCCTATTCCCAACGACCGCATGGACGCGTACATCGCGCCGCTGAACCGCATGTCGGAGCGCATCAAGCGGCGCATCCTGGCGGAGAACGGCATCCTCACCCGGCACTACGCCATCGATGCGGAGGGCGTCACGCAGCACACCAACGCGCAGTTGGCGGCCGGCGCCATTCGCGACTGCCTGCGACGCGGCGGGGCCGAGCTGTCGCGCGTGTCGCTGCTGGCCAGCGGGTCTTCGGGCGGCGACACGCTGATGCCGGGCTTCGCCAACATGATCCAGGGCGAACTGGCGGCGCAGCCGATGGAGACGCACTCGGTGCATGGCATCTGCGCGGCGGGCGTGTCGGCGATCCAGACGGCCGCGCAGGGCATCGAACTGGGCGCGCACCGCACGGCCATGGCGGTGGCCAGCGAGATGCCGTCGCGACTGTTCAAGCGATCGCGCTTTGCGGCGCGCGGCTACGAAGCCGACTTCGACTCGCACTTCCTGCGCTGGATGCTCTCCGATGGCGCGGGCGCCTTGCTGCTGTCGGACGGCAGGCCCGCGCTGGCCGGCGCGCCGGGGCTGCGGCTGAAGCTGAAGTGGGTGCACCAGCGCGCCTTCTCGGGCGACTACCCGGTGTGCATGCAGATGGGCCTGACCGAAGACCGCGCCCGCGGTCATCTCGACTTCGGCTCCTGGGCCGAAGCCGAAGCGGCGGGCGCCTTGTCGCTGCGGCAGGACATCCGGCTGCTGCCGCACCTGTTCGACATCGGCATCCATGAATACGCGGGTCTGGTGCGCGACGGCTGGGTCGACCCGAAGCGTGTCGATCACTTTCTTTGCCACTACTCGTCGGAAAAATTCATTCCGGTGGTCGAAGACCTCATGGCCAAGGCCGACCTGTCGATTCCGCGCGAACGCTGGTGGAGCAACCTGGCATGGCGCGGCAACACCGGCGCGGCGTCGATCCTCGTGATGCTGGCCGAGTTCCTGCACACCAAGACGCTGAAGCCGGGCGAGCAGATCTTCTGCTACGTGCCGGAGTCGGGCCGCTTCATGGCGGCGTACATGCTGCTCGAGGTCGAGGCGGTGAATGCCGCGCCGGTGGCGCTGGCGCCCCGTGCGGCAGCAGTGCCGGACGACGACCTGGTGATCGCGCCCCCGCACGACCCGGCCGCCGCGCCCGAAGGCCTGGGCGCCTTGCTGACCGAACTGGCCGCCATCTGGCACGACTACCGCTCGCGTGTGTGGCGCACGCCGCTGGTCCGCCAGATCCGGGAGCGCCGCTTCGCTGTGCCCGACTACCTGAACTGGATGGAACAGTGGGTACCGCAGGTGCGCGAAGGCAGCCTGTGGATGCGCGAAGGCGCGGCCTCGCTGAGCGAGCCGTACCGGATGCTGGCCTCGCTGATCGACGTGCACGCGGGCGAGGAGCAGAACGACTTCAACATCCTCTTCAGCGACTACCGCCAAGCCGGCGGCACGGTCGAGCGCATCGAGGACCTGCGCCGCAACCCCGGCGGCGAGGCGCTCAACGCCTACCTGCACGGCCTGGCCGCCACGCGCGACCCGATCGGGCTGCTGGGTGCGATCTACATCATCGAGGGCACGGGCCAGCGCATCGTGCCGGCGCTGCTGCCGTTGCTCAAGGCCAGCCTGAAGCTGCAGCCCGATGCCTTCCGCTTCCTCGAATACCACGGCCACAACGACGAGCACCACCTGAGCCGCTGGCTCACCGCGGTCGAGATGGTGATGGCCGTGGAGGGGCAGGCCCGCGCCGCGCGCCAGATCACCGACACCGCGCGCCACACGGCGGCCCTGTACCTGATGCAGTTCCAGCACATCACCGAGCGAATGCCCCATGGACCGAACACCTGATTTCCTGACCCAGGCGCACGACGAGCGCGACCCCAGCCCCTGGCTAGCGCTGTACCTCGACCAGAGCACGCCGCTGCCCGACAACGTGAAGGCGGCGTGGCTGGCCGATTCGAGCTCGGGGTCACGGCAGTACCTGCTGCCGTTTTTGCGGCCGATTGCGCGGCTGACGATCATCCTGATCCAGATCGTGAAGGTGTTCGTGCCGCGCAACTGGTCGCACTCGATGCTGCTGCACCGGTTCCTGGCATGGGGGCTGAAGCGCTTCGTGTCGCCCGAGGCCAACTGGTTGATCCTTCGGCACTTTCACCTGGGGTCTCAGGTGCTGGCTTTCATCGGGCGCAATTCGCCGGCACCCGTGGCCACGAACCCGCTGGAGCCGGCCGACATCGACGCGCTGAAGGACGAGATGTTCCTGAAGCACGACCTGAACCTGTTCAACTTCGTGATCCGGCTGAACACGGCGTTGCGCGACAAGGGGCTGGCGCTGTGCAAGGCCGAGAACGTCGACTTCTCGATGATCAAGGCGCCGGGGCTGCGGCTGGAGGACATGCCGCAAGGCAAGCTGAACTTCCTGGACCTGCAGAGCGCCATCGAGCTGTTCACGCCGCTGTACCAGCTGATGCTCACGGACAACGATTTCTGGCGCGCGGCCAACTCCTTGCAACTGGACGAAACCATCGGCATCTACACGGCGACCATCCTGAATGCGCCGGAACACCTGATCCTGGTCAACAACAAGCATCCGCTGGTGCCGCTGTCGACACTTCGCGCGGGGCACCGGCTGGTGATCCATGGGCTGTCGACCGAGATGCTCCACAGCCTGCTCCAGCGCATGCAGGCGGCGCAGAACGTGCAGCAGGCGGGGGCGCCGGAGACGACCCTCTACGAGCAGCCACTTGCATAGGCGTATGCTGCCCCCAGATGGAACTCATGAACACCACCGATAATCCGTCTCCCAAGACCGATCTGGCAGTGACCCACGTACTGGCTCAACTGCTGGAAAAACTCGAGCACAGCGCCGTGCCCGTCGGCGCAGAGCAGTACCGCTCCGTCGTCGAGCATCTGGTGCACGAGTTCGAGGACGTGGAGCAGGGGGCCGAACTCGGCCGACTGCTCGACGCCTTTCCGGCCGCGGCCGAGGTGTACGAAAACCTCAATTACCAGCACGCCGGGCTTTGCCGCTCGGCGCTCGACGCTTCGCTGGCTGCTGAATTCAGCGCCCGTGAAGCCATTGCACGCGCCATGCGCCGTGCGGAACCGACCAGCAAGGAAAAGACGCATGGCGAAGGGTGAAGTGAAAACGGCAGTGGTGGCGGACGGCCTGCGCTACAAGACCAAGGCGCCGGGTTCGCCGTTTCGTGCCTCCGCGTCGTTCAGCGGCGCGACCATGTCGTGCTTCATGTGCGGCAAGCACCGGGTGCGCTCGCAGCTGCGCACGCGCCAGGTGCTGGGCAAGTCGCAAACCGTTTGCGCGCCTTCTTGCAAGGCGCTCGACGAATCCCTCGAATAGGCCCGTTGGAGTTGCGCCACTGACGGGGTAACCCGTTAGCACGGCAGGAAGACGTTTTGGCGACATGCCCGTGTGCATAAAGTCACGGATAGCTTCCACGATGGCTTGAATCGCTATACAGTTAGAAACAAATGATGCAAGTAATTGCATTTACTCCAAAGTTCTAATTTGTAGTCGATTCCCAATGAATTGCAGCCACGCCATCGATTCTCCGCGCGGGACATGGATTTCAACGCTTGCAAAAGGGTGCCGCCATGGCTAAGCCGCGCCACGTCATCATGCAGGTGGTCAAGCGCTCCTCGGGGAGCGCCACGCACCATGTCGAGTTCCTCATGGACGACAACTTTGCCGAGCGCCTGCGCCAGTTGCGTTCGCTGGTGCCACCGCTGGGCAGCCTCAACAAGCAACGCGACCTGGTGATCGACAAGGTGAGGGTGCGACTGCCCAACGCCATCTGGCGCTCGGGCAACGAGATCGAGATGGACGGGGGCGTGGACGGCTCCTGCATCGTCATCGCCGCCGAAGGCTCGTTCAACTGCGGTGGCAAGGACCGCAAGACGCGCGAGAAGCTGGTGACGTACAACTTCGCGATCGCGCGCCTGATCGAGTTGCACGCCGAGCGCCCCGAAGGCGAAACCCTCTACATCCGCGATGGCGTGTTCGCCAACGACGAGCCTGCCGAGTCGGCGGCCGGCCGCTGGGTCACGTCGATGCACGAGCTGGAAACCGTGATGCGCGTGCCTGACGCCCCGTCCGACTTCGACACCCTGCACGACCTGTCGCTGCGCCCGGAGCACAAGCCGACCGGCAACGGCGCGCCGCACCGCGCCAGCTTCTACTGATTCCTGGCTCTGCCGTGCCCGTGGAGGCTGCTTACGCAGCCGCCGCGGTCGGTTCGTGCGCTGCGCCCACGGGCGTGTACTGCGCGCGGTTGTCCTCCAGCCAGCGTTCCGACAGGGTGCTGTCCTGCTGCGCCGGATGAAAGTCGGCGCGCAGGTAGCTGCGCCAGCCGGCCACGTTGCCGCGCAGCAGACCGTCGCGGCTCAGCAGGATGCGCGCGGCACTCTTCCAGGTCGACCACTTCCACAGCTGCTTTTCGTGGCGCAGGTTGTCGAGGGTCTGGCGCATCAGGTCGCCCAGGAACATCATCGTCACGCGGCGGAACCAGCGCTTGCGCCACGCGTCGGAGCCGCCCGCGGCCTTGTAGATGTCGAAGGCCACGCTCTTGTGTTCCAGTTCTTCCGCGCTGTGCCACAGCCACATGGTGCGCAGCCGGGGCTCGGCGCCTTCGAGGACCCGCGGATGGGCCAGCAGCCATTCGGCGAACATCGCCGTGAAATGCTCGGTGGCCGCCGTCACCGCCAGCGCGTGGCGCGGATCGGTGTTTTCCATCAGCGTCATGCGCTTGCTGGCGCGCGCCGTCCAGCCGTCCACCAAACCCTGGCTCTCGAGGTGGTTGTTGAACAGCGAATGAATGCGCCGGTGCGTCGCCTCCTGGCCGATGAAGCCGCGCACCTCGGCGCGGTGCTTGTCCTGCACCTCGGGCGGCAGCGTGGCCACGGCGTCGCGCACGGCATCGATGAAGAACTGTTCGCCGAAGGGAAAACTCATCGACAGGGCATTGAAGAAAGCGGTCGAGAATGCATCGCCGCCACACCAGTTGCGGGCGAAGGGCGATTGCAGGTCGATCAGCAGACGGCGGACAACGAGTTCGGTCATTGAAAAAGCCTCAAAAAAGCCACGGCATGCGTGGGCTGGAAGATTGGTACAACTTCGTACCGCATGCTGCCATGTTGCAATCGTGAATCGGTACTGTCAAGTACCGGAGCGTAGGAAAATGTACGGTCAATGAGCGAAACCATCGAAAAGCCAGCGCCTTCCAAGTCTGTGGACGGGCCCGGGAGCGAGCACTACGCGCGCCTGCTGCAGGGCATGGCGCAGGCCGTGGCCGCCAAGGGCTACGCGGACACGACCATTGCCGACATCGTGCGCGAGGCCGCCGTGTCGCGCCGCACCTTCTACGAACACTTCAGCACCAAGACCGAGTGCCTGATCGCGCTCTACGAAACGGCGAGCCGCCTGGCGCTGAAGGCGGTGAGCGAGGCCTTCGACCCTGTGCAGCCGTGGCACGCGCAGGTCGAGCAGGCCATGACGGCGTACTTCGATTACCTTGCGCAAGACCCGGTGCTGCTGCGCACGCTGTTCGTCGAGATTTTGGGCCTTGGCATGCCGGGCCTCGTGGTGCGGCGCCGGGTGAACGACGAAATCGCCAACTTCATCCAGGGGGCGATCAACAACAGCGGCAGCGCCCAGGAGCCCGCGGCGCACCTGACCAGCGAGATGGCGATGACGGTGGTCGGCGGCATCAACGAACTGGTGCTGCAGGCCATCGAGCAGGACCGCGCGGGTGACCTGCGCGAGCTGGTGGCGCCGGCCACGCGGCTGGTGCGCGCGGTGGCGGCGGAGAGCCAACGCTGAGCCCGCTTCGCGTCGATGGCGCGAGGCGTGGCGGCCATTCAGGGCATCAGAAGCCGTGCCAGCGGGCGGTAGCCAGCCGATGTCACGTGGATCAAACCTGGATCGTCGGCTTGTAGTCGGCCAGCAGCACGTCCTTCCACTTGCCGAAGATCGCCATCAGCCCCACCGCTACCGCGCCGGACAGCAGCACCACGCCGCAGGCGTGCGCCCACCCGTTGTCGAAGGCGCCGAACATCACGGCGCGAAAGGCTTGCACCACCCAGCTGAAGGGCAGCCAACTGTGCACGTCGCGGAAGAAGCCGGCTGACAGCTCCACCGGCAGCACGCCGCCGCCGGCCGACAGCTGCAGCGTGAGCAGCAGCACCGTCAGGATGCGGCCGAAGTCGCCGAAGACATGGAGGATGGCGAACAGCACCACCAGGAACACCAGCGAGGCCAGCACCATGGTGAGCGCCAGCGCGCCCACGCGCGGTGCCTGCACCTGCAGCACGCCCAGCAGCGTGGCCAGCACCAGCGCCACCTGCAGCAGCACGACGAGCGCCGGCATGGTGATCTTGCCGAGTGTCTTCGCCAGCTTCGGGTAGTGGGTGTGGTCCGTCAGCACGATGCGGATGTTGAACAGATACCCGGCCATCACCGCGCCGATCCACAGCGCCACCGACACCATGTTGGGCACGAAGGCGCTGCCGTTGTTGGCCACCGGGGCCACCACCTCGACCTTCGGCTCGACCGAGTCGGCCAGGCCTGAGGCACTGCCCTGGATGCGGGTGATGGAGGCGGGCAGGGCGGCCTCGATGGTGCGCACGCCGGTCAGCAGACGCTGCGCGCCTTGCGACAGTTGCGCGCCGCCCTGCACGAACTCGTCGAGCTTGCGGTCTTCGGGCAGCTTGCCGGCCAGGGTGCGAATGCCGGCAGACAGCGCGCCCATGCCGTCGGTGAGCCTGCCCACGCCGCCTTCGAGCGCGGCGGCGCCGGTCACCAGTTTCTGGTTGCCGTCCTCGGCCTTGTTCATCGCGGCCTGGGCTTGGCCGAGGCCGCCGCGCAGCTTGTCCGCACCGGCGGCCAGCTCGCTAGCGCCGCGGGCGAGCCGGTCGCCGACGAAGGGAATGTCGGCCGAATCCTTCTGCATCTTGCGTGCGCCGTCACCCAACTGGCCAGCGCCTGCGTTCAACTGGTCCAGGCCATCGCTGATCTGCGCGAGCCCGCTGCCCAGTTCGCGCTGCCCCGCCGTGAGCTGCTGCGCGCCGGACTTCAGCGCGCGCAGGTCCGGGTCGGCCGGCAGCTTCGACTGGATGGTGCGGATGCCGCCATTGACCTGCCTGAACCCGCTGCCCACCTGCTGGGCCGCCGCGCTGTACTGGATGGCGCCGGTGGCCAGCGCCTGGCTGCCGTCGCGCAGCTGCAGCAGCGCCTGCTTGAGCTGCTCCAGCCGTTGCTGCGAGCCGGAGGCCGCGTTCAGCACCAGCTCCCAGCGCTGCTCGTTGAGCATCTCGTTGACCTGGTGCCCCAGTTCGCCCGCAAAGCGCCGGGCCAGGCCGGCCGAGCTGTAGTTGTTGCCTTCCGATGTGTAGACCACCAACTGGCCCGCCCCGCGGTGCGTGCCGGGCACGGCGTTGGCGCTGAAGTCCGCCGGAATCAGCAGCGCGAAGGCGAGCGTGCCGCGGCGCACTTCCGCGCGCGCGGCCTCGGGGTCGGTCATGGTGCGAAAGCCGAAGGCGCGTTTTTCGAGCAGGGTGCGCGTGAGTTCGTCGCCCACGTTCACCGACTGCGCCATGTAGGTCACGCCCCGGTCCTGGTTCACGATGGCCGCCGGCAGGTCGGCGGTGTGGCCCGCCGGATCCCACACGCTCGTGAGGTAGATCAGCGCATAGATCGCAGGCACCACGCCGACCGCCACCACCGCCAGCAGGATGCGCGGAAAGCGCCGCACGATCGCCAGTTCGGCCCGTGCGATGGCCCAGGTGCCGGAGAACAGTGCGTGGAGGTAATGCATGGCGCTAGTGTGTACGCGGCGCCATGGCGGTCGGCCTGGGAGCGCGCGTCAGGGCTTGACCTTGACCTCGACGCGGCGCGCCTCGGAGGGCGGCCCGTCGGCCTGCGACTGCTCGGGCTTGGCGAGCTCGATCTTGTCTTCGGGCGCGCCGGCGGCCTTGAGCGCGTCGCTCACGGCCATGGCGCGCTGCTTGGCCAGCTCGGCATTCTTCGCGGGGTCGCCGCTGGCGTCGTGGTAGCCGCTCACCAGCACCGTGCTGCCGCTCTGCACTGCCTTGATGACGTCGGCGAGCGCCTCCCTGGCATTGGGCGCGACCTCGGCGCTGGCACTCGCGAAGTAGAACTTCACCACGCCGTTCTCGACCTTCACCGCGGCGGCTTCGGCCGCCGACACTGCGCCCGCCGCAACCACGGCCGCGGGTGTCGACGGCGTCACGGCGGCGGCAGGTGCCATGGCGGCAGGTGGCGTTTCGATCTTGGTCGGCACGGCGGCCGCCGCATCGCCGGTATGGAACTTCACCACCAGCGGCACGATCAGCAGCGCCACGATGTTGATGATCTTGATCAGCGGGTTCACGGCCGGGCCGGCTGTGTCCTTGTAGGGGTCGCCCACGGTGTCGCCGGTGACGGCCGCCTTGTGCGCCTCGGAACCCTTGCCGCCGTGGTGGCCGTCCTCGATGTACTTCTTGGCGTTGTCCCACGCGCCGCCGCCGGTGCACATCGAGATGGCGACGAACAGGCCCGTGACGATGGTGCCCATCAGCAGCCCGCCCAGCGCCTTCGGTCCGAGCACCAGGCCCACGACGATCGGTACCACCACCGGCAGCAGCGACGGGATCATCATTTCCTTGATGGCCGCGCCGGTCAGCATGCTCACGGCCTTGCCGTACTCGGGCTTGCCGGTGCCTTCCATGATGCCGGGGATGTCGCGGAACTGCCTGCGCACTTCCTCCACCACCGCGCCGGCCGCGCGGCCCACGGCTTCCATGGCCATCGCGCCGAACAGGTAGGGAATCAGGCCGCCGATGAAGAGGCCGACGATCACCATCGGGTCGCTCAGGTTGAAGCTGATGTTCAGCCCGAAGCTCTCGAGCTTGTGGGTGTAGTCGGCAAAGAGCACCAGCGATGCCAGGCCGGCCGAGCCGATGGCGTAGCCCTTGGTCACGGCCTTGGTGGTGTTGCCGACCGCATCGAGCGGATCGGTCACGGCGCGCACGCTGGCGGGCAGGTCGCTCATCTCGGCGATGCCGCCTGCGTTGTCGGTGATGGGGCCGTAGGCGTCGAGCGCTACCACGATGCCCGCCATGCTGAGCATCGACGTTGCCGCGACCGCGATGCCGAACAGGCCGGCGAGCGAGTACGACGCCAGGATCGCGATGCAGACGAAGATCACCGGCCAGGCCGTCGAGCGCATCGAGACGCCCAGGCCCGCGATGATGTTGGTGCCGTGGCCGGTGGTCGAGGCCTGCGCGATGTGCTGCACGGGCTTGTACTGCGTGCCGGTGTAGTACTCGGTCACCCACACCAGCGCCGCGGTGAGCGCCAGGCCCACGAAGCAGGCGCCGAACAGCTTGAGCTGGCTGCCGCTCGGTGCGATGGCGTTGTCCGGAATGATCCAGCTCGTGACGAACCAGAACGCGATCAGCGACAGCACGCCCGCCACCGCCAGCCCCTTGTAGAGCGCGGGCATCACGTTGACCATGCCCGGTGAAGCCTTCACGAAGAAGCAGCCGATGATCGACGCGATGATCGACACGCCGCCCAGCGCCAGTGGGTACAGCACCGCGTTGGTCGGTGCCGTGGTGACCATCAGCGCGCCGAGCACCATGGTGGCGATCAGCGTCACCGCGTAGGTCTCGAACAGGTCGGCCGCCATGCCGGCGCAGTCGCCGACGTTGTCGCCCACGTTGTCGGCGATCACCGCGGGGTTGCGCGGGTCGTCCTCCGGAATGCCGGCCTCCACCTTGCCCACCAGGTCGGCACCGACGTCGGCGCCCTTGGTGAAGATGCCGCCGCCCAGGCGCGCGAAGATCGAGATCAGCGACGAGCCGAAGGCAAAGCCGATCAGCGGGTTCAGGATGGCCGCCAGGGTGTGGTCCGCCGTGGGCGCGCTGCCGGCCAGGAACCAGTAGAAGCCGGTCACGCCCAGCAGGCCGAGTCCGACCACCAGCATGCCGGTGATGGCGCCGCCGCGAAACGCCACGTCCAATGCCGGGCCGATGCCCTGCGTGGCCGCCTGCGCCGTGCGCACATTGGCGCGCACCGACACGTTCATGCCGATGAAGCCGCAGGCGCCCGAGAGCACCGCGCCGACCACGAAGCCGACTGCGGTGGTCAGGTCAAGGAAGAGGGCGATGAGAACGGCGAGAACCGCACCGACCACCGCGATGGTCGTGTACTGCTTGGCAAGGTAGGCGGAGGCGCCGGCCTGGATGGCCGCTGCGATCTCCTGCATGCGGGCGTTGCCGGGGTCCTTTGCCAGAATCCAGCTTCGGGCCCAGAACCCATAGGCCACGGCCACGAGGCCGCAGACGATGGCCAGTATCAAGGGGGTGTTGCCAATCATGCTTTGCTTCTCCATTCGTTCGTCAAGACTTGTGGAGACGGACACCATGGACCCTGCGTGCAACGCGTACGGGACATGTTTTCCGCCGCGTTGCTTCCTCGAAGCTCGCTGCACCTGGGGTGCGGAGCCGATTGGCCAACGGTTGCAATTTACAGGCAAAAACGAGCGTGTGTGCGACCGTGCGGTGACACGGAAAGTAAACTCAGGGTTTGTCCCCGTCCCTCTCATACTTTCCAACTACTCGAAAAACGTCATGTCCTTCGACAAAGTCTCCCCCGGCAAGAACGTTCCCGACGCCTTCAATGTCGTGATCGAAATCCCGATGAACGCCGACCCGATCAAGTACGAAGTCGACAAGGAATCGGGCGCGATCTTCGTGGACCGCTTCATGACGACGGCCATGTACTACCCCGCCAACTACGGCTACGTGCCGCAGACCCTGTCGGGCGACGGCGACCCGGTCGACGTGCTGGTGATCGCGCCGTACCCGCTGCTGCCGGGCGTGGTGGTGCCGTGCCGCCCCCTGGGCATCCTGATGATGGAAGACGAAGCCGGCGTCGACGGCAAGGTGCTGGCCGTGCCCACAGACAAGGTGCTGCCCATTTACAGCCACTGGAAGTCGGTCGATGACGTGAACCCGATGCGCCTGAAGGCCATCAGCCACTTCTTCGAGCACTACAAGGACCTGGAAGCCGGCAAGTGGGTCAAGGTGCTGGGCTGGGAAGGCATCGATTCGGCCAAGAAGGAAATTCTGGACGGCATCGCGGCCTACCAAAAGTAAGTTGTTGCTGCCGTGAGGCAGCGTCCGAGGGGTGTCACGCCACCCCGGGCGGCAGTCCCGAACGGCACAACCAGGGCCGGGATCAGGCGGACTTGAACGGGCTGCGCTCGCCCAGATGGTCCATGTAGTTCTCGATGCCCGCACCCTCGCGTTCCAGGAAGCGCTCGACCGCGTCGGCAAACGACGGATGCGCCAGCCAGTGCGCGCTGGTGGTCTTCACCGGCATCAGCGCGCGCGCCATCTTGTGCTCGCCCTGGGCGCCGCCCTCGAAGCGCTGCGCCCCATGCGCGATGCACCAGTCCAGCGGTTGGTAATAGCAGGCCTCGAAGTGCAGGCAGTCGACCCGCTCCAGCGCGCCCCAGTAGCGGCCATAGGCGACCAGCGGCGCATCGGGCTGGGTCGAGAGCGCGATCAGACTGGCGGCCATGGGCTTGCCATTGCGCTTGGCCACGAACAGCAGCCAGGCCTCGGGCAGGGTGTCGGCCATGCGCCGGAAGAAGTCGCGCGTGAGGTAGGGCGGGTTGCCGTGCTCGCGGTAGGTGCGCTCGTAGCAGCGGTAGAAGAAGTCCCAATCGGCCTTCGAGATGTCGGTGCCGCGCGACCAGCGAAAGCTCACGCCCGCGTCGGCCACCTTGCGGCGCTCCTGGCGGATCTTCTTGCGCTTGTCGTGGGAGAGGCTGGCGAGGAAGGCGTCGAAGTCGGCGTACTGCGCGTTGGTCCAGTGAAACTGCACGGTGTTGCGCAGCATGAGGCCGGCCTCGGTGCAGGCGGCGATGTCGGCCTCGGCCCCGAACAGCAGGTGCAGCGACGACAGTTCTTCCTGCTTGCACAGCGCCACCAGGCCCTGCACCAGCAAAGTGCGGCTGGCAGCATCGCGAGCCAGCAGCCGCGTGCCGGGCACGGGCGTGAAGGGCACCGCGACCACGGCTTTCGGGTAGTAGGCCAGGCCGTGCTGCTCGTAGGCGTTGGCCCAGGCCCAGTCGAACACGTACTCCCCGTACGAATGGTCCTTGACGTAGAACGGGCACGCGGCGTGCAGCGTGTCGCCTTGCCACAGCGTGACGAACCGCGGCGTCCATCCACTCTCGGGCGTGGCGCTGCGGCTGTCGTTCAGCGCCGCGAGGTATTCGTGACGCATGAAAGGCGAGGGCTCGACCTCGGCGGCGAGCAGCGCGTTCCACGCTTGCGGGCTCACGTCCGACGGCGACGACAGAACCCGAATGACATAATCGTTCAAGCCTTTTTCTTCCTTTTGTATGACGCTCAAGCTCGCCATCGCGCAACTCAATTTTGTGGTGGGCGACCTCGCCGGCAATGCGAAGAAGATCGTCGACGCCGCGCGCCAGGCCCATGCGCAGGGCGCGCGCCTCTTGCTGACGCCCGAACTCTCGATTGCCGGCTATGCGGCGGAGGACTTGTTCCTCCGTCCCGCCTTCACCGAAGCCTGTGATGATGCCGTGAAAGGCATTGCCGCCGCTCTGGCCGACCTCAAAGACATGGTCGTGGTGGTGGGGCATCCCACAGGCGGCAGCCTGCGCAGCCGCTCGGTGGCCGTGCAACTGCGCCACAACGCGGCCAGCGTCATCAAGGAAGGCCGCATCCTCGAGACCTATGCCAAGCGCGAACTGCCGAACTACCAGGTGTTCGACGAGCGCCGCTACTTCACGCCGGGGCAGGGCACCTGCGTGTTCGAGGCGGACGGTGTGTCGGTCGGCCTGCTGATCTGCGAGGACGCCTGGTTCGACGAGCCGGCCGAACTGGCCCGCAAGGGCGGGGCCGAAGTGCTGGCGGTGATCAATGCCTCGCCGTACCACGTGGGCAAGGAGGGCGAGCGCGTGGCGCGCATGGCCGACCGCGCGCGGGCCGTGGGCCTGCCACTCGTCTATGCGCACCTGGTTGGCGGGCAGGACGAGGTCGTGTTCGACGGCGCTTCGTTCGTGCTGCAGGCCGACGGCACTGCGGCCATGCAGGCCGAGAGCTTCCAGGAAAAACTGCTTTTCGCCGAGCTCGAGCGCACTGCGCAGGGCAACGTAGCGTTCGTGGCTCAGCCCGGCGCCATTGCGGCCCCGCGCGAGGCGCAGGCACAGCTTTGGGACGCGCTGGTGCTGGGCGTGCGCGACTACATCGGCAAGAACGGTTTTCCGGGCGCCATCCTGGGCCTTTCGGGTGGAATCGACTCTGCATTGGTGCTTGCCATTGCTGTCGATGCACTGGGCAAGGACAAAGTGCGTGCGGTGATGATGCCTTCGCCCTATACCGCCGACATCAGCTGGATCGATGCGCGCGACATGGCCGCGCGGCTGGGTGTGCGCTACGACGAAATTTCCATCAAGGACACCTTCGAGTCTTTCAAGGGCGCGCTGGCCGATGAGTTCAGAGGCCGGCCCGAGGACACGGCCGAGGAAAACATCCAGGCGCGCATCCGCGGAACGCTGCTGATGGGGCTGTCGAACAAGTTCGGCGCGATCGTGCTCACCACCGGCAACAAAAGCGAAATGGCCACCGGCTACTGCACGCTCTACGGCGACATGGCGGGCGGTTTCGCGGTCATCAAGGACCTGCTGAAGACCACGGTGTTCTCATTGGCTCGCTGGCGCAATGCCCACGACCCGTACGGCACCGGCGCGCAGCCGATCCCCGAGCGAATCATCACCCGGCCCCCCAGCGCCGAATTGCGGCCCGACCAGACCGACCAGGACAGCCTGCCGCCCTACGACATCCTCGATGGGATCCTGGCACGCTACATGCAGGACGACGAGGGCATCGACGAGATCATTGCAGCGGGTTACGACCGCGCGGTGGTCGAGCGGGTTGCGCGGCTCATCAGGATCAACGAATACAAGCGGCGCCAGGCGCCGGTAGGCATCCGGGTCACCCACCGAAGCTTCGGCAAGGATTGGCGTTACCCTATCACCAGCAAATTCAACGAAACCGCCGGAGCACGAAAACCATGAAGCAGATCACCGCCATCGTCAAACCCTTCAAGCTCGAGGACGTGCGCGAGGCCTTGGCCGAAGTGGGCGTCACCGGCCTGACCGTGACCGAGGTCAAGGGCTTCGGCCGCCAGAAGGGGCACACCGAGCTGTACCGCGGCGCCGAGTACGTGGTCGACTTCCTGCCCAAGATGAAGGTCGAAGTGGTCGTGAACGAGGGCGATGTGGAGCGCTGCATCGAGGCCATCGTCAGTTCCGCGCGCACCGGCAAGATCGGCGACGGCAAGATCTTCGTTACCAGCGTGGACCGCATCGTGCGCATCCGCACCGGCGAAGAGAACGAAAACGCCGTCTGAATAAAAAAGCCCCCGGCGACGGGGGCTGTTTTTCGAAGCGGGTGTCAGAGGTTTTCCGACAGCCTGTCTTCCCTCGGATGCAGCGGTACTTCGGCGCGCAGCGCGGTGAGCAGTTCGGTCGCATCCGTACCGGTGCGAATCAGCTGCATCTGCCAATCGCCCATGAAGCCCTCGCGCACGCTGTGCGCCAGGAAGCCCAGCAGACCGTCGTAGTAGCCGGCGGTGTTGAGGATGCCGGTCGGCTTGTCGTGGTAGCCGAGCTGGCGCCAGGTCCAGATCTCGAACAGCTCCTCGAAGGTGCCGATGCCGCCCGGCAGGGCCACGAAGGCATCGGCACGCTCGCCCATCATGGCCTTGCGCTCGTGCATGGTGTCGACCACATGAAGCTCGTCACACAGCGGGTTGGCCAGTTCCTTGTCGACCAGCGCCTTGGGGATGATGCCGACGACGCGGCCGCCGGCCATGCGGGTGGCCTCGGCCACCGTGCCCATCAGGCCGGTGCGGCCGCCGCCGTAGACCAGCTGGCCGCGGTGCTGGCCGATCCACTGGCCGACCGCTTGCGCGGCCTGGGAAAACTCGGGGCGCTCGCCGGGGCGCGAGCCGCAATACACACAGATCGAAAATTCAGGATTCATGCCGCCATCATGCCGCAGCCGGCAGGCCTTCTCATGACACGAAGCGTTGCCAAAGCGCGGTGACCCAGATGCCCCCGCACAGCGCGAGCGACAGCAGCACGGCGGCGCTGCCCATGTCCTTGGCGCGCTTGGACAGGTCGTGCCACTCGGGGCCGATGCGGTCGATGGCGGCTTCCACGGCGGTGTTGAGCAACTCGACGATCATGACCAGGACCGCGCTGCCCGCGAGCAGCGCGACTTCGACCCAGCTGCGCCCGAGCCAGAAAGACACCGGAATCATCACGATCGACAGGATGGCTTCCTGGCGGAACGCGGGCTCGCTCCAGCCGGCGCGAAGGCCTTGCAGGGAGATAAGCGTGGCGTGAAAGACGCGCTCGAAGCCTTTGCGTGCCTTTTGTGGGTTGACAGCGGGATCGGGAAGCTTGGGCAAGGCACTCATCGGCGGCTCATCGGTGGGGAGGTGACGAGCCGCGTACCGGCCCAGGCGTCGTGCCAGAACTGGCGCTCGGGGTGAAAACGTGAGAGCAGGGCCCAGATGGCGACCCAGCCGACGATCAGCACGGTCGACTCGCCGCCAGACAGCTTGAACGGCGCCATGGCGGCCAGCGGCGGCAGGAACCAGATCCAGCTCAGCATGTAGCGCGCCAGGGCGCGGCGCTGCGTGAGGGGGCGACCGTGCAGATCGACGATGCGGATGTTCCAGGTTTTCATGGCGAGGGTCTGGCCCTTGGTCCAGAACCAGACGAAGTACACGCCGAAAACCACGAAAAGAAAAGCCTGGAACAGGTGGCGCCGCGAATCCATGGCGTCGCGCATCTGGCCCAGCGTGCTGAAAAGCCAGCCCGAGACGAAGACCACGGCGAACAGCAGCATGCCTTCGTAGAGCCAGCAAGCCATTCGGCGCCAGAGGCCGGGAACTATCGAAACAGGAGCGGTGTTTGCAGGCGCGACGGGCGCGATGGGCGAATCAGGATCGGTGCCCGACGCCTCGGGAGAACTGGAGACCATCGAAGCCTTGTGTCAGGGAGACGAAGAGGGCGCATCGGCTGGCGCCGGCACCTGGGCTTCGGCCGGAACTGGCGGCGAGGTCGACTTGGACGGTGAGGGCGCGGCAGGTAAGACGGACACAGCGGGTGTTGCAGTAGCTGGCGCGCGTTCCAGCGGCGACGCCACCATGATCGTGGCAGGCGCGCCGACAGGTGCGGGCGGCGCCAGCAGGATCCGGGGCGTGTGTTGGCCGCCGGGCGTGAGGGCGGGCACCGGTACGAGTTTCTGCGCCGAGACCGGCCGCACGGGGACGGCCGCACCGCGTGGTTTGGCCGGCGCAAGTTCGGCGAGCTTGCGCCTTTCTTCCTCGCTCAAAGCCTGGTACTGCTCCCACTTGGCCTTGCGCTCGTCAGCCGGAATGCGCTTGACCTCGGCGAAGTTCAGGCGGGCCTGGGTGCGTTGCTGGTTGCTGAGTGCGGCCCACTCGATCATGCGGCTGTGCAGGGTGGTCTGGTCGTCCGCCGACATGCTGGAAAAATTGCGCGACAGCGCCAGCCACTTTCTCTTTTGCCCGGCGTTCAGCGTGTTCCAGTGCACGCCCAACGGCTTCAGGGCCTGTTGCTGTTCTGCGGTGAGCTCGCTCCAGAGCGGCTTGGTCGTGGAGACGGCCTTTGGGCTGGAAGCTGCCGCAGAGGTGGCCGTTGCCGGGCCGTTCGCGGATCGGGCGGCCGCCTCGGTGCGAGGTTGGCCGTGGGCAAGCGTCAGGCCGAAGGCTGCGACTGCAAGCGCGCCAGCCCAAACGACCGCGCCCGCCGGGAGCGGGCGCGTCGGATGGGGAGTGTTCGCGCTGGAGGAGGAACGGCGTCGCATTCGGTCGGTGAAAGATTTCAGTCGGGAAAGATTCAGTCGGAGGCGCTGTCGGACTTCAGGAATTGGGCGAAACCGGGATCGGTATAAGCCGCGGGAGGGAGGTCGCCGGTGAGCAGTGCGGAATCCACCTCGGCCAGTTCGCTGGCGCGGTCATCGTCCTGCATCACGCTGATGGTGATGAGGCCGGCCACGAGCGCGATCAGCGGAACCACCGAGCCGATGCGGGTCCACCAGCCGCCGCCCAGCGTGGCCGTATGGCCCGACTGCACCACGACCGGCGCGCTTCGCAATTGCGGGGGCAGCTTGCGGGCGGCCACGGCTTGGGCGCGAGCCACGCGCAGCCGCTCGCCGATGTCGTGCGGCAACTCGCGGTTGCCGACCGAAAGGCGAGCTGTCAGGCGCTCGCCGAACCGGTCCTCGGCAGCAGCGGATGATGTGGTTGAAACCTTCGTATTCATAGCGATATTCCCTTGGCCTTGAGCGCCTTGCTCAGAGCGTGAACGGCTCGCGAGCAATGGGTTTTGACGCTGCCTTCGGAGCAGCCCATCGCGGCGGCCGTCTCTGCGACGTCCATTTCCTCCCAGTAACGCATCAGGAAAGCCTCGCGTTGACGGCCCGGCAAAGCCGCGATCTGTTCTTCGATCTCGTGGAAGACCTGGGCGCGGCGCGTGGTGTCCTCTGCGCTCTCAGTTTCCCTAGAGTCGGTTGGCGAGACGAAGTTCTCCAGCAGGTCGAAATCTCCATCGTCGTCGACCGATTCGAAGTCGCTGAGGTTGGAGAACAGGGCGCGACGGGTTTTCTGGCGGCGGAACCAGTCGAGCGTGCAGTTCGACAGGATGCGCTGGAACAGCATCGGCAGCTCTCCCGGCGGCTTGTCGCCGTAGTGCTGCGCCAGTTTCATCATGCTGTCCTGCACGATATCGAGCGCCGCTTCTTCGTCCCGCACGTGGTAGACCGAGCGCTTGAAAGCGCGTCGTTCGACGCTTTTCAGGAAGTCGGAGAGTTCTTGTTCAGTGGCCAAGCGAGAAGGGGGCGCAGGGCGCGCCGCGTGGGGAAAGGGTCTAGCAATCGCGGAGGTTTGTCGCCACGAATTATGCCTTTGTCGCTTTACAAGCCAGCTGAAGCGAATCTGAACGACCGGGAAATGCCATAATCCGCACTGCAAGTCAAAAGGCAAACGGGTCACGGTCCGGCGGAACATCAGTCCGCCCATGGCTTTGGCCTCAAGTCCTGGCGCGACCTCACAAGGGTTGGCAAGGGGCACCCAAGGTATTTCGTTCCCGAAATAAACAAAGGTTGATCATGGAAATGTCCAAGGCGGAAATCGCTTCTGCAGCAGCCGCGTCTTCAGGCGCAGGCAACCCGACGCAAGAACTCATGGGCGCTGAAGTGCTGGTCAAGGCACTGCAGGCCGAAGGCGTCCAGTACATCTGGGGCTATCCCGGTGGCGCGGTTCTCTACATCTACGACGCGTTCTACAAACAAGACACCATCCAGCATGTGCTGGTGCGCCACGAACAGGCGGCGGTTCATGCGGCGGACGGTTACGCCCGCGCCACCGGTGAAGTCGGCGTGGCGCTGGTCACCTCCGGTCCCGGCCTGACCAACGCGGTCACCGGCATCGCCACTGCGTACATGGACTCGATCCCGATGGTGATCATCTCGGGGCAGGTGCCAACGGCAGCCATCGGCCTCGACGCGTTCCAGGAATGCGACACGGTCGGCATCACCCGCCCCATCGTCAAGCACAACTTCCTCGTCAAGGATCCAAAGGATCTGGCCATGACGATGAAGAAGGCCTTCCACATCGCACGCAGCGGCCGTCCAGGCCCGGTGGTGGTGGACGTGCCCAAGGATGTCTCCTTCAAGAAGACGCCCTATGCAGGCTATCCCGACAAGGTCGAGATGCGTTCATACAACCCGGTGCGCAAGGGGCACGGCGGGCAGATCCGCAAGGCGCTGCAGCTGCTGCTGGCCGCCAAGCGCCCCTACATCTACACCGGCGGTGGTGTACTGCTGGGCAACGCGTGCAACGAACTGCGCACGCTGGTCGACATGCTCGGCTACCCGGTCACCAACACGCTGATGGGCCTGGGTGCTTACCCGGCGAGCGACCGCAAGTTCCTGGGCATGCTGGGCATGCACGGCACCATCGAAGCCAACAACGCGATGCAGAACTGCGATGTGCTGCTGGCGGTGGGCGCGCGCTTCGACGACCGCGTCATCGGCAACCCCAAGCACTTCGCGCAGAACGAACGCAAGATCATCCACGTCGACATCGACCCGTCGAGCATTTCCAAGCGCGTGAAGGTCGACATCCCTATCGTCGGCGACGTGAAGGACGTGCTCACCGAACTGATCTCGATGATCCGCGAGAGCACCACCAAGCCCGACGCCGGCGCGTTGGCCGAGTGGTGGAAGACCATCGAGGCCTGGCGCTCGCGCGACTGCCTCAAGTACGACCGCGGCAACAAGGACGTGATCAAGCCGCAGTACGTGGTCGAGACGCTCTGGAACATGACCAAGGACGCCGACGCGTACATCACGTCGGACGTGGGCCAGCACCAGATGTGGGCCGCCCAGTACTACCGCTTCGACGAGCCGCGCCGCTGGATCAATTCCGGCGGCCTGGGCACCATGGGCGTGGGCATTCCCTACGCCATGGGCATCAAGCTCGCGAAGCCCGACTCGGAAGTGTTCACGATCACCGGCGAAGGCTCGGTGCAGATGTGCATCCAGGAACTCTCCACCTGCCTGCAATACAACACGCCGATCAAGATCTGCTCGCTCAACAACCGCTACCTGGGCATGGTGCGCCAGTGGCAGGAGATCGAATACTCCGGCCGCTACAGCCACAGCTACATGGACGCGCTGCCCAACTTCGTGAAGCTCGCCGAGGCCTATGGCCACGTCGGCATGCTGATCGAGCGTCCACAGGACGTGGAGCCTGCGCTGCGCGAAGCGCGCAAGCTCAAGGACCGCACGGTGTTCATGGACTTCCGTACCGATCCGACCGAAAACGTGTTTCCGATGGTGAAGGCCGGCATGGGCATCACCGAGATGCTGTTGGGCTCCGAAGATCTTTGATCTGCGGCGCATTCGCTTAACTCTTTACTGACGAATCTATTGCTCGCCGAGCCCGCGCATTACCGTGCGCGGGGGAGGGCGGCGAAAAGAGGAGTCACGCAAACATGAAACACATCATTGCAGTGCTGCTGGAAAACGAGCCCGGTGCTCTTTCCCGCGTGGTGGGCCTTTTTTCGGCCCGCGGCTACAACATCGAATCGCTGACGGTGGCGCCCACGGAGGACCCGAGCCTCTCGCGCATGACCATCGTCACGAACGGTTCAGACGAAACAATCGAACAGATCACCAAGCACCTGAACCGTCTCATCGAAGTGGTGAAGGTCGTCGACCTGACCGAAGGCGCATACACCGAGCGTGAGCTCATGATGGTGAAGGTGCGCGCCGTCGGCAAGGAGCGCGAGGAAATGATGCGCATGGCCGAAATTTTTCGCGGCCGCATCATCGACGTGACCGACAAGAGCTACACCATCGAACTCACCGGCGACCACGGCAAGAACGACGCTTTCTTGGAAGCGATCGAGCGTAGCGCTATCCTCGAGACTGTCCGCACCGGTGCCAGCGGCATCGGGCGCGGCGAGCGCATTCTGCGCGTGTAGGGGGTGCAGATCCCCTCAGTTCCATCGTTTACAACACATGAGGAGAAGGTGAATGCAAGACTTGCTGGGATTCGACAAGATGGTGACGCCCATCATCATCCGGATACTGTATTTCCTCGGACTGCTGGGTGTGCTCGTGATGACCGTCGTGTCATTGTTCCAGGGCCGCATCCTCATGGCCATCGGTGTTCTTGTGTTCGGCGCGATCATGGTTCGCGTCTACAGCGAATTGCTGATCCTGCTGTTCCGCATTCACGACAACCTCGTGTCCATCAACCAGCAAATGAAGGACCGGAATTCTTCCGGCCAACTGTGAGTGAACGCACCCCCGTACCGGGGGGTGCATCGAGACTAAATAGGAAAGACGCATCATGAAGGTTTACTACGACAAGGACGCCGACCTCAGCCTCATCAAGGGCAAGACGGTCGCAATCATCGGTTATGGGTCGCAAGGTCATGCGCACGCGCAGAACCTGAACGACAGCGGCGTCAAGGTCGTGGTCGGCCTGCGCAAGGGCGGTGCTTCGTGGGACAAGGTCGGCAAGGCCGGCCTGCAGGTCGCCGAAGTCGCCGACGCCGTGAAGGCGGCCGACGTGGTCATGATCCTGCTGCCCGACGAGCAGATCGCCAACGTCTACAAGAACGACGTGGCCCCGCACATCAAGGAAGGCGCTTCGCTGGTCTTCGCGCACGGCTTCAACGTGCACTACGGTTTCGTTCAGCCGCGCGCCGATCTCGACGTGTGGATGGTCGCTCCCAAGGCCCCGGGCCACACGGTTCGCAGCACCTACACCCAAGGCGGCGGCGTGCCCCACCTCGTGGCTGTGCACCAGGACAAGACCGGCAAGGCGCGTGACCTCGCGCTGAGCTACGCCACCGCCAACGGCGGCGGCAAGGCCGGCATCATCGAGACCAACTTCCGTGAAGAAACCGAGACCGACCTGTTCGGCGAACAAGCGGTTCTGTGCGGCGGTACGGTCGAGCTGATCAAGGCTGGTTTCGAAACGTTGGTGGAAGCCGGCTACGCGCCCGAAATGGCGTACTTCGAATGCCTGCACGAGCTCAAGCTGATCGTCGACCTGATCTATGAAGGCGGTATCGCCAACATGAACTACTCGATCTCGAACAACGCCGAGTACGGCGAGTACGTCACGGGCCCGCGCATCGTGACGGAAGAGACCAAGAAGGTCATGAAGCAAGTGCTCAAGGACATCCAGACCGGCGAATACGCCAAGAGCTTCGTGCTCGAAGCTGCTGCCGGCCAGCCGGCGCTCATCAGCCGCCGCCGCCTGAATTCCGAGCATCAGATCGAAGTCGTCGGCGAAAAGCTGCGCGCGATGATGCCCTGGATCAAGAAGAACAAGCTCGTCGACCAGACGCGCAACTGATCTTTCGGTCCAAACGCGCTCTCCCGGGGGCGCTTCCCCAAGGGCCACCCGTCGCGGTGGCCCTTTTGTTTGAAGGGGGTCCAAGAGGTCCCCTGAACTACACTGCAAGCCATGCGACTCACAGACCAAGATGCTATCGATTGGATAGCTGACCGCTCAGTGCCCACGAGGGACGGAGGCAATTTCAATGCATGACGATACGGTTCCCGACGTGGTGCAGCCGCGCAAACGCCGCAAGGGCATCTACATCCTGCCGAACCTGTTCACGCTCGCCGCGTTGTTCGGCGGTTTTTACTCGGTCGTGATGGCCATGAATGCGCGCTTCGACCTCGCTGCACTCGGCGTGTTCGCCGCCATGATTCTCGATAGCCTGGACGGGCGCGTCGCGCGCATGACCAACACGCAAAGCGCGTTCGGCGAGCAGATGGATTCGCTGTCCGACATGGTGTCGTTCGGCGCCGCGCCGGCGCTCATCGCCTACGAGTGGTCGCTCAAGGGACTCGGACGCTGGGGCTGGATCGCGGCGTTCGTGTATTGCGCGTGCGCCGCATTGCGGCTGGCGCGCTTCAACGTGAACACGGGCGTGGTCGACAAGCGCTGGTTCCAGGGCCTGCCGTCGCCCGCCGCTGCAGCATTGGTGGCGGGCTTCATCTGGCTCGTGGACGAATGGGGCAAGCGCGGCGGCGAAGTGCTGTATCTGTCGTGGACGCAGATCACGTGGGTCACTTTTGCCTTCACGCTGTACGCGGGCCTCACGATGGTCACGAACGCGCCGTTCTACAGCTTCAAGGACATCCAGATGAAGAAGAGCGTGCCCTTTGCCGCGATCGTGCTGATCGCGCTCGGCATCGCGGTCATCAACATCCATCCGCCCACCGTGCTGTTCAGCCTGTTCGTCATCTACGGCCTCAGCGGCTACGTGGTCTATGGCTGGCGCAAGGCCAAGGGCCAGCCGGCGAGCGTGATCAGCACATCGACCGAAGAGCCTGACGAGCGGGGCCTGCACAACTGACGCGCTGGGCCTTCACAGGCCCGCGAAGGCTGTGCTACATTCGCAATCCTCATGACCAAGATTTCGCTGCTGGCTCTACTAGCCCTCCCTCACGGGCGGAGAAGGTAGCGCACGCGCTAATCCCATCACCACGGCCCGTTCGCACCAGCAACGGGCCGTTTGTTTTTGGGGTTGCTGGTTGAATTCCAACCACTCAGAGAATCGACATGCTCAAGCAACCTCAAAGCAAATACCGCGCATTCGCCCCGATCGGCCTCAAGGACCGCACCTGGCCCGATGCCGTGCTGACCAAGGCGCCCATCTGGCTGTCGACGGACCTGCGTGACGGCAACCAGGCGTTGGTCGAGCCCATGGACATCGCGCGCAAGATGCGCATGTTCGAAACCCTCGTGGCGATCGGCTTCAAGGAAATCGAAGTCGGCTTTCCCTCGGCCTCGCAGGTCGAATTCGACTTCGTGCGCAAGCTGATCGAGGAAGACCGCATTCCCGACGACGTGACGATCCAGGTGCTGACGCAGGCCCGCGACCACCTCATTGCACGCACCTTCGAAGCGCTGCAAGGCGTGCCGCGCGCCATCGTGCACCTCTACAACGCCGTGGCGCCGGTGATGCGCCGCGTGGTGCTCGGCATGAACGAAGACCAGATCGTCGAGCTTGCCAGCAGCCATGCGCGCATGTTCAACGACTTCGCAGCGAAGCAGCCGAACACGCACTGGACCTTCCAGTACTCGCCCGAAATGTTCTCGGGCACCGATGTCGTGTTCTCCAAGCGCGTGGTCGATGCGGTCACCGACGTCTGGGCGCCGACGCCGCAGCGCAAGTGCATCGTCAACCTGCCGACCACGGTGGAGCATTCGACGCCGAACATCTTCGCGGACATGATCGAGTGGATGCACCGCAACCTTGCGCGCCGCGATTCCATCGTGCTGTGCGTGCATCCGCACAACGACCGCGGCACCGGCACCGCTGCCGGCGAACTGGCCCTGATGGCCGGCGCCGAGCGCATCGAAGGCTGCCTGTTCGGCAACGGCGAGCGCACCGGCAACCTCGACCTCGTGAACGTGGCGCTCAACCTGTACACCCAAGGCGTTTCTCCCGGGCTGGACTTCTCGAACATCGACGAGATTCGTGCCACGGTCGAGCACTGCAACCAGCTTCCGGTGCATCCGCGCCACCCCTATGTGGGCGACCTCGTCTACACCTCGTTCTCGGGTTCGCACCAGGACGCGATCAAGAAGGCCTTCGCCGCGCGCAAGGAAGGCGACATCTGGGACATGCCCTATCTCCCCATCGACCCGAAGGATGTGGGGCGCAGCTATGAAGCGGTGATCCGTGTGAACAGCCAGTCGGGCAAGGGCGGCATGGCGTATCTGCTCGAGAGCGAGTACGGCATCGAGATGCCGCGCCGCCTGCAGATGGAATTCATGCAGACCGTGCAAGGCGTCATGGACGTCGCTGGCAAGGAACTTACGGCTGCCGACCTCTGGCAGCTGTTCGTGCGCGAATACGGCATCGAGACGGCGCAGTCGCTGCAACACCGCGTGATCGAGGAGGAAGGCGAGGGCGCCAACGCCTCCGTGGTGCTGCGCGGCGACCTGCCGTGGGACGGTGGAGTGCACGCCATCGAAGGCCGCGGCAACGGCCCCATCGATGCCTTCACGCAGGCGCTGAGCAAGGCCACCGGCCACACGGTGCGCGTGATGGACTACCACCAGCACGCCATCGGCGCCGGCGCCGATGCGAAGTCGGTGGCTTACCTCGAGTTGCGTGTCGACGAAAGCCAGACGCTGTTCGGCGTGGGCATCGACGCCAACGTCATCTCGGCGTCGTTGAAGGCGATCGTCTCGGGCGTGCAGCGTGCGCGGGGCCGGGACGCCCACAGCGCACAATCGAGGGCTGAAATCGCCTGAAGGCAGGCTGCGACCTTGGCCAAGAGCGCAAGGTGGGAACGAACAACGGAGATCCACGATGACCGACCAACTCATTATTTTCGACACCACCTTGCGTGACGGCGAGCAATCGCCAGGCGCCTCGATGACGCGCGACGAGAAGATGCGCATCGCAAAGTTGCTGGAGCGGCTGAAGGTCGACGTCATCGAAGCCGGCTTTCCCGCCAGCTCGAACGGCGACTTCGAGGCTGTGAAGGCCATTGCAGACGTCATCAAGGACTCGACGGTGTGCGGCCTTTCGCGCGCCAACGACCGCGACATTGCACGCGCCGCGGAAGCCCTCAAGGGCGCGGCTCGCGGACGCATTCACACCTTCATCGCGACCTCCGCGCTTCACATGGAAAAGAAGCTGCGCATGTCGCCCGACGAGGTGCACGAGCAGGCCAAACTGGCCGTGCGCTTCGCACGCAACCTGATGGGCGACGTGGAGTTCAGCCCGGAAGACGGCTACCGCAGCGACCCGGACTTCCTGTGCCGCGTGCTCGAGACGGTCATCAACGAGGGCGCCACCACCATCAACGTGCCCGACACCGTGGGCTACGCCGTTCCAGAGCTCTACGGCAACTTCATCAAGATGCTGCGCGAGCGCGTTCCCAACAGCGACAAGGCGATCTGGTCGGTGCATTGCCACAACGACCTCGGCATGGCCGTGGCCAACTCGCTGGCCGGCGTGAAGATCGGCGGCGCGCGACAGGTGGAATGCACCATCAACGGCCTGGGCGAGCGCGCGGGCAATTGCTCGCTCGAGGAAGTCGTCATGGCGGTGAAGACCCGCAGGGACTACTTCGGGCTCGACATCAACATCGACACCCAGCACATCCTGGCCGCCAGCCGCATGGTGAGCCAGACCACCGGTTTCGTGGTGCAGCCCAACAAGGCCGTGGTGGGCGCCAATGCCTTCGCGCATGCCTCGGGCATTCACCAGGACGGCGTGCTCAAGGCCCGCGACACGTACGAGATCATGCGGGCCGAAGACGTCGGCTGGGCCGCCAACAAGATCGTGCTGGGCAAGCTCAGCGGGCGCAATGCGTTCAAGCAACGACTGCAGGAGCTGGGCGTTTCCATGGCGAGCGAGGGCGAAATCAACGCCGCCTTCCTGCGTTTCAAGGAACTGGCCGACCGCAAGTCGGAAATTTTCGACGAAGACATCCTTGCGCTCGTCAGCGCGGAAGAGGTGTCGAACGTTGGTGAGCAGTTTGCTTTCGTCTCTCTCTCCCAGCACAGCGAAACCGGCGAGCGCCCCCAGGCGAAGGTCGTTTTCACCGTCCAGGGCAAGGAAGTCACCGGCGAATCCGACGGGAATGGCCCGGTTGATGCTTCCCTGAAGGCGATCGAGTCGCTGGTCAAAAGCGGCGCCGAGATGGTTCTTTACTCTGTAAATGCCATCAGCGGCTCGACGGAAAGCCAGGGAGAAGTTACAGTTCGGTTACAAAATGCAGGGCGGGTGGTGAACGGTGTGGGTGCAGACCCCGACATCGTGGTGGCTTCGGCGAAGGCTTATCTGAGTGCCCTCAATAAGTTACAGAGCCAAGCTGAGAGAGTTGCGGCACAAGGTTAGGTTGTCAGGCGATCCTTGCTATTCGATTGAAGAAGAGGATGCAAGTAACTGATATTGCGTGCCTTTTTTGATTTCGATACACTGCGGTCCTTGTATGTCGCCGCTGGAGATTTATTAATGCCTGAAGCCCGCCTCCGCCGAGTTTCCAGCCAGCGGTTTCTACCCGCCTTCCGATTCCTCGCCGTCGCGCTCTGTGCCACGGCGTTTTTGCTGCCTGGTGCCCAGGCCGCGAAGAAAGAAAAGCCCGCCGCCACCAAGACCGCCGTCGCCAAGAAGGCGAAGGGGCCGGTGCCGGTCGAAGTCAAGCGCAACGCATCGTCCAAAACGGCACGTGGCGCAGCGCCCGTCATCGCACAGCGCGGTCGGGCCGAAAAAGCGGACAAGGTCGTTCGCGGCGGCCGCAACGTGGTGGCGACGCTGCAGAGAAAGAACGGCAAGACCGTGGTCGCCGTGCAGCGCCGCTCGGTGGTTCGCGTCGAAGCGCCCGCGCGCCAGTCCTTCGGCCAGATGGCCGGTTTGCATGGCACCGAAGACGTGCTCGACCTGAAGTCGAGCGTGGCCCTGGTCATCGACCAGGACACGCACGAAGTGCTGTTCAGCAAGAACGACCACGCCGTGCTGCCGATCGCCTCGCTCACCAAGCTCATGACCGGGTTGCTCATCAGCGAGGCCCATCTGCCCAACGAAGAGCTGATCACCATCACGCAGGACGACGTCGACACCGAAAAGCGCAGCAGCTCGCGCCTGACGGTCGGCACCACGCTGTCGCGCGGCGAACTGCTGCACCTGGCGCTGATGTCCAGCGAAAACCGCGCCGCGCATGCGCTGGGCCGCACCTACCCGGGTGGCCTTTCGACTTTCGTGAGCATCATGAACGCCAAGGCCAAGATGCTCGGCATGAAGGACACGCGCTACGCGGAGCCCACCGGCCTGTCCAGCCGCAACCAGTCGAGCGCGCAAGACCTGGCCCTGCTGGTCAATGCAGCCTATTCCGACGCCACGGTGCGTTCACTGTCCACCTCGCCTGAATACCAGGTCGAAGTCGGCAACCGCGTGCTGCAGTTCAACACCACCAATCGCCTGGTGAAAAGCCCGGACTGGGAAATTGGTGTGCAAAAGACTGGCTATATCTCCGAAGCCGGCCAGTGCCTCGTGATGCAGGCCCGCGTGGCCGGTCGCAAGCTGATCATGGTGTTCCTGGATTCGGCCGGCAAATACAGCCGCATCGCGGACGCCGAACGGGTTCGTCGCTGGGTCGAGGCGACGCATGCCGCAGGCTCACCGGCCGCGCGCGCTGTCGCTGCTTACCAGGTGGCTGGCTGATACCCAGTCGATAGACTCCCCCCAAAAACAAACAGGCCCTTCTCAGGGCCTGTTTGTTTTTTGGGCAGAGGACCTTGCTGTGCGGGTCAGGCGCCCGTCTGCGGCGCGGTGGCTGTAGAAGGCGCGGGCGTTGCGGCCATGCCGTCCTTGAACCCCAGCGCGCCCGAGATCTCGTTGGCCGTGGCCTGCAGCTTCGGCAGCCAGCCTTCGTCCAGCCGGTCGGCTGGCGCGGAAATGGACAGTCCCGCCACCAGCTTGCCCTGGTCGTCGTAGATGCCCGCAGCCATGCAGCGCACGCCCAGCTCCAGCTCTTCGTTGTCGCGGGCAATGCCGTACTGGCGCGCCTTGGACAGTTCGCGCTCGAGCGCCGGCAGCTGGGTGATGCTGTTGCGCGTGTGGCCCGCCAGGCCCGTGCGGGTGGCGTAGCTGCGCACGCGCTGGGGATCGTCGGCCGCCAGGAACAGCTTGCCGGTCGAGGTCAGGTGCAAGGCCGCGCGCCCACCGATGGCGCGCACCACCTGCATGCCCGAGCGCTCGCTGTAAGAGCGCTCGATGTACACGATCTCGTCGCCCTGGCGCATGCTCAGGTTCACGGGCTGCTGCGTGAGCTTGTGCAGCTCGCGCATCGGGCCCAGCGCGGCGTCGCGTACGTTGAGCCGGCCCTTCACCAGGTTACCCAGCTCCAGCAGGCGCATGCCCAGCCGGTAGCTTCCGGCTTCGGGCCGGTCGACGAAACGCCCGACCGCCAAGTCATTGAGGATGCGGTGCGTGGTCGAAGGGTGAAGCCCGGTCTTTTCGCTGATTTCTTTCAGCGACATCGCCTCTTCGCGGGATGCCAGCACATCGATCAGCGAGAACATGCGCTCGATCACCTGAATCACTGGAACGGCGGGAATGTCGGATTGGTTTTTTCTCATGGCGCTTTGCGGTGAAGACCGGTCGCCATTTTACCTTGTGAAATCAGCGGACGCCTGCCAATGGCCGTCGACCAGCACTTCGTGCGGGGAGAAGCGCGCCTTGTAGTTCATCTTCGGGCTGTGCTCGATCCAGTAGCCGAGGTACACGTGCGGAAGGCCGAGCTTGCGCGCCTGCTCGATCTGCCAGAGCACGCTGAAGGTGCCGTAGCCGGTGCTCGTTTCGGGTTCGTAGAAGGTGTAGACCGCCGAGATGCCGTCGTTCAGCACATCGAGGATCGACACCATCTTCAGTGCACCGGTGCTGCCGTCGGGCAGCGTTTCCCGGAACTCCACCAGCCGCGAGTTCACCCGGCTCTGCAGCAGGAACTGGGTGTACTGGTCGATGCTGTCGTGGTCCATGCCGCCGCCGGAATGCCGCCCGTTCTGGTAGCGCAGGTAGAGCTGGTAGTGCTCGGGCATGAAGCACAGCTTGAGCACGCGTGCCTGCAGGTCGGCATGCTGCTTCAGGGCACGGCGCTGGCTGCGCGTGGGGTGGAAACTGTTGGCCAGCACCCGCAGCGGGATGCATGCGCGGCAACCGTCGCAGTAGGGCCGGTAGGTGAACATGCCGCTGCGCCGGAAGCCGCTGAGCACCAGGTCGGAGTAGGCGTCGTTGTGGATCAGGTGGCTGGGCGTGGCCACCTGCGACCGGGCCTGGCGATCCGGCAGGTAGCTGCAGGGATACGGCGCCGTTGCATAGAACTGCAGGGTGTGAAGCGGAAGGTCCTTGAGGTGCGTCACGTCGTCACATCGGGGAGGAAGTCGCGCGGGAGAGGAGTTCGGACCAGTATACGGGGTCGAATTGCCACCGCGGGCCCTCCTGTTGTCGCGCCAGAGCCACGTGCGCGACGAAGTTTTTGCGCGCCATCTCATGGGCTCCGAGGCTCGCGAGGTGCGCTGTGTTCTGCTGGCAGTCGATCATCTGGACGCCGGACCGCCGGCACAGCGACACCAGCGCGGCCAGCGCGATCTTCGATGCGTCCGGCCGGCGCGTGAACATCGATTCGCCGAACACCGCGCGACCCAGCGCCACGCAGTAGAGCCCGCCGGCCAACTCGCCGTCGATCCACGTCTCGACGCTGTGGGCGTGGCCTGCAAGGTGCAAATTCGTATAGGCCCTCACCATGTCCGGCACGATCCACGTGCCCGACTGGCCGACCCGCGGCGCGCGCGAACAGGCCTGGATGACGGCCGCGAAGTCATGGTCGATCCGCACTTCGCAGCCCGGTGTCTGCGCAAAGTGCAGCAGGGTCTTGCGAAGCGAGCGGTGCAGCTTGAAGTCGGCCGTCTTCAGCACCATGCGCGGGTCCGGGCTCCACCACAGGATGGGCTGGTCCTCGCTGAACCACGGAAAGACGCAGTGGCTGTAGGCCTGCATCAAAGTATCGACGTCGAGCGAGCCGCCCGCCGCCAGGAGTCCGGGCACGGGGTCGGCAGTGCCCCAGGCCGATGCGGGGTCGGGGAGGGCATCGCCGGGTTCGAGCCAGGGAAGTTGTCGCATGGGTGCAGGTATACACGGCTTGCGAAAGACCGAATCCGATGCCGGGGAAATTGCGTATGTACTGGGGCTGTCCGACAGACGCCGCTGCCGCGCGATGCAACCATCGGGATCACACACCCACAAGACCCGTTGAAAACCATATAGTGCTCAGCTTGCATTTGCACTACCACGGCGGATCCGGCAGGCATGGCTGCTTTGCATGGGGATCGGCACAAGAGGACCACGTTGACCACTGAACCCAACCCCACCCGCTTCGGCAGCGGCCAGGCGGTACGCCGCCTCGAAGACGAAAGCCTGCTGTCAGGCGCCGGACGCTACACCGACGACGTCACGCTGCCGAACCAGGCGCACCTCGTTTTTCTTCGTTCCCCGTACCCGCACGCACGCGTACTTTCTATTGACGCCAGCACTGCCGCGGCCATGCCCGGCGTGCTGCGCGTGATCACCGGCGCAGACATGGCGCAGGCCGGCGTCAAGCCGATGCCCGGCGCCGCGGGCTTCAAGCGGGCCGACGGCAGCGACAGCGCAAGCCCGCCGCGATACGCCCTGGCGCACGAGCGCACGCGCTTCGTCGGCGAAGCGGTGGCGGCGGTGGTGGCCGACACCGTGCAGCAGGCGCGCGACGCGGCCGAAGCCATCATGGTCGACTACGAAGACCTGCCCATGGTGGTCGACCTCGCAAATGCCACTGCCGAAGGCGCACCGTTGCTCTGCGAACAAGCGACCGGCAACATCGCCGCCGAAATGCGCCACGGCAGCAGCGAGGCCGCCACAGCCGCCTTCGCCAAGGCCGCCCACGTGGTGGCGCTCGACGTGAACAACCAGCGCGTGGTCGCCCTGACCATCGAGCCGCGTTCCGTGCTCGCCGCGCGCGACGGCGAAACCGGCCGCCTCACGATCCGCATGAGCACGCAGATGCCTTCGGGCGTTCGCGATTCCGTCTGCGCGGCCATCGGCTTGCCCAAGGAAAAGGTGCGCGTGGTGGTGGGCGACGTCGGAGGCGGCTTCGGCATGAAGACCGGCGCCTATCCCGAAGACATCGCGGTCGCCTTCGCGGCGCTGCAGGTCGAGCGCCCGGTGAAATGGGTGGCCGATCGCAGCGAAGAATTCCTGTCGAGCGCGCACGGCCGCGACATCGAGGCGCGTGCCGAAATGGCGCTCGACGCCCAGGGCAAGATACTGGCGCTGCGCATCAGGACACTCGCCAACGTCGGTGCCTACGCCACAGGCACCGGCGTTGCGATCCAGCTGCTCATCGGGCCTTGGGTGCAGACCAGCGTCTACGACATCCAGACCATCGACTTCCATTTCAAGGCGGTGCTCACCAACACCGCGCCCACGGGCGCCTACCGCGGCGCGGGGCGGCCCGAGGCCATCTTCACCATCGAGCGCCTGATGGACGAGGCCGCGCGCCAGACCGGCATCGACCGCATCGTGCTGCGCCGACGCAACTTCATCCGCCCCGAGCAGATGCCGTACAAGAACCCGATGGCGCAGACCTACGACACCGGCAACTTCGAGTCGGTGATGGACCAGGCGCTCACGCTCGCCGACTGGCAGGGCTTCGAGGCCCGCGCGGCCGAGTCGTCGCGCAACGGCAAGCACCGCGGCCTGGGCATTGCCACCTTCCTCGAATGGACCGGCGGCAACGTGTTCGAAGAGCGCGTCACGGTCTCGGTGCAGGCCGACGGCGTGATCGAGGTGTTTTCCGCCGTCAACGCCATGGGGCAGGGCATTGCCACCTCGCTCGCGCAGCTGGCGGTCGATGCCTTCGGCGTACCCATCGACAAGGTGCGCGTGGTGCTCGGCGACACCGACCGTGGCGACGGCTTCGGCAGCGCCGGGTCGCGCTCGCTGTTCACGGGCGGCTCGGCAGTGCGCATCGGCGCAGAGCGCACCATCGACAAGGCGCGCGAACTCGCCGCGCAGGAGTTCGAAGCCGCCATCGACGACATCACCTACAGCCGCGGCGTGTTCACCGTGGCCGGCACCGACCTCGAGCTCGACCTGTTCACGCTGGCCGGCAAGCAGGCCGGGCGCGAGATCTTCGTCGAGTCCACCAGCACCGTGTCCGGCCCGACCTGGCCCAACGGCTGCCATATCTGCGAGGTCGAGGTCGATCCGCCGACCGGCGAAATCAGTGTGGTCGCCTACAGCTCGGTCAACGACGTGGGACGCGTGATCAATCCGATGATCGTGCGCGGCCAGCTCGAAGGCGGCGCGGTGCAAGGCATCGGGCAGGCTCTGTACGAGCAGGTGGTGTACGACCACGAAACCGGACAGCCCGTCACCGGCAGCCTGATGGACTACGCCGCGCCGCGTGCCGACATCGTCGACACCATGTTCAACATGGAAATGGACGAGTCGACGCCATGCAAGAACAACCCGCTGGGCGTGAAGGGCGTGGGCGAGCTCGGCACCATCGGCGCCACGCCGGCCATCGTGAATGCGGTGGCCGATGCCTTCGCGCGCAACGGCCTGGCCACGCGCGCGCCGCGCCTGCACATGCCGCTGAGCCCGGCGCGCGTGTGGCAGGCGATGCAGACGGTCGACTGAGCAAGCCAGGCTCGGGCCTGGCCCTGAAGCCCCGTGACAGCCTAGAAGTCTTCCAGCGGCAGCCCCACGTAGTTCTCCGCCAGCGAGGTGGAGGCTGCGTGCGAGTGCACCAGATAGTCGAGCTCGGCCTCCTGGATCTTCTGGCCGAAGGCGCCCGTTTCCGGAAAGCGGTGCATCAGCGAAGTGAACCACCACGAGAAGCGCTCGGCCTTCCAAACGCGGCGCAGGCACAGGTCGGAATAGCGGTCCAGCGCCGAGGCCGACTTCTCCGCGTAGAAGATTTCGAGCGCACGCGAGAGGTAGCCCACGTCGGCTGTCGCCAGGTTCAACCCCTTGGCGCCGGTCGGCGGCACGATGTGCGCCGCGTCGCCGGCCAGGAACAGCGCGCCGAAGCGCATCGGCTCGGCCACGAAGCTGCGCAGCGGCGCAATGCTCTTCTCGATCGAAGGGCCGGTCACCAACTGCTCGCGCGCTTCGGGGTCCAGCCGCGCGCGCAGTTCGTTCCAGAAGGCTTCGTCGCTCCAGTTTTCCACGCGCTCTTCGGTCGGCACCTGCACGTAGTAGCGCGAGCGCGTGGCGCTGCGCATGCTGCACAGCGCAAAGCCGCGTTCGGTGTTGGCGTAGATGAGCTCGTGCGACACCGGCGGCACGTCGGCCAGCACGCCCAGCCAGCCGAAGGGGTAGACCTTCTCGTAGGTCTGGATGGCGTCGGCCGGCACGCTCGCGCGGCTCACGCCGTGGTAGCCGTCGCAGCCGGCGATGAAGTCGCATTCGAGCTCGTGCGTCTGGCCGTCCTTCTCGTAGCGCACGCGCGGCTTGCCCGAGTCGAAGTCGTGAAGGCTGACGTTGACCGCGCTGTAGATGGTGGTGAGCCCTTCGGCCGTGCGCGCTTCCATCAGGTCGCGCGTCACCTCGGTCTGCCCGTACACCGTGACCTGCTTGCCGCCCGTGAGGCCGTGCATGTCGATGCGGTGGCGCGCGCCCTTGAACAGCAGTTCGATGCCTTCGTGCGGCAGCCCCTCGGCCCTGGCGCGGGCGTCGACACCGGCCCGCGCCAGCAGGTCCATGGTCACCTGCTCGAGCACGCCGGCGCGGATGCGGCCCAGCACGTAGTCGCCGCTCTGGCGTTCGACGATGACGTTGTCGATGCCTGCCTTGTGCAGAAGCTGCCCGAGCAGAAGGCCGGCGGGGCCGGCGCCGATGATCGCGACCTGGGTGCGCATGTTCGTGTCTCCGAAATGGTTTCACCGAGCGTAGGGCGAGGGGGCGGTTTTGTGGCGGCGGCCATGGAGGCTGTGTGCGATCATGCGAACGCGTGCGCGATGATCGCGCAACACTTCCATCCGGGCACCGTTCACCTGCGAACATCCTGACGCACCACCGACGCATGACCATCGCCAAAGCCGACTTCATCGAGGGCATCGCCAAGGGCATGGCCGTGCTCGAAAGCTTCGACACCGAGCGCCAGCGCCTCAATGCCACGCTGGCCGCCGAGCGCGCCGGCCTCACGCGTGCCGCGGCCCGCCGCCACCTGCTGACGCTGGCGCACCTGGGCTACCTGGAAACCGACGGCAGCTATTTCTGGATGGCGCCCAAGGTGCTGCGCTTCTCGGGCAGCTACCTCGCGTCGTCGCGGCTGCCGCGCGCGCTGCAGCCCACGCTGAACCGGCTGGCGGCGCAGACGGGCGAATCGTTTTCCGCCGTGGTGCTCGACGGGGAAGAGGTGGTCATCGTGGCGCGCAGCGGCAGCTACGGCACGCCGACGCGCGTGCTGGCCTATGGCCTGCACCTGGGTGCGCGCCTGCCGGCGCATGCCACCTCCACCGGCCGTGTGCTGCTGGCCGCGATGCCGCCCACCCAGTTCACGCAATGGCTCAAGGGCCGCCACCTGGCGCGCCTCACGCCCCAGACGGTGACGCAGGCGCGCGGCCTGCGCCAGCTGGTGGCGCGCGCACGCAAGAACGACCACTGCTTTGCCAGCGAAGAGCATGAGCTCGGCGTGCAGGCGCTGGCGGTGCCGCTGCGCGACATGCAGGGCCACACGGTGGCCGCGCTGAACGTGGTGCTGTCCGGCACGCGCTACCAGGAAGAAGCGCTGCAGCGCGACATGCTGCCGCTGCTGTTCGAAGCCGCGCGCGAAGTGCGCTCCTTGCTGTGACCTGAACTTTCGGCACGGCGCCCGCCTCGAACCTTTCGCATCCGAACCACGGAGACCCCCACCATGCGACTGCTCCTCCTCGAAGACGACGTGATGATCGGCGAAGCCGTGCTCGACCTGCTGCGTGCCGAGCAGTACGCGGTCGATTGGGTGAAAGACGGCGAGGCCGCCGAGTCGGCGCTGCGCACCCAGCAGTACGACCTGGTGATGCTCGACCTGGGCGTGCCGCGCCGCGACGGACTGGAAGTGCTGCGCAACCTGCGCGCGCGCAAGCAGCGCATGCCGGTGCTCATCGCGACCGCACGCGACTCGGTGCAGCAGCGCATCGAAGGCCTGGACGCCGGCGCGGACGACTATGTGCTCAAGCCCTACGACCTCGATGAGCTGCTGGCCCGCATCCGCGCCTTGCTGCGCCGCGCGGCGGGGCGTGCCGAGCCGGTGTACGAGCACATGGGCGTGAGCATCAACCCGGCCACGCGCGAGGTCATGGTGGCCGGCCAGGCGGTGGTGCTGTCGGCGCGCGAATGGGCCGTGCTGGAGCCCCTGCTGGCGCGTCCGGGCATGGTGCTGTCGCGCGCCCAGCTCGAGGAAAAGCTCTACAGCTGGAAGGACGAGATCAGCAGCAACGCGGTCGAGGTGTATGTGCACGGCTTGCGCAAGAAGCTGGGCGCCGAGTTCATTCGCAACGTGCGCGGC
Organism: Variovorax monticola; assembly: GCF_051216855.1. Taxonomy (NCBI): domain Bacteria; kingdom Pseudomonadati; phylum Pseudomonadota; class Betaproteobacteria; order Burkholderiales; family Comamonadaceae; genus Variovorax; species Variovorax monticola. Next base: position 368,951 of record NZ_JBPJZP010000006.1, read on the forward strand.
GTCGGCTACATGGTGCCGAAACTGTGAGGCGCAGCCTGACCGGCTCGCTGCGCGCACGCCTGCTGGGGTTCCTGCTCGCGGCCATCGTGCTGGCCGCGGGTGCGCAGGCGCTGGTGGCGTACCGCACGGTGCTCACCGAGGCCGACGACATCTTCGACTACCACATGCAGCAGATGGCGCTGTCGCTGCGCGCGGGCCTGCCGCCGAGCGCGGCGGTCGGCGGCATCGGCACCGGCGAGCAGAACTTCGAATTCGTGGTGCAGGTGTGGACGGCCGACGGCACGCGCGTCTTCGAGTCGGCGGAAGAGGCCGCGCTGCCGCAGCTCGCGGTGCTGGGCTTTGCCGATGTGCAAGCGCGCGGCACCACCTACCGCGTGTTCTCCATGCAGACGCGCGGGCTGGTGATCCAGGTGGCGCAGGACATGGCGGCGCGCCGCCACATGGCCGGCACGCTGGCCCTGCGCACCATCGCGCCGGTGGCGCTGATGGCGCCGCTGCTGATGCTGGTCGTGTGGTGGGTGGTGAGCCGCTCGCTCGCGCCGGTGGCGCGCGTGCGCAAGCAGGTGGCGTCGCGCCAGGCCGACGACCTGTCCCCGGTCAGCGAAGAGGGCCTGCCCGAGGAGGTGCGCCCGCTGGTGCAGGAGCTGAACCTGCTGTTCGGCCGCGTGCGCCACGCCTTCGATGCGCAGAAGCACTTCGTGGCCGATGCCGCGCATGAGCTGCGCTCGCCGCTGGCCGCATTGAAGCTCCAGGTGCAGGGCCTGCAGCGCGCACCCGACGGCGCATCGCGGGACCTGGCCGTGAGCCGCTTGGTGGCGGGCATCGACCGCGCCACGCGGCTGGTCGAACAGATGCTCGCGCTGGCGCGCCACGAGGCCAGCATGGCGGCCGGCGCCAAGCCCGAGCCGGTCGATCTGTCGGAGGTGGCGCGCCTTGCCGTGTCCGACGCCGTGGCGGCGGCACAGGCGCGCGGCATCGACATCGGCATCACGCATGCCGATGCCGCCGTGGTCGAGGGCCAGCCCGAGGCCTTGCGCATGCTGCTGCGCAACCTGCTGGAGAACGCGGTCAAGTACACGCCCGTGGAGGGGCGAGTCGACATCGCCATCGCCCAGCGCAACGACGCGGTGGAACTCACCGTCGACGACAGCGGCCCGGGCTTGCCGCCCGCCGAGCGCGAACGCGTGCTCGACCGCTTCTACCGCTCCGGCGAGGCGCAGGCGCCCGGCAGCGGCCTGGGCCTGGCCATCGTGAAGTCGATTGCCGAGTTGCACGGCGCCACGGTGGCGCTCGACGAATCGCCCAGCCTCGGTGGACTGCGCGTGCGCGTGGTCTTCGCTCGTTCGGTCGTTCGAGCGGCGTTCGATCGCGTTTAAGCGGCGCTTAAGCCAGCGCGACGACATTCCTTTCATCGTGTTTGCGTTGATACGCATTGAAAGGACCCGACCCATGAACTCCCGTCTGACTTCGCCCCGCGCCCTGGTGATTGCCCTGGCGAGCGCGGGTGTGATCGGTGCCTTCGGTGCCGGTGCCTACACCAGCGCCCGTGCCGTGGGCGCACCGGCCACCACCGCTGCCGTATCCGCACCTGCGGCCATGGTCACGCTGCCCGACTTCTCCACCATCACCACGCGCGACGGCCCGGCCGTGGTCAACATCAGCGTCACCGGCACCATGAAGGCGTCGGACGACGAGGCCGCCGCCGAGATCCAGGGCGTGGACCCCGAGGATCCGATGTTCCAGTTCTTCCGCCGCTTCCAGGGCCAGATGGGCCCGCAAGGCAAGCAGCAGCAACGCGACGTGCCGGTGCGCGCGCAGGGCTCGGGCTTCATCGTCGACCCCGGCGGCATCATCATCACCAACGCCCACGTGGTGAAGGACGCGAAGGAAGTCACCGTCAAGCTGACCGACCGCCGCGAGTTCCGCGCCAAGGTGCTGGGCGCCGACGCCAAGACCGACATCGCGGTGCTGAAGATCGACGCGAAGAACCTGCCGGTGCTGGCACTGGGCAACACCAAGGACCTGAAAGTCGGCGAATGGGTGCTGGCCATCGGCTCGCCCTTCGGCTTCGAGAACACCGTGACGGCCGGCGTGGTGAGCGCCAAGGGTCGCACGCTGCCCGACGACAGCTATGTGCCCTTCATCCAGACCGATGTGGCCGTGAACCCCGGCAACTCCGGCGGCCCGCTGCTCAACACGCGCGGCGAGGTGGTGGGCATCAACTCACAGATCTACAGCCGCAGCGGTGGCTACCAGGGCCTGTCGTTCGCCATTCCGATCGACGTGGCCATTCAGGTGAAGGACCAGATCGTCGCCACCGGCAAGGCCACGCATGCGCGTCTCGGCGTGGCCGTGCAGGAGGTGAACCAGGCCTTTGCCGAGTCGTTCAAGCTCGACAAGCCCGAAGGCGCGCTGGTCTCGAACATCGAGAAGGGCGGCCCCGGCGACAAGGCCGGCCTGAAGGCGGGCGACGTGATCCGCAGCGTGGACGGCCAGCGCATCGTGTCCTCGGGTGACCTGCCCGCGGTGATCGGTCAGCAGGCGCCGGGCAAGAAGGTCACGCTCGAGGTGTGGCGCCAGGGCGAACGCCAGGAACTGCAGGCCAGGCTCGGCGATGCGAGCGACAAGCCGGCGCAGGTCGCCAAGGCCGATGCAGCGGCCGGGCAGGGCAAGCTGGGCCTGGCATTGCGCCCGCTGCAGCCGCAGGAAAAGCGCGAGGCCTCGATCGACATCGGCCTGCTGATCGAAGACGCCGCGGGCCCCTCGGCGCAGGCGGGCGTACAGGCGGGCGATGTGCTGCTGGCCATCAACGGCACGCCGGCGCAAAGCGTGGAGCAGGTGCGCGAGGCAGTGGCCAAGGCGACCAACAAGTCGGTGGCGCTGCTGATACAGCGCGGCGAGAACAAGATATTCGTGCCGGTGCGAATCGGCTGAAAAGCCCCGGCCCTGATCGGCATTCGGGATGACGTCTTCCGCAAAGAGCCTTTCGGCGCACATCCTGCCCACGTCGGCCACCATGATCGGCGTGTGCATGACGGTGATGTCGATCGGCCACCTCGGTCCGCGCGACGACATGCGCCTGCTGATCGACCGCCTGCTGGCGGTCGACGCGCTGGTCTTCCTGGCCAGCGCGTTGCTGTCTTTCATCTCGATGCGCACACAACGCGCCGGCGCGCGGCTGGAGGCCTGGGGCGAGATGGTCTTCATCGCCGGGCTCGCGTTGCTGGCGCTCGGCGCTGTCACGCTGGCGTTCGCGCTGCGCTGACGCCGCGTTTCACCCGCGCGTCAGGGAAGGGCGCAGGGCCAGTCCAGCAGCACGCGGGTTCCGCCGGTTGTTTCGTCCACTGTCTCGATGTGCAGCCGCGCGCCGATGGACTGCGCGCGCGCACGCATGTTGGCGATGCCATGACCCGCGTGTCGGGGGTCCGAAGGCGCCGCGGCTGCCGTGGGGAGCCCGCGCCCGTTGTCGGTGAGCACGATGCGCACCAGCGGCGGCGACGTCTCTCCGCTCCAGCTGGCCTGCATCACGATGCGCGTGGCGCCCGCATGCTTCAGCACGTTGGTGAAGGCCTCTAGCAGGATGCGCTGCAGCTGCAGGGCGGCCTGCGCGGCGAAAGGCGCCAGGGCGGGAATCACGGCCACGTCCCACACCAGCTCGATGCCCGCGGCGTCCAGGCGCGGCTGCAGGCGGTAGCGCAATGTGGCCAGCACGGTGGGCAGGTCGTCGTGCGTGGGCTGCAGCGAGTCGACGGCCATGCGCATCTCGTCGAGCGCGAGCTTCACGTGCTCTTCCACCACGCCGCGGTCGGACGCAGGCTGGGTCACCAGGTTGAGCAGGCCCACCAGTTGCGAGCCCACGCCGTCGTGGATCTCCCGCATGATGCGCTGGCGCTCCAGCAGCACGGCTTGCTGCTGCTGCTGCTGGCGCACGGTCTCGAAGGCGCCGCGCAACTGGTCTTCGCGCTCCGCGACACGGGCCGCGAGGTTGGCGTTGAGCGCGCTGTAGTCGTCCACCGTGCGGCTGTAGCGCTCGACCACGAGGCCCGCCAGGATCATCACGAAGAAGAACATCGCGTGCGCCGTCAGCGTGTAGTAGGCGCCGCCGAAGAGGGCCATGCGCACCAGCAGCAGGTCGTGCGCGCCGGCCAGGATGGCCAGCGTGCCCGCCGCCATCAGCACCGCGGCGATGCGGCGCCGCTCCACCATCGCGCCGTACACCACGTAGGGCAGGCAGACGATGCTAGTGAGCTGCAGGATGGCCAGGCCGGCGGTCCACAGCGCCGGAAGTGCGAAGGCGAAAGAGGCGCAGGCCAGCGCGACCGACAGCGCCAGGGCCGCGTAGATAGCCCGCACCAGCCACGGCGGATTGCGATCGAGCACCAGCAGCACGAAGCGCGCAATGAGCCCGATGTGGCAGGCGTAGCAGACCGCCACCACCGCACCCCAGAGCGGCCAGGGAACCGGTAGGTCGGGCCACACACGGTCGAGGTTGCGCGCGACGCCCGAGAGCGCGGCGAGCGCGAAGCAGCCGTAGAGCGCATCGCGCTGGCGCAGCCACAGGCCGCCTGCCAGGCCGCCCATCAGCAGCAGGCTGACGGCGTACACGATGGCCGAGGTGTTGCGCCAGATCTGCTGCGAGCGGTACAGCGCGGCCAGGGTGGCCTGCGTGCCGTACTGGATGCTGGCCACCCCCGCGCCGCGCTGGCGCTGGACGGTGGTGCGCACCACCAGCGACTGCGCCTGGCCCTCGCGATGCAGGGCGGCCGGCACGGGCACCAGAAGGTTGCTTTTTGCCGCGTCGTCGCCTGGGTCGCCCAGCGTGCCGTAGCTGCCCACGAGCGCGTCGTTGAACGAGATGCTCACCTGGTTGCCCACGCCCGACATCAGCAGCGCGGCGGGCTCGTCGCCCGGCACGGCGGTGGCGGGCAGGTCGATGCGGTAGGTGGCCTTGCCGCCCAGGCCGGGAAACTCGTGGTCCCAGCGAAACGGCAACTGCACGCGGCGAGTCTGGCGGGGCAGGCCGTCGGGCTCGAGCACGGCGTCGGCTGTTTTCACGGTCAGCGTGTCGGCCCGCGGCCTGGCGGGCGTGGCTTCGTCGGCATGCGCGGGTTGAACGGCCCACGCGCACAGTGCCCAGAGTGCTGCGAGCAGCGGCCCGCGGAGCCCTCCCGCGATCACCCTAGGGAAGCCAACCGAGGCTGCGGGCCTCGAACACGGCTTCCGATTTGTTGTGCACATCCAGCTTGCCGTAAATGTTGCGGATATGGGTTTGAACCGTCGACGTCGAGACTCCCATCTGCACCCCGACTTCGACATAGGTGAAGCCACGAGAGACCAGGTCGAGCACCTCGAACTCCCGCGGAGACAACCGCTCGGGCGTGACGGCGGGCTTGGCGGCTGCCGTCGGAAGCGGCGTGGCCGGACCCGAATGGGCCTGCCAGCGGCGCAGCAACTTGCGTGCGATCACCGGCGACATCGGCGAGCCGCCCGCGCGCAGGTGCCGGATGTGGGTGGCCAGGTCGGCCTCGGTGCCGTCCTTCAGCAGGTAGCCGCTGGCGCCGGCCTCGAAGGCCTGGACCATGTTGGCCTCGTCACCGAAGATCGACAGCACCATCACCGCGCAGGCCGGCTGCATGTGGCGGCATTGGCTGATCACCTTCAGGCCGGGATGGTCGGGCAGCCCGAGGTCCACGAGCAGCACGTCGACCGGGTTGTCGATCAGCCAGGCGAGGATCTCGCTGGCGTTGGAAGCGCTGTAGGCCAGGCTCAGAGAAGGGTCGGCATCGACCACGCGCGAGATGCGCTCGCGCATGCCGGTGTCGTCTTCGACCAGGGCAACCTGTATCTCCGCGGTCATGCGCGCGCCGGTGCGGGAAGGCTGTATGCACGCATACAGGACGGGAGGGCGAGGCGCATGAAAGGGACGTCCTGGGCGGAGAGGGTGGCGGGATGACGCAAAGCGTAGAGCCCGGTCCGCGCACTGCCCATCCTATATACGGGGGAGGCGGGCTACCGATTTCCGCAGGGGCTCCCGTCCACCAAGTAAAACGCCCGCCCAGTGGCCTGGACGGGCGCGGCGCCGGCAGGTCGCGCGCCTACTTGCGGCGGCGGGTCGTGGCGGCCGGTGCCGAGGTCTGCGACGGCGCGGCGCCGCCGTCCACGCCCAGGCGGCCGCCGCCGCCGAGGCCCTGGCCGCGCACGGTCTGCGCCTTGTAGCTGCGCAGCGAACGCACCATCTGGTTGAACGCGTCCATGAACGCAGCCGCAATCACCTTGCCCTGCGGCGTGCGCGTGTAGCCGCCCACGCCACCGGCCGCCGAGAGGCCGCCCAGACCGGCGAAGCCCGCGAAATCGGTCTTGGAAGCGCTGCCTTCGGCGGCAGCCACCTGCACGCCCGATCGGTTGTCGATGAGGGTCAGCAGCGCGCTGGCTTCCTTGGTCTGCATGCTCGCGCCGAGCTGGGCAATGGCACGGCCGCGGCCGCCGCCCACCAGGCCGCCGAGCGCGCCGCCCAGGCCGCCCGCGTCGCTGTTGCTGAACACGATTTCGGGCGACAGGCCGTAGTCGGAAGCGACCATCTGGCCGCGGCCGAAGTTGCTGCCGCCGCGCATTTCGCCCGACTGCTGCAGCGCGCGCTCGCGCGTCATGGCGTTCATGCCGGCCACGCCGCGTTCCACGACGACGAAGCAGTTCGATTGCTGCACCAGCAGGCGCAGCAGGTTGGCGGTGGGAGGCAGCTTGTATTCGCCGGTCAGCACGGTGTACCAGCCGGCGCTCTGGTTCTCGATCAGCGAGACCGTGCCGAGCGGTGATTCGCAGCGCTCGAGCTGGCTGCTTTCGCCAGAGGTGGCGCCCCCTGCGGCGCTGCCGGTGGCCACGGTCTTGGCCGACGGGCTGCCCATCTGCATGTCCATGGTCTGGCAGCCCGAAAGGGCCAGCATGCCGGCGAGTGCGCTTGCGAGAGAAAGTTTGAGAAAAGCCATGTCCCGATCTGTCGAGTGAAAAGAATGCCGCGCTCCTGGCGGGCGTTGCTTCTCGAAACCGAAGATGGCGTTGCCACGGCCTGCACGGCCTCCTGATTCGACGCGCCGCCGGCGACCGCGCCACGATATGGCCCGGGCGTTCGGCGCACCAGTGCCGAAAGTCACGCCGCGTAGTCGCCGCTGGCCTCCGGCTGGAACAACACGGCGACCACGCGCACCGCGCCTTGCGCGCCGTTGGGCATGTCCCATGTGGCGAGCGCGCCGCTCTTCACGCCGAGCAGCCCGATGCCCACGGGCGACAGCACCGAGACGAAGCCGGCGCCGGGCTGTGCGTCGCCGGGATAGCAGACGGTGATTTTCTGGCGCTCCCGCGTGGACGGGTCTTCGACCTCGACCTGCGAGTTCATGGTGACGACGTCGGCGGGCATCTCGCGCGAGGGCAGCACGTCCGCGGCATCGAGCAGCTCGGCGAGCGCCGCGGGAAGCGCATGGCCGGTCAGTTTTTCGAGGCGAACGACGTCGAGTTTGGTGAGCGTGCGCTCCCCGTGAATGGTTGCAAGCATGAAGCACTCCAATTGAAGGCGTCGCCGTTCCGAAAGAGGAAGGGAGCGGCGTCGCGACCGCGCGGCGGGTGCCCGACGGTCAATGGTTCGCGCATCAAGAAGGAAGGTAGCGGACCGCCGGGCTCAGGAAAGTGCGCCGATGCGTCGCAAGACTTCCGTGGTCGCCGCTGCGGCGGCACCCGTGCGACGAACGGCCGCTGCCAGGGGCAGCGCTGTGCGTGGCGCAGGGTGTTTGCAGGACGTGGACCAGGGGGACATTCAGGCCAGTGTAGGTGCGCTGGCACGAAGCCACCAAGCAATGGCCTCACGTGCCTTGCCGGTAAGCGCAGTGCGTCCCCGCACAATTCGTGCATGCGAACCTTTCTGCTCTACGTTGCGACGGCCCTGGCCGAAATCATCGGCTGCTACCTTCCCTACCTCTGGCTCAAGCAGGACCGCTCGGTGTGGCTGCTGGTGCCCGCGGCCATCAGCCTTGCCGTTTTCGCATGGCTGCTGACCCTGCACGACGCAGCGGCGGGGCGTGTCTATGCGGCGTACGGCGGGGTGTACATCGGCGTGGCGATCGCGTGGCTGTGGGCGGTGGACGGCACACGCCCGACGCCGTGGGATGCGGCCGGCGTGGCGGTGTGCTTCGTCGGCATGGGGCTCATCGCGTTCCAGCCGCGATGAGCGCGCAGCAAGCCCAAGCTGTGCCACAAAAGGAAATGCCTCGCTACCTTGAGAGTAGCGAGGCATTCAGGAACCACCGGGGTGGTTTGTTTTGGCTCCTCGACCTGGGCTCGAACCAGGGACCTACGGATTAACAGTCCGGCGCTCTACCAACTGAGCTATCGAGGAACAAGCCTTAAATTATATGCAATGGATTTGCCGATTCTGAACTCGACGCCTCGATTTTTTGACGTTGTGCAACACCTTCGATGCGACGACGCAAATGAAAATGCCCCGCTACCTTTTGAGTAGCGGAGCATCCAGTGGCCTTGCGGCTTTTTGTGGCTCCTCGACCTGGGCTCGAACCAGGGACCTACGGATTAACAGTCCGGCGCTCTACCAACTGAGCTATCGAGGAACAAGCCTTAGATTATAGCGTGATTTTTTCGGCCTTCTCAAGCGCCGATCACAGCCTCACCCAATTTGCGAGCCTCGCGGGGTTCAAAGCGCCACGGTCAACCCCAGGCGCAGCGTGCGCGGTGCGCCTGGGAACAGGTAGACGTGGCTGAACTGGTACGGCGATTCCTTCCAGTAGCGGCGGTCGAACAGGTTGTCCACGGCCAGCGTCCACGTCGTGTTCACGCCGCGCAGCCGGGTGTCGTAGCGCAGCACCGCATCGACGCGCGTCCATGAAGGCAGCGTGACCGAGCCGTCGGGCAGCACGTTGCGCCGTCCTTCGTACGACAGCTGCCCCGCAACCTCCAGGCCCGGCACTGCCGCCACGCGGTAGGCAGCTTGAGCGCGCAGCACCTGCTTGGGCACGTTGGTCGGCGACTGGCCGTTGAGCGCCGGGTTCGCCGTGCTGTCGCGGCGCTTCGCATCGATCAGCGTCACGCTGCCGCCGAGTCGCCACGGCCCCTGCATCCATTGCGCGCCGGCCTCCAGGCCGCGATGCACCGCACGCCCGTCGTTGCGCACGTCGCAGAAGGGGCCGCACTGGTCGATGTTGGTCATCGGGCGCGAGATGTCGAAGTACGCCAGCTGCCAGTTGAAGGCGTCGGTGCCGCCCTTCAGCCCCAGTTCCCATTGTCGCGAGCGCAGCGCGGGCAAGGCCTGCCCCGCGTTGCCGTACTGGTCGGCCCGGTTCGGCACCACCTGCGACTCCACGCCCTGGCCCCAGCTTGCGTAGCCCAGCAGCCCCGGCTGCACGGTGTAGCTGGCGGCCAGCCACGGCGTGGTCACGCCTTGCCTGTAGCCCGTCGTGTTCGAGCCGTCGTTGCCGATGCTGCTGCGGTCGAGCCGCGTGTGCCGCACGCCGAGCCAGGTGGTGAAGCGGTCGTTCCAGCGGATCGCGTCCTGCACCGACAGCTCGGTCGAGCGCTCGTCGCGGTTGGTCTGCGGCGTGGTGGCGTCCGGGTTCGCCGGCACGATGGCCGTGCCCCAGATGTTGCCGGTGCCCGCGTAGTTGTAGGCCTGGTTGCCGAACCGGTTGCGCACGCGGCTTTGCAGCAGCCCGAAACCCAGCTCGTGCTTCACACTGCCGGTCGCCACGTTGCCCTTGAGGTTCAGGCTGCCCGCGGTTTGCGTGCGGCGCTCGTTGTCGCTGCGAAAGTCGTACACGTCGAAGGTGCCGTCGGCGCAGTAGCGGTCGTAGTTGCCTTCGGCGCTGCAACCGAAGGCGTAGGCCAGCCGGTCGTCGCTCTTCAGGCGCTGCTGGCCGATCTGCGCGCTCCAGCGCCAGTCGGCGTTCAGCGCCTGGCTGAAGCGCACCGTGCCCGTCAGCGCCTTGAACACCGAGGGCTGCGACCACGGCTGGTTGTTCAGGTTGATGCGCGGGTCCACCGGCGCGGGCAGCACGTTGCCCAGCAGGCTGTAGCCGTTCTGGCTCGGCTGCGTCTTGCGGCTTTGCTCGACCTCGAACTCCAGCACCGAGTCGCGCGTGATGCGCCAGTCGGCCGCGAGCGAGAACAGGTTGCGGTTGCCGTCCAGGTTGTGCGTGAGCGGCTTGAGGTTTTCGCTCGCCACGTTGAGCCGGTAGCCGAACTCGCGGTTCTCGCCGAAGCGCCCGCCGAGGTCGACGGCGCCCAGCACGCTGCCGCGGCTCGTGGTCTCGATGCGCACCGTGCGCAGGTCCTGTTCGGTCGGCCGCTTCACGACGTAGTTGACCAGTCCGCCCGGCGCGCTGGTGCCGGCCTGGATGCCGCTGGTGCCGCGCAGGATTTCCACGCGCTCCTTGTTGTCCAGCGGAATCGAGGTTTCCGCGCTGATCGGCAGGCCCTCGCGCCGGTAGTTGAAACGGTTGTCCAGCACGAAGCCGCGCACCGTGAGGTAGTCCCAGTAGCCGGCGGCGTTGTAGGCGTCGGTGACCGAGGCGTCGAACTGCGTGAGGTCGGCGAGCCGGCGTGCGCCGCTGTCGCGCAACTGCTTGCTGTCGACCACGGTGGCCGAGATCGGCAGCTCGCGCAGCGGCACGTCGCCGAAGCCGCTGATGTCGGCCTGCGGCGCGGCGGCCGCGTCGTTGACGGTGACTTCACGCAGCGCGGCCTGTTGCGCATGAGCGCTCCAGGCGGTGACGAGAAGAGCGGCGGCAATGGCGCACGAAAGGGGGGAGAGTGTGTGTTGTTTCATCGGGTTCAGTGGCGTGCCGCTTCGGCACGCATTGCCGCCATCCATTGCGCGGCCGTGGCCTCGGGGTCTTGCGCCGCGACCAGCGCGCGCACCACGGCGACGGAGCCGACGCCGGTGGCCAGCACCTCGGGCAGCCGCACGGCGTCGATGCCGCCGATGCCCACCTGCGGGTAGCCGCGCAGCAGGCGCGCGTAGGCGGCCAGCCGGGCGACGCCCTGCGGCGCAGTCGCCATTTTCTTGAGCGTGGTCGGGTACACCGCGCCCATCGCGATGTAGCTCGGGCTCACCCGGTCGGCGCGCACCATCTCCGCATAGCCGTGCGTGCTGACGCCCAGCCGCAGGCCGCTGGCGCGCAACTGCGCCAGCTCGTCGGGCGTGAGCGCGTCGAGGTCTTCCTGGCCGAGGTGAATGCCGTACGCGCCGGCCGCGATGGCGACTTGCCAGTGGTCGTTGATGAAGAGCAGGGCGCCCGTGCCTTGCACCGCATCGACGGCGGCCTGCGCTTCTCGCTCGACGGCCGCCGCATCGTCGGACTTGAAGCGCAGTTGCACCGTCGGCACGCCGGCGCGCGCCATGCGGCCGACCCACTGCGCATCGGGCAGCACGGCGTAGAGGCCGAGGCGTTCGGGGCAGGGCGGAAACGCATCGGCGCGCGCGGCCGGCGGAAACGTCCGCAGGCCGAAGTCTTCCGGCGCGTCGGGCCAGAGCGCGGCGTCGAAGTTGCCCCGGCGCTGCGTCTGCGCGCGCCAGGCCAGGGCCAGGCATTCGGCATCGATCTCGATGAAGCCGAGCGCCGTGCAGCCCTGCTTGGCACCGCGATAAATCGGGTCGTCCGACGAGAAGACCGGCGCGCTGACCGGCGCCGACGTGATGGCGCCGAAGCGCAGGCCGTGGGTCGCGACGATGGCTTGCGCCATGGCGCGGGGGTCGAGGGCGGTGCTCATGGCGCGTGGTGCCAGAAGGGGGTGCCGAGCACGGGCGTGCTGGACTGCGCGGCGTCCTGCGCTGCCATGGCGCCGGCGCGGTACGCCGTTCGCCCGGCCTGCACCGCATCGGCGAAGGCGCCGGCCATTGCCACCGGGTCCTGCGCCAATGCGACAGCCGTGTTGAGCAGCACGCCGTCGTAGCCCCACTCCATCACCTGGCACGCATGCGACGGCAGGCCCAGGCCGGCGTCGACCAGCATCGGTACCTTGAGCCGGTCGCGCAGCACCTGCAGCGCGTAGGGGTTGACGGGCCCGCGGCCGGTGCCGATGGGCGCGGCCCAGGGCATCACGGCCTGGCAGCCGATGTCGACCAGCCGCTGGCACAGCACCAGGTCTTCGGTGCAATACGGCAGCACCTTGAAGCCGTCGCGAATCAGCTGCGAGGCGGCATCGACCAGGTTCAGCGTGTCGGGCTGCAGCGTGTAGTCGTCGCCGATGAGCTCCAGCTTGATCCACGGTGTGTCGAACAGCTCGCGCGCCATCTGCGCGGTGGCGACCACCTCCTGCACGCTGTGGCAGCCGGCGGTGTTGGGCAGCACCGGCACGGCGAGCTCGCGCAGCAGTGCCCAGAAGCCGTTGCCGGTGTCGTTGCCGCCGGAGCCCTGGTGAGCGGTCTGGCGGCGCAGCGATGCGGTGAGCATCGCGGGCTTCGCGCGCTTCACCGCCGCTTCGAGCAGGTCGGGCGAGGGGTAGCGCGCGGTGCCGAGCAGCAGGCGGCTCTGGAAGGTTTCGCCGTAGAGAACCAGCGGGTCGTTCAGGGTCATGGTCGTCGTCTCCATCTTTTTCAGCCGCCCGTCACGGGGCGGATCACTTCGATGCGGTCGTCGGGCCGCAGCGCGCGCGCCGCGTAGGCCGAGCGCGGCACGAACTCGCGGTTCACGGCCACCGCGAAAGGCGGCGTGGCGTTCGACGCGGCGAGCGCGTCGGTCAGCAGGGCGTTGTCGGGCAGCGCGAAGGGCTGGTCGTTGATCAGAATGTTCATCGTCATGTGTCCGGGGTCTCCATGCCGAAGTCCTGCGCGAGGGCGGAACGCCCGGTCGTAAGCAGTTCCATCGCCACGTCGAGCAAGGCGGGCGCGATCATGAAACCGTGGCGGTACAACCCGTTGATCTGCATCGCGCGGGGTTGCGGCCGGCGCACGGCGGGCAGGTTGTCGGGCAGCGTCGGGCGGCATTGCGTGGCGATCTCCACGATGCGCGCTTCCGCAAAGCCGCTGTGCACCGCGTAGGCGGCGCTCAGCAGTTCGAGCGTGGAGCGCACGCTGGCGGGCGACATGTCGTCCGACTCGATCTCGGTCGCGCCGATCACGAACAGGTGGTCGGGTTTGGGCGCGATGTAGAGCGGATAGCGCGGGTGCACGAGGCGGGTGGGGCGCCGCAGGCTCACTTCGGGCGCATGCACGCGGATCACCTCGCCGCGCACGCCGCGCAGCGCGTTCCACTGGGGCTTGGCGCCGAGGCCGCGGCAGTCGACGACCCAGTCGGGCTGGCCGGCCGTGCCCGGCGCGAAGTCCGAAGGTGCGCGCGGCGATTGCCAGTGCAGCGACACGCGAGGGTCGGCCTGCAGGGTGGCGAGCAGCGCGGCCAGCAAGGCGCGGTTGTCGAGCTGGCCTTCGCCCGGCAGGAACAGGCCCTGCGCGAAACGCGGGCCCAGCGAAGGCTCCAGCGCGGCGATGGCGGGGCCGTCGAGCGTGCGCATCGGCGCGAGCTCGGGCACCTGGGTGCCGGTGTTCGCGAGCACGCGCGCCAGCCGCGCGGCTTCGGCGGCGTCCTGACGGTGCCAGAGCACGAGCGTGCCTTCGCGCTGGAAGAACACGGGCTGCGCCAGCGACGCGAGCAGTTCGGGCCAGCGCGACAGCGCATGCTGGCCCATGCGCACGACCGGCACTGGTGCGACAGCCGATTCGGCCAGCGGCGCGAGCATGGCGGCCGCCACGCGCGCCGCCGCGCCTTCGGCTTCGGGGCTGCCGGCCTCGAACAGGTCGACCTTGCAGCCGGCCTGCGCAAGCGTGACGGCCAGCAGCCGGCCCATGAGGCCGGCGCCGAGGATGGCGGCCGATTGAAAGGGAAGGCTCATGGTCTTGCTCTGCGGTTGTTGCTCCCTCTCCCTTTGGGGAGAGGGCTGGGGTGAGGGCCAGCGGCGATGGCCAACGCCGGATGCTTGCGAAGGCCCATGCCCTCACCCCAACCCTCTCCCCAAGGGGAGAGGGAGCAAGGCAGCCGCGGCGCTGGACAAAGCGCACGTCGCCGATAATTTTCGACATGACCCAAGCACCCACCCAGCGCTACGCACGCGTGCTCTCCATCGCCGGCTCCGACAGCGGCGGCGGCGCCGGCATCCAGGCCGACCTGAAGACCTTCGCGGCCCTCGGCTGCTACGGCATGACCGCCATCACCGCGCTCACCGCGCAGAACACGCTGGGCGTGTCGGGCATCCACGGTGTGCCGCCCGAGTTCCTGAAAGCGCAGATCCAGGCCGTGGTGGAAGACATCGGCGTCGATGCCGTCAAGCTCGGCATGCTGCACGCCCCCGAAGTGGTCGAGGTGGTGGCCTGGGCCATCGACCGCTACCAGCTGAAGAACGTGGTGCTCGACCCCGTGATGGTCGCCACCAGCGGCGACCGCCTGATCGCGGCCGAGACGGTGCAGGTGCTGGTGCGCGAGCTGTTCCCGCGCGCGCTGGTCGTCACGCCCAACCTCGACGAAGCGGCCCTGTTGATCGGCCATGCCATCGACGGCATAGACGCGCTCGACGCCGCGGCCGACGAGCTGCTGGCGCTCGGCGCGAAGGCCGTGTTGCTCAAGGGAGGCCACCTGCCCGGCGACGACGTGGTCGACGTGCTGCTGCAAGCCGGTGGCCAAAGAAAGCGCCTGGCCTCGAAGCGCATCGCCAGCCGCAACCTGCACGGCACGGGCTGCACGCTGTCGTCCGCCATTGCCGCGCACCTGGCACTGGGCGCGACGCTGCCCGATGCGGTCGAGCAGGCGCGCGCCTACATCCTCGGCGCCATGGCGGCCGGCGCGGGCGTGAAGGTCGGTGCCGGTCATGGCCCGCTCAACCACGGTTTCGCGCCAGTGCCGATGCACCGCCTGCCGTTGCAGGCCTCGGCCGGCTGAGGCAGGCGAGCGCGAAGGTCGCGGCCAGCGTCGGCAGGGCCGAGCCGAACTGCGGCGCCCACTTGGCGAGCGCGTGGTACGCCGCGATGCCCGCGATCCAGATCAGCGCCGCAATCACATCGACCTTGCGCCCGCTTGCCAGCGACACCGAACGGCCGCTGCCCATGCGCCCGATGATCACGCCGTACAGCGGCACGAACACCGAGCTCAGCAGCAGCAGGAAGGGCTCCAGCGTGTGCATCGGCAGCACCAGCGCCAGTGCGATGCACAGCGCGGCCAGCAGCAGGCCCCAGCGCTTCACGCTCCAGCGCGGCAGCATGCTGTGCGTGGAGACCGAGCCCGAATACACGTCGCCGTACGCGTTGTCGAGCTCGTCGATCAGGATCAGGCCCAGCGCCACCAGCCCGCCCTGCGCCAGCAGCAGCGCCATCACGAGTTCGGTGCCCGGCTCGGCCACGCTCACCACCATCACGCCCAGCGCATAGCACCAGACATTGGCCAGCGCATAGCCGATCCATGTGCCGCTGAAGGCGCTGCTCAAGCCTCCCGCGCTGCGCTTGCCGTGGCGCGCGTAGTCGGCCACCAGCGGCAGCCACGACACCGGCATGGCAATGACCAGATCCAGCGCGCCGAACAGCCCCAAGCTGCCGTCGCCGGGCCGCGCCCAGAAGGCGTCCAGCCCCTTGGCCTGCAGCCGGGTGGCGAACTGCCAGCTGAGCCACAGCAGCGACAGCACCACCAGCGGCAGGCCGAAGCGGCTCACGAAGCGGCGCACCAGCTTCACCATCGAGCCCGCGAGCAGCGCCAACAGCACCGCGCCCCACAGCAGCGTGGTCAGCACGCCGCCCCACGCCGTGCCCAGCGCGGGGCCGAAGGCCGCCTGTCCGATGGCCTGGGTGCCCTCGCGCATGATGACCAGCTCGAAGGTGGTCCAGCCCACCAGTTGCACAATGTTCAGCAGCACCGGCAGCCGCGCGAAGGTGCTGCCGTAGGTGGCGTGCATCAGGCCGGCGCTGGCCAGTCCGCTCTCGCAGCCCAGCCGCGCGGTCCAGGCCAGCAGGCCGGCGCCCAGGCACGAGCCCAGCACGATGGCCAAGGCCGCGTCGCGCGTGCCCACGGCCGGCACCAGGTAGGCGCCGATCTGCATCACCAGCAGGCCCACGCCCAGGCTGAACCACAGCGAGGCGTGGTCGTGCCAGCCGAACACGCGTTGCGACGCGGGCAGCGGCGTGAGCGCCTCGTTGGCGGGGAAGGATCCGATGTGGTTGTCTTGTGCCATCCGTTTGCTCCAGTGCAAAAGGTTTGGCAGGTGGGCGAGGCTCCAGCGGCTCGGCCGTCGCGCGAGACAACGCGACAGGCCGCCGGACCAGCTTCCCTGCGCGAGGATTACCTCAGTCAGGTTCAAAGGGACTCTCTCAGTCAGCCCCGGAACGCGTTCCGGCTCGACACCCCTAGCAATGCACCGCGGCGAACTGCGGTGCGGGCCGGATTTTATCCCCTGCCGCAAATCACCCTCGGGAACGCGCCGTGCCTCGCCGAAGTGGGGCCAGAATGGCGCCCACCTTCGGCCGAGGGAGCCACCGGCTGCCCGCAGGCGTCGAAAAAGAACAGGGAGCGGATGCAGGAGCGAGACAGGGGAACTGCCATGGCAGACGATTTGGGTCGTCCGGACGAAAGGGCGGCATCGCCGCCTGCGCGCATGCGGCGCTTCAGGGTCGACGTGGGCACCATCATCTGCCTGGTCGCGTTGGTGCAGTCGCTGCTGCTGGTGGCCTTCGGCTACTGGGGCGCGCAGCGGCTGGTGGCGCGCGTCGGCGAATCGGCGCACAAGGTCAACCACGACCGCGTCGAAGACAACGTGCTCGCCTTTCTGGGCAAGACCGAGGCGCTGGTGCGTGCCCTCGGCCACACGCCCGGCCTGCACCCCGCGGGCCAGGACGGCGAGCAGACGGCCGAGCTGCTGTGGGCCGCGCTGGAGCAATCGCCCGAGCTGGACAGCATCGGCGTCGTGAGCGACGACGGGCACCAGATGATGGCCGAGCGCTATCCCGTCTCCGCGGTGTGGCAGGTGCTGCGCGACGCGGCCTTCGGCACCGAGACCTGGGCGTTCAAGGCACCGCCCGACGCGGTGGGCGACGGCGACCCGCGCGAGCGCTACGCCACCACGCGCATCGAGGCCTTCCGCAGCAACCACGACCCCGCGCGCAGCGAATGGGTGGTGCAGGCCCTGGCGGTGCGGCGCGCGCTGTGGACCGCCCCCTTCGTGGACGCCGAGAGCGGCGAACTCAACATCACCTACGCGTTGCCCAGCCTGCGGCGCGACGACGAGGGCCGTGTGCAGGCGCTGGTGCTTGGAGCCGATGTGTCGCTGGGCCACCTGTCGCGCCTAATGCGCGTGTTCGGCGGCACGGGCCACGGCGACAGCGCCTTGCTGAGCGCCGACGACCATGTGCTCGCGCGCAGCGACCACCCCGACCCGGTGCGGCGGCTGGCGCTGCCCGACAGCGGCGTGCTGGGCGCTCTGCATGCGCACATCCTGGCCGACGGCACGGTGGCCGGCACCGACGACTCGGCCTTTTCGTTCGTGCACGAAGGCGAGCGCTACATGGCGCAGACCTCGCGCATCGCGCCCACGGGCTGGCTGCTGGTGAGCTGGGAGCATGAAGACGTGCTGCTCGGCGGCCTGCAGCGCGCCGTGGCGCTGGCCCTGCTGCTGACGCTGAGCTTCCTGGCGGTGGCGCTGTTCATCGCGCTGCGGCTGTCCAAGCTGGTGACGATGCCCATCGAGAACCTCGCGCGCGTGGCGCGCCGCATCGGACGACTGGAGCTGGACAACCTGCCGCTCGAATCGAGCCGAGTGCTGGAGATCCAGCACCTGAACCAGGCGCTGGACGAATCGGCGCGCAGCCTCAAGGCCTTCAGCAAGTTCGTGCCGGTGGACGTCGTCAAGCAGCTCATCGCCGAGGGGCATGCGCTCGCGCCCAGCGGCTCGCCGCGCCGCATCACCGCGATGTTCACCGACGTGGAGGGCTTCACCTCCATCTCGGAGTCGCTGGATGCCGACGTGCTCGTGAAGCAGCTGACCGAGTACTTCAACCTGGCGGCGCGCATCTTCGCGCGGCACGGCGGCGTGGTCGACAAGTTCATGGGCGACGGCATCATGGTGCTGTGGGGCGCGCCGTCGGACCTGGAAGACGCGGAATACCGCGCCTGCACGGCCGCCCTGGAACTGCATGCCGAGATGAACGAACTGAATGCCCGGTGGCGCACCCGAGGCATGCGCGAGTTCCGCACCCGCATCGGCATTCACACCGGCATGGCGATCGCGGGCGTGCTGGGTTCGAGCGACCGGCTGTCGTACACGGCCGTGGGCGACGTGATCAACGTGGCGAGCCGCATCGAGGGCGCCAACAAGGACATGGGCACGCGCACGCTCATTTCGCAGGCGACCTTCGAGGGGCTCGGCGGGCGGCTCGCAACGCGGCGCATCGAGGAGCTGGCCGAACTGCGCGGCCGGCAAACGCGCATGGTGCTCTACGAGCTGCTAGAGATCTAGCACCAGCCGCGCTGAGCGGGCCCGCGAGCAGCAGGGCAGGAACTGGTCGTTGGCGGCCTGTTCCGCAGGGGTGAGGTAGAGGTCGTTGTGCACGATGTGGCCTGCCAGCACGCGCGTGAGGCAGGTGCCGCACACGCCCTGCGCGCACGACACCGGAATGCCGATGCCTTCGGCCGCGAGCGCGTCCACCACGCTGAGCGATTCGGGCACGCGCACCACGCGGCCCGAGCTGCGCAGTTCGACCTCGAAGCTGCCTTGGCCATCGGCCGATGGCGCGGCGCCCGAGAAGTACTCGAAGTGCACTTGCCCTTCTGCCCATTGCAGGCTGCGCGCGGTCGTGCGCACCGCGTCGAGAAACCCTTGCGGGCCGCACACATAGAGGTGCTTGCCGAGGGCCGACTGGCCGATGGTCGCGGCCAGGTCCAGCTGCTGCAGCGGTGGTCCGTCGTCATGGTGGAAGAGCACCCGGCGCGCGAATGCGCTGTCTTGCAGCCGCCGCCTGTAGGGTGCGCGCGCAGCCGTTCGGCTGCAGCAGTGCAGCGCGAAGTCTGCCCCCAGTGCGGCCAGCCGCTGCGCCATCGACAGCAGCGGCGTCACGCCGATGCCGCCCGCCAGCAGCAGGCTGTGTGCAGCGCGCTCGTCCAGCGGAAAGTGGTTGCGCGGCGCGCTGATTTGCAGCACGGCACCTTCATGGACGGTGTCGTGCATCGCCTGTGAGCCGCCGCGCGAGCCGGCGTCGCGCAGCACGCCGATCTCGTAGTGGTCGTCCTGCGCGGATGCGCTGCACAGCGAGTACGGCCGCACCAGGCCGCCGGGCAGCGTTACCTCGATGTGCGCGCCCGGTGCAAAGGCCGGCAGGCGCTGTCCGTCGGCGGCGACCAGGCGAAAGCCCGCCACGCCTTCGGCCTCGACGGTCTTGCGCGCCACGCGAACCGCGATGCCTGCGTCCGTCGCGCCGCTCATTCGCGCACGAGAAAGTTGCCGGCCTCGAAGCGCACCGGTGCCGCCGCGGGGTCGAAGCTCACGCCGGCCGGGTCGCGGCCCTCGCGCACCGCGTCGAGCTGACGCTGCAGCAGCCGGCGCAGCATCACGATGCCGCGGTCCGACGTGGCCAGGTGTTCTTCCGAATGCGCGGTGATCGCGCCCTGGCTCACCTGCGCCTCGTAGTCGCCCGGAAAGGCGCGGTGCTCGGCCTCGCTCAGGTCTTCCCACAGCTTGCCGTTCAGCCGCGAGCGCACGCGGGCCAGGTCGCCCGGGGTCTTCACGCGGCCCACGGTGTAGATGCGAAAGCTGTGGTCGTCGATCGGCAGCACCCAGCCGATGGATTCCACCCGTCCGTAGGCGGCCACGCGCGGGTTAGGCACCACGCGCAGCGTCGGCAGCACGGGGCCGGCCACGCGCCGGAAGGTGGCGCCGTCTTCCAGCGTGCGGATCGAGGTGATCGTCACGCCGGTCTCGGTGCTCTCGAAGCTCACCTCGGGCATCTGGCCCATCAGCGCCACGAACTGCGTGCCGCTGAAGCTGCCGTGCAGCACCGGCACGTGGAACGGGTCGGCCACGTTCTCGTAGTGCTGCAGCCAGTTGCACGGAATGACCTGCGGGCCGCCGCCGCCGATGCTGTTGCCGTCGGCCTCCAGGGTTTCGCCTTCGTCCATGGTCTCCAGGCAGTCGTAGCGCGGCAGCACGGGCTTCTTGTCGGCCGGGCCCAGGTAGGCCCACACCAGGCCGTACTGTTCCTGCACCGGGTACCAGGGCTGGCGCACCCGGGCGCGGCTGCGCGCGCCGCCGTCGGGCTCGCAGGGCTGGTCGACGCAGTGGCCCTGCACGTCGAACATCCAGCCGTGGTAGCAGCAGCGAATGCCTTCTTCTTCCACGCGCCCGTAGTACAGCGAAGCACCGCGGTGCGCGCAGCGCCAGTGCACCAGGCCCGCGCGGCCGCTCTTGTCGCGAAACAGGATCAGGTCTTCGCCCAGCACGCGCACCTGGCGCGGCGTGTCGCCGGCATCGGCGGCCAGGCCGATCGGGTGCCAGTAGCGGCGCAGCAACTCGCCCATGGGCGTGCCCGCGCCAACTTCGGTGAGTTCCGGCTTGTGGCTCGGCGGCTTGCGGCCGTAGGCCGTGCCGGTATCCATGACGACGGCCTGCCACTCTCCTGCGGCAGGCGTGGAGGACGAGGGGGAGGAGGGTGCGACGGCGCTCATTCGGGGGTGACTCCTGCGGCCTTGATCAGGTCCGCGACGCGGGGAAAGTCGGCCTTGTAGTTGGCCCGGAACTCGGCAGGCGTGCTGCCCAGGGGTTCAAAGCCGAAGCCGACCAGGCGCTCCTGCACGTCGGGCATCTTCGTGATGTCGCGCAACGCGCTCGACCATTCGTCGAGCACGGGCTGCGGGGTCTTGGCGGGGGCGTACATGCCGATCCAGCTGTCGAGGTCGAAGCCGGCAAAGCCCTGCTCGGTGAAGGTCGGCACGTCGGGCATCGAGCGCACGCGCTTGCGCCCGGTGATGCCCAGCACCTTGATCTTGCCGGCCTGCGCCAGTGCGCGCGCGGTCGACGGGTTGGCCCAGGCCACGCCCAGCGATTCGCCGAACATGTCGTTGTGCGCCGCGGCTTCCGCCTTGTAGGGCACGTGGACCAGGTCGATGCCCGTCTGGCGCGCCAGCAGCTCGCCGAACAGGTGCGCGTTGGAGCCGTTGCCCCAGGTGCCGTAGGACACGCCGGGGTGGGCCTTGGCGTAGGCCACGAACTCGCGCACGTTCGAGAACGGCGCCGCGGCGCGCGCAATCAGCATCGGCCCGCCCGTGGCCAGCTGCGACAGCGGCTCGAAGTCCTTCACCGGGTCGTAGGGCAACCGGGGCTGAAGCACCACGTTGTTGATGTGCGTGAGCGGCAGCGTGAGCAGCACCGTGTAGCCGTCGGGCGCGGCCTTGGCGACCATGTCGGCGGCGATGGTGCCGCTGGCGCCCGGCCTGGCCTCGACGATCACCGGCTGGCTCCAGCGTGTCTTGAGCTTCTCTGCATAGATGCGCGCAATGACGTCCATCGGCCCGCCGGGCGAGCCGAAGGGAACGATGCGCACCACGCGGCTCGGAAAGCGCGGGGCCTGCGCAAAGGCGGAGCCGGCCGCCAGCGTGGCAAGCCCGGCACCGAGGATGCCGAGCGTGCGGCGGCGCGTGGGCCCCCCGCGCGGCGAGGGTCTGAACCGATTCATCGTGTCTCCAGTCGTGTTGTACTTGTGCGCTGGACGATACGGACAGCCCGCCCCGCGGGCAATTCGAAGCTTTGGATATGAGATATGGCCCTACGTGATATCCGCAGCCTCGACGTCGGCATGCTGCGGACCTTCGATGCGCTGATGCGCGAACGCAGCGTGTCGCGCGCGGCGACCCGGCTCTTCCTGAGCCAGCCGGCGGTGAGCGCCTCGCTCAACCGGCTGCGCGACACCTTCGGCGACCCCCTGTTCACCCGCACCGCGCACGGCGTGGAACCCACGGCGCGCGCGCAGGCGCTGGCCGGCCAGGTGGAGCGCGTGCTGGCCGACCTGTCGGCCATGCTGGAGCCGGGCGAGGGCTTCGACCCGGCGGCATCACAACGCATCTTTCGCATTTCGGGCGGGGACTACGCCAGCCACCTGCTGCTGCCCACGCTCGCCAACGAGCTGGTGGCGTGCGGTTCTCTCGTGCGCATCTACTGGGAGACCAGCTCCTTCCTGACGCTGACCGAGCGCCTGCGCAAGGGCGACTTCGACATCGCCGTGCTGCCGCGCCTGGAGCCGCCGAGCGACTGCGAATCTGCGCTGCTGTACGAAGACCGCTATGTGGTCGCGGTGCGGCGAGGCCATCCGGCACTGGGCGCCGAAGCGACGCTCGACGCCTTCTGCGGTGCGCCGCACGTCTTCCTGGGGTATGGCAGCTCGGCGCTGGACGACCTCATCGACCAGGTGCTGGCGCGCATGGGGCGCACGCGCACCATGAGCGTAGCCATGACCAGCTTCGGCCAGATCGTCGACCTGCTGGCGCACACCGACCATGTCGCCGTGATGCCGCTGCGCGTGGCCGACCGCTTCCGCGATGTGCTCGCGGTGCACCCGTTGCCGTTCGATCTGCAGGGCTACCGCTCGGTCGTGTGCTGGAACCGGCGCTCCAATTCCGATGCCGGCGTGCTGTGGCTGAAAGACGCGCTGCTGCGCATCGGGCGCGGCAACGAGGCTGACGCAACGCCCCTCAGCCCGGCCTGACCCTCCGCGCGAACGCCTCCAGCCCGTCGACGGTGATCTGGATGTGCCGCTCGAAGCTGCCTTCCAGCGGCACGGTGGTGCCGTTGTCCCAGCGCAGGATGAAGGCCTTGTTGGCCATCAGCGGCAGGTTGCGCGTGAGCACCGGATGGTCGAGCGGGCGAATGGTGTGCACCCGCTCGCGCAGCTCTTCGGCCCAGGCCTGGGTGTTGTCGGCGGGCAGGGGCGAGAACTCCATCGTCAGGAAGCCCAGCATCGCCGCGATCACGCAGTTGTAGGCCTCCAGCAGCGCCTCGCCTTCGAAGCCGGCTTCGGTCAGTGCCGCCAGCACGCCTTCGACCAGCTCGATCGGCAGGCTGCCGTTCGACACCAGCTGGGCGCCCAGCAGCTGCGCCACGTTGGGGTGCAGGCGCACGGCGGCGCGGCTGCGGCGGAACAGCTCGGCGATCCACGCCTGCCAGGCCAGCTTGCCCGGCGGCGGCGCCACCTGCGCCATGACGGCGGCGGCCACCTCGGCCAGCAGCGCTTCGCGCGTGCTCACGTGCCAGTGCACGGTGGCCGGGTACACGCCCAGCCGCGCCGCCAGTTCGCGCATGCTGAAGGCGCCCAGGCCGAACTCGTCGATCTGTTCGAGCGCGGCTTCGGCGATGCGCTGTTTCGTCAGGGCCGCGCCGCCGAGGGGGCGGCCGGCCGTCTTGGGCGAGGCTTTCTTCTTTGTCTGTGTCGGCATTGGCCGCTATTGTGCGGCAGTGCAATTGGCTGTATAAATAATATTAATTGAGCAGTGATCAATAAAAATAAGAGTCAGTGACCTGCGCCACATCACCCGGAGAACATTTCGCCATGACGCATTCCGCCATCGACCAGGCCATCGACCAGGCTGTCAGCCAAGCCCACCGACGCTTCGTCGACGGTAACCCGGCCAGCCGCCGCCAGTTCGACGAACAGGCGCGCTACATGCCGGGCGCCAACAGCCGCTCGGTGCTGTTCTACGCCCCGTTCCCGCTGACCATCGCAAAGGGAGAGGGCGCCGCGCTGTGGGACGCCGACGGCCACCGCTATGCCGACTTCATCGCCGAGTACACGGCCGGCGTCTACGGCCACTCCGCCCCCGAGATTCGCGACGCGGTCATCGAGGCGATGAAGAGCGGCATCAACCTCACGGGCCACAACCTGCTCGAAGGCCGGCTGGCCCAGCTCATTTGCCAGCGCTTCCCGCAGGTCGAGCAGTTGCGCTTCACCAACTCGGGCACCGAGGCGAACCTGATGGCGCTCACCGCGGCGCTGCACTTCACGGGCCGCCGCAAGATCGTGGTGTTCTCGGGCGGCTACCACGGCGGTGTGCTGGGTTTCGGCGTCAAACCGCTGCCGACGACGGTGCCGTTCGACTTCCTGGTGTTGCCCTACAACGACGCGCAGGCGGCGCGCGAGCAGATCGAGAAACACGGCGCCGACGTGGCCGCCGTGCTGGTCGAGCCGATGCAGGGCGCGAGCGGCTGCATTCCGGGCCGGCTCGACTTCCTGCAGGCCCTGCGCGAATCGGCCACGCGCGTGGGCGCCTTGCTGATATTCGACGAGGTGATGACGTCGCGCCTTGCGCCGCACGGGCTGGCCAACCAGCTGGGCATCCGCTCGGACCTGACCACGCTGGGCAAGTACATCGGCG
Source organism: Variovorax monticola (assembly GCF_051216855.1). NCBI lineage: Bacteria > Pseudomonadati > Pseudomonadota > Betaproteobacteria > Burkholderiales > Comamonadaceae > Variovorax > Variovorax monticola. The sequence continues at coordinate 393,328 of NZ_JBPJZP010000006.1, forward strand.
GCGGCATGTCCTTCGGCGCGTTCGGCGGCCGGGCCGACGTGATGGCGCTGTTCGACCCGCGCACCGGGCCGTTGTCGCACTCGGGCACCTTCAACAACAACGTGATGACGATGGCGGCGGGCTACGCGGGGCTCACCAAGCTGTTCCCGCCCGAGGCGGCCGGCGCACTTGCCGCGCGCGGCGAGGCGATGCGCGCGCGGCTCAACGCACTGTGCGAGAAGGAGGGCATTGCGCTGCAGTTCACCGGCCTGGGTTCGCTGATGAATGCGCATTTCGTGAAGGGCGAGGTGGTGCGCAGCGAAGACCTGGCCGGTGTCGACGGGCGGCTGCGCCAGCTGCTGTTCTTCCACCTGCTGGCCCAGGGCATCTATGCCTCGCCGCGCGGGTTCGTCGTGCTGTCGCTGCCGGTGGCGGATGCGGACATCGACCGCTTCGTCGCCGCCATCGGCAGCTTCATCGGCGCGTACGGGGCGCTGCTGCCCCGCGCCTGATTCGGCTCAGCTGCGCTTGGCCACGCCCAGCAGCTCGTGCAGGCGCGTGCTGGTGGTCGTGTACTGCAGCGGCACGGCCTTGCCCGGAAAAACAATGGCCGTGGCGCCCCAGGCGGCCAGCGTGGCTTCGTGGAAGCCGCAGACGATGAGCTTCTTCTTGCCCGGGTAGGTGTTGATGTCGCCGACCGCGAACACACCGCGTTCGCGCGTCTCGTACTTTTCGGTGTCGACGGGCACCTGCTTGCGCTCCAGTTCCAGGCCCCAGTCGGCGATGGGCCCCAGGCGCGGCGAAATGCCCAGGCAGGCGACCAGCGCGTCCAGCGGCACGTCGAGCGTGCTGGCGTCGGGCGTGGTGATCTGCAGTTGCTTGCCGTCGAAGGCGGTGGGCTGGCCGACGTGGAAGGCCAGCTTGCCTGAGGCCACGAGGGCGCGCATGGCGGCTATGTTCGCCTCGTCGGCCTGGAAGCCGTCGCGGCGGTGCACCAGCGTGACCTGCTTCGCGATGGCCGCGAGCGCAACGGCGGTTTCCAGCGCGATGTCGTCGCCGCCATTCACCACCACGGTCTGCCCCGCGAAGCGGTCCAGCGATTCGGGGTGATAGAAAAGCGAGGTGCCCTCGAATTGCGCGATGCCGTCGATGGCCATGCGCCTGGGCACGAAGGCGCCCACGCCCGCCGCGATGAACACGGTTTTCGCCAGGAAGGCCGTGCCGGCCGAGGTCGTCAGCAGCAGCCGCTGGTCGGCTTGCCGCTCCAGCGTGGCGACCTGCTCGCCGAAGTGAAACTGCGGCTTGAACGGCGCCACCTGCGCGAGCAGCGACTGCGCCAAGTCGCGCCCGCTGGTCAGGGGCGTGCCGGGAATGTCGTAGATCGGCTTGTCGCCATACAGCGCCACGCACTGGCCGCCCGCGGCGGGCAGTGCATCGACGATGTGGCAGGAAATTTCAAGCAGGCCCAGCTGAAAGGCCTGGAACAGCCCGACAGGGCCGGCACCGACGATCAGGGCGTCGGTTTCGATGGCGGCAACGGCAGGGGCGGTGGGCTGGTTCAGCGCACCAGCTCCCCGACCTTGTCCGTCTTGTCTTTCCATTCTTCGGCATCAGGCAGCGCGGGCTTGCGCTTGGTGATGCTCTTCCAGCCGTCGGCCAAGGCCAGCTCGGCGTTGATCTTGATGAAGGCGATCTGGTTGGCCGGCAGGTCTTCTTCGGCGTAGATCGCGTTGACCGGGCATTCGGGAATGCAGACCGCGCAGTCGATGCACTCGTCCGGGTCGATCACCAGCATGTTGGGACCTTCGCGGAAGCAGTCGACGGGGCAAACGTCCACGCAGTCGGTGTATTTGCAGCGGATGCAGGCTTCGGAGACGACGTGGGTCATTTGTTTTTTGACGTCAGAAAGTGATCGGGGAAAACCCGAGATTTTAGGCCTTCGCGGCGGCGGGCTGCACAAGCACGGCCGCAGCGGTCTTGTGGGAGGCCGTATCGACCAGCACCAGCGACCCCAGCGCACGCGATTGCAAGAAGGGCAGCACCGCCAGCGGCTGCTGCAGCGCCAGCACCACGTCGCCGATGGCATTGGCTTCCAGTTGCGTGGCCGGCTCCGATTCGAGCGTGGTGATGTTCACCCGGTCGACGATGCGCGCCACCTTGGCCTTGACCCAGCGATGGCCCTGCAGCGCCCAGTACACGCGGCCCGCGACCAGCGGTTCGTCGTCCAGCCAGGCCACGGTGGCGGTGATTTCGCGCACCGGCTCGAAGGCCTCGGGCGCCAGCAGCCAGTCGCCGCGCGACACGTCGACCTCGCGGTCCAGCACGATGCCCGCGCTGTGACCCGCATGCACCGCCTGCGGCTGGCGCGTGTGGTTCAGCACCTGGGCCACGGTGGCGGTCTGGTTGCTCGGCAGCACGGTCACGCGCTGGCCGGGTTCCACATGGCCCGAGGCCACGCGGCCCCAGAACACGCGGCGGCCCTGCGAGGTGTCGGCGGACGCAGAAAACTTTTCGACCCACTGCACCGGGAACGCGAAGGGCACGGCCTCGTCCTGCACCGTGACCGGCAGCTCTTCGAGCAGCTCGAGCAGGCTGGGCCCTTCGTAGCCGACCCAGTCGGCATGGCGCGTGGCCACGTTCCAGCCCTTCAGGGCCGAGATCGGCACGATGGCCGCCACCTGCACGCCGGCCGCTTCGGCAAAGGCGTTCAGCGCGGTCGAGATGCGTTCGAAGGCCAGGCCGGCGTCCGCAATGGCGTCGAGCTTGTTCACCGCGAACACGATCGACTGCACGCGCAGCAGGTTGCACAGCAGCGTGTGGCGGCGCGTCTGCGGCAGCAGTTCACGCGAGACCACGGTGCCGTCTTCCACTTCCGCGGCCCAGGCCAGCTTGGTCGCGTCGACCAGCACCACGGCGGCGTCGGCGGCCGAGGCGGCCGTGACCATGTTGCGGGTGTACTGCTCATGGCCCGGCGCGTCGCCGATGATGAACTTGCGCTTCGCGGTCGAGAAGTAGCGGTAGGCCACGTCGATGGTGATGCCCTGTTCGCGCTCGGCCGACAGGCCGTCCGTCAGCAGCGCCAGGTCGGTTTCGCCGCCGCGCTGCACGCCGGCCAGCTGGTCTTGCAGCACGGTCTTGCTGTCCACCAGCAGGCGGCCGATGAGCGTGCTCTTGCCGTCGTCGACCGAGCCGCAGGTGATGAAGCGCAGGGCGGTGCCGGTGTCGCCGTGGATGGCGGCTTCGTTGGTGGTGGCTGTCGTCGTGCTCATCAGAAATACCCGTCTTTCTTGCGCTTCTCCATCGAAGCTTCCGAAGTCATGTCGTCCATGCGCGTGGCCCCGCGCTCGCTCACGTCGACCGTGAGCGTCTCCAGCACCACGTCGCCGGCATCGGCCGCCAGGCTCTCGACCGGGCAGGTGGTCGTGATGTCGCCCACGGTGCGAAAGCGCACGTCGCGCACCTGCACCGTTTCGCCGTCGCGCGGCGGGGTCAGTTCGGTCACCGGCACCAGCAGGCCGCGGCGCTCGACCACTTCGCGCTTGTGCGTGTAGTAGATCGACGGCAGGCCGACGTGCTCGCGCTCGATGTACTGCCACACGTCGAGCTCGGTCCAGTTCGAGATGGGGAACACGCGAAAGTGCTCGCCCGGGGCCAGGCGCGTGTTGAACAGCGTCCACAGCTCGGGGCGCTGGTCCTTGGGCTGCCATTGGCCGAAGCTGTCGCGGTGCGAAAAGATGCGCTCCTTGGCGCGCGCCTTTTCCTCGTCGCGGCGGGCGCCGCCGATGAGCGCGTCGAAGCGGAACTCTTCAATCGCTTCGAGCAGCGTCACCGACTGGTGCGCATTGCGCGACTCGCCCGGGTGGGCCAGGCGCACGGTGCCGCGCTTCATCGAGTCTTCCACGTTGCGCACGATGAGTTCGGCACCCAGTTCCCTGGCGCGCTGGTCGCGATAGGCCGTGACTTCGGGGAAGTTGTGCCCCGTGTCGATCATCAGCAGCGGGTAGGGAATGCGGCCCGCGCCGAACGCCTTTTCCGCGCACTTCAGCAGCACCAGCGAGTCCTTGCCGCCCGAGAACAGCAGGGTGGGGCGCTCGAAGGCGGCCGCCACTTCGCGCAGGATGAAGATGGTTTCTTCCTCCAGCGCATCGAGGTGCGTGTCGGACAGGCGCGCGGGAGAGTGCATGGAGGGCTGCAGCAGTTCGGTTTCGGTACGGGCGTTCATCAAAGGGGGCTCAATGCGGAGAGTCGGTGAGGCGTGGCGCTCAGTGCGCGAGGTGCAATCCGCACTCGCGGTTGTCTTCGCCCTTGGTCGGGTCCACGTAGTCGAAGTTGTTGGGCAGGCCATGCGCCTCGCAGTAGGCGTACAGCTCCTTGGACGACCAATGCAGCAGCGGCGCGACCTTGATCAGGCCATCGGGGTTGACCGACACCGGGTCCATCTGCGCGCGCACCGCCGTGTCGGTGGCCCGAAGCGCGGTGAACCAGACCTTCGGTGCCGTTTCGCGCAATGCGCGGGCAAAGGGCTCCAGCTTCACTTCTTGCGTGAACGCGGCGTGGCGCGGATCGTCGAGCGCGGGCGTGGTGCCCTCCACCGCTTCGCGGTGCGCGCGCGAGCGGCGCGGCAGGTAGATGTGCAGGTCCAGGCCCAACTGCTTCGTCACCTCGTCGGCAAAGCGGTAGGTGGCTTCGGTGTTGTAGCCGTTGTCCATCCAGATCACCGGCACGTCCCGCTTGGCGCGCGTGACCATGTGCAGGATCACGGCCTCGAACGGGCGGAAGTTGGTGGTGATGATCGCGGGCTGGCCCAGGCCGACGGCCCAGTCCACCAGGCCCTCGGCGTTGCGGCCGAGTTCGGTGTTGATGCGTGCAAAGTCGATGTCCGTGGCGATGCTCATGTCGAAAACTTTCTCAGTTGCCGGCCACGAAGTGCGGCGCGGTCTTCACCGCATCGCCCTGGTAGAAGGCAGAGAAGCGGTCGAACTGGCGCTGCGCGTCGGAGGCGTCCACGCCTTCCTTCAGCACGGCGCTGGAGAAGCCGGTGCGTTCCATCTGCACCAGCTGGTCGATCAGCACATCGCCCGTGGCACGGATGTCGCCCGTGAAGCCCAGGCGGCGGCGCAGCAAAAAGGCCTGGCTGTAGGCGCGGCCGTCGGTGAACTTCGGAAAGTTCAGGTCGATGCGCTCGATGTCCGACAGGCAGGCCTCGATGGCGAACGGGTCGGCATCGTTGGCGAGCTGCAGCACCTTGGGGTCGCCGTCGTCGATGTGGTCTTCGGCCGAGAGGATATTGAGCGTCTTGTTCATGCTGCTTCCTCCACCTTGAAACGCGCACCGTTGGCCGCGGCCTTGAACGGGTCGGGCCCCACGCGCCGCAGCGTGTCGATGAAGGTCTCGCCCGACACACGGGTGTCGCGGTAGGTGGTGAGCACGGCCTCGATCACGCCGGGCACTTCGGCCGCCGAGAACGAGGGGCCCACGGCCTTGCCGGCCACCGGCGCGCCGCTGAGCGCGGAGCCGTCGGAGCCGCCCAGCGACACCTGGTACCACTCCTTGCCGTCCTTGTCGACGCCGAGGATGCCGATGTGGCCGCTGTGGTGGTGGCCGCACGAATTGATGCAGCCGCTGATGTGCAGGTCGATCTCGCCCAAGTCGTCGAGCTCGTCCAGGTCCTGGTAGCGCTCGGTGATGGCTTCGGCGATGGGAATGGAGCGTGCATTGGCCAGCGCGCAGAAATCGCCGCCGGGGCAGGCGATCATGTCGGTCAGCAGGTGCACGTTGGCGCTGGCCAGGCCGGCGGCGCGGGCGGCGAGCCACAGCGCATGCAGGTCTTCGGCATGCACCCAGGGCAGCACCACGTTCTGGTCGTGCGTCACGCGGGCTTCGCTGGCAGAGAAGCGGTCGGCCAGTTGCGCGAGCGTGTCGAGCTGGTCGGCATCCGCGTCGCCGGGGGCCTGCTTCAGGCGTTTGAACGACAGCGTGACGGCGCGCAGCGCGGGGTTCTTGTGCGGCGCCACGTTGCGCGCGAGCCAGCGTGCGAACTGAACGTCGTCGGCGGCGCGGGCGCGCAGCTCGGCATCGGTTTTTTCGGCGCTTTGCAGCACGCGGGTGGCCAGCGTCGGCGGCACGAAGGAAGCGGCCACGCGGTCGTACTCTGCCTGCGTGATGGTGTGCGGCGCCCCGTCGACTTCCAGAATCTGCTTGTACTCGGCGTCCACGTCGTCGATGTAGCGCTGGCCTTCGGCCTTCACCAGAATCTTGATGCGCGCCTTGTAGATGTTGTCGCGGCGGCCGTAGCGGTTGTAGACACGAATCACCGCTTCGAGGTAATTCATGATCTGCTGCCACGGCAGGAACTCGCGCAGCACCGTGCCGATGATGGGCGTGCGGCCCATGCCGCCGCCCACCTGCACACGAAAGCCGACTTCACCGGCCTCGTTCTTGACCACGTGCAGACCCACGTCGTGCCAGCCGGTGGCCGCGCGGTCTTCGGTGGCGCCGGTGATGGCGATCTTGAACTTGCGCGGCAAAAAGGCGAACTCGGGGTGCAGCGTGCTCCACTGGCGCATGATTTCCGCGAACGGGCGCGGATCGGCAATTTCGTCCACGGCGATGCCGGCGCGCTCGTCGCTGGTGATGTTGCGAATGCAATTGCCGCTGGTCTGGATGCCGTGCATGTCGACCGACGCCAGCAGGTCCATCACGTCGGCCGACCTGGCCAGCGGAATCCAGTTGTACTGGACGTTCTGGCGCGTCGAGAAGTGGGCGTAGTGGGTGGGGAGCTTGTGGCTGCCCATGCCGCCCTGGATTTCGAGCGCCTTCTTGTAGACCTCGGCTTCCGGCTCGTCGTATTCGCGGGCAATGCGCGCCAGCACACGAATCTGGCGGCTCGAGAGCTCGCCGTAGGGCACTGCCACGCGCAGCATGGGCGCGTAGCGCTGGACGTACCAGCCGTTTTGCAGCCGAAGCGGGCGGAACTCGTCTTCATGGAGGCGGCCCTTTTGCCAGCGCTCGAGCTGGTCTCGGAACTGGGCGGCTCGTTGATGAACGAACTGGCGATCGAATTCTGTGTATTGGTACATCGTGCGTGCGTGTGTCTTGAGGAAGTGCGGTGCCGAACGTGAAACGGGGCGCCCCAGCAAGAAGCCGAGATTCTGAAAGCTCGCCTTATGGAAACAAACTATTTTTTGGTTCGCGCTTTATGCGGATAAGCTTATTCACCAGTGTCCATGCGGGTTGCAGGACGGTTGGATGCTTATTCCGGATAAGGCGGCGGGCCGCAAAAGGCGTGTCCGACCCGGGAATTCTAGGAACAGAACGAATCCCTCGCAGCCGGCGGCGCACGTTTGGCCATCGTGGCCTCAAGTTTTCACCCGAACTGCCGATATCCAGCCAAGGAGAGCGGCCGCGGTGGCCGCTTCTTTCAGATTCGATGCCGCCGCGCGTGTCGCGACGGCCATCTTTCCATTCCCCTTGAGTCCCGGAGTCCGATCATGTTCTTGAGCAACGTCTCAATTGGCAAGCGCCTTGCCATCGTGCTGGGCGCCATCCTGGCGCTTTTCCTGGCCACCAGCCTGGCCGCGGTGCTGAAGCTGCAGCAACTGAGCCAGGAGATCGACACGATGATCCAGGACAACGTGAAGACCGAGCGCGCCGGCTCCGACTGGCTGCGCCACACCACCTCGGGCGTGCAGCGCGCCGCGGCGATCGCCAAGAGCAGCGACTCCAGCCTGATCGACTACTTCGCGCCGGCCACGGCCAAGTCCATCAAGGACACCAACGAGCTGCAGAAATTCATCGAAGGCAAGCTGGTCAAGCCCGACGAGAAGGCGCTGCTCGAAAAGGTCGGCAGCCTGCGCAAGGCCTACCTCGCCTCGCGTGAAGAAGTCAGCAAGCTCAAGCTGACGGGCGACCTGGCCGGCGCCAACCGCGCCTTCGACAACCAGTTCCAGCCCACGTCGGTCAGCTACATCGCCGGTGTGCAGCAGGTGGTGGACATGCAGCGCGACCACCTGGACGCGGCCGCCGCGCGCGCCAACGACCTGCGCGCGCAAACCAGCACGCTGCTGATCGTGTGCTCCGCCGTCAGCCTGGTGGCCGGTGCGCTGCTGGCCTGGATGCTGGCACGCAGCATTGTGCTGCCGCTGCGCAGCGCCGAGACCATCGCCCAGTCGATCGCCGACATGGACCTGACCGGCGCCCCGCAAGCCGGCTACGCCAAGGACGAAACCGGCCACCTGCTGCGCGCGCTCGACCTGATGCGCAGCGCCCTGCAGGGCTCGCTGTCGCAGGTGCACGGGGTGGTGATGAACGTGACCACCGCCAGCACGCAGATCGCCACCGGCAACCAGGACCTGTCCTCGCGCACCGAAGAGCAGGCGAGTTCGCTGGAGCAGACGGCGGCCTCCATCGAGGAGCTGACCTCCACGGTGAAGCAGAACGCCGACAACGCGCGCCAGGCCAACCAGCTGGCCACCTCGGCCTCGGAAGTGGCCGTGCGCGGCGGCAGCGTCGTGTTCCAGGTGGTGGAGACCATGGGCTCGATCAATGCGTCGTCCAAGAAGATCGTGGACATCATCAGCGTGATCGACGGCATTGCGTTCCAGACCAACATCCTGGCGCTGAACGCCGCGGTGGAAGCGGCCCGCGCGGGCGACCAGGGGCGCGGTTTCGCCGTGGTGGCGTCCGAAGTGCGCAGCCTGGCGCAGCGCTCGGCGGCAGCGGCCAAGGAAATCAAGACGCTGATCGGCGATTCGGTGGAAAAGGTCGAGGAGGGCAGCCGCCAGGTGGCCGACGCCGGGCGCACCATGGAAGAGATCGTGGGCAGCGTGAAGCGGGTGACCGACATCATGGGCGAGATCAGCGCCGCCAGCCAGGAGCAGACCTCGGGCATCGAGCAGATCAACCAGGCCATCACGCAGATGGACCAGGCCACGCAGCAGAACGCCGCGCTGGTGGAAGAAGCCTCGGCCGCCGCGCAGTCGCTGCAGGAGCAGGCGGGCAGCCTGTCGCAGATCGTGGGTCAGTTCAAGCTGGAGCAGGGCAGCGGCGCTCCCGCCCTGGGCCATGCCCCGCGCGCAGTCGCGTCGGGCGCAACGCGCGGCATCGGCATGCGCGACGTCGCTTTCCAGTAGAGCGCAAGGTCGCCTGGGTGCCGCCTCAGCGCAGCATCGACGACATCGCCGAGCAGCAGTTCAGCATGCGCACCGCCGCTTCCACGGTTGCGGCGGTGAAGCGCAGCGTGACGCCGTCCACGCGCTCGAACGCCGGCCATTGGCAGAACAGGTCGGTCAGCGCGGTCGACTGGGTGCGCAGCGTCACGGCCTGCGGCCCTGCAAGCACCAGCGGCTTCGCGCCGGCACGTGCAGCCAAGGCTTCTTCCACGCCGGCACGGATGGCACGGCGCGACTGCTCGGGCGACAGCGAAATGCCGCTGCCGAAGCCCGTGGCCTTCTTGGTTTCCACGAAGGTCGCATGCGGAAAGAGCGGCCGGTTCTCGGCGATGAACACATCGTCGCCGCTGCCCATGACCACGGGCACGCCGTACTCGCCGGCCAGCGCGCCGTAGAGCCCGGCTTCGCCCAGCTCCTGCCCGTTGAGCGCGATGCTCGCGAAGGCGAAGCTGTTGATGGTGTGCGCCAGGATGCCGCGGCCCTGCGCGCGCGAGTGGTAGCCCACCATGCAGACCGCGTCCACGCCTTCTTCCACGCCGGCCACCATGCTCAGGTAGCGCGGCTTGCCCTGCACCACGCGGGCGCGCGGATCGAGCACGTCGGGCGGCATGTTGCGAAAGCCCCCGTGCGAGTCGTTCACCAGCACCTCGGTGGCGCCTGCGTCGAACGCGCCGGCAATCGCCGCGTTGGCTTCCTGCGTCATCAGCAGGCGCGCGCGCTCGAACTCGGGGTTGCCGGGGCGGGTCTGCTCGGGGTGGTAGACGCCGGCGACGCCTTCGATGTCGGTGGAGATCAGGACTTTCATGGGCGTTGGGCTCGGTTCAGGAAGAGAGGGAAGACGGAGGCAGCAGCTCGGCCAGCGCGGCGCGGTGGTTGCCGTCGCGCCCCGTCACGGGCGTGGCGCGCCACAGGGCATGAAGGATCGCCTGCTCGGTGCTGTCGGCCGCGGCCTGGAACAAGCCGTCGAGCAGTGCGTCGTGCAGCATCGCCACGGCCGGCATCGGCCGCTCGACGCGGTCGGGCACGGTGTAGGCGGTGGAAAAGGCCAGCACGATGTCGCCGCTGCCATGGCCGAAGACCGAGCCTGTGCGGGCCAGTCCGGCCCCCGCGCGCAGCGCCAGGCGGCGCAGCTGGCGCGCGTCGAGTGGCGCGTCGGTGGCCACCACGATGATGATCGAGCCCTTCTCGGCTTCGTCCAGCGGCGCGGGTCGGTGCGAGGCTTGCAGCGCGGCGAGCCGCTCGCCCACCGCATGGCCGGCCAGCAGCAGTTGCGGCTGGCGCCCGTAGTTCGCCAGCACCAGCGTGCCGACCGTGTGGCAGCCGCACGCAGAGCCCGGGGAACCGGGGCCGGCGCTTCGCGACGACACACGCCGCGAGGCACTGCCGATGCCGCCCTTGAGCTGAAAGCTGGACATGCCGCGCCCCGCGCCGACCGAGCCCTGCGCAAAATCGGCGCAGGCGCCTTGCAGCGCCTGCAGGTAGTCCGCCTCTTTCACCGCCAGCCGCTGGATGTCGTTCAGGTAGCCGTCGTTGCACTCGAACACCAGCGGGTTCACCGTGGGCAGCGCGCGGCCGGTCTCGGGGTTGTTCGCCACGCAATCGCGGATCTGCGCCGTGGCCACCGTGCCCACCGAGAAGGTGTTGGTCAGCGCGATGGGTGTTTCCAGCACGCCCAGCTCTTCGAGCTGCACCAGCCCCACGCTTTTGCCGAAGCCGTTGAGCACCACGGCGGCGGCCGGCACCTTGTCGCGGAACGGGTCGCCGGCGTGCGGGCGGATCACCGTCACGCCCGTCTGCACGCCGTCGTCGCTCAACGTCCGGTGGCCGACCGTGACGCCCGCCACGTCGGTGATCGCGTTGCGTTCGCCCTGGAGCAGGTGGCCGATGAAGGGAAGGGGGGCGTGCTGCGTGCTGGAAGACATGGGAGCCGGAAACCGGGAATTTACTGGCGGTCGATCTTGGGATCGAGCGCGTCGCGCAGTGCGTCGCCCAGCAGGTTGAAGGCGAGCACGGTGAAGAAGATGGCCAGGCTGGGGAACAGCGCCACGTGCGGCGAGGTCACCATGTCGGCGCGCGCTTCGCTCAGCATCGCGCCCCACTCGGGCGTAGGTGCCTGCGCCCCCATGCCCAGGAACGACAGGCTGGCCGCCGTGATGATCGAGGTGCCCACCCGCATCGAGAAATACACCACGATCGACGAGATGGTGCCCGGCAGGATGTGCCGCACGATGATGGTCCAGTCCGACGCGCCGATGCTGCGCTCGGCCTCGATGTAGGTCTGCTGCTTCAGCACCAGCGTGTTGCCGCGCACCAGTCGCGCGAAGGCCGGCACGCTGAACACCGACACCGCCACCACCACGTTGGTCATGCTGCTGCCCAGGATGGCCACCACGCCCAGCGCCAGCAGGATGCCGGGAAAGGCGAACAGCACGTCCGAGATGCGCATCACGATGCGGTCCCACCAGCCTTCGTAGTAGCCCGCCAGCAGGCCGAAGGCCGTGCCGATGAAGCCGCCCACCAGCACCGACAGAAAGCCCGCCATCAGCGAGATGCGCGCACCCGCCAGGATGCGGCTGAAGATGTCGCGGCCCAAGGGGTCCACGCCCATCCAGTGCGTGGCCGAGGGGCCGCTGTTGAGCATGTCGTAGTCGAAGAAGTTCTCGGGATCGAAGGGCACGATCCACGGCGAGAACACCGCGATGAACACCAGCAGCGCCACGAACAGCGCGGCCACGATGCCCAACGGCTGCTTCTTGAAGCGGCGCCGGCATTCGCCCCACGGCGTGCGCACCTTGCCGGCGCTTTGAAGGGTGGCGACCGGGGAGGTCGGAAGAATGATGTCGGCGGAAACGCCTGGAGCTTGAGTCATGTCAGTCGTTCGTTGCAGCGCTTTTTCGTGGAACACCGCGGAACCGGCTTTGCCGGGCCGCAGGTGTTGCCCCCGGTGAGGGGGAAGGAGAAGCGACACGAAGTGCGCGTAGCCTGGGGGAGGTCATTTGTAGCGAATGGTGGGGTTGATGTAGCCGTACAGCACATCGACCACGAGGTTGATCAGGATGAACTCGAGCGAGAACAGCAGCACCAGCGTCTGGATGACGGGGTAGTCGCGCATTTGCACCGCGTCCACCAGCAGGCGGCCCAGGCCGGGCCAGTTGAACACCGCCTCCACCAGGATGGAGCCGCCCAGCAGAAAGCCGAATTGCAGGCCCATCATCGTCACCACAGGAATCAGCGCGTTGCGCAGCGTGTGCTTGAAGATCACGCCCGACTCGTGCACGCCCTTGGCGCGCGCGGTGCGCACGAAGTCTTCCTGGATCACCTCGACGAACGAGGCTCGCGTGAAGCGCGCCATCACGGCCGCCACGGCCGCGCCCAGCGTGACCGAGGGCAGGATGTAGTGTTTCCAGGTGCTGGCGCCCACCGTGGGCAGCCAGCCGAGCTGGACCGAGAAGATCTGCATCAGCAGCATGCCGAGTGCAAATGCAGGAAAGGAGATGCCCGACACGGCCAGCGTCATGCCGATGCGGTCGGGCCATTTGTTGCGGTACACGGCAGAAACAATGCCGATGCCCATGCCGAAAATCACCGCCCACACCATGCTGGTGATGGTGAGCATCACCGTCGGGAAAAAGCGCTCGCCGATCTCCACCGACACCGGCCGCCGCGTGCGGATCGAGGTGCCGAAGTCGCCCTGCACCATGTGGGTGAAGAAGCTCACGAACTGCTGTGGCAGCGGCTTGTCCAGGCCGAGCTCCGCGCGCACCATGGCCACGGTCTGTTCGTCGGCCTCCTGGCCGGCGGCAAGGCGCGCCGGGTCGCCGGGGAGCATGTGGACGAACAGGAACACCAGCACCGCCACGATGAGCAGTGTCGGGATCAGGCCCAACAGTCGTTTGAGAAAGTAATTCAGCATGGGGTGCGGTGGTCGCGTACGGGCGGGGGCAACATGCCTCCGCCCGTCGGACGGTCAGTCAGTCAGGAAACGAAAGAACGCGCGATCAGTTCGACACCGCGATGGCGTCGATGTTGATGTTGCCGTCGGGCATCACGAACACGCCCGACAGGCGCTTGGAGTTCGCCGACAGGTTCTGCTCCGTCACCATCGGCACGCGGGGCAGGTCCTTGCGGATCTGCTCTTGCGCGGTCTTGTACAGCGCAGCCTTCTCGGCTTCGTCCACCGTCACCAGTGCCTTGGCCAGTGCGTTGTCGACCACGTCGCTCTTGTAGAACGACATGTTGTTCAGCTTGGGCGCCCAGGCTTCCGAGGCGAACAGCGGGCGCAGGCCCCAGTCGGCTTCACCGGTCGACGACGACCAGCCCGTGTAGTACATGCGCACCTTGGCCGTCTTGGCATCGGGCCATGCGTCGACCATCTCGGTGCGTTGGCCCACTTCGAGCGCCTGCACCTGCAGCTTGATGCCCACTTGCGCGAGCTGCTGCTGCACGAACTGGATGGTCTTCTGGCTGGTCGTGTTGTTGTAGGCGCTCCACAGCACCGACTCGAAGCCGTTGGGGTAGCCGGCTTCGGCCAGCAGTTCCTTGGCCTTCTTCACGTCGTAGGGAATGGGCGCCATCTTCTCGGCGTACTTCACGCCCTGGGGCAGCACGCCCTGCGCGGGAAAGGCATAGCCGCCGAACGCGACCTTGGCCAGCGCTTCCTTGTTGATGGCGTAGCCGATGGCCTCGCGCACCTTCGGGTTGTCGTAGGGCTTCTGCAGCATGTTGAAGGCCAGGAAGCGCGTGATGATCGACGGCGTGGCCACCACTTCGAGCTTGTCGCTCTTCTTCAGCAGCTCGGCCTGCTCGTAGGGAATGGGGAACGCGAAGTCGGCTTCGCCGGTCTGCAGCATGGCCGCGCGCGTGTTGTTCTCGAGCACCGGCTTCCACGACACCGTGTCGACCTTGGGGAAGCCCTTCTTCCAGTAGCCGTCGAACTTCTTGGCCTTGACCGCGTCGGTCTGCTTCCACTCGACGAACTCGAAGGGGCCGGTGCCCACGGGGTGGAAGGCGATGTCCTTGTTACCCCACTTCTTCAGCGCGGTGGGCGAAATCATGGCGGCCGAGGCGTGCGCCAGCGAGTTGATGAAGGGGCCGAAGGGCTCCTTCAGCGTGATGCGCACGGTGGTGGCGTTCACCGCCTCGACCTTGCTCACACGGTTGAACTGGTTGTAGCGCAGCAGCTTGTTGTCCTGATTGAGCACGCGCTCGAGCACGAACTTCACCGCTTCGGCGTTGAAGTCGGTGCCGTCGTGGAACTTCACGCCGCTGCGCAGCTTGATGGTGTAGACCAGGCCGTCCTTCGTCACGTCGTAGCTCTCGGCGAGCACGCTCTGTACCTTCAGGTCCTTGTCGAACTGGAACAGGCCTTCATAGAAGGTCTTGGTCACCGCCGTGGTGATGGTGGTGTTGGTGTTGTACGGGTCCAGCGTTTCCGGCTGGTAGCCGATCGACAGCACCACGTCTTTGGCGGCCAGTGCCGTGCCTGATGCGGCGAGCGCGGCCAGGCCCAGCAGTGCGGATGCCCATCGCAGGGAGGAAGAAGATTGCGTCATGGAAGAACTCCAGTCGGTTCGTGGAAAAAAGCAGGGAGGCCTGCCGGTTGAAAAAATCAGGTCGGGATCAGAAGGCGCCGCCTACGGCGTGAAGAATCAAAAAGCCCCGCCTACGGCGTGGCGTGCAACGAAATGGCCGGGGGCCACCTGCACCAGCGGCGGCACCACGGGCTCGTCGCCCACGGCGCGAATGGGGCTGGGAATCTCGCCTTCGAGCAGTGCGCGCGGCTTGTGGCGGCGCGACGGGTCGGCCACCGGCACCGCGGCCATCAGCTTGCGCGTGTAGGCGTGCTGCGGGTCTTCGAACACCGCGCGGCGCGGGCCGATTTCCACGATCTGGCCCAGGTACATCACGGCCACGCGGTGGCTGATGCGCTCGACCACGGCCATGTCGTGAGAGATGAAGAGAAAGGCCACGCCCAGTTCGCGCTGCAGGTCGAGCATGAGGTTGACGATCTGCGCCTGGATGGACACGTCCAGCGCCGACACCGATTCGTCTGCCACCACCACCTTGGGGTTGAGCGCCAGGGCGCGTGCAATGGCAATGCGCTGGCGCTGGCCGCCCGAAAACTCGTGCGGGTAGCGCTGCGCCACCTCGGCCGGCAGGCCGACCTTCTGCAGCAGCCAGTCGACGCGCTGCTGCGCCTCGGCGCCCTTGGCGATGTTGTGGATCAGCAGCGGCTCCATGATCGAGAAGCCCACCGTCACGCGCGGGTCGAGCGAAGCGAACGGGTCCTGGAAGATGAACTGGATGTTGCGGCGCAGCGCCTGCAGCTCGCGCGTGGGCAGCTCGCGGATGTTCTGGCCGCCGAACTCGATGGCGCCGCTCTGGCTCTCCACCAGGCGCAGCAGCGAGCGGCCGGTGGTCGACTTGCCGCAGCCCGACTCACCGACCAGCGCCAGCGTTTCGCCGGGATACAGGTCGAAGCTGATCTTTTCCACCGCGTGCACGCGGCGCTTCACGCGCCCGAAGATGCCGCTGCGCACGTCGAAGCGCGTGACCAGGTCGCGCACGCGTAGGATCGGGCCCGCGCCTTCGCGCACCGTGTCTTGCGGCGTGGCGGCCTCGGCAGGCGTGGTGTCGGTCGAATCGTCGGTGCGCAGCAGCTCGAACTTGGCCGGCAGGTCGGTGCCCTGCATGGCACCCAGCTTGGGCACCGCGGACAGCAGGGCGCGGGTGTAGGGGTGCTGCGGCGCCGCGAACACGGCGTCCGACGTGCCGGCTTCCACCTTGTCGCCGCGGTACATCACCAGCACGCGGTCGGCAATTTCGGCCACCACGCCCATGTCGTGCGTGATGAAGAGCACGCCCATGTGCATTTCCTTTTGCAGCTCGCGAATGAGCTGCAGGATCTGCGCCTGGATCGTCACGTCCAGCGCCGTGGTGGGCTCGTCGGCAATCAGCAGCTGCGGCTTGCACGACAGCGCCATCGCAATCATCACGCGCTGGCGCATGCCGCCCGACAGTTGGTGCGGAAAGCGGTCGAGCACGTTGCGCGCTTCGGGAATGCGCACCAGGTCCAGCATGCGAAGCGCCTCCGCGCGCGCGGCCGAATTGCTCTTGCCCTGGTGGATGCGGATGGCCTCGGCAATCTGGTCGCCGGCGGTGAACACCGGGTTCAGAGAGGTCATCGGCTCCTGGAAGATCATGGCGATATCCGCGCCGCGGATGCCGCGCATCGTCTGGTCGCGTGCCTGCGCCAGGTCGAGCACCTCGCCGTTGCGGCGGCGAAACGCCATGCGCCCGTCGAGGATGCGGCCGCCGCCGTGCTCCACCAGGCGCATCAGCGCCAGCGAGGTGACCGACTTGCCCGAACCCGATTCGCCCACCACCGCGAGCGTTTCGCCGTGGTCGATGTGGAAGGACAGCTTTTTCACGGCATCGACCGTGCGCTCGGAGGTCGAGAAACGAACGGTGAGGTCGTCGACGGCGAGAACGCGGCCGTCCGGCAGGGCGAGGGAAGGGGTGGACATGGGAATGCGAGAGAAAAGGGGAACGCGCGGCGTCAGTCAGGCTGTCAGGCAAAGATGGCCGTGTGCGGCGCGTCGGTGCCGCGCGCGTGGCCGCGGTACATGCCTTCGGTGTTGAAGGCCAGGCTCAGGTTGCCGTGCCGGTCGACGGCAATCAGCCCGCCGGTGCCGCCCAGCGCGGGCAGCGACTGCTGCACCACCGCGTGCGTGGCGGCTGCCAGCGTGGCGCCGCCGTAGGCCATGCGGGCGCACACGTCGTAAGCGGCGGCGACGCGAATGAACATTTCGCCGCTGCCGGTGCACGACACCGCGGCGGTGCGGTCGTCGGCATAGGTGCCCGCGCCGATCAACGGCGAGTCGCCGATGCGGCCCACGCGCTTGTTGGTCATGCCGCCGGTGGACGTGGCGGCGGCCAGGTGGCCGTGCATGTCGAGCGCTACCGCGCCGACGGTGCCCATCTTCTTGTCTTCGTCGAGCGGGGCCGCGGCCATCGAGGCGCCTTCGTGGTCGGTCACCACGCGGCCCGTGTCGCGCACGCGGTAGAGCTGCTGGCGGCGCGCATCGGTGGAGAAGAACGAGGGCTCGACCATCTCCAGCCCGTGCTCGCGCGCGAAGGCTTCGGCGCCCGCGCCGGCCAGCAGCACGTGGGCGCCGTCTTCGAGCACGGCGCGCGCGGCGCGCACCGGGCGGCGGATGTGGCACACGCCGGCAATGGCGCCGGCGGCGAGCGTGGCGCCGTCCATCACGGCGGCGTCCAGCTCATGGGTTTCGTCGTGCGTGAACACTGCGCCGTGGCCGGCGTTGAAGAGCGGGCAGTCCTCGAGCAGCTCCACCGCGAGGCAGGTGGCGTCGAGTGCCGAGGCACCTTTCAGCAGCGCGGCTTGCGCGGCGGCCACGATGCTCTTCAGCGCGTCGTGGTAGGCCTGGGCTTGCTCTGCGCTGGTGGTCGCGGCGCTGATGGTGCCGGCGCCACCGTGGATGGCGATCACGGGCACATGAGACGGGGTCATCGGGGAGCTTTCTTTTTCTTGCCGTTGCGCTCGCCGTTCAGGGCATGAGCGTCGGGTTTGTCGGCGGTGCCGGGCGTGTCGTGCAGGCGCGCGCTGGTGTCGGGGCCGCTGATGCGCGGCAGCCCGTTGGCGCCGTGCAGCCAAGGGCGCACCGCGTGCAGGATGCGGCCGGCCGACTGCACCGGGTCGGGCGCGCGCAGCGAGACGGCGCTGGTGAGCGCCTCGATCAGCGCGAGCACGCTGGTCTCGCAGTTCGGGCGGTAGTTGGTTTCGGTCTGGCAGTACAGCGCCACGTCGGCCAGCGGGGCAATGGGCGAGCTCGGTCGGTCGGTCAGCGCGAGCACTGCGCAGCCCTGGGCGCGTGCAATCTGCGCGAGCGCCACCGTGTCGGTCAGGTAGCGCGGAAAGGTCAGCCCGATGAACAGGTCCTGCGGGCCGGCATGCATCAGCGTGCGCGCCGCATGCGTGACGCCGCTCACGCTGGAGAGCATGCGCACGTCGTTGCACGAGCCGTCCAGCCCGTGCTGCAGCAGCCCTGCGAGCCAGGCGCTGGCGCCGAAGCCGCCGATGTAGATGGAGCGCGCCTTGCCGATGCGCTCCACCGCGGCTTCGCAGGCGGCGTAGTCCAGCGTCTGGCGCGTGGCTTCGATGTTGCGGCGGCTCTCGTCCAGCGCGGTGGCGAACACCTCGGCCACCGTGGTCGGGCGCTCCAGGTTGCCGCGCAGGCGCTCCACCGGCGCCACCAGCGACTCGAAGCCACGCACGAGCTCGGCGCGGAAGGTGGCGTAGCCGTCGAAGTCCAGCGCCCGCGCGAAGCGGTTGGCCGTGGCGACCGACACGCCCACCGCGGCGGCGAGCTCGTCGATGGGCAGCGTGGCCACTTGCAGCGGGTGCTCCAGCACGTAGTCGGCCACCTGGCGGTGCGAACGCGTCAGCCGTGGCAACGCCTGCGCAATGCGCTGGGCCACGGTGGTGCCTGGGGTGTCGACGGTGGTGCTCATGAGGGGTGCGAGGTGCCCGAAAGTGTGCGTTTTTTGAAAACCAGTTTACAAATATAAGTCAGATAAGAAAATTTTCGGTCATTTTTGATCGTGATCGCAAGTAACGGGCCAGGACCGAGGGATTTCCCTAGGTTACTGGTGAGCGCCTCCGATCGAAAGGCTTCGATTGCGATGAATGCCACGCCAACGCGAGTTTTTTGAGTTGGCTGGAGCCCGTCCATGCCCTGTGTCGTGCGACGGTGCTCGCCAGATCAAAAAAGCAGCGGAGGGGAGTCGTGCAAGTGAATTTGAAGCAAATCACCGGGCCGTGGGACGACGGGTATGTACTGGACAAACACAGTTTGAAAAGTGAATACGCCGGCGACAACGAGTGGGGGCACCCGCAGTTCACAACGGTGCGAACGGATGCGGGAGAAGCCACTTTTCTGTTGAAGAACAGAAACGACTTCACTCAGGCCCTGCCCCTCGCGCAGGCCATTGCCACGCACATCTACCCACTGTTTACCGCCGTCGAACTCGTCGTTCCCATGCCGGCATCGACAGCCAGGCCGCGCCAGCCGGTCGCCGCAGTGGCCGGCGCACTGGGGCAGCTTGTCGGGAAGCCTGTGTTCACGGGCTTGCTGCGCAAGACGCAAGTCGGCCCCTCGATGAAGGACATGAAAAGCAAGGCGCAGAAGCTGGCGGCCATCGGAGACAGCCTCTGGATTCGCGATGTGCTGCCCGAGGGACGCTGGAACGTGCTCTTGGTTGACGATCTTTTCCACACTGGCGCCTCGATGGAGAAGGCATGTACAGTGCTGCGGGCGTGCCCCAAAGTCCGGGGTATTTACGTGGCAGCGTTCACCTGGAGATCCGCATGACGACCGTTTTCATCGCCGGCTCGATCACCATCAAGCGCGTCGACGCTCGGGTGAAGGCGCGCATCGACAAGGTGGTCGAATCCGGTTTCGACATCGTTGTCGGCGATGCAGACGGTGCCGATGCGGCCATCCAGTTTCATTTGCTCGACATCGGCGCCAAGAACGCGACCGTCTACTGCAGCGGTCCGGTTCCTCGAAACAACGTCGGTGGCTGGCCGACTCACGTGGCCGGAACGTCCTTGGCGCCAGGTTCGCGAGCGTTCTTCACGGCCAAGGACTTGCAGATGGCCAGGCTTGCAGACTTCGGATTGATGGTCTGGGACGGCAAGAGCACGGGGACGTTGAGCAATGTGATCGAGCTGCTGGCACGCAAGAAGAAGTCCGTGGTCTATGTGCACAAGGACAAGGTCTTCAAGAATGTCGGCACTGCGCAAGACCTCGAATTGCTGACCTGCTGCATGTCAGACCATGCCCGGCACAGGGCCGATGAGAAGATTCGGCTTTCGGAGCGCCTCGATGCGCTGAAGCACGAGCAGGCTTCGATCTTTGCTTGACCGCGGCCGGCCGGCCTGTATTGCTTGAGCGAGGAAGGCCGCAGATTCTCCGCAGGGGCTCTGCTGCTTTTGAGTGCAATGCGCTCGGCTCTTCACGATCCAGTCCGCTCTTGCCAAGCCGTCAGGCTGCCGAGCGCACGCTTCGGTCAAGCCGCGCCTTTGCCCGCGCGCGCACCGATCGACCAGCACGCGGCGGTGAAGCGCACCTCGTTGCCGTGCACGAACGGATCGAACGCCGCGCGAACCGTGTCGATGACCTTCTCGCGCGTGCGCTCGTCCGCGCTCCGAAGCTTCATCCCGACCGGGCCGAGCCGGCTCAGGTAGCCCCGCAGGTCCTTCTCGGGCAGCGTGCAGGGCACGTCGATGGGCGCGATATCGATGTCCTGCCAGCCGCTTTGCTGCAGGATGCCGAGCACATGCTGCCGCTCGGCAAAGGCGAACTGCCCCGGCGCGCCGGGCTGGCGCGCGGGCAGGTCCAGCAGCGGTGCGGCGGCGCGCTCGGCGGTCGTCATGAACGGGTTCTCGGCGGCGCTGCGCCAGGCGATGAACTTCAGCGATGCGTGGTCGGTGGCGGCGCGCCGCAGGTTCGAGAACGCGCGCACCGGGTCGTCGAAGAACATCACGCCGAAGCGCGACACCAGCATGTCGAACGCGCCCGCCTCGAAAGCGTGGGCCTGCACGTCGGCGCAGACGAAGCTGGTGCTCTGGGTGCCTTGCCGTTCAGCGCGCGAGCGGGCCGTGGCAATCATGGGTTGCGAAATGTCGATGCCTGTGCTGCGGCCTTCGGCGCCTTGCGAGCGCGCCGAACGCGAGATGGCGAGCGTGGTCGCGCCGGTGCCGCAGCCGACGTCGAGCACATGGTGCGCGCCGGCGTCTGCGACCGCTTCGACCAACAGGTCTTCGAAGGGTTGGAAGAGGTGGTCGAGCGTCGCCTGCATGTCGACCCAGGTGTGTCCGGAGGGACCGTTCCAGAGTCGGGCCTGCTCGGTGCCGGAGGGCTGCGTGGTCATGTTCGTTTCCTTTTTTGGCTTGCCTTGCGAAGGCGGAAACCGCACTATGCAAGCTCAAGTCGACTTGAGGTCAAGAGAGTGATGCATCTGGATATCAGCGAGGTCGCACAGCGCTCGGGCGTGCCGGCCTCCACATTGCGGTTTTACGACGAGAAAGGCTTGATCGTTTCGACAGGACGGCGCGGCCTGAAGCGCCTGTTCGATGCGGGCGTGCTGGAGCGCCTGGTGCTGATCGCGCTGGGGCGAACGGCCGGCTTCTCGCTGGACGAGATCGCGCGCATGTTCGGCGCCGATGGCCAGCCGTGCATCGACCGGCTGATGCTCACGGCCAAGGCGGACGACCTCGACCGGACGATCCGCAACCTCAGCGTGATGCGCGACGGCCTGCGGCATGCCGCCGTGTGTTCCGCGCCGAGCCACATGGAATGCCCCAAGTTCCGGCGCATCCTGCGGGCGGCCCAGGCCGGGGCGCTCGGCGACCGGACGACGAAAAAGAAGAAGGCCGGTCTGAAGACGGCGCTCAGGCCGACGCTCAGACCGACGTCTTCTGCATGAACACACTGAACGGATCCGGCGCGTACGCCCCGAACGGTCCGCGCCGTTCGTAGCCGGATCGTGCATAGAAGGACAGCGCCTCAGACTGGCTGGGCCCCGTCTCCAGCATGAACGTCGTGCAGCCCTTCGCGGTCGCTTCGCCTTCCAGAAAGCCCAGCAGCCTCACCGCAACGCCTTGCCCGCGGTTCTCGGGCCGCACGAACATGCGCTTGAGTTCGCCGAACTCGGCCCCCACGACGACGGCGCCGCAGCCGACGGCCATGCCTTCGTCATTGCGCGCGACAGCGAACAGCACGTTCGCGGCGGACAGCGCCGCAATGTCGATGCCGTAATGGCACTCGGGCGGGTACAGCGGTTTCTGGTACGCATCCAGCTCGTCGATGAGGTGGATGACGTCGGCCTGGTCAGGGCTTTCAAGAGAGATCTGCATCGCCCGATATTACTTAGCCGAAATCAGCAAAGCCCACCCGGGCGCAGGGTTCAATGCTTCGCCCAACAATGGCCCTCGATGGCAGGCCGGTCGGCGTGCCGGTTTCATGAATCCGCATGCGCGAAGGAGCACCACTTTGGAATACCGTCATCTGGGCAAATCGGGCCTCAAGGTCCCCGTGTTGAGCTTCGGCACCGGCACTTTCGGCGGCAAGGGCGAGTTCTTCAGCGCGTGGGGCAGCACCGACGTGGCCGAGGCGCGCAAGCTCATCGACATCTGCCTCGACGCGGGCGTCAACATGTTCGACAGCGCCGACATCTATTCGGCCGGCTCGGCCGAGTCGGTGCTCGGCGAGGCCATCAAGGGCCGGGCGCGCGACCAGTTGCTGATCTCCACCAAGGCCACCTTCCGCAGCGGCAAGGGCGCGAACGAAGTGGGGTCGTCCCGCCACCACCTGGTGCGCGCGGTCGACGACGCACTCAGGCGCCTGGGCACCGACTACATCGACCTGTTCCAGCTGCACGGCTTCGACGCCAGCACGCCGGTGGAAGAAACGCTCTCCACGCTCGACGACCTGGTGCGCGCGGGCAAGCTGCGCTACATCGGCGTGTCGAACTTCTCGGGCTGGCATCTGATGAAGTCGCTGGCCGTGTCCGAGCGCTACGGCTATTCGCGCTACGTGGCGAACCAGGCGTACTACTCGCTGGTGGGCCGCGACTACGAATGGGAGCTGATGCCGCTGGCACAGGACCAGGGCGTGGGCGCCGTGGTGTGGAGCCCCCTGGGCTGGGGCCGCCTCACGGGCAAGATCCGCCGCGGCCAGCCGCTGCCCGCCAACAGCCGACTGCACGTGACGGCCGACATGGGCCCGCCGGTGCCCGACGAGCTGCTGTACCGCGTGGTCGATGCACTGGAAAAGGTGGGAGCCGAAGTCGGCAAGACGGTGCCGCAGGTGGCGCTGAACTGGCTGCTGCAGCGCCCGACGGTGTCCAGCGTGGTGGTGGGCGCGCGCGACGAGGCGCAACTGCGGCAGAACCTGGGTGCGGTGGGCTGGAACCTCACGCTCGCGCAGGTTGCCGAACTGGACGCGGCCAGCGCGACGCCGCGCACCTATCCCTACTGGCACCAGCAGGGCTTTCTGGAGCGCAACCCGAACCCGGTCTGAGCCCGTTCGAGCGGCGGGTCAACCGGGCGTGAGCCCCAGCACCCACTGCCTGAAATGCTCCAGCGCCCCGGAGGCCGGCCGGCCTTCGGGGTAAGCGAAGTAGTAGCCCTGGCGCACGTCCAGGTGCCGGTCCACCGGAATCACGAGTTCGCCGGTGCGCAGTTCGTGCTCGACCAGAATGCGCGGCGCCAGGCCCACGCCCATGCCGGCCGCCGTGGCCGCCACCACCATGGTGAAGAGCTCGTAGCGCGGTCCGCGCGAGGCGTGCACCGTGTACTCCCACGCCTGCTGCGCGTACCAGTCGCGCCAGGCATGGGCACGCGTGCTCAGGTGCACGTGGCGGCAGCGCTCGAAGCCGGCCTCGTCCCACGGCCCGTGCGCGTCGCGAAAGGCGGGGCTGCAGATGGGCACCATCTCGCCTTCGGAAAAGATCAGCCCGCCGCGCGTGTTGGGCCAGAACTGGTCGCCGAAATAAATGGCCGCGTCGTACGCGTTTTCTTGAAAGGAAAAGGGCTGCGAACGCGCCGACAGGTTCACCGTGATGTTCGGGTGCAGCCGGCTGAAATCGGGCAGCCGCGGAATGAGCCATTGCGTGGCGAAGGTCGGCACCACGGCCAGCTCGAGCACGAAGCCCATTTCGTGGCCGGCGCTGATCTCCAGCGTGTCGCGGCGGATCTGGTCGAGGTGGTGGCGGATGCGCGCCGCATATTCGCGACCCGTGTCGGTGAGCGTCAGGCGCCGGCGCACGCGCGAGAACAGCGGCACGCCCAGGCGCTGTTCGAGCATGGCCACCTGGCGGCCGACCGCGCTTTGCGTGAGCGCCAGTTCGGTGGCCGCGCGGGTAAAGCTCCCCAGCCGCGCCGAGGCCTCGAAGGCCTGCAGCGCGCCCAGGTTGGGAATGTCTTTTCTCATCGGCGCTATTCTGCGGGCGGGCAGCAACGAAAGGCATTTCATGCGTCGTGTAGCGATCATCGGCGGCGGGGCCATCGGCTCGGCCATCGCATATTTTCTGACCGCGGACCCGAAGGGCGAGGCCTTCGACGTCACGGTGGTGGAGCGCGATTTTTCTTATACGCAAGCCTCTTCGGCGCTGTCGGCCAGCTCGATACGGCAGCAGTTCTCCACGGCCATCAACATCGAGATGTCGCTGTACGGCATCGCGTTTTTCCGCGCGCTGGGCGAGACCTTGCGCGTGGGCGGCAACGTGCCCGACATCGGCCTGGTCGAACCCGGCTACCTCTACCTGGCCTCGCCCGCGGGCGTCGAAGTGCTGCGCGAGAACCACGCGATGCAGAAGGCGCATGCGGTGGACGTGGCGCTGATGACGCCCGCTGAACTGAGGGCGCGCTTTCCGTGGATTTCCACCGACGGCGTGGCGCTGGCATCGCTCGGTCTGTCGGGCGAGGGCTGGTACGACGGCTACAGCCTGCTGCAGGCCTTCCGCAAGAAGGCCACGTCGCAGGGCGTGCGCTATGTGCAGGCGCATGCGACGGGGCTTCGCCTCGAGGGGCGCAGCGTGACCGGCGTGCAGCTCGGCGCCGGCGAGACGCTGCAGGCCGACGTCGTCGTCAACGCGGCGGGCGCCTGGGCCGCGAAGGTCGCGCAGTGGGCGGGCATCGACCTGCCGGTGCACGCGCGCCGCCGCAGCGTGTTCAGCTTTTCGTGTCCCCACACGCTGCCCGGCTGTCCGCTGGTGATCGACACGTCCGGCATCTGGCTGCGGCCTGAAGGCCGCCAGTTCATCTTCGGCTTCGCGCCGCCCGAAGACCAGGACCCCGACGACATGCCGCTGGAGGTCGACTACCAGGCTTTCGACGGTTTCATCTGGCCCGCGCTGGCCGCGCGCGTGCCGGCCTTCGAGGCCATCCGCATGACCGGTGCGTGGGCCGGCTACTACGAAATGAACGTGTTCGACCACAACGCGATCCTCGGGCGGCACCCGGGCTGCGACAACCTGTACTTCGCGAACGGTTTCTCGGGCCATGGGCTGCAGCAGTGCCCGGCGGTGGGGCGAGGGGTGGCGGAGCTGATTCGATTCGGTGCTTACCGCAGCCTCGACTTGTCCGCGCTGTCGTTCATGCGCGTGCTGGACAACACGCCGCTGCTCGAAAAGAACGTGATCTGACGGCTCCGCCGCGACCGCGAACGAGCCGCGTCGCGCGATCAGATTTCCTCTCCTCCAAGCACTTCAGCGCCGCATGCCGCCGGCCGCGCTGCGCTGCCTTGCGCCCAAAAGCCAAGGGTTAACACCTAAATAAGAAAGAACAAAAGGTTCTACATTCCAAAAAATGTACTTTGATATCAAAGTACAAAAATAGCCGCAAGTGACCTTGCGTTTCACGTCGGCGCGCAGCGCGACCCCGTGCTTTCTTCCCTCAACTTCAAGGAGTGAACATGACCAAGGAAATCTTCGTAACCTTCGGCGTCGATGTGGACGCCGTCGGCGGCTGGCTCGGTTCGTATGGCGGTGAAGACTCGCCCGACGACATCTCGCGCGGCATGTTCGCCGGCGAGGTGGGCTCGCCGCGCCTCCTGAAGATGTTCAAGAAATACGGCCTCACCACCACCTGGTTCGTGCCCGGCCACTCGGCCGAGACCTTTCCGGACCAGATGAAGGCGGTGGTCGACGCCGGCCACGAGCTGGGCATCCACGGCTACAGCCACGAGAACCCGATTGCGATGACGCCCGAGCAGGAAGAGGCCGTGCTCGACAAGAGCATCGACGTCATCACCCGGCTCGCGGGCAGGGCGCCGACCGGCTACGTGGCGCCGTGGTGGGAGTTCAGCCCCATCACGAACGAGTTGCTCATCAAGAAGGGCATCAAGTACGACCACAGCCTGATGCACAACGACTTTCATCCGTACTACGTGCGCGTGGGCGACAAGTGGACCCGCATCGACTACAGCAAGCACCCGGACACCTGGATGAAGCCGCTGGAGCGCGGCACCGAGACCTCGCTGGTCGAGATTCCGGCCAACTGGTACCTGGACGACCTGCCGCCGATGATGTTCATCAAGAAGTCGCCCAACAGCCACGGCTTCGTGAACCCGCGCGACATCGAGCAGATGTGGCGCGACCAGTTCGACTGGGTCTACCGCGAGCACGACTACGCGGTGTTCCCGATCACGATCCATCCCGACGTGTCCGGCCGGCCGCAGGTGCTGCTGATGCTCGAGCGGCTGATCGAGCATTTCAAGGCCCACGACGGCGTGCGCTTCATGACCTGCGACCAGATCGCGGACGACTTCCTGCGCCGCAGCCCGCGCGGCTGAGCCACCCGCATCGCACGGCACCCCCTACAGAAAACGAACAACAGCCATGAACGCCTCTACGCCTCCCCATGCCGCGGCGGCCGCCGCCCAAGCCGCTGCAGCGACCGCCTGGACGCCGCCCGTCGTCACGAAAAAGCAGGTGACCTACGCCACCTGGGTGTGCTTCTTCGCCTGGGTCTTCGCCGTCTACGACTTCATTCTGTTCGGCACCTTGCTGCCCAGGCTCGGCGATCACTTCAAGTGGACGGCCGACCAGCAGACCCACCTCAACACCTGGGTCACGCTGGGCACGGTGATCGTCGCGTTCGGCATCGGCCCCATCGCCGACAAGCTGGGGCGGCGCAAGGGCATCATCATCGCCGTGGCCGGCGCGGCGCTGTGTTCGGGACTGACGGCGTTTGCGGGCTGGGTGATCGGCGTGTCGGCCGGCATGGGCTTCGTACTGCTGATCCTGGTGCGCTCGCTGGCCGGCCTGGGCTACGCCGAGCAGAGCATCAACGCCACCTACCTCAGCGAACTGTTCTCGCTGGTGCACACCGACCCGGCGGCGACGAAGCGGCGCGGCTTCATCTATTCGCTGGTGCAGGGCGGATGGCCGGTCGGCGCGGTGCTTACCGCGGTGCTGGTGGCCGTGCTGTATCCGTTGGGTGAGCGCTGGTTCGGCACGGGCGGCGGCTGGGCGCTGTCTTTCGTGTTCGCCATGTTCCCCGCCGTCGTCATCGCGATCCTCGGGCGCAGGCTGGTCGAAACCCCGCAGTTCCTGACCGGCCAGCGCATCGCGCAACTGCAGCAGGAAGGGCGCGCGGGCGATGCGCAACGGCTGGCGCAGGCGCAAGGCATCGACCTGGGCGCGCGGCATCACACCGGCATCTCCGCGATGTTCAAGGGCGCGTCCCTGCGGCCGACGCTGTCGCTGGCGCTGAGCTTCTTTCTCAATTGGTTCGCCATCGTGATCTTCGCCGTGCTGGGCACCTCGGTGCTCGGCGGGTCGGGCGGCACGCCGGGCAAGGGCATCGATTTTTCCAACGCGCTGCAGGTGCTGATCCTGTCCAACCTGGCCGGCTTCCTCGGCTACATGTTCCACGGCTGGCTGGGCGACCGCATCGGACGCCGCACCGCCGTCGCCATCGGCTGGGTTCTGGGCGGCATCGCGTTCTACCTGATGCTGCAGGCACCGCAGGGCGATTTCTGGCGCATCGTGCCGCTGTACTCGCTGGGCCTGTTCTTCCTGATCGGTCCCTATGCGGCCGTGCTCTTCCTGGTCGGCGAGAGCTTTCCGAGCCACATCCGCGCCACCGCCGGGTCGTTCGTCAATGCGATGGGGCAGGTGGGCGCCATCGCGGCCGGCTTCGGCGTGACCTACACGCTGTCGCACGGTGCCGACTGGGTGCAGGCGGCGGTTTACTGGGGCGCGGTGCCTTGCGTGATTTCCGGCGTCGTGATGATGCTGGTGCCGCACGTCGACCCGACGTCCGTCAAGTAAGGAGCGCGCGACATGACTTCATCGACATCGGGCGCGGGCAAGGTGGCGCTGGTCACCGGCGCGGCCAGCGGCATCGGCCAGGCCTTGACGGTGGCCTACGCGCAGGCCGGCGTGGCGGTGGTGGGCGGCTATTTTCCGGGCGACCCGCACGACCCGGCGCAGACCGAGCGGCTGGTGGCCGAGGCTGGCGGCCGCTGCGCCATGGTGGCTGTGGACGTGGGAGATACCGAGCAGGTCGAGCGCTTCGCCCAAGTCGCCATCGAGCGCTTCGGGCGCATCGACCATGCGGTCGCCAACGCCGGCCTGCTGCGCCAGTCGTCGCTCACGGCCATGAGCGACGCGCAATGGATGGACGTGATCAACGTCGACCTGAGCGGCGTCATGCGCACCTTTCGCGCCGCGGCCCGCCACATGAGCGATGGCGGCTCGATGGTCGCGGTGTCGTCGATTGCCGGCGGCGTGTACGGGTGGGAAAACCATGTGCACTACTCGGCCGCGAAGTCGGGCGTCACCGGCTTGTGCCGTGCGGTGGCCATGGAACTGTCGCCCCGCGGCATCCGCTGCAACTGCGTGATTCCCGGGCTGGTCGAAACGCCGCAATCGCTGGACCCCGACAACTCGCTGGGGCCCGAGGGGTTGAAGCACGCAGCCAAGGGCATTCCGCTGGGGCGCGTCGGCAGGGCGCGCGAAGTCGCAACGCTGATCCGCTTCCTGACCGGCGACGATGCGTCCTACATCACCGGCCAATCGGTGATTGCCGACGGCGGCCTGACCGTGCGCTGGCCCGGCTGAACCCCCGAGGTAACCGACATGAACGAAGCACTCCTGCAGGGACGGCGCGCCGTGGTGACCGGCGCCGGCAGCGGCATCGGCGCGGCCATTGCGCTGGCCTATGCGCGCGCCGGCGCCCATCTGTTGCTGGCCGACCTCGACCGCGCGCGCGTCGAAGACGTGGGCTACCGCTGCCGCGACGCCGGCAGCCGCGTCGAGATCGTCGTGGGCGACATCAGCGACGAAGCGGTGGCGAACCGCACCATCGACGCTTGTGTCGAAGCCTGGGGCGGCATCGACATCCTGGTCAACAACGCCGGCATGCTGACCCAGTCGCCGTGCGCCAGCATGTCCACGCAAATGTGGGACGACATGATGCGGGTCGACCTGCGCAGCGTGTTCCTGTGCGCGCGCAGGGCGATCCCGCACATGAGCGCGCAGCGCTGGGGCCGTGTGATCAACGTGGCGTCGCAGCTGGGCATCAAGGGCGGTGTGGAGCTGTGCCATTACGCGGCAGCCAAGGCGGGCGTGATCGGCTTCACCAAATCGCTGGCGCTGGAGATGGCGCCGGCCAACGTGCTGGTCAACGCCATTGCACCCGGACCGATCGCCACGCCGCTGGTCGACGGCATCAGCGCCGACTGGAAGCGGGCCAAGGAAGCCAGCCTTCCGCTGGGCCGCTTCGGGCGTGCGGAAGAGGTGGCGCCGACCGCCGTGTTGCTGGCGTCCGACCCCGGTGGCAACCTGTACGTGGGCCAGACGCTGGGGCCGAACTCCGGCGACGTGATGCCCTGAAGAAAGGCGGCCGACCATGTGCGGAATGTGCGGGTTGATGCAAGGCGCGGCGCACTGGAGCCATGCGGCCGGCGGCGCCGTGCAGGGACGGCGCCAGCGCCTGCTCCAGATCGCGCGGGCCAACCGGTTGCTCAAGCTGTTCAGGCTGGAGCTGCAGGACTTCCATGGGCAGTCGTATGTGCTGCTCGGGCCGACGGGCGCGAGCGTGCTGGTGCCCGACTTCAGAGCGCTGTGGGGCGCGGCCGAGCAGCTGCTGGGCCGCGAGATCGATCCGCTGGCCATGCCGTGGCCCGCGCCGGACGCAGGTCGGGACGCGCCATGACGGATGTCGCCTTCGACGTGCTGCCCGTCGGCATCCTCACCGGCTTTCTAGGGAGCGGCAAGACCACGCTGCTGCGGCGCTGGCTGCAGGGGAGCGCAGCCGGAGACACGGCCGTGCTCATCAACGAGTTCGGCGACGTCGGGCTCGACCACCTGCTGGTCGGCGCCATCGACACCGACACCGTGCTGCTGGACAACGGCTGCATCTGCTGCTCGGTCCGGGGCGAACTCAAGGAGGCGCTGATTCGCCTGTTCTCGCGCCGCCAGCGCGGGGAGCTGCCGCCGTTCCGCCGCGTGGTGATCGAGACCACGGGCCTTGCCACGCCCGGGCCGGTGCTGGCCACGTTGCTGGGCGATGCGCAACTGCGCCATCACTTCCGGCCGGCTTTTGTGTCGACCGTGGTCGATGCGGTGCATGCCGGGCAGCAGCAGGCGCTGCACCCCGAATGGACCGCGCAGGTTGCCGCGGCAGATACGCTGTGGTTCAGCAAGACCGACCTGGTGACGGCGGACCAGGCGAAGGCGTTGCGCGACACGCTGCAAGCGCTCAACCCCCTGGCGCGGCAACTCGAAGCACCGACGGGGCCGGCGCCTTGGCACGGCGACCTTGCGCATGAAGCGTCCGACGACACCGCACGATGGATTGCACGCGTGAGCGCGGGCACCATGCGCGCGCCACCCGGCCAGAAGCTCGCACCCGCGCGCCTGGGCGGCGACCACGCGCAACACCTGGAGCGGACGCACGCAATTTCTTTCTGCATGGTGTTCGAGCGCCCCATCGAATGGTTCACGCTCACCGTCTGGCTGACCCTGCTGGTGCATCGGCATGGCGACCGGTTGCTGCGCATCAAGGGACTGCTGGGCATCGCGGCCGATGGATTCGCGCATGGACAGCCCACGGTTTTGCACGGCATCGGGCATTTGATGCATCCTCCGGAACACCTCGAGGCTTGGCCCGACGAAGATCGACGTTCCCGCCTCGTGTTCATCACGCAGGGGTTGTCCGAGGAGGCCGTGACCGCGTCGTGGCGGGCGTTCGAGCGCTTCTACGCGCCGGCCGACCTGCCGGCGGGTGTTTTTCCATCTTGAAAGCGTAGCCATGCCCACACCGTCGTCCAAGAGAACCGAGCTGCGCGTCCTGGGCACCTCGGTCACGCTGACCGAGGCGGTGCGCAAGCAGGCCATGGCGGACCTGGGGCTGCGCATTCATTTCGAAGTGCTCGACGGTTTCGACGCTCAGCGCCAAGCCGTGATGGAGCAGGGCAGCTTCGACGTGTACGACCAGTGGTTCCACAGCGTCGACTGCCTGTGGCCGGCCGGCGCGCTGCAGGCGATCGAACTGGAGCGCATCGCGCACTGGCCGGAAGTCAACGCCCTGCCCAAGACCGGCCGGCTCGCACCGGATTCCCGCTACGGGCAAGGCTGCAACCCGGTCACGCGCCTGTACGTGCAGGCGGACGGCAGCGTGGGCGACGCGCCGAGCGCGCGCATCAGCATGCTGCCGCTCACGCACAACGCGGACAGCTTCGTCTACCTGCCGGGCGAGGTCTCGCAGCTGTTCGACACCACGCAGGAAAGCTGGTCGTGGCTGGTGTCGCCCCAATGCACCGGCCGTGTGGCGCTGCAGGCGGACGCCGCCATCGGCGCGCTCGACGCGGTGCTGGCGCTGCGCGCGAGCGGCGAGATGGCGTTTCGCGACATCAGCAACCTGGAGATCGAAGAGATCGACCAGATGATTGCGCTGCTCATGGCCAAGAAGAAGGCCGGCCTGTTCCGCGGTTTCTGGGCCAACTACGCCGATGCCGCGCGGATGATGATCGATGCCCGCGTGGCCATCCAGAGCAACTGGTCGCCGTCCATCGTGGCCTACGAGAAAGCCGGGCTGGCCTACAGGCTGGCCTGCCCCAGGGAGGGCTACCGCGCCTGGTACGGCGGCATGGGCATCGCTCGCCGCGCACAGGGCCCGAAGCTCGACGCGGCCTACCGCTACCTGAACTGGTGGCATTCGGGCTGGGCCGGCGCGGCGATGGCGCGGCAGGGCTTCTACATCTCCAACCCGCAGCGCTCGCGCGCGCATTTGAGCGCGGCGGAATGGGGCTATTGGTACGAAGGCGAGCCGGCCAGCGAAGACCTTCCGGGGCCTGACGGTAGTATCCTGATCCGCCGCGGCAGCCTGCGCGACGGCGGCTCCTACACCCAGCGAATGAGCAACGTCGCCGTCTGGGACACCGTCATGGACGAGCACAACTACCTGGTGCGCAAATGGACCGAGTTCCTGCGCAGCGGCTGACCACCATCGAGACAAGAGACAGGACTGCACGACAGTGACGAAAAGCAAATGAGTCCGCGAGCCAGCGACCGGGGGCTGACCATCGAACCCGACCCCTCGGTGTCCCCAGCCGCCGAAGCCGGCGAGCGGAAGTTGCGCTACGAGGTGATCCGCAACCGGCTGCGCCAGGCCATTGCCGACAAGCGCATCGTGCGCGGCCTGGTGCTGCTGGAGGGGCCGGTGGCCGACGTGTTCGGCACCAGCCGCGTCCCGGTGCGAAAGGCTTTTCATCTGCTGCACGAAGAAGGGCTGCTGCAAAAATTCTCGGGCCGCGGCTACATGGTGGCGCCGCGCGGCCAGCAGGTGGCGCCCCAGCGGCTGGCCATCGACGAAGCTTCGCTCGGGCAGGACGCGCAGGGCGCTCAGGGCGCAACCATCTTCATTCCCTCGGAAAGCGAGCGCATCCTCGGCGAGTTCGAGCGATCGATTTCCGCCGCCGTCGTGTTCGGTCACTTTCGCATCGACGAAGCGCGGGCCATGAAGCACTTCAACGTGAACCGGGTGGCGTTGCGCGAGGTGTTGAGCCGGCTGGTGGACCGCGGCCTGGTCGAAAAGAGCGCCTATGCGGCCTGGCTGGCCGGCCCGCTCACGGCGCGCGCCATTGCTCAGGACTACGAGGTGCTGCTGCTGCTTGCGCCGGCCGCGTTGCTGGACAGCGCACCGAAGCTCGACGAACAGTTTCTGCTCGGCCTGCGCGCATCCCTGAGCGATCCCGAGGCCGTCGGCACGGAAGAACTGCTGCGCATCGAAAGCCAGATCCATGGGGATTGCCTCTCGAAGCATCCCAACACCAAGATGCGCGGCATCCTTCGGCAGTGCCAGATGCCGCTGATCGTCAACCGCACCTTCGTGCGCATGTTCGAGCAATCGACGAATGCGTTGCTGCTGGACGAGTACCGGGCGATCGTCGAGCATCTTTGCGCACGCCAGTTCGCGTTGGCGGCCGAGGCGCTCGCGGCGCATCTGCAGGCCGCGCGCAAGCGCACCCAGCAGCAACTGAAGGTTCTGGCGGTGCTGCCCGAACCGCAATTCCCCGACTATCTCGTGCGCGTGGCCTGACCGCGGGCGGTGCGAGGCGTACGATCTTCTCAACGGAGGTACACCCACTCATGACCGCACAGACACTGACAGCCACCGCCCGCGCGCTGGTCGCCGGCGACAAGGGCTTGCTCGCCATGGACGAGAGCAACGCCACCTGCAACAAGCGCTTCGCGGCGCTGGGCATCCCGCAGACCGAGGCGGCGCGGCGCGACTGGCGCGAGCTGATCGTCACCGCACCGGGGCTGGGCGACAGCATCAGCGGCGCCATTTTGTTCGACGAGACCATCCGCCAGAAGACGAACGCGGGCCTGCCCTTCGCCAAGGCGCTGGAGGGCGTGGGCATCATCCCCGGCATCAAGGTCGACATGGGGGCGAAGCCGCTGGCCGCGCACCCGGGAGAGACCGTCACCGAAGGCCTGGACGGCCTGCGCGAGCGGCTCGCCGAATACGCTGCGATGGGCGCGCGCTTTGCCAAGTGGCGCGGCGTCATCGCCATTGCACAGGGCCTGCCGACGCGCGCCTGCATCGACGTCAACGCCCATGCGCTCGCACGCTACGCCGCGCTGTGCCAGGAGGCCGGCATCGTGCCCATCATCGAGCCCGAGGTGCTGATGGACGGCGACCATTCGCTCGCACGCTGCGCCGAGGTCACCGAAGAAGTGCTGCACCAGACCTTCGTGCACCTGCGCGCGCAGGGCGTGCTGCTCGAAGGCATGCTGCTGAAGCCGAACATGGTGCTGCCGGGGCAGAAGGCCGCCGTGCAGGACCCGGTCGAGGCGGTGGCCGAAGCCACCGTCAACTGCCTGTTGCGCACCGTGCCCGCTGCGGTGCCAGGCGTGGCCTTTCTCTCGGGCGGCCAGTCGGCGCAGCTGGCTTCTGCCCGGCTGAATGCAATGAACCTCAGGTTCAGGTCGCGCATGCCGTGGGCGCTGACCTTCTCGTTCTCGCGCGCAGTGCAGCAGCCCGCGCTCGATGCGTGGAAGGGCGATGCCGCCAACGTGGCCGCGGCGCAGCAGGCGCTGGTGCTTCGCACCCGCGCCAACCAGGCCGCGCGCCGTGGCGACTACCAAGAACAGGCACAGACCCGCGCATGACGACGCCCCAGGACCTGTACCGCCAGAAGCTGGCCGCTCCCGCCGATGCCGTGCGCCAGGTGCGCAACGGCGACATGATCGTCGTGCCCACCGGCGTCGGCGAGCCGCCCACGCTGCTCGCGGCGCTGTCGGAGCAGCGCCGCGACTTTCGCGACGTGAAGGTGGCGCAGATTCTGGCGATGCGCAAGTACGCCTACCTCGACCCCGAGACCGTCGCGCATGTGCGCCACGTGGCGCTGTTCTTCGGCGGCGCCACGCGCGCGGGCGGGCAGGCGGGCTGGATCGACTTCCTGCCGAACTACTTCTCGGAGATTCCCGCGCAGATCGAGCGCGGACAGATACCGGCCGACGTGGTCTTCAGCATGGCCTCGCCCATGGACGCGCACGGCTACTTCGCCCTGAGCCTGGGCGCCGACTACACCATGGCCGCTGTCGCCCGGGCCCGCGCCGTGGTGCTGGAGGTGAACCCGAACGTGCCCTTTGCCTGCGGCGCCTGCCATGTGCACATCTCGCAGGTGGCCGCGCTGGTGGAAAACGAAGCGCCTGTGATGGAGGTCGGCCTGCCCAAGATCGGCATGGTGCAGGAAGCCATCGGCAAGTACGTGGCCGACCTGATTGACGACGGCTCCACGCTGCAGATCGGCTACGGCGGCATTCCCGACGCGGTGGTGATGCAGCTCACGGGCAAGCAGGACCTGGGCATTCACACCGAGATGATCGGCGACGGCATCCTCACGCTGGTGGAAAGCGGGGCGGTCACGAACCGGCGCAAGAACTACCTGCCGGGCAAGTCGATCGCCACCTTCGCACTGGGCTCGAGCAAGCTCTACCGCTTCATGGACCGCAACCCGGCGCTGGAGATGCACCCGGTGAATTTCACCAACGACCCGGCGCTGGCGGGGCTGAACGACAACCTCATCGCCATCAACGCGACGATGCAGATCGACCTGTTGGGGCAGTGCGGCTCCGAGAGCCTGGGCTACGCGCCGTATTCGGGCACGGGCGGGCAGTCGGACTTCGTGCGCGCGGCCAATCGCTCGCGCGGCGGCAAGGCCTTCATCGTGCTGCCTTCGACGGCCAAGGACGACACCATTTCGCGCATCGTGCCGTCGCTGTCGCCCGGCACGCACGTAAGCACCAGCAAGAACGACATCAACTACGTGGTCACCGAGTACGGCGTGGCGCAGCTGCGCGGCAAGTCGGCCAAGCAGCGCGCGCGCGAGCTGATCGGCATCGCGCACCCGGCCTTCCGGGCGGAACTGACCGAGCAGGCGCAGCGGCTGAAGCTGCTTTAGGCCTGCCAGGCCCGCCGGGCCGGGGCGGTCAGCCCGCCTTGGCCGCCTTCACCAGCGAAGGCGTGGCCTTGTAGCTCTCCGGGAACAGCTTCTTCAGGTCGTCGATCTTCGGCATGTCGTTGATCGCGATGTAGGGCTGGCTCGGGTGCAGCGTCAGGTAGTCCTGGTGGTAGTCCTCGGCCGCATAGAAGGGCTTGGCGGTCTCGATGGTGGTCGCCAGGGGCTTGCCGAAGGTCTTGGCCTGGTTGAGCTGCGCGATGTAGTCCTTGGCGATGCGGGCCTGGTCGGCGTTCTCGGCGAACACGGTGGAGCGGTACTGCGTGCCGCTGTCGGGGCCCTGGCGGTTCAGCTCTGTCGGGTCGTGCGCCACCGAAAAATAGATTTGCAGCAGCTTGCCGTAGCTGACCTGCTGCGGGTCGTAGGTGATGCGCACCGATTCGGCATGTCCGGTGCGGCCCGAGCCCACTTCGTCGTACCGCGCCGTCCTGGCGTCGCCGCCGGCGTAGCCCGACACGGCATTGCTCACGCCCTTGACACGCTGGAACACGCCCTGCACGCCCCAGAAGCAGCCGCCCGCGAACACGGCGGTCTCGGTCTTGGCGGCGGCCGGCGCCGTCAGGTCGGCGGTGGGGGCAGGCACGCGGCGGGCGGTTTCGGCGAAGGAGGGCACCGCGTGCCACACCAGGGCGGCAGCGGCCAGCGTGCCGGCAGTGAGTGCGATGGATTTCATGAGGTGAGTTCCTTGAGGAATGCCTTGGTAGGCAGTGGAAAGCGGGTTCTCGCGACATTGACGCCGAACCGGCCGGGCGTCAA
The DNA here is from genome assembly GCF_051216855.1 of Variovorax monticola. Classification (NCBI taxonomy): domain Bacteria; kingdom Pseudomonadati; phylum Pseudomonadota; class Betaproteobacteria; order Burkholderiales; family Comamonadaceae; genus Variovorax; species Variovorax monticola. Next base: position 429,800 of record NZ_JBPJZP010000006.1, read on the forward strand.
TGTCGTTTGCGGCGCTCGGGAAGGGCGCTTACTTCTTCATCTCGTCCTTGCCCATGCTGTCTTTCTTCATGGCGTCCTTGGACATCGAATCCTTCGCCATGGAGTCCTTGGCCATCGAGTCCTTCTTCATGCCGTCCTTCGACATGGAGTCCTTGGCCATCGAATCTTTCTTCATGCCGTCCTTGGACATCGAGTCCTTGGCCATGCCGTCTTTCGCCATTTCGTCCGCGGCGAAGGCCGAGGCGCCGGCAAAGGCCATGCAGGTTGCGAGCAGGGTTGCGGTGAGCTTGTTCATTGGGAGTCCTGGGTAGTGTTTGGATTTCGTTTCAAAGATCGGCCTGGTTACACGACAAGTGCATTCGGCCTCGCGCTTTCTTCGGCAGTCGAGCGGCTGTGGCGGCCCCTCAGCTCCCTCCGAACCAGTTGTAGCCCTGGTCTTCCCAGTAGCCACCTGAGTAGGTGTTGGTGACGAACATCGCCTTGATGTGCTTCGGGTTCTTGTAGCCAAGCTTGGTCGGCATGCGCAGCTTCATCGGAAAGCCGTACTTGGGCGGCAGGGGCTGGCCGTCGTAGCTCAGCGTGAGCAGCGTCTGCGGGTGCAGCGCGGTGGGCATGTCGATGCTGGTGTAGTAGTCGTCGGCGCACTTGAAGCCGACGTACTTGGCGGTGGTGTCGGCGCCGATGTGGCGCAGAAAGTCGGCAAAGCGCACGCCGCCCCATTTGCCGATGGCGCTCCAGCCTTCCACGCAGATGTGCCGGGTGATCTGGTCGTGCTGCGGCATCGCGCGAAGCTCGGCCAGCGTCCAGGCATGCTTGTCGGCGACCATGCCGGTCACTTCGAGCTTGTAGCTGGCCTCGTCCACCTCGCGCACTTCGTCTTCGCCGTAGTACGCGTTGAAAGGGAAGGGGCGCGTGATTTCAGCCTCGGTGTAGGTCGGTGCCAGTTGGCTCGAACTGAAGATCAGGCCCTGCACCTTGTCGTTGAAGCGCGAGATCTTCGTGAGCGCCGCTTCGACCTGGGTGTTGTCGCTGATGCTGCAGCCCGTGAGCAGCGACAGGCCGCCGAGTGTCAGCGAGCGCTGCAGGAAGGCGCGCCGCGCGGGCTGGTCGAGCTTCTTCGCGATCAGCGTGCGGGCTTCGCGCAGCACGGCGTCGCCGTCGACGCCGGTGAGGGTGGGGGCTTTGAAGATGTTCATGAGACGGGTCCGGGGGGTGCGGTTCAGGCCTTGGGCAGGTGCCGTGGCGTGCGGCCGCGCAGCATGGTGAGCAGCGTGCGGGGCACCAGCGCCACCATCACCAGGTGCACGACAACGAAGGCGAAGATGGCCGCCATCGCGAAGAAATGAATGCGGCGTGCGAACTCGTAGCCGCCCAGCAGGTCGCGCAGCACCGCGAACTGCACCGACTTCCACAGCACCAGGCCCGACAGCACGATGACGACCAGGTCGAGCATCACGAACAGGTAGGCCAGTTTCTGGACGTTGTTGTAGCGGCGCGGGTCGGCGTGCGAGAGCTTGCCCTTCAGCGCGGCCAGCGCGTCGTGCAGCACGCCGCTCGGCGTCACAGGGAAGAACTTGGCCGCCAGCCGGCCGCTCGCGATGTTCACCGCCAGGTACACGAAGCCGTTGAACACCAGCAGCCACATGGCCGCGAAGTGCCACTGCAGCGCACCACCGAGCCAGCCGCCGAGCGTGACCACGGTGGGGATGGTGAAGGGGAAGAACGGCGCCGCGTCGTAGATGCGCCAGCCGCTGGTCACCAGAATCACCACGGCCAGCGCATTGAGCCAGTGCGTGATGCGCATCCAAAGCGGGTGGATGGGCCGTGCGTCCACCGGTGCGGCAAGAGGGGCGATGGCTGTGCTGTTCATGGAGCGGATTGTTGGGCGCACCCCATGGCCGATTCATCACGCAAAGTTCAATTAATCGTGATAACTCCCCGAGCCGTATCGCAGGACAATCGGCTCCATATGGACACCCCCAAACGCGTGCTGATCGTCGAGGACGACGCCCACATCGCCGAACTGCTGCGCATGCACCTGCGCGACGAGGGCTACGAGGTGCAGCACGCCGCCGACGGCCACGCCGGGCTGCGCGAGCTGGAGCGGGGCAACTGGGACGCGCTGGTGCTCGACCTGATGCTGCCCGGCGTCGACGGGCTCGAAATCTGCCGCCGCGCACGCGCCATGACGCGCTACACGCCGATCATCATCATCAGCGCCCGCTCGAGCGAGGTGCACCGCATCCTGGGGCTGGAGCTGGGCGCCGACGACTACCTGGCCAAGCCCTTCTCGGTGCTGGAGCTGGTGGCGCGCGTGAAGGCGCTGCTGCGGCGCACCGATGCGCTGGCGCGCAATGCGCGCATGGAGTCGGGCAGCCTCACGCTGGGCAACCTGGACATCGAGCCGCTGGCGCGCGAGGTGCGCCTGGACGGCAAGCCCATCGAGCTCACGCCGCGCGAGTTCGACCTGCTGTACTTCTTCGCGCGCAACCCGGGCAAGGTGTTCTCGCGGCTCGACCTGCTCAACCAGGTGTGGGGCTACCAGCACGACGGCTACGAGCACACGGTGAACACGCACATCAACCGCCTGCGCACCAAGGTCGAGGCCGACCCTGCGGAGCCGCGGCGCATCCTGACGGTGTGGGGGCGCGGCTACAAGCTGTCGGCCTCCGGCAGCGCGGAGGACGTGTCGTGAGCGCCGCGCCGGGCCGCCCCGAGCAAGCTCGCTCCCGCTCGGCGGGAAGGCGCGCAGCGCCAAGGGTGCACCGATGATCGCCTGGGCCACGCTCTCGCGCAGGCTTTCGGCCGTGTTCGCGGTGCTGCTGCTCGTGTGCTGCGGCGCTTCGGTGTGGCTGCAGGTGCGCTCGCGCGGCTTGCACGAGCAGGAAGTGGTCCAGCGCCTGTCGAGCGGCCTGGCGGCCCACATCGCCGAGAACACCGAGCTCATGAAGCCCGGCGGCCTGAACCAGGACGCGGTGAAGGACCTGTTCGACAAGCTGATGGCGGTCAACCCCAGCGTCGAGGTCTACCTGCTGGGGCTGGACGGCCGCATCGAGGCGCAGGCCGCGCCGCCCGGCCACCTGAAGCGCGACAAGGTCGATCTGGGCCCCGTTCGCAAGCTGCTGGCCGGCGCACCGCTGCCCATCGCCGGCGACGATCCGCGCAGCCCGACGGCGTCGAAGGTGTTCAGCGTGGCGCCGCTGCGCATGGGCGGACGCGACGCGGGCTATGTGTACGTGGTGCTGCAGGGCGAGGACCTCGACGCGCTGGTCGCCAACGCCGCAGCCGACAACGTGCTGCGCACCATGCTGTGGTCGATGGGCCTGGTGGCGCTGCTCGGGCTGCTGGCCGGCCTGGCGGCGTTCCGGCTCATCACGCGCCCGCTGCGCGAACTGACCACGGCGGTGAAGCGCTTCGAGACCGAGGGCATCGCCTCGCTCGAGAGCGAAACGCCCACGCTGGAGCGCCTGTCGCAAGGCACCGACGAGATCGCGCAGCTGGGCCAGGCCTTCACGCAGATGACGCGGCGCATCGCCGAGCAATGGCGCGAGCTCACGCTGCAGGACCAGCAGCGCCGTGAGCTGTTCGCCAACATCTCGCACGACCTGCGCACGCCGCTCACCTCGCTGCACGGCTATCTGGAGACCTTGCTGCTGAAGGCCGGCACGCTCGACGAAGCGGAGCGACGGCGTTATCTGGAAATTGCGCTGGGCCAGAGCCGCAAGGTCGGCCGCCTGGCGCAGGAAGTGTTCGAGCTGGCGCGGCTCGAATACGGCGTGGTCAAGCCCGAGAAAGAAAACTTCGCGCTGGCCGACCTGGTGCAGGACGTGTTCCAGAAGTTCGAGCTGGCGGCCGAGGCGCGCCACCAGCGCCTGAAGCCCGACATCGCGCCGGGCCTGCCGGTGGTGTCGGCCGACCTCGGCATGATCGAGCGCGTGCTGACGAACCTGCTGGACAACGCCATTCGCCACACGCCCGCGGGCGGCGAGATCACGGTGCAGCTGCGCGCGGAGAACGCGGGCGTGACGGTGCATGTGAGCGACACGGGGCCGGGCATTCCGGGCGACCTGCAGAAGGCGCTGTTCATGCGGCCCGTGTTCATGAGCGGCTCGCGCACCGACAGCGCCAGCAGCGGCGGGCTGGGCCTGGTGATCGTCAAGCGCATCCTGCAGCTGCACGGCAGCGACATCCGCCTGGTGCAGCAGCCCGACAAGGGGGCGGTGTTCCGCTTTCAGCTCGGCGGCGTGGCGGGGGCCTGACGGGGCCTCAGGGGTTCGTCAGGCCCCCGCACGCGCGCCGTGCGCAGTCCCCCGATTCAGCAGGGGCGCGCGGCCGCAGCGCCCGGGCGCGTTGCCGAACTCGTCGTGCTCTCGTCGACCGTGCCGAGCGGGCGCGTGAACGTGCAGCCGTAGTGCACGTCGGCCACCGTGGCCGGCGTGAGCACGTCGTCGCCGGCCGGCTTCACCGACGGGTTGCGCTCCCACTGGACCATCGCGTCGAAGGCCTCGACCTGCTCCTTCAGCGTGAAGTCGCAATGCGTGATGCCGCGCACTGCGCGCTGCACCAGCCATTGGCTGTTGCCCTTGGCGGCCACGCGCTTGTTGTAGATCTGCTCCATGCTGAAGGGCACATACAGGTCGCCCAGGGTGTGCAGCGTGACCACCGGAATCTTGAATTCGCCGTTGGCCTTGGGAATCCAGCGCAGGCCGTCGGTGCGCAGGCGGTTCGCGTCCGTCGCCGCGGTGAGCTTGAGCACCGAGGCGTTCAGCGTGTTGGTTCCCGGGATGTCGGCGTCGATGGTGTAGGTGAAGCGGTTGGTGTCCAGCGTGTTCTTGTTCAGGATGCCGGTGACCGTGCCGTCGCTGCCGAACACGCCCCACACGGCGGCGAAGGAGCCGCCCGACTTGAAGCCCAGGTCGAACATCGGGCGCGGGCCGCCGGTGAGGTTCTGGATCACCGAGGCGTACTTGGTGCCGGTCGCCGTGGTGCTGATGTCGGGCGGCGAGGTGGTGAAGTTGGTGAACAGCCGGGCACCCACCTGCGCGGCGATGTCGGCCCAGTTGGGGGTGGGGTACTTCGGCAGGCTCGCCAGCGCCTGGGCCGCGACCTGCGCGCCCGCGAAATAGTCGAACAGCTCGGTGTCGCCCACCACGCCGCACATCGGCACCGCGCCGTTGTACTTCACCTTGTGGTTGGCGGTGGCGTAGGCCTCGTCCTCGATGGCGGCCGCCGTGATGTGGCCGCCCATCGAGTGGCCGGTGATGAAGGTCTTGGACGGCGCGGCCAGGGTGCGGCCGTTGGCCTTGGCGATGGCGGCGAACTGCAGCGCCAGCGCGTTGGTGTCTTCCACGCCCACGCGCACGTCGTAGTAGTTCTTGCTGTAGCTGGAGGCGGCCCAGGCGTAGCCGTTCTGGATCAGGTAGCGGCGGATCGACGGGTCCGTGACGCTCAGCACGTTGCCTTCGCCGGCGTAGCCGTGCGCATACATCACGAGCTCGCCGTTCCAGTTGGCGGGCACCTCGACGTGGTACTGGGCCCCTCCGAGCATGCCGGCCCAGCGGCTGGTGCTGCTGTTGACGACCGTGTCGCTGACGTCGGCGGCCAGTGCGGCGAAGGTGGTGGCCGTGGGGTCCGCCGGTGCAAAGGACGTGCGGCTGTCCTGCACGCGGGTTTCTTCGGGAGCGGGTGCGGGGGGCGGCGGTGGCGGCGCCGGCGGGTTCGGTGCAGGGGCTGGCGGGACAGGCGTGAAGGCAAAACCGTTGCCGCCGCCGCTGCCACTGCCACCGCCGCAGGATGCGACGACGAGGCTGGCTGCCAGGGCAAGAAGTGTCAGGCGCGCTGAATGCATGGGTGTCTCTCTCCGTTCTTGTGGGTCTTGGGAAGAAAAACCGACGCAGCACCTCTCACCCGGTCGCAAAGAACGACCGTGCTATTTCGCTGAGCCGGCGGCGCAGCGTAGGGTGCTTGGGGTGTGTGGCGCTGCGGGGTTTCCCGCAGCGGCTATCGCCTGCGCGACAGGGACGGTGTCAGTTCTTGCGGCGCGTGACGACCACCGTCGCCTCGAGGCCTTCGTAGGCCTCGGCGTCGCCATACCAGCTGCCCGAGATGGGCGCGGCCTGCGCCGGGTCGCGCGAAACGCCCACGCGAATGAGCTGCCCGCTGCCCATCAGGTTGTTGGTCGGGTCGAAGGCCAGCCAGCCGACGCCCGGCAGGTAGGCCTGCAGCCAGGCGTGCGTGGTGCCGGCGCCGGTCATCGAGTCGCCCTGGGCGTGGGCCGCGTTGTCGAGCGCGGCATCGTAGATGTAGCCCGACACGAAGCGCGTGGCAATGCCCAGGCGGCGGGTGGCTTCCATCATCAGCAGCGCGTAGTCGCGGCAGCTGCCGCTGCCCAGCGCCAGCGTTTCCAGCGGTGGTTGCGTGCCTTCCTCGTCGCGGGCCTTGTACGCCAGGCTCTGGCCGATGTGCGCGTTCATGCGGGTGAGCACTTCGCGGGTGCTGTTGGGCTTGTCGGTGTGCAGGAACTGGTGGGCCCAGCGAATGAGCGTGCCCTGGTTGTCGTCTTCGTGGTGCGGGCGCAGGTAGTGCTCCAGGTCGAGGCGCTCCTGCAGCGTGTAGGCGAAGGGCAGGAACTCGGCGGCCGGGTCGAGCGCCAGCTGGTCTTGCTGCGCCGGCACGTGCTCGATGGTGAACGAGCACACGATGCGCAGTTCGGTCGCCTCGCCCATGGGCTGTACCAGGGCCACGGAATTCGAGTGAGGGTCTTGAATGAGCCGGGTGAACGCCTGCGGGCTCACCTGCAGGTCGGTGGCCAGCACGCGCAGGTCGTGGCTGTCGCGGGGGCGGAACATCACGCGGTGCAGGCCGAAAGTGACCGGCTTGTTGTAGCGATAGACGGTGGTGTGCAGGATGTCGTACTGGGTGGCCATGCGTTGCATTCTGGGGCCTGCGCAAGGCAAGCGGGCGAATAGTGGAATAGGGGCACGCATGCCGCACAATCGCCGCCCGCCCGGTGTTCCGGCCCGCTCGCCCTCATCCTTTCGCTCACAGGGGAACCATGTATTGCGCCACCTTCATCTTCGCCAAGAAGCAATTCGACGACACGTTCCACCGCCTGGACCAGACCATCGCCGAAGCCGCGAAATCGCTGCCCGGCTACCTGGGCGAGGAGACCTGGGAGAACGCGGGCAACGGGCTGGTGTCGAACGTGTACTACTGGGAGTCGCTGGAAAGCCTGCAGGCGCTGATCCGGCATCCCGTGCACCAGCAGGCCAAGGCCGGGCAGGCGAACTGGCTCGATGGGTACAAGGTCGTGATTTCGCAGGTGGTGCGCACTTATGGCGACGAGCGGATCGATCACCTGCTGGCACCCGTGGTGGTGGCCTGAGTTCGGGGCGCTCGCTCAGAGCCTTTGCGTGCCGAGTGCCTTGGCCAGCGCTGCAGGCAAAGCCAGCGGCTCTCCATGCCATTGCGCGGCGAGCAGTTCTGCGCACAGCGCCGCGAAACTCAGGCCGCGCGAACCCAGCGCGGTGCAGGCCCACAGGCCCGGTGCCTGCGCATCGATGGCACCCACCAGCGGACGGCGGTCGCCCGAGGCGCAGCGAATGCCGACCCAGGTGCGGACTTCGGCGTGGTCGAAGGCCGGGGCCAGCGCGCAGGCCGCCGCCGGGTGCAGCCGCGCCAGGCGTGCGCGGTTCGCCTCGGTGTCCGCCGCGCTGGGGGCCAGGCGGGTGCTGTCGCGGTCGAAGGTCGCGCCCGCCAGCCAGATCGGGTGGCCGTCGCCGTGCGGCACCTGCGCGACCAGATGGCCGTCGCCGTTGATCGGCGTGGCGGACAGGGCGATGCTTTCGGTCATCCGTCCCCAGGCGACCTGGCCACGCACCGGTTGCAGAGGAAGTCCTGGCGCAAATTGCCCCGACTCGAAGCCGGCGCAGACGACCACGCGGTCCGCGTCGACCAGCAACTCGCCGGACGAATCGAACAGTTGGCAGCCGCTTGCGTCGTGCGCCAGGCGCGCCACGCGGGCCCCGCCACGAAACACGACGCCCGGCTGACGCAGCCACTGCGCGATCAGCCGGTGCGGCCGCACCCAGGCCGCGCGCGCATGCCAGAGTGCCGGCGCATCGCCCGGCAGGCCTGCCGCCTCCAACCGGTCGGCATTCGCAGGCCACGATTCATTGGGACCGTCGGCGCTCCATCCCGGGGGCACGCGCACATCGCCGTCCGGCCGGCGCTCCAGCACGCCGGTGGCGCGCCAGTCGTGGCCTTCTTCCAGCAGCCGCGTCAGCTCGGCCCAGGTGGCGCGGATGCCGGCACGCGTCAGGCGCGACAGCAAGGCGTCGTCGGGCGACACGTGCGGCGCGAGCATGCCCACCGGCAACCCGGACGCGCCGCCGGCCGGCTGCACGGCGGCGTCCAGCACCGTGACCTGCCAGCCGCGCCGCGCCAGGCTCGCCGCGACAGCGGCGCCCGCCAGCCCGGCGCCGATGACGGCACAGCGGCCCGGTGCGTCGATGCGCTGCGGCGCGGGCCCGCGCCGGCGCACCGTCCAGGCGGGTGCGAACACGCCGCGCAGGCCATCGGCCGCCTCGACGATCGTGAAGCCGGCCTGCGCGAGCGCATCGCGCACAGGATGTGCCGCGTTCCAGGTGGCGATGCCCGTGCCTTGCCGCGCAAAGCGCGCGACGGCTTTCAGCGTGTCGCCCGACCACATCGCCGGGTCCTGCTGCGCGCCGGCGCCGTCCAGGAAGAGGCTGTCCGCCTCGAAGCGCTGGGCGCGCAGCATCGGCTGCACATCGCCGACGCACAGGGTGAGCAGCACATGGCCGTCGTCGAACGCCAGCCGGTGAAAGCCGGTCAGCAGGCCGTGCCATTGCGCGACCACCTCCGTGGCAAGCGCTGCGAGTTCGGGGTGCGCCTGGGCGGCGCGCAGCAAGGCGTCAGCCGAAACCGGGCGCGGCTCGACCGACACGAAATGCAGCATGCGCGGCCGCTCGGGGTCGGAGCGCCACGCGTGCCACGTTGTCAGGAAATTGAGGCCCAGGCCGAAGCCGGTTTCGAGAATCAGCCATTGCGGCTGTCCGGCCCACGCCTTGGGCAATCCGCAACCGTCCAGGAACACAGGGCGCGCTTGCGCCGGTTCGGCGGCCACGGCGGGGAAGGGGCTCAGGCGGCCGGGGGCGGCACGTAGCCCTGGACGACGTCGGCGCCTTCGCCGAAGAAATGCTTTTCCATCTGGCGTGCCAGGTACTGGCGGGCGCGCAGGTCGGCCAGGTTGAGCCGGTTTTCATTGACCAGCATCGTCTGCTGCTTGAGCCAGGCGGCCCAGGCCTCCTTGCTCACGTTTTCCCACAGGCGCTTGCCCAGATCGCCTGGGTAGGGCGGGAAGTCGAGCCCTTCGGCCTCTTTGCCGAGTTTAATGCACTGAACCATGCGTGCCATTTCGATTGCCTTTGAACGGGAAAAGTGGGGTAAGCGGGTGCTTAGTTGATTTAGCTATTTAGAACTGAGAACTTGGTCGTTCCAGTTTCTATATGCCGTATTGAGAATACACAGCTTCATCGATATGCCTTTTCAGAGCAAGACACCATGAGCATTCGCCGCGACTTTATCAAGCTTTCCCTGGGTGCCGGCGTGGCCGGTGCTTTGGCCCTGTCGGCGTTGCCGACGTTCGCGCAAGGCGCCGCGGCTGCCAACAAGGGCCCCGTGACGCTGCTGAACGTGTCTTACGACCCGACGCGCGAGCTGTACGTGGACTACAACCAGGCCTTCGCCAAGTACTGGAAGGCCAAGACGGGCCAGGAAGTGACCGTCAAGCAGTCGCACGGCGGCTCGGGCAAGCAGGCCCGCTCGATCATCGACGGCATCGATGCCGACGTGGCCACGCTGGCGCTGGGCGGCGACGTCGACGCGCTCGTCACCCACGGTGGCCTCGTCAAGCCCGACTGGCAGAAGCGCCTGCCGCACAACTCCGCCCCCTACACCTCGACCATCGTGTTCCTGGTGAAGAAGGGCAACCCCAAGGGCCTGAAGGACTGGGACGACCTGACCAAGGCCGGCGTGCAGGTGATCACCCCCAACCCCAAGACCTCGGGCGGTGCCCGCTGGAACTACCTGGCCGCGTGGGAATTCGCCAAGCGCAAGTACGGCAGCGACGCCAAGGCCAAGGAATACATCGGCAACCTGTTCAAGAACGTGCCCGTGCTGGACACCGGCGCGCGCGGCTCGACCATCACCTTCGTGCAACGCGGCGTGGGCGACGTGCTGCTGGCCTGGGAAAACGAAGCCTTCCTGGCGCTGAAGGAATTCGGCCCCGACAAGTTCGAGATCGTGGTGCCGTCCATCTCCATCCTGGCCGAGCCCAGCGTGGCGGTGGTCGACAAGGTGGTCGACAAGAAGGGCACGCGCGCCGTGGCCGAGGAATACCTGAAGTACCTGTACTCCGACGAAGGCCAGGACATTGCCGGTCGCAACTTCTACCGCCCGACGTCCGACGCCGCCAAGGCCAAGTACGACAAGCAGTTTCCCAAGCTGACGCTGGTGACCATCGACTCGGCCTTCGGCGGCTGGGCGAAGGCCGACAAGGAGCATTTCGCCGACGGCGGCTCCTTCGACCAGATCTACGCACCCAAGCAAAAGTAAATCGCCGTGTCCGTTCTTCTGATTGCCGGCAGCCCTTCCGCACCCTCGCGTTCCACCGCCTTGCTCGAGGCGGTGGGCGAGCGGTTGGCGAGCCGCCACGCGCGCATCGAGCGCCTCTGGATCCGCGACCTTCCGGCGCAGGCGTTGCTGCTGGCCGACTGGAACCACCCGGCCATCGTCGCCGCGATCGCCAAGGTGACCGAGGCCCGCGCCATCGTGGTGGCCACGCCGGTCTACAAGGCGGCCTACAGCGGCGTGCTGAAGGTCTTTCTGGACCTGCTTGCGCAGAACGCGCTCAAGGGCAAGACGGTGCTGCCACTGGCCACCGGCGGCAGCCCGCACCACATGCTCGCGCTCGACTACGCGCTGCGGCCCGTGTTGCAGTCGCTGTCGGCGCGCCACATCCTGCCGGGCGTGTATGCCAGCGATTCGCAGATCACGCTGACGCCCGAGAACGCCTACCAGGTGCACCCCGAGCTGGCCGAGCGTCTCAACGAGGCCGTCGAGGTGCTCGCCACCGAAGGGCTGAAGCTGCCGCCGGTGCACGGTTTCGAGTCGGTGCCGTTCTCGCGCGTGCGATGTAGCGTCTGAAACAAGGCTCGCCCCCAGGCTGCGCGCACGTCGTGTCGCGGCGCCTTCCCCCTGCCGGGGGCAACACCTGAGGACCGGCAAAGCCGGTTCCTCGGTGTTTCACTAAAGATTTCCCAGCTGCCTTCAGAGCCGCTGAGGGAGCGCTTTGGCCTGAAGTTTCTGGAACCCAAGGAATCCACGCATGAACCCCGTCGCCACCGAAGACTCCGTGCTCGAAGTACCGCCGCGCTCCTTCTTGCGCGGCCTGCGCGATCTGCTGATCAGCGCCCTTGTGGTGAGTGCCATCGCGCTCATCGTGAGCTTCATCTCCGCCGCGTCGGCCCATGCCCAGGGCAAGGACAAGGGCGAACTGCGCATCGGCTACCAGAAGTCGGCCAGCCTGTTCGTGCTGCAGAAGGCACAGGGCTCGCTGGAGAAGCGGCTCGCGCCGCTGGGCTTCGGCGTCAAGTGGGTGGAGTTTCCGGCCGGCCCGCAGCTGCTCGAAGGCCTGAACGTCGGCGCCGTCGACGTGGGTTTCGTCGGCGAGGCGCCGCCCATCTTCGCGCAGGCCGCGGGCGCGAAGTTCGTCTACTTCGGCTTCGACCCGGCCGCGCCGCGCGCCGAGGCCATCCTCGTCACCAAGGACTCGCCCATCAAGTCGGTCGCCGACCTCAAGGGCAAGAAGGTGGCGCTCAACAAGGGCAGCAACGTGCACTACCTGCTCGTGAAGCAGCTCGAGAAGAACGGCCTGAAGCTCTCCGACATCCAGCCCATCTACCTGGCGCCCGCGGACGGCCGCGCCGCCTTCGAGAGCAAGAACGTCGACGCCTGGGTGATCTGGGATCCGTTCCAGGCCGCCGCCGAGAAGGCCACCGGCGCCCGGGTGCTGGCAGACGGCACCGGGGGCGGTGCCGGCACGCCCGACGTCGTCAACAACTACCAGTACTACCTGGGCGAACGCGCCTTCGTGAAGAACAATCCCAAGGTCATCGACGCGCTGTTCGCCGACTCGGTGGAGCAGGGCATCTGGCTCAAGAAGAACCTGCGCCAGGCGGCCGAGCTGATCGCGCCGCTGCAGGGCCTGCCGGTCGACGTGGTCGAGCTGGCGCTGCGCCGCTACGAGTTCAACGTGAAGCCGATCACGCCGGCCGTCGCGGCCGACCAGCAAAGGATCGCCGACACCTTCCATGCGCTGAAGCTCATTCCCAAGGCCATCAAGGTCAGCGACGCCATCGTGACCGCGCAGCCCTGAACCGGTCTCCACCTCTTTCAAGCACACCGCCATGACACGCATTTCCGTTCCCCGTCGCCGCCTGATCCAGGGCGCCGCAGCCGCCATCGTGCTGCCTTCGTTCGCCGCCTTGGCACAGGCGCCCGCGCGGCAGTTCCGCATCGGCAACCAGAAGGGCACGCTCAACATCCTCAAGGGACGCGGCACGCTCGAGAAGCGGCTCGCGCCCCTGGGCGTCACGGTCAAGTGGACCGAGTTCACCGCCGGGCCGGTGCAGCTCGAGGCGCTGAACGTCGGCTCCATCGACTTCGGCGACGTGGGCGAAGCGCCCCCCATCTTCGCGCAGGCCGCCGGCGCGCCGCTGGCCTACGTGGCCGCCACGCAGCACCGCCCGCAGACCGAGGCCGTGCTGGTGCCCAAGGGCTCCGCCGTGAAGACCGTGGCCGACCTGAAGGGCAAGAAAATCGCGCTCAACAAGGGCTCGAACGTGCATTACTTCATCGTCAAGCTGTTCGAGAAGCATGGCCTGGCGTACGCCGACCTGAACCTGGTCTACCTGCCGCCGGCCGACGCGCGCGCCGCCTTCGAAAAGGGCTCGGTCGACGCCTGGGTGATCTGGGACCCGTTCCTTGCCGCCGCCGAGAAAACGCTGGACGCGCGCATCCTGGCGGACGCCACGGGCGTGGTGGGCAACCGGGCCTATTATTTCTCGTCCCTCGACTACGTGGCGAAGAACGCCGACGTGCTCGCCATTGCCGTGGACGAGCTCAACAAGGTGGACGCCTGGGGTTCCGCGAACAAGAACGAGCTGGCCGCCGAACTGGCCGCGCTGTGGGGCCTGCCCAAGCCGGTGGCCGACGTCACCGTTGCCCGCACGGCCTACGGCATCACCCCGATCACCAAGGCCATCCTGGCCGAGCAGCAGCAGATCGCCGACACCTTCTTCGCGCTGAAGCTCATCCCCAAGAAGATCAACGTGCTCGAAGCCGCTGGCGCAGGGGTGGCGTGATGCAGATCTTCTGGTTTCTTCCGACACACGGGGACAGCCGCTACCTGGGCACCAGCGAGGGCGCGCGCCCCGTCGACCTGGCCTACCTGCAGCAGATTGCCGGCGCGGCCGACAACCTGGGCTACGAAGGCGTGCTCATTCCGACGGGCCGCTCGTGCGAAGACCCGTGGGTCATCGCGTCCAGCCTGATCGGTTCGACGAAGAATCTCAAGTTCCTGGTGGCGGTACGCCCCGGGCTGCACCAGCCCAGCCTGGCCGCGCGCATGGCCGCGACCTTCGACCGGCTCTCGGGCGGGCGGCTGCTGGTGAACCTCGTCACCGGGGGCGACCAGTCCGAGCTGGAAGGCGACGGCGTGTACCTGGACCATGCCTCGCGCTACGAGCAGTCGGCCGAGTTCATCCGCATCTGGCGCGAGATCCTCGCGCGCAGCCATGACGGCCAGAGCTTCGACTACGAAGGCAAGCACCTGAGCGTGAAGGGCGCCAAGCTGCTGTACCCGCCGGTGCAAAAGCCGTATCCGCCCGTGTGGTTCGGCGGCTCGTCGGCCGCCGCGCACGACCTGGCCGCCGAGCAGGTCGATGCCTACCTCACCTGGGGCGAGCCGCCGGCCGAGGTGGCGAAGAAGATCGCCGACGTGCGCGCCCGCGCCGAGAAGCAGGACCGCAAGGTGGAGTTCGGCATTCGCCTGCACGTGATCGTGCGCGAGACCGAAGACGCCGCCTGGAAGGCCGCCGAAGCGCTCATCAGCCGCGTGGACGACGACACCGTCGTTCGCGCTCAGGCCGCCTTCGCGCGCATGGACTCCGAAGGCCAGCGCCGCATGGCCGCGCTGCATGCGGGCGGCGCCAAGCGCTCGCGCGCCGACCTGGAGATTTCGCCCAACCTGTGGGCCGGCGTGGGCCTGGTGCGCGGTGGCGCCGGCACCGCGCTGGTGGGTGATGCGAAGACCGTGGCAGCGCGCATCGAGGAATACGCCGCGCTCGGCCTCGACAAATTCATTCTGTCGGGCTACCCGCACCTGGAAGAGGCCTACCGCTTCGCCGAGCTGGTGTTTCCGCTGCTGTCGCGCAAGGCCCGTACCAAGCTGTCGCCATTGGCGGGCGGCTCGCTGAGCGGTCCGTTCGGCGAGGTCGTCGCCAATCTCGATGCGCCTTCGCGCCTCGTCTCCCAAAGCTGAAGGACGCCCATGACCGAACAAGTTCATGACCTGCCGGCGGCCGTGCCGGCCGAGCGCGCGGGCAACCCGTTCAAGGCCTTCGCCATCGGCGTGGTCCACCGGCTGGTGCCGTGGCTCGTGCCCGTCGGGCTCATCGTGTTCTGGCAGATCGCGTCGTCGCTGGGCTGGCTCAGCACCCGCGTGCTGCCGGCGCCGGTCGACGTGCTCAAGGCCGCATGGACGCTCACCGCCTCGGGCGAACTGTGGACGCACGTGAAGGTCAGCGCAGGCCGAGCGCTGGCCGGGCTGGCCATCGGCGGCGGGGCAGGGCTGGCACTGGGCCTGCTGACGGGCTCGGTGAAGTTCGCCGAGACGCTGCTCGACTCCACCATTCAAATGGTGCGCAACATTCCCGCGCTGGCGCTGATTCCGCTGGTCATTCTGTGGTTCGGCATCGACGAGTCGGCCAAGCTGTTCCTGATCTCGGTGTCGGTGTTCTTCCCGATCTACCTGAACACCTTTCACGGCATTCGCAACGTGGACCCGCAGCTCATCGAGATGGGCCGCACCTATGGCCTGACGCGCTGGCAGCTGTACCGCGAGGTGATCCTGCCGGGCGCGCTGTCGTCCATTCTGGTGGGGCTGCGCTTCTCGCTGGGCCTGATGTGGGTGATCCTGATCGTGGCCGAGACCATTTCGGCGCAGGCCGGCATCGGCTACCTCACGATGAACGCGCGCGAGTTCCTGCAGACCGACATCGTGCTGGTGGGCATCCTGCTGTACGCGCTGCTCGGCAAGCTGGCCGACCTGTTCGCACGCGGCCTGGAGCAATGGTGGCTGCGGTGGCATCCCGGCTACCAGAAGAAGGCGAAGTGAGGGCATGGACATGACGCAATTCCCCATTTCCCGACGCACCGCCATCGCCACGCTGGGCGCGCTGGGCGCCACCGCGGCCTTTGCGCAAGGCGCTGCCGCCGGGCGGGCCGCAACCGTGCGAATCGGCTATCAAAAGTCTTCCACGCTGATCGCTGTGCTGAAGGTGCAGGGCGCGCTCGAAAAGCAGCTCGCGCCGCGCAACGTGAGCGTGAGCTGGCACGAGTTCACCAGCGGCCTGCCGCTGCTGGAGGCGCTGAACCTCGACAACCTGGACATCAGCGCCGACGTGGCCGACACCGTGCCCGTGTTCGCTCAAGCGGCCGGCGCCGACCTGACCTTCATCGCGCAGGAAGCGCCGTCGCCCGCCGCGCAGGCCATCGTGGTGCGTGAAGACTCGCCGCTGAAGACCGTGGCCGACCTCAAGGGCAAGAAGGTCGGCTTCGCCAAGGCGGCCGGTGCGCACTACCTGCTGATCGCCGCGCTGGAGAAGGCCGGCCTGTCGTTGAAGGACATCGACGCCGCGTACCTTACGCCCGCCGACGGCCGCGCCGCCTTCGAGAAGGGCGCCATCGACGCCTGGGTGGTGTGGGACCCGTTCCTGGCCGCCGCGCAGCGCCAGTCGAAGGTGCGCGTGCTGGCCGACGGCACGGGCATCGCCTCTTACCAGCGCTACTACCTCGCGAGCACCAAGTTCGCGAAAGCGCGGCCCGACGTGCTGCGCGTGGTCTACGCCGAACTCGAAGAGACCGGCAAGTGGGTCAAGCAGAGCCCGAAGGACGCCGCCGCATTGCTTGCGCCCGTGTGGGGCCTGGACGCCGCGACCATCGAGCAGGCCAACGCCCGCCGCAGCTACGCGGTGCGGGCCGTGGTGCCCGAGGCCCTGAGCGAACAGCAGCGCATTGCCGATGCCTTCTTCGCCGAGAAGCTGCTGCCCCGAAAAATCGATGCGCTGAATGTGGCGCTGTTCAAGCCCGGAGCCTGACACCATGAGTGCCGTACTGAAAGACATCCAGCCCCAGGCCCCATCCCAGGCCATCCCCGGTGGCGTCCGCCTGGAGGCCCGCGGCCTGCACAAGCGCTACGGCACACGCGAGGTGCTGCGCAACACGCGCCTGACCATCGAGCCGGGCCAGTTCATCGCCATCGTCGGGCGCAGCGGCTGCGGCAAGAGCACGCTGCTGCGGCTGATTGCGGGGCTCGAGGAGCCGAGCGACGGTGGCCTCTACACCGACGGGCGTGCCGTGCACGGCCTGCACGACGACACCCGCATCATGTTCCAGGAGGCGCGCCTGCTGCCGTGGCGACGGGTGCTCGACAACGTGACGCTGGGCCTGCCCAGCGACGCCAAGGCGCGCGGCAAGGAAGTGCTGGCGCACGTGGGACTGGCCGACCGCGAGAACGAATGGCCGGCGCGCCTTTCGGGCGGCCAGCGCCAGCGCGTGGCACTGGCGCGCGCGCTGGTGCACCACCCGCGGCTGCTGCTGCTCGACGAACCGCTGGGCGCGCTGGACGCACTCACGCGCATCGAGATGCACCGCCTCATCGAGAACCTGTGGCAGCGCCACCGCTTCACCGCGCTGCTGGTGACGCACGACGTGCAGGAAGCCGTGGCGCTGGCCGACCGCGTGATCCTGATCGAAGACGGGCGCATCGCGCTCGACGAGAACATCGCGCTGGCCCGCCCGCGCTCGCAGGGCGACCCGGCCTTCGCGGCCATCGAAAAAAGAATCCTCGACAGGGTGCTGCAGAAGCCGGAAAACACCGCGCCAGAGAGCACCGACGCAAGCTGGCTCAACACCCCCGCGCACGCGCTGCGCTGGGCGATCTGAGCGTCTTCATCCCCCCTTGTCCCTTTTGCCCAACTGAAAGGCAGCTGTATGTCGCAGAACTGGAAATTCGAAACCCTGTCGGTGCACGCCGGCTATTCCCCCGAACCCACCACGCGCGCCGTGGCCCCGCCGATCTACCAGACGGTGGCCTACGCCTTCGACAGCGCGCAGCACGGCGCCGACCTGTTCGACCTGAAGGTGCCGGGCAACATCTACACCCGCATCAACAACCCGACGCAGGACGTGCTCGAGCAGCGCGTGGCCGCGCTCGAAGGCGGCATCGCGGCGCTGGCGCTGGCCTCGGGCCAGGCGGCGGTGACCTACGCGATCCAGACCATCGCCGAGGCCGGCGACAACATCGTCAGCAGCACCGCGCTGTATGGCGGCACCTACAACCTGTTCGCCCACACGCTGCCGCAGTTCGGCATCACCACCCGCTTCGCGGACCACCGCGATCCGAGCAGTTTCGAGAAGCTGTTCGACGACAAGACCAAGGCGGTGTTCGTGGAGTCGCTGGGCAACCCTGCCGGCAACGTGACCGACATCGCGGCCATCGCCGAAATTGCGCACCGCCACGGCGTGCCGCTGATCGTCGACAACACGGTGCCCTCGCCGTACCTGAGCCGGCCCATCGAGCACGGCGCCGACATCGTGGTGCACTCGCTCACCAAGTACCTGGGCGGCCACGGCACCAGCATCGGCGGGGCCATCGTCGACTCGGGCAAGTTCCCGTGGGCCGAGCACAAGCAGCGCTTCAAGCGCCTGAACGAGCCCGACCCCAGCTACCACGGCGTGGTCTACACCGAGGCGCTGGGCCCGGCGGCCTACATCGGCCGTGCGCGCGTGGTGCCGCTGCGCAACACGGGCGCGGCCATCTCACCGTTCAACGCCTTCCTGATCCTGCAGGGCATCGAGACGCTCGCGCTGCGCATGGACCGCATCAGCAGCAACGCGCTGGCCGTGGCGCAGCACCTGAAGAAGAACAAGGCCGTGAAGTGGGTGAACTACGCCGCGCTCGAAGACCACCCCGACCACGCGCTGGCGCAGAAGTATTTCGGCGGCAAGTCGAGCGGCGTGCTGACCTTCGGCATCGGTGCCGGCGCCGATCCGCGCGCCGGCGGGGCGAAGTTTCTCGATGCGCTGAAGCTGTTCACGCGCCTGGTGAACATCGGCGATGTGCGCTCGCTGGCCACGCACCCCGCATCGACCACGCACCGCCAGTTGTCGCCCGAGGAGCTGGCCCGTGCTGGCGTCACCGAGGACACGGTGCGCCTGTCGGTGGGCATCGAGCACATCGACGACCTGATTGCCGACCTCGACCAGGCGCTGGCTGCAGCGTCGAACTGAAACACCTCACGAAACCATGACCACATTGCAAGCCATTCCCGAAGCCGCGCTGGACCAGCTGTTCCGCAAGGCCCGCACCGTGCACGCCTTCAAGCCCGTGCCGGTGAGCGACGAACTCATCCACCAGCTGTACGACCTGCTCAAGTGGGGCCCGACCGCCTTCAACGCCCAGCCGGCGCGCTACGTGTTCGTGCGCAGCGAAGAGGCCAAGGCCAGGTTGAAGCCGGCCGTGTCGTCCGGCAATGCCGCGCAGACGCTGGCCGCCGGCGTCACGGTGATCGTGGCGCACGACACGCGCTTCTTCGAGCATCTGCCCGCGCAGTTCCCGGCCTACGACGCCAAGCCCATCTTCGAGAACAGCGCCGAGGCGGCGCAGGCCACGGCGTTTCGCAACAGCAGCCTGCAGGGCGCCTACCTGATCCTGGCGGCGCGTTCGCTGGGGCTGGACGCGGGACCGCAGTCGGGCTTCAACGCCGAGCTGGTCGACAAGACCTTCTTTGCGGACGGGCGTTACCGCGCCAACTTCCTGGTCAACCTCGGCGTGGCGGACCACGCCGGCACCTTCGAACGCGGGCCGCGCCTGGCGTTCGACGAGGTGGCCGAGATCGTCTGACGACGCCCCTCGATTCCATTGCTTCTTGCTTTCCTGAACGAATTTCCTCCACCTGAAAGAGAACCCATCATGTCCATCCAAGCCATCAACGTGCGCAACCAGTTCAAGGGCAAGGTCCGCGAAATCATCCGCGGCGACGTCGTCTCCGAAGTCGATGTCGAAACCGCCTGGGGCATCGTCACCTCGGTCATCACCACGCGCTCGGTCGACGAGCTGCAGCTGAAGGTGGGCTCCGACGTGGTCGCGCTGGTGAAGTCGACCGAAGTGTCCATCGCCAAGCTCTGAGCGCGCCCGGCCAGCGCCCGACCCGGTGCCTTTGCGGGCGCCGGGTTTTTTTACGCCCCGCCACGGCCCGGGCATTCCATATACGGATTGGTTCTAAAGAATCGCCTTTTCAGTCGTTTGACCTTCGGGCTCATGCTTCTACAGTGGTGGTCATCGCCATCAAGGCGGATGCAATAAACCCCCGCACAACAGGAGCCGAAGCCCATGTCAGTGGAATTTGAAGACGTCGTTGCGTTGCCGCCCGCCCTCGAACAGGCCAAGGCCCTTGCAACCGGAGCAGGATGGGCCTACGCCGGCGGCGTGACGCCGCCCGTGGCCTGGGAGCTGGTGAAAAGCGGACAGGCCGTGCTGGTCGATGTGCGCTCCGGCGAAGAGCGCAAGTTCGTCGGCCATGTGCCCGAAAGCGTGCACGTGGCCTGGGCCACCGGCACGGCGCTCACGCGCAATCCCCGCTTCGTGCGCGAGCTGGAAGCCAAGCTGGCGAAGGACGGCGGCAAGGAGGCCGTGGCGCTGCTGCTGTGCCGCAGCGGCAAGCGATCGGCGCTGGCGGCCGAAGCCGCTGCCAAGGCGGGTTTCACGCAGGTGTTCAATGTGCTCGAAGGTTTCGAGGGCGAAATTGACGCGGGCCAGCACCGCGGCGGCTCCGACGGCTGGCGCTTCCACGGCCTGCCGTGGGTACAGGACTGATCCCATGGCCCATTTCGAAGTGAGTGACATCGTTCGCGCGCTGCACGCCGTGCGAGACGAATGGCGCGATTCCCAGCGCCGCTCGCGCGAGCCCGGCGCGCGCGAATTTCCTTCGCGCGACGCGTTGACGCAGATCGTGGAGTCGCTCAAGGGCGCGCTGTTTCCGATGCGGCTCGGCCCGCCCGACCTGCGCCACGAGAGCGAAGACTTCTACGTCGGCCACACGCTCGACGCAGCCCTGCAGGCGCTGCTGACGCAGGCAAGGCTCGAGCTCAACTTCAATGCGCGCCTCGAGCCGCGCCCCGCGAGCGACATTGACGACGCGGCCACGGACGCCATCCGCAAGTTCGCGAATTCGCTGCCTGCGCTGCGCCGCCTGCTCGACAGCGACGTGCTCGCCGCCTACCAGGGCGACCCGGCCGCACGCAGCGTCGACGAGGTGCTGCTGTGCTACCCCGGCGTGCTCGCGATGATCCACCACCGCCTGGCGCATGCGCTGTACAAGCTGGGCCTGCCGCTGCTGGCGCGCATCGTGGCCGAGCTGGCGCACGGGCAGACGGGCATCGACATCCACCCCGGCGCGCAGATCGACGCGGGCTTCTTCATCGACCACGGCACGGGCGTCGTGATCGGCGAGACGGCCATCATCGGCAAGCGGGTGCGGCTGTACCAGGCCGTCACGCTCGGCGCCAAGCGCTTTCCGACCGACACCGAAGGCAACCTGCAGAAGGGCCTGCCGCGGCATCCGGTGGTGGAGGACGACGTGGTCATCTATGCCGGCGCGACCATCCTCGGGCGGGTCACGCTCGGCAAGGGCGCGGTCATCGGCGGCAATGTGTGGATCACCGACGACGTGCCCCCGGGCGCGAGCGTCACGCAGGCGAGCCTGCAGAACGCACCGAAGGCGGGTGGCGCATGAGCCGCCGGGCCGCGCCCAAGGCGAATACCGCAGCGCGCAGCGCGGAGGTGCTCCTGTGAAAGCATTCGTCGAAGACTTCGGCGTCACGGTGCGCCAGCTGCGCGAAGGCAAGGGTTGGTCGCAGGAAGAACTGGCCGAGCGTTCCGATCTGAACCGCTCCTACGTGGGGGAGATCGAGCGCGCCCGCGTCATTCCGTCGATCGTCACCGCGCAGAAGCTGGCGACGGCACTGGGCATCAACATGGTCGGCCTGCTCATGCGCTGCGAACAGCTGGAGCAGTCGCGCCTGGCGCGGCGGATCAACTTGGCGGCTATAGCCTGTTGAGGGCAAACCCTTGGCCGCCGGACACTGGCGGCCACTTTCTTTCCAACAGGAGCCTTGATCCATGAGCGCAACAGTCGGTGGTACCACCGCCCTTGGCGACAACGCCGCACGCCAGCTAGCCAACGCCACCAAGACCGTTCCCCAGCTCGAGACGATCAGCCCGCGCTGGCTGACGCACCTGCTGCAATGGGTGCCGGTGGAGGCGGGCATCTACCGCGTCAACAAGGTCAAGAACCCCGAGTCGATCAAGGTCACCTGCACCTCGCGCGAAGAAGAAAACCAGCTGCCGCGCACCTTCGTCGACTACGAAGAAAACCCGCGCGAGCACTTCCTCAATGCCGTGAGCACCGTGCTCGACGTGCACACCCGCATCTCCGACCTGTACAGCAGCCCGCACGACCAGATCAAGGAACAGCTGCGCCTGACGATCGAGACGATCAAGGAGAACCAGGAGAGCGAGCTCATCAACAACCCCGACTACGGCCTGCTGGCCCAGGTGACGGACGAGCAGCGCATCTTTCCGCTGACCGGCGCGCCCACGCCCGACGACCTCGACGAGCTGCTCACCAAGGTATGGAAGGAACCCGCCTTCTTTCTCACGCACCCGCTGGCCATTGCCGCCTTCGGCCGTGAAGCGACGCGCCGCGGCACGCCGCCGCCCACCGTGAGCCTGTTCGGTTCGCAGTTCATCACCTGGCGCGGCATTCCGCTGATTCCGTCGAACAAGGTGCCGGTGGCCGACGGCAAGAGCAAGATCCTGCTGCTGCGCGTGGGCGACAAGCGACAGGGCGTGGTGGGGCTGTTCCAGCCGGGCCTGTCGGGAGAGCAGGGTCCGGGCCTGTCGGTGCGCTTCATGGGCATCAACAACCACGCGATCGCGTCGTACCTGATCTCGCTGTACTGCTCGCTGGCGGTGCTGACCACCGACGCGCTGGCCGTGCTTGACGACGTCGAGATCGGCAAGTACCACGACTACGCCGACACCTACAAGTAAGCCGCGGTGAGCAGCACACCATCGTTTCCAGGCGAGGCGCCGTTCGATCCGGCTGCGCTCGCTCGCATGGCGAATGCCATGTTCGCTGCACTGCCGGGCTCGGCACCTGCTTTTCCATCGGGCACGGCACCTGCTTTTCCATCGGGCACGCCGCCGACCTCCTTGCCCGGCGTGGCGAGCGGGCTGGTGCCGGGCGCGCAATTCCCGTCCAACATCGCGCCGCCGGGCTCGCCGCTGGCCAGCCCCGCGGGCTTCGGGCCCAGCGTGCCGGGCACGCCGATTCCGCAGGGGCAGATTCCGGGCGCCAACGTGCTGCCCGCGTCGCCCACGCAACTGCCTTCGCTCGCCAACCGCGCGCCGGCCTTGCTGCCGCATGCGGTGGCGGGCAACGGCGTGCCCGACACGGTGTATTCCGTGGCGCCGGCCTTCGAGCCGCGCCTGGGCGGCACCGTGCTGGGCGTGCCGCAGCAGGTCGGTGCACCGGCCGGGCCTGCCGCAGCGCCAGCGGGCGCGTCGCCGTTCTATTTTCTGAACAGCAACTACGGGCACCCGTCGGCGGGTTCTGTGCCCGCCAATTCGCCCCCCCTGCAGGTCTTGCCCCCTCTCCCGCTTGCGGGAGAGGGCCGGGGTGAGGGTCTGCGGCCGAGCCGGGGCGCGGGGTCGCCCCTCACCCCAACCCTCTCCCCAGAGGGGCGAGGGAGCCAACCCCAGGTGCAAGGGGGTGAGAAGCCGCAGTTCTACTTCGTCGATGCGGTGCGCCTGCCCAACGGCTTCGTGACGCCGGCCAAGCCTCATCCTCACGGTACAGCGCGCGGCCCCGACGCGGTGCCGCAGGCCGGCAGCGGCCAGCACCCGCCGTTCGACGTCAACGCCGTGCGGCGCGACTTTCCGATCCTGCAGGAGCGGGTGAACGGCAAGCAGCTCGTGTGGTTCGACAACGCGGCCACCACGCACAAGCCGCAATCGGTCATCGACCGCATCGCGTACTTCTACGCGCACGAGAACTCGAACATCCACCGCGCGGCCCATGAGCTGGCCGCACGCGCCACCGACGCCTACGAAGGCGCGCGGGAGCGGATGCGAAAGTTCATCAACGCACCCGAAGTCGAAGAAGTGATCTTCGTGCGCGGCACCACCGAGGCCATCAACCTGGTGGCCAAGAGCTGGGGCGGCCAGCATGTGGGCGAGGGCGACGAGATCATCGTGTCCAACCTGGAGCACCACGCCAACATCGTGCCTTGGCAGCAGCTGGCCGCCGCCAAGGGCGCCAAGCTGCGGGTGATTCCGGTGGACGACTCGGGCCAGGTGCTGCTCGACGAGTACCGCAAGCTCTTGAACGACCGCACCAAGATCGTCGCCGTCACGCAGGTTTCGAACGCGCTGGGCACCGTGGTGCCGGTGAAGGAAATCGTCGAGCTCGCGCACCGTGCCGGCGCCAAGGCGCTGGTCGACGGCGCGCAGTCGGTCTCGCACATGCGGGTCGACGTGCAGGACATCGGCGCCGATTTCTTCGTGTTCTCCGGCCACAAGGTGTTCGGCCCGACCGGCATCGGCGTGGTCTGGGGCAAGCGCGAGGTGCTCGAAGACATGCCGCCATGGCAGGGTGGCGGCAACATGATTGCCGACGTCACCTTCGAGAAGACCGTGTTCCAGCCGATTCCGAACAAGTTCGAGGCCGGCACGGGCAACATCGCCGACGCGGTGGGCCTGGGCGCGGCGATCGACTACGTCAACAAGGTTGGCATAGAGAACATCGCACGCTACGAGCACGACCTGCTCGTGTACGGCATGCGGCAACTGGGTGCCATTCCGGATGTGCGGCTGATCGGCACCGCGGCCGACAAGGCCAGCGTGATGTCCTTCGTGCTCGACGGCTACACCACCGAAGAGGTGGGGCATGCGCTGAACGACGAAGGCATTGCCGTGCGCACGGGCCACCATTGCGCGCAGCCGATCCTGCGGCGCTTCGGCGTGGAGACGACGGTGCGGCCGTCGCTGGCGTTCTACAACACCTTCGACGAGGTCGACCGGCTGGTGGCGGTGGTGCGGCGGCTGGCGGGGCAGCGCCGGGCGGGCTAAAGCTTGGGCGTCGGCCCGAGGTGCTGCCTGAAGAAGGCCAGCACCTCGGCATTGAGCGTGTCGTGGAAGGCCGCGCGGTCGAAGCCCCCCGCGTCGTTGCAGATATCGGGAAACACCTTGGCCATGGCCCCGGAGCAGGGCGTCAGGAAGACGAAATGCGCGGAGCCCTCTGGCACCCGGAAGTCGGGCGGTGACGGCAGCCCGCGCCGAACCACCTCCACGCGCGCCGGCAACACGCCGTCGCCACCCCGCTCCGAAGCCCAGAGCTGGACCGGGATCTTCACGTTCTTGAGCCCCTGCGCATCGAAGAAGCTCAGCGGATCGGCGATCACCGCGGCTTTGATGCGCTCGTCGCGCACCAGCGGCCCGGCCGGCAGTTCGTTGTTGCGGGACTGCACGCACATGGGCACCGTCGAGTCCTTCGCGCACCAGGTCAGGCCGGCGCGAAAATCCGGCACTGCGCCCGCCAGCGCAAGGCCGGTGTAGCCGCCGCGCGAAAAACCGAAGAAACCGATCTGCGCGGGCGCAATCCGCTCGGGCCACCCGCGCAGCATGTGGTCCACCAGCCTCTTCATGTCCATCGGCCGGCTGATGAAGACCGAGAGGTCCCGGTGCCGGCTCATGTCCTCGAAGTTGTCGCCCGAGTGGCTGATTGCCGCCACCACGAAACCGGCATCCGCCAGCGCGGCGGCCGTGTCGCGGTGGCCGAGGAAGCTGCCGCCCGCGCCGTGCGAGATCACGACCATCGGCCACTTTCCGCTTCGGATGGCGCAGTCCTTCGCGACCTGGAGCGTGATGAGCGGTCCGAGTGCGAGCGGGGCGGCGGAGGCGGCCTGTGCATCGCACGGGTACCAGACGGCGCCGCGCAGTGCGGGGCCCTGGGCGTCGGCCGGTACTTCGAGGAAGGTGAACCCGGCGGCCTGCGCGAGCGTGCTCGACAGGCAGAAGGCGGCGGAAAAGGCGATGGCGCGAAGAGACATGGGTTTTCGGCTCTGTGAGGTGGCGGAGCGGTCAGCGGGCGGTGCGGATCGGAATCAGCAATTCGGTGCGCAACCCGGCCTGCGAGACTGTACGCGGCGAGTTCAGGTAGTGCTCCAGCGCGGGCCGGTCGTCCGGCTCGTAGCCGCTTTCGGGCAGCCACCGGGCGTAGAGCGCATTGACGGCCGCGTTGATGCGTGCATAGGGGCCGGCCAGGGAGTGCAGCGCGTAGCGGCCGGCCGGCAGGTCCAGCGTTTGCATTTCTGCGTTGGCCGGCCAAGCCTGCGGCGATGCGGCTGCGGCGTAGTACCTGAAGCCGGCCGCATCGGCAGGATCGCCGCAAGACACGCCCAGCCATTCGGACACGGCCCTGTCGCCGGCATGCACGCGCAACCTGCGCTGCGTGTGGGGAATGGTCGACAGCGGCCCCTGGTGGCGCAACGCCTGCACCCGCTGCGCAGGCCGCTCGACGATCCGCACCGAGGTCACGGCGCCGGCATTGAGCGCCACCCTCTGCATCTGCTGCTGGAAGTCGCGCGGCGACTGTCCGGTGAACTGGCCGAAGGCACGCGTGAAGGCCTGCGGGCTGTCGTAGCCCACGGCCATGGCGACCTGCGTGACGCTCTGGTCGCCGGCCTCCAGCAGCCGGGTGGCCAGCGCCAGCCGCACGCGCCGCACCGTGGCGGCCACGGTTTCGCCGGCAATGCTGCTGTAGACGCGGTGGAAGTGAAACGGCGAGAAATGCGCCATGCGCGCCAAGTCTTCGAGGCGGTGCCCGGCCATCGGGTCGGCCACGATGGCCGCGACGACGCGGGACACGCGTTCCCTGTAGCTCTGTTCGGCGCGGTGCGGGCTCGATGTCATGGCCGGAGTTTGCCGCCCGGCGGCGCTGTCCGCTTAGCAGGCCTTGCTGTTTTTCTTTCTTTAACTCGACGGCAGGCTATGCTTGGTCATTGCCAACAACGACGCTTGCCACCGCATGTCACTGCCTCAAGCTTCCTCTTCTTTCGCGCCCCAGACCACCGACGAATCCTGCGATGTGATGGTGGTCGGCGGCGGCCCCGCCGGCTCCACCATTGCCGCGCTGCTGGCAGAGCAAGGCCGCAAGGTGGTGCTGCTCGAAAAGGCACACCACCCGCGCTTTCACATCGGCGAATCGCTGCTGCCGGGCAACGTCGAGCTGTTCGAGAAACTGGGCGTGCGCGACCAGGTCGAAAAGATCGGCATGCCCAAGTTCGGCATCGAGTTCGTCTCGCCGGAGCACGAGCACCGCAGCTACGTGGAATTTGCCGAAGGCCTGGACAAGAACCTCGACTCTGCCTGGCAGGTGCGCCGCTCCGACCTGGACGAAATTTTGTTCCGCAACGCCGCCACGCGCGGCGCGCACACCATCGAAGGCTGCAAGGTGCGCGACGTGGCCTTCGACGCCGACGGCGCCACCGTGCATGCCGAGATGGACGACGGTGCCAGGCGCAGCTGGCGCGCCCGCTTCGTGGTCGACGCCACCGGCCGCGACACCCTGCTGGCCAACAAATTCCGTTGCAAGGAAAAGAACCCCGACCACAACAGCACGGCGCTGTTCGGCCACTTCACGAATGCCGAGCGGCTCGAGGGCAAGAAGGAAGGGAACATCAGCATCTGCTGGTTCCCGCACGGCTGGTTCTGGTTCATTCCGCTGGCCGACGGCACCACCAGCATCGGCGCGGTCTGCTGGCCGTACTACCTGAAGACGCGCGACAAGCCGCTGAAAGAGTTCTTCTACGACACCATCGCGCTGTGCCCGGTGCTGGTGGAGCGCCTGAAGAACGCCACGCTGGTCGACGACGCGGTGCACGCCACCGGCAACTTTTCGTACTCGAGCACCCACGCCACGGGCGAGCGCTACCTGATGCTGGGAGACGCCTTCACCTTCATCGACCCGATGTTCTCCTCGGGCGTGTACCTGGCCATGACCAGCGCCTTCGACGGCGCCGGGCTGGTGGCCACGGCGCTCGACCAGCCGGCCGAGCTGGCGCTGGCGCGCAAGGGCTTCGAGGCCATGACGCGCAAGGGCCCGCGCGAGTACTCGTGGTTCATCTACCGCGCGACCAACCCGACCATCCGCGACATGTTCATGTACCCGGGCAATCCGTTCCGGGTGAAGGAAGGCCTGATGTCGCTGCTGGCCGGCGACATCTACCGCGGCAAGCCGATGTGGCGCGCGCTGGGCATGTTCAAGTTCCTGTACTACTTCATCTCGA
This sequence comes from Variovorax monticola, assembly GCF_051216855.1. NCBI lineage: Bacteria > Pseudomonadati > Pseudomonadota > Betaproteobacteria > Burkholderiales > Comamonadaceae > Variovorax > Variovorax monticola. The sequence continues at coordinate 457,577 of NZ_JBPJZP010000006.1, forward strand.
TCACGCACATGCGGCGCACCTGGGCGGGGTGGAAGCGGCACCGCCTCAACGTCCGGGACATGGGGATGTTGAAGGGGGAAACGGTGCTCAAGCCGGAATAGCAGGGAGGGCTATTCCGGCTCGCCGGTGAACTGCACGTTCTTGCGTGCAATGGCGCGAAAAGGCGTGGTGATGCGGGTGTCCGCCGCAACCGCCTGCCAGAACACCGTGGCCAGGCGCCGCGCGCCGGGCCACTCTTGCAGTGTGTCGATGGTCGGCGCCGCGGCGCTCGTCGCCAGGTCGCGCGCGGGCAACTCGCCGTTGACGGGGGCATAGAGCGTCGGCAGCACGTCGTAGGCGGGCGACAGGCGCCAGCCGCCGTTCTCGATGAGCAGCGAGATGTTGCCGTAGTGCCGGTCGGTGTTGCCGACGAGCCGTCCGAAAGCCTCCAGAAAGCGCAGCCGCTGCGCGTCGTCCGCGCGCATCAGGCCGCGCGACGCCATGCGGTTGGCCGTGGCGGCCCAGTTGTCGATCTTGCCGACGTGCTGTGCGTCGTAGGCCATCAGCGACACCATGCCGATGCGTCCCCTGGCGGTGCGGTCGAACCGCTCGACTTCCAGGAACACGCGGCCGGCTTCGATGAGCACGCGTGTGGTGGATGCGGCGACGCCGGCTTCCTGCAGCGTGCGCAATGCCAGGTGTTCGCACACGAGCAGGTCGCGCGAGCGCTTGTCCGCGGGCGAGTTGCCGGCCGGCGAGAACTTGACGATCACCTGCCGCCCGTCGCGCGCGGTGCAGAACTTGGGCTGTTCGCCGCCGGCCGACGAGCCCGGCAAGGTGCCCTGCATGGCGCTGTCCGCCATGGCGGGGTAGTCGTCGGTGGTCACGTGCGCGGCCGGGCGTGCGGCCATCGACTGGAAGCGGTTGAACGACTCGGCACCGACCACCAGGTTGCCCGGCAGATCCTCGCCGCTCAGGGCCAGCGCCTGCAGCACGTCGTCGTCGGTCCAGTGCTCGGGGTTGGCGGGCAGGCCGAGTTCGGGGTGGCCGTGGGCGAAGGCGCGGCCGATGAAGCCCTGGGGGCGCATGTCGGAGAGGAACCACGGCAACCCGTCGTGCAGCGCGCTGGGGCCTTCCTGCTCGTCCATCCAGCAGCGGCCACCTTGCAGCGGCACGATGCGCCCGAACGGCACGGCGTTGCCGTTCTCGTCGACCTTGACGACGGGCACTTCGGTGCCGACCCGCTCGATGTGCCGGGGGGCGACATACCTCTGCGAGCGCGCAGCGCCCACCTTCAGGATGTCGGCACCGCGCAGCAGCGGCGCCAGCGTGCGCGACACGGTCGGCTGGCTGACGCCCAGCCGCGCCTGGACGTCAGCGCCAGTGACGGCGCCCTGCGACCGGATGAAGGCAATTGCGGTGTCGGCCAAGGCGGAAGAGGTCGCCATTGAATACCAATGTGAATAGATAAATTATTCTATTCTTCATTGGTGAATTCACAAAATTGAATGAATATTTGAATAGATAGTCGGCATCATCCTCTGGCCATTTTCACCGCAAGCCGTACCCCCGGCGCGGGGCTGCTGAGAACATCGATGCCAAGGTTCGCCAGGGCCGTTTCAACCGGTGCCATCGAGGCCTGTGCAAGCACGACGACATCGGCCCCGTCGGCTTTCGCACGAATGGCCTGGGCCAGTGTCTCGATGTAGCCGGCAATGTTGCCGGACTGGAACTGCGACCACGCCTGCGCCACGAGCAACTGGCGCGGCTGCACCACCACACCCGCGTCCTGCGCCGCCGAAAGAATCAACGCGGTCGTCGGCGCCAGCGTGCTTTCCAGCGCCGCCACGATCAGCACGTGCGGCCCGGTGCGCACCGCGCGGTCGGCCATGGCGCGGTCGATACGCAGGGCCCTGAACGCATCGCCCGCGGCGGTTCTTTCGGCGATGGCGCCGAGGGTCGAGCAGGTGCACACGACCACCGTCGCGCCGCTGGAGGCCGCCTCGTGCATGGCGTGGTGAACGCGGGCCACCAGGCCCGCGTCATCGACACCGACCGCACATGCATCGGCGAGCAGGTCTTCGCGCACCGCATGCCGAACGCGCAGGTCGGGTGCGATCTCGCGCACCAGCCGCTCGAAGGTCGGCACATGCACCTGCGCCGTGTGAAGGAACGCCAGCGCATCTTCGTTGGGTGGCATGGCGTTCAGCCCGCCGTGCGCGCTCGTTGGGCCTCGTAGGCCTTCAGGTGAACGTAGGCCGTGCGCAGCACCGAAGGCGTTGCGTGCTGGCCCGCGGCCGCGCGGCCGAGCAGGTCGCCCACGATGTGATCGGCTTCCACCGCCGCGCCGCGCACGATGTCCTTGTACATCGACGCGGTCATCGGCGAGCCGGTCGCCGTCATGATGGCGCGCCCGCGCTGCACGGCGGCCGGGCGCGGCGCAAAGCCGTTGTGCGCGGCGATGGCGCAGCACTCGTCGAAGATCGCGAGCGCCACGTCCTGCCCGCCCGCCGCCACGATGTCGCCGATGGATGCGCGCATCAGGCTCGTGAGGCCCGCCGCCGAGGCGATGAAGACCCACTTCTCCCACATGTCCTGCATGATGCTTTCGCTCGCCGTGGCGTCGAACTTCGCGCCCGCGAACTGGGCCGCGATGGCGTCGACGCGCTCGGAGCGGCCGCCGCCGCGCTCGCCGTAGCTCAGGCCGTGCATATCGTTCAGGTGCAGCACGCGGCCTTCGTCGTCGAGCGTGGCCGAAATCATGCACAGGCCGCCCAGCACACGCGCCGCGCCGAAGCGATCGGCGAGGCGGTCGATGTGCTTCATGCCGTTGAGAAGCGGAAGGATCACGGTGCCGGGCCCGACGGCGGGCGCGAACGAGTCCATGGTCGAGTCCAGGTCGTAGGCCTTGCTGCCGACCACGACCACGTCGTAGGGGCCGTCGATGCCGTCGGCCAGCACGTGCTTGGGGGCGGGTAGTTCGAGGTTGCCGAGGGGGCTTTGCACCACCAGACCGGTCTTCGCGAGCTGCGCCGCGCGGCGCGGGCGCAAGAGGAAGGTGACGTCGCGGCCCGCCTCCAGCAGACGACCACCGAAATAACCACCGAGTGCGCCGGCACCCACCACCAGAAATCTCATTGCGCTGTGCTCCTGAGTCCGAGAAAAGACCGAGGGCGATGATGCCCCCGATCGCCAGTCGCTGCTTCAGGCGGCCGTTTTCTCCAGCAGCCGGCCGCGGGCAAAGGGCGACAGGTCGAGCGCGCTCTGCCGGCCCAGCACATGGTCTGCAATGGCGTCGCCCAGCCCGGCCGAATGCTTGAAGCCGTGGCCCGAGCAGGCCGAGGCGATGAGCACGTTCGGCAGGCCGTCGAGCGCGTCGATGACAAAACGGCGGTCGGGCGTCACGGTGTACATGCAGGCGCGCGCCTTCAGCGCCCGCCCGCCGATCTGCGGAAAGCGGCCGGCCACGCGGTCGCGGTACATGGCGGCGCTTTCTTCGGGGCCGACGGTGCGCTCGATGGTGTCGGGCGTGGTCGTGGCCACGTACTGCTCGGTCGCGACCTTGAGCGCGGGCTGCGCGGGGTCGGACGACGGAAAGCCGTACATGTAGTCTTCCTGCCCGTCGCCGAACATCCAGATGAAGATGGGGAAGCGCCCGGGCGAAAAGTCGGCGGCGGCGCTGCCGGTGTCGAACCAGTGCATCACCTGGCGATGCACCGCGAAGTCGCCTTGCCAGGCTTGCCAGTCGGCGCGCGCCTGCTTGCCGAGGAACCCGGGCAGCCAGGCGCCGGCCGACACCACCACGCGGTCGGCCGTGAAGCTGGCGGTGTCGGTGCGCACGCGCACGGTGTCGCCGTTGCCCACCGGCTCGACCGCCTGCACGCGCTCGCCGGTGCGTGTCTGCGCGCCCGACGCGCGGGCCACGGCCAGTTGCGCGCCGATGGCGTCCTCGGGCCGCACGAAGCCCGCGTCGTGCTCGAAGTAGCCGATCTCGTCGCCCTGCAGGTGGAACTGCGGAAAGCGCGCGCCTATACCGGCAGCGTCGAGCACCTCGTGCGCAATGCCGAAGTGCTGCGCGCAGGCGATGGTGCGGCGCACGAAGTCGGGCTTGCCGTGGTGTTCGGCCACCCGACCCTGCGGCGCCAGGATGAGGCCGCCCGTGGTGGTCATCAGCGGCTTGCCGGTGCGCGCCTCCAGCTCGCGCCAGATGGCGTGCGAGCGCTGCACGAAGGGCACGTACTCGTCGCCTTCGCCGACCGCCAGCCGCGTGATGCGCGAGTCGCCGTGCGAGGAACCGAGGTCGTGCGGTGGCGCGAACTGGTCGATGCCCAGCACGCGCGCGCTGCGCTGCGACAGTTGGTAGAGCGTGGCGGCACCGAGGGCGCCGAGGCCGACGACGATGACGTCGTAGTGAGTGGACAAGGTCACGTGAGAACTGGCGTCAGACGAGGTTCAGTTCGAGGAAGGCGTCCTTCACCTCGATGGGCTTGGGAATGAGCTTGAGTTGCGCGAACACATCGGCCAGGCCTTGTTGTTCCTGCGCGATGGCGGGGGTGAGTGCAACGACCCCATATTGCCGCCGTTCGGTGGCCAGCGCCAGCACCTTGGGCTCGACCTTCAACTGCGGCGCCAGCGTGGCGACCACCTCGGCGGGGTTCGCCTGCGCCCATTCGTTGGCCCTGCGCAGTTCGGCGAACACGGTGCGCAGCACGTCGGTGTTGGCGCGTGCGAAGCCGGGTTGCGCGAAGTGGTAGGTGCGGTTGCCGCTCAGGCCGGTGCCGTCGAACAGCACGCGCGAATCGGTCGCCAGTTGCGCGGCGGCCAGGAACGGGTCCCACAGGCCGATGGCCGCGACGCTGCCCGACTGGTAGGCCGCGATGGTGTCGGAGGCCGTGAGGATGTACACCGGCTCGATGTCATCGTAGCGCAGGCCCGCCGCCTCCAGCGCGCGAATCAGCACGTACTGCGTGTTGTAGCCGCGCCCGGTAACGACCTTCTTTCCCTTCAGGTCGCGCACGCTGCGAATGGGGGCGTCGCGCGGCACCAGGAAGCCGACGCCGCCGGGGTAGGGGCTTTCGGCGGCCAGGTACACCAGGCCCTTGCCGCTGGCCTGCTGGAACACGCCGATGCCGTCCGAGGCATGGCCGAAGTCGATGGCGCCGGCCGACAGTGCCTCCGACAGCTGGCTGCCGCCGAGGAACTCGGCCCACTCGACCTTCACCCCGCTGGGTGCGAGCGCCTTCTCGAGCTGGCCCGTGCCCTTCAGGATGTTGAGCGTGTTGAACTTCTGGTAGCCGATGCGCAGCGTCTTGGTGCGGGCTTGGGCGAACAGCGGTGCTGCGGCTGCTGTGAAGGCGGCGGCGGTGCCGGCCTGGAGCAGGGTGCGGCGAGAGAGAGAAGGGGTGTGCATGGCGAAGGCAAAAGTCCGCGACTCTAGGGGCCGTGGCGCGTCTGCGCCACGAAGCTTTCGTCATTTGCTCATGCCCAACTCGGCTGTGCATATGCAAGCGGAATTTGCTTCGTTGGCCCGCGCGGGCGCGCTGCCTAGAGTCGCGGCTTTCCATACCGAAGAGCAGGCATGACCCGCAGCACATTCATCGTTTCGAGCCTGGCGCTGGCCATCGGCTCCCTCACCCTGGGCAGCGCCGCGTGGGCCGACCGGCTCGACGACGTCAAGAAGGCGGGCGTTCTGCGCGTGGCCGCGTTCGACGGCAACCCGCCGTTCGGCTACATCGACCCCGAGAGCAGGAAGCAGGTGGGCCACGACATCGACCTGGCCACGGAGTTCGCGAAGAGCCTGGGCGTGAAGATCGAGCTGGTGCCGACCAACCCCGCCAACCGCGTGCCGCTGCTGACCTCGGGCAAGGTGGACGTGGTGTTCGCCAGCTTCACCATCACCGACGAGCGCGCCAAGGCGGTCGACTTCACCACGCCGTACTTCCTGGTGGGCCAGCAGTTCCTGGCGAAGAAGGGCGTGCTGAAGGACGCCGCGCAGATCAAGGACATCCGCATCGGCACCGAGAAGGGCACGACGATGGAGTCGAACCTGCGCAAGAACTACCCCGACGCCAAGGTCGTGCTGTACGACGACTCGCCCTTCGCGCTGGCCGCTTTGCGCAACGGCAACGTGCAGGCCATCACCAACGACGGCGTGAAGCTCACGGCCCAGTGGAACGCGATTCCCGACAAGGAAAAGTACGAAATCCCGCCGATCACCGTCTCGAAGGAGTACCTGGGCGCCGCGGTGCCCAAGGGCGAGACGCGCCTGCTCGAGGCGCTGAACCCCTGGCTGGTGGAAAGCGAGAAGAACGGCCGCGCGCTGGCCATCTACGACACCTGGTTCGGCCCCGGCAGCAAGGCGCCGCTGCCGCGCCTGCTGAAGATCGGCGACCAGCGCGTGGCGGCCAACTGAGGCGGATGAGGATTTCTTGATCGACCTGTTGCGCGAGCAGCTGCTCGCGCCTCGCTACATCGGCTGGCTGCTCGACGGCTGGCTGACGACGCTGTGGGCGTCGCTGCTGGTGGCAGCGGGTGCCACGGCGCTCGGCATCGTGGTGGCGGCGGGGTGCTCGTCGACCCACGCCGCATGGCTGCGCGCGACGGGCGCGTACGTCTCGCTGTTTCGCAACACGCCGCTGCTGGTGCAGCTGTTCTTCTGGTACTTCGGTGCGCCGTCCGTGCTGCCCGAGGCGGCGCGCGAGTGGCTCTATGCGGGGCATGTGCTGTCGTTCGAGCTGCTGTCCGCGCTGGTCGGGCTGACGCTCTATGCGGCGGCCTACGTGGGCGAAGACATCCGCTCGGGCATTCGTGGCGTGCCGGCCGGGCAGACGCTGGCGGCCCGTGCGCTCGGCTTCACCGGCACGCAGGTGCTCGCGCAGGTGGTGCTGCCGCAGGCCTTGCGCATCGCCTTGCCGCCGCTGCTGGGGCAGTACATGAACATCGTGAAGAACACCTCGCTGGCCATGGCCGTGGGGCTGGTCGAGCTGTCGTACGCGTCGCGGCAGGTGGAGGCCGAGACCTTCAAGACCTTCCAGGCCTTCGGCTTTGCGACGCTGCTGTACGTCGTGACCATCGGCGCCATCGAGGTGCTGGCCGCGTGGGCGGCGCGGCGGCAGGCGAATGCACCGGGACAGATGCACGAAAGCGCCGCGTGGCGGTGATCCAGACGCTCTGGGACAGCCTGCCGTACCTGCTGTGGGGTGCGTTTCCGCAGGGGCCGCTGGGCGGCGCGGCGCTCACCGTGCTGCTGAGTGCCGGGTCGGCCGTGGCCTCGGCGGTGCTCGGGCTGGCGGCGGGCATCGGCCTGGCGACCGCGCGCGGCAGGCTCAAGGTGGCGCTCACGCTGGTGCTGGGTTTGTTCCGCGCGATACCGGTGCTGATGCTGATCTTCTGGACCTACTTTTTGCTGCCGTTCGCGCTGGGCATCAGCGTGCCGGGCGTGCTGTCGGTGATGTGCGCGCTGTCGCTGGTGGGCGGCGCGTACCTGGCGCACGCGGTGAACGCGGGCATTCGCGGCGTGGGGGACGGGCAGTGGGCCGCGGGCCTGTCGCTGGGCTTCACGCGCTGGGGCACGCTGCGCTTTCTGGTGCTGCCGCAGGCGCTGCGCATGATGCTGCCGTCGTTCGTGAACCAGTGGGTCACGCTGGTGAAGGACAGCTCGCTGGCCTACATCGTGGGCGTGGGGGAACTGTCGTTCGTGGCCTCGCAGGTGAATGCGCGCACCATGGTCTACCCGGCGGAGATCTTCATGCTGGTGGGCGCGCTCTACTGGCTGCTGTGCACCGGGCTCGACCGGCTGGCGAACGCGGGGGTGAAGAGAGCGCAGGCAGCTACAAAAAGACGCAAGAGCTTTTCGGGAAAAGGTCTTGAGCGGTTCGCATAATCGCGTTCGTCATTCCGACCCTGTCCACTCAAGGAGCTTCACCCATGGCCCAGACCCGCATCGCCGTTCTCGTCGGCAGCCTGCGCAAGGATTCGTACAACCAGAAGCTGGCGCTCGCGCTGGCGCACCTGGCGCCCGCGGACTTCACCTTCGAGCACCTGCGCATCGACGACCTGCCGCTCTACAACCAGGACGACGACGGCAACCAGTCCGCGCCCGTGAAGCGCCTGAAGACCGAAATCGCGGCGGCCCAGGGCCTGCTGTTCGTCACGCCCGAATACAACCGCTCGATTCCGGGCGTGCTGAAGAACGCGATCGACCACGCCTCGCGCCCCTACGGCCAGAGCGCCTGGGCGGGCAAGCCGGCCGGGGTGCTCGGCGTGTCGGTGGGTGCCATCGGCACCGCGCTGGCGCAGCAGCATCTGCGCAACATCCTGGCCTACCTCGACGTGCCGACCCTGGGCGCGCCGGAAGTATTCCTGCAGGCCAAGGACGACCTGTTCGACGACAAGGGCCACATCGGCAACGAAGGCTCGACGAAGTTCCTGCAGGGTTGGATGGACAAGTACGTGGCTTGGGTCAAGACGCATTCGGCTTGAGTCTCTTCCTTGCCGCGCACGACAAAAAGCCGCCCGGATGGGCGGCTTTTTTCATGGCGCAGCGCTGGTTCAGGCAGCTTGCGCGACGTTCTTCTGGTTGGCGGCTTCGGCCGTTGCCGCCAGGATGTCGGAGCGCGCAGCGGCAAATGCGTTGGCCTTGGGCTCGTCGCCCATCGCCACGCCCTCGGCGCGCACGATGCGCACGTCGGTGATGCCGAAGAAGCCGAAGACCACCTTCAGGTAGCTCTCTTGATGCTCGGCGCCTTGGCCCCAATCGCTGGTCGAGTACACGCCGCCGCGGCTCGAAGCCACGATCACGGTCTTGCCGCCGGCCAGGCCCACGGGGCCGGTTTCGGTGTACTTGAAGGTACGGCCCACCTGGCCCAGGCGGTCGATCCAGGCCTTGAGCTGGGTCGGGATCGAGAAGTTGTAGAGCGGGGCGCCGACGACGACCACGTCAGCGGCCAGAAACTGGCTCACCAGCTTTTCGGAGACCGCGTTTTCGCGCTGTTGGGCTTCGGTCGGCTCGGCTTGCGGGCCGGTCTTGATGGCGAGGGCATCGGCGCTGAAATGCGCAGGTGCGTCCACGGCAAGGTCGAGGTACTCGACCGTGGTGTCCGGATGCGCGGCCTTCCAGGCGGCCACGATCTCGGCCGTCAGGACGCGGGAGGTCGAGTAGGCACCGAGGATGCTGGAGTCGATGTGGAGCAGCTTCATGATCAATCACTTTCTGTGTTGGCTGTCGGCGCTCAATTGGCCGGCGGATGTGAGAATTCTATTTTTGGATCGAGTGACTGATAAGTAGCCAAAAATCGCACTCATCGTTCTGTTTGCGGGACAATGGCGGCATGCAAGACCTCAACGACATGGTTTTCTTCGCCGAAGTGGCCGAGCGCGGCGGCTTCGCGGCCGCCAGCCGCGCGCTGGGCATTCCCAAGTCGCGCCTGTCGCGCCGCGTGGCCGACCTGGAAGAGCGCCTGGGCGTGCAGCTGATGCAGCGCAGCACCCGCCGCCTGTCGCTCACGCCGGCCGGCGAAATCTATCTGCGCCACGCCGCCGCCATGCGCGACGCGGCGCAGGCCGCGGCCGAGGCGGTGGCGCAGGTGCAGACGGAGCCCAGCGGGCTGGTGCGCATCAGCGTGCCGGTCACCATGTCGCACAGCGGGCTGGCGCAGCTGATGCCGGTGTTCATGGCGCTCTACCCGGCGGTGCGCATCGACATGCGGGTGATCAACCGCCCGGTCGACCTGATCGAGGAGGGCATCGACATCGCCCTGCGCGTTCGCTTCGCCATCGAGGACAGCGCCCTGCTGGTGGCCAAGACCTTCGGCACCAGCCGCGGCGTGCTGGTGGCGCCGCCGGACTTGCTGGCGAGCTTCGGCCCGATCGAGTCGCCGGCCGACCTGGCCAGGCTGCCCACGGCGGCCATGTCGGCCAACGGCGAGGGGCGCGCCGAGTGGCGGCTCGAAGGGCCCGAGGGGCAAACCTACGTGCATGCGCACACGCCGCGCTACGTGGCGGACGACCTGGTCACGCTGAAGTACGGCACGCTGGGCGGCGTGGGGGCCACCATGCTGCCCGACTACATGTGCAGGGCCGAGGTCGAAGCCGGCCAGCTGGTGCGCCTGCTGCCGGGCTGGGGCCCGACGCCGGTGGTCGCGCACATGGTGTTTCCGGCGCGGCGCGCGCTGGTGCCGGCGGTGCGACGGCTGATCGACTTCCTGGTCGAGCACCTGCAGAACGAAGAATTGCGGATGTACTAGCCGCTGCCCGCCCGCTACCCGTCGATGTCGGTGGCGAAGGTCGTGGCCTTGTGCGCTTCCAGCACGGCGAGCCGATCGCGCAGCGCATTGCCGATCGACGCATAGGTGCTGCTGCCGAGCGCGAGCCGCTGGGGCGCGGGGTGTTGTTCCACCGAGTCGGCCATGGCCCTGGCCATCTTGGCCGCGTCGCCCGTCACGGCGAAGTCGCCGCCTGCGAGCGCGCGGCGGATGGCGCCGGCCGGTGTGTCCTCGTAGACCGCCATCGGCGCGGGGCTTACCAGTCCGCCGCCGAAGTTCGTCCTGGTGGGGCCGGGCTCCACCAGCGTGAACGAGATGCCGAAGGGCGCCACCTCCTGCGCGACCGATTCCACGAACCCTTCGATGCCCCACTTGCTCGCGTGGTACAGGCTGAAGTTCGGGTACGCCAGCTGCCCGCCTTCGGACGACACCTGCAGGACACGGCCGCCGCCCTGGGCGCGCAGGTGGGGCAGCGCGGCGCGAATCACCTGGATCGCGCCGACGAGATTGGTGTCGATCTGGTGGCGGATCTGTGCGTCGGTCACTTCTTCGGCCGCGCCGAACAGGCCGTAGCCGGCGTTGCTGACGACCACGTCGATGCGGCCCATCGCGACGAAGGCCGCGTCGACCACGCTGCGCACGGCGGCGGTGTCGGTCACGTCGAGCACGGCCACGCGCAGGCGTTCGCCGTGTTGCGCCTGGAGCTCGCGCAGCACGTCGGCCTTGCGCACGGTGGCGGTCACGCTGTCGCCGCGCGCCAGCAAGGTTTCGGTGAGTTCACGGCCGATGCCGCTGGAAGTGCCGGTAATCAGCCAGTTTTTCGTTGCCATTCAAGGTCCTTTCGAATGAGTGAAGCCCATCGTAGGCCGCATGATTGAGAACAAAAATACCATCGTGGTGTATCTGTCTTGCACCTCAGGTTGATAATTGGCTGCATGATCATCGACCCCCTCGACGGTGTCGCCGTCTTCCTCGCCGTGGCTGAACACCGCAGTTTCACTGGCGCCGCGCTGGCCCTGGGCGTGACGCCGACGGCCGTGAGCAAGGCGGTGCGCGCGCTGGAAGCCCGCCAGGGCGTGATGCTGTTCCAGCGCACGACCCGGCGGGTGGCGCTGACGGAGGCAGGCCAGGCCGTCTTCCTGCGGCTTCGGCCCGCGGTGAGCGAGATTTCGGATGCCTTCGCGGCGCTCGGCGGCTTTCGCGACCGGCCCATGGGCACGCTGCGGATCACCGCGCCGCGCGGCGCGGTCGAGCCGATCCTCGGCGCGCTGGTGCCCGCATTTCGCCGCGCCTACCCCGAGGTGACGCTGGAGATTTCGCTCGACGAGGCGATCGTCGATCTCGTCGGGGCGGGCTTCGACGCCGGCATCCGGCTGGGCGAGGCGGTCGAGAAAGACATGGTGGCGGTGCGGCTCACGCCCGAAATCGCCTGGGCGGTGGTGGGCGCCCCCCGCTATTTCGAAGGCCGCGAGCGGCCGAAGGTGCCCGAGGACCTGGTGCGCCACGAGGCCTTGCACTACCGCTTTGCCGGCTCCGGTGCGCTGCACCGCTGGCGCTTCCGGCGCGGCAAGCGCGACTTTCTGGTGGAAACGAAGAGCGGGCTGGTGCTGAACGACCGGCAGATGCTGGTGGACTGCGCCGTCGAGGGGCTGGGCCTGGCCTTCGTTTCCGCGCAGGAGGCGCGGCAGGCGGTGGCGCAGGGGCAGCTGGAGGCTTTCCTGCAGCCCTGCATTCCGGTCGATTCGGGCCTGTATCTGTATTTTCCGGAGCGCTCGCAGTCGCAACTGAAGCTGCGGGTGTTCATCGACATGGCCCGAAAACTGGCCGCGCTGCCGGCCTGATGCCGGCCTGACAGGACGCCCTTATGCGAAAAGCGTCATATCCAAACAATCAGATATTCGTTTGGCATTGAAGCGATGGTTCGCACAATCCGAGGCTCACATCCCTCCAGGAGCGACCATGGCAACTCTGCGACTCGGCGACACCGCCCCCAATTTCACCCAGGATTCCAGCGAAGGCCCCCTCGACTTCTACCAGTGGGCCGGCGATTCGTGGGTGGTGTTCTTCTCGCACCCTGCCGACTTCACGCCGGTGTGCACCACCGAGCTGGGCAAGACCGCGGCGCTGTCGGGTGAGTTCGCCAAGCGCGGCGTGAAGCCCATCGCGCTGAGCGTGGACCCGGCCACCAAGCACAAGGAATGGATCTCGGACATCAACGAGACGCAGAACACCACGGTCAACTTCCCCATCATCGCGGATGCCGACCGCAAGGTGGCCGACCTGTACGACCTGATCCACCCGAACGCCTCGGCCACGGCCACGGTGCGCAGCGTGTTCATCATCGACCCGAAGAAGGCCATTCGCGCCACCATCACCTACCCGGCATCCACCGGCCGCAACTTCGACGAGATCATTCGCGTAATCGACTCGCTGCAGCTCACCGACAGCCACAAGGTGGCCACGCCCGTGAACTGGAAGGACGGCGACGACGTGGTCATCGTGCCGAGCATCCAGGACCCGGCCGAGCTGGCGGAGCGCTTCCCCAAGGGCTTCAAGGCCGTGAAGCCTTATCTGCGCATCACGCCGCAGCCGAACAAGTAAGCGGGCGGGGCAGCAACGTCATGCAGTCTCGCGTCGTCATCGTGCCGGGTTGGCGCGACTCCGGGCCCGGCCATTGGCAGAGCCTGTGGGAAGCGCGCATTCCGGGCGCGGCGCGGGTGGTGCAGGACGACTGGGCCTCGCCCAAGCGTGACGCCTGGGTGTCGGCGCTGGCCAGGCTGGTGCTGGAGACGCCCGGGCCGGTGGTGATCGCCGCGCACAGCCTGGGCTGCATCGCCACCGCGCACCTGCCGGCGGCCGCGGCCGCCCGCATCCAGGGCGCGCTGCTGGTGGCCCCGGCCGACCCCGAACGCCGCGCGGTGCTGTCCGACTTCGCGCCCGTGCCCTATGCCGCGCTGCCGTACCGCAGCATCGTGGTGGCCAGCAGCAACGACCCGTTCTGCCCCATTCGCCTGGCGGGGGCCTACTCGCGCGCCTGGGGCAGCGAGTTCGTGCGCATGCAGAATGCGGGCCATATCAATGTCGATTCGGGGCACGGGGACTGGCCGCTCGGCCTGGCTCTGCTCCAATCCTTGACCGACGAGCCCGCCGCCTGGTCGGCGGGCCGTGAATTTTCAGAAACCTTGGCAATCACATGACTTCCAGAATCAAGACCTTCGTCGCCGTGCTCGCGCTGGCGTCCTCCGCACTTGCAGGCAGCAGCGCCTTCGCCCAAGGTACGTCCGGCACGGGGCTGCTCAATGCGTCGTACGACGTGGCCCGCGAGTTCTACAAGGACTACAACGCGGCCTTCGTGGCGCACTACAAGAAGGCCACCGGCAAGGACGTCAAGATCGACCAGTCGCACGGCGGCTCCAGCGCCCAGGCGCGTGCGGTGGCCGACGGCCTCGACGCCGACGTGGTGACCATGAACACCTCGACCGACATCGACTTCCTCGCCGGCGCCGGCGTGGTCGCGAAAGACTGGGCGAAGAAATTTCCCGACAACGCATCGCCGACCACGTCGACCATGCTGTTCCTGGTGCGCAACGGCAACCCCAAGGGCATCAAGGACTGGGACGACCTGGTCAAGCCCGGTGTGCAGGTCGTGATCGTCAACCCCAAGACCGGCGGCAACGGGCGCTACGCCTACCTGGCGGCCTGGGGCTACATCAAGAAGAAGGGCGGCACCGATGCGCAGGCCGCCGAATTCGTCGGCAAGCTGTTCAAGAACGTGCCGGTGCTGGCACGCGGCGGCCGCGACGCGACCACCGCCTTCCTGCAACGCAACATCGGCGATGCGCTGATCACCTTCGAATCGGAAGTGGTGTCCATCGACCGCGAATTCGGCACCGGCAAGGTCGACTCGGTGTACCCGTCGATCAGCATCGTGGCCGAGAACCCGGTGGCCGTGGTCGAACGCACCACCGCCAAGAAGGGCACCGGCGACCTGGCCAAGGCCTACCTCGACTGGCTGTACTCCGAAGAAGCGCAGGAAATCGCCGCCAAGCATGCGCTGCGTCCGCGCTCGCCGGCCGTGCTGAAGAAGTACGCCGCCACGTTCAAGCCGCTGCAGCTGTTCACGGTGCAGGAGCTGTTCGGCAGCCTGGGTGAAGCGCAGAAGGTGCACTTCAACGACGGCGGCCAGTTCGACAAGCTCTACACGCCCGGCGCGAAGTAAATGAGCGGCGCTGTCTCATCGGCGCTCCCGTCCGCGGGAGCGCCTTTTTCGCGTGCCAACCGGGCAAGAGGCGCCAAGCGCGTCCTGCCCGGTTTCCACATCACGCTCGGCTTCTCGATTTTTTACCTCAGCCTGATCGTGCTGATCCCGCTGTCGGCGCTGGTCTTCAGAACCTTCACGCTGACCTGGGACCAGTTCTGGGTGGCCGTGACCGCGCCGCGCGTGATGGCTTCCTACCGGCTGACCTTCGGCGCTTCGCTGATCGCGGCCATCGTCAACACCGTGTTCGGCCTGCTGGTGGCCTGGGTGCTGGTGCGCTACAAGTTCCCGGGCAAGCGCATCGTCGACGCGCTGGTCGACCTGCCGTTCGCCCTGCCGACGGCCGTGGCCGGCATTTCGCTGACCGCGCTGCTCGCGGGCAACGGCTGGGTCGGGCAACTGCTGGAGCCGCACGGCATCAAGCTGGCGTTCACGCCGGCGGGCATCGTGATTGCGCTGATCTTCATCGGGCTGCCGTTCGTGGTGCGCACGGTGCAGCCGGTGCTCGAAGACACCGAAAAAGAGCTGGAAGAAGCCGCCACGTCGCTGGGCGCCACGCGGTTGCAGACCTTCACCAAGGTGATCTTCCCGGCCATTGCGCCGGCGCTGTTCACGGGCTTTGCCATGGCCTTCGCGCGTGCCATCGGCGAGTACGGCTCGGTCATCTTCATTGCGGGCAACATGCCCATGATTTCGGAGATCACGCCGCTCATCATCATCGGCAAGCTGGAGCAGTACGACTATGCGGGCGCCACCGCCGTCGCGCTGGTGATGCTGGTCATTTCCTTCGTGCTGCTGCTGGTCATCAACGGCCTGCAGGCATGGCAGCGTCGCCGGGCAGGAGGCTGAGATGAGTGCACCTTCCAAAGTCATTCGCCGCGCACAGGCCGGCACCACCGAGGCACCGTGGGTGCGCTGGGTGCTGATCGGCCTGGCGCTCGCGTTCATGTTCCTGTTCCTGGTGCTGCCGCTGGCCGCCGTGGCGACCGAGGCCCTGCGCAAGGGCTTCGGCGCCTACCTCGATGCGCTGAAGGAGCCCGACGCCTGGAGCGCCATTCGCCTCACGCTCATCGTGGCGGCCATCACGGTGCCGATGAACCTCGTGTTCGGCGTGGCGGCCGCATGGGCGGTCGCCAAGTTCGAGTTCCGCGGCAAGGCGCTCCTCACCACGCTGATCGACCTGCCGTTCGCGGTGTCGCCGGTGGTGGCGGGCCTGATCTATGTGCTGGTGTTCGGTGCGCAGGGCTGGATCGGCCCGTGGCTCGCCGCGCACGACATCAAGATCATCTTCGCCGTGCCCGGCATCGTGCTGGCCACCGTGTTCGTGACCTTTCCGTTCATTGCGCGCGAACTCATTCCGCTGATGCAGGCCCAGGGCACCGACGAGGAGCAGGCCGCCATCGTGCTGGGCGCGACCGGCTGGCAGACCTTCTGGCGCGTGACGCTGCCCAACATCAAGTGGGGCCTGCTGTACGGGGTGATTCTTTGCAACGCGCGCGCCATGGGCGAGTTCGGCGCGGTGTCGGTCGTGTCGGGGCACATTCGCGGCCAGACCAACACCATGCCGCTGCATGTGGAAGTGCTCTACAACGAATACCAGTCGGTGGCCGCGTTCGCCGTGGCCTCGCTGCTGGCCATCCTGGCGCTGGTCACGCTGGTCATCAAGTCGGTCATCGAATGGCGCCACGAGCGCGAGATGAAGGCGATTGCCGAGCTGCCGCCCGAGCGGCCCCAGGCAGCTTGAGAAGTTCGGGGGTGAACGCAGAACCCTCACCCCGGCCCTCTCCCCAAGGGGAGAGGGAGTAACCAGACGAAGACACAGGCAGAGATCTCATGAGCATCGAAATCCGCAACATCAGCAAGCAGTTCGGCGACTTCCGCGCGCTGCGCGACGTGAACCTCGACGTGGAGTCGGGCGAGCTTGTCGCGCTGCTCGGCCCCTCGGGCTGCGGCAAGACCACGCTGCTGCGCATCATCGCGGGGCTGGAAACGGCCGACGCCGGCAGCATTCTTTTCTCGGGCGAAGACACCACCGACGTGCATGTGCGGGAACGCCAGGTGGGCTTCGTGTTCCAGCACTACGCGCTGTTCCGCCACATGACCGTGTTCGAGAACGTCGCCTTCGGCCTGCGCGTGAAGCCGCGCAAGGAACGCCCGAGCGACGCGCAGATCAAGGCCAAGGTGACCGACCTGCTCAAGCTGGTGCAGCTCGACTGGCTGGCCGACCGCTACCCGTCGCAGCTGTCAGGCGGGCAGCGCCAGCGCATTGCGCTGGCCCGTGCCCTTGCGGTCGAGCCCAAGGTGCTGCTGCTGGACGAGCCCTTCGGCGCGCTCGACGCCAAGGTGCGCAAGGAACTGCGCCGCTGGCTGCGCCGGCTGCACGACGAGCTGCACGTCACCTCGATCTTCGTCACCCACGACCAGGAAGAGGCGCTCGAGGTGGCCGACCGCGTGGTGGTCATCAACAAGGGCCAGATCGAACAGGTCGGCTCGCCGCAGGAAGTGTGGGACCAGCCCGCCAGCCCGTTCGTGTACGGCTTCCTGGGCGACGTGAACCTGTTCCACGGCCGTGCCGACAACGGCGCGGTGCAGCTCGACGGCATGCGCCTGGATTCGCCCGAGCACAGCGGCGCGCGCGACGCCAAGGCGCGGGCCTACGTGCGCCCGCATGACATCGACGTGACACGCTACGTGGCCGGCGCCTCCGGCATCGTCGCCACGCTGTCGCGCGCCATCGTCGTCGGACCCACCGCGCGGCTGGAACTTGAGCCCACCGAAACGAATCCAGATAATCCGGGCTCCGGAACCATCATCGAGGCGCAACTCCCTGCGCAACAGTTCCGTGACCTGGGCTTGAAGGAAGGCGACACCGTCGTCGCCAACCCACGCAAGGCCAGGGTGTTCGTAGAAGAAGATTGGGTTTCTCCTTGATCGATTGGTACTTCGGCGCGCCGCGCCGCGCGCTCGGGCTCATCTGCCTGGCCTGCGTTCTCATGCTGGCCTTCGGGCTTTACCTGCAGCACGTGGTCGGCCTCGAGCCGTGTCCCATGTGCATCGTGCAGCGCTATGCGCTGGTGCTGGTGGCGCTGTTCACCGGGCTGGCGGCCGTGTTCCGCAGCCGTGCGCTGCAGGTGACCGGCGGGGTGCTGGCACTGGTGTCGGCCCTCGGCGGTGCCTACACGGCCGCCTCGCAGAGCTGGCTGCAGTGGTACCCGCCCGAGGTTGTTTCCTGCGGACGCGACCTGTACGGAATGATCGAGACCTTTCCGCTGAAGCGTGCGCTGCCGATGATTTTTCGCGGCGGCGGCGACTGCTCCAAGATCGACTGGACGCTGTTCGGCCTGTCGCTGGCGAACTGGTCGTTCGTGGCGTTCGTGGTGCTGTCGCTGCTGCTGATCACGCTGCTCGTGCGCTCGCGCCGGGCACGCTGAAACAGCGAACCGCATCGGACGCAATGTCCCGATGCGGCCCCCGGCTTTAGGGGGCCTTCAGGAAGCGCGGCTAGGATGAAGCCGCCGTCACACAACACGCCGTGGTCCGCCACGCCGGGTTTTCCGGCCCGCGACGGGCCCTGTGGCGCGTTTCACTTCATCCTCATTGCATGCCAAACACTCCCAAGCGGCGCTCGCGCAAGCTCATCTACGGCATCGTTGCCCTGGTCGCTCTGGGGCTGTCGTCCCTTTTCTGGCTCAGTCCGGCCAAGAAAACCGAATACCTCACCGCCACCGTGGCGCGCACCGACCTTGAAAACGCCGTGCTCGCCACCGGCGTGCTGCAGGCGCTCAAGCAGGTGGAGGTGGGCGCGCAGGTCAGCGGGCAGCTGAAGTCGCTGAAGGTGGTGCTGGGTCAGACGGTGAAAAAGGGCGACTGGCTCGCCGAGATCGACCCTGTCATCTCGCAGAACACCCTCGCGCAGGAGCAGGCCAAGCTGGAGAACCTGCAGGCGCAGAAGCTCGCGAAGGAAGTGCGCGTGCGGCAGGCCCAGCTCACCTGGACCCGGCAGCAGGACATGCTCGCGCAGGACGCCGCCGCCAGGCAGGACATGGAAAGCGCCGACGCCGAGCTGCGCGCGCTGCGGGCCGATGCCGTGTCGCTGGAGGCGCAGATTCGCCAGCAGAAGCTGGCCGTGGCCTCGGCGCAGACCAACCTGTCGTACACGCGCATCGTCGCGCCCATCGACGGCGACGTGGTGTCCATCAGCACGCTCGAAGGCCAGACCGTGGTGGCCGCCTTCCAGGTGCCCACGCTCATGAAGCTGGCCGACCTGTCGACCATGACCGTGAAGGCACAGGTGTCCGAGGCCGACGTGGTGCGCGTGAAGCCGGGGCAGCCGGTGTACTTCACCATCCTGGGCGACCCCGACAAGCGCTACCACGGCACGCTGCGCGCGGTGCAGCCCTCGCCCGAGAAGATCAACAACGCGGTGTTCTTCAACGCGCTGTTCGACGTGCCCAACCCCGACCGCACACTGCGCGTGGACATGACGGCGCAGGTCGCCATCCTGCTGGGGGAGGCGAAGCAGGCGCTGACCGTGCCGCTCACGGCGCTGGGTGCGCGCGACAAGGACGGCCGCCAGGAAGTGCGCGTGCTCAAGGCCGACCAGAGCGTGGAAAAGCGCCAGGTGCGCGTGGGCATCAGCAACAACTTCCAAGCGCAGGTGCTCGAAGGGCTGAAGGAGGGCGACAGCGTCATCACGGGCGACCCCTCGGCGCTGGTGGACGGCGGCGACGGCGGCGGCGGCGGACGGGGCAAGCGCCCATGACGCAGACGAAGGCGCCGCTGCTCGCGCTGCGCGGCATCGGCCGCAGCTTTCCCTCGGGCGAGCAGGAGGTGCAGGTGCTGAAGAACGTCGACCTGGACATCGGCCACGGCGAGATGCTGGCCATCGTCGGCGCCTCGGGCTCGGGCAAGTCGACGCTGATGAACATCCTCGGCTGCCTCGACCGGCCGAGCACCGGCACCTACACGGTGTCGGGCCAGGACGTGGGCACGCTGGACAGCGACGCGCTGGCCGAGCTGCGGCGCGAGCACTTCGGCTTCATCTTCCAGCGCTACCACCTCATGCAGCACCTGACGGCTGCCGGCAACGTCGAGGTGCCCGCCGTGTACGCCGGCACCGACACCCAGGCGCGCGACATGCGGGCACGCCAGCTGCTGGCCCGGCTGGGCCTCGAAGACCGCACCGAGCACCGGCCCAGCCAGCTCTCGGGCGGCCAGCAGCAGCGCGTGAGCATTGCGCGTGCGCTCATGAACGGCGGCGAGGTCATCCTGGCCGACGAGCCGACTGGCGCGCTCGACCGCAAGAGCGGGCAGGAGGTGATCGGCATCCTGCGCGAGCTGCATGCGCAGGGCCACACGATCATCATCGTGACCCACGACATGCAGGTGGCGAGCTGCACCGAACGCATCATCGAGATCTCGGACGGCGTGATCGTGGGCGACCGGCCCAACGTGCCGACGGTGGCGGCGCCCGCGCAGGACGTGCAGGCCGATGCCTCCGTGCGCGAAGCGATGGTCCGGCCCAAGCTCGGCATTGCGCGCTTCAGCACCGGCTGGGCCCGCTTCGCCGAGGCCTTCCGCATGGCCTGGCGCTCGATGATGGCGCACCGCATGCGCACGGCGCTCACGATGCTGGGCATCGTCATCGGCATCACCTCGGTGGTGTCGATCGTGGCCATCGGGGAGGGCGCCAAGCGCTTCGTGCTGTCGGACATCCGGGCCATCGGCACCAACACGCTGGACGTGTACCCGGGCCGTGACTTCGGCGACGACAAGGCGCAGAGCATCCGCACGCTGACACCGGCCGACCTCGACGCGATTGCGGCGCAGCCCTACGTGCACAGCGTGACGCCCGCCACCTCGCGCAGCCTGCGCCTGCGCTACCGCAGCGTGGACATCAACGGCACGGTGAACGGCGTGAGCGACAGCTTCTTTCGCGTGCGCGACATGCAGATGGCCGACGGCGCGGCCTTCACCGCCAGCGACGTGCGCCACCAGTCGCAAGTGGTGGTGATCGACCAGAACACGCGGCGCAAGCTCTTTCCCGACGGGGGCGAGGCGGTCGGAAAAATCATCCTGGTGGGCAACCTGCCGTGCACGGTGATCGGCGTGTCGCAGGAGAAGAAGACGGTGTTCGGCGAGAACAAGTCGCTCAACATCTGGCTGCCCTACAGCACCGGCGCGAGCCGGCTGTTCGGCCAGCAGCACTTCGACAACATCACCGTGCGCATCCGCGACGACCAGCCGACCAAGGCGGCCGAAGACAGCATCGTCAAGCTGCTGACGCTGCGCCACGGGGCCAAGGACTTCTTCACCTTCAACATGGACAGCATCGTGAAGACCGCCGAGCGCACGAGCCAGTCGCTCACGCTGCTGCTGTCGCTGATTGCCGTGATCTCGCTGGTGGTGGGCGGCATCGGCGTGATGAACATCATGCTGGTGTCGGTGACCGAGCGCACCCGCGAGATCGGCATTCGCATGGCCGTGGGCGCGCGCCAGAGCGACGTGCTGCAGCAGTTTCTCACCGAAGCGGTGCTGGTGTGCCTGGTGGGCGGGCTGATCGGCGTGACGCTGTCGTACGGCATCAGTTTTCTGTTTTCGCTTTTCGTCAAGCAATGGCAAATGATCTTTTCACTGGGCGCGGTGGTGTCGGCCTTTCTGTGCGCGTCGCTGATCGGCGTGCTGTTCGGCTACCTGCCAGCGCGCAACGCGGCGCGGCTGGACCCGATCGAGGCGCTGGCGCGTGAGTAGCGCGCGCCTCCTGTCCGTGGTGGCCGCCGCCGTGCTGGTGCTCGGCGGGTGCACGCTGTTCCAGCCCGAGCAACGGGCGCAGCGGCCGCTGGAAATTCCGCAGGGCTGGCAGCAGTCGGATGGCGCGGGCAGCGCAGCCGCCATGTTGTCGGCCAACTGGTGGACCGCGTTCAACGACCCGCAGCTCGAGCGCCTGATCGACAGCGCGCTGCGCAACAGCAACGACCTGGCGGCGGCGGGCATTCGCGTGCAGCGCGCGCAACTGCAGGCGGGTCTTGCGAACACCAACCTCACCCCCGGCGTCGTGGCGCAGGCCGGCACCAGCCGCGCCTACGACCTGAAGCGCGGCGGTGCCAGCGTGCCCGCGTCGAGCCTGCAGGCCACCTTGAGCTACGAGCTCGACCTGTGGGGCCGGCTCGCCGCGCAACGCAGCGCCGCCGACTGGGCGCTGAAAGCCACCGAGTCCGACCTGCAGGCCACGGCACTGGCGCTGGTCGGCACCACGGCGGGGCTCTACTGGCAGACCGGCTATCTCAACCAGCGCATCGCGCTGAGCGAGGCGGGCATCGAAGACGGACGGCGCATCCTGGCGCTGGTGCGCGTGAAGTACGCGGCGGGTGCGGTGTCGGGTCTGGACGTGGCGCAGGCCGGGCAGAACCTGGCAACGCAGGAGGCGGCGCACACCCAGCTGCTGCAACAACGCGTCGAGGCGCGCAACGCGCTGGCCATTCTGTTCGACCAGCCGCCGCAGCCGTTGGCCGCCGAGCCGCCACAACTGCCGGACACGGCGCTGCCCGTCATCGACGCCGGCGTGCCGGCGAACCTGCTGGGCCAGCGGCCGGACCTGCGTGCGGCGGAACAGCGGCTGCGTGCGGCGCTGGCGAACGTCGATGCCACGCGCACCGGCTTCTATCCGTCGCTGAGCCTCACGGGATCGCTGGGCACGTCGAGCGCCGCGCTGGGGGACCTGCTGAAGAACCCCGTGGCCACGCTCGGCGCCGGGCTGGCGTTGCCCTTCCTGCAATGGAACACCGCGCGGCTGAGCGTGGGCATGTCGCAAACGCAGTACGAAGAGGCGGTGGTGGGCTTCAGGCAGTCGCTGTACACCGCGCTGTCGGAGGTGGAGAACGCGTTGTCGTCGCGCATGCAGTTGCGCGATGAGAGCGAGAAGCTTGTTCTGGCGTTGCAGGAGGCGCAGCGCGCGGAGCGGTTGTCCGAAGTGCGCTACCGCGCAGGGGCGACTGCGCTGCAGCCGGTGCTCGACGCGAAGGACCGGCGGCGTACGGCGGAGGTGTCGCTGGCGTTGAACCGGTTGAACCAGCTGAATGCGACGATGACGTTGTACAAGGCGTTGGGTGGGGCGGCTGTGGTGTCGTAGGGCTTCGAGGAGGCCGTGCTTTGTCGGCGGCACCCCCTCACCCTAGCCCTCTCCCGCGGGCGGGAGAGGGGACAAGACAGTGCGACGCCGGCCTTGGTGCCCTGTCCCCTGTATTGCTCCCTCTCCCGCTTGCGGGAGAGGGCTGGGGTGAGGGCAGCGGACTCCACGGCCCGGAAAACGTCAATCCTGGAACGGCGCCTTCTTCCCCAGCTTGCGAACCACCAGCCCAGGCAGTCGAAAGACAAATTCGACCATCAGCCGCGCATGCATCCAGGTCAGCAGCACGTTGTCCCGCCCATAGCGAAAGTGCGACACCCCGCCTTCCTCCGCCGTCAGGTACTTCACCGGTGCATCGATGTTCACCGGCTTCACGCCGCGCCAGGCCAGCCGCACCACTGCTTCGGTGTCGAAGTCGAAGCGCCGCATCCAGGGCTGGCGCGCCATGACGGCGATCAGGTCGGGTACCGGGTACACGCGAAAGCCGTAGAGCGAATCGCCGACGCCGGCGAACAGGGTTTCGAGCTGCGTCCATCCGTTCGACACACGCCGCCCGCGCACGCGCAGCAGCGGCGCGCTGGCATCGAACACCGGACGGCCCAGCACCATCGTCTCGGGGCGGGCCAGCGAGGCTTTCATGAACGCGGGGATCAGGTCGGCCGGGTGCTGCCCGTCGGAGTCCGTCGTCAGCGCATGCGTGAAGCCCGCGTCCTGCGCGGCACGCAGCCCGTGCAGCACGGCGGAACCCTTGCCCTGGTTCTGCGGCAGCAGCCACACGCGCAGCCCCGGGTCGCTGGCTGCCATCTGCTGCAGCCGCTCGCCCGTGCCGTCGTCGCTGCCGTCGATCACCACCCACACAGGGCTCCATTGCGCGCGTGCCGCGGCAACGGTCGAGAACAGGCGTTCGCCCGTGTTGTAGCTGGGAATCAGGACAAGGTGGGTGCGCGAGGCGTCTGGCATTCGGGGGACGCGTCGGTGGCGCGCTGTTCCAGGTTTTGGCGAAAGTAATGTTCCAGCTCGGCCTGCAGCACGTCGCTGTCCTGCGTCGGCGCAAAGCGCTTGCCGAGCCGCAGCGTGAAGACGATCGGCAGCGGCGGCACGCGCCACAACGGCCAACCCTTGCCGAGGTAGGGCGAGTCGGTGTCGATGAACACCGTTTGAATGGGCGCCTGCGCCAGCTTGGCAATCAGCGTGGTGCCGGGGCGAAAGGGGTTGAGCGGCGGGTTCACGGTGCGCGTGCCCTCCGGGAAGATCACCAGTTGGCCGCCGTTGCGCAGGTCGTTCACCGCCAGGCGCACCATCACGCGGGCCGACTTGTTGCTGATGTAGCGCGCCAGGCGGGCGCCCGCGCCCAGGAAGATGTTGCCCATCAGGTCGGCCTTCATGATGCAGGCGCTGCGCGGCAGCCGCGCCACCAGCAGCAGCGCGTCGAGCATCGTCGGGTGGTTGGCCACGAAGATCACGCCGGGCTCCTTGCGCATCGGGTCCAGGCACGAGGCATCGATGCGCATCATGCCGGTCACCGAGGCCAGCCACCAGAACATCCGGTAGGCGAAGGCGATCGTCGTGCGGCCGAGCGCGCGCGCCGGCGCGGCGGGCATCACCGGGTAGATCAGCATGGCCACCACGTTCCAGGCCAGCGAGATCAGGCCCAGGAACAGCAGCAGCGCGTAGAGCATCAACGCGAGCGGAATGGACGTGAGGAATCGCAACACGCGAATCATTGAATCAGGCAATCGGACGGCCAGCGGTCGGACAAGAACCGGTCAGGCCCGCAGTTGGCCGGCCGCGACCGTGTGGGCCTCGATCTCGACCAGCAGGTCGCTGCGGCAGATGTCCGCTTCGAGGTACACCGCATGGCGCGCCATTGGCGCCTCTGCGCCGAGCGTGCCTTCGAGAATGCTGCGCACCGCCTCGGTGTCCGAGGGGTGGCGCACGTAGACCACGCAATCGAGTTCGGAGAGCGAGAACTTCGCCGTGCCGCGCGCGTTGGCTGCATCGACCACCGCCTGCAGGTTGCGCAGCGTCTCGCGCGTCTGCTCCAGCACGTCGCCGTGGTGAAGGGTCTCGTGCCCGACGATGCTCGCGGTGCCCGAGATGAAGAGCGCGATGTTCCCGTCGCCGATGTCCGACAGCGCCGCGCGTGAGAACGTGGGCGAGCGCGGTCCGTAGGTTTCGGGGTAGCGGTAGGCCGAGACCTGCCTTGGGTTTTCGACCGGCAGCGGCGCCTGCTGGCCGGCCAGGAAACGGATCGACAGCGCGCCCTGGTGGATGCCCAGCGCGCAGGCGGCGGGTGCGCCTTCGAAGGCGGCACGGCCGGCTTCGAGAAACGCTTCCTGGCGGCCTTGGTTGAACTGGCGGTAGCGCTCCAGCCCGCCGCCGTCGGCGTTGATCTGGGGCAGGTAGTTCCAGATGCGCTGCAGGTGCTGCGGTGCGCCGGCCTGGTCGAGCGTGTTGAACAGGTCGCGGTAGGCGCGGTGCGCCAGCTCGGCCAGGCCCTGTTTTTCGGTGGCCTCGTCGAGGTCGATGGCGCCGAGCAGCCAGTGGCCGTCGGTGCGCCAGCGCGCGATGCCGGTGGTGCCCGACTCGATGTGCGGGCCGCTCACGTGCCACACGTCGGCCATGGCGCCTTGCGGCGACAGCACGCGCGCGTTGACGGTCGGCATCCACGCCACGCCATGCGGTGTGCCGTAGCCGAGCGCCGCGAAGGGCGCCTTGCCGCCGGTGGCCAGCGCAAGGCTGTCCCGCAATGAAAGGCGCTCGACGCGCAGATGGGAAGAGGTTTCGTCCTGAGCTCGCACTGTCAACTGGCCTCGGGAATGTGTTCTGGTTTGACGGCGGTATAGGCGGAGAAGACGCCGAGGCTGGCATGTCGCTGCACGTCGCGAAAACCCGCGGCGGTCAGCGCCTGCATCACCCGTTCGGGCGGAATGCAGGCCTCGATCGTGTCCCAGTAATAGCGCCACAGTTCCGAGGTGTTGCGCTGGCGGCCCACCACGCGGGCGATCAGCGGCACCACGGCGCGCATGTAGCCCTTGAGCAGCATCGTCGCGACGCGGCCCTCGGGCTTGGTGATCTCGAGCACCGCCACGCGTCCGCCCGGACGCAGCACGCGGTGGAACTCGCCGAAGGCCGCGGCCACGTCGCTGATGTGGCGCATGGCGTAGCCCATGCTCACGAAGTCGCAGCTGGCGTCCGGCCGGGGCAGCGCCTCGGCGACGCCGCGCACCAGTTCGACGCCGGGCAGCTTGACCTGGCCCATCATTCCGGGGCTGGGGTCCACGCCCACGAGGTGGCCGGTGGAGCCGATGAGCTTGAGCGCCTCGCGGGCGACCAGCCCGGTGCCGATGCCCACGTCGAGCACCTGTGCGCCGGCGGCCAGGCCGGCCTGGCGCAGCGCCGCGCGGCGGTAAGAGGGGCCGGTGCCGAAGGCCAGCACGCTCTCGATGCGGTCGTAGTCCGCGGCGGTGCTGTCGAAGATGCGCAACAGGAACGCCTGGTGCTCCGCCTCTGTCTTGTAGTACAGCGGCAAGGGAGCGTGGGGCGGCAGGGTGTCGGGAATTCCCTGCTCGACGGAAGGCGATGGCGTCATCGAACGATTATCACCAAAAGCCCCAGCCCGAAATCCGGGGGGTGGCGGGGCGTTGTGTGCGCCGGACAGTAAACTCGCGGCTTGCTTTGAAAACACAAGACAGCGAGATAGAAAGCCATGGCCGGACACAGCAAATGGGCGAATATTCAGCACCGCAAGGGCCGCCAGGACGAGAAGCGCGGCAAGCTCTGGACCCGCGCCATCCGCGAGATCACGGTGGCCGCCCGCGCCGGCGGCGCTGACCTGAGTGCCAACCCCCGGCTGCGGCTGGCGGTGGAAAAAGCCAAGGCGGTCAACCTGCCGATCGACACCGTCAAGCGCAACATCGACAAGGCCACGGGCAACCTCGAAGGCGTCAATTACGAAGAAATTCGTTACGAAGGGTACGGCATCGGCGGCGCGGCGATCATTGTCGACACCATGACCGACAACCGCGTGCGCACCGTGGCCGAAGTGCGCCACGCCTTCTCCAAGTACGGCGGCAACATGGGCACCGAAGGCTCGGTGGCTTTCCAGTTCAAGCACTGCGGCCAGATCATCTTCGCCCCCGGCACCGATGAAGACAAGGTGATGGAAGTGGCGCTCGAAGCCGGCGCCGAAGACGTCGTCACCGACGACGACGGCGCCATCGAGGTGATCACCGCCGTGACCGACTTCGAAGCCGTCAAGAACTCGCTCGAGGCCGCCGGCCTGAAGCCCGATGCGGCCGAAGTCACCATGCGCGCGGAAAACACCGTGGACGTGACCGGCGATGACGCCGCAAGAATGCAGAAGTTGCTCGACGTGCTCGAGGACCTGGACGACGTGCAGGACGTTTTTCACAACGCCTCGTTGTCCGAGTAACTCACCACTGAATGTTTGTTGAATCACAGCGAGAAATGAAGGCCCGCGAATGAAGGTACTGGTAATTGGGGGAGGGGGCCGTGAACACGCTCTGGCATGGCGCCTGGCGCAGGCGACCCGTGTGAGCCGCGTGTACGTGGCGCCCGGCAACGGCGGCACGCAGGGCGATGCGCGCTACGACTGCATCGACATCACCGAGCCCGCCGCGCTGCGCGCTTGGGCCATCAAGGAAAAGATCTCGCTGACCGTGGTCGGCCCCGAGGCGCCGCTGGCGGCCGGTGTGGTCGACGAGTTTCGTGCGCACGGCCTGCGCATCTTCGGCCCGACGCAGGCGGCCGCGCAGCTCGAGAGCTCCAAGGCGTTCTCCAAGGCGTTCATGAAGCGCCACAAGATCCCGACCGCCGAGTACGAGGCGTTCACCGACGCCGCCGCCGCGCATGCCTACATCGACGCCAAGGGCGCGCCCATCGTGGTCAAGGCCGACGGCCTGGCCGCCGGCAAGGGCGTGGTGGTGGCCATGACCGCGCAAGAGGCGCACGAGGCGGTCGACTTCATGCTGGTCGACAACAAGTTCGGCGTGTCGCACAACGAAGGCGGCGCGCGCGTCGTCATCGAAGAGTTTCTGCAAGGCGAGGAAGCCAGCTTCATCGTGCTGTGCGACGGCAAGAACGTCACCGCACTCGCCACGAGCCAGGACCACAAGCGCCTGCTCGACGGCGACGAAGGCCCCAACACCGGCGGCATGGGCGCTTATTCGCCCGCGCCCGTGGTCACGGCCGAGGTGCATGCCCGCGCCATGCGCGAGATCATCCTGCCGACCATCCGCGGCATGGA
Organism: Variovorax monticola; assembly: GCF_051216855.1. NCBI lineage: Bacteria > Pseudomonadati > Pseudomonadota > Betaproteobacteria > Burkholderiales > Comamonadaceae > Variovorax > Variovorax monticola. The sequence continues at coordinate 485,470 of NZ_JBPJZP010000006.1, forward strand.
AAAGGACGGCATTCCGTACACAGGCTTCCTGTACGCCGGCCTGATGATCGACCCGACCGGCCACCCGAAGACGCTCGAATTCAACTGCCGCATGGGCGACCCCGAGACGCAGCCGATCATGATGCGGCTGAAGTCCGACCTGTTCGAGGTGTTCTGGCACGCCACCGACGGCACGCTCGACCAGGTCGACCTGCAGTGGGACCGCCGCGTGGCGCTGGGCGTGGTGATGGCCGCGCACGGCTACCCGCTGTCGCCGCGCAAGGGCGACCGCATCACCGGCATTCCGGCCGAGGCGTCCGACGCCGTGGTGTTCCATGCCGGCACCGCGCTGGACAACGGCGAACTCAAGACCAGCGGCGGCCGCGTGCTCTGCGTGACCGTGCTGGCCGACAGCGTGAAGCAGGCGCAGCAGCGGGTCTACGAAGTCGCGGCGCGCGTCGACTTCGATGGTGCGCAGTACCGCAAGGACATCGGATTCCGCGCCTTGCAGGCGCGCACGGCCCCCGGCGCCTGATGCAGCACACAGACCCGGCGGCTGTCGGCGACTACCTGCGCGGGCTGCAGCAGTCGATCATCGCGGCGGTCGAGCAGGCCGACGGCGGCACCTGCGTTCGCGATGCCTGGCACAAGGCGCCGGGCGAGCCGCTGCAGGGCCACGGCCTCACCTGCATCCTGGAAGGCGGCGAACTGTTCGAGCGCGCGGGCTGCGGCTTCTCGCAGGTGCGCGGCCCCAGGCTGCCGCCCTCCGCCACGCATAACCGGCCCGAGTTGTCGGGCGCGCCCTTCGAGGCGATGGGCGTGTCGCTGGTGTTCCACCCGCGCAACCCCTACGTGCCGATCGTTCACATGAACGTGCGCATGCTCGCGGCCTTGCCCGAAGGCGGCGAGCCGGTCTGCTGGTTCGGCGGCGGCATGGACCTCACGCCCTGCTACGGTTTCGAAGAAGACGCGGTGCATTTCCACACCACGTGCCGCGATGCGCTCGCGCCCTTCGGCGACGACAAATACCCGCGCTTCAAGACATGGTGTGACGAGTATTTCTTCCTGAAGCACCGCAACGAGCAGCGCGGTGTAGGCGGCATCTTCTTCGACGATTTCTCCGAAGGCGGTTTCGAGAACGGCTTTGCGATGATCCGCTCGGTGGGCGACGGTTTCCTGCCCGCCTATCTGCCCGTCGTCGAGCGTCGGCGCCACATGGCGTACGCCGAGCGGGAGCGCAACTTCCAGCTCTACCGGCGCGGCCGGTATGTCGAGTTCAACCTGGTGTGGGACCGCGGCACGCACTTCGGTCTTCAGTCCGGTGGGCGCACCGAATCGATCCTTTTGTCGATGCCACCGCTGGCCAGCTGGGCCTACCAGCAGCAGCCCGAACCTGGCAGCCCCGAAGCCGCGCTGTACAGCGACTTCATCGTGCGGCGCGACTGGTTGTGAGCCCTTCCGGCAAGGCCCCGCGCATTGGCGTTTTCGGTGGCGCGTTCGACCCACCGCACAACGCCCATGTGGCGCTGGCCGAAGCCGCGTTGGCCCAGCTCGACTTGGCCGAACTGCACGTCATTCCCACGGGACAGGCCTGGCACAAGAGCCGGCCGTTGACACCGAAAGAAGACCGTCTCGCGATGGCGCGGCTGGCGTTCTCGGGATTGAAGGGCACCGTGGTCGTCGACAGCCGCGAAGTGTTGCGCAACGGCCCCACCTACACGCTAGACACCCTGCACGAACTGCAGCAGGAACAGCCCGGCGCGCAACTGGTTCTGATCATGGGTGCCGACCAGGCGACCGCTTTGCCGACCTGGCACGGCTGGCAGGATATACTCCGCACTGCTATCGTTTCTGTAGCGTATCGCGCACTATCGACGGGCGACACTGCTCGTTTTGATCCGAAAATGCTTCCTGGCCTCCCGGCTGGCGCGCGTTTCGAGGCGCTCGAATTGCCACTCATGGACACCAGCGCCACCGAAATCCGGCGGCGCTCGGCACTGGGCGTGGACATTTCCTCGCTGGTTCCGCCCACCGTTGCACGCTATATTGACCAACACCACCTCTACCGCTCTGCCTGATGACCACTGAAGCCGCCGCCAAGAAAGACACCCAGAAACTCCAGCGAGCCATCATCGATGGTCTCGAAGACGTCAAGGCGCAGGACATCCAGGTATTCGACACAGAACATCTGTCGCCGCTGTTCGAACGCGTGATCGTGGCTTCAGGTACCTCCAACCGCCAGACGAAGGCGCTGGCCGCCAGCGTTCGCGACGCGGTGCGCGAAGCCGGTTTCGGCAAACCGCGCATCGAGGGCGAGGAAAACGGCGAGTGGATCATCGTGGACTGCGGTGCCGCCGTGGCGCACATCATGCAGCCCGCCATACGCCAGTACTACCACCTGGAAGAGATCTGGGGCGACAAGCCGGTGCGCGCCAAGCTCGGCGGTGCCAAGCCCGCCGCATCCGCCAGTGCTGCTGTGCCGGACGAGCCTGCCGGCAAGAAGAAGCCGGCGGTGAAGGAGCCCAGCCTTCGTCGCGCCAGCGCTGCCAAGACCGCGATTCGCGCGGCCGAGCAGGAAGCCAAGGCCGCGAAGGCCCCGGCCCGCAAGCCCGCCTACAAGACCGCCGGAAAGACCTCGGCAAGGCCTGCCGCCAAGACGGCGGCAAAGAAGGCGCCCGCTCGCAAGACCGGCACCACCGCGCGCGTGCCGGTCAAGGTGGTGGGCAAGCCCGCCGCCAAGAAGACCGCTGCAAAGCCGGCTTCGAAGACCACGGCCGCCAAGAAGGCGCCTGCCAAGAAGGCACCCGCCCGCCGCGCATGAAGCTGCTGGTGGTCGCCGTCGGGCAGCGCATGCCCGATTGGGCGCAGACCGCCTGGGACGACTATGCCAAGCGCTTCCCGCCCGAGCTCAAGCTCGAGCTGCGCGCTGTCAAGACAGAGCCGCGCGGCTCCAAGACACTGGAAACGCTGTACGCCGCCGAGCGCGAGCGCATCGAAGGCGCCATTGCGCGCGGCATGCGCATCGTCGCGCTCGACGAACGCGGCACGGCGTTGACCACCAAGGCGCTGGCGACACGGCTGCAGACCTGGCAAGGCGAGGGCGATGACGTCGCTCTCGTCATCGGCGGGCCCGACGGCCTCGACCCCGCGTTCAAGGCCGCGGCCCATGAACGCATCCGCCTGTCCGACCTGACGCTGCCGCACGCAATGGCGCGGGTGGTGCTGGTCGAGCAGCTGTACCGGGCGTGGTCGGTCAACGCAGGTCACCCTTACCACCGCGAATGACGGGCGCCGACGGGCAGGCCGCGCGGCACCGCCTTGTCGATTTATTCGCTGCTGCTGCAAGCGTCTTGCCGCGTGAATTCGCCAGCGCGCCGCTGCGCGCGTCTCATCAGGAGAACCGACCTTGACCGACTTCATCTATCTCGCCTCGCAGAGCCCGCGCCGCGCGCAATTGCTCGAGCAACTCGGCATTGGCCATGCGCTGCTGCTGGCCGATGCCAGCGAAGACGCCGAGTCGCTCGAAGCGGTGCTGCCCCACGAGGCCCCGGCCACCTACGTGCAGCGCGTCACGGCCCTCAAGCTCGACGCCGCGGTGGCGCGGCTTCATCGCCGCGGTCTCGCAGAGGCGCCGGTGCTGTGCGCCGACACCACCGTGGCACTCGGCCGCACCATCCTCGGCAAGCCCGAAGATGCGAAGGATGCCGCACGCATGCTGCGCATGCTCTCGGGCGCCACGCACCGCGTGCTGACCGCCGTGGCGCTGCAGCACGGCACGCAGCGCCGCGCGGCGCTCAGCGTGTCGCGCGTGCGCTTCGCCAAGATCACCGACGCGCAGATCGAGCGCTACGCGCAAAGCGGCGAGCCGCTGGGCAAGGCCGGCGCCTACGCCATCCAGGGTGCGGCGGCCGCGTTCATCGAGCACATCAGCGGGTCCTATTCGGGCATCATGGGCCTTCCCATGTTCGAGACCGCAGAGCTGCTTCGAGGCGCCGGTTTCACTACCTAAGAATTCCATGCAAGACATCCTGATCAACTGGTCCCCGCAGGAGACCCGTGTGGCGCTGGTCGAGCACGGCGCGGTGCAAGAGCTGCACGTCGAGCGCACGCTGGAGCGCGGACTGGTCGGTAACGTCTACCTGGGCAAGGTGTCGCGCGTGCTGCCGGGCATGCAATCGGCCTTCATCGACATCGGGCTGGAACGCACCGCCTTCCTGCACGTGGCGGACATCGTGGCGCCGTTCACGCCAGGCTCGCGTCCGAGCGCACCCGCGCCCGAGCGCGACCACCGCAACGGCGGGCCGATGGTGCCGATCGAGAAGCAGGTGTTCGAGGGCCAGTCGCTGCTGGTGCAGGTCATCAAGGACCCCATCGGCACCAAGGGCGCGCGGCTGTCCACGCAGATCAGCATCGCCGGGCGGCTGCTGGTGTTCCTGCCGCAGGACAACCACATCGGCGTGTCGCAGAAGATCCCGCCGGACCAGCGCGAGTCGCTGCGCAAGCGCATGCTGGCGCTGATCGAGGCCGCTGCCGCGGCCGACAGCGGCGGCGTGGTGCCGGTGAACACCGGCGGCTTCATCCTGCGCACCAACGGCGAAGAGTCCAGCGACGCCGAACTGGCCGAAGACATCGACTACCTTCGCAAGACCTGGTCGCGCATCCGCGACGCCTCGATGCGCATGCCCGCGATGTCGCTGCTGCACCAGGACCTGAGCCTGCTGCAGCGCGTGCTGCGCGACATGACCAGCGAAGACACGCAGACCATTCGCATCGATTCGCGCGAACAGTTCGAGGTGCTGCTGAAGTTCGGGCTCGAATTCATGCCCAAGGCGGCCGGCAAGCTGCAGCACTACAAGGGCGAGCGCCCGATCTTCGACCTGTATTCGGTCGACGAGGAAATCGCCAAGGCACTGGGCCGGCGCGTGGAGCTCAAGTCGGGCGGCTACCTCGTGGTGGACCAGACCGAGGCACTGACCACGGTCGACGTGAATACCGGTGGCTTCGTGGGTGCGCGCAATTTCGACGACACCATCTTCAAGACCAACCTCGAGGCCGCGCAGGCCATTGCGCGGCAGCTGCGGCTGCGCAACCTGGGCGGCATCATCATCGTCGACTTCATCGACATGGCCCGCGACGACCACCGCGAGCAGGTGCTGGGCGAGTTCCGCAAGCAGCTGGCGCGCGACCGCGTGAAGACCACCGCGGGCGGCTTCTCGCAGCTCGGGCTGGTCGAGATGACGCGCAAGCGCACGCGCGAATCGCTGGCGCACGTGCTGTGCGAGCCCTGCGTGGCCTGCAGCGGCCAGGGCATCGTGAAGACCGCGCGCAGCGTGGCCTACGACGTCATGCGCGAGATCCTGCGCGAGGCGCGGCAGTTCACGCCGCGCGAGTTCCGCATCGTGTCGTCACCCCAGGTGATCGAGCTGTTCCTGGACGAAGAGAGCCAGCACCTGGCGGGGCTGAGCGACTTCATCGGCAAGCCGATCTCGCTTCAGTCGGAGCCCGCGATCGGGCAGGGGCAGTACGACATCGTGCTGCTTTAAGCAGCGGTCAACTTGCTCCGAGGCGCGCAGCCCGCCTCAGAGCGTCGGGTCCTGCCCCGGCTTGGCGCTGCGCACCGCCAGCGTCTGCAGCCGCGCATAGAGCCCGTCCAGCGCCATCAGCTGTTCATGGCTGCCTTGTTCGGCGATGCGGCCTTGCTCCATCACGATGATGCGGTCGGCGTGCTGGATGGTCGACAGGCGGTGGGCGACGATCAGCGTGGTGCGGTTCTGCATCAGGCGCTGCAGGGCGTCCTGCACCAACCGCTCCGATTCGGTGTCGAGCGCCGACGTGGCCTCGTCGAGCAGCAGCACGGGGGCGTTCTTGTAGAGCGCGCGCGCAATGGCCAGGCGCTGGCGCTGGCCGCCGGAGAGTTGCGTGGCGTTGTGGCCCAGCACGGTGTCGATGCCTTGCGGCAGGCTTTGCACGTGCGAACTCAGGTTGGCGGCTGCAATGCACTCCAGCACGCGCTCGCGGTCGATCTGCGAGCCCAGCGCCACGTTGGCGGCGAGTGTTTCGTTGAGCATCACAACGTCCTGGCTCACCATGGCGAACTGCGCGCGAAGGCTCTTGAGCGACCATTCGCTGGTGTCGCGCCCGTCGAGCAGCACCTGGCCGCCGCTGGGCTGCACGAAGCGCGGCAGCAGGTTGACCAGCGTGGTCTTGCCCGAGCCCGAGGGGCCGACGAAAGCCACCACCTGGCCAGGCTCGATGACGAGGCTCACGCCGTCGAGCGCGCGCTGCTCGTCGGCGCCGCGGTAGTTGACCTGCACGTTGCGCAGTTCGATGCGGCCTTCGGCGTGCGCCAGCGAGAAGCTGCCTTGCGACTCGGGTGCCACCTCGTCGATCAGCACCAGCCCGCGCTCCAGGGCGGCCAGGCCGCGCGTGATGGGGGCCGCCATGTCGGCCAGGCGGCGGATCGGCGCGATCAGCATCAGCATGGCCGTGATGTAGGCGACGAAGCCGCCCACCGTCAGGCCCTGTTCGCCGCTCTGCCAGAGCGCGATCATCACCACGACCGACAGCGCCAGCGACGCCATCATCTGCGTGAGCGGGGTGGTGGCAGCCTGTGCGATGGTCGACTTCACGGCCAGCCGGTTGAGCCGCTGGCTCAGTTGCTCGAAACGCTCGCCCTGCGCCGCCTCGGCGCCATGCAGACGCACCACGCGGTGCGCCAGCACGTTTTCCTCGACGACGTAGGCCAGCTCGTCGGTGGCCTGCTGGCCCTGCTGCGTGAGGCGGTACAGGCGCTTGGAGAACACCTTCATGATCCAGGAGATGCTGGGCACCAGGAAGGCCACGATCAGCGTGAGCTTCCAGTTCAGGTAGACGAGGTAGGCGAGCAGAGCGATCAGCGTGAAGCCGTCGCGCGTGAGGCCGAGCAGCGCCTGCACCAGCAGCATGGCGCCGGTCTGCACCTCGTAGACCACCGTGTTCGACAGCGCACTGGCCGACTGCCGGGTGAACAACGCCAGCTCGGCGCCCATCAGCCGCTCGAACAGCACGCGCCGCAAGCGCTGCATGCCTTCATTGGCAATGCGCGACAGGGCATATTGAGAGATGAACTGGGCGATGCCGCGCACCGCGAACAGCAGCAGCACGGCGGCCGGCACGATCCACAGCGCGAGCTGTCCGCGGTTGAAGCCGCGGTCGAGCAACGGCTTGAGCAGGGCGGCCATCAGGGGTTCGGTGATGGCCGCCATGAAGGCGCCGATCAGGCCCGTTGCCCACCATTGGCGTGAGCCGCCGAACCAGGTCATGAGTCGCGCCAGGCGGCGCATCAGGGGAGGGCGCGCGTTCTCGCTGCCGGGGGAAGGTTGCATGGCGGCGGATTCTACGGGGGGGCGTTTTCGCGGCCAGTCGCAAGTGCATTCATGGGGCCGTGTAGGACCGCATCGCCGGATAAACGTTTTGTGACGGCGTGTCCGGGCCAGTGTGTAACATGTGCCCCGTCACGCCGGTAAGAAACTTTTTCGCCGGAAACCTCTCCGAACCGCATGAACAAGCCGTTGCCAACTCCAATTCCAACTCCTTCTTCATCGTTATTTGCTCGCCGCACGCTCATTGCGGCCCTTGCAGCCACTCCCATGCTTCCTGCACTGGCCCAGTTCCGGGTCGAGGTGTCGGGTGTCGGGCTCACGCAGCTGCCGATCGCTCTCGTTCCCTTCAAGGGACAGGAAAGCTCGCCACAAAAAATCTCGGACATCGTCCAGGCCGACCTGGAACGCAGCGGGCAGTTCCGCGGCGTCGACGCTTCGGGTCAGGCGCTGGACGAGGCCTCGCGCCCCGACCTGTCGCTGTGGCGCCAGCGCACGGCCGATTCGCTCGTGGTGGGCAGCGTCAGCAAGCTGGCCGATGGCCGCTTCGACGTGCGTTTCCGTCTGTGGGACGTGGTCAAGGGGCAAGATTTGGGCGGCCAGAGCTACACGGTGCCGCAAGGCGACCTGCGCCTCGCCTCGCACCGCATCGCCGACTACGTGTACGAGAAGCTCACCGGCGAAAAGGGCATCTTCTCCACTCGCATCGCCTACGTGACCAAGGGTGGCAGCCGCTACTCGCTGTGGGTGGCCGACGCCGACGGCGAAAACGCCCAGGCCGCGCTGGCCAGCCCCGAACCGATCATCTCGCCGTGCTGGTCGTCCAACGGCCAGCAGTTGGCGTACGTGTCCTTCGAGTCGCGCAAGCCGGTCGTGTACGTGCACAACGTGGCCAGCGGCCAGCGTCGCCTGCTCGCGAACTTCAAGGGTTCCAACAGTGCGCCGGCCTGGGCACCGGACGGCAATTCGCTGGCCGTGACGCTCAGCCGCGACGGCGGCTCGCAGCTCTTCACCATTCCGGCCAGCGGCGGCGAGCCGCGCCGCCTCACGCAGAGCTCCAGCATCGACACCGAGCCGGTCTACTCGGCCGACGGCAGCACCATCTATTTCGTGAGCGATCGCGGCGGCGCGCCGCAGATCTACAAGATGGGCGCCAGCGGTGGCAACCCGACCCGGGTGACCTTCAGCGGCACCTACAACATCTCTCCGTCTGTCAGCGGCGATGGCCGGTGGTTGGCCTACATCTCTCGCGTGGGTGGCGCCTTCAAACTCCATGTAATGGAGTTGTCCACAGGCACCGTGAACGCCATCACGGACACGACCGCCGACGAAAGTCCGAGTTTTGCCCCCAACAGCAAATTGATCGTCTACGCCACGCAACTGCAAGGCCGTGAAGCGCTGATGACCACTACGCTGGATGGAAAAATAAAGGCCCGGCTGGCAGGACAGGCGGGAGACATAAGAGAACCGGACTGGGGTCCGTTTCAAAAGCAATGATCAAGGTTTATTTGAGGAGTTCGAAAATGTTGAAACGCACAATTTATTCGCTGGCCATCGTGGCCCTTATCGCCGGTTGCTCGTCGGGCACCAAGCTCAACGACACCCCGGTCACCGACCGCTCCGGCGCCGGCGCCGGCCAAGGTGGCCAGAGCACCGTGGCGCCTGTCAACATCGACCAGGCCGGCGGTACCGCGCAAGGTCCGGTCAATGTGGCTCGCATCATCTACTTCGACTACGACAGCTACACCGTCAAGCCCGACTTCCAGTCGGCCATCGACGGTCACGCGCGCTTCCTCAAGGCCAACCCGCAACGCCGCATCTCGATCGAAGGTCACACCGACGAACGCGGTGGCCGCGAGTACAACCTGGCACTCGGCCAGAAGCGCTCGGAAGCCGTGCGTCGCGCGCTCACCCTGCTGGGCGTGAGCGACAGCCAGATCGAAGCAGTGAGCTTCGGCAAGGAAAAGCCGGCCGCCACGGGCTCGGGTGAAGAAGTCTGGGCGCAAAACCGCCGCGCCGAAATCACGTACCGCCGGTGATGCATCGCGCTGTGTTGCGAGGCGCAGCGCTGGCTGCGGCCTTGCTTTGCGCCTCGGTCGGTTCCCAGGCCGCGCTGTTCGAGGACGACGAGGCCCGCAAGGCCATCCTCGACCTTCGGCAGCGCGTCGAGGCCGTGCGCCAGCAGACCGACCAGCGGTTGACCGACGAAAACGGCCAGCTGCGGCGCAGCCTGCTCGACCTGCAGAACCAGATCGAGCAGATGCGCGGCGACCTGGCACGCATGACCGGCCAGAACGAACAGCTCACACGCACGCTCAGCGACATGCAATCGCGCCAGACCTCGCTGGACGACAAGATCAAGCAGAGCGAGCCGTCGAAGGTGTCCGTTGACGGGCGCGAGTTCAACGCCGACCCCAAGGAAAAGGCCGACTTCGAAGCCGCCCTCGGCGTGTTTCGCGCGGGCCAGTTCGCACAGGCGCAAACTGCCTTCGCCGAATTCGTCAAGCGCTATCCGCAAAGCGGCTACAACGCCTCGGCGTTGTTCTGGCTGGGCAATGCGCAGTACGCCACGCGCAACTACAACGAAGCCATTGCGAACTTCCGTTCCATGCTGTCGCTCGCACCCGACCACGCCAAGGCCCCCGAGGCCGTGCTGTCGATCGCGAACTGCCAGATCGAGCTGAAGGACACGCGCGCCGCACGCCGCACGCTGGAAGACCTGACCAAGGCCTACCCGCAGTCCGAAGCCGCGCAGGCCGGACGCGAGCGCCTCTCCCGCCTGCGCTGATGCCAGCGGACCTCGCTTGAGCGCCATCATCGCTGCCGATCTCGCTCATCCTGTCGCCGCGGCTGTCCTCACCGACACCGCGGCGCCTGACTTTTCGCGCCGCTTCGGCGGCCTCGAGCGCTTGTACGGCGTCGCGGGTGCCGCGCGCATCCGCCATGCGCACGTGCTGGTCGTCGGCATTGGCGGCGTGGGGTCGTGGGCGGTCGAGGCGCTGGCTCGCAGCGGGGTGGGGCGCTTGACGATGATCGATCTGGACCACGTGTCGGAGTCGAACATCAACCGCCAGATCCACGCGCTCGGATCGACGGTGGGCCAGGCCAAGGTCGAAGCGATGCGCGAGCGCATTGCGCAGATCAACCCCGACTGCAAGGTGCATGCGATCGACGAGTTCGTCGAGCCCGGCAACTGGACCATGCTGCTCGATGCGGCGCAGGCTGCGAACGGGCCGGCGACGGCCGTCATCGACGCCTGTGACCAGGTGAAGGCCAAGCTGGCCATGGCCGCATGGGCGCGCTCGTCGCGTGCTGCGTTCATCACGGTCGGCGCTGCGGGCGGCAAACGGCAGGCGCACAAGGTCGACATCGACGACCTGTCGCTCGTCACGCACGACCCGCTGCTGGCGCAACTTCGCCAACGCCTGCGCAAGGAGCACGGTGCTCCGCGCGAGGGCAAGAAGATCGGCGTGGCCTGCGTCTTCAGCCGCGAAAGCGTGGCGCCGCCCGATGCGTCGTGTGCCATCGAAGGCGACGGTTCGCTCAACTGCCACGGCTACGGATCGGTGGTCAGCGTGACCGCGACTTTCGGTCAATGCGCGGCGGGTTGGGTGCTTGACCGAATCGCGTCGAACGTCGCGCTATAATCTTAGGCTTTGCCGGATTCAACGTCGGCAAGAAGCAAAAAAATGGTTCCGGGACGTTAGCTCAGTTGGTAGAGCAGCGGACTTTTAATCCGTTGGTCACTGGTTCGAATCCAGTACGTCCTACCACTCGGGAACCAAGGCAGATTTGATGCTCAACAAAACCCACATGGTTGGGAGAATTTGACTCAAGTCATCCGGCCTTTCGGTTGCCTATCTGGCGTACAGCTTTTCTCAGCTCGCCCTGCGCAAGGTGCGCATACCGAGCGGTGCTCACTTGGCTCTTGTGCCCAAGGACGCCGCCGACCGTGAACAGCGACACCCCCGCATTGATCATCTCCGACGCCGCAGAGTGCCGCAAATCGTGCAACCGTGCGTGCCCCAGCCCGCTGGTCTTGAGAGCCTTCTTGAGCTGCTTGCTGACTGTCCACTTGGTCACCTGAGGCGGCCAGTGACGGCGCACCAGATGCTCGATCTTGCTGTGCACCGGAACCATGCGCGGCAGCCCGTTCTTCGTGTCCGGGATCGACAGGGCCAGACCTAAATGCGTTTCGGCAGGGACCGCGGACAGCACCTCACTGATCCGCCACCCGGTGTAGAAGGCTACACGCGCCGCATCGCGGGACCAAGACAGCCCCATGGTCCGGAACACCCGCACGGCCTGCTCGCGGCTCAAGTAGACGTGCCTGGCGTTGTTGGCTGCCGGCAGAATCATTCGCTCCGCAGGGTCGTGCTGCCCCATTTTCTTGCGCTTCCAGGCCCAACGGCATGCCGCCCTCAGGTAGGCCAAGCGATTCCTGATTGTCGCCGGCTTGAGGGCGTTCCCGTTCTCGCCCAAGGCTTTGTCGATGTAGCTTTCAGCGACTTCCGCCAGTTCTGACATGGGGCGGCCTGCATAGAATGGCTGCAGGATCTCCAGCGCCCCCGCGATGTCGTCGTGGTTTTTGAGGTTGACGGCGTGCTCCTTGAGGTACAGCAGAACGGCTTCTTCGATCAGGTGCCGCTCGTTGTCGACACCAGTTGCAAGCGCGTAGAGACGGCCTGTTTCTCGCTGGTCGTATGCCTGTGCCTTGGCTTTCGTCCAGTCTTTCGGAAGTAGGCGGTTAGCGCGCTGGCGGCCGGCTCCGGGGATGACGCGGTCAAACTGGAAAAGCCAGCAGCCTGTGTGGTGGCGGGTGATCGGCATAGGTTCTTGTATTCTTCAATGTCAGCGGGGTCGAATCGTATAGCGCCGCTCCCGAGGCCCAGACGGTGACAGGCCAAGCGCCCGGCCTTGGCGATGGCGTAGACGGTTCTGGCAGAGATGCCGAGGCGCCGGCCAACTTCGGCGGCGGTCAGAAGGTCGCTCATCCCCCATCCCCTCCATCCCGCCCGAGAGCGGCAGCAGCGCGGAAGTCGGTCAGCGGTGTGCTGTAGCCGAGCATGAGCGGGTGCTTCGGGTCGCCGCTCGCCGTCAAGCCGAAATGCTTCACCGGCTTGCCACTACCAAGCAGCAGCGCCAGCACGGTGTCGAAGTCTTTGCCGAGGTGCTTCGCTTTGCTGCGATTCCCCCAGCACGGCACCAGAATGTCGGCGTCTCGAACGATGGCGTCGAGGTGCTGCATCTGATCGTGCAATGCGCCGATGGTCATTCTGTTCGCGGCCAGTTCGCGCACATCGGTGGCGCGGAAGGGATTGACGTTGCCGACGATGAAGCGACTACCGCCCCACGTCTTTACGAAGCCGGTCCATTTGCGCACCGTGGCGTCATCGATGCTGGCATCGGCTGTGCTCGGGTTGACGCCGAAGAAGGCGTAGACCGGCCCTTCCATGCCGACAGTGCGCTCAAGGCGATAGCGGTACTTGCCGCATGAGCTGATGATCGCGCTCATGTCTGCTCACCTCCGGCCTGTGCCCTGATTGCCGCGGCACGTAGATTGGCCAGAAGGCGCTTTGCGAGGCGCGCATGCACCTTTACCAGCCGCTCGTCTCCGCTCCAGTGATAGCCGTGGTCGTAACTCATGCCGCCGATGGCGTCGTATTCGGGCTTCTCAGTCGGGTACTTGCGAGCCAGCATGGCTGCCGCCTCGGCTTTTGCTGCCGCGCGTGCAGTCAAGTAGGTGCGACCCCTTGTAGGCGCTCGGAACACCAGTCGCTGCATGGGTTGAATCGTGCTCATCACGCACCCCCTCTGCATGCCGCGGCACAAGCATCGGCTGCTTGTTCGGCCTGCGTGTTGTGCATCGCTTGCTCGGATGCGGCGATGGCGTCGCACAGCACTGCGCAGCGCTCGGCAGCGGCTTGGTAAAAGCCCCATGCAAAGTGCGTATGGCTCGACCAATAGCGACCATCGGGCTTTTTCAGCTCCACCTCCAAGCCTTTGCTTTTTGCCAGCGCCTCGAATTCTTCTCGCAGCGTGGTCATGAGGTTCCTTTCGGCTGAGGGTCAAGTTGACGGTAGCGCACTTCGATGGGGTCCACTGCGCCGAGGCTTCGCGCCATGTCTTGCGCGGCGGCCCACGTACTCGCGTTATCGGTGTAGCCGTACCGGTAATTGAAGATGCAGTAATCGAATGACGGCATGCCCTCGTGTTGGACGACTACGATGCGTTGGCCGAAGATCGTGTTCTCGATCCAGATCTTTGTCGGCAAGATCGACACTTTGATGGGCTCCGATGCCAACGGCTCGGGCGTTTCGTTTCGTTGGTAGGTCACGATTGCCCGCCCTCCCCAGTAGCTGAGACGGCGGCGTCGAGCATTCCATCGCGCGGGCAGTCAGGGCATTGCCGACCGTACTTCGCATACGGGCAGTGGGCATCACCGCTTTGCTGCTTCTGCTCGCATCGAGCTTCGCAGTCGGCGTTGTGGTCGCGGATGACGGACCTCAGCTTGATGATCGTCTCGCTGAGCTGGTGCGCCTCCAGTTCACGCGCTTCGTATTGGGCCCTCAGCGCCTGAATCTCGGCATCCTTTGCAGCGCCCCAAGCCAAGATGCTGCGCTTCTCCGCCTCGGTCCAGGTGTGGCTGTGCGGCTCTGGGTGCGGGGGGAGAGCGGCAGTACGCAAGGATTCCTTGTCTACTGCCGTCGCGTCGGAAACCTTGCACAGCGGATGAAACACCGGCGTGTGATCCTCATCGCCATAGTCGCCGCGCTCGTCTTCGAAGCAAAGGCCTGGCTTGTCGTCGCGCAGGCCGGTGACGAGGTACGCCACCACCTTGGGCGCCTCTGCCATCCCATGCAGGAAGGCATCAGGGATCGATGCGGAGGGGAGTGCGGGGGTGTTGGTCATGCAGACTCCCTGGGTGCGGTGCGGATGATCTCGTAGAGGCTGAAGAAGCGTGTGCGCTCAGCACCGACCGGGAGTGCACCGGCAAGCGCGTAGGCCGCCTTCTCGCACGCGCGGTGCTTCTCCCAGAACTCGGCCTTGAGCTGGTCGATGTTTTCTTGATCAAACATCACAGTGCCTCCCCGTCCGTCGCCGAGCCCTTGATCGCCCCCTCGGTCATCTCGGTGGAGTTGCCTTGAAGGGCGGCACGGATGGGGCTGTCGGCCTTGCCCGTGGTCTTGATGGCCCGCACGCCGTTCGTGGGCACGTCGGCGGGGCGCCAAACGTACTTGCAGCCGCCGCAGAGATGCGAGCGGTGCGGCGGGTTCGTCCAGGAAACATCCTGGGCGATGCATCCGCGTTCGACTTGATCTGCACAAGAGCACTGGGGCCATGCGCATTCCCGCGCGCTGACCTGGTCGTGAAGCCCGTCGACGTAGAGGCCATTGCCGAGGCCGTGGTGCGTCGCAAGCCCGGTCCGAAGCCCAAGGCGCAGTAATGGCCACGACAAGCGCGCTCGACCTGATCAAGCTGTCGCTGAAGAAGGCGCGAGTTCTCGGCACTGGTGACATCCTGTCCGATGAGGACGCTCAGGACTCGCTGGACACGCTGAACCTCATGCTTGACTCGTGGTCTCTGGACCGCTTGTTCATCTACGTGGAGACGCTGCAGCAAGTGCAGTTGACGGGGGCGCTGTCGTACACCGTGGGCACTGGTGGAGATTTCACCTTTGCCCGCCCGAATGAGCTCGTCTCGGCCTATGCACAGATCAATGGGGTCTCTTACCCGATGGAGATTCTGCAAAGCGGGCAGCAGTACGACAACATCCGGTTGAAGGGTCTCGCCCAAGCGTGGCCGTGCTGCGTCTGGTACGAGAAGACCTACCCGCTCGCCACGCTGCACTTCTACCCACTGGGCGCGTCGACTTGCTTCCTGCGCTTCACGACCGCACTGCAGCAGTTCGCCACGCTCAACACTGCAGTAGCGCTGCCGTCTGGCTACAAGAAAGCCATTGTTGATTCTCTGGCCGTAGAGCTCGCGCAGGCGAACAACACCGAGATTTCCCCGCTGGTCGTGCAGTCGGCTACGAACGCCATCGCACGTCTGAAGCGCCTCAACAGTCAGCCGGCGACCCGCAGTCTCGAAGTTACCGCGATGTCGTCGGGCTTCCACTCCGGCAGTGGGCAATACAACATTTTGAGCGATGGCTACTAGGCTTAGCCCCGCTCCATTGTTCGGTCTTGGCAATGTAGGGAAGTCCGTCAACGTCGATGCCCAGAAGCGGACGAACCTGTACGTAGAGATTCAGCAGGACTCTGAGAAGAGCACCTTGGCGCTGTTTCCGACGCCCGGCCTCTTGGCGTTCGTGAACTTCGGTGCTTACCCATCGCGCTGCATTTACAGGAAGGACAACTTCCTCTATGTGGTGAACCGCTCCACGCTTTGGCAGGTGTCGAACGATGGGACGATGACAAATCGGGGCACGTTGTTGACCTCGGCGGGCCGAGTGGACATCTCCGACAACGGGACTCAGATCATCGTGGTGGATGGGCCTAACGGCTACATTTACAACACGCTGACGACCGTTTTCAGCCAGATCACAGTGCCGGGCTTCCCTGGCGCATCGACAGTCACGTTTCTGAATGGCTACTTCGTCGTCACCAAGCCGGATTCAGGTCAGTTCTACTGCTCGACGCTGTATGACGGCCTCGCTTGGAGCGCGCTGGACTTTGCGACGGCGGAATCCAACCCTGACAACCTCGTTCGACTGATCGCCGACAACGGGCAGCTCGTTCTGTTCGGGCCCGAGACGACGGAGTTCTGGGGCGATTCAGGTGCGCTCGATTTCCCATTCGCACGGGTCGGAGCCGCGGCGATTGAGTGGGGCCTTGCGGCACGCTGGTCGCTCGCAAAGTTCATGGATTCGCTGATCTTCCTACGGCGCAACAGGCTGGGCGCAGTGCAGGTTTGCACTTTGTCCGGATACAACGCCGTCGCTGTGTCCACGCCAGAGCTCGACTATGTGTTTTCGAAGTACCCGGCAACAGAGAACGCGACCGGCTTCAGCTACATGGTGAGCGGGCACCCGTTCTATCAGATCAACTTCCCTTCAGGCGGTGAGTCGTGGCTCTATGACGGGCTCACCAAAGCCTGGAGCAAGGTGGAATCGTCGGGCGGCCGTCACCGTGGCGAGATGCAGCAGAACTTTCT
Source organism: Variovorax monticola (assembly GCF_051216855.1). Classification (NCBI taxonomy): domain Bacteria; kingdom Pseudomonadati; phylum Pseudomonadota; class Betaproteobacteria; order Burkholderiales; family Comamonadaceae; genus Variovorax; species Variovorax monticola. The sequence goes on from NZ_JBPJZP010000006.1 coordinate 501,966, forward strand.
TGATCGTTCGTATGTGACCGACTGGGAGACCGGCAAGCTGTACTACTTTCAAGATGGGCTCTATTCGGACGATGGTCAGCAGATCGCCCGAGAGCTCATCACGCGCCACCAATCGAACGGGGACTGGGCTTGCGTCGATGAACTGTGGCTTGAGATGGAGTCCGGCACCGGCACGCTGCTTGGTCAGGGCGCGGACCCGAAGATCATGATGAGCGTGTCCAAGGACGGCGGCCACACCTGGGGCAATGAAATTTGGGTGCCGATGGGCAAGCAGGGCGAGTACCGCCGCCGCGCTGTATGGCGCAAGCTGGGCCGCGCTCGTGACTGGCTGTTCAAGTTCCGCATCACCGATCCAGTCAAGACCGTCTTCGTCGCTGCTTGGGGAAGGCTTGGGCGGTAATGGCAACGAGCAACAACTACGACTACCCGACAGACACGCCGGTGGTGGATGACGAGGGGATGCTGACCGCCCCTTGGGGCCAGTGGGTAAGCCGCACGCAACGTGCCGCCGTGTCGGTGCAGCAGTCCGGCCCCACGGTCGACCGACCGACCACGGTGTTGTGGCTTGGCCGCTTCTACTTCGATACGACATTGAACAAGCCAATTTGGGTCAAGCAGGTAAAGCCTGCAATCCTTTGGTGCGACGCTACGGGAGCGACATCTTGAAGAACTTCCATCGCCTTGCTGTGGGCATCAACACCGGGCCGTTGCTCGCCAAGATCGCCCGCAACCGGGATTGGTGGCACGACGACACCTATCTGCGCACTTTTCATCAGGGGCCGTTCGGCGAGACCGACAGCATCATCCTGCGCTTTCCGCCGCGCGCAGTGCCAAAGACCGAGGAAGAGCGTCAGGAGCTGATTCGCACGGTCGACCAGCACGAATGCATCGATCTGCTGGTGTTCGACAAGCTGCCCGAGGCCCGCGACCTCGTGATGAACCTGTTTTCCTATGTGCGCGGCACTCGGCTTGGCCGCGTGATGATCAACCGAATCCAGCCTGGTGGGCGCATTTACAAGCATGCGGACACGCTTGAGCATGCGAACTACTGGGAGCGTCACCACATCTGCCTGCAGAGCGCGCCCGGCGTCGTGTTCTCGGCTGGCGACGAGCAGGTCTGCATGGCTCCCGGCGAGGCATGGTGGTTCGACAATGGCAAGGGTGGGCCCGACGACGACAGGCCAGCCCATGAAGTGATCAACAACAGCCCTGTGGAGCGTATCCACATGGTCATCGACATAAGGATCTGATCATGGGCGCGTTCATTGCGGGCGGGATGGGGCCAGGAGTCGCGGCTTTCATGCTGGAGGCGCCAGCATCTTCAAAGCCGAAAACTGGCGTGGCTATCACTTACGCTGTGGAGAACTGGTTTGACGTGAAGGACCAGATGGCCCACCTGTGGCCACTGCATTGGGCCGAGGTGGCGGTGAATCGGGATCAGATCAAACTGGACCCTGATTTCGACACTTATGCAGCCTTTGCCAATGCCGGAATGCTGCACATCGTCGTGGCACGCAAAGAAGGCGAGGTGATCGGCTATCACTTCAGCATCGTGAGGCCGCACCTGCACTATCGCCAGAGCCTGAGCGCCTTCACAGACATCTATTACATCGCACCCCAGTACCGGACTGGGCGCACGCCTCTGCGGCTATTTGAGTTTGTCGAAAAGACGCTCAAGGCCAGGGGTGTTCAAAAGATGTTCACCGGGACAAAGCTTTCTCTCGACGCCGGACCGCTCTTTGAGCACATGGGCTGGACCGAGACGGAACGCCTCTACATCAAAGTTCTGGGAGAGTAAGCCATGGTCGCAGCAATCGGAGCCGTCGCTGGGGTGGCTGGCGCAGCTATTTCCGCAAATGGCGCGCAAAGCGCGGCTGACACTCAGTCCGCTGCAGGACAACAGTCGGCGCAAATGCAAGCGATGGCCGCTGCACAACAACGCGCCGATCTCGCGCCCTGGACGCAAGCGGGGGGCGCAGCGCAATCGAAGCTGAATCAATACCTCGGCATTGGTGGTGTTGGCTCCAGCGGCGTCACTTCGATGGGCTTGGCTACGGGGCTGACCCCAGCGCAGGTTCGCGAGCAGCTTCTGAGCCGCTATACCAAACAGCCCAATGCTGGAAGCTCGAACCCGCAGCAGGCCGCAGCAGGAGAAGATGACATCTCATCTCTCTGGACCTCGGGCAACAGGTCAAATCCTGGCATGGACGGCTATCGTCTCTATGACAACGCCTCCCAACAGAGCGGGGGCGGCTCGGGCATTGACGAAGAAGGCTTGAATGCCGCGATCCAGAAGTACTACGACGAGCAGGACGCTCAGAACAAGGCGTTGCAGTCGGACCCGACCTACGGCTCTCTCCTCACCCCGTTCCACAATGGCGCAGAGTTCGACCCGGGCCCAGCGTTCTCTTTCACGGGGCAGGATCTCAAGAACGACCCAGGCTATCAGTTCGGCCTCGATCAAGGCACGCTAGGCATTGACCGCGGGCAAGCCGCACGAGGCAACTACCTTTCCGGTGCGGCCATGAAGGAGCTAACCCGGTTCAATGAGGACTATGCGGGCACGAAGTTCAACGAAGGCTTCAATCGTGCGAGCTCGACCTACAACACGAACCTGACGGCCAAGCAAAACGCCTGGAACACCAACCTCAACGCCTACGACAACAACCGCAGCCGCATCTACAGTTTCTTGACCGGCGTGTCGACGCTCGGCCAGAACTCGGCAGCGCAGGTGGGCACAGGCAATCAGCAGGCGGCGAACAACTCCGGGAATGCATTAATGCAGGGGGCAAATGCGCAATCTGCAGGGCAAGTGGCAAGCGGCAATGCACTGCAGTCTGGCATCAATGGCGCCGTGAACACCTACAACTGGAACAACATGCTGTCAAAGGGCGGCGGTTACAGCGGGTCTAACGGCTACAGCGGAAACAGCGACCCGCTCGGCAACATGATCAATGCAAACAACGGTTGGAACTCTCAGGTCTGATATGCCACTTGATCCAAACATCATCCTGCAGGCCGGGCGCGGCGTTACACCGCTGCAAGACCCGTCCGAAATGCAAGCGAAATTGCAGCAGTCCCAGCTTGGGGCGCTGCAGCTTCAGCAGGCACAGCGCGGCATGGCCGATGACCAGGCTTACCGCCAAGTGCTGCAATCTGGGGTGCAGGGCGCAGATCAGATTGCAGCACTGCAAAAGGCAGGTCTTGGCAAGCAGTCGATGGATGCTGCCAAGTTTCAGACCGAGCAACAGAAGGCGCAAGCAGAGCGAGGCAAGCTGGTCGCTGAAGGCATGAAGAACGGCGCGGGGATGATCTTGGCCAACCCCACCGAAGAGAACGCCATCGAAACGCTTTCGATGGCCCAGCAGCAATATGGGCTTCCGCCGCAGATGGTGGACAGCGCCAAGGCGCAGATCTATGGCGCCCGCAACGACCCGAACAAGTTGCGGCAGCTCGCGCAGGGCTGGGGCGGTGATGCAGAGAAGGTACTGGGCAAGTTCACGACCGAAAACCTCGGTGGGACGCTGCAGACGCAGCGCACCAACCCGGCTACCGGGCAAACGGACATTGCTGGTATTCAGGCACGAACGCAATCTCCTGACAGCATGGCCAGCGTTGCTCAGTCGGCAGCCAATGCGCAAATGACCGATGCACGGGCTCGGGAGCAGAACCAGATCCGCCAGCAACAAGGGCGCATTCCTTCCGGCTACGAGCCTGATCCTGCCAACCCCGGCCAACTGCGCTTCATCGTCGGCGGTCCTGCTGACCCGAACACGAAGCCAGCGGGGGGCAAGCCGCTGAACGACACGCAGGCAAAGGCGCTGCAGTTCGGCACCCGCATGCAGGTCTCTGCGGAGATTCTGGACAAGCTGTCGAACGAGGGTGTCAACAGCTCCGTCCCTGGCTCGCGCCTCCCAGTCGTTGGCGGCGTCATTAGCGCATTGCAGCCTGAAGAGCGCCAACAGCTCGACCAAGCCAAGCGCGACTACATCAACGCGGTTCTTCGCCGAGAGTCTGGCGCAGCCATCTCCGCAAGTGAGTTCGACAATGCCGAGAAGCAGTATTTCCCGCAGCCCGGTGACAAGCCGGAGACGATCAAGCAGAAGAAAGCCAATCGAGACCTGGCTACCCGCGGCATCTTGGCAGAAGTTCCCGACGCAGAGAACCGTGTGTCACAGGTGCGCGGCAACCCGGCGCCAGTTTCGCCAGCCGCAGGCCTGAAGTCGAAGCAACCCCCCAGCAAGACGATCAATATCGGTGGCAATGAGATGCGCGCCGAGCGAGCGCCTGACGGGAAATACTACGTCCAGCAAAACGGCAAATGGTTTGAGGTGAAAGAGTAATGGCCGAACTAGTCTCTGTTGGATTCGACCCCTTCAAGAAGTCCACCACGCCTGACGATTTTTCCGCGCGCTACGGTGCCGCCGCGGAGAAAGCTGCAAAGGCGCTGGGCGTCGATCCGAAGGTAGTGCTCGGGCAGTGGGGTCTTGAGACCGGCTGGGGAAAGTCAGTAATTCCCGGCACGAACAACCTGGGCAACATCAAGGACTTCGGCGGTGGTGGTGTCGGCGCAACCGACAACATGACTGGCAGCCGGGACAAGTACCGCGCATATGAGACGCCGGACCACTTTGTTGACGACTACGTCAGCCTGATCCAGCGCAAGTACCCTAGCGCAGTGAACGCCAAGACGCCCGAGGACTTCGCCAAGGCGCTCAAGAGCGGTGGCTATGCCGAAGACCCTGGCTACGTCGCCAAGGTCACGACCGCGGCCAAGATGACGCCTGCCAAGGCCGCCGCGGGCCCGACGCTTGCGCCCGTGGACTTCGACCCCTTTGCATCTGCTGCCGGGCCGACTCCCCCAGCACAGGAAGCGCCGCAACCTAGTGGGGCTGCATTCGTCTACCCGAAGGCCAAGCGCGATGCAAAGAACAACACGCCCAACGCCCTGGACGCCATCGCAATGGGTGTTGCCCGCGGCGTCAAAGATCCGATCGATACTGGCGCTGAACTGCTCGCCTCTGGATACGACAAGCTGACCGGCAATGGGCCGAATGTGTCCGGCCTGGTGACTGGTCAGCAGGGGGAGGGCGCCCGAGTCCGCGCGATGAACCAGCAAGGCAAACAGGACTTCGCGGACGAGTACGGCGGCAGCAGCCTTGCAAGCGCCGGGCGTGTCGGCGGGAACATCCTCGCTACGCTGCCTGTCGGTCCTGCACTGGGCGCTGGCGCCAAGGTCATGGGGATGGAGCGCCTTGGCAATGCATTGGCATCTGGCGGCATGACGGCGGCTCAAAAGGTCGCGCCTGGCCTTGTCAACGGCGCGGCCGACCTCGGCATCCGAAGCCTTGGCGGAGCCATCACTGGCGGCATCACCGCCGGGGCTATTGATCCGAACTCAGCCGGTCTCGGTGCCGCTGTAGGTGGAGCTCTGCCAATCGTCGGCAAGGCCGCTACGGTGGCCGGTAACGCGCTTGGTTCTGCTGTGCGCCCCTTCTATGCTGCTGGGCAGCAGCGCATTGCAGGCGATGTTCTGCGCAACACCGCTACCAACCCGACCAATGCGCTTTCGCAGCTGCGTGGATCTGCCCCGGTTGTTCCGGGGTCGATGCCAACCACGGCCATGGCTGCAGGGGACGAGGGCCTTGCTGCACTTAGCCGAACGATGCAGAACTCCACCCCCGAATACGCATCGGCGCTCGCTGCACGTCAGACGGCGCAGAATCAAGCGAGGTCGTCGGCCATTGAGGGGATTGCGGGGAACACGGGCAAACTGGATCTTGCCAAGCAAGCCCGGAATGCATTGACGGGGCCGATGCGGGAAGAGGCTCTGAACGCTGCAGGGAAAGTGCCATCGCAGGGAATCATTCAGCAGATTGACGGGCTGATCGCTGATCCGAACAACGCAGGGCAACTTTCCCAGCAGGCCCTGAACCAGTTCAAGTCTCGCATCGAGAACTTCACGCAGGATGGCGCCATCGACGCTCGGGCTCTGTACGCCATCCGCAAGGACATCAACGATGTGTTGGGCGGAAAGCTGCAGGGCGAAGCTGGCAATCTGAAATACGCGGCCTCCCAGCTCTCTGGGGTGAAGGGCTTCATTGACGATGCCATCGATCAAGCATCCAAGGCGATGCCAGCCAACGCCATCGGCCCGACTACACGAGGTGCGCCGAACTGGAAGGGCTACCTGCAGAAGTACGCGGACGAGAGCGTGCCGATCAACCAGATGGAGAAGTTGGAAGACATCCTGAAAAGCATCCAGACGGGGTCTGTGGACTCGCAGGGCGGCGCGATCATTTCGGGCGCGAAGCTGAACAACGTCTTGAAGAACAAGGGCGCCGATTTGGCAAAAGATCTCAGCCCCGCACAGCTTCAGGTGCTGCGCAACATTCAAGCAGACTTGAACGCAGGCCAAATCGCCAACAACGTCGGGCGCGCGGTCGGCTCAAACACGGTTCAAAACTTGGCGCAAAACCAATTGCTTCAGGGGGCACTAGGCGGGACTCTTGGCGGGTCTACTGCGGCCACATCGACCTTGGGTCGCGTGCTGCAACTGCCCTACGGTACGGCCAATAAGCAGATCCAGGAAAGATTGAGCAATGCCCTGCTTGACCCACAAGAGGCAGCAAGGCTGCTTTCAGGGCCACAAACTAGTGCGTTGCGCAATGCGTTGAGTCAGGGGGCCAGAACCATAGGCTACCGCGCCGCGCCCGCTCTTAGCGTCCGTTGAGCGCTTTCCAGAAGGCAACGACGAAGCAAAAGACGGCAAAGCCGATCAGCTTTAGCCAGAGATAGTCGCTGTAGTCCATCTCATCATTTTCCATCAAAGCCACCTCCGGGTGGCTTTTTTCATTTCAGGAGCCTGCATGGCCCAGTTCCTCGCGCCCATCATCAACGACCAACAGGAAGATTCCAATGGATCTCCGCTGTCTGGCGGGACCATTGAGGTTTACCTGGCAGGCACCTCTACCCCTGCCACTACCTACAACGACAAGGACGGAGCCGCAGGCCATCAAAACACTTGGCCAATCGTCCTAAACACACTTGGAGTGAACAACCAAGGGGCGGTTTGGCTGACTGGCGGGCAGGCATACAAATTTGTCATCAAGAATTCGCTTGGCATCCTTCAGCGTGGCGGTCCCCAGCTTGACAACATCAGCGGCATCAACGACAGCTCGACCTCTGTTGATCAGTGGGTTGCCTTCGCTGGCACGCCTACCTTCGTCAGCGCTACGTCGTTCACGGTGCCTGGCGACCAGACGCAGATCTTCGCCTTCGGTACTCGCGTCAAAACGGTGAACACGTCGGGCATTGTGTACGGCACGGTTGCGCGCTCGGTCTACACCTCCCTGACCACGGTCACCATCGTTCCTGACGGTGGCTCGCTGGATTCGGGCCTGTCGTCTGTCTCGGTCGGGCTGATCACGCCGGTGAATCCGTCGCTGCCCGGCACGCTGACTACGCCGCCTTTCCGGAATCGGATCATCAACGGGGCCAAGCGGGTTGACACGCGCAACAGTGGCGCAGCTTTGACCGTGGTGGCTGCCGCAGCCATCGCTTATTGCATCGACCGCTTTTACGTCTCATGCACTGGCGCGAATGTCACGGTTCAACGTGTGGCAGGGACTGGCTACCAGAATGCGGTCACGATCACGGGCGCCGCGGCGAACACCGGCACTTTGTATGGACACCGCATCGAGTCGACCAATTGCTACGACTGGGCAAGTCAGCAGGGCAATGTGCAGATCCCCATCTCGGCAACTGGCATCGCTTCCGTGACATGGAACGCCTACGTCGCCAATGCCACGGACAACTTCGCAGCAAAGACGTTGCTCGCTACTGGCACACTCGCGCTGACTGGCGCGGTCGAAACGAAGTTCTTCAGCTTCAACGCTGGGGCCAATGCGAATCGCGGGGTCGCTATCGAGTTCGTGACCGGCCCGCTGCTTGCAGGGCAGTCGATCACCTACCAAGGTGCGATGCAGGCTGAGGCCGGGCAACTGTCGCCATTCGAGAAGGTGGAGATCGGCGACGACCAGCGACGGTGTAAGCGATACGCCCAGTTGATCGGTGTTGGCATCATCTCCAATGTTACGAGCGGCGTGAACTACGGCGGCACTGTGACGCACCAGGAAATGCGGATCACCCCGTCTGTTGCCTTCGTTGCGGATGGAACGAGCGTGAGCTTTGCGGCTGGCGGCCTTAGTGTGACCCCGGTCAACGCATACGCAGCAGAGTTCTTCAAATCGGCCAATGCGACCGGCGCGGGACGCTTCTACAGCACCTATATCGCCACTGCGGAGCTGTGACGTGTACACGCTCTACCCCGACCGCGTGGTGAGGGATGACGGACTAGGCATCCCCTTTGAGCTGCTGAACTCGGACTATCGGGATTTCCTCGAATGGTGTTTGACGAACACGCCAGCGTCGCCCCCAGTCCCCACGCATGCCCAGCTTGTCGACCAGGCCAAGGCGGAGATCCGCACAGAGCGGCAACCCATCATCACGATCTGCGATGGGCTTCAGTCCTCTTGCTTGACCAAGGGCGACTTGCCCACAGCAACGGTCATCGAGACGGCCAAGCAAGCCTTGCGCGACCTGACAAAGATCGATCTCTCTTCTTGCACGACATACGAGGAAATGAAGATCGCCACCCTTGCTCGATACGCGCAGATCGCAAGCGCATCCCCGGCGCTGAAGAGCGCATTTTCGGAGGCTCTCAAATGACATGGCTCCTTCTTTCTCCCTGGATTCTCTGGGTGCTGTACGCCGCCGTGATGCGCCTGAAGCAGGTGCGTGATGCCGGAAAGCTCACCACTGCAATGAAGGTCTTCGGCTATCCGGCGCTGTTCGTCGGGCTGGCTGTCGACTTCGTTGTGAATGTGGTGTTCGGCACGCTGGTGTTCCTGCAGTTTCCGCACGAAATGACGCTCTCGCGCAGGCTCTGGAAGTTGAGCAACGGCGATGAGGGATGGCGCAAGAACTGGGCGTACTGGATTCGCTCGCAGCTTCTGGATTCGATTGATCCGGAAGGAGTGCACCGTGGCTAACGACACCCAACCCGCAGACCTCCCGAAGGCAAGAACATTGGTCGAATGGAAACTCCCCCTGTCGTGGATTCTTGGCGTCGTCGGCGTTTTCGCTGCCTTCGCCATCGGCCTCATCTTCCAGATTGGCAGCCAAGGCGAGACGCTGAAGGACATGAAAGACCAGTTGAAGGACATGAAGATTGCCATCAACGCAGGCAATAACCAAGCCATGACGCTGGCCGGTGAGATTGCAATCCTCCGCTTCCGCGTCGAGTCCCTTGAGTCCGACAGAAAGGCATCGCGATGAAACTCGTAGACGAATGGAAAAAGCTCTGGAAGGCGTGGACGGTCCAGCGCCGCGGTAGGCATTCTCATGCCGGATCTGCTTCAGGTCATTGCGGACAACACCGCGCTGATCCCCTGGTTCGATGACGGCTACAAGTCCGGGCTGCGCCTTGCATGCCTGGTGCTGATCATCCTCTTGCGCCCGGTGAAGCAAGAAAGCTTGAAACCATGAAAACCTCCAAGGTCGGTGTCGATCTCATCAAGCGTTTCGAGTCCTGCAGGCTTGTCGCCTACCCAGACCCGAAGACTGGCGGTGCGCCGTGGACTGTTGGCTGGGGCGCAACTGGCGCCGGAATCGGGCCGGGCACCATCTGGGAGCAGAGTCAGGCCGACGAACGGCTGATGCGGGACATCGGAGAGCGCGAAGACCTGGTGAGCGCTGCTGTGACCGTTCCGCTCACCCAAGGCCAGTTTGATGCGATGGTCAGTATCGTGTTCAACGTGGGGCAGGGCTCAAGCTCGCGAGACGGCATCATACGGCTCAAGGATGGCCGGCCATCAACGCTCCTGCGAAAGCTCAACGCTGGCGACTATGCAGGCGCATCGCTTGCATTCGACTCGTGGGTAAGCTCGGGGAGCAACGTCGAAAAAGGCTTGCGCCGGCGCCGTACCGCAGAGCGCGCGGTGTTCGAGTCATGACGCACATCTGCTGCATGTGCGGCTCAAGCGACCATGAGACTCGAGACTGCAAGTGGAGGCTCGCATGGCGCTGCTCTTGAATTGGCGCGCGTGGGTGGCCATCGCAATCGCTGCGGCCCTAGCGTTCTCGCACTTCACCGTGTACCGCGCTGGGCGTGCCGTGGTGCGCCAACAGTGGGACCGGCAGATCGCAGTCGACGCGGAGACCGCACGCAAGGCCGCCGACGCAAACCGCGCTATCGAGGCGCAAAGACAAACCCAAGTACTGGAGGCTCAGAATGCCGCAAAAACTCGTGAGGCTGGCCTCAGGACCGATCTTGGCCGCGCTTCTGCTGAGCGTGGCCGGTTGCTCGACGCTATCAAGCGCGCCACAGGTGGTGCAGTGCCCAGCAGTTCCGGCAATGCCAAGCCTCAGCCTGCCAATCCCATCGCAGACGTACTCGGAGCGTGCACGGCTGAAGTTCAAGAACTGGCAGGAGCAGCTGACGGGCACGCCAGCGATGTCCAAACCTTAGAAAGCAGTTGGCCGAAGCGCTAGCCCCTCGTGCCGATCACCGGCTCCAGAACGACGGACAGCCAGACGGAAACAGCCAAGACTGCGATGATGAGAATCGGGGCGGCGACGTAGGCGGGCATGGCTCAATCCTGTTCTGAAATGGTGCGGGATCAGGTTGGGAGATTTTGGCAGAACGTGGGCAGATTCAGCCGTCTCAAGCGATGGATGCAAGGGGTGCGCACAGGGAAAGCCGCTCGTGTAACATGCGCGCACAGTCCTTTTAATCCGTTGGTCACTGGTTCGAATCCAGTACGTCCTACCAGAACCTCCCGTCAGAGATGGGGTCTTGCTATCAATTGCATAGCGAGGCATTCGAACTGCACCCCTGGTCATCAAAAAACTATCGGCGGTGAATTCGCAAATTTCAAGCTGAAAATCTGGTTTTCCGAAAGACTCGAACCGGCAGAGCATCGGGTTTGGAGGCTTGAGCTTGCTGGTGCAATCCTGCTGTTGATTGCCGCCGAAAAATGATCCCCCAAATTTGGGTAGATAAAGCCTTCATCCACAGTTAGCTGAAATCGCGCAGCGACGGAGGCCCCAGTCGCTATCGAGCGGCAGTGGCCAGAGTGGCTGAACTCCTGTCTGTCTTGGGTCAGTAGGCACCCATGTAGTCGCGCTTACCGATCTCAATACCGTTGTGGCGCAAGATGGCATAGGTGGTGGTCACGTGGAAGAAAAACTGCGGCAGTCCATAGTGCAGAAGATATGCGCCTGCGGTCAGCTTCTTTTCCTTGGGGGTGCCGGCGCGCAATACGATCTCGCGGCTCTCGCTTGGATCAAATTGCTCAGACTTGAAGGAGCCGATATGGGCCAGAGCTTTGGCGATCAACGCTTGCAGGTCGGCGAAGCTGAACTCAGTGTCGGGCCAGGACGGCACCTCGGCACCAGCCAGGCGGGAGGCAATGCCCTTGGAGAAGTCTGCGGCGATCTGTACCTGACGTACCAGCGGAAACATGTCAGGGAACAGCCGCGCCTGCAGCAACGCATTGGGATCGATATTTTTTTGCGTCACGTGATCTTCGGCCTTCTTGAGCACGTCGGACAGGGCGCGCAGCATCTGCTGCATGACGGGAACGGAGGCGTTGTACAGCGGGCTGGTCATAGTGAGTTCACTTCTAAAATTGGGCACGATGGCCGAAGTTGGCGTGGCAGAGGCCCTGCCGACCATATAAGGCTAACAGCACAGGGCGAACTGAATCGCCCCGCTTTTGTGGACAGCTTTTCTTCCTGCTGGTAGTCGGAGCAGTTGCGTTGAAGGGCAGTTCGCTAGCAAGAGGCGGACGTCAATTGCAGACGCACGACAGACCGCGATCGCTGCGAAGCGGAAATTCACAGCCAAGCTGCACGCAAAGAAGAAGAGATGGGAATGAGTTCTTCACAACCGTCACTGTCGATAGCTGACGATACTTGCTTGTTTCCTCAATGGCTCTCGCTCGACGCGAAAGGCCGGGCATCGCGCGAGTGGCCAGGCTCTGAACAATCTCCCGGTCTTTGCCCGGCGCAAGCACCGTATGGTCGCACTTGGCATCGGCCAGGTGCATGGCAACATGAGAGTGGTGACCAACACATTTCAGTCGTCGGCTTTGAGGCCTTCCTTGCGCACGATGGCGGCCCAGCGAACAAGTTCCTCACGGTAGAACGTCGTGGCGTCCTGGGTGCTCATGGCGTCTGGCGCCAAGCCTAGCGTGTTCAGTTGCTTCAGAAGCTTTGCATCGGCGAGTGCGGTGCGAAGCGACGCGGCGAGCTTGGTGACAGCATCGGCCGGCATGCCGGCTGGGCCTCCGAGGGCATACCAGCTTGCAACGTCGAAGCCCTTGACGGTCTCCGACACCGCCGGAACTCCCGGAGCGAGCGCCGTGCGTTTTCCCATGGTCGAAGCCAGGATGTTGACCTTCGGCATCACCGGTGCAATCGATGGGGGCGTGCCGAATTGAACATCGAGCTGTCCTCCCAATAGCGCAGCGGCTGTCTCACTGCCACCCTTGTAGGGAATGTGCATCATCGAGATTCCGGCATCACGCTGCAGCACAAGCGCACCAAGATGCTGGGTCGTTCCGATGCCGCCGGCGCCATAGTTGATCTTGCCGGGATTCCTTCGCGCGCGATCGATGAGTTCTGCCAGGGTCGTGATGCCAGACGACTTGGGCACCGCGATCAACGTGGGGCCGCGCCCCACCATTCCAATCATGACGAAGTCGGAAGCGGGTTTGTAAGAAATCGACTTGTACATCGCCGGCGAGATCGTGTTGGTCGACGTCACCAGCATCAAGGTATAGCCGTCGGGCGGCGACTTGGCGACGACCGAGGCAGCCAGCGTCGTGCCCGCGCCTGGTCGGTTCTCGACGATCACCGCCTGACCAAGCGTCTTGCCCATCGAGTCGGCAAGAACCCGTGCCACGCCGTCCGCACCTCCGCCCGCGGTGAATCCGACGATCAGCTTGATCGGGCGCTCGGGCCATGCCGCCTGCGCGGCCGAGCATGTGGCGACAAGGGCCAGCGTCGCCAGGCATCGGGTACCCGCCTTGCGAAGAAAAATACCGTTCATGGGAGTTTCCGTTTATGTAAGTGAAAGAAAGGCGAGCAGGGCGCGGGTCGACATGCGATGAAAGCGGAGGCAGGTTTTCAGGAACAGGGCGCCATCGCGCCGCCCCGCAGCGGCTCCTCCCCAATCCAGGCAGTCTTCGACCTTTGCGGAAAACTCTACATCGCTCAGCGGCTGCGAAGCCGAACCGTGCAACTGCTCGACACGCTGACTCAAGATGCGCCCATCGCGCAGACGCAGGGTGACGTCTGCCCAGCGAGGGGCTGCGGGCCCATCGTCATCGCGCCAACGCACCTGGTTGAAGAAGCGCTGGATCTCGGGGCGTTGAACCGCCGCGTCCGTGAAGCTGGTAAGCCGAACGGCCCCATCGGACAACGCCGCGGCAATGGCATAGGGCAGGCTGAACTTGCCCTCCAGTCCCAGAGATGGGCGCGGGTGGACCAGCGGGAGCAGTCCGCCCCGGCTGCTGACCACCTCCACGGTTTCCACGTCCTGCAGGCGAATACCGTGCGCGGAACGCAGCGCCAGCACGGCATCGATGGCGCGGTGTGTCGCGTAGCACATGGGGTACTGCTTCACATCAAGCCCGCTGCGCTCGATTTCCAGCGGCGAGTCACCGAGCCCGGCCAGCACCGTCTCGACGGACTCTCCGTTTCCGTAGAGCGCCAGGTATCCGTTCGGCCCGTCCAGTGCCATCTCCCCGGCAGTGAAGCCTTCTGCGGCAAGGCTCGCTGCACGCACTGCCGCGCCGCACGCGTGTCCGGCCTGAAAGCTCTTTCCCTCGGTGCCGACGTTCTCACGTGAACCGGCGGCCTGCGCCACCGCCATGCCGATGGCATGCGCGATCTGTCGCGCGTCAAGTTGCAACAGATAGGCGCACGCAACGGTCGAACCGATCACGCCGATGCTGGCAGTCGAGTGCCAGCCTTTTTCGTAGTGAGTCGTGGCGATGCCACGCGACAGCTTGCAGATCACCTCGAGGCCGACGACAAAGGCCGCGACGACGCGCTGCCCGGGCAGATCCCGTTGTTCTGCCAGTGCCAGCAAGGCAGGCCAGAGCACCACGCTCGGATGACCTCGCATCGGCACCGTGACATCGTCATAGTCGAGCACGTGCCCGGCCACGCCGTTCCACCAAGCCGCGATTTCAGGCGCCGCGTATTCCGGGCGTCCCCACAGCCCGACCAGCGTGTCGCCGCAGCTGTCATGTGAAAGCAGGCCCGCCGATTTCAGGTAGCTCAGCGCAGCTTGCGGCGCTGCCTCGTTGCGACCGGCAAACGCCACGGCACAGGTATCGGCCAAGGAGCGGCCGGAAAGAAGAATCTGCCGGGCAGTCAAGCGCGCACTGTCGAAACCGCATGCGAACTGCGCGATGCGCTCTGCAGCGCTTGTTTGAGTCGATGTCATGACTTTCTTTCTTTCGCCGTGCACTACTCCGGCTTGACGCCGGCGGCTGCGGCCGCGCGAGCCCACTTGCCAACCTCGGCTTGCACAAACTGGTTGAACGCGGTCACACCGAGTGGCCTGGGCTCGCTGCCCCCCACGCGCACCGGCGTCATGGCCTTGTCGTTCCTGATAGCCGCCTGCATTGCGGCATTGAGCTTTTCCACCGTCGCGGCGGGTGTGCCCGCGGGTGCGAAGAGCGCGCTCCATGAAGCGACCTCGAATCCCGGAAAGCCTTGTTCAGCGACGGTCGGCACCTTGGGCAGCAGCGAATAGCGGTCCTTGCTCGACACGGCAAGCACCTTGACCTTTCCGCTCTGAATCTGCGGCAGGACCAGCGAGCCGGCATCGAACATCAGCTGCACGTCGTTCGACAACAGCCCGGTGAGCGCGGCAGGGGACCCCTTGTAGGGCACGTGGAGCAGATCCATGCCGGTTTCGGACTTGAGGATTTCCATCGCCAGATGCGCCGTGATGCCCGCGCCGCCCGAGCCGAAGCTCAGCGTCTTCGGGTGCGCCTTGGCATAGGCGATCAGCTCGGGCAACGTCGTCACGGGCAGCAACGCGTTGGCGACCAGGTAGAGGCGCCCGGTTGCACCCAGCGCCACCGGCGCGAAATCTTTCAAGGTGTCGTAGGGCAGCTTGGCGTAGATGGACGGATTGATCGCCATCTGGCCGGAAGTTCCAAACAGCAGCGTGTAGCCGTCGGTCTCCGCGGACTTGACTGTCTGCGCCGCGATGATGCCGTTGGCGCCGGGCTTGTTGTCGACGTACGCGGGTTGCCCGAGCGATTGCTGCAACGCCCCCGCGTAGGCGCGGGCCGTGACATCGACGGTCTGGCCAGGCGGGTAGCCCACGACGATGCGGATGGGACGCTTCGGAAAATCCGAGCCGCCGTGGCCCGACTGTGCGAAGGCATGCAGGATCGGCAGCGCTGCGGTCACGGCACCGGCACCTGCGCGCAGGACGGATCGACGGGTTGGAGAAAAGTGCGAGACGATCATGTGCTCCTCATGCTGCGGCGCGCATGCGCCAGGTCGGGACGTATGCAATGCCGTGCATGAGCCGGCGCGCGGTTCGGCCAAGACCGAGCCGCTCGTAGGTAGCGCCTTCGGCACCGGCACCGGGATTCGCACGAACGACGACCGTCATCGCACCGAGCGGATGGCCGATGCGAAGTTCATCGGGCTCGCCGCCGACCGCGCCGCGGCAAGCCTCGTGCACCAGCGTGCCCGGAATGCGCGACATGGCGGCAGTGCACATGGACCCTGTGCCCGCCATGCTCTCGTGGCACTTGTTGTAGAACACCAGGCGAGCCCGCAGGTCTATCGCACCCGCAGTCACCTCGACATCGTTGCTGCCCGTGTAGGTCTCCGGGGGCGCCACCATGACCGCGAGGGGAAGGGCGGGGGATACGCTTTCCGCCTCACGCCAGTCCTTGCACAGACCGATGGCTTGGGCTGCCTTGCCGCGAAGTTCGAGCAGCATCGCAATGAGGGCATCCGATGCATTGATGTCATCAGGAAGCTCGCTCCCGGTCGCACCGACATCGGCGGCGCGCACAAAGACGCAGGGGTTGGCGACATCGCCGATGGTGGCCTCGATCGTCCGACCGTCTTCCAGCACGATGCGGTCCACCAGGCGCCCGGTGGGCAGGACCTTGCCAGTCTTGGCGCCGGTCGTGGCGCTGTAGTCCAGGAAGACCAATGCACCCGTGCCGGGAATGCCGGGGATGGAGAAGCTTCCTTCCACGCTCGCACGGCCATTCACGACCGGCACATGGGCGATGAGAATCTTCTTTGTATTGGTGTTGAAGATCCTGATCTGGGCGACTGGCCCCTCTGGAGGCTCGATCAGGCCGCTGTCGATCGTGAACGGCCCCACGCCCGCCGAGATGTTGCCGCAGTTGCTCGTGTAGACGACGATTTCGCGTCCTGGAGGGACGATGCCATAGGTGTAATCCACGTCAGCATCGGGCCGCGAAGAGCGGCCGACGATGGCGAGCTTGGCGGTCACCAGGCGCGATCCGCCAAGGCCGTCGAGTTGAAGCAGGTCGTCGCTGCCGACCAGCGCCTTGAGTACTGTGTCGCGCTCTGGTCCGGGCGGCGGCAGATCCTCACTCTTGAAATAGAGGCCCTTGCTGGTCCCGCCTCGCATCAACGTGCAAGGGATGCCGATCTGTCCGGCGTTCTGTTCATTCGTCAACACGGCTTGTCTCCGTCAGGTTTTGTGATTCGGTCGTTCAGTGATGGGGTGGGTCGATGCGTGCGCCGGCGACCGGTGCCCAGATCCAGGGGCGCGCCAGCCGGTCCGTCGCTTGCCATGCGGCAATGGCGGCGCGGCGCTGCAGCGTGCGTGTGACGTCGTCCATGCCGTCCAGCAGTGCCTGACGCTTCATGGCATCGACAGTGAAGGGCTGGCGGTGGCCGTGGGGAAACTCGATACGACAGGCGTGAAGGTCAACCGTGACCGATGCGCAGCTGGCCACCTGGTCGGCGAGCCGATCCACCGTCGCGCGTGGCAGGGCGATCGGCAGCACGCCGTTCTGGAAGCAGTTGCCGAAGAAAATGTCGCCGAAGCTTTCTGCGATGACGCAACGGATGCCCCGGCTGGCCAAAGCCCAGACTGCGCCTTCGCGCGACGAGCCGCAACCGAAGTTGCGTCCCGCCAGCAAGATCGGCGCGCTGCGAAAAGGCGGCCTGTTGAGGACGCAGTCGGCGTCTTCCGAGCCATCGGCGGAAAAGCGCAGGGCTTCGAAGGCGTAAGGGCCCAATTGGTCGCGCGGCAGCTCGGTCAGCCTGTTGATGCGGATGATCACGTCGGTGTCGACGTTGTCGAGCATCAGTGGTGCGGCGTTGCCTTTGAGAGTGTTGAAGGGTTGCATCTCAAAGCTCCCGGGGGTCTGCAATCGCGCCAGCCAGTGCGCTGGCCATGGCGGTCGCAGGGCTCGCCAGGTGCGTGCGTACGCCAGGCCCTTGCCGGCCGACAAAATTCCGATTCGAGGTAGACACCACGCGCTCGCCCGGCGCCGCGACTTCGCCGTTCGCGGCCACGCACATGCTGCAACCGGGCTCGCGCCAATCGAAACCCGCCGCGCGGAACAACACGTCCAGGCCTTCGCGCTCCGCCGCACGCCTGACGGCCTCCGATCCCGGCACAACCCATGCCCGGACATGCGGGGCGACCTTGCGGCCGCCGATCAGTCCCGCGGCTTCGCGCAGATCGGAGAGACGCGAGTTCGTGCAGGAGCCGATGAACACGCGGTCGATGCGAAGGCCCTTCAAGGTGTCTCCGGGACGAACGTCCATGTACGTCAAAGCCTCTTGCCAAGCTTGCTGCTGGGCGGGTCCGTTGGCAAATTCCGGAGAGGGCACGTTGCAGGCTACCGCCACCACCTGCTCCGGGCTCGTGCCCCACGTCAGCATTGGCGTGACGTCGTCGGCCTCGATATGCACTTCGCGGTCGAAGTGCGCATGCGGATCGGAGCGCAGCGTGCGCCAGTGCGCCATCGCCGACAGCAGCAGTTCGCCTTCAGGTGCGAAAGCGCGGCCTTGGAGGTAGTCGAAAACCCGCTGGTCCGGGGCGATCATGCCCACCTTGGCGCCCATCTCGATGGAAAGGTTGCAGACAGTCATCCGCTCTTCCACCGACATCGCTTCGATCGCCGGGCCCGCGTACTCCACGGCGTACCCCGTGCCCGCTGATGCGCCCAGTTTCCCGATGGTGGACAGGATCAGGTCTTTCGCGGTCACGTCGGGCGCCAGTCGCCCGTGGTACACGATGCGCATGTTCTTCGGCTTGCGCTGCATCAGCGTTTGCGTCGCCAGTGCGTGCATCAATTCCGACGAGCCGACACCGAATGCCAGCGCACCCAGCGCGCCGTTGGTGCATGTGTGGCTATCCCCGCAGATGACCGTGCTGCCGGGCTGCACGATGCCCAGTTCCGGTCCGATCACGTGGACGATGCCCTGTCCTGGCTGGCCCAGGTCGAAGAAGCGAATGCCGTGTCGCCGGCTGCCATCCCTCAGCCGTTTCAGCAGCGGGGCACCCGGCGGGAAGGTCTCGGCTGTTCGGCCCGGTGCCGACGACACCGCATGGTCTGGAGTGGCGAACGCTAGCTCCGGCGACACGACCGGCAACTGCCGTGCCTCCAGGTCGGCCATGCCACGGGGCCCCGAGAGGTCGTGCAACAGATGTCTGTCGATGTGCAGCAGGGCCCAGCCGTCACCCAGGTCTTCGATGACATGTGACTGCCAGACCTTGTCGAACAGCGTGGAGGGAGCGCAAGAGCTCACGGTGCGGCCACCTCGTGCGGGGCATCGCGAAAGCGTGTGCGGATGTCGTTCCACTCATCTGCCCCAAAGCGCCGGAAGCGCTCGGCAACCAGCATCATGTGGGTCGATGTTGGCGGCCTGCGCTGCTCGCGCAGGTCCTTGAGTGCCTGATCGCAGGCGCCCATCACAGCGCCGAACAGCAGGCTGGGCAGGATCGCAAGGCGGTATCCCATCTGCTGCGCTTCATCCAGGCCCATGTCCGGCGTCTTGCCGGCGCGAACGATGTTCAGCAGGCACGGGCCTTCGACGCGCCTCGGGATGAGTGCGAGTTCCTCCAGGCTTTGCGCCGCCTCGACGAAGGCGATGTCGGCGCCGGCCCGCAGGGCGGCGTTGGCGCGTGCGATGGCTTCGTCCATGCCGACCACGGCCCGCGCATCGGTGCGCGCGATGATGAGGAAATCAGGGTCTACGCGAGCCGCCACGGCCGCGCGAATCTTCGCAACGAAGTCTTCGCGCGAGACGATCTCCTTGCCATCCAGATGGCCGCAGCGCTTGGGTGCAAGCTGGTCCTCGATGTGAAGGCCCGCAACGCCTGCCCGTTCGTACTCGCGCACGGTGCGGGTCACATTGAGTTCATTGCCGTAGCCGGTGTCGGCATCCGCGATCACGGGAATCTTCACCGACTGCGCCATCACGCCTGCGGCCTGTGCCATTTCACCCATCGTCAGCAGCCCGAAATCGGGGAACCCGCGAGAAGCGGAGACGGCAGAGCCGGACATATAGGCCGCACGAAAACCGGCCTGTTCGATCGTGCGGGCGGTGATGGCGTCATAGCCCCCGGGGGCAGCGACGATCGCAGGCGCGGACAGAAGGGCCCGCAAGTCTTTTCTGGCTGATGACATGAATGCTTCCTCGAGCGACGACCGGATCGGTCATTGGTCATGATGTTAATACGTGTTAATTCTATAACGTTATAAATCTATAATGATGTAGCTCGATAGAATTTGTTTCTTTTCCACGCAAGCTCATGACAAAGTCCTCCGATGCCGGGTTGATGCCGAGAAAGAACGGGTTGCCGCTTCATCACCAGCTCTACGTGGTTCTGCGCGAACAGATCATGAGAGGGCTCTACGCGCCAGGCGCGCTGATTCCGAACGAAGCCCGGCTGGGAGAGCTCTTCGGGGTTTCGCGCATCACCGTGCGGCGCGCCGTGGCCGACCTTCATGCCGAAGGTTTGCTGGACAAACAACAGGGCAAAGGGACTTTCGTTCGCGTCGAACTGCCCGCCCAGCGCCCGGCGGCGACGCTGGGCTTTGTTGATGCACTGCGCCGTACCGCACTGAACACACAGGTGACGGTGCTGGATGTACAGACGCAAGATCCTCCCGCCATCGTTGCCGTGCAGTTGGAATTGCCCGCAGGACATGCGGCTGTCCATGCCGTGCGTTTGCGCTCATCGAACGGGATGCCGCTGATGCTCACCGATGCGTGGGTGCCCGACCGTTTCGCGTCGAACGTCACGCGCGCCAGGCTGAAGAAACAGGCCCTCTACGAGATCCTGATGGCACAGGGCATCGAGTTCGGGCGCGTCGTTCAAGAGATCACCGCAGTGCCGGCCGATCCGCAGCACTCCGCATTGCTGGGCGTGAACGTCGGATCGCCGATGCTGCGCCTGACGCGCGTGCTCTATGCAATAGACCGGGTCCCGGTGATGCACATCACCATTCATGTCTCGCCGGAACGCAGCCGGATCTTGATGGACGTAGCGGTGGAGAGCCTGAATACCCTGGGAGCGGGGCAGATCACCCACGACGCGCCGAGGCTGTAGGGGCCGGTCGTTGCCCGGACCCCGCGCCCTGAACTACGGATCGAGCCGGATAGTCGCGGTCTTCACCAGCGACGCCCACTGCGCCGTGTCGCGGCGAATCTGGCTGGCCATCTGCTTGGCGCCGTCAGCGGTCGCGAGCGAGGTATTCCGGCGCAGCATGTCCGCCCGAAATGCCGGATCCGCAAGCAGTTCGCGCAGCGTGCTCGCGAGGACGGTTGCAACCGACGGGGGAACGGCCTTGGGCGCCAGCAGACCGCTCCAGCCCACCACGTCGAAGCCCTTCAGTTCGGGGATGCCTTGATTGCACGGAGGCTGGTACTGAGGTGCGACCGCCTCGGGGATGGGCGAACTGACACCGTAGGCGCGAAGGCGGTTGGCGCGGATCTGCTCATTGCCGGTTGACATGGCGTCGAACATCACCTTCAGGTTCTGGGCCGGAACGCTCGGGCTCGACAACAGCAGCAGTCCGTCGCTGCTCAGCAGTGCGATCGGCGCCAGGTCTTTCTCCACGTCGTAGCTCACGGTCTTGTTGATCAACTGCTTGCCGGGCTGAACGGAACAATGATCTTCACAGGTCTGATGGGGTAAATGACGAGGCCTCCCTGCGCCCAGGCCAACGTACAAGTGCCTGAGAAGAGAGCGAGCGCGATCAGCGGTTTCATTCTCACGGTCTGTCTCCTTTTCTTTTTGTTCAGCGCGCGACCTGAAGGCGATCCGCGGGCAGTTGCAAGCTGCGAGCGAGCGATGCCGCAGAGGGTTCCTGCCGAAGGGAAAGGATGCTTTGTGCGAGCCGTGTCGCATGGTCCTTGCCGTAGACGGGCTAGGCAAGCGACATGAACTTCTGCTGAATCCGCGGGCGTCCCAATAGCGTGGAGGCGTTCCCGATCGGAAGCATCACCTCGATGGCGAGCTCCGGCGCGCCATGCACGCTGAGCCGGCATCCGGCGCCCGGAAGGTCCTTATCGACACTGACCTGCATGTTGGCCGCCAGTCTTTCGATCGGCTGCGCCCAGGCACTCATGGCTCTGCCAGTCGGCTCGTCCGTCGAGCTAAGCCGTTGCCAATTGGAAGTGAACGCTGAACTGGCCATCGACGATGTTGCGTAGCGCTACCTTGTTGGCCCGCGGCTCACCAACGATCTTGAAGGCCGTGGGTGAAAGCTGGATTCGAAGCGCCGCATCCTTTCGCTGCGCGGGTGCGCAGCGCTCGCGCAGAGCCAATGCCGCGTCGATGGCGCTGAGCGACTGAAAGCCTTGAACGCGATGCGCAACTTGTTGCTGGAGATTCGTGATCCCGACTTGCATATTCCGACATTCGAATTTCAGATCTCTATGCCATGGGCATCATGGCGTGCCAGCAGCTTGCTGAACGACTACCCTTCGCCTACGCAGTTGCATGAGGTAGTTCGGTTGGAAGTCCGCGGCGAAGTGGCTGCTCGGCATCCAATCGAACTCGCGCGTTTGAGTTCGGTGGAGTCCAGGGAGCAGAACGAACAGAGAGAGAGGTTTCTCAGTCAACCCGTTTGTGTGCATATTCCGAGTCAGGAAACCTGCTTCGCTAAATTGCAGTTGTTCCTGAAGTCATCGGCGCATCGGAGCGCAAAAGCTACGCCGACGCATCAAATTTTTCCTGCCGCACTTTCCCGGGGATAGGCACTCGACATAGCGGTGCAAAGTCCGCGGCCGCTGAGCCACTGGATCGGCGTCGAGACCCTGCCGGAATGATGGGCTGACCCCAGAGAACTCGAAGCCCTGGCGGGGCGAAGAGTGGGGCGAATCGCGGCGTGCAATGGCACATTGGAGTCGAGCATTTAGGCTGATTGCGATGATGAGATAGCAACGCCTGCTGCCAGCGAGATTGAGCCACAGAGGCTCTCAAAAATTTAGGATGAATCGTAGAAGAACCTGAGAGCGCAACGGGAAAAAAGCGCAAAGTCGTTTTCAGGCCATATGCGACTTGATTAGACGGCCCCTTGATTCGTTGGTTGAAGAAATTCGAGTCAGCGGTTCGGGTCGAATTGACCGAATCCAGTATGCTCGACATTTCCTCAGCGGCCGCCGAGTACAGGCCGAGCGTCGTCGTTGCATTGGTCATGCTTCATTTTTCTGAAGCACCTCGGGTGCAGCGGCGGTATGACGGGTGTCTATCTATGACGCATGGCTGATCGAATGCAGCTTTGAATTCGGTGCTGAGCAAGGTCACTTTTTTCGGTATGAGCAACCGATTCAGAAGCCCCAAAAAGGCGCTATGCTGCCTCGCTACAGCGCTACGCCAGTCGCCCGATTAGTCCGTATGCAGCTTCAGGCTGTAGTTGACAGGCACCCATTGATAGGCGCCGCCTTGTGCACGCACATGTCCCATCCCTGGAAATGCAATGTGCGCCGCGCCGATCAAATAGCCTTTCTTGGCGGCATCTGAAAGAATCTTCTCGCGCTGCAACGCGGCGGCCTTCTGGTCGGCGTCGAACTTAATCGTGACACTCGGCTTTTGAAACTGCACTGGTTCGGCGTGAATCGTGTCTCCCCAAAACAGAATCTTCGCACCCTTGCTCTCAACGGAAATAAAGTTGTGCCCCGGCGTGTGGCCAGGCGCTGGCTCGGTCGTGATTCCAGGGAAGAGCTGCGACGCGCCATCGACGATCTTGACTTTGCCTGCGTCTAGATACGGCGTAAGCGACCCGCGCCCTTGCTCGAATGAATGTTTCTGGTCTTCAGGTGCTTTGGCTTCTTTTGCACGGTCGAACCAGTATTCCCTGTCTGCCTTCTGCACGTAGACATCCGCGTTCGGGAACATCATTTTCCCGCCGACCACAAGACCGCCGGAATGATCCGCGTGAACGTGTGTGAGCAGTACTGCATCGAACTGGTCCGCGTTGTAGCCGGCGGCTTTGAGGTTTTCGAACAATCGGCCACCCCCTCCGGGTTTGAAGAGGTCGCCTGCACCAGTGTCAACGATCATCAACTTTGAACCCGTATTGATGACGAAGGCATTGATAGAAGTTTCAGCGGGAAGGGCTTCGAAACCGCTCTTCATCATCGCATCAATCTTCGCGACGCTTTCACCCTGCAGCAACTTGTCGAGCGGCACTTCGATCGTGCCATCCGAGATCGCTGTAATCTCGAAGTCACCAACCATCACGCGGTAGAAGGCGGGAGCTTGTTCATGGGTTTGCGCGGGACCTGCACTAGCAAGCGGATGCATCGTGAGTCCGACGGCGGCGACTGTCGCAATCGTGGAGAGAAAAAATGCGCTTCGGTATGCAGAGCGAACCGTGACTTGTCGGGCTACAAACTGGCACGTGAACGAAGTCAATGAAAAACAATTTTTGAGCATATTTTTCTTGAGCACATCAAACTCTTCGGTAGATCTCATGGGATACCTTGGTTTTTGGCAATAGTCTCAGAGTAAGGTACATATTGATGCGCGTCAGTGCGCGACCCAACATATGGAAAAATCGTTACGAGTTTCTAGCAGCGACAGAAGCTTGGCAGCGAGTTCCGGCTCTCAACGATGAAATCCATCTACTTTGAGAACGTCCTTCGCGTACGTAATCTCAGCCAGCGTGCTCTCGAAATTTGGCAGCGGCATGGTTCCCAGATCGCCGAATCTCAGATGTGCTTCGCGGAAAGCTCGATGATCCATTCACTCACTTTGCGCGGCATCTCGCAGTAGACATCGCCTTTCCGCCCACTAACTCCGCGGTCTCTAGAGTCGGCACGCTCGTTTGGATTTGCACAGCGGGCAGGCAGTGCCTTTTGCGAGAACGTAGGATTGACGCGGGTGGAAAAATCGATGTGGCTTCGGCTCGCGTGGGATCTTTGATTCGCCAGGTTCTCAGCTTTGTCCATCGATCGTTCACGTGAATCAATCGCGCTCAACCGATCGATCAGAGAACCTGAAAAATTGATGATTATTTGCGTTTGCGAGAAGTCCGATGAAGAAGTTGAGCCGTGGGCTGTGCCGACATCTTCAATGTGTGGGCTACCACACAGACTAACTTTTAGAAATCGACTATTTTTTCGACTTGTGGCGTGGACAAGTCGAATTTTCGCGCTGGTTCGATCTCCCGTTTCTTGTGAAGGAAAAAGCTACATGAAGCATTCGCACACATCTCGGGGTTGCAGGTTGAGCGCCGGGCATCACTTGTGGTCCCGCACCCTGACTCGCTTGTGTTCGCATTCATCAAATCCGTAAACACGTCAGATCAATCGACGGCGTGGCGGGCGTCTTGGACGAATGAGTTCAGCAGCTCGGAAAAGGCGGCGATAGCGCCTTGCTGCGCTTGCACCATCTGCGCCTGCGTTACGAGCTGCGACGCCAGTTGTGCCGTGAAGTCGCTCCAGGCTGCGCCCGGGCTCGTTACAGCATCCCCAGCCAGGTAGCGCAGCGGGTGTGGCGCCAGCCTTGCCTGCAGACGTTTGAACAACACGCGCCCGCCGAGGGCCGATCCTTCCACCACGTAGGCTCGCCCCCAGCCGTACGCCGAAGAGACTGGGGCCGTGAAATTCTTTTGCGTCCCTGGCTCGGGGAGTGTGTCAAGTCGCGATGCCTCCCCTGCATCCTCCAGATCAGCATCGAGCTTTCTCAAACGCTCGCCGATCCGATCAGCTGATGCCCGGAGGCTGCCTGTATTCGTCGCGTGAAGCATGGCCTGGCTCTTCATCAGCCAAGGCCGGAGTGTCTGAAGGTGCGAAACATAATCCGCGAGCACCGCTTGGTGCCTCCCGATAGCGAGCCCGGCGTCCAGCTTGGCGTGCAGCGAGCCCGTCGCTGCACGCAATTCCTGGAGCACATTGAGCGGGGGCCCAATGTTCGTCAGTGAGGTGTCTGGATCAGGGAAATGCATGCGACAGGGTACGCCGTACGCGAAGCAAGTGGATAAAAAGGTATCAAAACCAGGCACATGCGAGTACCCATGCGGCCCATGCGTGTCCCGTCCATTCCGCTGGTTCTGCTCATCTCGCACATGCTTCCCCCTTCGCCTCTACTGGCGCCGTTAGCCGTGAAGTGACGCGCGTCGAGGTCGATTTTTCGACCATCGACCTGGACGGTCCGCAGCTGGCTGATCTCCATCTGCTCGGCGCTCACGGGCTTACTGTCAGCCCCGCTGAGCTTGCCTTCGCGCTGCGCCTTGAGCCAGCCCTTTCTTCGCGCCGCGGTGCGTGAGGAAGAAGGCGTCGTGGCCTGCGGCAACAAGATTGACATCGTGCACAAAACATGACCTGATTCAACGGCACACCCATCCGCGAGTCAACCGTGTTCAAGCTTCTGCAGACATGTTTGGTAGTGATTGCAACCGGCGCTTTGTCCGGGTCTTGCCTGGCCGCGGTGCGACCGCCTGCACCCGAAGAAGCGCTTGAAGGCACGCTCTTTGCCGGATCGTCGAAGACGCTTTCGGGCGGCGCGCTGGCGTCGTGTGAGTTGAGCTTCCTGGCGCTGGTGCGCGATGTCCCCGGCAGCGACGATGCGCTGGTCAAGATCGGCGGCACCTTTGTCTTGCGCAGAGCCACCGACGGCATGGTGTTCTATGCATTGAAGCTGGGCCTCGTCGATGAGGTGAGGGGCCAGGAGGTGCCTTCGGCGCCCACCGAGGCGCTGGTGCTGGCACCCGATGGACGGGCGCCTTCTCCGCCGATCCGAAAAGAGTCGTCGCCGGGCTTTGCGCTCTACCTGGGCGACTTCGACGACGACATGGCCGCCGCCTACGGCGACATCGTCGGAAGGTACCGGCTGACCCTTCGTTTCAACCGGCGCGCCGGCGCGGAACCCCTCTTCGCGGTGATCGACCTCATGGTCAGCGGTTCGCGCATCTTGGGTGACGGCATGGTGCGCACGCGAAGCCATGCCACCGTCGACGGCTTCTCGGCCTGTACGCAGCAGTTGTTCCAGCGCCATTGACTGCGGACGGGGCGCAGACCGCGCCACCCGCCTACAGGATTTTCGCAGCAGTGCGTACGCCCGGCACCCTGTACAAGCAGACACTCCACAGTCCCTTTTCTCGACAAGGAGCAAGCGATGAAAGCACTTCTGCCCATCTGGATCATCGGCGCACCCTTCATCTGGCTGATCTTCGACTGGATGCGCACGCCCAAGCGCTGAGCGCTCGCCAACGCCTGCTAAGGCTGCGTCGACGAGATCTGCACCTGAACGTTGTCGCGCGCGGCCTCCACCGGCACCGACTCGCCGCGCAGGTCGCCCGTCTGGGGCATGGCCTCGCCGGTGCGCGACACGCGTGCGGTGATCACCAGCCGCGGCACTTCCGAGAGCTTCTTCCCGCCGTTCATCGGCGAGGTGCCGTCCAGCTTGAAGCGCAGGGGAAACTGCGCGGCGCTGTAGCGCGCGGCGGCAAGCGGCATGCCCACGCCGCCCACCTCGCGGGCGAAGACGAAGACCGTGTCCGTGGGCCGCACCGACGCGGCCAGCTCGGGCGAAAGGCCGATGGTGCCGGTCACCGCGTCCGCGAACAGCGGCGCTCCGGCGCGGGACGCCTGGCTGGCCTGCAATGACTTCTGCACCTGGGCCTGCTCCGCCCGCAACACCGCGTCGTCCGGCGCGAGCGCCAGCGCCAGGTCATAGGCGCGGTTGGCGCTGTCGTAGCGCTGTATCGATGCGTACGAGCGCGCCACCAGCGTCCAGCCCGCCACATCGATGGTGCCGGGCGCCTGGCCCTGCATGCGCACGACCATGCCGTCGAGCATCTCCTGCACCGATTCGGCCGAGGGTTCTGTGGCCGTAGCGGTGGCGGGCGACCGGTCCGAAGAACCGGCGGCAACGGACGCAGCTTCTGGCGACGGCGCCACCTGCACCGCATCGATGTCGCCGAGGAAGCCGTACACACCGAACGCGAAGACCGCGACCGCGGCTGCGAGCCCCACGCGCGTGCGCCTCGACAGCGCGACGGCCGGTCCTGCAACGGCCTGCCGCACCGGCCCCGACAGCATCAGCCAAGCGAGGGCGACGAGCCCGGCGGCGGCGATCCAGAAGGCGGTCATGACGCGGGGGCGCCGCGCCCATGGCGGCGAACGATGCGCACCAGCGCAAGCAAGGCGCCGGCCAGCAGCACGAAGGGCCCGATCCACAGCAGCGCGGTGGTGGCGTTGAAGGCCGGCCGGTACAGCACGAAGTCGCCGTAGCGCGCGACCATGTAGCTCTTGACTTCGTCGGCGCTGCGCCCTTGCGCGAGCTGCTGGCCGATCTGCGCGCGCAGGTCGATCGCCAATGCGGACTGCGATGCGGCGAGCGTCTCGTTCTGGCACACCAGGCAGCGCAGCTCGCCTGCAATCGCCTGCACGCGAACTTCGAGTTGCGGGTCGGCAGCCAGCGGCTGCGCCTCGCCGGCCAGCGCGGCTGAGGCGGCCAGCGCCCACGCGCAGCCCAGGAGCAGGGTGCGGCTAGCCATCGAGCTTCCTCACCAGCGGCATCACCGTGTCGCGCAGGGTTTCTGGGGTGAGCGGGCCTATCACCTTGTGGCGGATCACGCCCTGCTTGTCGATCACGAAGGTCTCGGGCACGCCGTACACGCCGAAGTCGATGCCCACCAGCCCCTCACGGTCCGACAGCGACGCCACATAGGGGTTGCCGAAGCGATCGAGCCAGCGCAGCGCATCGGCCGGGGCGTCCTTGTAGTTCAGGCCGTAGATCGGCACTTCGCCGGTGCGGGACGCATCGAGCACCAGCGGATGCTCCAGCCGGCAGGCCACGCACCACGAGGCCCACACGTTCAGCAGCCAGACCTTGCCGCGCATGTCCTGCACGGACAGGGTGCGGCCGGGCTGCTCCAGCACCGGCAGCGTGAAACCCGGGGCCGGCTTGCCGATGAGCGGCGAGGGCACCTCGCGCGGCTTGAGCGTGAGGCCGGCGGCCATGAAGGCGACCAGCACGCCGGCAGCCAGCAGGGGGATGGCGGCGCGCCTCATGGATGCCTCGTTTCGTTCATGAAGGCCGCCACGCCCTTCATGGCGGGCAAGGCCGTCAGGCTGGGCAAGGGTTGCGGCTGCGGTGGCGCGTCGGCGTGCGCCGCAGCCTCGCCGGCCTGCGCGCGCCGCCGCCGCCGCGCGGGTATCGCCATCGTCCCGCCGATCGCCATCAGCAGGCAGCCGCCCCAGATCCAGCCGACGAAGGGCTTGTAGTGGATGCGCACGCTCCACTGCATCGGCCCGATCGGCTCGCCGAGCGACACGTACAGGTCGCGCGTGAAGTGGCGGTGGATCGCGGTTTCGGTCATCGGCGTGCGGGTCGCGATGTACAGCCGCCGCTCGGGCGCCATCATGGCCAGCGGCTCGCCGTCGCGCGTGACCGCGATGGTGGCGCGCGCGGCGATGTAGTTGGGGCCGCGCTGCTCGTTCACCCCCTGGAAGCGGAAGGCGTAGGCGCCCAGCGTTGCGGTGTCGCCCGGCCCCATGCGCACGTCGCGCTCCACCGAGTAGCCGCCCACGATGGTCACGCCCACCACGAACACCGCCACCCCGAAATGGGCGCAGAGCATGCCGTAGTAGCTGCCGCTCTGCGCCGCGAGCCTGGCCCCCCACATGCCGGGCGCATGGCCGCGCAGCTTGCCCGCCAGGTTGAGCGCGCAGGTGCTGGCGATCCACGCGGCCAGCATCAGGCCGAATCCGATCATCGGTGTCCAGCGGCCCAGCGCCAGCGGCGCGACGATGGCGCTGGCCGCGCTCACGCCCATGGCCCAGCGCAGCCGCCGCGCCAGGTCGCCCACCCGCGCCTGGCGCCATTGCGCCATCGGGCCGATGCCCATGAGGAACAGGGCCGGCGCCATCAGCGGCACGAACACCGATTCGAAGTAGGGCGGGCCGACCGACAGCTTGCCCAGGCCCAGCGCATCGACGGCCAGCGGGTACAGCGTGCCCAGCGCCACCGCCGCGCAGGCCACCAGCAGCAGGGCATTGTTGGCCAGCAGCATCGACTCGCGCGAGACCAGCTCGAAGCGCGCTGCCGACTCCAGCTTCGGCGCGCGCCAGGCAAAGATCGCGAGCGACCCGCAGACCACCAGCGCCAGAAAGACCAGGATGAACACGCCGCGCGTCGGGTCGGACGCGAAGGCGTGCACCGAGCTGAGCACGCCCGAGCGAACCAGGAAGGTGCCCAGCAGCGATAGCGAGAAGGCGACGATGGCCAGCAGCGCGGTCCAGGCGCGGAAGGCGCCGCGCTTTTCGGTGACGGCCAGCGAATGGATGAGCGCGGTGCCGGCCATCCACGGCATCAGCGACGCGTTTTCCACCGGGTCCCAGAACCACCAGCCGCCCCAGCCCAGCTCGTAATAGGCCCAGAAGCTGCCCAGCGCGATGCCGCAAGAGAGAAAGCACCAGGCCGCGGTGGTCCAGGGCCGCGAGGCGCGCGCCCAGGCCGCGTCGAGCCGGCCCGACAGCAAGGCGGCCACCGCGAACGCGAAGGCGACCACGAAGCCGACGTAGCCCATGTAGAGCATGGGCGGATGGATCACCATGCCCGGGTCCTGCAGCAGCGGCGTGAGGTCTTCGCCCTCGGCCGCCGCGGGCAGCAGGCGCTCGAAGGGGTTGGAGGTGAACAGCGTGAACAGCAGGAAGCCGCAGCTCACGAAGCCCATCACGCCCAGCACGCGGGCGCGCATGGCGCAGTCCACGCCGCGCGCGAACAGCGCCACGGCCAGCGTCCAGCCCGAGAGGATCAGCGCCCACAGCAGGATCGAGCCTTCGTGCCCGCCCCAGACGGCGGTGATGCGGTAGACCATCGGCAAGGCCGAGTTGGAATGCCGCGCCACGTAGAGCACCGAGAAGTCGTTCAGCGTGAAGGCCCGGGTGAGCGCCAGGTAGGCCAGGCCGACGAAGACGAACTGCGCCACCGCCGCCGGGCCGGCCAGCGCCATCCATGCCGCATTGCCGCGCGCCGCGCCGGCCAGCGGCAGCGACGCCTGCACCAGCGCCATCGCGAGCGCGAGCACCAGCGCGAAGTGGCCGAGTTCGGGGATCACGGCTCGGCCACCTCCAGCCGGCCCTGCAGCTTGCCCTGGCGCGCTTTCTTCAGCGCCTCGGCGGCCTCGGGCGGCATGTAGTTCTCGTCGTGCTTGGCCAGCACCTGGTCGGCCCGGAACACGCCGTCGGCGCCCAGCCGGCCCTGCGCCACCACGCCCTTGCCTTCGCGGAACAGGTCGGGCAGGAGGCCGGTGTAGACCACCGGCACGGTGCGCGCGGTGTCGGTCACCACGAAGTGCACCGTCAGGCCCTGGGCGCTGCGCCGGATGCTGCCTTCCTCCACCAGGCCGCCCAGGCGAAAGCCATGCTCCAGCGGCGCCTCTTTCGCCACGACCTGCGAGGGGCTGAAGAAGAAGACCAGGTTGCTGCGGAACGCGTTGAGCACCAGCGCGCTCGCGATGCCCACCGCCGCCAGGCCCGCGAGGATCGCCAGGCCGCGCCGGCCGCGCGCCTTCATGAGCCGACTCCAGCGCCGTCTTCCGGCCGCGCCGCACGCAGCCCGCGGCGCCTCGCGCGCAGCTGCACCGCTTCGAGCAGCACTACCAGCGCCGTCATGCCGAAGGCGCCCCAGACGTAGAGGCCGTAGCCGCCCATCGCGACGAAATCGCTCCAGCCGTTCCAGTTCATTCGGCCTCCAGTGCGCGGCGGGCCCAGGCCGTGCCGCGCTCGCGTTCAAGCATCAGGGTGCGAAGCCGCAGCAGGCTCACGGCGATGCAGTAGAGCCACACCGCCGCCACCATCACCAGCATGCCGGTGAGCATGGGCGTGGCCATGCTCGGCGCCTTCGAGAAGCTGACCGACGCGCCCTGGTGCAGCGTGTTCCACCACTTCACCGAGAAATAGATGATGGGCACGTTGACCACGCCCACCAGCGCCAGCACCGCGGCCGAGCGGTCGGCGCGCCGCACGTCGTCGATGGCGCCGTGCAGCGCCAGGAAGCCCAGGTAGAGGAACAGCAGGATCAGCTCCGAGGTGAGCCGCGCGTCCCACACCCACCAGGCGCCCCAGGTCGGCTTGCCCCACAGGGCGCCGGTCCACAGCGCCAGGAAGGTCATGAGCGCGCCCGTGGGCGCCAGGGCGCGCGCGAACATGGACGGCAGCCGCGCGTTGAAAGCCAGGCCGAGGCCGGCCCAGAAAGCCATCGCGACATACAGCACCATCGACATCCAGGCGACCGGCACGTGCACGAAAATGATCCGGTAGGCCTCGCCCTGCTGGGCGTCGGTGGGCGCGATGCCCAGCCCGATCACCAGGCCGGCCACGGCGAGACCGGCCGCCAGCAGCGCCGACGCCATCGCGATGCGGCCCGCCACCGGATAGAAGCGGGCGGGCGAGGCCAGCGCGAAGAGGCTGGCCGAAGGCGCTGTGCGCGAGGGCGATGCCGAGGTGGTGACCAAAGACATGGCGCGTCCTTTCATTCGAGCGCGATGCGCAGCGCCGCGGCGGCCGCCGGCGGCGCGCCCGCCAGAGCCAACACCAGCATGGCGCCCAGCAGCGAGAAATGGCCGGCCACGCCCATGCCGGCGTTGCTGGCATCCACCGCGTTGGCACCGAAGATCAGCACCGGCACCACCAGCGGCAGCACCAGCAACGACAGCAGCATGCCGGCGCCGCGCACGCCCACGGTGAGCGCCGCGCCGATCGCACCGACCAGGCTGAGCACCGGCGTGCCCAGCAGCAGCGACGCCGCCAGCACGCCCATAGCGTCCGGCGCCAGCCCGAACTGCAGGGCCAAAAGCGGTGAGACCAGCGCCAGCGGCAGCCCCGTGCACAGCCAGTGCGCCAGTGCCTTGGCCAGCACCAGCAGCGCGAGCGGCGTGGCCGAGAGCAGTTGCGACTCGAGCGTGCCGTCCTGCAGGTCGTCGGCGAACAGGCGCGCCAGCGACAGCATCGAGGCCAGCAAGGCAGCGACCCAGACGATGCCCGGCGCCATGCGACGCAGCAACTCCGGCTCGGGGCCGATGCCCAGTGGAAACAGGCTCACCACGATCACGAAAAACAGCAGCGCGGCCAGCGGGTCGGCCGGGCGCCGCCAAGCCAGGCGCAGGTCGCGCTCGACCAGGCAACCGACCCCTTGCAGCAGGCCGGGCTGCGCGGCGGGCGCCGAGGGCAGGGCGAGGGTGTTCACAGCGCCAGCTCCATCTGCGGCATGCCGTGGGGAAACGACAGTGCCGCGTCGTGGCTGGTGAGCAGCACCACGCCACCGCGCTGCACGTGCGCGGCAATGCCGTGAAGCAGCCACGCCGACGCTGCGTCGTCGAGCGCCTCGAAGGGCTCGTCCAGCACCCACAGCGGCGCCTGCGTGCCGAGCGCGAGCCGCGCGAGCGCCACCCGCCGGCGCTGGCCTTGCGACAGGCTGCGCGCCGGCATGCGTTCCCTGCCCTGAAGGCCGACGGCGCCGAGCGCGGACACCACCTCGGGCCCGGTGGCGCAGTGGCCCGACACGCGGGCGGCCATCTGCAGGTTCTCGCTCGCGCTCAGGTCGTCCTTGAGCGCCGCGGCATGGCCGATGTAGATCAGCTGGCGGTGAAAGGCCTCGCGCTGCTGGCCGATGCCTGTGCCCTCCCAGAGCACCTGGCCCTCGGCGGGCCGCAGCAGCCCGCACACCAGCCGCAACAGGCTGGTCTTGCCCGCGCCGTTGGGCCCCTTGACCCGCAGCAGCCGGCCGGCGCGCACCGAAAGATTCAGTCCGCTGAACACGGCACGGCCGCCGCGCACGCAAGCCAGTTCGCGAAGTTCCAGAGTCGGGCAGACCATGTTGTCAATTTAACCTGACACTCATACTATGTGCAAGATGTTGACAACCACAGTCCAGGCCGCGCCGCCGGTTCGTGCAGCAACTGCCGGCGCCGCCGCGCCGCGCGCGCAGCCCGAGGCGATCGTCATCGGCAGCGGTTTCGGCGGACTGGCGGCTGCCGTGCGGCTGGGTGCGCGCGGCTACCGCGTGACGGTGCTGGAGCAGCTGGACGCGCCCGGCGGCCGTGCCTATGTGTATCGGCAGGACGGCTTCACCTTCGACGCCGGCCCCACGGTGATCACCGCGCCCTTTCTGTTCGAGGAGCTGTGGGCGCTGTGCGGCAAGCGTCTTGCCGACGACGTCGAGCTGCGCCCGGTGTCGCCCTTCTACCGCATCCGTTTCGACGACGGCACCACGTTTGACTATTCGGGCGATGCCGAGGCGATGCGCGCCGAAGTGGCGCGCCTGGCGCCTGACGATGTCGAGGGCTACGAAAACTTCCTGAAGGCCAGCGAGGCGATCTACAAGGTCGGCTTCGAGCAGCTGGGCGACGTGCCCTTCGACCACTGGAGCGACATGGCCCGCGCCCTGCCGCAGCTGATCAAGCTGGAGGCCTACCGCACGGTGCATTCGCTGGCCAGCAAGCATGTGCGCGACGAGCGGCTGCGCATGGTGCTCACCTTCCAGTCGCTGCTGGTCGGCGGCAACCCCTTTGCGACCACCTCCGTCTATTGCCTCATCGCGTTCCTGGAGCGGCGCTGGGGCGTGCACTTCGCGATGGGCGGCACCGGCAGCCTGGTGAAGGGGCTGGTGTCGCTGATCGAAGGGCAGGGCGGCAGCGTGCGATGCCGCCAGACGGTGGCCGAGATCACCGTCAAGAACGGCACCGCCACCGGCGTGCGGCTGGCCGACGGCCAGACGCTGCGGGCCGACGTGGTGGTCTCCAACGCCGATTCGGCCTGGACCTACCGGCACCTGGTCGCGCCCGAACACCGCCGGCGCTGGACCGACCGGCGCATCGAGAAAGCGCGCTATTCGATGAGCCTCTTCGTCTGGTACTTCGGCACGCGCCGTCAGTACCCCGACGTGGCGCACCACACCATCGCACTCGGCCCGCGCTACGAGGCGTTGCTGTCGGACATCTTCGTGCGAAAGCACCTGGCCGAGGACTTCAGCCTCTACCTGCACCGGCCGACCGCCACCGATCCCTCGCTGGCCCCGCCCGGGTGCGACGCCTTCTACGTGCTTTCGCCGGTGCCGCACCTGCAAGGCGGCACCGACTGGCAGCGCCAGGCCGAGCCCTATCGCCTCGCGATCCAGAAGAAGCTGCAGGCGACCCTGCTGCCCGACCTGGAGAACCAGATCGTCACTTCGCGCATGCTGACCCCGCAGGACTTCCAGGACCGGCTCTCCTCGTTTCGCGGCGCGGCCTTCGGGCTGGAGCCGGTGCTCGCGCAGAGTGCCTGGTTCCGCCCGCACAACCGCAGCGAAGACATAGCCCGCCTGTACCTCGTGGGGGCGGGCACCCATCCCGGCGCCGGCCTGCCCGGCGTTCTTTCATCGGCCCGCATCCTCGACACGGTGGTGCCTCATGCAGATTCGCTCGCTTCCCGCCATGCCAGCCCTGCCGGTCATGCCCGCTGACATCTCGCCGGGCACCGCGCGGGGCGCGCCGCACGCCCGCATCGATCCGTCGGACATCGCCGCCTGCCGCGCGGCACTTCGGCAGGGCTCGCGCACCTTTCTCGCGGCCTCGATGCTGCTGCCGCGCGAGGTGCGCGACGCGGCCTGCGCGCTCTATGCGTTCTGCCGCATGGCCGACGACGCGGTGGACGAGGGCGCCGACGAAGCCGCCGCGGTGGCGATGCTGCGCGCGCGGCTCGCACGCATCTACGAGGCCGGCGCGCCGGCCTCGGCGCTGGGCTCTTCGCTGGCCTCGGCGGCCGACCGCGCTCTCGCCGGCGTGGTGGCCGCCTTCGACATTCCGCGCGCCTTGCCCGAGGCCCTGATCGAGGGCTTCGCCTGGGATTCCGAGGGCCGCAGCTACGAGACGCTGGACGACCTGCATGCCTACGCGGCCCGCGTGGCCGGCACCGTCGGCGCGATGATGGCCCTGCTCATGCGGGCCCGCTCGCCGGACGCGGTGGCCCGCGCCTGCGACCTGGGCGTGGCGATGCAGCTGTCGAACATCGCGCGCGACGTGGGCGAGGACGCGGCCATGGGCCGGCTCTACCTGCCGCGCCAATGGATGCGCGAGGCCGGCATCGATCCCGAGGCCTGGCTGGCCCGGCCTGTCTTCACGCCGGCGCTCGGGTCGGTGGTGCGGCGCCTGCTGGCGGCTGCCGATGTGCTGTACGCGCGGGTGGGCAGCGGCGTAGCCCAGTTGCCGCTGGCCTGCAGGCCGGGCATCAATGCCGCGCGATTCCTGTACGCCGACATCGGCCGGCAGGTGCAGCGCGCCGGCTGCGATTCGGTGAGCGCGCGCGCCGTCGTGCCCGCCTCGCGCAAGCTGGGCTTGCTGCTGCGCGCGCTGGTGGCGGTGCGCCCCGGTCGCGCGAGCGATGCATGGCCGGTGCTGGCGGCCAATGCCTTCCTGGTCGATGCGGTGTCGGCTACCGCGCCGCGCGCGCCGGCGGCGCGCAAGCGCAGCCCGACGGAAAGCGTGGTCTGGGTCATCGATCTTTTCGACCGGCTGGAGCGGCGCGAGCGCAGCAAGTCCGCGCGCCCCGCCACGCCCGCCTGAGAACGTCCGCCATGAGTTCGAGCCTGATCATCACGCTCGAGATGCTGGGCGTGCTCGGGGTGGTGGTGGGCTTCGGCTTCTGGGAGCTGTATGCGCTGCGGCGCGACAAGAAGAAGCAGAAGCCAAAGCCGGAGCCCGAGGCCGCGCCCCGGCCGCGCGACCCCGCGCCCTGAACCCCGCGCTGCGGCTTCAGAACACCGCGTGGTCGCCGCGCTGCGGCAGTGCCGCGCCGCCGGCAAGTCCGGCATAGAAATCGAACAGCGTCTCGCGCCCGGTCGACGGCGTGGCCGCCGCGTCGTAGCGGCCGGTGCGCGCATCCAGCACCAGCATCGATTCGGTCGCGTAGTAGCGGCCGATGCGCGCCAGTTCGGCCTTGGCCGCCAGCGACGGCACCGCGCGACCGAGCGCGGCCAGCCCGCCCACGATGGCGTCGAGCAGCGCCACCGGCACCTGCCGAAAGCGCGGCGGCCGGCCCAGCGCGCTGAACAGCGCCTCGCCTTGTTCGCGCGGCGTGATGGCCGGGCCCGGTCCGCCGATGGGCAGCACCCGGTTGCGGCGTTGCGGGTCGTCCAGGCAGTCGGCCAGGTAGGCCGCCAGGTCGGCGTTGCTCACGGGTTTGCAGGCGGTCAACCGGCCGTCGCCGAACACCAGGAAGGGCTGGCCCCGCCGCACCCGCTCGACCTGCCCCGACAGGGACTTGAAGAAGGCGGTCGGCCGCACGATCGAGAAGTCCACGCCGCTCGCGGCCAGCTCTTTCTCGAAGGCCAGCTTGGCGTGCTGGAACGCGAGCAGCGGCTTCTGCACGCACAGCGCCGACAGCAGCACGACATGCGACACGCCGGCCGCCTGCGCGGCGCGCAGCGCGTGCACATGCGCGAGATGGTCCACGGCCCAGGCGTCCGCGGGCGCGCCGCTGCGCGAGGCCAGGCAGGAGACGAGCGCGTCGAAGCGTTCGCCACGAAAGCCGTCGCGCGCGAGCGAGTCGGCATCGGTCGCCTCGCCCAGCCGGAGCATGGCGCCGGGCAGCAGGCGCGCGCTGTCCTCTGCCCTCAGTTGGCCGCCGACACCGGCCCGGGGCCGCACGAAGCACACGACCTCGTGGCCGCGCGCCAGCAGCGCGTGCACGGTCGCGCGGCCGATGGTGCCTGTCGCGCCAAGCACGAAGACGCGGCGCGGACGGGTTGAAGGTGAAGGTGAAATCGGGTCCTGCATGGGCATGCCTCAGTGCGCGCGAAGCCCCGGCCGCCAGACCCCGAGGGCCGCCGCGGCAATCGCCAGGCCCAGCGCCGCGCCCAGGGTCGCGCTGCCCGCGCCGAACCAGGCCGCCGGCGCGATCACCAGCATCAGCAGCAGCTTGGCCAGCATCCAGCGCTCTTCGAGCCAGGCCGGGCGCGCGGCAATGCCCATGAGGCCGCTGGCGACCAGCAGCAGCAGCGCCGGCCCGGTCAACCACCGCGAGACCGCCTCGGCGGCGGCGGCGGACGGCGGGTCGATGCGCGCAAGCAGCAACTGCGCCGCCAGCCCGCCCGCAAAGCCCGCGAGGCCGATCAGATGCAGGAACTTGAAGAGCCGCACCGCGTGCCTTCAGCGCAGGGCGCGCGGCATGCGAAAAGGCAGCATCGCGCGGCACCACGGGGTGTCCAGCCGCGTGAGCGACAGGCTCTCGTGCACGGCAACAGCGCGCTCGCCCCGCAGCGTGGTCTCGATCAGGCTGCGCGCATAGAACGGCGCGTCCTCCAGGGTGCGCCGCAGCGCGGGCACCGTGCCCGCGTCGCAGCGGGTGGGGCGGTCCAGCCGCCAGCCGGTGCGCGCCAGCGCGGCCGGCGGCGGCGCCTCGAAGCGGGTGGTGTCGCCATGGGCATCGAAGTCGAGCGCGAGCAGCGCGGTGGTGCCGTCGCGGCGCGCCACGTCGTACAGCACCGCCGAGCGGCCGTGGCTGCGTGCGCTGCGCGACCAGGACCAGTGCGCGAAGTCGGCCTCCAGCGGCCGGTCGCCGGTGTTCGCGTCGATGTAGCCGGTGCCTTTCCATCGGCAGGCGGGCTGTTCGAAGTCCACCTCCACGCGAGCGCTGGGCGCGATCGGCCGCCAGCGATGGCGGCCCGCCGCATCCAGCGCGAAAGAACGGTTCGCCAGCGCGTGCGGATGCACCCGCACCCGGCCACGCAGCCGCGACGGCAGCGGGGCCGTGAACTCGTCGATGTCGATCACCAGCGCATCGCCCTCCCAATGCATGCGGCTCGCGCCGACCTGCAGCACCGTGGCCTCGCGGTGCACGCTGCCGCGGCGGCGCTCGGTCATGGCCCAGCGCGACGGGCCACCCCCGGGGCCGTAGAGCGCCACGTTGATCGCGCAATGGTCCAGCGGGTCGGCCACGCCGCAGTGGCGGGCGCGGGCCCAGGCGTAGTAGGGCGAGAACACGCTGCCGACGAAGCCGATGAGCGTGAGGCCGTGCTGCCCGTCGTCGCTCAGCGCGTCGACATACCACCAGGCGTAGCCGCCGGGCGCCACCGCGATGTCGAAGTCCCAGCGCGGTCGGCCAGCAGGCTGGCCGCCGCCAGCCGCCCCGACAGCGCCGCCATCGGAACGCCAGGGCCCGGGTGCGTGCTGCCGCCCGCCAGGTACAGGCCCGGCAGGCGGCTGCGCGCCCCCGGGCGCGAGAAGCTCGCCGCCCAGCCGTGCGAGGCCTGGCCGTACAGCGCGCCCCCCGTCCCCGGAAACAGCTGCTCGAACTGCCGGGGCGTGGTGACCCGCATCCGCGCCGCCTCGAAGTCCAGCCGCAGGCCGCAGCGGGCCAGCCGTTCGAAGGTTTTCTGCTGGCATGTGCGGATCTCCTCGGGGGTGAAGGTGTGGGTGTCGCCCGACGGCGGGGCGTTGACGATGCACAGGAGCCGCTCGGGGCCAGCCTTGGACGGGGCCGGCGCCTCGTGGGCCGGGCGGTCCTGCGCGCAGACGTACACCGTCGGCTCCGACGGCAGCCGCCCACGGCGCAGGATGTCGTCGAACTCGGCCGCGTAGTCGCGAGAGAAAAAGACCGAGTGCCGCAGCAGCGCGAAGCCCTGCGCCTCGGCCCGCAGGTTGAAGGTGAGCGCCGAGAGCGAGCGTTCGGGCCGGGCCCTGGCCGGCTGGGCGCGCGCGCCGTGCGAGCCCAGCAGGCCCCGGCCCAGCGCCGCGACATCGCCGTTGAAGACCACCGCCGAGGCCTCCAGCCGCTCGCCGCTCGCGAGCCGTACGCCGATGGCGCGTCCGCCCGAGACCAGGATGTCGGCCACCTCCGCGCCGTACTGCAGCCGCGCGCCGCGCTCGGCGGCCAGGCGCGCCAGCATCTGCGCGATGCGGTGCATGCCGCCCTCGACCAGCCACACGCCCTGCTGCTCGACGTGCGCCACCAGCATCAGCGTGGCCGGCGCGAGCCAGGGCGAAGCGCCGCAGTAGGTGGCATAGCGGCCAAAGAGCTGCCGCAGCCGCGGGTCGCGAAAGTAGTGCCCGAGTTCTTCCCACAGGTTCCCGAACGGCGAGATGCGCGCCAGCGCCGGCATGCCGCGCAACCCGGCGCGCGCCACCAGCGACAGCGGCGTGGGCCGCGTGCCGCGCAGGAACGGACCCTCCAGCGTGTCGTAGATCTGCCCGGCCCGCACCTGGAAGGCGCGGTAGCCGCGGGCCGCCTCGGCGCCGGCGAAGGTGCCGATGGCGTCGGCGCTGCGTTCACCGTCGGCGAACAGGTCCAGCCGCGAGCCGTCGTCCCAGGCGTGGCGCGCCAGCACCTCGGCGCGCTGCAGGCCCAGGTGGTCTTCCAGCCGCGTGCCGGCCCGCGCGAGCAGTTCGTCGAACACCCACCGCATCGTGAAGACGGTGGGGCCGGCGTCCATGCGCACGCCGTCGATCGCGAGCTCGCGCAGCTTGCCGCCCGCCGTGGGCGCGCGCTCGACCACATGCACCTCCATGCCGCGCGAGGCCAGGTCCAGCGCCGCGCAAAGCCCGCCGACGCCGGCACCGATCACCACGACGCGATCGCCTTTCATCGCTTGCCCGGTTGACGGTGGGAGTGCATGTGTCTATTCTAAATGACACTTTTATGTGACTGTGAAATATTACAGAGGTGCCCTTGATGAAACCGCTCACACGCATCGAACATTCGCTTGCCATGGCCGTCTCCCAGGGCGAGGCGCCCGGGTGTCCCACCAAACTGGCCGGCGCGATCCGGCATGCGGTGTTTCCGGGCGGCGCCCGGGTGCGGCCGCAGCTGTGCCTGGCGGTGGCGGGCGCCTGCGGCGACGACGACCACGAACTCTCGAGCGCCACGGCCAGCGCCATCGAGCTGCTGCACTGCGCGTCGCTGGTGCATGACGACCTGCCGTGCTTCGACAACGCGCCCACCCGGCGCGGGCGCGCCTCGGTGCACTACGCCTACGGCGAGAGCCTGGCGGTGCTGGCGGGCGATGCGCTGATCATCCTGGCCTTCCAGACGCTGACCGTGGGCGCCGCGAAGTCGCCGCAGCGCCTGGCGGCCCTGCTCACGATGGTGGCGCAGAGCGTGGGCATGCCCTTCGGTGCCGTCGCCGGCCAGGCCTGGGAGTCGGAGCCGCGGGTGAACCTGCGCGACTACCAGCGCGCCAAGACCGGCGCCCTCTTTGCCGCCGCGACCATGGGCGGCGCGCAGGCCGCGGGTGCCGACCCCCAACCCTGGCGCGCCTTCGGCGACTGGCTCGGCGAGGCCTACCAGGCGGCCGACGACATCCGCGACGTGATCGGCGACCCTAGCGTGCTGGGCAAGCCGGCCGGCCGCGACCTGGCCTTGCTGCGGCCGAGCGCGGCGACTGAACTGGGGCTCGAAGGCGCGGCCCAGTACTTCGACGAATTGGTCGCGCGCGCCATCGACGCGGTGCCCGACTGCGCGGGTTCGGCGGGGCTGCGCGCCCTGGTGC
Source organism: Variovorax monticola (assembly GCF_051216855.1). Classification (NCBI taxonomy): domain Bacteria; kingdom Pseudomonadati; phylum Pseudomonadota; class Betaproteobacteria; order Burkholderiales; family Comamonadaceae; genus Variovorax; species Variovorax monticola. Next base: position 542,992 of record NZ_JBPJZP010000006.1, read on the forward strand.
GCAACGAGGCAGAACGCCTGGTGCCGCCGGCATCGCGCGGCGAAGTGATGCGCGCGGCGGCGGCCTGATCCGCCGCCCGCGCCGAAGGCCCGCAACATGCACACGCTGCCGGTGGACAGCCGCCTCGCAGCACCGTCGTGGCGCACGGCATGGGGCGACCGCTGGCTGGCCGTGCGCGACCGCCTGCTTGCGAGCCCGGTGTTCCAGCGGCGCGCCGCCGCGTTCGCGCCGACGCGGCCCATCGCGCGGCAGCGCGCCGGCGCCCTGTTCGACCTGGTGGCCGGCTTCGTCTATTCGCAGGTGCTGCTGGCCTGCGTGCAGCTGAAGCTCTTCGACATCCTTGCGGCCGGCCCGCTGGCGCTGGACGACATTGCGCAGCGCACGGACCTGCCGCCCGCATCGGCCGAGCGCCTCCTGGCCGCGGCGGTGGCGCTGCGCCTGGTCGAGGCCCGCAGCGGCGGCCGCTTCGGCCTGGGCGAGTTGGGCGCGCCCATGGTCGGCAACATCGCGATCGCCGCGATGGTGCTGCACCACCGCGCGCTCTATGCCGACCTGGCGGACCCGGTGGCGCTGCTGCGCGGCGACGCGCGCGGCACCGCCTTGTCGAGCTACTGGCCCTATGCCGGCACGGCGTGCCCGGACGGCCTCTCGGGCGACAGCGTGGCCGAGTACTCGGCGCTCATGGCCGCCTCGCAGCCGCTGGTGTGCGACGAGATCCTGGACGCCTATCCGCTGCACGGCCATCGCTGCCTGCTCGACGTGGGCGGCGGCGAGGGCAGCTTTCTCATCGGCGCGGCGGCGCGGGCGCCGGCCTTGCGGCTGGTGCTGTTCGACCTGCCGGCCGTGGCCGAGCGCGCGCGCGTGCGCTGCGCGGCGGCCGGCATCGGCGAGCGGCTTCGCATCGAGGGCGGCAGCTTCCTGACCGATGCGCTGCCCACGGGCGCGGACATCGCGACGCTGGTGCGGGTCGTCCACGACCACGACGACGCGGCGGCGCTCGGCATCCTGCACGCCGTGCGGCGGGCGCTGCCCCCGGGCGGCACCTTGCTGCTGGCCGAGCCCATGGCGGACACGCCGGGCGCCCAGGCCATGGGCGGCGCGTACTTCGGCTTCTACCTGCTCGCGATGGGCAAGGGCAGGCCGCGCAGCGCGGCGGCGCTGCAGGCGATGTTGCGCGCGGCGGGTTTCGTCGACGTGAAAGCGGTGCCTACACGCATGCCGTTGCAGGTCGGGCTCATCGTTGCGCGAACAGGCCTTGCGTGATTGCGCTTCTGGATGTGTAATTTGAAGTAGACAGTTTATTTAGTAAAAATAAAATGACACTCACGCAGAGTCCACGTTCTGTGAATCCGATGACGGCCCTGGCCGTGGTGCTGCAAAAGCCCCGCGAGCTGTCGCTGAGCCGCCTGGCGCTGAGCGCGCCGACGCACGAGGACGTGGTGGTCGACATCGAATGGAGCGGCATCAGCACCGGCACCGAGCGGCTGCTGTGGTCGGGCCGCATGCCCGACTTTCCGGGCATGGGCTATCCGCTGGTGCCGGGTTACGAGTCGGTGGGCGTGGTGCGCAGCGCCGGCCGGCATTCGGGCGCGACTGTCGGCCAGCGCGTCTTCGTGCCGGGCGCCCGGTGCTTCGGCGACGTGCGCGGCCTGTTCGGCGGCGCCGCATCGACTGTGGTGCTGCCGGGTGCGCGCACGCTGGCATGGGATGCAGATGACGCCGGCGATGCCGAACAGGGCGTGCTGCTGGCCCTGGCGGCTACGGCGCACCACGTGAGCTCGGCCGGCGGCGGCGTGCAGCCCGACCTGATCGTCGGCCACGGCGTGCTGGGCCGCATGGTGGCGCGCATCGCGGTCGCCATGGGCGGCGCGCCCGTGGTCTGGGAAACCGATGCCCGAAGGCGCGAGGGCGGGCAGGGCTACGAAGTGCGCGACCCCGCCACCGACACCCGCCGCGACTACCGCAGCATCTGCGACGTGAGCGGCGACCCCACGCTGCTGGACACCCTCATCGGCCGGCTCGCACCGGGCGGCGAGATCGTGCTGGCGGGCTTCTACGACGAGCCGCTGTCCTTCGCCTTCGCGCCGGCCTTCATGCGCGAGGCGCGCATCCGGGTGGCGGCGCAATGGCAGTCGCACGACCTGGCCGCGGCCCGGGCGCTCATGCGATCGGGGCAATTGCGGCTGGACGGCCTCATCACCCACCGCGCGCGGGCGGCCGACGCCGACAGCGCCTACCGCACTGCATTCGGCGATCCCGCCTGCCTGAAGATGGTCCTCGACTGGAGAAGCTGCCAATGACACCCACCCCGCACGCCATCGCCGAGGGAACGCCGGTGCGCTTCATGCAGCAGAAGGCGTTGCGCGCCGAGGCCGCCATCGAGCCCGATGCGGTGAGCACCGCGCCCGTCACCAAGGAAACCCAGATCATCGCCATCTACGGCAAGGGCGGCATCGGCAAGAGCTTCACGCTCGCCAACCTGAGCTACATGCTGGCGCAGCAGGGCAAGAAGGTGCTGCTCATCGGCTGCGACCCCAAGAGCGACACCACCTCGCTGCTGTTCGGCGGCCGGGCCTGCCCGACCATCATCGAGACCTCGTCGCGCAAGAAACTGGCCGGCGAGGCGGTGGCGATCGGCGACGTGTGCTTCAAGCGCGACGGCGTGTACGCGATGGAGCTGGGCGGTCCCGAAGTGGGCCGGGGCTGCGGCGGGCGCGGCATCATCCACGGCTTCGAGCTGCTGGAGAAGCTGGGCTTTCACGAGTGGGGCTTCGACTACGTGCTGCTCGACTTCCTGGGCGACGTGGTGTGCGGCGGCTTCGGCCTGCCGATCGCGCGCGACATGTGCCAGAAGGTGATCGTGGTGGCGAGCAACGACCTGCAGTCGCTCTACGTCGCCAACAACGTCTGCTCGGCGGTGGAGTACTTCCGCAAGCTCGGCGGCAACGTGGGCGTGGCCGGCATGGTGATCAACCGCGACGACGGCACCGGCGAGGCGTCGGCCTTCGCGCAGCAGGTAGGCATTCCGGTGCTCTCGGTCATTCCGGCCAACGACGACATCCGGCGCAAGAGCGCCAGCTACGAGATCATCGGCGTGCCCGGCACGCCGTGGGGGCCGCTGTTCGAGCAGCTGGCCGAGAACGTGGGCGCCTCGCAGCCGGTGCGGCCCCGCCCGATGACGCAGGACCAGTTGCTGGGCCTGTTCTCGGCCGAGTCGGTGGGCCGCAACGTGGTGCTGGAGCCGGCGACGCAGTTCGACATGTGCGGCAAGTCCGACACCGCCCGCCCGACGCTCGAAGTGGTCTACGACGACGCCTGAAGGCCACGCCATGACTCAGCGCCTCATTCCGATTCTTCCCATTCCCGTCGTCGCACTGAAGGTGCCGGCGGCCGTCCAGGGCGACGGCGTGGGTTGCCATTCGGGCGCGGACGCGATGCGCGCGGCGGCCAGTGCGGCGGGCAAGTCGGAGACGCTGGCGCAATACGCCAAGGACTATCCGACGGCGCCCCAGGCCGGCCCGCACGACCAGCCGCAGAGCATGTGCCCGGCCTTCGGTGCATTGCGCGTGGGTCTGCGCATGCGGCGCACCTCCACCATCCTGTCGGGCTCGGCCTGCTGCGTGTACGGGCTGACCTTCACCTCGCATTTCTACGGTGCCCGGCGCAGCGTGGGCTATGTACCGTTCAACTCCGAGACGCTGGTGACGGGCAAGCTGTTCGAGGACATCCGCGAGGCGGTGCACAAGCAGGCCGACCCGGCGCTGTACGACGCCATCGTCATCATCAACCTGTGCGTGCCCACGGCCAGCGGCGTGCCGCTGCAGATATTGCCGCGCGAGATCAACGGCGTGCGCATCATCGGCATCGACGTGCCCGGCTTCGGCGTGCCCACCCATGCCGAGGCCAAGGACGTGCTGGCCGGCGCCATGCTCAAGTACGCACGCGCCGAGGTCATGGCCGGGCCGGTGCAGCCGCCGCGCCCCGGCCGGGCCGACAAGCCCGCCATCGCGCTCATGGGCGAGATGTTCCCGGCCGACCCGGTGGTCATCGCCCGCATGCTGGAGCCCATGGGCCTGGCGGCCGGGCCGACGGTGCCCACGCGCGAATGGCGGGAGCTGTATGCGGCGCTCGATTGCGTGGCGGTGGCCGCGATCCATCCGTTCTACACCGCGAGCCTGCGCGAGTTCGAGGCGGCGGGCCGCCCCATCGTCGGCTCGGCGCCGGTCGGCCACGACGGCACCGAGGCCTGGCTGCAGGCCATCGGCACCGTGGCCAACGTGCCGCAGGCGAAGATCGACGCGGTCAAGAACGCGATGCTGCCGGCCATTCGCGGCGCGCTCGCGAAGATGCCGATCCAGGGCCGCATCACGTTGAGCGGCTACGAGGGTTCCGAGCTGCTGGTCGGCCGCCTGCTGGTGGACAGCGGCGCCGACCTGCGCTACGTGGGCACCGCCTGCCCGCGCACCGCGTGGAACGACGAAGACCGCCAGTGGCTGGAGGCCCGCGGGGTGCATGTGCAGTTTCGCGCCTCGCTCCAACAGGACCTGGCCGCCATGCACGAATGGAAGCCCGACCTGGCCATCGGCACCACGCCGGTGGTGCAGGCGGCCAAGGAGCAGTGCACGCCGGCGCTGTACTTCACCAACCTCATTTCGGCGCGGCCGCTCATGGGGCCGGCCGGCGCCGGCTCGCTCGCCACGGTGATCAACGCGACCATCGGCAACAAGGCACGCTTCGAGGCGATGAAGGACTTCTTCGGCCACACCGGCGTGGGCCATGCGGCGGGCGTGTGGGAAAGCGCGCACGGCGTGCCGCAGGACCGCCCCGACTTCAAGGCCGACACACGGCGACAGGCCCTGAAGGCGCTGAAGAAGCGCAAGGCCGAGGAGATGATCTGATGCTGGTGCTCGACCACGATCGCGCCGGCGGCTACTGGGGTGCCGTCTACGTGTTCACCGCCATCAAGGGCCTGCAGGTCGTCATCGACGGACCCGTGGGCTGCGAGAACCTGCCGGTCACCTCGGTGCTGCACTACACCGATGCGCTGCCGCCGCACGAGCTGCCGATCGTGGTCACCGGCCTGGCCGAAGAACAGCTGGGCCGCGAAGGCACCGAGGCCTCGATGCGCCGCGCCCATGCCGCGCTCGACCCCGACCTGCCCTCGGTGGTGGTCACCGGCTCGATCGCCGAGATGATCGGTGGCGGCGTGACGCCCTCGGGCACGACCATCCAGCGCTTCCTGCCGCGCACCATCGACGAGGACCAGTGGCAGTGCGCCGACCGCGCGATGTACTGGCTGTGGTCCGAGTACGGCCTGAAGCACCCGTCGGTGCGCAAGCCCTTCGCCGAGCGGCCCGCGGGCGAGAAGCCGCGGGTGAACATCATCGGCCCGAGCTACGGCACCTTCAACGCACCCAGCGACCTGGCCGAGATACGGCGGCTGGTGCAGGGCATCGGGGCCGAGGTGAACCTGGTGTTTCCACTGGGCACCCACCTGGCCGACGTGTCGCGCCTGGACGAGGCCGATGTGAACATCTGCATGTACCGCGAGTTCGGCCGCATGCTGTGCGAAGCGCTGGAGCGGCCGTTCCTGCAGGCGCCGATCGGGCTGCACAGCACCACCGCCTTCCTGCGCGCGCTCGGCGAGCTGCTGCACCTGGACCCCGAGCCTTTCATCGAGCGCGAGAAGCACAGCACCTTGAAGCCGATCTGGGACCTGTGGCGCTCGGTCACGCAGGACTTCTTCGGCACCGCCAGCTTCGGCGTGGTGGCCAACGAGACCTATGCGCGGGGCCTGCGGCACTTCCTGGAAGACGAGATGGGCCTGCCTTGCCACTTCGCGGTGTCGCGGGTGGCGGGCGCCAAGACCGACAACGCCGAGACCCGGCGCCTGGTGCACGAGAAGACGCCGCTGGTGCTGTACGGCAGCTACAACGAGCGCATGTACCTGGCCGAGTGCGGTGGCGGCGGAATGATGAAGACTGCTTTCATTCCCGCCTCGTTCCCGCTGCCGATCATCCGGCGCCACACCGGCACGCCCTTCATGGGCTACTCGGGCGCGACCTTTCTCATCCAGGAGTTCTGCAACGCGCTGTTCGATGCGCTGTTCCACATCCTGCCGCTGGGCACCGAGCTGGACCGCGTCGATGCGACGCCCGCGCGGCCGGATGGGCGGCCCGATGCACGGCCCGATTGCCCGTGGGACGACGACGCCCGCCAGTTGCTCGACGACTTCGTGCAGGCGCAGCCGGTGCTGGTGCAGATCTCGGCGGCCAAGCGACTGCGCGACCGCATCGAGCGCGACGCGGGAAGCGCCGGCGAAGAGCGCATCACCTTGGCGCGCGTGGTGCGCACGCGCGATGCGCTGCGCCAGGGAGAGCCTGCATGAGCTGCGCGCCGACCTTCATGAGAACAAGAACCTGGCGGGCCTGCGGGTCCGCCGCAGAAGTTGTGGCGGCCTGCGGCCGCTTCGATCCCCGCCGCGGGGGATGTGCGCGGTGCGTGGCCATCAGGCCGATACGGAGTAAATACCATGGTTCCAAAAGATAGAGAAGGCTCACTGTCCGGTCTGACCGAGCAGGAAGCCAAGGAGTTTCACGGCATCTTCATGACGAGCTTCATCATCTTCACGTTGATTGCGGTCGTCGCCCATTTCCTGGCATGGCAATGGAGGCCCTGGCTTCCGGGTGCCGGCGGCTATGCGGCGATCTTCAACGACGCCAAGGATGTCGCGCTCGCGGCGGTGTCCATCGGCTTCAATGCCTAGAGGAGACACGACATGTGGCGAATCTGGATGTTGTTCGACCCGCGCAGGACGCTCGTCGCCCTGTTCACGTTCCTCTTCGTGCTGGCGCTGGTGATTCACTTCATCCTGCTCAGCACCGACCGCTTCAACTGGCTCGAAGGGCCGCGAAAGAGCAGTCCGGTCGCAGCGCAGATGGCTCCCATGCCCGCGCCGGCGACGGCACCGGCGGGCAAATAGCCGCGTCGTTGCCTACGTGCGGTCGGAGCGAGGGTCCAGGTCCACCTGGCCCCGCATTCCGATCGTCATCCGGACGGCCCTGTGCCGTCGCGTCTTGACCCCGGGGGACTGATCATGGCCATGCTGAGCTTCGAGCGAAAGTACCGCATCCGCGGGGGCACCCTCATCGGTGGCGACCTGTTCGACTTCTGGGTCGGGCCGTTCTACGTCGGCTTCTTCGGTGTCACCACCATCTTCTGCGCGCTGGTGGGCACGCTGCTCCTCGTATGGGGTGCCTCGCAGGGGCCTACCTGGAACCTCTGGCAGATCAACATCGCGCCGCCCGACCTGAAGTACGGCCTGCGTCTCGCGCCGCTCATGGAAGGCGGGCTGTGGCAGCTGGTCACCGTGTTCGCCACCGGTGCGTTCGTGTCGTGGGCGCTGCGGCAGGTGGAGATCTGCCGCAAGCTGGGCATCGGCTACCACGTGCCCTTCGCGTTCTCGTTCGCGATACTGGCCTACATCACGCTGGAGATCGTGCGCCCGGTGCTCATGGGCGCCTGGGGCAACGGCTTTCCGTACGGGATCATGAGCCACCTGGACTGGGTGTCGAACACCGGCTACCAGTACTTGCACTTTCACTACAACCCGGCCCACATGCTGGCCGTGAGCTTCTTCTTCACCACCGTGCTGGCGCTTTCGATGCACGGCGGCCTGGTGCTGGCGGCCACCAACCCAGGCAAGGGCGAGACGGTCAAGACCGCCGAACACGAGAACACCTTCTTCCGCGACACCATCGGCTACTCGATCGGCACGCTCGGCATCCATCGCCTGGGCCTGTTCCTGGCGCTGTCGGCGGCCTTCTGGAGCGCCGTGTGCATCGTCATCAGCGGCCCCTTCTGGACCCGCGGCTGGCCCGAGTGGTGGACCTGGTGGCTCAACCTGCCGATCTGGCACTGATCAACCGAACGTACGCACCGCACCCGCAGCGTCTCAGAGGAGTCATCGATGGCCGAATACCAGAACATCTTCACCCGCGTGCAGGTTGTCGCACCGGCCTACGCGGGCGTGCCGCTGGAGCGCGGCAACAACGAGCGAGAAGGCCCGCCGCTGCACGTGCACCTGCTCGGGCGCATCGGCGATGCGCAGGTCGGGCCCATCTACCTGGGCTGGTTCGGGCTGGCGTCGCTGCTGTGCGGCTTCATCGCCTTCGAGATCGTCGGGCTCAACATGTTCGCCTCGGTCAACTGGGACCCGGTGCAGTTCGTGCGCCAGCTGCCCTGGCTGGCGCTGGAGCCGCCGCCACCGTCGATGGGGCTCAAACTCTTTCCACCGCTCAACGAAGGCGGCTGGTGGCTGATGGCCGGCTTCTTCATGACCGCTGCAGTGCTGCTGTGGTGGGCGCGCATGTACCGTCGTGCGCGCGCGCTGAAGATCGGCACGCACGTGGCCTGGGCCTTCGCCGCCGCGATCTGGCTGATGCTGGTGCTGGGCTTCATCCGGCCGCTGTTGATGGGCAGCTGGGGCGAGGCGGTGCCCTTCGGCATCTTTCCGCACCTGGACTGGACGGCGGCCTTCTCGATCCGTTACGGCAACCTTTTCTACAACCCGTTCCACATGCTGTCGATCGCCTTCCTGTACGGCTCCACGCTGCTGTTCGCGATGCACGGCGCGACCATCCTGGCGGTAAGTCGCTTCGGCGGCGAGCGCGAGATCGAGCAGATCGTGGACCGCGGCACGGCCTCCGAGCGGGCCGCGCTGTTCTGGCGCTGGTGCATGGGCTTCAACGCCACGATGGAGTCGATCCACCGCTGGGCCTGGTGGTTCGCCGTGCTGTGCCCGCTTACCGGCGGCATCGGCATCCTGCTGACCGGCACGGTGGTGGACAACTGGTACCTGTGGGCGGTCAAGCACCATGTGGCGCCGATCTATCCGGCAGTGTTCGCGCCGGTGATCGATCCGTCGACGCTGCCGGGGGTGCGGCCATGAACGCCGACCACACTGCCCGCACAGCCCGCTCTGCTCGAGGACGATTCGCCCGCCTGGCCTGGGGTGCCGCGGCCGGCGTGCTGCTGCTGCTCGCCGGCTGCGAGCGACCGCCGGTCGATGTGGTGCAGCGCGGCTACCGCGGCACCGGCATGCAGGAGGTGTACAACCCGCGCACCGTGGAGACCCAGGCTGTCAAGAACGCGCTGCCGGCCGACACGCCCCCTGCGCCTGCCGTCGGCCCGACGGCAGGCCAGGTGTTCCAGAACGTCAAGGTGCTCAACGACCTCAGCGTGGGCGAATTCACCCGCCTGATGGTCTCCATGACCGCCTGGGTGGCGCCGCAGCAGGGCTGCACCTACTGCCACCAGGGCGAGAACATGGCGTCCGACGCGGTCTACACCAAGGTGGTCGCGCGGCGCATGCTGCAGATGACGCAGCACCTGAACGCCGACTGGAAGACCCACGTGGCCGACACCGGCGTCACCTGCTACACCTGCCACCGCGGCAATCCGGTGCCGCTGAACACCTGGACGATGGGCGAGCCGCAGAAGGCGGCCTATGCCGGCAACAAGGCCGGCCAGAACGCGCCGGCCGCCAGCGTGGCGATGGCGTCGCTGCCCAACGACCCGTTCTCGCCGTTCCTGGACAAGGGCGAGAACGTGCGCGTGGTCGGCGCGACCGCGCTGCAGAACGGCAACCGGCAATCGATCAAGCAGGCCGAGTGGACCTACGGGCTGATGATGCACATGTCGCAGTCGCTGGGCGTGAACTGCACCTACTGCCACAACACGCGCTCCTTCGCCGACTGGGAAACCAGTGCGCCGCCGCGCGCCGTGGCCTGGTACGGCATCCGCATGGTGCGCGACCTGAACACGCAGTACCTGGACCCGCTCACGCCGCTGTTCCCGGCCGCGCGGCTCGGGCCCGCCGGCGACGCGCCCAAGATCAACTGCGCCACCTGCCACCAGGGGGCCTTCAAGCCGCTCTACGGCGCGAGCATGCTGCCGAACCATCCCGAACTGGCGAAGGTGCGCGCGGTGGTGCAGAGCGCGTCGGCCCCGGCGGCGGAAGCGGCGACCGCCACCGCGGCCACGGCGTCCGGCTTGCCTGCGGCGGGCGTCGACGTGCTGTTCGCGACGGGGTCCAGCACGGTCTCGCCCGAGGCGGTGCAGACGCTGGCACCGGCCATCGCGGCGCTCAAGGCCGATGCCGCAGCGCGGGTGAGCCTGTCGGGCTACCACTCCGCGAGCGGCGATCCGGCGCAGAACGAGGAGCTCGCCAAGCAGCGCGCCATGGCCGTGCGCGATGCGCTGGTGGCCGCCGGCGTCACGGCCGACCGCATCGTGCTCGACAAGCCGCAGTCGGCCGCGGCCAACGTGGCCGGCGAAGACCCGACGGCCCGGCGCGTGCAGATGGCGGTGATCAAGTAAGGAGACCCACGCGGCGCGGCAGCTGCCGTGCCTCGCGCTGCCGATCGGCCGTTCAGCCGTTCAGCCGTTCAGCCGTTCAGCCGACGAAAGCCTTCATGCGGTCGTACAGCGAGGCGGCGCGGCGCGTCGAGGCCTCGAGTTCGGCCAGCAGGGGCACCACGGTGGGCCCCATGTTGCCGTCGGCGATGTCCATCGCGGCGAGGCTGGCGTTGGAGACGATGGCGCCGATCACGTCGGCCGCATCGGCCTGGCGCGACAGCGCTTCGTCGCGCATCGCCTTGGAGAGCGATTGCTCCAGGTGTTCGCGCGCGGCGGCGGCCCGTCGGCTGTCGCTCAGGTCGGTGAAGATCAGGAAGAAGCCCAGCACCGACCCGTCGCGCGCCGACACCGGCTCCGCGCGCAATGAAGTGGGCAGGCTGGCGCCATTGCCCAGGTCCAGCGACAGCTCGCCGCGCCACGAATGCCGCTCCTGCACCAGCGTGCGCAGCATGTCCCGCACCCGCGCGGGTTCCACAAACCACTGCGCCGCATCGCCGAGTTCGGCGGGCGCGTCGGCCTCGGCGCCGCGCCCGATCATCTCGAAGAAGCAGCGGTTGGCGAACAGCGCCCGGCCGTTCGGATCGGCGATCAGCACCGGCTCGTTGGCGTTGGAGACAGTGACCCGGATCTGCGCAAGCTGGTGCTCGGCGATCAAAAAACGCACCGCATTCACCTGCACGATGATGTCGATCAGCGCCGCACCGAAGGCGCGGGCCAGCGCCAGCTCGGTCACCGACCAGGGCAGGGCGGTGCCGCGCACGATCTCCGACCAGGCCGCGAAGGAGCGGCGCGGCGACAGGGTCAGCGGGTCGTTGGCGTCGAGCACCGGCTTGGACGGATCGCCGGCCCAGGTCACGCTGGTGAGCTGCTCCTTGCGGAACCACATCAGGTAGTCGGGCCGCGACGACGACAGCCGCACCACCACCACGCCGCTGGCCGTGGGCGTGAGCGAGGCGAGCGACGGTTCGGCCCGCTCCACCGACGCGCAACTGAAAAGGCCGTCGAAGCGCTGCGCATCGATCCAGCGCATCAGCTCGCGCAGCTCGGCATGGTTGGGTGTCTCGCCGGCGGTCAGCAGCTCGCCCTCCTGGAACAGCGCCGCGCCGGTGGCCTCCAGCGGTTGCAGCAGCGTGCGCGGATTGCGAAACAGCGCCAGGCGCCAGTCGCCCTCTGTCGATGTGGCCTCCACCAACCGCTGCTCGAGCCGGCGCACCTGGATCGCGACCTGCGCATAGGCGTAGTTTTCGATCGCGGCGATGCGGGTGGACACCACCTCGGCCAGCAGGTCCGCCGCCGCGCGCATGGCAAAGCGCAGGTTGCGCGCGCTGTAGTGGTGGCAGGCGATCAGGCCCCACAGCCGCCCCTCGCGCACCAGCGACACCACCAGCGTGGCGGTCACGCCCATGTTCTTCAGGTACTGCAGGTGCAGCGGCGACATGCTGCGCAGGTAGCACGAGGACATGTCTAGCTCTTCGTCGTGCCCGGGCAGGCGCTGCGGCACCAGCGGCGAGGCGACGTAGTGCACGTCGGCCAGCACCCGCAGCCGGGTGCGCAGGTACAGCGCGCGCGCGCGCTGCGGAATGTCGGTGGCCGGGTAGTGGTGGCCCAGCAGGGAGTCCAGTCGCGGGTCGCGCGCCTCTGCAATGATCTTGCCGTGGCCGTCGGGGTCGAACTTGTAGACCATCACCCGGTCGTAGCCCAGCATGTCGCGGCAGCACTTGACCAGCGTGTCGGACAGCGTGCCGATGTTCGAGGCGGCGCTGATGCGCTGCACCGCGTCGCCCAGCAGGCCGAGCAGCTTTTCGCTGGGCACGTTGACCGTCTCGATCGTGGTCCCCGCGCCTACGGGTTCGATCTCCAGCAGCAGCACGTCGCCCGCAATGCGGTGCATGGTGCCCTCGAACTCGCGTTCGCTGCCCTGCACCTCGACGCGGCAGCGCAGCGCTTCGGGATCGGTCAGCCGGCCCTGCGACGCGATGCGGCGTACGCAGCGCTCGATGTCGCCGCCCAGCTGGCCCAAGGGTGCCGCCAGCAGCTGCTGCAGCGACACGCCCAGCAGCGTCTGCGCATTGGCGCTGGCCTGCAGCACCCGCAGACCGGGCTCCTGCAGCGCGAGCAGCACGCCGTGCGGCTGGACAGAGCCCGCCAGGTGGATCAGCTCGCGCTCGCAGTTCGTGAGGTCGGCCTTGCCGAACGCGGGGCTGCCGAGCATTACCGGCCTCCTTGCGGCGTGGCGCTGTCATTGCCTTCATCGGCGGGGCCGTCGTCGGCGCGCCGGCGCATCAGCGCGAAGGCCTCGCCCGTCATCCCCAGCAACCGGGCCGCTTCGTCGGCGTCGTTGTGCGACTGCGCGAGCGCGGCCGACACGAAGTGTCGCTCGGCGAGCGCGGCCGCCGCGGCCATCAGCTGGGCCACGGGCACCTGCCCGAGGTGCTCGGTCAGGTGCTGCATGCCAAGGTTCAGTTCGTGGTGCGAATGCTCGTCGCCTTCGTTCGCGGGCAGCAGGTGAAGTGTGAAGCCGATGCACTCCTGGTCGCCTTCGGTGAGCAGTGCGGCCGACACCTCGGCCTGGACCAGCGGCGCGCCGGCTACCTTGATCCACGACGGCACCCGGCGCGCGACGCCGTCGCGCCGCACCTGTGGCAGCAAGGTGGCCATGGGGTGCTCGGGCGTGCCCAGCCAGTCGACGATCAGTCGGCCCTTCAGTTGTGATTCGTCGTCCGCCCGCACCAGCTTGAGGAAGGCGGTGTTGGCCATCAGCACCCGGCCGCTGGCATCGGTCACGACCACGCCGTCGCTGGTGTCGTCGACCAGCCGCACCAGCGAATCGCTCAGCGCCGGCAAGGGCTGGGTGGCATCGACCGCGCGCACCCGCACCAGCAGGCGCATCGCGTCCTCGGCACGAAAAGGCGTGGCGGCCACGCTGGTGAGCGCCATCCGCCCCAGGAGGCGGGCGCGGATCTCGCCGCTGCTGCCCGAGGCGCGGGCCGAATGCAGAAGCGCCTCGATGCCGATGCGCGAGCGCTCCTCGAAGCCGCTGGTGACCTGCCGGCCGACCATCTGTTCGCCGGCGATGTCGAACATCTGCGAGGCGGCCTGGTTGACTTCGAGGATGGTGAGTGTGTGGGCGTCGACCACCAGCACCGCATCGGTCGCCACCTGGAACAGCAGGCGGTAGCGGGTTTCGGCCTGGCGCGCCTGCCAGTAGCCGCGCTCCAGCTCCTGCTGCGAATCCAGAAAGCGCTGCTGGATCGCGGCGATGGCGCGCAGGTCGCGGCCGGTGGCCAGCACCGGGCCGTCGTCGCCGAAGCGGATCGCGCAATAGGCCACCGGGATGCTGCCGCCCTGCTGGAACGGATGGCTCACCTCGCGCCGCCGGGCGATGCCGGTGGTGGTGACTTCGTGCAGCAGGTTTTCGATCTTGGCGCGGGTGTCGCCGCTCACGGTGTCGACCCACGGGCGGCCGACCCAGTCGTTGGCCAGCGGTGCCATCGGGTCGACCTCGCCCTGCGCGACGTTGCGGATCACGCCCGCCTTGTCGATCACCAGGGCGATGTCGCTGGACAGCGAGACGAAGGTCTTCGCGAGTTCAGGCGCCCAGGCCGCCAGGGCGGCCAGATCGGGAAGTTCGCCGTCTCTGGAACTCACGTCGCGTCTCCTCGGCGGCAGGGGATGCCGCGAATTTTCGGATTCTAGACACGTAGTGGTGGCATGCGCCATCCTCACAAACGATCGGGTCCGACGCGCTCGCCGGGCGCCAGCGCGCGCGAGCGCCGCCCCCAGCTCCACAGCGCCTCGGACGGCAGCGGCAGCACCATGAACCAGTGCTCCAGGATCGCCAGCGACAGCAGCGTGGCGGCAAAAGTGAGCGCGGTGGCGTCGAAGCTGCGCACCCCCTCGGCCAGCGCGGCCTGCCAGAGCAGCACAGCCAGCCAGGTCGACATCGCCACCGACACCGGGAACAGCGCGTTCATCGGCTTGCGGGTGAAGTAGGTCTGCAGGTACTTCAGGTGCGCGGGCAGGAAGTCTTCGTTGAGGTTGCGCACGCCCAGAAAAACGTTGAGCTTGGCGCTCTGCCGCATGACCCACAGGATGGCGAAGGTGAAAAGGCCTGTCGTGTTGCTGCCGTTCCAGGTCAGCGTCACCACCGCGGCACCCAGCACGATCAGCGCGAATTCATGATGCAGCAACGTCTGCAGGGCGTAGCCGGCGCGCCGCCAGCCGCGCGCACCGGGCGGGCAGGGCGCGCGCCGCGGGCCGGTCACGCAGCCCAACAGAAAGGCCACCTCCTGCCAGGCCCAGACCAGCAGCGCGCAGGTGAAGGCCAGGTAGGCGCCGGTCACGCGCAGGTCGTTGCGGGTCGCGTACAGGCCCACGAACGCCAGCGTCAGCAGCACGGTGGCGCCGCCCATGGTCCAGCCGAAGGTCCAGCGCGGCAGGCCATTCAGATACAGGATCACGCCCGTGCTGAACCACCACACGAAGACCGTGTAGAGCATGGGCAGCAGGTACTGGGACATGCGGGGCTTCGGGGCGGGCGGGCAGGTGGGTGCGTGGGTGCGATCGGCGGTGCCCGCGGGCTCACCAGGTCGGCGCCATGCGCACGTCGTCGGGCAGTGCGTTGGGCTGCGCGCGCATCAGGAAGAGCTTGCCGAAGGCAACCGCACCGCGCGCGGCCAGCGCCACGCGTTGCAGCGCACCGCCCACGCCGCCGCGCGCCTTGGCCGCCTCGGTCGCGACCGAAATGCGCCGCAGCGTTTCCAGGCCGGCACGGAAGGCCGGGGCATCGATGTCCAGCGTGAGCGGAAACACCTGGCGCGTGATGTCCGAGGTGATGCGGAACACGGTGAAGTCGTAGGCCGTGGGGTCCAGGCCCATGGCCGCATGCATCTCGGGGCGCTGGTGGTCGCGCACGTACATGGTCGCGAACACGGCCAGCACGAAGAAGCGGATCCACAGCTTGTTGACGCCCTTGAGCAGCCGCGGGTCGGCCCGCATCAGGAGCGCGAAGGCCTCGCCGTGCCTGAACTCGTCGTTGCACCAGCGCTCGAACCACCGGAAGATCGGATGAAAGCACAGCTCCGGATGCCGCTCGACCTGGCGGTAGATCGCGATGTAGCGGGCATAGCCGATCTTCTCGGACAGGTAGGTCGCATAGAAGATGAACTTCGGCCTGAAGTAGGTGTACTTCTTGGCCCGCGCCAGAAAGCCCAGGTCCACGCCGATGCCGAAGTCCTTGAGCCACTGGTTGATGAAGCCCGCATGCCGGCTCTCGTCGCGCGCCATGTAGCCGAACAGCTCCTTCATGTCGGGATTGGTCACCCGCTTCCTGATCTCGGCATAGAGCACGCAACCCGAGAACTCCGAGGTGATCGAACTCACCAGGAAATCCGAGAACTCCTTGTAGAGCGCCGGCGGCAGCTGCGCGCAGTTGGCGGCCAGCTCGGCCGGCCGCTGGAAATGGTCGGTGTTGTTGTCGGCCCGGAACTCCTCCATGAGCGCATTCCACTGCGCGCGGATCGGCGCCACGTCGATGCGGTCCATCGCCTTGAAATCGGTGGTGTAGAAGCGCGGCGTGAGCATGGTGTCGCGCAGCGCGGTCTCGGTGGAGCTGCCGGGCGCATGGGTTGCCAAAGAGGCCGGGGTGGACATGGGGTGTTCCTTCAGCGGGTGGTGGCGGGGCCGCCGGTCATCAGCCCGGCGAAGGCCGCTGCGTTGGTCGGCCCGAACGATCCGAGGTCGACGGTGCGGCCGGTAGCCGGGTCTTCGAGCGTGAGCTTGCCGTCGGCCCGACCGGTCATGCGAAACGGAATCTCCGGCCCGATGCCGCGCCGGTGGCGCTCCCGCGCCAGCCCGCGCATGGTGCCGCGCAGGAAGCCGTTGGTTTCGGGCGCGACCTCATGCACCACGCGGCCGGTGCGCGCGTCCTTCACCTGGATGCCGCCGCTGGCGAGGTCTTCGAAGAGGAACTCGCGCACGCTCACGGCCTCGGCCTGCGGCACATGGACCACGCCGATGCCGGTGAAACGCACGAAGCTCACGCCGACGAGCGTGCACAGCACCACGCCGCCCAGCGCCATGAGCATGCCGCGCGGCAATGCATCCGGCGAGCGGGGTTGGGGTTGCATCGTGTTCATCGGTGCATCCTCAGGCGGTCATGGGTTCGGGCGCGGCCTCGGCGGTCTCGCGCGCGCCGGGCGCCGGCGCCACCGCATGCAGCCCGCGGCGCGGAATGCCGGCCGACGCCGCCAGCGCACCGGCCAATAGCGCCGCCACTTCCCGCGCACGGGGCAGCGCGCGCAGCATCGGCTGGGTGCGCTTCAGGTGCCAGGGGCGCGCATGCGGCCACAGATGCACGTAGGCGATCTGCGCGTCGTTGTTCAGGGCCAGTGCGATGTCGCCGGTGCCGTCGGCGTTGGGGTGCAGCGAGGCCGCGTCGATGGCGCTGTAGGGCAGGTTGAAGGTCACGGTCAGCACGATGCCCACCCGCATGACCACACGGCGGTCGGTGACGGTGTAGACGCTGGTGCGCGCGGTGAGCCAGCCCAGGCCCACGAGCGTGCCGATGGCGAGCGTGGCGAGCGGCAGCAGCCAGGCCATGGCCGCCAGCGCGTCGAGCGCGCCGCCGCCGCCGGCCAGGGTGTTGGCGCCGCGCCAGGCGATGAGCACCGCGAAGTACACCGCCAGCCCGCGTACGTGCAGCGCGCTGCGCGTCATGCGCTTCCAGTCGGGCGAGCCTTGCCAGAGCATGCGTTCGCGTGCCGGCAATATCTCGGGCAGGCCGTAGGCCGGCTCGAAGTCGTGGTCGTCGCCGGGCGGCGTGAAGTTGGCGGCCTTCACAGCAGCGGCTCCTGGCGTTGCGGCGTCGCGTAGAGCGTGCCGCCGCCGTAGTACGCCATCACCTTGTCTTCCTCGAGCAGCGTGATCTGTTCGGGCAGCCGCGTGCCGGGCACGAAGGCGAACTGGGTGCTGAGAATGGAGCGCACCCGCACCCGGTGTTTCTCGACCTTCGCGAAGTTCATCGGCAACAGCACGCGCCGCGGCCCGGCCTCGGTCGGCACCTCGAGCTCCAGGTAACGGAAGACGGCCTCGGCGCGGTCCACCCACAGGTCGATCACGTCGCCGCCCACCAGGCCGTCGGCGGCGAAGACCGGCATGCCCACGGGGTTGGGGTCTTTCTTCGACAGGCCGAAGCCGGGCGCGTGGCGCAGCGGCACGATGCGCAGCTCGCCGTCGATGGTGGTGTCGGCGATGTCGGCGCGCTGCGCCCAGGCGCCCGGGCCGATGCCGTCGCGCATCGGGTTGCCGGTGGGCTCCAGCGGCGCGCCCTGCCAGGCGCCGAGGGGCTCGGCCGCCAGCGCGCGCTCTTCGCGCAGCCGGTTGGGCGCCTGCACCGTGCGGCCGTCGCGCAGCAGGAAGGTCTTGGGGCTCGGCACGGCCGGAAAGCCCTGTACGTCGATGTGCCTGGAGCGGTCGTTCTCCAGCGGATAGCCCTCCCGCTTGTTCTCCCGGTGAAGGTAGTAGATGAGACCCGCGAAGAAGACCCAGAACATGTAGAGCACGATCTGCGCGACGTCGATGTAGTTGGTGATGGCTCCGTTTCCCATGGTGTATCTCCTTCGTGTGGGGGGCGTGGCCCGGCGCCTTGCCGTCAGCCCGGAAACTCGGTCAGGCCGAACTTGCCCGGCCTGTTGGCGGCGTCCGCGTCCGCAGCGGGCGGTCGCTGGTTGCGAGGCGTGCGCACCAGCGGGCCGATCGCCACGAGCGTCGCGAACAGCAGCACGATCTCGATGTAGTAGACGACGCTGTAGCCGATGGACGGCGCCGACATCACAGTGCCCAGGGTGCCGTGCGAAGCCAGGTAGGTGATGCCGTCGCGCAGCCAGCCGCCCAGCCCGATCGCCAGGCCGCCGGCCGAGGCCTGCACCGCGCCCCATGCGCCCAGCGCCAGGCCGTTGCGCGCGCCCGTGTCGTGGCCCATGGCCGCGGTGAGCGTGGCCACCGAGAACAGGCCGCCGCCGAAGCCGATCAGGAGCGCGCCGATGCGGAACATCAGCTGCGAGCCCACCGGGTCGGCAAACACCACCGCCGCGAAGGCGAAGATGCCGACCACCACGCCGATGGAGGCCAGCCGGTGCGGCTCGCCGCCGTGGTGGAACCAGCGCGCGGCCAGCACGAAGGCCGCCAGCGCGCCGCAGGCGATCATGGCGGTGAGCTGCGTGGTCGACGCCACCGCCATGTGCATGATCTCGCCGCCGTAGGGCTCCAGCAGCACGTCCTGCATGCTGAAGCCGGCGCTCCCCAGGCCCACAGCGACCAGCAGGCGCGCCGAACGCCCGCCCTGCACGAAGGCACGCCACGAGGCCCGGAACGAAGGCCGCGGCTCGCCCGGCGTCGCGGCGGTGCGCGAGGGCACGCGCGCCTCCTGCTTCCACAGCGCGATGAGGTTCAGCACCATGGTGAGCAGCGCCGCGCCCTGGATGACCTGGATCAGCTTGACCTGCTTGAACTCCTGCAGCAGGGCGCCGAAGCCCAGGGCGCTCACCATCGTTCCCACCAGCAGCATCACGTAGAGCAGCGCCACCACGCGCGGCCGGTTCTCCGGCGTGGCCAGGTCGGTGGCCAGGGCGAGGCCGCCGGTCTGGGTGGTGTGCAGGCCCGCGCCGACCAGCAGGAAAGCGATGGCCGCGCCGATCTGTCCGTAGATCACCGGCCCGTTGGTGTCGCCCGACAGCACGATCAGCGCGAACGGCATGATCGCCAGCCCGCCGAACTGCATGAGCGTGCCCATCCAGATGTAGGGCACGCGCTTCCAGCCGAGGGCCGAGCGGTGGTGGTCGGACCGGAAGCCCACCAGCGCCCGCATCGGCGCGAAGACCAGCGGCAGCGCGATCATGGTGGACACCAGCCATGCGGGCACGTTGAGCTCCACGATCATCACCCGGTTCAGCGTGCCGTTGAGCAGCGCGAGCGCCATGCCCACCGTCACCTGGAACAGCGACAGCCGCAGCAGCCGGCCCAGCGGCAGCTCGCGCGTGGCCACGTCGGCGAAGGGCAGGAAGCGCGTGGCGATCAGGCTCCACTTGCTGGCCACGCGGTCGTTCAGGCGGGTGATCGTGTTCATGCGCGCACCATCTCCAGGGCCTGCGACGTGTAGAAGCCGCTGGCCACGCGCTGCGTGCGGCCGCGATGCCAGGGGGCCAGCAGGGGCTCGGTGGCGATCAGGCGGTGCAGCGATTTTTCGGCCACCGGCTCGATCCACGGCGCGCGGTTGCCGCGCGGAAACAGCCGGCCCGCCGCGCGGAACGCGACCAGCGCCGGATTGCTGGGCGCGAAGGTGAAAAGCACCGCGCGGTCGGCCCGTTGCGCCAGGCCCGCCAGCACCTGCACCGCGTCGGGCGTGCGGTAGTGGATGAGCGAGTCCATGCCCACGATGTAGTCGAAGCGGCCCAGCGCCGGGTCGAGCATGTCGCCCGCACGGAAGTCGATGCGGCCCGCGCCCTCGGCGCCCGTGCCGTCGATCAGCTCCGCCGGTTGGCGCTCCCGCGCCAGCGCCACCAGCGTGGGCGACAGGTCGATCGCCACCACGTGGGCGCCGCGCCGTGCGGCCTCCACTGCCAGCGCGCCGGTGCCGCAGCCCGCATCGAGCAGCCGCATGCCGTGCAGGTCCGCGGGCAGCCAGTCGAGCAGGGTTTGGCGCATGCGGTCGCGCCCGGCGCGCACGCTGGCGCGGATGCGCCCGACCGGCGCGTCCGAGGTGAGCCGTGCCCAGGCCTGGGCGGCGGTGCGGTCGAAGTAGGTTTCGATCTCGCCGCGTCTTTGCAGGTAGCTGACGTGTGCCATGGCGTGTGGTTTCCTTCGCGCTTCAGTCGAAGCCCAGCAGATCGAAGATGTCGCGGTCCTTCATGGGCACCGCGTTCAGGGGCTCCGAGCCCAGCCAGAGCGCAGCGGCCAGCCGCATGTATTCGTTCTGCACCGCCTCCAGCTCGGGCGAATACTCCATCTCGAACAGCGTGGATTTCTTCAGCCGGCTGCGGCGGATCACGTCCAGGTCGGGAAAGTGCGCCATCAGCCGCAGGCCGATCTGCGCGTTGAACTTGTCGATCTGGTCGGTGTCCTTGCTGCGGTTGGCGATCACGCCGCCCAGGCGCACGTTGTAGTTCTTGGCCTTGGCGCCGATGGCCTGCACGATGCGGTTCATCGCGAAGATCGAGTCGAAGTCGTTGGCCGTCACGATGAGCGCGCGGTCGGCATGCTGCAGCGGCGCGGCAAAACCGCCGCAGACCACGTCGCCCAGCACGTCGAAGATGACCACGTCGGTCTCGTCCAGCAGGTGGTGCTCCTTGAGCAGCTTGACGGTCTGCCCCACCACGTAGCCGCCGCAGCCGGTGCCCGCGGGCGGCCCGCCGGCCTCCACGCACATCACGCCGTTGTAGCCGGGAAAGACGAAGTCCTCCACGCGCAGTTCCTCGGGGTGGAAGTCGACCGACTCGAGCACGTCGATGACGGTGGGCATGAGCTTCTTGGTGAGCGTGAAGGTGGAGTCGTGCTTGGGGTCGCAGCCGATCTGCAGCACCCGCTTGCCCAGCCGCGAGAACGCCACCGACAGGTTGCTGGAGGTGGTGCTCTTGCCGATGCCGCCCTTGCCGTAGATCGCGAAGACCTTGGCATTGCCGATCTTCAGGTCGGGGTCCAGCTGCACCTGCACGCTGCCCTCGCCGTCGCTGCGGGAAGACGTTGAAGGCGACAGCGGCTGCGGTCGTGGCCCCGGCTTCTTGATGTCGGGGAAAGGCACGGTGACGGTATTCATGCAGGGCTTCCTTCGTAGACACCTTCGAGCCGGTCCTCGAGTTCCTCGCCCGCGCGGCGCAGCGCCTCGAGCATGGTGTCGTCCGGTTTCCAGAAATGCCGCTCCGACGCTTCCAGCAGCCGGCTGGCGACGCGGGCCGACGCGCTCGGGTTGAGTTCGGCGATGCGCGAGCGCATCGCGGGGTCGAGCACGAAGGTCTCGCTCAGCTGCTGGTACACCCAGGGCTGCACCTGGCTGGTCGTTGCCGACCAGCCCATGGTGTTGGTCACGTGCACCTCCAGCTGCCGCACGCCCTCGTAGCCGTGCTTGAGCATGCCTTCGTACCACTTGGGGTTGAGCATGCGGGTGCGGGTTTCCAGCGCCACCTGCTCGCTCAGCGTGCGCACGGTGCCGCTGCCGCCGTCCTGCGTCTGGTCGCCGATGTAGACCGGCGCCATGGCGGCGTCCGCGCCCTTGGCCCGCTTGATCGCGCGGCTGATGCCGCCCAGCGTGTCGAAGTAGGTGTCGATGGTGGTCACGCCCAGCTCGACCGAATCCAGGTTCTGGTAGGCCAGCTCCACGCCCGACAGCACGCTGCGCAGCAGCTGCGCCTGCTGCACCGGCCGGCCGGCCCGGCCGTAGGCGAAGCCCTTGCGGCGGCTGTAGGTCTCGGCGATCTCGTCGGCGTCGTCCCAGCGGCGGTTGTCGATCAGGCTGTTCACGTTGGCGCCGTAGGCGCCCTCGGCGTTGCCGAAGACGCGCAGCGACGCGGTCTCCAGGTCGCCGCCGTGCTCGGCCTGGTAGGCCAGCGCGTGCTTGCGGATGAAGTTGTGCGTGGGCGGCTCGTCCGCGCTCGCGGCCAGGAAGGCCACCTCGGCCAGCAGCTTGATCTGCAGCGGCAGCAGGTCGCGGAAGATGCCGGACAGCGTGATCACCACATCCACCCGCGGGCGTCCGAGCTCGGCCAGCGTCATCAGCTCGCCGCCGGCCAGCCGGCCGTAGCCGTCGAAGCGCGGGCGCGCGCCCATCAGCGCCAGCGCCTGGCCGATGGGTGCGCCCTCGGTCTTCAGGTTGTCGGTGCCCCACAGCACCAGCGCGATCGATTCCGGAAAGGCGTTGCCGTCGGCCATGTGCCGCTCCAGCAGCCGCGCCGCCTGGCGCGCGCCATCCGTCACCGCGTAGGCGCTGGGAATGCGGAAGGGGTCGAAGCCGTGCAGGTTGCGGCCGGTCGGCAGGATCGACGGGGTGCGCAGCAGGTCGCCGCCGGCCGCCGGGCGCAGGAACCGGCCGTCGAGCGCACGCAGGATGCCGTCGATCTCGTGGTCGGTGGCCAGCAGCGGGTCCAGCCTGGCAAGCTCGTTCAAGAGGGGCAACAGGGCGGGGCCGGCCTCGGCCTCGGTCTCGCATCCGGCGAGCGCTTCCTCGGGCGTGCGGCCCGCGACGATCGCCTCGACCACGGCGCGCGGCGGCCGCATGCCGTGCGAGGCCTCGGCCAGCGACATCAGCAGGTCGGTGCGTTCCTCCGGGTTCGGCGCCTCGCCCACCACATGCAGGCCGCAGGGAATGAGCGTGTACTCCAGCTCCAGCACCGCCTGATTGAGCGCGACGATGCGCGCCGGCGTGTCCTCGCCCCAGGGCGGCTCGGCTGCGGCCAGTTCGAGCACGGCCGCATTCGACTGGATCATGCGGGCCAGCTCCTCGCCTTCGCCCTCGCTGCTTTCCAGTCCGCGAAAGCGCTCCAGCATGTTCTTGAGTTCGACCAGGCCCTTGTACAGGCCGGCGGCGGCCACCGGCGGCGTGAGGTAGCTGATGAGCGTGGCGGCCGCGCGGCGCTTGGCGATGGTGCCTTCCGAAGGGTTGTTCGAGGCGTAGAGGTAGAAGTTGGGCAGATCGCCGATGAGCCGGTCGGGCCAGCAGCCGGCCGACAGGCCGTTCTGCTTGCCCGGCATGAATTCGAGCGCGCCGTGCGTGCCGAAGTGCAGCACCGCGTGCGCGCCGAAATCCTCGCGCAGCCACCGGTAGAAGGCCGAGAAGGCGTGCGTGGGCGCAAAGCCCTTCTCGAACAGCAACCGCATCGGGTCGCCCTCGTAGCCGAAGGCCGGCTGGATGCCCACGAACAGGTTGCCGAAGCGCTCGCCCAGCACGAAGATGCCGCCGCCGTCGCTTTGCTGCTTGCCGGGCGCCGGGCCCCACTGGGCCTCGATCTCCTGCAGGTGCTTTTCGCGCCGCACATGGTCGTCGGCCGCGATGCGCACATGCACGTTGGCCATCGCCCCGTAGCGCGAGGCGTTGCCGTCGATCACGCGCTGGCGAAGCTCGTCCACGCTGGCCGGCAGCACCACGTCGTAGCCGGCGTCGCGCATGGCGCGCATGGTGTTGAAGAGCGACTCGAACACCGACAGGAAGGCGGCCGTGCCGGTGTTGCCCGCGTTGGGCGGAAAGTTGAAGACCACCGCCGCCACCTTGCGTTCGGCGCGCTCGGCGCGGCGCAGATCGACCAGCTTGCCCACGCGCGCGGCGAGCATGTCCGCGCGTTCGATGCAGCTGTGCATGTCGTGCACGCCGGTCTCGTTGCGGAAGGTGCAGGCGTGGGCGCAGCCGGTGCAGGCGATGTGCGCCGCGCTGCCGCGCCCGCCGAAGACCATCGAGCCGGTGGCGCCGTCGAGCTCCGGTATGGCAACCATCATGGTCGCTTCCACCGGCAGCAGGCCGCGCGGCGATTCGCCCCACTGGTCCAGCGACTGGAACTCCACCGGCGTGACCGAGAGGTAGGGCACGTCGAGCGAGGCCAGGATGTCCTCGGCCGCGCGGGCGTCGTTGTAGGCCGGCCCGCCGACCAGCGAGAAGCCGGTGAGCGAGACCAGCGCGTCGATGGTGCCGCGGCCCTCGTGACGAAAGAACGCGTCGATGGCAGGGCGTGAATCCAGGCCTGTGGCGAAGGCCGGAATCACGCGCAGGCCGCGGGCCTCCAGCGCGGTGATCACGCCGTCGTAGTGGTCGGTGTTGCCGGCGAGCAGGTAGGAGCGCATGAGCAGCAGGCCGACCGTGCCGCGCTGGCCGCTGCGCGCCACGCGCGGCAGGGCGTCCACGCTGTGGTCCAGGCGCTGCTTCATGCGCGGGTGGTAGACGCCCACCTCCGGGTAGTCCACCGGCTCGTGCGTCTTGGCGATGCCGCGCATGGCGCGGCGCGGGCCTTCGGCATAGCGGTCCACCAGGAAGTGCACCATGTTCGCGATGTTGTCCTCCGAGCCCGCGAGCCAGTACTGCAGCGTGAGGAAGTAGGCCCGCACGTCCTGCGCGGTGCCGGGAATGAAGCGAAGGATCTTGGGCAGCCGGCGCAGCGTTTTCATCTGGCGCGCGCCGGCGGTGGTGCGGCTGGCGGCGTCGGCGCCCTCGGCCGGCTTGCCGCGCAGCCGCTTGAGGAAGGCAAGCGCGCCGGTCTCGGGGGCCGACATGTCGAACTTGCCCATGCGGGTGAGCTTGGTGACCTCCGACGCCGACATGGCGCAGACCATGGCGTCGCAGCTGTCGCGCCGCGCCTGCAGGGCGGGCAGCACCGGCAGGAAGTGGTCTTCCATGAAGAGCATGGTCGCAATGACGATGTCGCCCTGCGCGATGTCGGCCTGGCAGCGTGCGAGAGCCTCGGGCCGGTCGCCCCATTCGGCCGCGGCGTGCACGGTGAGCCTGAGCGCGGGCAGCGTCTTGCGCAGGCCGCGCCAGGCGCGTTCGGTGGCGCTGGCCAGGTGGCTGTCCATGGTCACGATGACCACATGCATCGCAGCTTGCGTGCCGCCGCGGTCACTGGCTGAAATGGGCTTTGGCGTCATAGAGGGTCTCGATGGTGATTAGCGGCACTCCGCGGTCCAGCGCATAGCGCTCGGTGTTCCTGCGCGCCTTGCCCCGCACGAAGAACGGGATCTTGCGCAGCTCCTGCTCGGCCTCCGAGGCCCAGGCGGCGGCGTGCTCGGCCGCTGCTGCCTGCGGGGCGGCGGCTTCCACCGCGGCCACAGCGGCGGGTGCTGCGACTGAGACTGCGACTGCGACCGTCGCATGGCCCAGGTGCGAAGGCGCGGCATCTTCATGAAACTCGAAGTCGCCGCGGAACATGCCGATGAGGTGCTCCTCCAGGCCCATCATCAGCGGATGGACCCAGGTGTCGAACAGCACGTTGGCGCCCTCGAAACCCATCTGCGGCGAGTAGCGCGCCGGGTAGTCCTGCACGTGCACCGGCGCCGAGATCACCGCACAGGGCACGCCCAGGCGCTTGGCGATGTGGCGCTCCATCTGCGTGCCCAGCACCAGGTCGGGCTGCACCGCCGCAATGGCGGCCTCGATCTCCAGGTAGTCGTCGCTGATCAGCGGCGTCACCTCGTACAGCCGCGCGGCTTCGCGCACCTCGCGGGCGAATTCGCGGCTGTAGGTGCCCAGGCCCACCACGGTGAAGCCCAGCTCGGTGGCCGCCACGCGGGCCGCCGCCACCGCGTGGGTGGCATCGCCGAAGATGAAGACGCGCTTGCCGGTGAGGTACGTTGCATCGACCGAGCGCGCATACCAGGGCGCGCGCGCGGCGGCGTCGCATTGTGCCCGGGCCGCGTCGATGCCCGCGAGCCCGGCGACTTCGGCGATGAAGTCGCGGGTGGCACCGCTGCCGATGGGCACGGTCTTCGTGCAGGGCTGGCCGAAGCTGCGTTGCAGCCACTGGGCGGTGAGGTTGGCGATCTCGGGGTAGAGCACCACGTTGAAGTCGGCCTCGCCCAGGCGGGCCAGGTCGGCGGCGCCGGCCTGCAGCGGCGCGACCACATGGATGTCGATGCCCAGGCCGTGCAGCAGGCCGCTGATCTCGTGCACGTCGTCGCGGTGCCGAAAGCCCAGCGCGGTGGCGCCCAGCAGGTTGCAGCGGGGCCGCTGCCCCGCCGGTCGCGGCGCCCGCACCGTGCCGGGCGGCGACACCTGCGGGCCGGCCAGTGTCCGCACCAGCTGGTAGAAGGTTTCGCTCGCGCCCCAGTTCTCCTTGCGCTGGTACGACGGCAGCTCCAGGGCGACCACCGGGATCGGCAGGTTCAGCGCGCGGGCCAGGCCGCCTGGGTCGTCCTGGATCAGCTCGGCCGTGCACGAGGCACCGACCATCATCGCGGCCGGCCTGAAGCGCTCGAAGGCCTCGCGCGCGGCGCGCTGGAAGAGCTCCGCCGTGTCGCCGCCCAGGTCGCGGGCCTGGAAGGTGGTGTAGGTGACCGGCGGGCGGCGCGGCAGGCGCTCGATCATCGTGAACAGCAGGTCCGCATAGGTGTCGCCCTGCGGCGCGTGCAGCACGTAGTGCACGTCGGTCATGGCGGTGGCCACGCGCATCGCACCGACGTGCGGCGGTCCTTCGTAGGTCCAGAGCGTGAGCTGCATGGTCTTGGCGCCTTGTCTGTTCTTCTTTTTCTCGTTGTTCAGGCGGCCAGCCGTAGCCGCCGCACCAGCGGACGCGTGAACAGCTCGGCCAGGTCGCCCGCCTGCTCGTAGCCCTGCAGCGGCGTGAAGACCAGCTCGATCGACCACTTGGTGGTCAGCCCCTCGGCCTCCAGCGGATTGGCCAGGCCGAGCCCGCAGACCACGATGTCGGGCCGCAAGGCCCGGCAGCGTTCCAGTTGGCGATCGACATCCTGGCCCTCGGACAGCGAGGTTCCTTCGGGCAGCAGCGCGAGCTCCTCTGCGAGGTGCTGGCGGTGCAGGTAGGGCGTGCCGACCTCGGTCAGCGTCATGCCCATCTCGCGCGAGAGGAAGCGTGCGATCGGAATCTCCAGCTGCGAATCGGGAAAGAAGAAGACGCGCTTGCCTGCCAGCTGCAGCCGGTGCCGGGCCAGCGCTTGCGAGGCGCGCTCGCGGGCCGGGGCGGTCACACGCTCGAAGTCGGCCTGGGCGATGCCGAAGGCTTCGGCGGCGGCGCCCAGCCAGCGCGTCGTGCCTTCCACGCCCAGCGGGAAGGGCGCCGCGATCCGGGTGGCGCCGCGCTCTTCGAGGGCACGCGCGGTGCCCGCCAGGAAGGGCTGGGCCAGCAGGAAGCGCGTGCCCGGCCCGACCTCGGGCAGGGCGTTGGCGCGCCGCGGCGGAAAGAAGCGCGCGGCGATGCCCATCTGCGAGAGGAGGCGCGCGAACTGGTCTTCGACCACGTCGGCCAGCGTGCCGACCACCAGCAGTTCGGGCGGCGCCTGCGCGGGCCGGGGCGGCAGCACCGGCACCATCGAGGCCAGGCACGCATCCTCGCCCTGGGTGAAGGTGGTCTCGATGCCGCTGCCCGAATAGTTGAGAACCCGCACCTGCGGCGAATGCGCCTTGGAGAGCCGCGAGGCCGCGCGAGACAGGTCGAGCTTGATCACCTCCGAGGGGCAGGAGCCCACCAGGAACAGCAGCCGGATCTCCGGGCGGCGCGCAAGCAGGCGGGTGACGACGCGGTCGAGCTCGTCGTTGACGTCGGCCAGGCCCGAGAGGTCGCGCTCGTCGATGATCGCGGTGGCGAAGCGGGGCTCGGCGAAGATCATCACGCCCGCGGCCGACTGGATCAGGTGCGCGCAGGTGCGCGAGCCCACCACCAGGAAGAACGCGTCCTGCACCTTGCGGTGCAGCCAGATGATGCCGGTGAGGCCGCAGAACACCTCGCGCTGGCCGCGCTCGCGCAGCACCGGCGCGTCTTCGCAGCCGGCGGCGCGCGGCTGTTCGCGGATCGGAATGACGGCGCTGGCGACGGCGTTCATGCCACCGCTCCGCCAGTGTGCGAAGGGCCGGCCTGCGGTTCCATGTCCTGCCGCGCCATGTCCTGCCGGGCGGCGCGCAGCTTGCGGACGAACTGCGCGGCGTTGACCACATAGGACGCGTAGGCCGCGAGCGCCAGGTACATGAGCGGCCGGTCGCCCAGCGCGCCGGTGGCCAGCGCCGCGAGGTAGGCGGTGTGCAGGGCCAGCACCAGCATGCTGAACACGTCCTCCCAGTAGAAGGCCGGCGCGAACAGGTACCTGCCGAACACCACCTTCTCCCAGATGGCGCCGGTCACCATGATGGCGTAGAGCGCCAGCGTCTTGACCACCACCGAAATCACCGCGGCCGTGTGGCCCTGGCCGGTCCACAGGTAGCGCAGCACCAGCACGAGGCTGACCGCGAAGACCAGGAACTGCACCGGGGCCAGCACGCCCTGCACCAGCGTCCAGCCCGATGTATCGCGGCGGCGGCGCTCGTCCGGCGTGTAGAGCGGCCGCCTCGATGCACGCAACGCGTCGCGGCTGAAGCCCGTCGGAGATGTCTGGTTGCGCATGCGGCCAATCTAGATCGGCGCGTTCGGTGTGTCAACTATATTGGACGTAAATAAAAATTGACAGTACGCCCGTGCCGCGGAATCATCGCGTCGACGACATGCCTGTCAGACAACACGCCGCCATGAAGCATCCCCGCGACATCGCTCCAGCACCCAAGCCCGCCGCAGGCCGCGGGGAGGCGCCGCGGGCGAGCAACGTGCTGCTGCTTTTCGGACCGGGGAGCGCCGAAGCCCGGCGCCGCAAGCCGCAAGTGGGCGTGCTGGAGCAGAGAGTCGACAGCGCGGCTTTCCTGCGTCATGATCCGTCGCCGGAATTGCCGTCAAAAACAACATCGCGAAGAGACAACCCCACCAGGAGACAAGCCATGCCTCGACTGGCTCGACAAGCTCTGGATCTCGATGGTTCGATTCAGCCGCCGGAAGCGGCACCCGATTGGGCATCGGACGCATCACCGCCGCCCTGGAGCCGGGCGCCGAACGACCGGGTCGCCATGAGCGACCGGCAGACGAGGCTCACCCGCACCCTTGAGTTCGACATCATTCCCCGGCTGGTGGACGTGCATCGGGTTCCGGCCCCGTCCAGCCCGCCCGACGAGAGCACCGGCCACCGGCCCACTGCCCGCGACGTCGAGGATTTCGTGCAGCTGGTGCTGGCCCGCGAACACCCTCCGGCGCAGGTTTTCGTCGACCTGCTCGGGCAGCGCGGCATGTCGGTCGAAACCATTTACCTCGACCTGCTGGCGCCGGCGGCGCAGCACCTGAACTACCTGTGGACACAGGACTTGTGCGACTTCACGCATGTCACGCTCGGCCTGGCGCGTCTGCAGCAACTGCTGCACGAGCTGAGTCCTTCGCTGAACGGTACCGACGGCGGCCAGCGGCCCTTCCGCGGCAACGCCAGGCGTGTGTTGCTGCTGCCGGCCTGCGGCGAGCAGCAGACCTTCGGCCTGTCGATGGTGGCCGAGTTCTTCCATCATGCGGGCTGGGAGGTAGACCGCGGCCATGCGCCGCTGGACAACAACGCCGTGGAGCTGGCGCACGCCGAATGGTTCGACGTGATCGGCCTGGCCGCCGGCAGCGAGACGCGGCTGCAGCTGCTGCGCCGCACCATCCTCGACGTGCGGCAGGTTTCGCGCAACAAGGACGTATGCGTGATGGTGGGTGGCCCGATCTTTGCTGGGCATCCCGAGCGTGTAAAGTTCGTGGGCGCCGACGCATGCGGGCTCGACGGGAAAAAGGCCCCTGTCCATGCCGAACGACTGATTGCATCGCGTCCGCACAGCCACTGACAACCGCGCCTGAACCAGAAGGTCATCCTTGAAGAACGATGCGAGAACTGCTTTTCAGCCATGAAGAGTTTTGCGGCTCACGCCAGGCACCTGGGCGACCTGCCACCCGGACTGATCGGGGAACTGATCGCCGCGCCTTCCGATGTGGTGCTGATCCTCGATGCGGACGGTGTGGTCCGCGATGTGGCACTGGGCGGCAACAGCCTGGATGACCAGGGCTGCGAGAACTGGATAGGAAAGCCCTGGGTCGACAGCGTCGCCAAAGATTCCCGTGCGAACGCCGAGTGGTTGCTTCGCAATGCCGCGGCCCAAGAGCCCCTCGAATGGCGGCAGCTCATTTGCGAAAACGTCAAGGGCGCCCACTTCCAGCTGAGCACCACGGCCATCCGGCTGCGCGCCAAGGCGCGCTACCGCGACATTGGCCGAACTGTCGTTTTCGGCCGCGACCTTCGCGGCATGACGGCGCTGCAGCAAAGCGTGGTCGATGCCCAGCAGGAAAACCTGCACGACCATTGGAAGCTGCGCGATGCGCAGTCGCGCTACCGGCAGCTGTTCCAGACGGTGTCGGATGCGGTGCTCATCGTCGATGTCGCCACGCAGAAGATCGTCGAGGCCAACCCCGCCGCCGTGCAGCTCTTCGGCGACAACGTGCGCCGGCTGGTAGGCGCCACTTTCCCCGCCGGTCTGGACGCGCGCAGCAACGCGGCGGTGCAGTCGATGGTCGCGGCGCTGCGCACGGCGGGCCGGGCCGAGGACATCCAGGCGCATGTGGCCGACGGCGGCGGCGAAGTCACCGTCTCGGGCTCGGTCTTTCGCCAGGAGAACGGCGTGCTGATGGTGGTGCGCCTTTCGCGCGTGGCCGCGGAGGTGGTCTCGCCCGACCGGGCCAACGCCAACGCGGTGCTCCTCAAGATCGTGCAGAGCGCGCCCGACTGCATCGTGGTCACCGACATCAACGGACAGGTGATATCGGCCAACGAGGCCTTCGTCGAAGTGGTGCAGCTGGCCAACGAGGAGCAGGTGCGCGGCGAGTCGCTGGGCCGCTGGATCGGGCGCACCGGCGTCGAGCTCAGCGTGCTGATATCCACGCTGCGCCAGCGCGGGTCGCTGCGTCTTTTCCCCACCAGCCTGCGCTGCGAGCACGGGCTGGTGTCCAACGTGGAGATCTCCGCCACGCTGGTGCGCGACAGCGACGAGGCCTACCTGGGCTTCACCATTCGCGACGTGAGCCGCCGCCAGGGCACCGATGCGCGCGCGGCCAAGGAGCTGCCGCACTCGGCCGGGCAGCTGTCCGAGCTGGTCGGACGCATGTCGATGAAGGACATCGTGGGCGAGACCACCGACCTCATAGAGCAGCTGTGCATCGAGGCCGCGCTGGACCTCACTCGCGACAATCGCGCCGCGGCGGCCGAGATGCTCGGCGTCTCGCGCCAGAGCCTGTACGTGAAGCTGCGCCGCTATGGCCTGGGCGAACTCTCTCCGGAGAGCGAGAAGCAGTAGCGCGACCCGTAGTGGAATGACTGCGAGTGTAAATCGCAGTTGACAGTCTGGTGCGTCAGGCTGGACACTTGTCGGCATGCCCCGCCCAGCGCTGTCCGCGGTCACCGAGCTGCTCAAGCCGATCACCTGGTTTCCGCCGATGTGGGCCTTCGCCTGCGGCGTGATCGCCTCGGGCGCAAGCCTCGATGGACGCTGGACCGTCGCACTCATGGGCATCGTGCTGGCCGGCCCGCTGGTGTGCGCGAGCAGCCAGGCGGTCAACGACTGGTTCGACCGGCATGTGGACGCGATCAACGAGCCGCAGCGCCCGATTCCCTCGGGCCGCATGCCGGGCCGCTGGGGCCTGTTCGTGGCCATCGGCTGGACGCTGCTGTCGCTGGCCTGGGCGTCGCTCCTGGGCCGATGGGCCTTCGTGGCGGCGGTGGTCGGCCTTGCGCTCGCCTGGGCCTACAGCGCGCCGCCGTTGCGGCTCAAGCAGAACGGCTGGTGGGGCAATGCGGCCTGCGGCCTGTGCTACGAGGGCCTGGCCTGGGTCACCGGCGCGGCGGTCATGGCCGGCGGCGCCATGCCCGGCAGCCGCTCGCTGTGGCTGGCCCTGCTGTTCAGCATCGGCGCGCACGGGATCATGACGCTCAATGACTTCAAGGCGATCGAGGGCGACCGGCAGATGGGCGTGCGCTCGCTGCCGGTGCAGCTGGGCGCGCAGCGCGCGGGGCGCGTGGCCTGCTGGTTCATGGCGCTGCCGCAATGGGCGGTGGTGCTGCTGCTGGTGCACTGGCACCGGCCCGCGCATGCGGTGGTCATCGGGCTGCTCGTGATGCTTCAGCTGGTGCTGATGGACCATTTTCTGCAGGACGTGGGCGCGCGGGCGCGCTGGTACAGCGGTTTCGGCGTGCCGGTCTTCGTGAGCGGCATGATGATCAGCGCCTTCGCGCTTCGCGGCGCCGGGAGCACCCCATGAAAGCGGACTTCGGCTGGCCGGCGATCCTGCGGCTGGGGCTGGTGCAGGCCTCGCTGGGCGCGGTGGTGGTGCTGACCACCTCGACGCTCAATCGGGTGATGGTGGTCGAGCTGGCCCTGCCGGCGCTTTTGCCCGGCGCCCTGGTGGCGATGCACTACCTGGTGCAGGTGCTGCGCCCGCGCATGGGCCACGGCTCGGACAGCGGGCGGCGGCGTACACCCTGGATCGTGGGCGGCATGGCGATGCTGGCGGCTGGCGGTTTCGGCGCGGCCTGCGCCACGGCCTCGATGGCGAGCCATCCGGTCGCGGGGATCGTCGCCGCGGTGCTGTCCTTCGCGGTGCTGGGCATCGGCGTGAGCGCGGCCGGAACCTCGCTGCTGGTGCTGCTGGCGCAGCGCGTCGAGGGGTCGCAGCGTGCGTCGGCGGCGACCACGGTGTGGCTCATGATGATCGCCGGCTTCGCGGTCACCGCGGGCGTGGCCGGTTCGCTGCTCGACCCGTTCTCGCCCTCGCGGCTGATGGCGGTCAGCGCGGCGGTGTCGGTCGTGGCCTTCGTGCTGACCTGCGTGGCGATGGCCGGCCTCGAAGGCAAGGGCGCTGGTACGGGCCCGGAGGCCGACACGGCGAGGGCGGCACCGGCCGGCGCCCGGTTTCGCGAGGCGCTGGCCCAGGTCTGGGCCGAGCCGGCCGCTCGCCGCTTCACGCTCTTCGTCTTCATCTCGATGCTTGCCTACAGCGCGCAGGACCTGATCCTGGAGCCCTTCGCGGGCTCGGCGCTGGGCTTCACGCCGGGCGAGTCGACGCGCCTGTCGGGCACCCAGCATGCGGGCGTGCTGCTGGGCATGGTGGCCGCCGCGCTGGCCGGACGTGGACGCAATGCACGGCGCTTCGGGTCGCTGCGCGCCTGGCAGGTCGGCGGCTGCCTGGTGTCGGCCGTGGCGCTGCTCGGGCTGGTGGCGGCGGGCATCGTCGGCACGGCATGGCCGTTCAAGACCAACGTGTTCGTGCTGGGCGTGGCCAACGGTGCGTTCTCCATCGCGGCCATCGCCGCGATGATGTCGCTCGCCGGCGAAGGCCGCGCCTCGCGCGAAGGCGTGCGCATGGGCCTGTGGGGCGCGGCGCAGGCGGTGGCCTTCGGGCTCGGCGGCCTGCTGGGCACGGCAGCAAGTGACCTGGCGCGGGTCTTCATCGGCACGCCGGGCCTGGCGTATGCCGCGGTCTTCGCGGCCGAGGCGGTGCTGTTCGTGCTCGCGGCTGTACTGGCCGGAAAAGTCCAACGCGAGCCCACCGCCCGGCCCGTGTCCCATGGTGTGGTCGAGGCGGGCCTGAAAACGAGGTGATGTCATGCACTCCCTGGAACCCCTGGATTCCGATGTCGAGACCTTCGACGTGGTCGTCGTTGGCGGTGGCCCCGCCGGCGCCACGGCGGCGCACGACCTGGCGCGGCAGGGCCGCTCGGTGCTGCTGCTTGACCGGGCTGGACGCGTCAAGCCATGCGGTGGCGCGATACCGCCGCGGCTCATCAAGGACTTCGAGATCCCCGATGCCCTGCTGGTCGCCAGGGCGCGGTCGGCTCGCATGGTGGCGCCCAGCGGCAAGTGCGTCGATATACCGATCGACAACGGCTTCGTCGGCATGGTGGACCGCGAGGTCTTCGACGAGTGGCTGCGCGAGCGCGCGGCGCAGGCGGGCGCGGTGCGGCGCATCGGCAGCTTCGAGCGCCTCGCGCGCGACCAGGACGGTGTGAGCGTCGTCCACTACGCCGGGCGCGCCGAGCGCTGCAAGGCCGGCACGCAGCCCGGCCGGGTGCGGGCGCGCAGCGTGATCGGCGCCGACGGCGCGTGCTCCCGCGTGGCGGCCGATGCGATTCCGCGGGCCCGCACGGCACGCTATGTGTTCGCCTACCACGAGATCGTGCAAGCGCCGGCGGCCAAGCCCGAAGGCTACGACGGATCACGCTGCGACGTGTACTACCAGGGCCAGCTGTCGCCCGACTTCTATGGCTGGGTGTTTCCGCACGGCGACACGCTGAGCATCGGCACCGGCAGCGCCGACAAGGGCTTCTCGCTGCGCACGGCGGTGGGCCGGCTGCGCGCGGCCGCCGGCCTGGCCGATGCCGCGACGCTGCGGCGCGAAGGCGCGCCGTTGCCGATGAAGCCCCTGCCGCGCTGGGACAACGGCCGCGATGTCGTGCTGGCGGGCGACGCGGCGGGTGTGGTCGCGCCGGCCTCGGGCGAGGGCATCTACTACGCCATGGCCGGTGGGCGCTTCGCCGCCGAAGCGGTGGCGCAGCTCCTGCAAGGCGGTGACGCCCGCTGCCTCAAGCAGGCCCGGCAGCGCTTCATGAAGGCGCACGGCACGGTGTTCCGCGTGCTGGGCGTGATGCAGTGGTTCTGGTATTGCACCGACCGGCGCCGCGAGCGGTTCGTGAAGATCTGCGAGGACCGCGACGTGCAGCAACTGACCTTCGAGTCGTACATGAACAAGACGCTGGTGCGAAAGAAACCCATGGCCCATGTGCGCATCTTCTTCAAGGACGTCGCGCATTTGCTGGGTTTCGCGCGCGTATGACGGCGCCGCCCCGAGGACGACTCTGGAAGCCGGTGCTGGTGGCGGCGCTCGCCGCGCTGTGCGTGGCGGTGCTGGGCGCGCTGATGACCGACCTGGGCCCCTGGTACCGCGGCCTCGTGCAGCCGGCGTGGAAGCCACCGGACGCGGCCTTCGGCCCGATCTGGACCACCATCTTCGCGCTGGCCGCGAGCGCCGGCGTCATCGGCTGGCGGCGCGCACCGCGTGGCGGTATGCGCGAGTGGATGCTGGTGCTGTTCGCGCTGAACGGCTTTCTCAACGTGCTATGGAGCCTGCTGTACTTCCGGCTGCACCGGCCGGACTGGTCGCTGATCGAGGTGCCGTTTCTCTGGCTGTCGGTGCTGGCGCTTGTGCTGTTGCTGGGGCGAGTGTCGAAGCTGGCGTCGGCGCTGCTGCTGCCGTACCTGCTGTGGGTGGCGATTGCGGCGGTGCTCAACTGGGAGACGGTGCGGCTAAACGGGCCGTTCCGATGAGCCCGCTTTGCGCCCAGCGTGCGATTGATCGAGCAGGATCGCCCCGTGGACACCGGCTTTAACTTTCTCCGGCTGGTCGACGGGGTGATCGTGCTCACCGCCGTCGAAGGCATCGTCCTGCTCGCGCACCACCGGCTCACCGGCGGCGGTCCGAGGCCCGGCGGCTATCTTCTCAACCTGGTCTCGGGCCTGTGCCTGATGGCTGCCTTGCGGTGCGCGTTGGGCGGCGCCGGCATGTTGTGGATTGCGCTGTGTCTGATTGCCGCCGGCGCGGCCCACGGTGCCGACATGTGGAAGCGATTTGCTCGCGCGAGCAGTGCGACTCGTTGATGCGTGGCGCAACGCGATGCGCACCACCTCCTCGCAGGTGAGCCATGCCGCGCCGTGCAGCTGTCGGCCCGGCTCGCCGGGCAGCGGAAACTCGGGGCCGCCCAGGTGGGGCAGCACGAGTGCGGCGTCGACGAAGTCGTGCTGCTCCGTCCAGAAGTTGGGTGTGACGATGGTGCACAAGCCCGCCGCCGTGGCCGCGCGCAGCCCGTGGGCCGAGTCTTCGAACGCGACCGCATGGCCGGGCCGTACCTCGAGTGCGCGCAATGCGAGCTGGTAGATGTCGGGGGCCGGCTTCTTGCGCGCCACGTGGTCGCCGCATGCGATCACGGTGAACATGTCGAGCCCGCGCGGGCCGAAGGCCGACTGCAGCAAGGCGTCGATCGTGGCGGCGGTGGCGGTGCTGGCAATGGCGAGCTTGCAGCCGCGTGCCAGCGCCTCATCGAGCAGGCGCGCCACGCCGACGCGCAGGGGCACGCCGCCGTCCTTGACGGCGGCGCTGTAGAGCCGGGTCTTGTCGAAGTGGATGTCGCGCACCATGGTGCCCAGGCGGCCGCGCTCGGCGTCGGACACCGGCAGCGCATCGAGGTAGCTGCGGATGCGCTCCTTGCCGCCGGCCACCTTCAGCAGTTCGCGGTACTCCGCGGCCGGCCAGTGCCAGCCGAGGCCATGCCATTCGAAGGCCCGGTTGAAGGCGACCCGGTGCGCCTCCTCGGTGTCGGCGATGGTTCCGTCGACGTCGAAGATGAGGGCATCGATCTGCATGCCGGGCTCCCGGGTGTCCTGCGCGTTCATGTACCGCATGCGGCCGCTCCTTGAAGGATCGTGGATGGACGGCCGTGGCCGGCCGACAAGGGGCCAATGTAGGCAAGCCGAAGGATCACGAAAAGTTAAATCTATTTACGAACACCTAAGGTTTTCTTAATATGAATCGATGACGCTTGCACGCAATGCCACCTTCCGGCAGCTTGCCGCCTTCGATGCGGTGGCGCGTCTTGGCAGCGTGTCGCTCGCCGCTGCCGAGATGCACCTGACCCCGCCGGCCGTTTCGATCCAGATCGGCACGCTCGAGGCCTCCGCCGGCACGCCGCTTGTGCAGCGCTCGGGGCGGGGCATCCGGCTGACCGAGGCCGGCGAACTGTTGGCGAACTACGCGGCGCGGCTGCTGGCGCTCTGGCAGGAAGCGGGCGACCAGATGGCCACGCTGCAGGGTGTGTTCTCCGGCACCTTGCGCGTGGGCGCGGTCACCACCGCCGAATACCTGCTGCCGCCGCTGCTGGTCGACTTCGCCGATGCCAACCCCAAGGTCAAGGTGAAGCTGCAGGTAGGCAACCGTGATGCGGTAGTTCGCATGCTGGCGGGGCAGAGCGTGGAACTGGCGATCATGGGCCGGCCGCCGGCCGAGCTGAAGACGGAGTCGCACGCCTTTGCGAAGCATCCGATGGCCTTCGTGGCCGCGCCCGGGCATCCGCTCATGGCCGACAGGCGGCCCGGCATCGAGCGCCTGGCCGACGAGAGCATCCTGGTGCGCGAGCGCGGTTCGGGCACGCGGGCTACGGTCGAACGCATGTTCAAGGACGCGGCGCTGCCACTGCGCGTCGGCTCCGAACTCTCGAGCAACGAGGCCATCAAGCAGATGTGCGCAGCCGGCTTCGGCGTGGCGTTTCTGTCCCTGCACACCTGCGTGCTCGAAATGAACGCCGGGCTGCTTGCGTTGCTGCCGATCGCCAACAATCCGATCGAGCGTGACTGGCATGTGATGCACCTGGCGACCCGCCAGCTCTCGCCGGTGGCGAGGGCTTTTGAGGCATTCCTGTGCGCGCAGGGCCAGCAACTGGTGGATGCGCGCATCGCCCGCATTGCGCCCGGTTCGGCGCGTCCGCGCGCGGCCTCGCGGGACGCGCGAGATCAGGGTTCGCCAGAGATGCTTATGCGGCCTTCTTGACCCACGCGCTGCACCAGCCCTTGGCGGCAACGATCTTGCCCGCATAGAGCTGACACGGGCCGGTCGCATCGCTGGCCTTGCCCTGGAAGAGCTGGCAGCCGCTGCAAATCTGATCGGACTGATGCTGGGAGTACTTGGCCTTGTCGACCTTGGTTGCGTCGGCCTTGTAGCCGAGCGCGGCAGCCTGGGGGTCGGTTTCGGTCAGCGTGGCTGCCTGGGCCGAGGCCTGCGACGCGACGAGGCCGGCGCTGCTGGCGACGACGCTGATCACGAACGTCCTGCGACTTGGGTTGCTCATGGGATGGTCCTTTTTATCAAACGGGCTTCGGAGGAACCGTTGTATAGTCTGACACACTGCATTGTCAATTAAATATGACACTTGCGCCTATGAACCCGCTTAATCAGGCTTGGAGTGCAGCCATGGTCTTTCCTTTTTCGGCCATCGTCGGCCAAGACGAGATGAAGATGGCGATCCTGATCGCGGCGGTGGATTCCGCTGTAGGCGGAGTGCTCGTCTTCGGCGACAGGGGCACCGGAAAATCGACCGCCGTGCGCGCGCTGGCCGCGCTGCTCCCGCCGATGCAGGCCGTGGCCGGCTGCCCCTATCACTGCGACCCCGCCGCGTCGGGCGCCGCCTGCGAGCACTGCGCGGCCCTGAAGAAGGCCAAGACCGCGATGCGCACCGAGCGCGTGCCCGTTCCGGTGGTCGACCTGCCGCTGGGCGCCACCGAAGACCGTGTGGTGGGCGCGCTCGACCTGGAGCGCGCGC
Organism: Variovorax monticola; assembly: GCF_051216855.1. Lineage (NCBI taxonomy): Bacteria > Pseudomonadati > Pseudomonadota > Betaproteobacteria > Burkholderiales > Comamonadaceae > Variovorax > Variovorax monticola. The sequence goes on from NZ_JBPJZP010000006.1 coordinate 581,341, forward strand.
TGTCCCAGGGCGTCAAGCGTTTCGAGCCCGGCCTGCTGGCGCGTGCGCACCGCGGCTTCCTGTACATCGACGAGGTGAACCTGCTGGAAGACCATCTGGTCGACCTGCTGATCGACGTTGCGGCATCGGGCGAGAACGTGCTGGAGCGCGAGGGCCTGAGCGTGCGACACCCGGCGCGCTTCGTGTTGATCGGCAGCGGCAATCCGGAGGAGGGCGAACTGCGCCCTCAGCTGCTCGACCGCTTCGGCCTGTCGGTGGAGGTGACCACGCCGCGCGACCTGGCGGTGCGGGTCGAGGTGATCCGGCGGCGCGACGCCTTCGATCGTGACGAGGCAGCATTCCTGCGCCACTGGCTGCCGCACGACGTCAAGGTGCGTCGGCGCATTTTGGCGGCCAAAGCCTTGCTCGGCCAGGTGCAGGTGCCCGACGCGGTTCTCGTATGCGCGGCGCGCCTGTGCATCAGCCTGGGCACCGACGGCCTGCGCGGCGAGCTCACGATGATCCGTGCGGCGCGCGCGTTGGCCGCGCTCGACGGCCAGGAATTGCTGGACGCCAGCCATCTGCGACGCGTCGCGCCGCTGGCGCTTCGCCACCGGCTGCGACGCAATCCGCTGGACGACAGCGGCTCGACCGTGCGGGTCGGCAAGGCCGTCGAAGAATTGCTGGGACTATGAGCGCGGGCGCGGCGGCCGCCACACCGGCCAGCGATGCGGCCCTGGTGGCGGCGCTGCTGTGCCTGGATGCGGTCGGGCTGGGCGGCGCTGTCGTCCGCTCGCCCGCCGGAGCGGCGCGCGATGCCTGGCTGCGGGATGTCGCGGCACTGCTGCCCGAAGGGTCGCCGTTGCGCCGGCTGCCGCTGCATGTGCAGGACGACCGGCTGCTGGGCGGCCTGGACCTCGCCGCCACCCTGCGGGTTGGCCGGCCGATGGCGCAGAGCGGGCTGCTGGTCGAGTCCGATGGCGGCATCGTGATCGCCTGCATGGCCGAGCGCATCCCGCTGCGCACTGCGGCCCATCTGGCCGCGGTGCTCGACACGCAGCAGCTCCGCATCGAGCGCCAGGGCGTGGCCGGCTGCCATCCGGCGCGCATCGGGCTCATCGCGCTGGACGAAGGCATCGACGCGGACGAACGCCTGGCCGATGCGCTGCGCGACCGGCTCGCCTTCAGCCTCGACTGCTCGCACCTGCGCGCCGGGGCCGACGACGGGCCCGTGCATGGCTGGGCGCGAGAGCACATCGCGGATGCGCGCACGCTGCTGCCCGATGTGGCGTTGCCCGCCGCGTTGCGTGAAGCGCTGTGCGCGGCGGCGTTGGCGCTCGGTGTGGACTCGATCCGCGGCTCGGTGCTCGCGGTGCGTGCCGCGCGCGCCCATGCGGCGCTGCACGGGCGCCGGGAAGCCGATGCGTCGGACGCAACGCTCGCGGCGCGACTGGTGCTGCTGCCGCGGGCCACGGTACTGCCGGATGCAGAGTCGGCGCACGAACCGGATCGGCAGGCGGCCGAACGGAACGACGCCCCGGCGAACGACACACAGCCCGGACCGCAGGATGCACCGGCACCTCCGCGCACCGATACCGATACCGACCCCGCGCCGGGCGATGCGAGCGTGCCGGCAGAGGACCGCGTGCTCGAAGCCGCATCCGCCGTGCTCCCGCCCGGGCTGCTCGCGCTGCTGACTTCGCGGCACGCCGAGCGGCGCCAGCCTCGCTGCGCTGGACGCGCAGGAACGTCGGCGTCCGGTGGCCTGCGCGGCCGGCCTGACGGCGTGCGGCCAGGCCATCCGCGCGAGGGTGCGCGGCTAAGCCTCATCGACACGCTGCGTGCCGCGGCCCCCTGGCAGGCGCTGCGCCGCCGAAACACAGCGCCGCCCGACCCGGCACAGCCTCACGCCGCGGTGCTGGTGCGGCGCGAAGACTTCCGCGTCGCGCGCGTCAAGCAGCGCAGCGAAACCACGACCGTGTTCGCCGTGGACGCATCCGGTTCCTCCGCGCTGCATCGCCTGGGCGAGGCGAAGGGCGCGGTCGAGTTGCTGCTGGCCGATTGCTACGTGCGCCGCGACAGCGTCTCGCTGATCGCCTTTCGCGGACGGTCGGCGCAGGTGCTGCTGCCGCCCACGCGGTCGCTGGTGCGGGCGCGGCGCAGCCTGGCGGGCCTGGCGGGAGGCGGAGGTACGCCGCTGGCCACCGCCATCGACGCGACGCTTGCGCTGGCCGAAGTCACGCGGCGGCGCGGGCGCACGCCGGTGGCCGTGCTGCTCACCGACGGCTGCGCGAACGTGGCGCTCGACGGCACCGGTGGCCGCGAGCGTGCCGGGCTGGAGGCGCTTCATTCGGCGCGGCTGATGAGGGCTTCGGGCATCCGCACGCTGGTGCTCGACACCTCGCCCCATCCGCAACCGCCGGCACGCAACCTGGCGGAGGCGATGGGCGCGGTCTATCTGCCGCTGCCGCATGCCGACGCCCTGGAAATGTCGCGGGTCGTTCGCGCTGCCGTCTTGCACCGGACCCTGCCATGAGCCGTGCGCTGGACTGGAACGTGGACGGCCTGGACTGGCCGAACCGTCAGCACAGCAGCTTCGTGCAGGTTGCGGGCATCCGTTGGCATGTGCAGCAGATGGGCCGCGGGCCGGTCCTGCTGCTGCTCCACGGCACCGGTGCGGCGAGCCATTCGTGGCGCGACCTCATGCCGCTGCTCGCGCCGCACTTCACCTGCGTGGCCATGGACCTGCCCGGACATGGCTTTACTTCGATGCCCCCCGTCGCGCGCATGTCGCTGGACGGCATGGCCCGCATGCTGACCGCGCTGCTGGCACAGCTCCAGTTGAGGCCGGCGGTGGTAGTCGGTCATTCGGCTGGGGCTGCCATCGCTGCGCAGTTGTGTCTCTGCGAGCAACTCGATGCGGATGCCGTGGTGGCGCTCAACGGAGCGTTCTTGCCGTTCACCGGTCTCGCGGGCCTGCTGCTTCCGCAGGTCGCCAGGGCGATGTCCGTCAATTCGATGGCCGCTCGGCTCTTCGCGTGGAGCGCCGCGGATGCCAAGGCCGTGCGGCGCCTGATCGGGAACACGGGTTCCATGCTCGACGCGCGCGGCGTGGCGCTCTACGCGCGGCTGGTGGGTAACCCGGTCCATGTGGCTGCTGCGCTGCACATGATGGCGCGTTGGAACGTGGCGCCGCTGTGCTCGCGTCTGCCGGAGCTGGGACAGCGGCTGCACCTGTTGACCGGCGCATCGGACCGAGCCGTGCCGCCTGCCCAATCGCGGTGGGTTCAGCAACGGGTGCAGGGTGCAAGCCTGGACCGGCTGGCCGGCGCCGGACATCTTGCGCACGAAGAGATGCCAGGCTTGATTGCGGCGAAAGTTTTCGCGCTGCACCGCGCGCACCTGAGCAATGTGATGAGGTGCGCATGAAAAGTGGACGCAAGCTGTCGAGCACGCCGGTCTTCGATACGTTCAGCTACCGCGGCTGGTCGTTTTTGTATTGCATCGTGCCTGACGATCGGGGCCAGTTCTGGCCGGTGATCTTCAGCGAGCTTTGCTGGCCGAGCGGGCGGCCGGTCGTCCGCTCGGCGTCCGAGCCCTGCCCGACGCCCGAACTTGCGAAACGTTGCGCGCGAAGGAGCGCGATGGCCTGGGTGAAGCAGAGGACGTGTGCTGCAGCCTGCGATCGCTGAAGGCTCAGCGCAGACCCGCGATGTAGTCGGAGACAGCCTTGATCTCGCGGTCGTTGAGCTTGGCCGCCACGCCGGTCATCGGCACGCTGTTGAGCCTAACGCCGTCGCGGAATGCGGTGAGCTGGGCGGCGACGTAGTCCGCATGCTGGCCCGCGAGGCGCGGGTACTGGGCCGGAATGCCGGCGCCGTTGGGACTGTGGCAGCCCGCGCAGGCCGGCACGCTGCGCTCTGCAATGCCGCCCCGGTAGATCTTCTCGCCGATGGTGACCAGGTCTCGTTCTTTCGCGAAGCCCGGCTTTCCGGCCTTCGAGGCCAGGAACCAGGACACGTCACGCATTTCGTCGTCGGTCAAGGTCGCGGCCATGCCGGTCATGATGGCGTTCTTTCGCTTGCCCGACTTGAACTCTGTCAATTGCTTGAGAAGGTATTCGGGATGCTGCTGCGCGAGCTTCGGGTTGGCTGGAATGCTCGAGTTTCCGTCAGCGGCGTGGCAGGCGACGCAGGCCTTGGCGCTGTAAGCCTGTTCACCTTTGGCCAGGTCGGGCCTGGCCCTTGCTGGCACGCTGCCGATCTGCGCGTCAGCAGACCACGATACGCTGGAAGTGGCGCTGACGCAGAGGGCGATCAGCAAGAATGCAATCGACTTCATCGTAGGCATCCACAGTGCTAGACAGGCGTCCATTCTAGTCCGCCGAGCCTCGCGCCGGTGCCAATGGTGAGCCATCGAAGTCGATTCTCTTCGTCGGCTCGATGCTCGTCGCGTCCGGCGCCCTGGTCAGTGCGCGCCTTTCACGAGCGTCTGTGAGCCTCTTTCAAAGATGGCGGCGGTGCCGGCTGTTGAGCTTGACCGTCTTGCAGTTGCCCGCTATGCGAGCGCGTCGGCCAGTGATGCTTGTGCCGGCGCGCCCCGCGGTTGCGCCGTGACCTGGTTGGATCATCTAGGCGTCTACCGGCCTGTTTGAAAGCCCGGGCTATGGCAAACCTAATCCCTACAGCTCGCTCGAAGTGTTTTATAGGTTCGTCCGCAGCGCAAAGATGAAGTCGTACGCTGAGCAGCGCACATGCATCTGCAAGCTCAATCAAGACTTGCTTCTCGAACTTGCGCGTGCTGTGAAAAACGAGCACCCCTCAAAGAATCGGACAACGGGCCAATGAGTCTTTGGAAAAGGAGCTGGCGCCCGTGCGAGTGCAATGGTTGAAGGCCCGCAACTTCACTAAAAGCGACACACCCGACTTCGAGAACTCAGTGAAGGAAACAGTTAGCGACGTCAGCCGCATCGACAGCTGCAGTGACAATGATTTCGATCAGTATCTCAGGCAGGCCCAGTGCACATTGGACGGTCGCGCGGGTCGGAGAATTGCCTGGCGCAGTCCACGCATCCCAGATCTCGTTCATCCCAGCAAAATCATTGCTGATGTCCTTCAGCCAGCTGCGTCGCGCAGTCGTGGCGTGCCGACAAATTTCTTTCATGCATTCTCTTTTTTCCAAAAATTACAGACGAACCCACGCCCGACTCGCTGGAGCCGTGCTTTCCCATTGCGGAATTTCGCGAGTTGCGAAGTGGTCAGATCACCGCGGCCGTGACTTTGGACAGCGGCAGAAACGAGCCGCAGCACGATGAGGCGTTTGGGGGTCGAGCGCGAGCACGTGCGCAGACCGACGGGTCGTCAACGGCGTACGCAGTGCCTGCGCACTGCCGCCTGAGGTGACCGGACAAGTCGACGAATACCACGACGCTCATGCCTCTTCCTGCCCGACATTCAGCGACGCCAGTTCTGCCAAAGTGACCGGCTTGAGTGGTGAGCGAATGCGGTAGAACCCGACTTCCGCCACCTGCCGCTTCTGCTGTGCCGCCAGGATGTGTGAGATCGTGTAGCCACACTGACGGCCTTGACAAGGACCCATCCCGGCGCGGGTGTACGACTTGAGTTGATTGGGTCCGGGCTGACCGATGGAGGCGGCCTTGCGGATCTCACCGGCCGTCAGCTCTTCACAGCGACAGACGACGGTGTCGTCGGACGGCGCAAAGATGTCGGCCCGCGGTGGATAAAGCGCATCCAGCATGGGACGCAGGCGGAGCAACCTTTTCAGCTTCTTGCGCAGCGGCGCAGCATGTGCGGTCGCCTCCTCCGGTGAGAGTTGGCCGGCATGCATTGCAACGCCCAGCCCGACCAACTCGCCACGCACACACGCGGCGAGCGCGCCGCCGATGCCGGCGCCGTCGCCCGCCACGTACACGCCCCGCTTGCTGGTATGCCCCCAAGGGTCCAAGTCGGGCGCGAGGCACGCTTGCTGTGCATTCCAGCTGTGCGCGCAATCGAGCGCACGCGTCATGTGAATGGATGGCACCACACCCTCGTGCGACAGCAGGACGCTGGCCGGCGCACGCATCGTCTTGCCGTTGGCCCGCGTGTATTCGATCGCCTGCAGGCGCCCCTCGCCCAGCGCCCGCACCGTGGTCACGCCGCGCACCCGCATCACGCCGGCGGCCCTGAGTTCCTGCAGCCAGGCCAGACCCTTGCCAATGTCCCCCCAGCCCGCCAGCGCAGCGCCGAGCCAGGGCAAAGTGCGCAGCCAGCCTCCAGGGGGCGACGTGTCGAGCCATCCGGCAATCTTGCCGCCGGCGCGCAGCAACTGCGCCATGTACAGCAGCGGCAGGGGCCCGCTGCCCGCGACCCAGACCGGCTCCGATGGAACTTGGCGTGACGTCTTCAACATGATCTGGCCCGCGCCGACCGTGAGCACGCCGGGCAGGGTCCAGCCCGGAAAGGGCGCTGGCCGCTCCTGAGCACCCAGGGCCAGGACGACGTGCGTGGCGCGCACCATTTCGGCCTGCCCATTCCTCGTCATGTAGACCCGCCAACCAGGCTCGATCTGCCAGACCTGTGTCTGCGGCTCGTAAACAGCGCCACAGGCACGGAATCGTCCGGCGAGAGCGGCGCCCGATCGGTACTCGTCGCCCAGCAATGCACCCGTCGGCGTGGGCGCCATCGCCTCCACGCCGCGCCAGATCTGCCCGCCCGGCGCGGGCTGCTCGTCCACCACCAGCACCGACAGTCCGTGCCTGCCCAGGGTGATGGCCGCACTCATGCCAGCGGGGCCGGCGCCGATGACCACGGCATCGAACACGCGCGTCATGGGGTGAGGCTCCGGCGGCCGAACTGGCGCTCCACGCGCATCCCTTCGCGCACGGTGACCAGGCACGACTGCGCCGACGCTGCGCCGTCCACGATGGCCAGGCAGTCGAAGCACACACCCATCATGCAGAACGGTGCGCGCGGGCTTCCGTTCACAGGGGTGCTGCGGCTGGCCGGCGTGGGCTGGCGCAGCAGCACGGCGGCCACGCTTTCGCCGGCCTCGGCGGTGACGGCCTGCCCGTCTATCGTGAGGGTCAGCACGGGGCTGCCGGCATCATTGATTTTTCGGAACATTGAAACGCTCATGGTGAAAGGTCCGCAAGGTGTCTGGCAGCTCGCCGCTGACCAACGCCTCGGCATAGGCGCGGGCGTGGAACGATGCCAAGGTGACGCCGGAATGACAGGTGGCGATGTCCGCGCCGGGGTGACTGGCCGAACTGGCGTACACGGGGTTGCCGTCCGGCGACATCACCCGCAGGCACGCCCACTGCCGCACCAGCTTCGCGCTGGCGAGGTCGGGGAGGATGCGCAAGGCCTTGTGCGTCATGCGCACCGCACCATCGGTTGTCGTGGCCAGGTCGAAGCCCACGTCTTCCTGGGTCACGCCGATCATCACGGTGCCTTCGCCCGTCTGTCGCAGCCCACTGGCGGGGACGGGCAGCAATGGCGCCAAACGCTCTGTCACCAGGATCTGACCTCTCAGCGGCCGCAAGGGAACGTCCAGTCCGACCATCGGGCCGAGCGCAGCAGCGCCCAAGCCCGCTGCAATGACCACGCGCTCGGCGCTTGCGCGAAACGCACCCGCCACAACTTCGAAGCCGCCGCCCGGCAGCGCCTGAATGGCGGTCACGGCGTGATTGCTTCGCAGCGTTCCACCTCGACGCAAGAACGCTGCGAGCATGGCCGCCAGCAAGCGCATCGGGTTGACCTGGCCGTCGAGGTCTCCCAGGGTCGCGCCGGCCACCTCTGCGCCGAGGCGCATGGAAGGGAAGCGGCGCATCAGTTCGTCACGATCCAGCACGTGCACAGATGGCGCAAGCTCCGGCGTCTGAGCGTGCCACGCGTCCATCTGGGCCGCGCGAGCTGACAGCTCCGCGTCGGTCAAGCAGAAGTGCAAGCCACCGTTTTGCTCGTAGGCGAGTGCCATGCCGGATTCTTCTTCCAACTGGGCCGCGAACGCCGGCCATGCCTCGCAGGCCTGGATCGTCAGGCGCTGGTACGCCGGTTCCTTGATTCCTTTGCCATGCGCCCACACCAGCCCGAAGTTGGCTTTGGCGGCGCGGAAATCAGTGTCCGAGCCGTCCAGCATCAGGACGCGTCGTTTCAAACCCGCCAGTCCATAGCCAACAGCAGCGCCAACCATGCCGCCGCCCGCGACGATCACGTCGTAGTCGGCCATCATTCCGCCGTGATGTTGTTTTTCTTGACCACTGCGCCCCATTTTTCGTTCTCTGTCTTGATCAGGTCGGTGAACGTCGAAGCGGTTGCGGGTGTCGGCTCGCACCCCAAGTCGGCGAGTCGCTTGATCACCTTGGCGTCGTTGAGTACCGCGTTGAAATCGGCATTGATCTTTTGCACGATCGGCGCGGGCAACTTTGCCGGCCCCATCACGCCGCCCCAGGTCAGCATTTCTGCAGCAGGCATTCCGGCTTCCGCCATCGTGGGCACGTTGGGCAACAACGGCGACCTTTTGGGGCCCGTCACGGCCAGCGCGCGGAGACGTCCAGTCTTGACGTTGGGCTCCATCGAGGTGATGTTGCCGATCATCAGTTGAATCTGTCCTGCCGCCAGATCCATTTCCGCCGCCGGATTGCTCTTGTAGGGCACGTGCGTGATGTTGATGCCGGCACTTCCACGGAACAGTTCGGTCACCACGTGCAGAGCGGAACCCGACCCGGAGGAGCCGTAGAAGAGGTCGTTCGGATGCGCCTTTGCATAGGCGATGAGTTCCTTGACCGACTTGACGGGCAGGCTAGGCGTGACGCTCAGCAGATTCGGGCTGGTGCACAGCATCGCGATGGGGGTGAAGTCATCGACCGGCTTGTAGGGCAGTCGCTTGGCTACGACGTTCGCCACCACAAAGGTCGAAAGCGTAGCCTGCCCCAGCGTGTACCCGTCGGGCGCGGCCTTTGCCGTCGCCTCGTTGGCAATGAGGCCCGTGGCGCCCGGCCGGTTGTCGATGATGATGGGTTGCCCCCAGCGCTCGCTGACCGCGGTGGCCACCACCCGCGCAATGGCGTCGGCGGCGCCGCCGGCAGCACCGGGAACAATCAATCGCACCGGCTTGTCCGGGTAAGCCGCCTGGGCGGTCCGAGCCAAGGCTGCGACACAAAGCAACGTGATTCCACCCGCGCGACGCATGGTTGAAAGATTGAATTTCATGATCGATAAAAACGAATGATGCGATGTCGATGTGTTGCCGAAAGACCAGCCTGCCGGCACCCATGTTAGTGAACCCAGGCCTGCTGCGAAACCGTGAGAACCACTAGTGATGTTGTTTTGCAATAGCTGGGCCATCGAAATCTAAGTCGTTGTTTTTATTGATGTTTTATTTGATGGTTGCTGCATACAATAGCAACTTGAAATCAAACAATGTCATTCTGCTATGGATAACCGAATCACCCTTCGGCACCTAGAAGCTTTTCGCGCTCTTATGGTGCGACGCACAGTCACCGGCGCGGCTCAGATGCTTGAAGTTACACAGCCTGTGGTGACGCGCCTGATCGCCGACTTCGAGGAACGCATCGCGATTCCGCTGTTCAAGCGCTCCAATGGACGTCTGTCACCGACGCCCGAAGCGGCTTTGCTGTTTGAGGACGTGCATCAGTCGCTCATGGCCATCGAGCGCATCGCGAACGCAGCATCCAACATCAAGTCGTTGAAAGTAACGCGCCTCGAGATCGCAGCTGCGCCTGCCATGGCACTTTCCTTTCTGCCTCACACCATCGCGAGCTTCACGAGTGAACACCCGGAGACGCTCGTCTCCATGCACACGCACAGCACTGCCACCGTGATCGATATGGTTCAAAGTGGCCGCTGCGACCTCGGCTTCGCGATGTTGAACATGCGCAAGACGCTGCACGGCAACAGCGAGTTGCTGGTGTCGGCAAAGATGGTGGGCGTGGTGCCGATTCACCACAGGCTGGCACGTCGCAAAGTCCTTCGCCCCGAAGACTTCGAAGGCGAGAGCTTTGTCGCCCCTTCGGCCTTGATGGAATCGCGCACGCAAATCGATGCCGTGATGCTGTCGCACGGCGTCCATCGCCGCATCAACGTCGAGACCCAGCATTCATCTGCCATCGTCAAGCTGGTCGAAGCGGGCGCGGGCCTGGCCCTCATCGAACCCCTGACAGCGAGCGCCTATACAGGGGGATTGCTCAAGTTCATTCCGTTCGAGCCTGAGATCGTTGCGGACTACTCCATCGTCATCTCGCAGCGCATGTCATCGACGCTCATTCTCAAGCCCTTCATTGACCATGCGCGTCGGGAAATCCGCAAGATGCTGCCCCGGCACCTGATCGTTCACGGCCAATAGTCGGCTTTGTCGTGGCGCCCGCCACGCGCAGTGCGTATCGCATCTGCTGGAATTACGACACTCTTCTTCAGCGGGATTTCGAGCGTATCGACGTGAAGCACGTTGCCGGACACTTCGCTCCCCGTCTTGGGGTTGATCCCGCTGAAGGAGTCCTCGTGGACCCATCGAAACCCGTCTATACCATTCTGTCGTTCGTCGGCGGCGGCATTCGAGGCCTGATGTCGGCCACCATACTGGAGCGGCTCGATGCCGTGCACAACGGCGTTCTGAACCGGACCCAGATGCTGGCCGGATGCTCGACGGGCGCGATCATCACGAGCGAACTGCTTGCTGGAAAGTCGCCGAAGGACCTCGTGGACCTGTTCACGGGCGGGGAACTTGGCTTCTACGACGCAATGAATCCCGATCCGCGTACCCCCGCGTACTCCATCGACAAGGTTCTTGCCTCACAGGAAGACGCCTACTTGAAACTGGGTCGCAAGGTTCCGACAGTTGCCGAGCTCGGGCGGGATGTGCTTCTTGTGTCGTTCAACGTCGGCAAGGTCACGACCGACATCGACAACAAGATGATGCCCACGCCTTGGGGTCCGATGATGTTCACCAACATGCTCGGAACCGAGCGCGACAAGCTTGACGGCTTGTTCGGGAACAGCGACACGACGATTGCGAAGGCGGCAACGTCCAGCGGCGCGATGCCGGGTCAACTCGGCTCGATGGACGGCAACGTCGATGGGGCTTTCTTCAACCATGATCCGACCGTTGCTGCGATCTGCCTGGCAGTGCGAAACGGCCATCCGCTCGAGAACATCGTCGCCATCACGATCGGCACCGGACTCATGCCCTACTGGTTGCAGAGCGACACGCACGACTGGGGCGCCAAGCAGTGGATGCAGGGCAATGGCAACCCGTTCGACAACGTGACGCCCTTCCTGATGAACCAGAGCGTCTCTTCGCCGGTTCTGGACCTCAGCCTCAACGGCACATCGTCGGAGGTCATGCCGAATCTCGCCAAGATGCTGCTGGGCGACCGGTACGTCAACATCAATCCGCGGCTGCCCTGTTTCATTCCCGAGAATTCGACCAACGCCCAGGCGATCGCGCTGCTGCAGCGCCACGGCAAGGAAGTGAACATCGACGACGCGGTTGCGTTGATCGGGACGTACTGGAACATCGACAGCCAGACGCCGAAGCCTGTGACCAGGTCGGTTGCAGGTACCCCCGCTGCGGCGGCCAAAATGCCATCCGCTCCTGAGAGCGATGTGAATCCCAAACCGACTCCCGGTCATGGGCAGCAGTTCTTCATCCAGCACAAGGGTGGAGACAACCAGGTGCTCGATGTCGACGCTGCCAGCAGCAAACCCGGCGCGGACGTCATCCTCTACGCCAAAAAAGGGTTGGGGGATCCCGGTGTGCACAACCAGCTCTGGGAATTCATTCCCTCGCTCGAAGACTCCGGGTGGTGGTACCTCCAGACCACCATGGGCTCGGGCCTCGTCATGACCATCCAGGCAAGCGACGCACTGGCAAGCGACGCACTGGCCGAGCCGAAGATCACGATGGAGTCTGCCGCGGAGGCCATCAAGGATCGGCAGCTCTGGAACCTGGTGTCGACAGAGGAACTCGGCTACTTTTTCATCCAGAGCAAATACTTCGCCAGCAATACGCCAATCGCCAATCCGGATTCCTACGTTCCCAATGTGATGGGCGTCCACGGGAAGACCCAGCCTCCGCGCATCGTAGGACTCTCGCTCGATTACGAATTCGATGCGCCGATGGCTTTTTCTTTCACGCCGTACAACTGAATCGAAGAGCCGAGCGTTCAAGTCGCTTTTCGACTGGGTCTCGTGTCAATGGTTGTGGCGCGGTTGAGCGTCGGCAACACCGCGATATTTCAAGGCCAGCTCCATGCAAGCCCCCGTTTCCAGTTGCCCCACAGTGGCGCGATAGAGTTCTTGCCACGGCGTCTGGCTCGGCCGGATCAACGGCGCTGCTTCGCTTCTGCGCCGTGCGATCTCCTCATCGGACACACGCATGTCGCATGTACCTGTGTTCAGGTCGATGCGAACGGTGTCTCCCGTCCGCAGAAATGCGAGCCCGCCGCCGACGGCACTTTCAGGCGAAGCATTGAGGATGGAAGGGCTGTCGGAGGTTCCGGATTGACGCCCGTCGCCCAGCGTCGGAAGGCTGGTGATGCCCCGCTTGAGTAACGCATCCGGCGGCTGCATGTTCACGACTTCGGCCGAACCGGGCCAGCCAACAGGGCCTGCGCCCCGGATCACGAGGATGCAGTGCTCGTCGATGCCCAGGGCAGGTTCATTGATTCGCGCGTGATAGTCGTCGGAGTCTTCGAAGACGATTGCCCGGCACTCGAACCTGCCTTCGGCACCCGGCTGGCTCAGGTAGCGCGCTCGGAATTCCTGGGAGATCACGCTGGTCTTCATGACCGCGAAATCGAACAGGTTGCCCTTGAGCACCAGGAAGCCCGCTTGCGCCTTCAGGGGATGCGCGAATTCGCGGATCACCTCCCTGTCGCGGCTTTCGCGGCCCTCCAGGTTCTGCTGCAGCGTCCGGCCGGTGACGGTAGGCCGCGCGCTGCGCAGGAGGCCCGCCTGCTGCAGTTCCCACATCACGGCCGGCACGCCCCCGGCACGGTGGAAGGCCTCGCCCAGGTACTTGCCGGCCGGCTGCATGTTCAGCAGCAGCGGCACGTTCAGGCCGAACTGCGTCCAGTCGCCGGCATGCAGTTCCACGCCCGCGTGGCGGGCCATGGCCATGAGGTGCGGCTGCGCGTTGGTGGAGCCGCCGATCGCGGAATTGACGACGATCGCATCCAGGAAGGCGTCGCGCGTGAGGATCGACGACGGCCGGATGTCCTGGCAAGCCAGCTCGACGATGCGAAGGCCCGTCTCGTAGGCCATCTGTCCGCGCTCGCGGTACGGCGCCGGAATCGCGGCGCAGCCGGTCAACGACAGGCCCAGCGCTTCGGCGAGCGCGTTCATGGTCGAGGCGGTGCCCATGGTGTTGCAGTGCCCCACCGACGGCGCCGACGCGGTGGCGATGTCCATGAACTTCGCTTCGTCGATCTTGCCGGCGGCCAGAAGGCGCCGGCTCTTCCAGATGGCCAGTCCCGAGCCCACCAGTTCGCCCTCGAACCAGCCGTCCAGCATCGGTCCGCCAGACAGCACGATGGCGGGAATGTCCATGGTGGCCGCGGCCATGACCTGGGACGGGGTGGACTTGTCGCAGCCCGTGGTCAGCACGACCGCATCGATCGGGTAGCCGTGCAGGATCTCCACCAGCGCCATGTACGCCAGGTTGCGGTCGATGGCCGCCGTGGGCCGACGGCAGTTCTCGAAGGTCGGATGCACGGGGAACTCGATGGGAATGCCACCGGCGTCGCGGATACCGTCACGCACGCGCTTGGCCAGTTCCAGATGAACGCGGTTGCACGGATTCAGGTCGCTGCCCGATTGCGCGATGCCGATGATGGGGCGGCCCGAGCGCAGTTCCGCCGGCGTGGTGCCATAGTTCATGAAGCGCTCGAGATACAGCGCAGTCAGGTCGATGTGGTCGGGGTTGTCGAACCAGTCCTGCGAGCGGAATCGGCGGGTGTTGCGAGGGTGCGGGGTCATGGGCGGCTTGGGTGGTGGGGAGGCGAGAAGGGTGTCATCCGCCATACCAGCCGGCGTCCACGAAGTAGTTGCGGCCGGAGCAGCGGGCGGCATCGTCCGATGCCAGAAAGAGCGCCATGGCCGCGACATGCGCGGGTTCGATGCGTTGCTGCAGGCATTGCGCCGCGACCAGCTTCGCCTCGCTTTCGGGCGACTGCCACAGCTGGGTCTGGCGCGGCGTGCTCACTGCGCCCGGCACGATGCAGTTGACACGTATGTTGAACTTGCCGAGGTCGCGCGCCAGTCCCCTGGTGAGCCCCTCGATGCCGGCCTTGGCGGTCATGTAGATCGACAGGTCGGGCAGCGCGAGGTGCCACGAAATGGAGCCGACGTTCAGGATGGTGCCCTCGCCCAGCGTCCGCATGCCCGCCGACACGGCCTGCACGCAGAAGAAGTGGTGGCGCAGGTTGACGGCGATCCGTGCGTCCCAGTACGCAGGCGTGACATCGCCCGGTGCATGACGATCGTCGTTGGCCGCGTTGTTGATCAGCACGTTGACCGCACCCGCCGACGCCTCGATCGCGGCGAAGGTCGCCTGGACGTCGTCGATGTCGGTCAGGTCGCATCGGTAGAAGACGGGGGCATGTACGGCACCACTCAACTTCGCTTCGAGCGCACGGGCGTCGGCCTCGGCGATGTCCAGGAAGAACACCCTGGCGTTCTGCCGGACGAAGGCCTCCACCATGGAGGCCCCGATGCCGGACCCGCCCCCGGTGATGACGACCCGCTTGCCGGCGAGGCTTGGATAGATGGCTGACAGCATGGATTGCTACGCTTTCTCGTCGTCGTGGATTGACGCTGCCGCCGCGATGCCGCGCGAGGCCAGGTTGCGGTACAGCGCCCGGACGCCGAAGGTCCAGGGCGGGATGGCGTCGCAGTGCTGCACGTGGTTCACCAGCGTGCCCAGCGACGGCGTGGCGATGGTCACGCGGTCGCCCAGGCGGTGGGTGAATCCCTTGCCGGTGGCGCCCCGGTCCTGGTTGGGCGAGAACATGGTGCCCAGGAACAGGAAGAACCCGTCCGGGTACTGGTGATGGGCGCCGCAGGTCTGGCGCACCAGGTCCTCGGGGTCGCGGCTGATCTCGCTCATGCGGCTCGCGCCCTCCAGCCTGAAGCCGTCGTCGCGCCCCTCGATCACCAGGCTCACGGTGGCGGTGCGCAGGGTGTCCAGCGTGAAGCTCTCGTCGAACAGCCGCAGGAAGGGCCCGATCGCGCAGGAGCCGTTGTTGTCCTTGGCCTTGCCCAGCAGCAGGGCGCTGCGGCCTTCGATGTCGCGCAGGTTGACGTCGTTGCCCAGCGTGGCGCCCACGATGCGCGCGCGGCTGGTGACCGCCAGCACGATCTCGGGCTCGGGGTTGTTCCACGACGACGTGGGGTGCAGCCCGACGTCGTCGCCGAAACCGACCGCCGACATCGGCTGCGCCTTGGAGAACACTTCGGCGTCCGGGCCGATGCCCACCTCCATGTACTGCGACCATGCGCCCCGGCTCTGAAGCTCGCGCTTGAGCGCCTCGGCTTCGGCCGAGCCCGGCCGGATGGCCGACAGGTCCGAGCCGATGGTGCGCTGCAGGTCGGCCCGGATCTGCGCCGCGCGGCTGGCGTCGCCGCCGGCCTGCTCCTCGATGACGCGCTCCAGCAGGCTCACCGCGAAGGTCACGCCGCAGGCCTTGACGGCCTGCAGGTCGCACGGGGCCAGCAGGCGATCGGTGTCGGGCTGACTTGTGCCATCGGCGGCTCCGGCCAGCCCCAGCCAACCGGCCGCATCGCCCATCGGCTCGCCGGAAACGGTGCGCACGAACGCCAGCAGGTCGTCCCGCTCGAGCAGGTCGGACACCGTGGGCGCCGAGGCCGTGATGTCGAACAGCTGGCCTTCGCGAACCACGACCACGCAAGGGCCGTCGACCGGCCCGGCGCGCCAGACGCGCCCCACCAGCAGGGCGCCGGCAATGTCGGCAGGAAGAAACGAGGGGTCGCAAGCGATCGGCATCATTCGGTGGTGAGCTTCAATGTCTTGACGACGCCGCGGTACAGGCTGGCCTGCGATTTCATGAAGGTCTGCAGTTCCGCCCCGTTGAGCGGTGCCACGGCGAAGCCCGCGTCGGAAAGCTTCTTGCGCAGCTCGGGGTTTTCCAGCGCCTGCGCCAGCGCCTGCTCGTAGGCGGTGACGGTGGCCGGCGGCGTGCCGGCCTTCAGGAACAGGCCTTGCCAGATGGGCAGCGAGACGTCGGTGAATTCCTTTTCCTCGCTGATCGGCTTGACCTGGGGCAGCTGCGCGACGCGCGGCGCGTCGGAGATGGACAGCGCCTTGATGCTCCCGTCCTTCAGGAAGGGCAGGGCGGTGGACAGCGCGAGCACCGCGCCGTCGACCTGCTCGCCCGCCAGGTCCGACACGATCTGTGCGCCGCCGCGGTAGGGAATGGGCGTCATCGACACCTTGTATCGAAGGCTCATCACGGCGGCGTAGACGTGCTGCGACGTGCCGAGGCCCGGCACCGCGTAGTTGAAAGACGCCTTCTCGGTCTTGCGCAGGCCGGCGATCAGGTCGGACAGGTTGTTGTAGGGCGACTTCTTGTGCACTACGAACACCAGCGGGCTGGTGGCCACCCGACCCACCGGCAGCAAGGCCTTCTCCCAATCGAGCTTGGCGTGGGGATTGACCATGGGCGTGAGGATGGTGTCGCTGCCCCCCAGGTAGATGACGCTGCCGTCGACGGGGCCGTTGACCGCCTTGTTCGCCGCAAGGATGCCGCTGGCGCCCGTAACGTTTTCAACAATCACTTGACGCTTCAGGACGGTGGACAGCGCCGTCGCGCAAATGCGCGCGACGCTGTCGGCGCTCCCACCCGCGGAGTAGCCCACGATCATCGTGATCGGTTTGTCCGACTGCGCCAGCGCGGTGCTCGACAAACATGCCGCGCCGGCCAGCAGCACAACCATCGAGACCGCCGACCGGCGAGATCGACGCAACGCGCAGGGCGCCGCTGGCGGTCGAACGGGTTTGTCCTGACGAGCTTCGAGGCGGAATCGCATGTTTGTCTCCTGCGGTGGTGGAAGGCTTTCCGGTCGGATCAAACCGGATGCATCGCATTCTATCAATATGTATTGTATTTAATCA
The DNA here is from genome assembly GCF_051216855.1 of Variovorax monticola. Classification (NCBI taxonomy): domain Bacteria; kingdom Pseudomonadati; phylum Pseudomonadota; class Betaproteobacteria; order Burkholderiales; family Comamonadaceae; genus Variovorax; species Variovorax monticola. Next base: position 598,471 of record NZ_JBPJZP010000006.1, read on the forward strand.
ATATAATGAGATACACTTCGTTCAGATCTCGCCGAGGGATCTTTCAACGCTCGGAGGCAGCATGCATATCGGAATGTTCGAATCGTTCGTGACACAGCATTGGTTCAGCAGCGACGCCAAGGCGGTCTGGAGCGATGTCGCCACGCTGCAGGCCTGGCTGGATGTCGAGGTGGCCTTGGCAAACGCCCAGGCTGCGGTGGGGCTGGTTCCCGTCGAGGCGGCACAGCGCATCGAGGCCAAGGCCGACGCCAGCCTGTTCGACCTGGAGCGCCTGTCGCGCGACATCGCCTTTGCGCAGCATCCGTTCGTGCCGGTACTGCGCCAGTTCGAAGTCCTGTGCGGTGAGCCGGCGGCCGGCTTTATTCACTGGGGCGCCACCACTCAAAACATCTTCGACACCGCATCGTCGTTGCAGATGTCCGCAACACACGGGTTGCTGATCACGCACCTGGATGCTGCGATCGATTCGCTCTGCACCCTGGCAGATCAGCACAAGTACACCGTCCAGGCAGGGCGTACGCATGGCCAGCATGCCTTGCCCATGACGTTCGGGTTCAAGGTTGCCGCCTGGATCGACGAACTCGACCGCGATCGCCGCCGCCTGACCGAGCGCCGGGCGAGCTCCTTCGTCGCCTCGATGGGCGGGGCCATCGGCACCTATGCGGGCGGCGGCCCGCTGGGCCGGGCCGTGGAGGCCGGCATGGCCGAGCGTCTGGAGCTGCAGCCCGCCGGGCTGGCGATGCGCTCGTCGTATGACCGCGTCAATGACTACGTTTCAGCCCTCGGCCTGCTCATGGGTACCGTCGAGAAGGTGGCGCAAGACGTGGTCTTCATGCAGCGCACCGAGATTGGCGAAGTGAGCGAGGCGTTTCACTTGGGCAAGGTCGGCAGCTCGACCATGGCGCAAAAGCGCAACCCGGCCAGCGCACTGCTGCTGATCAGCCTGACGCGCTTGCTGCGTGCCCGCATTCCGGCCATGCTGGGGTCCATGGTGCGCATGGACGAGGGCGATTCGTCCGCCACCAACCTGTGCGAGGCTTTGCTACCTGAGATCGGGATCCTCGCGGTGTCCGTGGCCGAAACGCTGGCCGGGCTGAGCCAGGGGCTGGTCGTTCATCCAGAGGCGATGGCCAAGAACCTGGGCTTGTCCAACGGGCTCATCGCCTCGGAGGCCTTGATGATGCGGCTCGCTCGATCAATGGGGCGCCATGAAGCTCACCAGCTTCTGTACGACGCCGCGCAGCAATCCCAGTCGGAAGGCATCCCCTACATTGCAGCCATCCAGCAGCATCCGCTGCTGGCCGAGCACAGCTTGCCCGACGGCTGGTCCGAGGCCCTGACGCCACAGAACTACATTGGCGCCAGCGCGGAACTTGTTGACGTTGCTGTCGAACGGGCGCGCCTCCGCAGATAGAAAATACCGTATGGTGTAATGTATTCATGCTCAATACACCTTCGGAACTTGAACGCTATCTGGGCGACCTGGCGCGCGACGCCCAACCCGGCGTGCGTGTACCGAGCATCCGCGACCTGATGCGCCGCTTCGGTGTGTCGCAAGCGATCGTGACCCGCGCCTTCGACGGCCTTCGCGACCGAGGCCTGATTTCGTCGGAGGTCGGGCGTGGCACCTTTTTCCACGCTGGCGAGGCCATGGCCGAGCGAAAAGCCGTCAAGCCACTGCCAGCCAGCCGTTCTGTCCTGCTGTTGCGCCGCACGATGGGCATCCAGCGCAGCCGGGTGCTCATTCAAGGTCTGCAACGGCGCTTCACCGATGCAGGGCACCGGGTGCTCGAGGTGTCGTACACCGATCCGGCGCATGCCCATGAAGTGCTGCGCGGGCTGCCATCGTTCGACGCCTGCCTGATCCAGTCGACCTTCGAGACCATCACCATCGGCATGCTCGCGACTTTGCGCGACAAGGCCACGGCGCTGGCGGTGGATGGCGCCGCGCTCACGGGGCTCGACGTGGACGCCGTCGGCATGGAGTGGGGCGAGCCGCTGGGCGCCGCGGCCCAGTTGCTGCAGCAACTGGGCCACCGGCAGATTGCGTATGCCACCACGACGCATCCGTTCCTGGCCAACCAATTGGGACTCAAGCGATGGGCGCAACTGGGCAAGGCCCAGCCCCAGCTGAATTTGCAGAACCTGCCTGTGCCCAAGCTGTCCCACGAAGACTACGAAGTCGCCTTGGTCGATCTCATCAAGGCCAAACTGGATGGCGAGGGGCGCCTGCCTTTCACGGCGATGGTCTGCTGGGGCATCGAAGACGGCAGGCGGTTCCGGGCCTTGTTGTCCGAGATTGGCGTCGACATCCCCACACAACTGAGCGTGGTGCTGCTCGGGCGCGCCGATCTTGAGAATGAGCACGCTGACTTCTTCGAGACCTTGGGTTGCAACGTTGCCGACCAGATCGATTTTCTGTATCGGGCGATCAACACGAGGTGGCAGGAGCCAGGTCGGCCGTATGTGCTCGAATTGATTCCCCTGGCCCACAAAGCGGGGCACTCGGTAGCCAGCCCCCAGCAGTGAAGTCAAATACTTGACGAGGTAAAAATGGCGACGCTTCAGGTCGTTCCCTGAGAAATCGCCGCTCGTTCGCGAGGCGCAACAAGACACAGCCCCACGCGTGTCTTTGAATGAGTGAAGCCAATGCACACAGCTGCAGCTGAACTGCCTAGTGCCGGCGATACGGACCTCTTGAAGACTTGGCCGTTCTCTTTTCAATGACGGCCAAGCCAGTGGATCAGTTCATCTTTTCCCGGTGGTCCATTCGACGGGGTCGCTCCAATACCGGGGCAGAATTCCATGAAAATCAACACCCGCACCTGCCAGCGCTGAACAGGCCGCCCAACCGCGTGTCTGATGCATCAATGTCGACAGTTTCATCGTCAATGAGCGTGGTCTGATGCGTGCCGCGCTTCGAATCGGGCGACCACTGCCAGCAAGTCACGTTCACAAGTTTCGGCGGCTTTCTTGTCGCGGAACTCCCCCCATTCATAGGAGCCAAGGGCAACTGAGGTGGCGCGGCCCGCTGCGCTGTGTCCCCGCGTTGCTTGTGTGAGCGCGAAGAGGAAATCAGTGTCTCGCCCGAACATGTCCAGAAGATACGCCGGCATCGGTACTTCCACTCGATAAGTGATGTCGATCACGAACGCCTCCTAACTTTGGTTTGTAGGGTGCAGTCTTCAACCCCTGTGCTGAACGTTGGCTTGGCGGGGTCGCCAGTGCAATCTATCAAAACTCCATGAATATGGAAATATAATTTTTGCTCATCCCGCACCGCGTGGCTGTTGTCTGCAAGCCGTAGATTTGTAATCACTGCATCATTGGTGCGGAAGCAAAAGGCACGGTGCGAGGATTGCCTTAAGGGGCTCGGCCTCGTCCCAAGCGCGGTGGCACGCGAGGCCGTAGTCACCGCAAGCGGTGCGTCCGGTATCTCGCGAACGGGCCTCAAGCGCGGGCTATCAGTCGACTGAAGAGGCGCGCTATTTCGTCGCTGCAAGCGGCACTGTGCGCCAGTCGCACGTTCATTGCGAATCCATCGAACGCCATGAGCACGACTCCTGCAAGCATGTCTCCTTGCTCCGCAGAGATGTCCAGGCAATCCCGAATCCATCCGGCGACGCGGGCTTGGAACAATTGACGCAGCTCCGGGCTGTAGTCACCGTTGCCGCTGCTGGTCGAGATAGCCTGCATCACGTTGTTGGTAAACCCGTTGTTCTCGCGAGGCAGATCCCGCCAAAGCGCGAGCAAGAGTTTGCGCAAACGCTCCTGCGGGTCGGTGATGCGACGCTGCGCGCGTTCCAGCTTGTCCAGCCTGCCTAACAGCCAGGGCGAGTACAGCTGAAAAAGAATGTCGATCTTCGACTGGAAATAGACGTAGACATTCGCAGTCGAAATGCCCGCCTCGCGTGCGATACCCGGTATTGACGTTTCACTGTAGCCGCTCTCGCTGAACAGGCGGAATGCCGCCTCGAGGATTGCGTCGCGAACCTCTTCCTTCTTGCGCTGAACCATGTGCACTTGCCTCTCTGGAGTCGTGGCGCCTCGTTCAAGGCCGGGGCGCCGATGCGCTGATTGTGCTCGGATTACCGGTTGAATTTTTTCCAATAATGAATGGTATTCGCTATTGACAGTCATGAGGCCGACTTCTAGAGTTCGCTTCTATCGCACCTCAGGGGAGGAAAAGCAAACCGTAGTCTGTGACGCCCCAACATGAATCGCGACTCATATGCAAGTCGCTCTGACTTGGTGCAACGACCTGTTAGTTGATCGATCACGAATCACTTGGCGCATCGCGCTACAAACGAAAAGGACCGACATGAACGATTCACCGGGCGCTTCGTATTTCGCACCCCGCCGCCTCGGCCACGTCAACCTGTGGGTGGACAGCATTCCGATGTCTGAGCACTTCTACAGCGAGGTGTGCGGCTTGAACGTGGAGTTCACCGAACCGGAACTGGTCGCCACTTTTCTGGGCACAGGCCACACGCCGCACGACCTCGGCATGATCCAGAAGACCAACGGTGTCGATCGCTACGGCAAGGACGGATTGCTGCAACTTCCGGGCACGATCGGTCTGCACGCCGGACTCAATCACCTGGCGTGGGAATTGGAAAACGAAGCGGACCTGGTCGCGGCGTTTCGCCGGCTCAAGCGCGATGGCGTACCCACGGACATCACGGTGGACCATCAGGTCGCGCACAGCGTCTACATGTTCGATCCCGACGGCAACTACAACGAGTTCTACTGCGACACTGTCAAGAATTGGCGCAACGTGCTGGGTGGACCCATGGCGCTGATCACCAGCCAATGGGACCCATTGACCGCAGAGGGCTTCGTCGAGGGCCGCTATGACCAGGACCCTGTGCTCCACACCCATCCGGCGGCGCCACTGCATCCCCGGCGCATCACGCATGCGGTGCTCGAGACGGCACGCATTGAGGAGATGACCGCCTTCTATACCGGCATCGGCGGTCTCCACGTGGTCGCACGCGACGAAGGCGTCGTCTATCTAGGTGCCTCGCTGGCTGCCTACGACCACCATCTGGTCCTCGTGCCCGCCCGCAACGCGCGCTACCACCACGCGAGCTTCGAGCTCTTCGACGAGGCCGCGCTGGACGCCGCCGTGGAGGCGCTGCACGCACGCGGCGTGGCGATTGCGCGCAGCGTCGATCTGCCATGGAAGCGCGCCATCTTCCTGCGCGATCCAGACGGCATCCGCAGCGAGTGGTACGTCAAGCGGCAGGCCGCGCGCCAACTGTCGGCGCGCGGCGATCTCGACATGGCCGACGCCATCTGACCACCCGACACCCTTCTTCAACCTTCCTGAAAGAAACGAACATGGGACTCAGCGCAATCATTTCCGGCGGTGGCATCGGTGGGCTGGCCACGGCCGCGGCGCTGGCCCAACGCGGTTGGGATGTCACGGTCTACGAGCGGCAAACAGCGCTGCGTGCCGCAGGCTCGGGCATCTATATCTGGGAAAACGGCCTGCGTGTGCTCGAAGCATTGGGTGCCTGCGAAGAGGCCACCGAAGGCGCCTTCCACGGCACGCATTTCGAACAGCGCGACAACCGCAACGCGATCATCGAATCGGCACCCATCGCATCCGACAAGCGTCTGCTGACCGTGCTGCGAAGCCGACTGCTGGGCGCATTGAAATCGGCCTGCGAACGTGCCGGCGTGCAGGTGGTCACCAATGTGGAGACCATCGGCGCGACGGCCCGCGGCGAACTGCTGCTGGCCAGCGGGCAGACCGTGCGCGCCGACCTGGCGGTGGGCGTCGACGGCATCTGGTCGCGCGTGCGCCAGAGCCTGGGCCTCGAACTGCTGCACGAGCAGACACGAGAGGGCGCCTTGCGCACGATGATCGCCTCGCACCCCGGCGACTTCGCTCCTGGCGATGCTGGCAAGTACATCGAGAACTGGAACGGCACGCGTCGCCTGCTCGTGACGCCGGTCAACAGCACGCAGATCTATCTCGCCCTGACGTGCCTGCATGACGACGAGGCGCGCAACTTGCCGTTGAACAAGACGCTGTGGACCGACGCCTTCCCGCAGTGGGCACACCTCATCGAGCGCATCGGCGACGTGGTGAGCTGGGGCGTCTACAGCGTCACGCGAAGCCGGGCCTGGTCCACCGGGCGCACGGCCATCGTCGGCGATGCCGCACACGCGCAACCCCCCAACCTCGGGCAAGGCGGCGGCATGGCGATGCAGAACGGCCTGGCGATGGCTGTTGCCCTGGAGCGCGTACACGATCCGCGTGACATCCCTGCTGCGCTGGAGGCGTGGGAGGCGACCGAGCGGCCCCTGACCGAGCACTGCCAGCGCTGGTCGATCCTGTACGGCGAAGTTGCCTGCCTGCCCGACGAGGTGCGCTCGCGCGTGATCCGTTCGGCCATGAGCGATGACTGGATCGCAGGGCAGGTGTTCAAGGCTGCCAACAGCTCACCCACCGGGACCCAGGCGCCCCTTGGCTGACAGTCCCCGGCAATCCGCCTGACCATATCCCTAGTTACTCAAGGACTTTCCATGATGAAGCTAATGAAGTATTTCCGGCTGGTCGTGACCGGCTTCTCGCTCGCTGCCGCTGCTGGCAGTTGGGCTGCCGAGCCGGTGCGCATCGGCATGAGCATGGCCAGGACCGGCGATTTCGCGGCGGCAGGCACCGGCCAGCTCAATGCTTACCAGCTGTGGGCCGAACAGGTGAACGCCGGCGGGGGCCTCGATGTGGCGGGCACCAAACGGCCGGTCGAACTGGTGGTCTACGACGATCAGTCCGACCCGGCGAAGGCCTCCGCCATCTACGAGAAGCTGATCACGAACGACAAGGTCGACCTGTTGCTGTCGCCGTGGGGGTCGCCGGCCCACTTCGCCATCGTCGGGGTGCTTGAGCGCTACAAGTTCCCGATGGTCGGCAGTTCTGCGGCCTCGTTGCAGATCCGCTCGATCAAGGCCAAAAATATCTGGTTCCCGACCTCGGCGATACCCGATGCGCTGGGCGGCGAGTTGGCGAAGATGATGCAGGCGCAAGGGGTGAAGACGGCAGCCGTCAGCACCATCCAGCTGCCATTTCCCCAGGAGATCAAGCGCTTCCTGGTTCCTGCCCTGGAGAAGGCCGGCATCAAGGTGGTCTTCAACCAGGAATACGCCCCGGGCATCAAGGACATGACCGCGAGCCTGGTCGCCATCAAGAGTGCCGCACCCGATGCGGTCGTCTCGCTGTCCTATCCGCAGGACTCCATGCTCTACATGAAGCAGGCGCGCGAGCAGAACATCCAGGCACCGTTCCAGTTCGTGGCCGTCGGCCCGAGCATCGCGTTTTTCTCGAAGATGTTCGGCGCCAACCTCGACGGCATTGTCACGCTGGGCCACTGGTCGCCCAACCAGAAGGCATGGCCGAAAGCCAGGCCTTTCTTCGACGCCTACAAGGCGAAGTACGGCGAAGCACCCGACTACCTCGACGTGGCGCTCGCCTGGGAGTCGGCCGAGATCCTGCAGCAAGCCGTCGCCAAGGCCGGGCTGGACAAGGACAAGCTGCGCACCGCCCTCTCGACCGGCACCTTCGACACCATCGACGGACCGGTCGCCTTCGACGGTGTGCAGAATCGACTGACCCCCACGATGTTCCTGCAGTTCCAGCAAGGCAGCGGACAGATCGTGTATCCGGCTGCACAGCAGACGGCGCCCTTCGCGCCGAAGACCGGCTGGCAGAAGTAGGTCGCGCAAGGACGTACCCGAACCCGCAGCCGGAAAGAAACCCATGGCGCAGCTGCTTGCTCCCGAACTTCTCCTGGCGGCGTTGATGCTGGCATCGACGTACGCACTCGTGGCGCTGGGCCTGAACCTCATCTACGGCGCCATGAGGCTTCTCAACGTGGCGCATGGCGACATGATGGTGCTGGGCGGCTACGTGGCCTGGAGCGGCTTCGCGCTGCTCGGCGTGAGCCCATTGCTGGGCCTCTTCGGCGCCATGCTGCTGGCGGCGGGGCTGGGCATGGCCTGCTACACGCTGTGCTTCAAGCGACTGGTGCGCAACACGGCCATTGCGGCCCGGCTCGAAGCCAACTCGCTGCTGATCTTCTTCGGGGTGTCCATCATCCTGCAGAACCTGATGTCGCTGGTCTTCACCGCCGATGCACGCAGCTACAGCTACATGGACGCGCTGGTGCAGTGGGGCAGCGTGTCCGTCGCCCTCAACCGGCTGGTCATCCTGGGCATCAGTGCGGGCGTGACGATCGCGGTGTTGTGCTTTCTGCGCTTCGGCGTCTTCGGCATGGCGATCCGCGCACTGATCCAGCAACGCGACGCGGCTTCGCTGGTCGGCATCAATGCCGACCGCGTCAATGTCGTCGTGTTCTGCCTGGGCTTTGCGCTGGCAGGGCTGGCCGGGGCGCTCATCAGCATGACCGAAAGCGTGACGCCCTTCGGGGGCTTCCCCTACACGATCGCGGCTTTCGTGGTCGTGATCCTCGGCGGCTTGGGATCGCTGGGTGGCGCGGTGGCCGGCAGCCTGCTGCTGGCGGTCGTCGAGGTCTACGGCGTGGCGCTCACTTCGGCGGCCTACCGTTCCATCCTTGTCTACGGACTGTTCATTCTCATCCTGTTCGTGCGGCCGCAAGGTCTGTTCGGACGGAGGTCGACCTGATGACAACAATTCCTTTATCGTCTTGCGGCAAGGCCGGCTGGGCCGCCGCCGTGTCGCTCACCGGCATGGCGGCCCTGTCGCCGCTGGTCTTCGGCGCCTACGGTGTGGGCGTGCTCACCCAGTTGTGCGCCTGGATCGCGCTGACCGGCAGTTGGGTCGCGTTCTCGGGCATGACGGGCTACATCTCGCTCGGGCACGCCGTGTTCTTCGGGCTGGGTGCCTACATCATGGCCCTGGGCTGGCAGCAGATTCCGGTCGTGGCTATCCTGCCGCTGGCCGGTGTGGCCGCCGCCGCGCTCGCATTGGTGGTCGGTTTTCCGGCACTGCGTGTGCGCGGTCCCTATTTCGTGATCCTCACGCTGGGCATCTCCGAGTTCCTCAAGTACGTCGTGGTTGCCATCGAGGCGTCGCTGGGCGCGAGCGGCCGACTGCTGATCGACACGCCCGACACCGTCGTCCTGTTCTATCCGATGCTGGGCCTCGCGCTCGCGGCCACGGGCATCAACGTGTTGCTGACACGGTCGCGATTCGGTGCGGCATTGCGCGCCGTGCGGGAAGACGAAACGGCGGCGGCCACCGTGGGCGTGCCCATCGCGCGCGTGAAGATTCTCGCGTTCGCGCTGTCGGCCGTAATTCCCGCGATGGTCGGCGCGCTCAGCGTGTTGCGCAGCACGTACTTCGAGCCGATGCAGTTGTTCAGCCCGACCACCTCGTTCACCATCGTGACGATGGCGATCATCGGCGGCAGCGACCGTCCTGCAGGCCCCGTCATGGGCGCTGCGTTCATCTTGGTCCTCGGCGAACTGCTGTGGGCGCGCGCACCGCAGACCTACATGATCCTGCTGGGCGTGCTGCTCATCGGCTTCGTGCTGCTGGCGCCTTCAGGGCTGGCCGGTTTGCTGGCCGGGCGGCGCCCGACGTGGCTGAAGCGCAAGGTGCGCGCAGGGAGGCCCGCATGAGCCTGCTGTCGGTGCGCAACGTCACACGCCGCTACGGCGGCAACCTGGCCGTGAACGAGGTGAGCTTCGACGTCATGCCGGGCGAGATCCTGGGCGTGATGGGTGCGAATGGCGCGGGCAAGACCACGCTGTTCAGCATGATTGCCGGCAATGTCAAACCGTCTTCGGGGCAGATCCTGCTGGCGGGGCAGGCCATCCAGGGATGGCCGCCGGAGCAGATCAACGCCTTGGGCGTGGCGCGCACCTTCCAGATCGTGCGCCCCTTCGCGGGCATGACCGTGCTGGAGAACGTGGCGGTCGCAGCGATGTATGGCCGCGGCCGCATTGCTTCACCTGCCCGGGCACGCGAGCGCGCGTCGGCGTTGCTGCGCGAGACCGGACTGTCCGATCGCGCCGACCTGCCTGCGGCACAGCTCAACCTGGCGTGCCGCAAGCGGCTGGAGATCGCGCGTGCACTGGCGACCCAGCCCCGGTTGTTGCTGCTCGACGAAGTGCTCGCCGGCCTTAACGCCACCGAAGTCGGCGCCGCGCTCGATTTGATCCGCGACGTGCAGCAGCGCTACAAACTGAGCATCGTCATCATCGAACACGTCATGAAAGCGCTCATGCGCCTGAGCGATCGCATCGTGGTCATGCACGAAGGACGCAAGGTGGTCGAGGGCTTGCCCGCCGAAGTGGCCAACGATCCGCGCGTGATCAAGGCCTACCTGGGAGAACGCCGCCATGTCGATCATGCTTGAGGCCCTCGGCGCCTGTGCCGGTTATGGCGAGATCCAGGTGCTCGAACACGTCGATGTGGCCATCCCCGCGGGATCGATCACGGCCGTCATCGGCAGCAATGGCGCGGGCAAGTCGACACTGATGCGATCGCTGGCCGGCTTGCTGCGATTGCAGGCTGGCGCCGTCCGCTTCAACGGTCAAGATGTGACTGCCCGGCTGGCGCACGAACGCGTCAACGACGGGATCGCATTGGTGCCGGAAGGGCGCCTGGTGTTTCCCGATTTCACGGTGGCCGAGACCTTGCGCATCGGTGCATTCCTGCCCCGGGTCCGCAAGGGCTGGCAGGAACGCGTGGCTCGCATGTACGAACTGTTCCCGCGGCTGCAGGAGCGCCGGACGACGCGCGCGGGGCTGCTGTCCGGCGGCGAGCAGCAAATGCTCGCATTGGCGCGTGGCCTGATGTCGATGCCGCGCGTGCTTCTGCTGGACGAGCCCAGCCTGGGGCTGGCGCCGGCCATGGCCGACGAGGTGTTCGCCGCGCTCCGGTCCATCAGAGCGCAGGGCGTGACCATCGGCATGGTCGAGCAGAACGTCTATGCGGCGCTGTCGATCGCCGATTCGGCCTATGTGATGGAGGACGGGCGGGTCGTGCGTCACGCACCGTCCTGCGACCTGATCGACGACCCGATGATCCGCCAAGCCTACCTGGGGCTGTGATGGGCAAGGCCACGCTCTACCGGCAGTTCACCAGCCAGGCCGAGATCGACGCCGAGTACGACCCCGCGATCCGACTGCCCGATCCGGGCGTCTATCAGCGCCACTACGCCCAAAAGAGCCGCCTGGCCCGCGAAAGCCTGCCTTGCACGCTCGACGTTCCTTTTGGGTCGACGCTCGCTGAAACGCTGGACATCTTTCCTGCAGCCAAAGCGAACGCGCCGGTGTTCGTCTTCATCCATGGCGGCTACTGGCGGGCGTTCTCTGCGCGGGATTTCAGTGGCGTCGCACTGGGGTTGCATGCGCTGGGCATCACGACCGTCGTGGTGAACTATGCGCTCGCACCGTGGGTGGGCATCGACGAGATCACGCGTCAGACCCGCGCCTCGCTGGCATGGGTGTTGCGAAACATCGAACGCCATGGCGGCGACCCGGAACGCGTTGCCATCGGGGGGCATTCGGCCGGCGCGCATCTGGCGGCCATGGCGCTGCAGACACCGTGGCAGGCCGACTACGGCATCGCCGACGACCCGTTCAAGGCGGCCGTGCTGGTGAGCGGACTCTATGACTTGCAGCCGCTTCGCTACAGCTACCTGCAGCCGCAAATCCAGCTCGATGACGGAGTGGTGCGACGCAACTCGCCGCTGTTCACGAATCGTGCGTGTCGCACACCGGCGTTGCTGAGTTGGGGGGCTGAAGAAAGCGCGGAGTTTGGGCGCCAATCGTCAGCGTTCCATCACGCGTGGTCCGATGTAGGCAATCGATCGGTACTCGAATCGCAGGCCGGTTGCAATCACTACTCCGCCATCTTCGGATTCGAAAACCCCGAAAGTGCGCTCTGTCGTTGGGTTGTAGAGTGTCTTTGAATTGACGCAAGGGTCAGAGATCGGCGGAATCCAACATGCTCGGCGCCTGTGGGTGCGGCGGTCGAAAACTTAAGTGGCTTGCGGGTCATCGCAGCTTCCTCCATCAACTCGAACCCAGCGGGCCCAGTTATCAAAAAGTTGGCAAAAGGTGGCAAACAGATCGCACTTGGGGGCCATCGACAACCCCTGGAGGTGAATTTGAATTTACGCGCTAACTTGTTGTCGCGCTTGGGTTTTTGTCGGCGCTTGCCGGCATATTTCGGCGAATGTCGTCACATGTCGGATGCCTTAGAATGGCAGCGATACTTACTTTCGACCCGTTGGTCACTGGTTCGAATCCAGTACGTCCTACCACGAATCCTTTGTGGAATATCAGAAGCCAGCTGTCTCTTCGATAGCTGGCTTTTTTCTGGGGATAAATCCGGATTGGCACGCGGCCCGCTGCGCGCGCTCAAGTGTCATTTGCGCAGTGAATACCTCTCCCGCCTTCTTGCCCTCGCACTACAACCTGTGGGTTGTCGCCGCGTCTCTTCTTCTCGCGACCCTCGCTTCGTATGTGGCACTGGACCTGTCGCGCCGGGTCCGGCATGCCAGCGGAAAGCCGCACCTGCTGTGGTGGGGCATCGGGTCGCTGGCCATGGGCACGGGCATCTGGTCGATGCATTTCGTCGGCATGCTGGGTTTCACGCTGCCCATCGCGCTGGGCTTCTCGGGTGCCACGACGCTGACCTCATGGGTGGCCGCCGTCACGGCATCCGGCATTGCGCTGTGGGTGGCCAGCGAGGCGAACTACAGCCTTCGGCGCATCGCCATCGCCTCCCTGGCCATGGCCGTCGGCATCTGCGGCATGCACTACATCGGCATGGCCGCGCTGGACATGTCGCCGCCCATCGTCTGGCACGTGCCGACCGTGCTGGCGTCGCTGCTGATCGGCCTGGGCGCCTCGGCCGCGGCGCTGTTCATCTTCAAGTACCTTGGCGAGGTCCACAACACCCATCGCGTGGCCTTCCAGCTGCTGGCCGCGGTGGTCATGGGCATTGCGATCTGCGGCATGCACTACACCGCCATGGCGGCGGCGAACTTCCCGGCAGATTCCGTCTGCCGCAGCGCCGATGCGCTGTACGGCTCGGGGCTCACCGCCATCGTCGTGCTGGCGTCGGGCCTGCTGCTGCTGGGCACGCTGTTCACATCGATCCTGGAGTCGCGGCTGCAGCAGGTCGCCAGGCGCCTGTCGCGCTCGCTCGAGGAAGCCAATGCCGAGCTGACCCAGGCCAACCGCGAGTTGCAGAAGCGCGCCTTCACCGATGCACTGACCGGGCTGCCCAACCGGGTGCTGTTCGAGGACCGGCTTCGGCACGCGCTGCTGCGCATGGAGCGGGCCAACCTGCATCAGGTGGAGGAGCGCATTGCCGTGCTCTTCGTCGACCTCGACGGCTTCAAGCCGATCAACGATTCCTTCGGCCATGCGGCCGGTGACCAGATCCTGCGCGCCGCCGCAGAGCGGCTCGCCGAGACCACGCGAGAAAGCGACACCGTCGCGCGCATCGGGGGCGACGAGTTCTTGCTGCTGCTCGAAGGCGTGCACGACCGCGCGGAATGCGCACAGGCCGCCAACCGCGTGCTGCGTGCGCTCGGCCAGCCGTTCAGCGTGCTCGGCAAGCAGTTGCAGATCGCGTGCTCGATCGGCATCGTGCTGCATCCGGAGCAGGGCGAGCCCGACAAGCTCGTGGCCAACGCCGATGCCGCCATGTACGAAGCCAAGCGCGCGGGCGGCGGCAACTACGTCATGTTCGAATCGCACATGGGCGCCGATGCCGCCAAGCAATTGCAGCTGCAGAGCGACCTGCGCCGGGCGGTCGAGCTCAAGCAGTTCGAGCTTTACTACCAGCCCAAGATCAAGGGCGTGGGCGACACCCTCAGCGGCGTGGAGGCGCTGGTGCGCTGGAACCACCCCCAGCACGGCCTGATCGGCCCCACCGAGTTCATCGGGCTGGCGGAGCGATTCGGTCTCATCGTGCGCCTGGGCGACTGGATTCTCGATGAAGCCTGCCGCCAGATCGCGCAGTGGCGGGCGCAAGACATCTGGATGTGCGTGGCGGTCAACCTGTCGGTCATGCAGCTGCGCGAGATCGATTTCGTCGCACGCGTCGAGCAGACGCTGGCAAGGCACGAGGTGCCTGCCTCGTTGCTGCTGTGCGAGATCACCGAGTCGGTCGCCATGGAAGACATCAAGGCGACCCAACGCACCTTCGAGGGGCTGGCGCGCGTGGGCGTGTTCCTGTCGATCGACGATTTCGGCACGGGCTATTCCAGCCTGAGCCATCTGCGCAAGCTGCCGGCGCGCCAGGTGAAGATCGATCGCAGCTTCGTGCAGGACCTGCAGACCAAGGACGACGCGCGCGCCGTGGTGGACGCCGTCATTCGCCTGGCCCATGCGCTGGGGCTGAGCGTGGTGGCCGAGGGCGTGGAGAACGAGGCGCAGCGCGACATCCTGCTCGCCATGGGGTGCGACGAACTGCAGGGCTTTTTCTTTTCGCGCCCCTTGCCCGCGGGCGCCTTGCTCGAGTGGTTCTCCAAGCGCGAAGGCGCCGCGGGCTGAGGCGGCGGCGAGGCTTCAGGCCTCGGGCGCCACGCTCCCCGGCAATGCAGGCGCCGGCGAAGGAGCGGATACAGGCGCCACCCCGTCGCCGCTTTCTTCCTTCTGATGCCGCGCCGCGATGGCCAGGTACATCGCCGGCACCACGAACAGCGTGAACAGCGTGCCGATCGACAGCCCGCTGAAGATCACGATGCCCATCGCCTTGCGACCGGCCGCACCGGCACCCGAGGCAATGACGAGCGGCAGCACGCCGAACACCATGGCCGCGGTGGTCATCAAGATGGGCCGCAGCCGGGTGCCCGCCGCCTCGACGATTGCGTCGAGCTTGCTCAGGCCCTGCTTCTGCAGCCGGTTGGCCACCTCGACGATCAGGATGCCGTGCTTGCTGATGAGCCCCATCAGCGTCACCAGCCCCACCTGCGTGTAGATGTTCATCGAGGCGAAGCCCCAGAAGATGAAGATCATGGCGCCGAACAGGGCGAGCGGCACCGACACCAAAATGACCACCGGGTCGCGAAAGCTCTCGAACTGCGCGGCCAGCGCCAGGAACACGATGATCAGCGCGAACAGGAAGGTGACGGCGAAGTTGCCCGACTCCTGCACGAACTGGCGCGACTGGCCCGAGTAGTCGACCGTGTAGCCGCTGGGCGCAAGCTGCTGCACCACCCCGCGCAGGTACTCCAGCGTCTCGCCCTGCGTGCCGCTGGGCACGCCCTGAATGGTCACCGAGTTGAGCTGCTGGAAGTGGTTGACCGTTTCGGGCTGCACCGTGTATTTGAGGCTGGCCACGGTGCTTGCGGGCACCACGCCGTTCGGTGTCTTGATGTAGAAGTTGAGCACGTCCGACGGGTTCAGCCGGTCGACCTGCTGCACCTGCGGAATCACCTTGTACGAGCGGCCCGAGATGGAAAAGTAGTTGACGTAGCCGCCGCCCAGCGCCGCGCCCAGCGCGTTGCCCACATCCTGCTGGGTGATGCCCAGCGTGGCGATCTTGTCGCGGTCGACCACCACCGTGGCCTGCGGCAGGTCGATCTTGAGGTCGGCGTCGATGTAGTAGAACTTGCCGTCCGCACGCGCCTTGTCCATGATCTGCTGCGCCAGCGTGTTCAGGTTCTCGAAGGGCTCGGTCGTCTTGATCACGAACTGCACCGGCAGGCCCGAGGCGCCCGGCAGCGCCGGGAACTGGAAGGCGACGACCTTGGCGCCCGCAATGCCGTTCCAGCGCTTCTGCAGGTCGGTCTGGATGTCGTGCGCGCTGCGCGTGCGCTGGTCCCAGGGCTTGAGCAGCACGCCGGCAATGCCCGCGTTGGTGCTGGGCACGCCGGTCAGCTGAAACAGCTGTGCGTACTCGGGCGTGTCGTGCGCGACCTTGAAGATCTGGTCGGCATAGGTCTGCATCTGGTTGATGGTGGCCGTGGGCGCGCCCACCACCTGCGACAGCACGATGCCCTGGTCTTCCTCGGGCGCGAGCTCGGACTTCGACATCTTGAACATCACGAACAGCAGCGCCACCAGGATGGCGCCCATCACCAGCATCACCGGCCAGGTCTTGAGCACCCCGCGCAGGATGAGCTGGTAGCGCCGGTGCACGCGCTCGAAGGTGTGCTCGATGAAGGTCGCGAACTTGCCGCTGTCCTGCTCGGGCTTGAAGAAGCGCGAGCACATCATGGGCGACAGCGTGAGCGCGACGATGCCCGACACCACCACCGAGCCCGCGAGCGTGAACGCGAATTCGGTGAAGAGAGAGCCGGTGAGCCCGCCCTGGAAGCCGATGGGCACGTACACCGCCACCAGCACCACGGTCATCGCCAGGATGGGCCCGCCCAGCTCGCGCGCAGCCAGCAGCGAGGCCTGCATGGGCGACTTGCCCTCGCGCATGTGCCGGTCGACGTTCTCCACCACGATGATGGCGTCGTCCACCACCAGCCCGATCGCCAGCACCAGCGCCAGCAGCGTGAGCAGATTGATGGAATAGCCCAGCACCAGCATCACGAAGAAGGTGCCGATGAGCGACAGCGGCATCGCAATGACGGGCACCAGCACCGCGCGCAAGCTGCCCAGGAACAGGTAGATCACGATCGTGACGATCACCAGCGCCTCGACCAGCGTCTTGATCACTTCGCTGATGGACGTGTTGATGAAGTCGGTCGAGTCGTAGACGATCTTGCCGGTCAGGCCCGTGGGCAGCTGCGACTGCAGGTCGGGGAAGGTGGTGCGCACCTGCTTGGCCACGTCCAGGATGTTGGCCTCGGGCGCGACCTTGATGCCGATGAACACCGAGCGCACGCCGTTGAAGGCCACGTTGAAGTCGTAGTTCTCCGAACCCAGCGTGACGTTGGCCACGTCCTGCAGCCGCACGATCGCGCCGTTGCTGCTTTTCACCGACAGCTGCTTGAACTCGTCCACGCTGTGCAGCGACGTGCCGGCCGTGAGCGGCACGCTCACCATCTGGCCCTTGCTGGTGCCCACCGCGGCCAGGTAGTTGTTGGCGCTGAGCGCGGCGCTCACGTCGGTGGCGGTCACGCCGTAGGCGGCCATCTTCTGCGCGTCGAGCCAGGCCCGCAGCGCGAAGGTGCGCGCACCCAGAATTTCAGCCGTCTGCACCCCCGCAATGGCGTTGAGCTTGGGCTGCACCACGCGCACCAGGAAGTCGGTCACGTTGTTGTTGGGCAGCGTGTCGCTGTAGAAGCCGATGTACATCGCATCGGTGGTCTGGCCCGTGGCCACCGTGAGCACCGGCTGCTGCGCCTGCGGCGGCAGTTGGTTGCGCACGGAATTGACCTGCGTGTTGATCTCGGTCAGCGCGCGGTTGGAGTCGTAGTTCAGCCGCAGCGTGGCGGTGATGGTCGACACGCCCAGGCTGCTCGAGGAAGACAGGTAGTCGATGCCCTGCGCCTGCGACACGGCCGCCTCCAGCGGCTGCGTGATGAAGCCCGCGACCGTGGCCGCGTCCGCGCCGTAGTAGGCCGTACTGATGGTGACCACGCCGTTCTCGGTCTTGGGGTACTGGTTGACCGGCAGGCCGGACAGCGCGCGCAGCCCCAGCACCACGATCAGCAGGCTCACCACCATCGCCAGCACGGGCCGGCGGATGAAGATGTCGGTGAAGTTCATGCGGCGGGCCTCACTTTTCCTGCGGCTTCGGGTTCGGGTCGTTGGTCGGCTGCACGCTGTTGTCCACCGTGACGGGCGTGCCGTTCTTCAGCTTGTTCTGCCCGCTGCTCACCACCACCTGGCCGGCTTGCAGGCCCTTGACGATGGAGATCTGGTCGCCGCGCGTCGGGCCGGTCTCGATGAAGACCTGCTCGGCGACGAGCTGCGGCTTGCCTTGTGCATCGGTGGCTGGCGCCGGGGCCGGCGTTCCCGCGGCACCGGGGGCACCAGGCTTGGGCGGCTCGGCCTGCTTCACAACGTACACCGTCGAGCCGTACGGGTTGTAGGTCACGGCGGTGGAAGGCAGCGTGAGCCGTTCCTGCGAGCCGCCGATGTCGATCTTCACGTTCGCGAACATGCCCGGCAGCAGCACCTGCTTCGGGTTGGCGATGGTGGCCTCGACCTGCACGTTGCGCGTGGCCGAATCGACCTTGGGGCTGATCGCGTTGATCTTTCCGCTGAAAGTCTGCTCGGGGAAGGTGTCGACCGACAGGTTCACCACCTGGCCGACCGCGAGGCCCGCGAGCTGCTGCTGCGGCAGCGAGAAGTCGACGTAGATCGGGTCGAGCGTCTGCAGCGTGACCAGCTTGTCGCCCGCATTCACGTACTGGCCCGGGTTGAGCGCCGAAATGCCCAGGCGGCCCGCGAAGGGCGCGCGGATCGACTTCTTCGCCACCACCGCGGCCTGCTGCTCGACCTGCGCGCGCTTGGCCTTGAGGTCGTTGGTGTCGGCGTCGATCTGCGCCTGGGCCACGGCCTGCACCGCCAACTGCGCCTGGTCGCGCTTGAGCACGGTGGCGGCCTGCGCGGCGGCGGCTTCGGCGGAGTGCAGCAGGGCGATGTCGGAGTCGGCGTTGAGCTCCACCAGCAGCGCGCCGGCCTTCACGTCCTGGCCCGACTTGAAGTGCACGGCGCGCACCAGGCCCGCCACTTCGGTGCTGAGGTCGGCGCCGCGCACCGGGTTCAGCGTGCCGACCGCGGTGAACTGCGACTGCCACTGCAGCTTCTGCACCTCGACCGTCGACACGGTTTGCGCGCCCGGCTTGGGCACGGCCGCAATCAGCGCACGGATCTGCAGGAACTTGCCGAGCGCAAGCACGGCGACCAGCAGCAGAACGCAGCCGATCATGATGATCATTCTCCGGGTCATAGGTAGGCTTTTCTTGGAGTGATGGAGGGTGGTCAGTTGCTGGCCGCGGGCTGGCCGGGCAGGGCGGGCTGTGCCGGTGCGATCACCGCATCGGCCAGCGCACCGCGGTTCCACCAGCCGCCGCCCAGCGCCTGGAACAGCGCTGCCGTGTCCGCATAGCGCGCAGCCTGCGCCTGCACCAGCGCGGTGTGCGTCTGCAGCCAGCCCTGCTGCACGGTGAGCAGCGTCACGTAGCTCACCGCACCGGCGCGGAACTGGGCGGTCGACAGGTCGAGCGATTGCCGGGCCAGCGACTCGGCCGTGGCCTGGGTCTGCAGCGCGGTGGCATCGAGCTCGAGCGCGCGCAGGGCATCGGCCACGTTCTGGAACGCGCCCAGCACGGTGTTGCGGTACTGCGCCGCCGCCGAGTCGTAGGCCGCGACCGCCGCGCGCTGCTGTGCGCGCAGCGCGCCGCCGTTAAAGATCGGCTGGGTGAGCCCGGCGCCGATGCTCCACAGCGTGGTCGGGCCGGTGAACAGGTCGCGTGCGCGCAGTGCGTTGTTGCCGTAGCTGCCGCTCAGCTGGACCTGCGGATACAGGTTGGCCGTGGCCACGCCGATCGCCGCGCTGGCCTGGTGCAACTGCGCCTCGCTGGCGCGCACGTCGGGCCGCTGGCGGGCGAGCTCGGAGGGCAGCGACAGCGGCAGGGCTTCAGGCAGCGAGAGGCTTGCCATGTCGAACTCGGGCAGGCCCGCCTCGGACGGCAGGCGCCCCGCGAACACCGAAAGCTGATGGCGCGTCTGCGCCAGCGCCTTCTGGATGGGCGGCAGCGTGGCCGTGGTTTGCGCGACCTGCGTGCGCTGCTGCAGCACGATCGATTTGGAGATGGCGCCGGTGTCGAACTGTTTTTCGATCACGTTGAGCTGCTCGCGCTGGGCCTGCAGCACTTCGAGCGCGGCCTGCAGTTGCGCGCGCAGCGACGCCTCGCGGATGGCCGTGGTCACGAGGTTCGACGTGAGCGTGAGGTACACGGCCTCGACCTGGTAGCGCTGCGCCTCCACGGCGGCCTGCGCACCCTCGATCTGGCGGCGCGAGCCGCCGAACACGTCGAGGTTGTAGCTGACGTTGACCGACGCGTTGTACAGCGTGAGCAACTGGCCGCCCGGCACCTGCGAGGTGATTTCGGATGCGCGTTCGCGCTGCGCGCCGAGCTGCGCCGAGACCTGCGGCCACAGCAGGTTGCCCGACCTGGCGTCGTAGGTGGCTTCGGCCTGCCGCAGCGCGGCCTGTGCCGAGGCCAGCGTGGGGCTCTGCGCGAGCGAGGCGCGGATCAACTGGTCGAGCGGCTCGGAACGGAACACGTCCCACCACTGCGCGGGAATGTCGCGGCCCGGCAGCAGCGTTTGCGCCTGGCCGCCTGGCACGTCGGCCTGCGCGGTGCGCGCAGGCACGGGCGAGGGGGTGTAGTCGGCGCCCTGCGCGGCCGACGGCAGGCCGGGCGTCTTGAAGTCGGGGCCGACCGCGCAGGCGCTCAGCAACAGGACGGCACCGAGCGCCGCGCCCTGCATGGCCCCGGGGATCCCCGAGGCAGGCCACCCTCGTCGTCGGCCCGTGGGGGCTGCGCGCGGCGAAAAGGGTGAATCCTCCAACGCGTTGTGGTGTCGATGTGGCATGGGGCAGCGGTTGTACACCCGGAACGGCCCGGGCACCTGACTTGTTTCTGAATGTCGTCGCGACGGTCCCGCACCGCGAGCGCGATGAGACGAAATTGGTATTACATGGCGCGAAGTGCGTCGGCGCGGCGCGAAGCGTGGCCGCGTTTTTCTTTTTGCCGAGGCCGAATCTGTTCCGCGCGGCCCCCCGTATTGATTGCAGCCGCTGCCATTTCGCGGTGGTTCATTCATTCATCAGGAGCAATTTCCATGCAGAGCAAACTTCACCGCATCGCCGCCGTCTCTCTCGCCGTCGCGCTGTCCGCAGGGGCCTTCTCGGCCATGGCGGCTTCCGTGATGGTGGGCGGTGCGCCGATGCTGCCGACCAAGGACATCATCGACAACGCCGTGAACTCGAAGGACCACACCACGCTGGTCGCCGCCGTGAAGGCCGCGGGCCTGGTCGACACGCTCAAGGGCCCGGGTCCGTTCACCGTGTTCGCGCCGACCAACGCCGCCTTCGCCGCGCTGCCTGCCGGCACGGTGGACACGCTGCTCAAGCCCGAGAGCAAGGACGCCCTGACCGGCGTGCTGACCTACCACGTGGTGTCGGGCAAGCTCGACGCGGCGGAACTCAAGAAGGAAATCAAGGCCGGCAAGGGCTCTGCCGAACTGAAGACCGTGGCCGGCGGCGTGCTGGTGGCCAAGGAAAAGGGCGGCAAGATCACGCTCACCGACGAAAAGGGCGGCACCGCCACGGTGACGATCGCCAATGTGTACCAGTCGAACGGCGTGATCCACGTGGTCGACAAGGTGCTGCTGCCCAAGTGATCGTGTCTTGCCTTCTCTTGCAGGCTCACCAAAAAAACAGCCCGCGGTAAGGCGGGCTGGAAGGTGACCTGCTGGAGGAGGGAGGATCAGAGAGTGCAGGCCACAGGGAGAGACATGACTATCTCTGGTGAACCTGCACACAACCTGACCTCGCTGGAATCTTGTCCCGAAAGACGATGGACCCGGTCTTCGCTCAGTCCTCGTCTTCCCACTTGCCCACGACGGTGCCGAGCACGGTGAACGCCGCGCGGATCGGCTCGTGCCTCGGGTTCAGCGGCAGCAGCCAGCGCTTGCCGTCTTCGTGCTTGAACACCTTGCAGGTCACCTCGCCGGTGTCGTCGAGCCTCGCGATGACGCGCTCACCGTCCTCGGGCGTCTTCAATTGCGTGTCGACGAACACGAGCGACCGCGCCGGATAGCTCTTCAACTGGCCGCTGCTCGCGGTCATGCTGTTGCCGCGCATGCGCAGCGCGTAGGTGTCCAGGCTGTGGTGCGCGATGCAGGGAATCCAACGCTCGGGCTGCCCCTGCTGCGACGACGGTCGCTCGCCCCAGTGGGCGGCGTCTTCCCATGTGATCAGCGGCACGGTGCCCGGCGTGCTCGGATTGAACGACGGGCTCATGGGCGGTGAATGGGTCACGCGGTAAGGCCCGGGTGGCTCGTTGACGAGGTGCAGCGTTCTGCGGATCTGGTTCTGGTCCCAGGGCGCGGGTCCGTCGCCGGTGTCCAGCCAGTTCGGATCGGCGCGGTAGGCCCGCGCCAAGGCCAGCACGCTCATCGATCGGCTGGTGTCTCCACGCTCGATCTTCGAAATGCTGGACTGCTTGACGCCGGAAGCGGCCTCGGCTTCCTTTTGGGTCATCTTGGCGAATTTACGCGCGGCCAGGGCGCGGCTTGCAATGGTCTCCATGGCCGAGATTTAAGCCCAGATGAATATTCTGTGCAGACTCTAGAATATTAAAAAAAGGGAGTAAAGCCATGAAGCCACGCGAGTTGGTACAGGCGTTGAGGGCCATGGGGCTCACGCAGAAGCAGATCGAGCAGAAAACCGGAATTCCACAACCGACGGTCAGCAAGATCGGCCTGGGGCGGGTAAACGACGTGATGTCGCGCCA
This sequence comes from Variovorax monticola, assembly GCF_051216855.1. Taxonomy (NCBI): domain Bacteria; kingdom Pseudomonadati; phylum Pseudomonadota; class Betaproteobacteria; order Burkholderiales; family Comamonadaceae; genus Variovorax; species Variovorax monticola. The sequence continues at coordinate 620,862 of NZ_JBPJZP010000006.1, forward strand.
CTACCTGGCGTTGCTGGCCGCCTACGAGCAGCAGCTGAAAGAAGAGGCGGTGCGTCCGGCGCCCGTCTTCCATGTTCCCTTGCCCCATGACTGAGGCGTGCATGAACCTCGGTTGTCGGGCCTGTGGCTCGACCGCGCCTTGTGCGCATTGCTGGCGTCGCTGTCCCTCGCGGGGCTGATCTACGGGCTGGCGGCGGGGCGGCCAGCCATCGCCGGAGGTGGCTGCTTCGGCCTGGCCGGTGCCGCGTGGGCGGCGCAGGTGCTGTTCGACCGCGAGGCGCTCAGGCGCTCGCGTGCGGTTCGGGCGGCGCGAGGGCGAGCGTGGCGCTGACCCGCACGCAGTCCTTGATGTGCTGCTCGCCCAGCGCGCGCAGGGCCGCATAGCCCAGCGCGGCCGAAATCAGCTGCCCCGCAAAGGGCACGTACTTGGTCGCCTGCTTGGCGGTGAGACGCACGCCCGCGTGCTTGGCCAGGCGGATCAGCAGGTCGCGCGTGACCAGCCGTCCGACCAGCAGGGCGCCCACCGTGGTGGCTGCCTTCTGGATGCGCTCGCGCTGGTGCGGCGCGAGCTTTTCGACCTGGGTGACCGAGAGCCCGAATTCGGCGCTGATCTGCGGCACCAGCCGCGACAGCAGCGCCGCGTCGGCCGCCCAGTCGATGCCGGGCAGCGGCACGGCGCTGGCCGCAGCCGCCATCAGGGCCTTGCGCCCGATCAGGCGGCGGCTGCGCAGCACGGCGGCGATGAGTTTTTCATCGCCCCCGGCGAGTTCGATGGAAGACGGCATCCGGTGCCCTTTTCAGTGTCAGGCGGCCAGCGCTTCCAGCTGGTCCGACAGGGCCAGCCAGCGCTCTTCGAGGCGGCCGATTTCGTCGTTGAGGGCCTTCAGCCGCTTGCCCGCTTCGGCAATCTCGGCGGAAGGCAGCGGCTGGCTCATGCGCGCCTCGAGCGCGGCGCGCTCGGTGGCGGCCGACGCCATGCGTTCGTCGATCTGGGCGATTTCGCGCTTGATCGGCTTGGCCTGCTCGTTGCGCTGCTGGCGCTCCTGTGCGTCCTGCTTGCGCTGCTGCGGGGCAGCGGGCGCGGGCGCCGCCACCGGCGCGGCGGCTGCCGCGGCGGCGGTGCTGATCGCCTCGCGCGTCGCGACCTTGGCCTCTTCGCGCATGCGCTTGGCCTCGTCGAGCAGGTAGCGCTGGTAGTCGTCCAGGTCGCCGTCGAAGTCGGCCACGACGCCGCGGCCCACAAGCCAGAACTCGTCGCACACCGAGCGCAGCAGCGCGCGGTCATGGCTCACCAGCATCAGCGTGCCTTCGAATTCGTTGAGCGCCACGGCAAGGGCTTCGCGGGTGGCGAGGTCCAGGTGGTTGGTGGGTTCGTCCAGCAGCAGCAGGTTGGGGCGCTGCCACACCATCATCGCGAGCACGAGGCGGGCCTTTTCGCCGCCGCTCATGGTGCCCACGGGCTGCTTGACCATGTCGCCGCTGAAGTTGAAGCTGCCCAGGTAGCCGCGCAGTGCCTGCTCGCCGGTGGCTTCCTTCACGGCGCTGCCCATTTCCCGGGCCATGCGCACCATGTGTTCGAGCGGGTTGTCCTGCGGGCGCAGCACGTCGAGCTCCTGCTGGGCGAAGTAGCCGATGTTCAGTCCCTTGCCCTCCGTAACCTCGCCGGCCAGCGCGCCCATTTCGCGCGCAATGGTCTTCACCAGCGTCGACTTGCCCTGGCCGTTGGCGCCCAGGATGCCGATGCGCTGGCCCGCCAGCACCGAGCGGCTGACGCCGCGCAGGATGGTCTTGGGCGCGGCGTCTTCAATTTCGTAGCCGAAGCTCGCGTTGCTGATCGACAGCATCGGGTTGGGAATGTTGCCCGGCTCCTTGAACTCGAACGTGAAGTCGGCCTCCGCCAGCAACGGCGCCACCTTCTCCATGCGCTCCAGCGCCTTCACGCGGCTTTGCGCCTGCTTGGCCTTGCTGGCCTTGGCCTTGAAGCGGTCGATGAACTTCTGCAGGTGGGCGATCTTGTCCTGCTGCTTGCTGAAGGCGGTTTGCTGCAGCGCCATCTGCTCGGCGCGCAGGGTCTCGAAGGCGCTGTAGTTGCCGCCGTAGCGCGTGAGCTGGGCGTTGGCGATGTGCAGGGTGACGTCGGTCACGGCGTCGAGAAACTCGCGGTCGTGGCTGATGACGATCATGGTGCCGGCGTACTTCTGCAGCCAGGCTTCCAGCCAGACCAGCGCGTCCAGGTCCAAGTGGTTGGTGGGCTCGTCGAGCAGCAGCAGGTCGCTCGGGCACATCAGCGCGCGGGCCAGCTGCAGGCGCATGCGCCAGCCGCCCGAAAAGCTGTTGACTGCGCCGTCGAGCTCGTTCGACTTGAAGCCCAGCCCCAGGATCAGCGCCTGCGCGCGCGGCACGGCGTCGTGCTCGCCGGCATCGGCCAGGTCGGTGTAGGCATGGGCCAGTTCCATGCCGATGTCCGCGTCGTCGGGGTTTTCGGTGTAGGCCGCCTCGATGGCCGCCAGCGTGGCGCGCAGCTCGGTCAGGCGGGTGTCGCCGCCCACCACGAAGTCGGTGGCCGACTCGTCGGTTTCGGGCATGTCCTGCGCCACCTGGGCCATGCGCCACTGCTTGGGCACGTAGAAGTCGCCGCCGTCTTCGTGCAGCGAGCCGTTGAACAGCGCGAACAGCGAGGACTTGCCGGCACCGTTGCGCCCCACGAGTCCGACCTTTTCGCCGGGGTTGAGGTTGACGGTGGCGCCGTCGAGGAGTTTCTTGGCGCTGCGGCGAAGAATGACGTTTTTGAGAGTGATCATGAAAGAGGAACCGTAGGGGCGATTATCCCGCCCGGCCCTTGAGTCCCGGCGAAAAGGGACAAAGGCGCGGGGACATCGCCCGATAACTGGGGATCGCGGCCAAGGGCCGCGAAAACGCGACTGAAGGGGCTTGGGCAGGCGCCGCTAACGCGTGCCGGCGCCAGCCACCAGGGCATTGCGGGTCACAAGCAAGACCTGGTCCTCGCCGGCCGAGGTTTCGAGCCACACCACTTCGAGCCGCGGAAAAGCCGTATCGAAGTGATCGCGCTCGTTGCCGATTTCCAGCACCAGCACGGCCTGTTCGCTCATGTGCGTGGGCGCGTCGGCGAACAGCCGGCGCACGAAGTCCATGCCGTCGGTGCCGCCGGCCAGAGCCAGTTCGGGCTCGGCGCGGTATTCGGCGGGCAGGGCGGCCATGCTCTGGCTGTTCACGTAGGGCGGGTTGCACAGCACCAGGTCGTACAGGCCGGGCACGTCGCGCAGGCCGTCCGATTCGATCAGCGTGACGCGCGCGTCCAGCTCGTGGCGGGTGACGTTGATGGCGGCCACTTCGAGCGCCTCGACCGACAGGTCGGCGGCAGCGACCGTCACGTCCGGATAGGTCAGCGCCGCGATCACGGCCAGGCTGCCGTTGCCGGTGCACAGGTCGAGCACACGCTGCGTGTGCTCGCCGAGCCAGTAGTCGATGCTGCCGTCGGCAATCAGCTCGGCAATGAAGCTGCGCGGCACGATGGCGCGCTCGTCCACGTAGAAGGGCATGCCCTGCAGCCAGGCCTCTTTGGTGAGGTAGGCGGCGGGCTTGCGCGTGGCGATGCGTTCGCCGATCAGCGCGGCCACCTGGGCGGCGTCGGCGGGCGACACCGGCGTGTCGGCCACGGCGTCGATGCCGTCCAGCGGCAGCTTCAGGCGCCACAGCACCAGCCAGGCGGCTTCGTCGAAGGCGTTGGCGGTGCCATGGCCGAAGGCCACGCCGGCTTCCTGCAGCCGCTGGGCGCCGGCCTCGATGAGTGCGATGACGGTGCTCATGCCGCAAGCGCCGCGTTCAGCTGCTTCACCGTGCGCACGTAGATGTTCTTCAGCGTTTCGATCTCGGCCACGTCGATGTGTTCGTCGATCTTGTGGATGCTCGCGTTCACCGGGCCCAGTTCGACCACCTGCTTGCAGATCTTGGCGATGAAGCGCGCGTCGCTGGTGCCGCCGCTGGTCGACAGCTCGGTCTCGATGCCGGTTTCGGCGCGAATGGCGCCTTGCACCGCCGCGACCAGCTCGCCCGGCGTCGTCAGGAAGGGCAGGCCGCCGATGGTCCAGGCCAGCGTGCAGTCGACCTGGTGCGCGTCGAGCACGGCGTGCACGCGCTGCTGCAGCGACTCGGGCGTCGACTCGGTCGAGAAGCGGAAGTTGAAGTCGATCACCGCGCTGCCCGGAATCACGTTGCTGGCGCCCGTGCCCGAGTGGAAATTGCTGATCTGCCAGCTGGTCGGCTGGAAGTAGGCGTTGCCGGCGTCCCAGCCGCCGGCCGCGTTCAGCGCCACCAGTTCGGCCAGCGCGGGTGCCACCGAATGCACCGGGTTCTTCGCCAGGTGCGGATAGGCGATGTGCCCCTGCACGCCCTTGACCGTGAGCTTGCCGCTCATGGTGCCGCGGCGGCCGTTCTTGATCATGTCGCCGCAGCGCTCCACCGCCGTGGGCTCGCCGACGATGCAGTAGTCGATGGTCTCGCCGCGCGCGGCCAGCGTGTTGCACACGACGACGGTGCCGTCCACGCCGGGACCTTCCTCGTCGCTGGTGAGCAGCAGGGCGAGCGTGAGCTGCGGCTCGGGCACGGCCTGCAGAAACTCCTCGATGGCCACCACGAAGGCTGCGACGGAGGTCTTCATGTCGCAGGCGCCTCGGCCGTACAGCTTGCCGTCGCGGTGCGTGGGCGTGAAGGGGTGGCTGGTCCATTGCTCGACGGGGCCGGTGGGCACCACGTCGGTGTGGCCCGCGAACACCAGCGTCTTGGTGGCCTTGGCGGGACTGGTGTCACGGGGGCGGCGCACCGCCCACAGGTTGGTCACGCGAAAGTCGGCCGGGCCGCTCTCGATGGTTTCCAGCGTGAAGCCCAGTGCCGCCAGCCGCTCGCCGAGGATCTGTTGGCAGCCCGCGTCGTCCGGTGTGACGGAGGGGCGCGAGATGAGTTGTTCGGCGAGCTGGAGCGTACGGGACATCGGAAAAAAGGCTTGGTTCAGAACTTCACGTCCAGCGTGATGTCGGTAAAGGTGGGTTCGTCGAGCTGGTCGGTCAGGGCCCGGTCTTCGACGTGCTGCTGCTTGGGCGCGGCGCGGTTCTGCAGGCGCCACATGAGGTTGGTGGGCGAGTCGGCCTGGGCCAGGCCCTCCTCGCGGCTCACGCGCTCCTCGATGACGAGGCGGGCAATGTCTTCCTCGAAGGTCTGCGAGCCTTCGGCCATCGACTTTTCCATGGCCTCCTTGACGGCGGAGAAGTCGCCCTTTTCGATCAGCTCGGCCACCAGTGCGGTGTTGAGCAGCACCTCGAACGCGGGGATGCGGGCGCCGGCCGATGTGCGCAGCAGGCGCTGCGACACGACCGCGCGCAGCGCGGCACCCAGGTCGCCCAGCAGCGTGGCGCGCACCTCGACGGGGTAGAAGCTCAGGATGCGGTTCAGCGCGCGGTAGCTGTTGTTGGCGTGCAGCGTGGCCACGCACAGGTGGCCCGACTGCGCATAGGCGATGGCGGCGGACATGGTGTCGCGGTCGCGGATTTCGCCGATCTGGATCACGTCGGGCGCCTGGCGCAGCGCGTTCTTCAACGCGATGTGCATCGACTCGGTGTCGCTGCCCACGTCGCGCTGGTTCACCACCGATTTCTTGTTGGTGAAGGTGAACTCGATGGGTTCCTCCACCGTCAGGATGTGGCCGCTGGCGTGCTCGTTGCGGTAGTCCAGCATCGAGGCCAGCGTGGTGGTCTTGCCTGCGCCGGTGGCGCCCACCATCAGGATCAGCCCGCGCTTTTCCATGACGAGCGTCTTCAGGATGTCGGGCAGGTTCAGGTCGGCAAAGCTCGGAATGACGGCGCTGATGTGGCGCACCACCACCGCGTAGCTGCCGCGCTGGCGCATCGCGCTCAAGCGGTAGTTGCCGGCACCTTCGAGCGCCACGGCCATGTTCAGTTCGCCCGTGCGTTCCAGTTCCTGGATGCGCTCGGCGGGCACCACTTCGGACAGCAGCGCCAGCGGCGCCGTGGCCGGCAGCACCTGCGCGTTGATGGGCACGCAGTTGCCGTTGATGCGGATCAGCACCGGGGAGTGGGCCGAGAGGTAGATGTCGGAGGCCTTGCGCTCGGCCATCAAACGAAGAATTCGCTCCATCATGTTCATCGGTCTCTCTCCTCGGGTGCTGTTGTTGTCGAACGGGACGAAAGCAGGGGAGGGGGTCAGTCGCGCAGCAGGTCGTTCAGGCTGGTCTTGGAGCGCGTTTGTGCATCGACCGTCTTGACGATGATCGCTGCGTAGGTGCTGTAGTCCTGGCCCGACTTGGTCTTCTTGGGCAGGTTGCCGCTGATGACGACGCTGCCCGACGGCACGCGGCCGAAGAAGGTCTCGCCGGTGTCGCGGTTGAAGATCGGCGTGCTCTGGCCGATGTACACGCCCATGCCGAGCACCGAGTTCTCTTCGATGACCACGCCTTCGACCACTTCCGAGCGCGCGCCGATGAAGCAGTTGTCTTCGATGATGGTGGGGCCGGCCTGCAGCGGCTCGAGCACGCCGCCGATGCCGACGCCGCCCGACAGGTGCACGTTGGCGCCGATCTGTGCGCACGAACCCACGGTGGCCCAGGTGTCGACCATGGTGCCTTCGCCCACGTAGGCACCGATGTTCACGTAAGAGGGCATCAGGATCGCACCCTTGGCGATGAAGCTGCCGCGGCGGGCCACGGCCGGCGGCACGATGCGCACGCCCGATTCCTTCAGCTCGGCGGCCGACAGGTGCGAGAACTTGGTCGGCACCTTGTCGTAGAAGCCGAGCGAGCCGGCCTGGATCTGCTCGTTGTCCTTCAGGCGGAACGACAGCAGCACGGCCTTCTTGATCCACTGGTGCACCGTCCACTGGCCGACGCTTTCACGGGTTGCCACACGCAGCTTGCCGTTGTTCAGCTCGGTGATCACGTGCTCGACGGCATCGCGCACTTCGGCGGACGCTGCGGTGGGCGAGATGTTGGCGCGGTCGTCCCACGCGGCGTCGATGATTTGTTGCAGTTGCTGGGTCATGGAGAAAGTCTCGGGTGAAGAATGGATGCGGGGACAGCGGTTGGACTGGCGGGCGGATCGGCGGGATCAGCGCCCGCCCTTGACGAATCGGACGATGCGTTCGGCGGCCTCGACGCACTCTGCGGTTTCGGCCACCAGCGCCATGCGGATGCGGCCCCGGCCGGGGTTGGCGCTGTGGTCGGTGTCGCGCGCCAGGTAGCTCCCCGGCAAAACCGTGACATTGTATTGAGCGTAGAGCGCGCGGGCGAAGGCCTCGTCGTCGCCAGCCCACACTTCGGGCACGCCGGCCCAGAGGTAGAAACTGGCGTCGGGCAGGCGCACGTCGAGCACCGGCTCGAGCAGCGGCGTGACGGCCGCGAACTTGGCGCGGTACTTGGCGCGGTTCTCGACCACGTGGGCTTCGTCGCCCCAGGCCGCGATGCTGGCCGCGCCCACGGTGCCGCTCATGGCGCTGCCGTGGTAGGTGCGGTAGAGCAGAAATTTCTTGATGAGGGCGGCGTCGCCCGCCACGAAACCGCTGCGCAGGCCCGGCACGTTGCTGCGCTTGGACAGCGAGGTCAGGGCGATCAGGTTCCTGAAGTCGGGCCGGCCCAGCTTCACCGAGGCTTCCAGGCCGCTGAGCGGCGGCTCGTCGCGAAAATAGATTTCGCTGTAGCACTCGTCGGCCGCGATCACGAAGCCGTGGCGGTCCGACAGCGCGAAGAGCTTTTGCCACTCGTCCAGCGGCATCACGGCGCCCGTCGGGTTGCCCGGCGAGCAAACGAACACCAACTGTGTGCGGGCCCAGATGGCCTCTGGGACGCTGTCCCAGTCGACCGCGAAATTGCGCGCGGGCACGCTGGGCACGTAGTACGGCTCGGCCCCCGAGAGCAGGGCCGCACCTTCGTAGATTTGATAGAACGGGTTGGGCGAAATCACCACCGGCTTCGGCAACGCGGTGGGGTCCACCACGGTCTGCGCCAGCGAGAACAGCGCCTCGCGCGAACCGTTGACTGGCAGCACCTGGGTGGCCGGGTCCAGCGCCAGGCTGTAGCGGGTTTGAAGCCAGTCGGTGAAGGCGGTGCGCAGTTTCAGGTCGCCGGCGGTGGCGGGGTACGCGGCCAGCGCGCCGAGGCTGGCGCTCAGGGCCTCCTTGATGAACGCCGGCGTGGCGTGCTTGGGTTCACCGATACCCAGGCTGATGGCAGGGAAGTCGGGGTTGGGCGTGACGCCCGCGAACAGTTGCTTCAGCCGCTCGAAGGGATAGGGCTGCAACCTGGAAAGCAAGGGATTCATGCCCGGATTATCGGCGACGGGGTGGCGCCCGCACGGTCAGATCTTCTTGACGAGCACCTGGCTCTTGCGGTCCCAGTTGTACTTGCGCTTGCGCGCCTCGGGCAGCCAGTCGGGGTTGACCTGCTGGAAGCCGCGCTTCAGGAACCAGTGCATGGTGCGCGTGGTGAGCACGAAGATGCTTTCCAGTCCCATGGACTTGGCGCGGTGCTCGATGCGCTTCAGGATGCGTTCGCCGTCGCCCTGCGACTGCGACAGCGGCGAGACCGTCAGCGCGGCCATCTCGGCGGTCTTCTCCTCCGGGTACGGGTAGAGCGCCGCGCAGCCGAAGATCACGCCGTCGTGCTCGATCACCGTGTAGTGACCCACGTCGCGTTCGATCTCGGTGCGGTCGCGCTTGACCAGCGTGCCGTCGCGCTCGAAGGGCTCGATCAGCTGCAGGATGCCGCCGATGTCGTCCACCGAGGCTTCGCGCAGGCTTTCGAGCTTCTCGTCGATCACCATGGTGCCTACGCCGTCGTGCACGTACACCTCCAGCAGCAGCGAGCCGTCGAGCGCGAAGGGCAGGATGTGGTTGCGCTCCACGCCGGCCTTGCAGGCCTTCACGCAGTGCTGCAGGTAGAAGGCCGTGTCGGTCGGCTTTTGCGCGGGCGGCAGCGAGGCGAGCAGCTTCTCGGCGGCGTCCAGCGGCAGCTCGGTGTCGATCGGGTTGTCTTCGCTCTCGGGCAGCTCGCTGTCCATGCGGATGCCCGGAATCTCCGTCAGGAAGATCAGCTTGTCGGCCTGGATCGAGATGGCCACGCTGGTGGCCACTTCTTCCATCGTCAGGTTGAAGGCCTCGCCGGTGGGCGAGAAGCCGAAGGGCGACATCAGCACCATCGCGCCGAAGTCGAGCGTGCGGCGGATGCCGGCCGAATCGACCTTGCGCACCAGGCCCGAATGCTTGAAGTCCACCCCGTCGACCACGCCCACGGGGCGCGCGGTGATGAAGTTGCCCGAAATCACGCGCACCGTGGAGCCGGCCATCGGCGTGTTCGGCAGGCCCTGGCTGAAGGCCGCCTCGATCTCGTAGCGCAACTGGCCGGCAGCCTCCTGCGCCGAGTCGAGCGCCACCTCGTCGGTGATGCGGATGCCGTGCGAGTAGCGCGCTTCGTGGCCCTTGGCCGCGAGCTGTTCGTTGACCTGCGGGCGAAAACCGTGCACCAGCACGATCTTGACGCCCATGCTCTGTATCAGCGCCAGGTCTTGCGCAATGTTCTGCAGCTTGCCCGCCGCGATCGCCTCGCCCGCGAGGCCGACCACGAAAGTCTTGCCGCGGTGCGTGTGGATGTAGGGCGCGACCGAGCGGAACCACGGCACGAAGGTGAAATTGAAGACGGTGGACATGGGGCGTGATTGTGCATTCATGAGACGTCGTTTGCCTGACTCGCGCCCTGCGGTTTCGCAGGCGGTCGAGGCCCCTCTGCACCGAACGCCCCGGGCACCGATAATCGACGGTTTGCCCGCCGCGCCAGCCCGACGACTGCCTTGCCTTGACGACCACGACCCCCTCCGCTCCCTTGCGCATCGAATTCCCCGAATCGCTCCCCGTCTCGGGCCGGCGCGACGAAATCATGGCCGCCATCCAGGCGCACCAGGTCGTGATCGTCTGCGGCGAAACGGGCTCGGGCAAGACCACGCAGCTGCCGAAGATCGCGCTCGCCCTGGGCCGCGGCAAGCTCAACGCCGAGCCCGGCAAGGGCCGCCTGATCGGCCACACGCAGCCGCGCCGCATTGCCGCGAGCTCGGTGGCCAAGCGCATCGCCGAAGAGCTGAAGACGCCGCTGGGCGATGTGGTCGGCTTCAAGGTGCGTTTTCAGGACCGCCTGAGCCGCGATGCCTCGGTCAAGCTGATGACCGACGGCATCCTGCTGGCCGAGACGCAGACCGATCCGCTGCTCAAGGCCTACGACACGCTCATCATCGACGAGGCCCACGAGCGCTCGCTGAACATCGACTTCCTGCTGGGCTACCTGCGCGAGATATTGCCGCGCCGGCCCGACCTGAAGGTGATCGTCACGTCGGCCACCATCGACGCCGATCGCTTCGCGCAGCATTTCGCTTCCTCCAAGGGACCGGCTCCGATCATCTACGTGTCCGGGCGCACCTTTCCGGTGGAGCAGCGCTACCGCCCGTTCGAGGAGTCGCGCGAGCACGACCTGAACGACGCCATTGCCGACGGGGTCGACGAGCTATGGCGCGACCCGCACAACGCGGGCGACATCCTCATCTTCCTGCCGGGCGAGCGCGAGATTCGCGAGGCGGCCGACCACCTGCGCCGCCACCTGAGCAACCAGCCGCTGTTTCGCAACGCCGAAGTGCTGCCGCTGTTCGCGCGGCTGTCGGGCCCCGAGCAGGACCGCATCTTCGACAGCCACACTGGCCGGCGCATCGTGCTGGCCACCAACGTGGCCGAAACCTCGCTCACCGTGCCGGGCACGCGCTACGTGATCGACACGGGCACGGCGCGCGTCAAGCGCTACAGCTTCCGCAGCAAGGTCGAACAGCTGATGGTCGAGCCGATCAGCCAGGCTGCGGCCAACCAGCGCGCCGGTCGCTGCGGGCGCGTGGCGGACGGCATCTGCATCCGGCTGTACGACCAGAAAGACTTCGACGGCCGCCCGCGCTTCACCGACCCGGAAATCCTGCGCTCCTCGCTGGCGGGCGTGATCCTGCGGATGAAGTCGCTGCGCCTGGGCGACGTGTCGCGCTTCCCGTTCCTGGAAGCGCCGTCCCCGCGCGCCATTGCCGACGGCTACCAGCTGCTGAACGAGCTCGGCGCGGTCGACGACGCGAACGAGCTCACGCCCATGGGCGGCGAGCTGGCCAGGCTGCCGCTCGATCCGCGCGTCGGGCGGATGATCCTGGAAGCCCGCTCGCGCGGTGCGCTGGAAGAAGTGCTCGTCATCGCGTCGGCCCTGAGCGTGCAGGACGTGCGCGATCGCCCCATGGAGGCACAGCAGCAGGCCGACCAGGCGCATTCGAAATTCGACGACGAGAAAAGCGAGTTCAGCGGCTACCTGCGGCTGTGGAAGTGGATCGGCGACGCACGCGGTGGACACGGCGACACCCACAAGCTCAGCAACCGGCAGTACGAGCAGCTGCTGCGGCAGAACTTCATCAACATCCGCCGCGTGCGCGAGTGGCGCGACATTCATTCGCAGCTGCTCACGGTGGTCACCGAGCACAAGTGGCGCATCAACCCGGAGCCCGCGGGCTATGAGCCGCTGCACCTGTCGATGCTGGCCGGCCTGCTGGGCAACGTCGGCTGGAAGCTCGAGGACGATGAGGCCTACCTCGGCGCGCGCGGCATCAAGTTCTACAAGCACCCCGGCGCCCACCTGAAGAAAAAGCCGGGCCGCTGGATCGTCGCGGCCGAACTGGTCGAGACCACGCGGCTCTTCGGCCGCGGCGTGGCCAACATCGAGCCGCAGTGGCTCGAGCAGGTGGCGGGGCATCTGCTGAAGAAGCAGTTGCTCGACCCGCACTGGGAGAAGAAGGGCGCACAGGTCTCGGCGCTGGAGCGCGCCACGCTGTACGGCCTGGTGGTCTACAGCGGGCGGCGCGTCGATTTCACCAAGGTCGACCCGGTGGCGGCGCGCGAGATCTTCATTCGCGAAGCGCTGGTCGGCGGGCAATGGGAAAGCAAGTTCCCGTTTCTCGTTGCCAACCGCAAGCTGGTGCGCGAGGTCGAGGGGCTGGAGCACAAGGCGCGCCGGCAGGACGTGCTGGTCGACGACGAACTCATCTTCGCCTTCTACGACGCGCAGTTGCCCGCCGACGTGGCCAGCGGCATCACCTTCGAGAACTGGTACCGCCACGCCTCCCGGGAGCAGCCGCGCCTGCTGTTCCTGACGCGCGACGAATTGATGCGCCACCAGGCAGCCGGCATCACGACGCAGTCGTTCCCGCCCACGCTGCGCCTGGGCGGCGTGGACTGCGCGGCCACCTACCTGCACGAGCCGGGCGACGCCAGGGACGGTCTCACGGCGAGCGTGCCGCTGTTCGTGCTCAACCAGGTCAACGAAGAGCGCTGCGAGTGGCTGGTGACGGGCATGCTCAAGGACAAGATCCAGGCGCTGCTCAAGAGCCTGCCGCAGCGCCCGCGTTCGCGGCTGGTGCCGCTGCCCGAATCGGCGGCGAAGCTGGCCGAGGCGCTGTCGGTGCCCGAGCTGTTCGGCACGGGTTCGCTGACCGACGTGCTGCTCAAGCGCGTGCGCGACATGACCAGCATCGATGTGAAGCGCGCCGATTTCAAGCTGGACATGCTGGCGCCGCACCTGTTCATGAACCTGTGCGTGATCGACGAGCACGGGCGCCAGCTGGGCATGGGGCGCAATCTCGGTGCGCTGAAAGCCGAGCTGGGTGCGCAGGCGCGCGGTGCCTTCCAGGCGCTGGCGGGGCTGAACGTGAAGGCGTCGCCGGAGCAGAAGGCGGCGGCCGCTTCCGACGATCGTTCGGCGCAGCCCGCGAAGAATGCCGGCGCACCCGCAGCGGCGGCACCGATCGCACTTCCGGCCGGCCAGCGCTACACGGGATGGACCTTCGGCGAACTGCCCGAACTGATGGAAGTGCGCCGCGGCGCGCAGTCGCTCGTCGGCTTTCCTGCGCTGCGCGACGAAGGCGATGCGGTGACCATCGAGGTGTTCGACGAGCCCGCCGTGGCTGCCAGCAAGCACCGCGCCGGCCTGCGCCGCCTGTTCGCGCTGCAGCTGAAGGACGCGCTCAAGTACCTCGAGAAGAACATCCCCGACCTGCAGAAGATGTCGGTGGCCTACATGCCGCTGGGCAGTTCCGAGGAACTGCGCACGCAGATCGTCGACGTGGCGATCGACCGTGCCTTTCTGCAGGAACCGCTGCCCACCGACGAGTTCGCGTTCAAGAAGCGGCTGGAGGAGGGGCGCGGGCGCCTCACGCTGATTGCGAACGAGGTGGCGCGGCTCGCATCGACCGTCCTCGTCGAGTACGCCGCTGCTGCACGCAAGATCAAGGACACGAAGATCCAGCCCGACGCCGTGCAGGACGCCGCGCAGCAGTTGCAACGCCTTGTCGGCAAGCGCTTCATCGCCGATGCGCCGTGGACGCAGTTGCAGCACTTCGCGCGCTACCTGAAGGCCATCGTGCTGCGCCTCGACAAGCTGCGCGCCGACCCCGCGCGCGACGCCGCCAAGCTGGCCGAGCTGAAGCCGCAGGACCAGCGCTACTGGCGCCTGGTCGCCGAGCGCAAGGGCGTGGTGGACGACCGCATGCTCGAGTTCCGCTGGCTGCTGGAGGAGTTGCGGGTGAGCTTCTTCGCGCAGGAGCTGCGCACGCCGCAGCCGGTGAGCGTGAAGCGCCTGGACAAGGCCTGGGCGCAGCTGCAGGCCTGAGCCGCGCACCGGCGCGCGAACGAAAAAAAGCCCGCTTTCCAGGCTGTGTAAATAGTCTGCATCGAGTCGACGAGAAGTGCCCTCCAGGCGTTGGTCTGGAGGGCATTTTTCATTGGAGACTGACCCATGGGACATCGACACGGACAGGACCGAGGC
>NZ_JBPJZP010000007.1:0-578948 GCF_051216855.1 Variovorax monticola
CCAGTCAGTGATGACTGGGGTTTTTTGCTTTTCGCCAAAGCATTCGTCAACACCAACGCGCGAATGACCACAACAAGGCAGACGTAAAAAAACCCGATGAATACATCGGGCTTTTACCAGTTGAATCAGCTGAAAATCAGGCAGCAAGACGCTGCTCGATCGCAGCCTTGGTTTCTGGCAGTTCCTTCGGCAGATGGTGCTCCAGCTGCTTGAAGAGTTCTTCATGAAGCTTCAATTCGGCCTCCCACGCGGCCTTGTCGATGCTGGTCACTGTGGCAAATTGCTCGGCGCTGAAGTTCAGGCCGGTCCAGTTCAGATCTTCATAGCGCGGGCTCACGCCGGTCAGGTGCTCGATGCCTTCCGTCTGGTTGCCCTCGACGCGGTCGATCATCCATTTCAGCACACGCATGTTCTCGCCGTAGCCGGGCCAGACGAACTTGCCGTCGGCGCCCTTGCGGAACCAGTTGGTCGTGTAGATCCTGGGGAGCTTGGCGCCCGAAGCCTCGAGCTTCTTGCCCAGGTCGAGCCAGTGCTGGAAATAGTCGCTCATGTTGTAGCCCATGAAAGGCAGCATGGCGAACGGGTCCCGGCGAACGATGCCTTGCTGCCCCGCCGCTGCAGCGGTGGTTTCCGAGCCCATGGTCGCGGCCATGTACACACCTTCCACCCAATTGCGGGCCTCGGTCACCAGCGGCACGGTCGTCGAGCGGCGGCCGCCGAAGATGAAGGCGTCGATGGTCACGCCTTTCGGATCGTCCCACGCATCGTCGAGCGCCGGGTTGTTTGTGGCGGCCACGGTAAAGCGTGCGTTCGGGTGGGCGGCCTTGGCGCCCGTTTCCTTGGCGATTTGCGGAGTCCAGTCCTTTCCCTGCCAGTCGATCAGGTGGGCCGGCAGCGCCTTGCCTGGCGCATCCTGCTCCATGCCTTCCCACCACACGTCCCCATCGTCCGTCAGCGCCACGTTGGTAAAGATCACACCGTCGTCCAGGCTGCGCATGCAATTCGGATTGGTCAGCATGTTGGTGCCGGGGGCCACGCCGAAATAGCCAGCCTCGGGGTTGATGGCGCGCAGCGACCCGTCGGCCTGCGGTTTGATCCAGGCAATGTCGTCGCCGATGGTCGTGACCTTCCAGCCTTCGAAGCCGGCGGGTGGCACCAGCATCGAGAAGTTCGTCTTTCCGCAGGCGCTGGGGAACGCCGCGGCCACGTGGTACTTCTTGCCTTCAGGATTCGTCACGCCCAGGATGAGCATGTGCTCGGCCAGCCAGCCTTCGTCGCGGCCCATGTTCGATGCGATGCGCAGCGCGAAGCATTTCTTGCCCAACAGCGCGTTGCCACCGTAACCCGACCCGTAGCTCCAGATCTCTCGGGTCTCGGGGTAGTGAACGATGTACTTGGTTTTATTGCAGGGCCAGGACACGTCCTCCTGTCCGGCCTCGAGCGGTGCGCCCACGGTGTGCACGCAGGGCACGAAGTCGCCATCGGCGCCCAGCACCTCGTACACGGCCTTGCCCATGCGGGTCATGATGCGCATGTTGACCGCCACATAGGGCGAGTCGGAGAGCTCGATACCGATGTGGGCAATGGGCGAACCCAGCGGGCCCATGCTGAACGGCACGACATACATCGTGCGGCCTTTCATGCAGCCGTCGAACAGCGGCTGCAGCGTGGCACGCATTTCGGCCGGCGCCATCCAGTTGTTGGTCGGGCCGGCGTTTTCCTCCTTCGCGGAGCAGATGTAGGTGCGGTCTTCGACACGCGCCACGTCGCTCGGGTCGGACACCGCGAGGAACGAGTTGGGGCGCTTGGCCGGATTGAGCTTCTTGAAGGTTCCGGCGTCCACCAGCTGCTGGCACAGCAGGTCGTATTCTTCCTTGCTGCCGTCGCACCAGTGAATGGCTTCGGGTTTGCACAGCGCGGCCATCTCGGCCACCCAAGCGATCAGTTTCGCGTTCTTGACGTATGAGGGCGCCTGAATGGTCAGGCCCTGCATCATGGGTGCGTTCATCGGAAAATCTCCTAAGTTGAAAAATCGTCTTTCCGAACGGGGCGCCGAGCCTGCTCAGGCTCGGAGGTCCGTTTGAGAAAACGTTTCGCTTCGGGAGACTGCGTCAACGCGGGCCGCACAGCCCGCGGACAAGAGCGCGACTGCCTGTCAGCGTCAGGCCAGAAAGACGGCGATCGACGCCAGCAGCAGCATCAGCACGCCGCCGGCCAGCGGGAGCACCAACGGCATCAGGTGAACGACCGACTCGACGGCGTCTTTTTCGACAGCGGCGGCATGGCTCGGCTCGGTGGGAGGGGGGTTGGACATCGGGAAGTACCTCGAATACGCAAATTGACAGACTCCAGCCATTTTACCGGCGGGTAGCCTCCGGCAGGTCTAGGGGGTTGCGAGCCCCTCGATCAGGTTAACCGGGGGTGATCTCGCTGCTCAATGCTGCTCCTCGGCCTCGAAGCCAGCGTCCTTCAGCGCGACCAGCACGCTGGCCAGGTGCGCCCGCCCACGGGTCTGCAGGACCAGTTCGATGTCGACGTTCTGGGCTGCCAGCATGGTGAAGGCGCGCTGATGGTGAACCTCGTCGACGTTGGCGCCCGCTTCGGCCACAGTGGCCGTGATCTCGGCCAACGAGCCCGGCACATCGCGCGCACTGACGCGCACGCGGGCCAGCCGCCCAGCCCGCACCATGCCGCGTTCGATGATGGCCGCGAGCAGCAGCGGATCGATGTTGCCCCCGGAAAGCACCAGCCCCACGCGCTTTCCCTTGAAGCGCTCCGGGTGCCGGATCAATGCCGCCAGGCCCGCGGCGCCGGCACCTTCGACCAGCGTCTTCTCGATTTCGAGCAGCATCAGCACGCCCTGCTCGATGTCGCCCTCGTCCACCAGCAGCAGGTCGTCGACCTTGCTCGCAATGATTTCCCGTGTCAGTACCCCCGGCGTGCCGACCGCGATGCCTTCGGCGATCGTGCTCTTGCCCTGCACATGGTGCGTGCCCTTGACGGCATTGACCATCGCCGGAAAGCGCGTGGTCTGCACACCGACGATCTCGATGTCGGGCCTGCGCGCCCGTGCCGCCACCGCCATGCCTGCGATGAGCCCGCCGCCGCCGACGGCCACCACCAACGTGTCCAGGTCTGGCACGGCGTCGAGCATCTCGAGCGCCACCGTGCCCTGGCCCGCGATGATGGCCTCGTCGTCGTAGGGATGCACGAACGTCAGCCCCTCGCGCTGCGCAAGCTCCAGTGCATGGGCGCGTGCCGCGTCGAGCGAGTCGCCGTGCAGCACCACTTCGGCGCCGAAGCCCCGCGTGCGCTCGATCTTCACGCCGGGCGTGAAGCGCGGCATCACGATCAGCGCACGCAACCCGAGCCGTTGCGCGTGATAGGCCACACCCTGCGCATGGTTGCCGGCAGACATGGCGATGACTCCGCGTGTACCGTTGTCGGAAAGATCGACCAGCTTGTTGCACGCACCCCGTTCCTTGAACGAGGATGTGAACTGCAGGTTCTCGAACTTCAGGAACACCTGGGCACCGACGATCTCCGACAAAGTGCGCGATTCCACGCAGGGCGTGTTGAGCAACTGACCCTGCAGGCGCGCCGCGGCGCGCTGGATTTCTTCGATTCCGACCATGGCGCGCATTGTGGCTGGAATCGCGCCATCAGGGTTTTTACCGTTTGCGAGTCTTCCCGAAGCCAAAAGTCTGCGTTATGGTCTCTCCGAGATTTTCCTCGTTGGAGGTTGCCTGATGGCCAAGCGTGCGGGTGTCGATGTGGTGGCTGCTGCGGTACGCGGGCAGGCATTGCCGTCGCCCGGCCTCAAGGAAGCACCTGTGCTGGAGCTCATGTGCTCGCACTTCGTGCTCACGCTCGCGGCCAAGCAGGGGCCGCGTTTCAATGTGCGGCGCGACATCAACGGCCTGCTGTCGCTCACCGGGCGCCATCTGGTGTGGCCCGCCGCGGTGTTGCATCGGCTGCGCGAATTCCTCGGACGCCGCTGCGCCGGCAACGAGGCGTGGAAGGGCGTCGAGAACCTCGACGGCCGCACGCTGCTGGAGCGGCACGGCGTGTGGCGCGGCCCGTACGAAGAAGGCACGCTCTTCTTCTACCTCGACGAATACGCCAAGGACCAGCCGAAGGACCTGCTTTCCGTGCTGACCGTCACGCGCGACTGGCTCACGCATGCGCTGCGCAAGCAGTCGACGCTGGTCGAGAAGAACATCGAAGCGCTCGCGGGCCTGCTGCAGCTCAACAAGGCCGAGCGCGCGCTGCTGCTGTACGGCACGCTCGCGCGCTACCAGCGCGACCTGCGTTCGCTGCTGGTCGAGTTCAAGGTCAACAACGCGCCCGAGGCCTACGCGGCCATCGCGGACATTGCGGGCGTGAACGCCAGCGAAGTGGGCGAAGCCCTGCGTGCGGGCTCCCGCCTCGAGCGCATCGGCCTCGTCGAGAACCTGATTTCCGAGCACAACATCACCGACCTGGCCGACCTCATGAAGGTCAGCGAGAAGCTGCCGCCGGTGCTCATGCGCGAGTACCGCGACCAGAACGAACTGATGGCCGTGTTCACGCGGCCCTCGGCCAAGAGCGCGCTCACGCCGCACGACTTTTCCTTCGTGCAGGAAGACGCGCAGATGCTCGTCACGCTGCTGCGCGCCGCGGTGGCGCGCAAGGAGCCCGGCGTCAACGTGCTGCTCTACGGTCCGCCCGGCACCGGCAAGACCGAGCTCGCCAAGGTGGTCGCGCAGGCTGCCGGCCTCGAACTCTTCGAGGTCGAATATGCTGACCGCGACGGCAACTCGCTGAGCGGGCGCGACCGCTACCGCTCGCTGCAGATCGCACAGGTGTTCCTCAAGGGCAGCGCGCACGCCGCGCTTCTGTTCGACGAGGTCGAGGACGTCTTCCCGCCCATCAGCACCGAGGCCGCGCAGTTCATGGCGCGCGCCGAGCAGGTTCCCGCGCCCACCAGCGGCAGCGTCAGCGGCAAGGCCTGGGTCAACCAGATCCTCGAAGCCAACCCCGTGCCCACGCTGTGGGTCACCAACCGCATCGAGCAGATCGACCCCGCCTTTCGCCGCCGCTTCGCGTACCACCTCGAGCTGAAGTCGCCGCCACCCGGCGCGCGCGAGCAACTCGTGAAGAAGACGCTCGAAGGCGTGGTCGTGTCCGAAGCCTTCACGGCCAAGCTGGCCGAGCGCAAGGGCCTCACGCCCGCACAGATCCGCACGGCGGTGCGCTTCGCCGGACTCGCGCGAACCGACGATGCTTCGGTGGAGGCGCTCATCGAGCGCCAGTTGCGCAACGCCGACCTGGCCTTGGGCACGCTCGATGCCGGCCGCGGCGAGCGCCGCAGCGTCACCACCTACGACCTCGACATGCTCAACGTCGAGACCCGCTTCGAGATCCCGCGCGTGGTCGAGGCGCTGAAGGCGCGCGGCCACGGCACGCTGTGCTTCTACGGTGCGCCCGGCACCGGCAAGACCGCGCTGGCCGAGCACATCGCCAAGGCCATCGGCCGGCCGCTCATCATCAAGCAGGCGAGCGACCTCATGAGCAAGTACGTCGGCGAAACCGAGCAGAACATGGCCGCCATGTTCCGCGAGGCCGAGAACGAGAAGGCCGTGCTGCTGCTCGACGAGGCCGACAGCTTTCTGCAGGACCGGCGCGGCGCGCAGCGCACCTACGAGGTCACCGAGGTCAACGAGATGCTGCAGGGCATGGAGCGCTTCAACGGCATCTTCGTGTGCACCACCAACCTGCTCGACCGGCTCGACCAGGCTGCGCTGCGGCGCTTCACCTTCAAGATCAAGTTCATGCCGCTCACCACGGCGCAGCGCGAGCGCATGTTCGTGACCGAAGCGCTCGCGGGCGACAGCGAACGGATGACCGGCGTGCTGAGCACCCGGCTCGCGCGCCTAAGCCAGCTGTGCCCGGGTGATTTCGCCGCCGTGAAACGGCAGACCGATATCCTGGCCACCGAGTTTTCGGCCGACGAGTTTCTCGACCAGCTCGAAGCTGAGCACCGCATCAAGCCCGAAGTGCGCGAGTCGCGCGGCATGGGCTTCGTGCAGTAGAGAAGAAACAGCGCAGAACAGAACCGCGTGGGATGCCCGGCAAGCGCAGCGCGGGCCGAGCGGTCGCCGGTTGCGAAACATCCGTCCGCCATTGCGGGCACAAGGAGGAGCACATGGGCTTTCGAGCGATCGACCTGCGGCGTCTGCCGCGTCCTGGCGCCTGGGTTGCACATGCCGCGCTCGCTGCGGGCTGCCTGCTGGCGGGCTGTGGGGGCGGTGGCGGAGGGGGCGGCGGCGCGGGCTTGCCGATCGGCCTGCTCCCCGGCGTCACGGCGCCGCCCGCCGGTGGCGGTGACGGCGGCGACAGTGGCATCGTGCCCTCGGCCACCGTTGCCGGCCAATGCGCCGTGCCGCGAAGCGGCACCAACCCCGCCACCGGCGCTGCATTTCCCGACGGCGCCGGCTCGCTCGACACCGAAAAGCGCTGGGTGCGCAGCTGGATCGACGAAACCTACCTCTGGTATGCCGAGGTGCCCACCACCCTCAAGGCCAGCGACTACGCCACGCCTGTCTCCTGGTTCAACGTGCTCAAGACGCCGGCCACCACGGCCTCGGGCCGCGCCAAGGACCGCTTCCACTTCACCTACGACACCGAGGTGTACCGCCAGCTTTCGCAAGGCGGCGTGTCGGCCGGCTACGGCATGCAGACCGCGTCCGTGCGCAGCTCGCCGCCGCGCGACATCCGCATTGCCTTCGTCGAGCCGAATTCGCCGGCCGACCGGCTGGGCCTGCGACGCGGCGCGAAGATCCTCGGAATCGACGGCGTCGATGTCGTCGGCAGCACCGGCACGGCCAACGTCAACGCAATCAACCGCGCCCTTGCGCCGCAGGCCGTGGGCGAATCGCACAGCTTCACCTTCGAGGTGGGCGGCACGCCGCAGGCCGCGGTCACGCTGAAGGCGGAGAACGTCACCAGCACGCCGGTGCAGAACGTCCAGGTCATCGACACCGGCGGCGCCCGCGTGGGCTATCTGCTGTTCAACGACCACATCACCACGTCGGAGGCGCTGCTCATCGATGCGGTCAATTCGTTCAAGCAGGGCGCCGGCATCAGCGACCTGGTGCTCGACATGCGCTACAACGGCGGCGGACAGCTCCTCATCGCCAGCCGGCTGGCCTACATGATCTCTTCGCCGGCGGTGACCGCGGGCAAGACCTTCGAGCAGCTGGTCTACAACGACAAGAACCCGTTTCGCCAAACGCTCGCGCAGACCCTGACGCCCTTCGTCGGCACCAGCCGCAGCGGCCAGGCGCTGCCCACGCTCGGCCTGTCGCGCGTCACGGTGCTCACCGGTCCCGACACCTGTTCGGCCAGCGAGTCGGTCATCAACAGCCTGCGCGGCGTGGGCGTCACGGTCAAGCTGGTGGGCGGCACCACTTGCGGCAAGCCCTACGGCTTCATTCCCCAGGACAACTGCGGCACCAGCTACTTCGCCATCCAGTTCAAGGGCACGAACCAGAAGGGCGAGGGCGACTACAGCGATGGTTTCGCACCCGACTGCACCGTGGCCGACGATTTCACCCACCCGCTCGGGGACAGCGCCGAAGCCCGCCTGGCGGCCGCACTCGCCCTGCGCGGCAATGGCGCATGCCCGGCGGCCGGCTCGACCAAGGCCGCGGCCAGGTCAGGCCTTGAAAAGTCGCAGGCCGCACCGGCGCTGGAGCAGCCCTACCTGCTCGACCGCTCGCCGCTGCGCGAGAACCGCCTGATCGAGGCTGCGCCCAACCCGGGCTGATCCGCGGATCTTCCCCGCGGAAAACCCCTAGGCCATGGTGCTTGCCACGCACATGGCTCGCGCCGTAGAGTTTGGCAAACGTTTGCGCAAAGCTTTGCGCAAACGTTTTTATTTCGGTTCTCCCGAGCGGAGGGAGACCGAAAACCAAACCTACAACTCAGGGAGAAAAAAATGCGCAAATGGCTAGCGACGATGTTCGTCGTCGTCATGGCGGTACTGGCGGGATGCGGTGGCGGAGGGGGCGGTGGCGCGGGCATCGGCCTCGGGTCGTTCGGCTCCCAGGGCGCCACGGCACAGAAGATCATCATCGACAGCGACTACAACACCATGAGCGACGACGGCCAGCTCGGCGTCATGGCCGCACAGCTGCAGGCGCAAGGCAAGGTGCAGGTCATGGGCATCAGCGTGGTGTCGGGCAACCAGTGGCTCAGGCAGGGCGTGGCCGACGCGCTCATGTCGGTGGAGCGGCTGGGCGTGGGCGAGCGCATCGGCGTGTACGTGGGAGCGAACTACGCGCTCAACCACACCTTCGCCGACGTCGAGGCAGAAATGACCGCGGGCGCAGGCGGCGACGGCTACCTGGGCGCCTGGGGCGGCCCGGAACCCAAGACCGACGCCGACCTGAAGCCTTCGCCCGACGGCTTCGCGAAACACACCGTGGTGCAGCGCAAGAGCGCGGTCGACTTCATCGTCGACACCGTGAAGGCCAACCCGGGCGAGGTCACGATCCTGGCCATCGGCCCGCTCACCAACATCGCGCTGGCGGTGAGGCAGAACCCCGAGATCGTTCCGCTCGTCAAGCAGATCATCTACATGGGCGGCGCCATCGACGTGCCGGGCAATACCACCAAGGCCGCGGAGTTCAACTGGTGGTTCGACCCCGACGCCGCGCAGTTCGTGGTGCGCCTGCCCATTCCGCAGGTGGTGGTGCCGCTGGACGTGACCGACACCGTGTTCCTCACCAAGCCCCTCTACGACCGCATCGCGCATCCGACCCGGCCCACGGCCGTGACCGACGTGTTCCAGAAGCTCAACGGCTACGGCTTCGACGGCAAGAACGGTTTCGAGACCAATGCCAGCTACACGCAGAACATCTGGGACACGCTGGCGCTCGCCTACCTGATCGATCCGAGCTATGCCACGCGGACGTCGGAGCGGTATGTCGACGTCGTGGCCAAGCCGGGCGCGGCCGACAACGGCCGCTCCATCGGCTACACCGCGCAGCCGGCAGGGCCTGCGCTGCAGAAGATGACGGTGGTGCAGAAGTTCGACAACGCGCGCTTCTTCGAGCTGTACGTCGACCTGCTCACGCGGCCGGTGCCGGTGGTGTTGCCGGCCGCGACGAACTGAGGGCGTCATAAGCCATGCTTATCTAAACGCAACCAGGAGACGCGTTCCCAACAGGTGTTGCCTTGCGGATACTCGCCCACGTTCGCACACCGCGGACGTTCAACGAATCCGAGGCAGACAACGCCGTGTCTTTCGTCGCCCCTTCCGACACTTGCGCCATCGCCGGCGTCGACAGCCATGCCCATGTGTTTGCGCATGGCCTGCCCCTGGCCGCGGCGCGCCGTCATGCGCCCGACTACGAGGCCACGCTGGCCGAGTACCTGGCGTTGCTCGATGCGCACGGCGTCTCGCATGGCGTGCTGGTGCAGCCCAGCTTCCTCGGCACCGACAACAGCTTTCTGCTCGGCGCGCTGCGCACCTGTCCCGCGCGGCTGCGCGGCGTTGCCGTGGTCGACCCGGCCGCGGCAGACGAGGCCCTGCTGCCCGCCATGGCCGAAGCCGGTGTCTGCGGCATCCGCCTCAACCTGGTGGGCCTGCCGCTGCCCGACTTCTCCCGGCCCGAATGGACGTTGCTCTTTGCCCGTGTGCAGGCGCTGGGCTGGCATGTGGAGCTGCACCGCGAATCGCGCGACCTGGCACGGGCTGCGCAGCCCGTGCTCGATGCCGGCTGCGCGCTGGTGGTGGACCATTTCGGCCGACCCGCGTCGGCGACGGCCAATGCCGATGAGGGCTTCGCCTGGCTGCTGGGCGCCGCGGGCTGCGGGCGCCTCTGGGTCAAGCTCTCGGCCGCCTACCGAAATTGGCCCGGGGCCGCCGGCGCCGTGGCCGCGCGCGCCGCCGCCCAGGCGCTGCTGAAAGCCTTCGGCCCCGCGCGCATGGTGTGGGGCAGCGACTGGCCGCACACCCAGCACCGAGAGATGGCCGACTACACCACCGCCCACGCGGCGCTGGCCGACTGGGTGCCCGACGCCGCCGCGCGCCGCCGCATCCTGGTCGATACGCCGGCCCGTTTGTTCAAGTTCAAGACAGGAGACATCAATGACCAATGAACTCTCGCGCGCACGCTTGCTGCGTGCCCTTCCGCGTGCCCTTGGTGGCGCTGCGCTGCTGCTCGCCGGGTTCTGCGCCCACGCCGAGGCCTGGCCGTCCAAGCCCGTGCGGCTGGTCGTGAGCTATCCGCCGGGCGGCACGGTCGACGCGGTCGCGCGCATCGTCGCGCCCAAGCTGTCGGCGAAGCTGGGCCAGCCGGTAGTGATCGACAACCGCGGCGGTGCCGGTGGCGCCATCGGCGGCGACCTGGTCGCCAAGAGCGCCCCCGACGGCTACACCGTGATGCTCGATGCCTCCAACCATGCGCAGAACCCGGCACTGCGCAAGATGCCTTTCGACACGCTGCGCGACCTGGCGCCCGTGTCGCTGCTGGTGAAGGTGCCCAACGTGTTGGTGGTGAACCCGTCGGCGCCGATCCAGAGCGTGGCCGACCTGATCGCGCAGGCCAGGGCGAAGCCGGGCGGCATCAACTACGCCTCTTCCGGCAACGGTTCGGCGCAGCACCTGGCGGGCGAGCTGTTCGCCTCGATGGCGGGCGTGCAGATGACGCACGTGGCCTACAAGGGCGGCGGTCCCGCGCTCACCGACGTCATGTCGGGGCATGTGCCGGTGTTCTTCGCCAGCCTGGCGTCGAGCCTGCCCTTCATCCAGGGCGGCAAGCTGCGGGCGCTGGCCGTCACAGGCAAGGCGCGTTCACCCGCCCTGGCGCAACTGCCGACCGTGGCGCAAGCCGGCTTGCCGGGCTACGAGGTCTATGAGTGGAACGCGGTGTTCGTGCCGGCCGGGACGCCTGCGCCGGTGGTGGAGCGGTTGTCCAAGGAGCTCGCGGCGACGCTCAAGGATCCCGAGGTGCGCGCCCGGCTCGAAGCCCTGGGCGCCGAAGTGATCGGCTCCAGCCCGGGCGAACTCGATGCGTTCCGCCGCGCCGAGATCGCCAAGTGGACCCGGCTTGCCAAGGACAACAAGATCCAGATGGAGTGAGGCCGGCCGCCGCACGGTGCGCGTGTCAGCCGGCCAGCATGGCCGCGAAGGCGTCGGCGAAGGTCGGCCGCGACCGCGCCAGCCACAGCGCTGACAGTTCGAAGGCCGGCAGCGGCGCGCCGTCGCGCACTTCGGCATAGCGCACCCCCTCGTGCTGCAGCGCGCGCACCGAGCGCGGCAGCAGGGAGCAGCCGAGCCCTGCGGCCACGCAGGCCAGCACCGTCAGCGTGCGGTTGGCATCCTGCACCACCCGCGTCTCGTGGCCGGCGCGGCGCAGCGCGCCCAGCAACTGGGCGCGCAGTGCGGGGATCTGCTCTTCGGGAAACCACACCAGCCCGTGCCGTGCGATGTCGGCGAGCGACACGCAGCCGTCCTCGGCCATCGGCCAGGCGGCGGGCAGCGCGGCCACCATCGGCTCCTCGCCCAGCCGCAGTTCGTGCACCCGGGCCGTGACCGTCACCGGCGGATGCAGCAACGCGATGTCGATGCGTCCGCCCTCGAGCGCGGCCACCTGCTCGGCATTGCTCATCTCTCGCAGCACCACGTCGAGCTGCGGGTGCGCCGCGCGCAGCCGGCGCAGCGCGTTCGGCAGCACCTCGTAGACCGCATGCGTGACGAAGCCCACCGTGAGCCGGCCTGCGCGCCCGGCGCCCATGGCGCGTGCGCGTTGCGCGGCCGCGTCGCCGTAGGCCAGGCTGGCGCGCAGGTCGTCGAGGATGGCAAGGCCGGCGTCCGTGAGCGTGGCGCCGCGGCGCGAGCGCGTGAAGATGCGGATGCCGAGCTCCTGCTCGAGGCGGTTCAGCGTCTGCGTCAGTGCGGGCTGCGCCAGCCCGAGCCGCTCGGCCGCCTTCGTGAGACTGCCCGCCTCGGCAATCGCGACGATGCAGCGCATCTGGCGGGTGTCCATGGCAGGCCCCTCCCTCAGAACGCTTCGCAGACCCTCAGCACCTCGGCGCCATAGGCCTCGAGCTTCTTGGTGCCGATGCCGCTGATGCCCTGCAGGTCTTCGAGCGTCGCGGGTGCGCGCTCGGCAATGGCGGCCAGCGTGGCGTCGTGAAAGATCACGTAGGCAGGCAGGTTGTGTTCCTTGGCCACCTCGGCGCGCCAGGCCTTGAGCGCCTCGAAGCGCTTCTTGCCGGTGTCGTCCAGCGAGGCGGCGGCCGGCGAGGGCGCGCCCTTGGCCACCTTCTCGCGCCGGGGCTTGCGCTCCGCCGGCGACGACACCGACTCGCGCAGCGACACCATGGCCTCGCCCTTGAGCACCGCGCGCGAGCCCTCGGTGAGCTTCAGCGTGTTGAACGCCTCCGCGTCCACCGCCAGCGCGCCGGTGGCGATCAGCTGGCGCAGCACGCCGCGCAGCGCCACCTCGCTGAACTCCGCGCCGATGCCGAAGGTGCTGATGCGCTCGTGCCCGAACTGCTTGACCTTCTCGGTCGACTTGCCGCGCAGGATGTCCATGATGTGCCCCGCGCCGAAGCTGATGCCGCTCAGCTGCTGCACGCGGTAGATGGTGCTGAGCAGCTTGCGCGCGGCATCGGTGCCGTCCCACACCTGCGGCGGGTTCAGGCAGTTGTCGCAGTTGCCGCAGGGCGTGCTCTGCTCGCCGAAGTAGCCCAGCAGGCGCACGCGCCGGCAGTCGCTGGCTTCGGCCAGGGACAGCAGGGCGTCGAGCTTGCCGCGCATCACCTGCTTGAACTCTTCGCCGGCCGGGCTCTCGTCGATCATGCGGCGCTGGTTCACCACGTCGTTCAGGCCGTAGGTCATCCAGGCGTCGGCGGGCGCGCCGTCGCGGCCCGCGCGGCCGGTTTCCTGGTAGTAGCCCTCGATGTTCTTGGGCATGTCCAGGTGGCCAACGAAGCGCACGTCGGGCTTGTCGATGCCCATGCCGAAGGCAATGGTCGCGACCATCACCACGCCTTCCTCGCGCAGGAAGCGGTCCTGGTGCTTCTGGCGCACCGCCGCATCGAGACCCGCATGGTACGGCAGCGCGTTGATGCCCGCGTCGCGCAGCGTCGTCGCAAGGTCTTCCACCCGCTTGCGCGACTGGCAATAGACCACGCCCGCATCGCCTTCGTGCTCGCGCTCGATGAAGCGCAGCAACTGCGTGGTGGCGTCCTTCTTCTCGACGATGGTGTAGCGGATGTTCGGCCGGTCGAAGCTGGAGACGAACTGGCGGGCTTGTTCGAGCTGCAGCCGCTCGACGATGTCGGCCCGCGTCAGGTCGTCGGCCGTGGCGGTGAGCGCGATGCGCGGCACGCCGGCATAGCGCTCGTGCAGCACGGTGAGCGCGCGGTATTCGGGGCGGAAGTCATGGCCCCACTGGCTCACGCAATGCGCCTCGTCGATCGCGAACAGCGACAGCTTGCCGCGCTCCTTCAGCGAATCGAGCTGCGACAGAAAGCGCGGCGTGTTCACCCGCTCGGGCGCCGCGTACAGCAGCGTGATCTCGCCGCGCAGCATGCGGCGCTCGACGTCCTGCGTCTGCTCCCAGTCGAGCGTGGAATTGAGAAAGGCCGCGTTCACGCCGGCCTCGTGCAGCGCGCCCACCTGGTCGTGCATCAGCGCGATGAGCGGCGACACCACGATCGACACGCCGTGCCCCGCGCGCTGGCGCGCGATGGCCGGAATCTGGTAGCACAGCGACTTGCCGCCGCCCGTGGGCATCAGCACCAGCGCGTCGCCGCCGCCCACCACGTGATCGACGATCTCCTGCTGGGCCCCGCGGAACTGCGAATAACCGAAGACCTCGTGAAGGATGTCGGCGGGTGCGCTGCTGCCGGAGGCGTCGATGGGGCGGGGAGCGAGAGAGGACACAGGCAACAAACAGTTATGACGCTATGAAATTAACAGCTTCCGCGCTGGAGCGGACGTCGATTCGACTTGGGTTCCAGCTCCTGCTGGCGAAGGGCGATTGTCGCTTGCCGATGCGCACGCAGTCAGCAGGCCGGAGCGCCTTGGAGCGTGGAGAATTGACCAGTTGCCGTGCCATTCAACCAAATCCATTGTCCGTGTCCCGTACCCGTGATGTGCTTGCGGGTCGATGCTTCGGCCATTCGCCCCGGCCTGCTGTTCAATGTCCATCAAGCTCCCCATCAATCTCGACGACCTCCTGCATCAGCGCACCGTGGAGGGTGAGCGCATCGAATACAAGGCCGGCTGGAACCCCGACGCGATCCTGCGCACCGTCTGCGCATTTGCCAACGACTTCGCAAACCTGGGCGGTGGCTATGTGGTCGTCGGGCAAGACTGCGATGCCGATGGCCAGCCTCTCTTTCCTCCGGTGGGCCTTGCCGACCACCAGCTCGACAGGATCCAGCAGGAGCTGCTCGCGCATTGCCAGTTGATCCAGCCGCCTTACTTCCCGGTGCTCGGTATCGAAGAGGTCGAGGGCCGCAAGCTCATCGTGCTGTGGGCGCCGGGCGGCCAGACCCGGCCTTACAAGGTGCCGGCGTCTGTCACTGCCAAGCACAAGAGCTGGCACTACTACATTCGCCGGTATTCGAGCACGGTGTAGGCCAAAGGCGAGGTCGAGCAGGAGCTGTTGAGCCTCACGGCCAAGGTGCCGTTCGATGATCGGTTCCAGCAGATGGCGCGTTTAGACGATCTGTCCCAGCCCCTGATGGAAGCCTTCTTGCGCGATGTCGGCAGCGAGTTGGCCGATGACG
Source organism: Variovorax monticola (assembly GCF_051216855.1). Taxonomy (NCBI): domain Bacteria; kingdom Pseudomonadati; phylum Pseudomonadota; class Betaproteobacteria; order Burkholderiales; family Comamonadaceae; genus Variovorax; species Variovorax monticola. The sequence continues at coordinate 14,797 of NZ_JBPJZP010000007.1, forward strand.
CGGCTGCGCTCCCCTTGGAGGCCTTGGGTCGGCAGATGAATGTGGCGGGAGGCACTGTCGAAGCGCCCATGCCCAAGAACGTGGGCCTGCTGTTCTTCAACGATGCACCCGAGCGCTTCTTTCCGGGCACGCAGATCGACGTGTTGTGGTTTCCCGAGGGTGCGGGTGGTGACCGCTTCGATGAAAAGACCTTCAAGGGGCCGCTCGGGCGCATCACGCGCGAGGCGCTCGACTACATCCGACGCAACTACCTCGTCGAAACAGTCATCAAGCATCCACAGCGCGCGGAGGCTGAACGGGTCTGGAACTTCCCCTATGCCGCGATCGAAGAAGCGGTGGTCAACGCGGTGTATCACCGCTCCTATGAAGAGCGAGAGCCGATCGAGGTTCGCATCGACCGCGACGAACTGGTGGTGCTGAGCTTTCCGGGGCCGGACCGCTCCATCACGTTGGCCGATCTCCAGGCGGGCCGCGCCGTGAGCCGTCGCTATCGCAACCGGCGCATCGGCGAATTTCTGAAAGAGCTCGATCTGACCGAGGGGCGCGCCACTGGCATCCCCAAGATCTTGAAGGTGATGGCCGCCAATGGTTCGCCGCAGCCCGTGTTCGAGAGCGACGACGAGCGCACCTCGTTCCTGATCCGGCTGCCGGTGCACCCCAAGGTGCGGACAGTGCCGGAAGTCACCCCGGAAGTCACCCCGGAAGTCACCCCGGAAGTCACCCCGGAAGTCACCCCGGAAGTGGCGCGAGTCATCGTGGCCCTGGGAGGCGAGTGGCCGCGCCATCAGCTCCAGCAGGCTCTGGGCTTGAAAGACGACGAGCACTTTCGCAAGGCGTACCTGTTGCCATCGCTTGAAGCCGGAATGATCGAAATGACGTTGCCCGACAAGCCTCGCAGCAGCAAACAGCGCTACCGCCTGACCGCCCGGGCCCGGCAATGGCTGCAACAACACACCGGTGCGGCCGCTCCGTGACCGGAGTGGACCGGCACTGGCACGAGGTTTGCAACAGTCACCCCCGTCCCGCAGCCTCTCTTGTCTAGACAGCAAACCGGTGCATTTCCCTGAGAAGTGCACCAAAAAAGACCTTCCGGGTTATCCTGTATATACAAGTTGGGGCGCTTGGCAACAATGCGAGGCGCGCGCAGCCCCGTCACCGGGATGTACCGCCGAGCCTTTCCAAAGAACAGAACCAGGAGTACCCATGGTCAAGACGACGGTAGTTGTGAAATTCGCTTCGCTGCTGGCAGCCGCTGCATGTGCAGCGGGCATGGCCCAGACGGCCGCCGCCCAGGAAACGAAGATTGCGCTCGGCATGTCCGGCTGGACCGGCTTCGCGCCGCTCTCGCTGGCCGACAAGGCCGGCATCTTCAAGAAGAACGGCCTGGACGTCGACCTGAAGATGATCCCGCAGAAAGACCGCCACCTGGCGCTGGCCTCCGGCGCGATCCAGTGCGCGGCCACCACGGTGGAAACGCACGTGGCCTGGAACGCCAACGGCGTGCCCATCGTGCAGATCTTCCAGATGGACAAGTCCTACGGCGCCGACGGCCTCGCGGTGCGCGGCGACGTTGCCAAGTTCTCCGACCTCAAGGGCAAGACCATCGGCGTGGACGCGCCCGGCACCGCCCCCTACTTCGGCCTGGCCTGGATGCTCAACAAGAACGGCATGACGCTGAAGGACGTGAAGACCACCACGCTGTCGCCGCAGGCCTCGGCCCAGGCCTTCGTGGCCGGCCAGAACGACGCCGCCATGACCTACGAGCCCTACCTGTCGACCGTGCGCGCCAACCCCGCCGCCGGCAAGATCCTGGCCACCACGCTCGACTACCCGATGGTGATGGACACCGTCGGCTGCGCGCCCACCTGGCTCAAGGCCAACGCCAAGGCCGCCGCGGCACTCACCAAGTCGTACTTCGAGGCGCTCGACATGATCAAGGCCGAGCCCGAGAAGTCGAACGAGCTCATGGGCTCGGCCGTGAAGCAGAGCGGCGAGCAATTCGCCAAGTCGTCGGCCTTCCTGCGCTGGCAGGACAAGGCCGCCAACCAGAAGTTCTTCGCGGGCGAACTCACCAGCTTCATGAAGGAAGCCACCCCCATCCTTCTGGAAGCCGGCGTGATCCGCAAGGCGCCCGAAGACCTGGCCGTGACCTTCGATGCAAGCTTCGTCAAGTAAGGCGATGCAGCAGGTGCCTGCCGCCGTGTCGGCGGCGGTGCCTGCGCAGGCCGTGTCCTTCAAGCCCGCGCGCAGGCGCGGCCTGGCGCCGCTGGAGCCCATCGGCGCGCGTGCGCGCGTGCTGCTGGGGCTGGCGTTCTTCGTCTTCTTCGTGCTCGTGTGGACGCTCGCAACGCTCGGCGGCTTCGTGCCGCCGACCTTTCTCGCGAGCCCGCCGACCATGGTCAAGGAAGGCTGGCTGCTCTTCACCGAGTACGGCTTTCTGGGCGACATCGGCATGACCGTGTGGCGCGTGTTCGGGGGCTTCCTGATGGCGGCCGTGTTCGCGGTGCCGCTGGGCATTGCCATGGGCACGTGGAAAACGGTGGAGGCCTTCTTCGAGCCCTTCGTCTCGTTCTGCCGCTACCTGCCGGCCTCGGCCTTCATTCCGCTGCTGATTTTGTGGGCGGGCCTGGGCGAGATGCAGAAGCTGCTGGTGATCTTCATCGGCTCGTTCTTCCAGATCGTGCTGATGGTGGCCGTGACCGTGGGCGGCGCGCGGCGCGACCTCGTCGAGGCCGCCTACACGCTGGGCGCCAACAGCCGCGGCGTCGTGGCGCGCGTGCTCATTCCGGGCGCGGCGCCGGGCATCGCCGAAACGCTGCGCCTGGTGCTGGGCTGGGCATGGACCTACGTGATCGTGGCGGAGCTGATCGGCTCGTCCTCGGGCATCGGCCACATGATCACGGACAGCCAGGCGCTCTTGAACACCGGGCAGATCATCTTCGGGATCATCGTGATCGGCGTCATCGGCCTGTTGTCCGACTTCGCTTTCAAGGCGCTCAACCGCCGTCTCTTTGCATGGGCCGCACTGTGATGACGACGCAGAACCAACTCTCCATCCAGGGCGTGTCGCGCGTCTTCACCGGCACCAAGGGCCAGCGCACGCAGGCGCTGCAGCCCATCGACTTCGAGGTGCGCGAGAACGACTTCGTCACCATCCTCGGCCCCTCGGGCTGCGGCAAGTCGACGTTGCTGCGCATCGTGGCGGGCCTGGACTTTCCGACAACTGGCCAGGTGCTGCTCGACGGCGAGCGCATCGACGGCCCGGGCGCCGACCGCGGCGTGGTGTTCCAGAGCTACACGCTGTTCCCCTGGCTCACGGTGGCGCAGAACATCCGCTTCGGCCTGCGCGAGCGCGGCATGAGCGAGGCCGACCAGAAGGAACGCAGCGAGTTCTTCATCGCCAAGGTGGGCCTGCGCGGTTTCGAGCAGCACTTTCCCAAGCAGCTCTCGGGCGGCATGCAGCAGCGCACGGCCATTGCGCGCGCGCTGGCCAACGACCCCAAGATGCTGCTGCTCGACGAGCCCTTCGGCGCACTCGACAACCAGACGCGCGTGCTGATGCAGGAGCTGCTGCTCGGCATCTGGGAGTCGGCGCAGAAGACGGTGCTGTTCGTCACGCACGACATCGACGAGGCGATCTTCATGGCCAACCGCGTGGCGGTGTTCAGCGCGCGGCCGGGGCGCATCAAGACCGAGATCGCGGTCGACTTTCCGCATCCGCGCAGCTACACCATCAAGACCTCGCCGGAGTTCATGGACATCAAGGCGCGGCTGACGGAAGAAATTCGCGCCGAGTCGATGGCCGCGGCGGAGCACTGAAAGCACGATGAAACGCGACCTGCCGACCCTGGCGCTCTATGCGCAAGTCAAGGACCACATCTCCCGCAAGATCCAGGACGGCACGTGGCCGCCCGGACACCGCCTGCCGTCCGAGCACGAACTGGTCGCCCAGTTCGGCATGGCGCGCATGACGGTGAACCGCGCGCTGCGCGAACTGGTGGAGCAGGGCCGCATCACACGCGTGGCCGGTGTCGGCAGTTTCGTGGCCGAGAACAAGCCGCAGTCCACGCTGCTGCAGATCGCCAACATCGCCAGCGAAATCCGCCAGCGCGGACACGATTACCGCTGCGACATGATCGAAGTCGAACGCATCGCCGCCTCGCCGGACGTGGCCGCCTGGCTCGACCTGCGCGCGGGTGCGTCGGTGTTCCACAGCGTGTGCCTGCACCTGGAGAACGGCACCCCGGTGCAACTCGAGGAGCGCTACGTCAATCCGCAGGTCGTGCCCGACTACCTCGAGCAGGACTTCGCCGCCATGCCGCCCAGCGAGTACCTGGTGCGCAACGTGCCCTTCGACCAGATCGAACACGTGGTCGATGCCGTGCTGCCCACCGCCGAACAGGCCGAGCGGCTCGCCATGGAACCCACCGCCCCCTGCCTGCTGCTCACGCGCCGCACCTGGAGCCGCAACACGCCCGTGACCTGGGTGCGCTGCCTGCATCCGGCCTCGCGCTACAGCCTGGGCAGCCGCTTCAAGGCCGACGGCAACGCCACCTTCGGCTGATTTTTTTGTCCACGACGACCTTTCGTTTTCTCTCGCCCCTACTTGTATAGACAGGTTCACATGCCAAGCACACCCACCACCTCCTCCGAAGCCTCCCTGACCCTCACGCTGAAGCCCGGCCAGGTCGACCTGGCGATGCTGCGACGCATCCAGGCCGGCGGTGTTCGGCTGGCGCTCGATCCGTCGGTGCAGGGCGGCATGAAGAAAGCCGAAGCTGCGGTGCGCCACATCGTCGAGAACGACCAGGTCGTCTATGGCATCAACACCGGCTTCGGCAAGCTGGCGAGCACGCGCATCGGCAACGACCACTTGGCCGAGCTGCAGCGCAACCTGGTGCTGTCGCACAGCGTGGGCACCGGCGAGCCGCTGGCCGCGCCGGTGGTGCGCATGGTTCTCGCGACCAAGGCCGTGAGCCTGGCGCGCGGGCACTCGGGCGTGCGGCCCGCGCTGGTCGACGCGTTGCTGGCGCTGTTCAACGCCGGCGTCACGCCCAGCATTCCGTGCAAGGGCTCGGTGGGTGCCTCGGGCGACCTGGCGCCGCTCGCGCACATGGCCTGCGTGCTGATCGGCGAAGGCGAAGCGACGCTGGCCGACGGAGCGGTCGTCGGCGGTGCCGAAGCCATGCGCAGCATCGGCCTCGAACCCTTCGTGCTCGGCCCGAAAGAAGGCCTGGCGCTGCTCAACGGCACGCAGGTGTCGACCGCACTCGCGCTCCACGGCCTGTTCGGCGCGGAAGACGTGTTCGCCTCGTCGCTGATGTCGGGTGCGCTGTCGCTCGAAGCCATCCAGGGCTCGATCAAGCCCTTCGACGCACGCATCCACGCGGCGCGCGGCCAGCTGGGCCAGGTGGCAGTGGCCGGTGCCGTGCGCACCCTGCTCGAAGGCAGCGAGATCGTGCCCTCGCACGCCGACTGCGGCCGGGTGCAAGACCCGTATTCGGTGCGCTGCATCCCGCAGGTGATGGGCGCCTGCCTCGACAACCTCGCGCACGCCGCGCGGGTGCTGGTGATCGAAGCCAACGCCGCCTCCGACAACCCGCTGGTGTTCTGCGACACCGGCGAGGTCATCTCCGGTGGCAACTTCCACGCCGAGCCCGTCGCCTTCGCGGCCGACATCATCGCGCTGGCCGTGAGCGAGGTCGGCGCCATCGCCGAGCGCCGCATCGCGCTGCTGCTGGACACCGGCCTGTCGGGCCTGCCCCCGTTCCTGGTGCGCGACGGCGGCCTCAACTCGGGTTTCATGATCGCGCAGGTGACGGCTGCCGCACTGGCGTCGGAGAACAAGTCGCTCGCCCACCCCGCCAGCGTCGACAGCCTGCCCACGTCGGCCAACCAGGAAGACCATGTGTCGATGGCGACCTTCGCGGCGCGGCGCCTGGGCGACATGGTCAACAACACGGCGGTGGTGGTCGGCATCGAAGCCATGGCCGCTGCGCAAGGCATCGAACTGAAACGCGGGCTCAAGAGCTCGCCGCTGGTCGAGGCCGAGTTCACCGCCATCCGCAAGAAGGTCGCCTTTCTCGAACGCGACCGCTACCTCGCGCCCGACATCGAAGCCATGCGCCTGTGGGCGCTGAAGGCTGCCATGCCGGCCGCGCTGCGCGACATCCTGCCCAGTCACTCGTAAAACACCACCCGATTAGGAGAACCACGCCATGAACGCTCCCGAGAAATTCGCTCTGAACAACCCTGTTGCCACCGACCCGCGCCACGACCCGACGCGCGTGATCCGCGCCCCGCGCGGCAGCGAGCTCAACTGCAAGAGCTGGCTCACCGAAGCCCCGTTCCGCATGCTGCAGAACAACCTCGACGCCGAGGTGGCCGAGCGGCCGCAAGACCTGGTGGTGTATGGCGGCATCGGCCGTGCCGCGCGCGACTGGGCCTGCTACGACCAGATCCTCGCGTCGCTGAAGGAACTGAACGACGACGAGACGCTGCTCATCCAGTCGGGCAAGCCCGTGGGCGTGTTCAAGACGCACGAGAACGCGCCGCGCGTGTTGCTGGCCAACTCGAACCTCGTGCCCAAGTGGGCCAACTGGGAGCACTTCAACGAGCTCGACCGCCTGGGCCTGTTCATGTACGGCCAGATGACGGCCGGCAGCTGGATCTACATCGGCAGCCAGGGCATCGTGCAGGGCACCTTCGAGACCTTCGTCGAAGCCGGCCGCCAGCACTACGACAACAGCTGGGCGGGCAAGTGGATCCTCACGGCCGGCCTGGGCGGCATGGGCGGCGCGCAGCCGCTGGCGGCCACGCTGGCGGGCGCGGTGTCGCTCAACATCGAGTGCCAGCAGTCGAGCATCGATTTTCGCCTGCGCACCCGCTACGTCGACAAGCAGGCGCGCGACATCGACCATGCGTTCGAGCTCATCAAGCAGCACACCGGCGCGAAGGAAGCCGTATCGATCGCGCTGCTGGGCAACGCGGCCGACATCTTTCCGGAACTCGTGAAGCGCGCGAAGGCCGGGGCGCACAAACCGGACCTGGTCACCGACCAGACCTCCGCGCACGACCTGATCAACGGCTACCTGCCTTCGGGCTGGAGCGTCGCGCAATGGCAGGCCGCCATGAAAGACCCGGCGCAGCACGAGGCGCTCACGAAGGCAGCCGCCCGGTCGTGCGCCGTGCACGTGCAGGCCATGCTCGACTTCCAGGCCATGGGCATTCCCACGGTCGACTACGGCAACAACATCCGCCAGGTCGCGTTCGACGAAGGCGTTCAGCGCGCGTTCGACTTCCCCGGCTTCGTGCCCGCCTACATCCGTCCGCTGTTCTGCGAAGGCAAGGGCCCGTTCCGCTGGGTCGCGCTTTCGGGCGACCCCGAAGACATCTACAAGACCGACGCCAAGATCAAGGAGCTGTTCCCCGAGAACACCCACACCCACCGCTGGCTCGACATGGCGCGCGAGCGCATCGCCTTCCAGGGCCTGCCGGCGCGCATCTGCTGGCTGGGCCTGGGCGAGCGCCACATCGCCGGGCTGGCCTTCAACGAGATGGTGAAGAACGGCGAGCTGAAGGCGCCCATCGTCATCGGCCGCGACCACCTGGACACCGGCTCGGTTGCGAGCCCCAACCGCGAGACCGAAGCCATGAAAGACGGCACCGATGCGGTGAGCGACTGGCCGCTGCTCAACGCGCTGCTCAACACCGCGGGCGGCGCCACCTGGGTCAGCCTGCACCACGGCGGCGGCGTGGGCATGGGCTACTCGCAGCACTCGGGCGTGGTGATCGTGGCGGACGGCACCGACGCGGCGGCCAGGCGCATCGAGCGCGTGCTGTGGAACGACCCGGCCACGGGCGTGATGCGCCACGCGGACGCGGGCTACGACATTGCGGTGGCCACGGCCAAGGCCAAGGGGCTGAAGCTGCCGATGGTGAAGTGACAGCGAGTGGCAACAGGCCTGAAACGACGGTAGAAAGAAAATTCGCGGCCATTCCCACTCGTTGGGAATAGGGGCTTGGAACTGAGAACGGCGAGCAAGATACTGCAAGCCGGTTTCACTTCCGTTCGCGACCGCCCGCCATGACCCTCACCAGCGACACTCCCGCCAACGACCGCGCGCTCTTCGTGCTGTCGGTGCTGGCGCAGAGCAAGTCGGCGATGACGGCGGCCGAGCTGGTGCTGGCCACCGGCCTGTCGCAGAGCACGCTGTACCGGCAGATCGGCACGCTGCGGCGCTGGGGCTTCGTGATGGAGTCCGACGGGCGCTACTCGCCGGGCCCGGTGAGCGTGCAGCTGGCCAGCGGCTTCGACGGCAACTCCGACCTGGTGATGGCCGCGCGCGCCGACATGCGCGCGCTGGCCCAGCAGACGCACGAGAGCGTGGCCCTGGTCACGGTGGTGAACGACCGCGTCGTGTGCCTGGAGATGATCGACAGCGAGCAGTCGCTGCGCTGCTCCTTCGACCGCGGCCGCAGCGTGCCCGCGCGCGACGGCGCCAGCGCCAAGTGCCTGCTGGCGCACCTGCCGCCCGACCAGCGCGATGCCCTGCTCGAAGGCCTGGACGAAACGCCCGAACGCCGCGCCGCGCGCGCCGCCGAACTCGACGCCATCCGCGACGCCGGCCATGCCGTGACGCACGGCGAGGTCGACGCCGGCGTCTGGGGCGCGAGCGCCCCGGTGCTCGCCACGGGGCGCCGCCTGCGCGGCGCGATCACGCTCATGGCGCCGCTCACGCGCGTCGAGGGCATGGAAGCTGCATTGCGCCACATGACCGTCGTCACGGCGGCCCGCATTTCCCGCGCCCTGCAGTAGTTGCGCGCTGCTTTTCATTTCTTTCTCATTCCCACGGAAGCCTTGCCACCATGAACACCCGCCGCACCCTCGTCGCCGCCGCACTTTCCAGCCTTGCCTTCGCCGGCCTTTTCGGCCTTGCCGCCGGCGCCCACGCCCAGGGCGAGCCGCTGCGCGTGGCCACCGACGCCACCTTCCCGCCCATGGAGTTCGTGGAGAACGGCAAGCGCACCGGCTTCGACGTGGAGCTGGTCGAAGCCATCGGCAAGACGATGGGCCGCAAGATCGAGTGGATCGACATCGACTTCAAGGGCCTGGTGCCGGGGCTGATCTCCAAGCGCTTCGACATGGCCGTGTCGGGCATCTACATCACCGACGAGCGCAAGAAGGTCGTCGACTTCACCGTGCCCTACTACGCGGGCGGCCTGGTCGTGATGGTGAAAGAAGGCAACACCGCCATCAAGACGCCGGCCGACATCAACGGCAAGAAGGTCAGCGTGCAGGTGGGCACCAAGTCGGTCTCGTTCACCAAGGAGAAGTACCCGCAGGTGCAGCTGATGGAAGTCGAGAAGAACCAGGAAATGTTCAGCCTGGTCGACATCGGCCGCGCCGACGCCGCCGTCACCGGCAAGCCTGCCGCCTACCAGTACGTGCGCACGCGCGGCGGCCTGAAGGTGTTGCCCGAGCAGATCACCACCGAGGAATACGGCATGGCCATCCGCAAGGACACGCCCGAACTCACCAAGGCGGTGAACGGTGCCATCGAGAAGCTGAAGGCCGACGGCACCTACGACCAGATCGTGAAGAAGTGGTTCAGCGCCAACAGCAAGTAAGCGCGAAGCAGCACCATGGATCTCGATTTCTCGCCCGTCTGGCAAGGCTGGCCCGACCTGCTGCGCGGCGCGCTGGTCACGGTGGAGATCACCGCCTGCGCGCTGGCGCTCGGCTGCATGCTGGGCCTGGTGGTCGGCATTGGTCGGCTCAACCCGAAGCGGCGCTGGATCTACAGCGTGTGCACCGCGTACGTGGCGGTCATTCGCGGCACGCCGCTGCTGGTGCAGCTTTTCATCCTGTTCTTCGGGCTGCCGCACTTCGGCATCCTGCTGCCGGCTTTTCTGTGCGGCGTGCTGGGGCTCGGCGTGTATTCGGGCGCGTACGTGTCGGAGATCGTGCGCGGCGCAATCCAGTCGATCGACAAGGGCCAGACCATGGCCGCGCAATCGCTGGGCATGACGCCCGGCGTGGCGATGCGCCAGATCGTGCTGCCGCAGGCGGTGGTGCGCATGATTCCGCCGCTGGGCAACGAGTTCATCGCGCTCATCAAGAACTCGGCGCTGGTGTCGCTGCTGACCATTCACGACGTGATGCACGAGGGGCAGAAGATCATCAGCGTGTCGTACCGGTCGCTGGAGGTGTACCTGGCGATCGCGGTCGTGTACTTCGTGTTGACGGGAACGATGACGCTGGTCTTGCGGCACTTCGAGCAGAAGCTGCGCCAGGGCGGGTTGATGCGATGAGCAGTGCGGCGGTATTGGTATTTGCATGGCTCCCTCCCCCGCTGGGGGAGGGCAGGGGTGGGGGCACGACGGCCTTGACCCGAGCAGGGCGCTCGTTGGGCGCTGCCCCCATCCCGGCCTTCCCCCGGAAGGGGACGGGGCAAGAGGGGCGGTCATGACCAGCGTGCAGCATTTCTCACGCGCGACCCTGCCGGTCACGCCCTGGAAAAACGGCGGCGGCACCACGCAGGAAATCGCCAGCTGGCCGCAGGGCGCGGCGCTCGACAGCTTCGGCTGGCGCGTGAGCATCGCCACCATCGCGGCGGCCGGGCCGTTCTCGGTGTTCGCGGGCATCGACCGCGTCATCACGCTGCTCGAAGGCGACGGCGTGCGCCTCTTCACGCACGATGCGCGCATCGACCACCGGCTCGACGCGCCCCACCGACCCTTCGCCTTCAGCGGCGACGAGGCCATCGACTGCACGCTGCTAGGCGGTGCGTCGAACGATTTCAACGTGATGACGCGGCGCGGACAGTGGCGCGCGGACGTGCGAGTGCTGGCCAACGCCTCGGCCATCGAGGCCGCGCCGCATGGCGTGCTGCTGGCGCTGCGCGGCGCATGGCGCCTCGATGACGAGCCATGCCTTGAAGGCGAGGGCCTGCGCTGGGCCGATGCCGCACAGGCATGGCAGGCGCTGCCGGACGGCCCGGGCGCGCGATTGATGGCCGTGCGCATCCTTCCGGCCTGACCCCGGACAACGACGACCCGAGAGACGATGAACCCCGCCCACAACTTTCCCTCGGCCGACGGCCTCTGGACCGGCCTGCGGCTCGCGTCCGAACCGAACGAAGACGCCGCCATCGCGGTGGTGCAGGGCACCGTCCGCTGGGTCGGCGCACGCAGCGCACTGCCCGCCGAGTTCGCGGGCCTCGCACCGCACGACGGCGGCGGTGCGCTCGCCACGCCGGGCCTGGTCGACTGCCACACGCACCTGGTCTACGGCGGCCAGCGCGCCAACGAATTCGCGATGCGGCTCGCGGGTGCGACGTATGAAGAAGTGGCACAGGCCGGCGGCGGCATCGTGTCGTCGGTGCGCGCCACGCGCGAGGCCGACGAGGACACGCTGCTCGCGCAGGCCGCGGCGCGGCTGGAGCAACTGCTGGCCGACGGCGTGTGCGCCATCGAGATCAAGTCGGGTTACGGGCTGTCGCTCGAACACGAACGCAAGCAGCTGCGCGTGGCGCGTCGCCTGGGCGAGGCCTATGGCGTGACGGTACGCACCACCTTCCTCGGCGCGCACGCATTGCCGCCCGAGTACGCCGGTCGCAGCAGTGACTACGTCGACCTCGTCTGCAACGAGATGCTGCCCGCGCTCGCGGCCGAAGGCCTGGTCGACGCGGTCGACGTGTTCTGCGAACGCATCGCCTTCTCGCTCGAAGAAACCGAGCAGGTCTTCCAAGCCGCGCAGGCGCTGGGCCTGCCGGTGAAGCTGCATGCCGAGCAGCTGTCGGACATGGGCGGCGCCGCGCTGGCCGCGCGCTACGGTGCGCTGTCGTGCGACCACGTCGAGCACCTGTCGGCCGACGGCATCGAGGCGATGCGCCGCTCGGGCACCGTGGCCGTATTGCTGCCCGGCGCGTACTACACGCTGCGCGACACCCACCTGCCGCCCATCGATGCGCTGCGCGCCGCGGGCGTGCCGATGGCGGTGTCCACCGACCACAACCCCGGCACGTCGCCGGCACTGAGTCTTCTGCTGATGGTGAACATGGCCTGCACACTTTTCCGCCTCACCGTGCCCGAGGCGCTGGCCGGCGTCACCGTGCATGCCGCGCGCGCGCTGGGCCTGCAGGCCACGCACGGCGCCATCGCACCCGGCATGCCCGCCAACTTCGTGCTGTGGAACGTGCGCGAAGCGGCCGAGCTCGCCTACTGGTTCGGCCAGCAGCCCGTGCGCACCGTGGTGCGCCAGGGCCGCATCGCCATCGGAGCGCAGGCATGACACACACGCTTTTCGCAGCCGATGCACTGCTGCCCGAGGGCTGGGCGAAGAACGTGCTGCTGGCGTGGAACGACGCGGGCCAGTTCACGCAGGTGCAGGCTGGCGCACAGCGCCCCAGCGACACACCCACCGTCAAGGGCCCGCTGATCCCCGGCATGCCCAACCTGCATTCGCACGCCTTCCAGCGCGCCTTCGCCGGTCTCACCGAGCACCGCGCCGGGGAGCACGACAGCTTCTGGAGCTGGCGCACGCTGATGTACCGCTTTGCCGCGCGCCTCGGCCCGCAGCACATGGAGGCCATCGCCACCTGGCTCTACGCCGAGATGCTCGAGGCCGGCTACACCAGCGTGTGCGAGTTCCAGTACGTGCACCACGACGTGGACGGCCGCCCGTATGCCGACGACGCGACGCTGAGCCTCGCCTTGCTGCGCGCCGCGAAGAAGGCCGGCATCGGCTTCACGCTGCTGCCGGTGCTCTACCAGACCGGCGGCTTCGGCGACATGCCGCCCACCGACGGGCAGCGCCGCTTCATCCGCTCCACCGACGCGATGCTGCGGCTGCTCGAGGCGCTCAAGCCCGTGTGCGACGCGCAGGGCGCACGCCTGGGCCTGGCGCCGCACTCGCTGCGCGCCGTGCCGCCCGAAGGGCTGCGCGAGGCCATCGCGGGGCTCGAAGCCATCGACCGCACCGCGCCCATCCACATCCACATCGCCGAGCAGACCAAGGAGGTGGACGACTGCGTGGCCTGGAGCGGCCTGCGCCCGGTCGAGTGGCTGCTGGACCACGCGAGCGTCGATGCGCGCTGGTGCCTGGTGCATGCCACGCACATGAACGACGCCGAGTACGAGTACGCCGCGCAGAGCGGCGCTGTCGCGGGCCTGTGCCCGACGACCGAGGCCAACCTGGGCGACGGCATCTTCGACTTCGCCAAGTGGCGCGGCCACGGCGGCGCCTGGGGCGTGGGCTCTGACAGCCACGCCAGCGTGAACGCGGCGGAAGAACTGCTGATGCTCGAGTACAGCCAGCGGCTTGCCAGGCGACAGCGCAACGTGGGCGCGACCGCCGCGCAGCCGCATGTCGCGACCGCGTTCACGCTGGCCGCGGTGCAGGGCGGCGCGCAGGCGTCGGGCCGCGCTGCACCGGGTTCGGCGGGCCTGGCCGTGGGCCAGCAGGCCGACTTCGTCGTGCTCGACGCATCGCACCTCGCGCTGCAAGGCCTGGGCGCGCCCGATATGCTCTCGGCCCACGTCTTCGCGAGCCACCGCACCTCGGCCATCGACGCCGTCTGGGTGGCGGGCCGCGCGCGCGTGTCGGCCGGCCGCCATGCGCTGCACGGCGAGGCCGCGGCCGCCTTCGTGGCCGCGCGCACCCAACTACTCAACGATTGATCGACCCCACCATGCCCACCTTGGCCTTCACCACCACCGAACCGCCATTCCGCTTGCGCCAGGGCACGCGGCCGCTGCTCATCTCGATGCCGCACGTCGGCACCCACGTGCCGCCCGCGCTGGCCTCGCGCTTCACCGACGAGGCGCGCCACGTGCCCGACACTGACTGGCACCTCGAGCAGCTCTACGACTTCGCCGACGCGCTCGGCGCCTCGGTGCTCGTGGCCACGCACTCGCGCTACGTGGTCGACTTGAACCGTCCGCCGGACGGCGCCAGCCTGTACCCGGGCCAGAGCGTCACCGGCCTGTGCCCGGTCGACACCTTCGACGACACCCCCGTCTATGCGAACGCCGCCGACGTGCCGGGCGACGAAGAAATCGAGCAGCGCCGCGATGCCATCTGGCACCCGTACCACGCGAAGCTGGCCGAAGAGCTCTCGCGCATTCGCGCGCAGCATGGCGTGGCCGCGCTGTGGGACGCCCACTCGATCCGCTCGGTGCTGCCGCGCTTCTTCGACGGCAAGCTGCCCGACCTGAACCTGGGCACCGGCAAGGGCACCAGCTGCGACCCGGCGCTGGCGAAGACGCTGCTCGGCATCGCCGAGCGCGCCACCGGCTACACCGGCGTGCTCAACGGCCGCTTCACCGGCGGCTACATCACCCGCCAGTACGGCAACCCGGCGCGCAACGTTCATGCGGTGCAGCTGGAGATGACGCAGTCGAGCTACATGCAGGAAGCGCTGCCGTTCGACTACCTGCCCGAGGTGGCCGCGGGCGTGAAGCCGCACGTGCGCTCGATGCTGGAGGCGGTGCTGGCCTTCGTGGAGGCGCGCCCGAAGAAGTGACAAAGGGCCGGCGGGCGCCGGGGCCGGCCTGCGGTTTCTACAATCGGGGGCTATGAAGTCCATCGTTTACACCCGCGGCCAGGCACTTGCCGGCATCCTCGAAAAGCGCATCGCCATCCTCGACGGGGCCATGGGCACGATGATCCAGCGCTTCAAGCTCACCGAAGCGCAGTACCGCGGCGAGCGCTTCAAGGACTTCGAGCGCGACGTGAAGGGCAACAACGAGCTGCTCTCGCTCACGCGCCCCGACGTGATTCGCGACATCCACGAGGCCTACCTGGCCGCCGGCGCCGACCTGATCGAGACCAACACCTTCGGCGCGACCACCATCGCGCAGGAGGACTACAAGATGGCGCACCTGGCGCGCGAGATGAACCTCGAATCGGCCAAGCTCGCGCGCGCGGCCTGCGACAAGTTCAGCACGCCCGACAAGCCGCGCTTCGTGGCCGGCGCCCTCGGCCCGACGCCCAAGACCGCGAGCATCAGCCCCGACGTGAACGACCCGGGCGCACGCAACGTCGATTTCGAGTCGCTGCGCGCGGCCTACTACGAGCAGACCGAAGCGCTGGTCGAGGGCGGCGCCGACGTGATCCTGGTCGAGACCATCTTCGACACGCTCAATGCCAAGGCCGCGCTGTTCGCGGTGGACGAGTATTTCGACAACAGCGGGCAGCGCCTGCCGCTGATCATCAGCGGCACCGTGACCGACGCCTCTGGCCGCATCCTGAGCGGGCAGACCGTCACCGCCTTCTGGCACAGCGTGCGCCATGCGCAGCCGCTGGCCATCGGCCTGAACTGCGCGCTGGGCGCCGCGCTGATGCGCCCGTACATCCAGGAACTGGCGCGCGTGGCGGGCGACACCTTCATCAGCTGCTACCCGAACGCGGGCTTGCCCAACCCCATGAGCGACACCGGCTTCGACGAGACGCCCGACGTCACCTCGCGCCTGCTGCACGAGTTCGCGGCCGCGGGGCTGGTGAACATCGTGGGCGGCTGCTGCGGCACCACGCCCGACCACATCGCGGCCATTGGCAGGGCGGTGGCGCCTGTGGCGGGCCGCGCGCTGGGCGGCAGCAACGGCTTCTACCGCGAAGCGGCCTGAATTTAGCGACTCTGGCGACTCTGGCTTGGCCTCAGGCTGCGCGCACTTCGTGTCGCCGATGGGCTCCACAGGGTGACGGGGCGAGCCTGCCGGGCGGGGGCCACGGCCGGTGACGCACCCGGCCGCTAGAGCCCGCCGGCCTTGACGCCGCACTCCCCCGCCGCCTGGCGGTTGCGCGCAATGAGCGCCACGAAGCGCTGCGCGCCCAGCCCGAGCGGACGCTCGCGCGACCACACCACGTCGACCCACAGGTCCAGCCCGTTGCTCAGGTTCTCGAACGGAATCTCGATCAGCGCGCCGGCCGCCACATGCGGCTTGGCGAAGTTGCGCTGCAGCCAGCCCCAGCCCAGCCCGGCGGTGATCAGGCTCAGCGCGGCCAGCGCGTTGTCGGTGCGCCAGACGTGGCGCGCGAACACGAAGCGCGGGTCGCTGGTGGTCAGGTCGCGCCCGGCCACGACGATCTGCCGGGTGTTGGTCAGGTGGTCCTCGCGCAGCCGGCCGCCGTTGGTGGCGAGCACGGGATGGTCGGGCGCGATCACCGCCACCATCAGGTCGCTGCCCACCTCCTGAAAACCTTCGCGGCCGTCCAGGCTGGGGCGCTCGAACACCAGCGCCAGCTGCGCGCGGCCGCTGTGCAGCAGCGCCAGCGCATCGGCCTGCGGCGCCGCCAGCACCTCGACCTGCAGCAGCGGGTGCTCCCGCGCCAGTTCGGCCAGCGGGCCGCTCCAGGGGGCGGCCAGCAGCTCGGGCGCGATGGCCAGCGTGAGCCGGTCTTCCAGCCCCTGGGTCAGCGCCAGCGCCTGCACCTGAAGCTGCTTGAGCTGCGAGGCCAGCAGCCGCGCCTGGGGCTCCAGGGAGCGTGCGGCGGGGGTGGGCTGGGGCTCGCGGCCGCTGCGGTCGAACAGCGGCAGGTCGAGCTCGGCCTCCAGGTTGGCGATGGCCATGCTCACGGCCGACGGCACCTTGCGCAGCGCCCGCGCCGCCGCCGAAAAGGAGCCGTGGTCGATCACGGCCAGGAAGACCTCGACGTTGTCGCTGGAGAAAGCCATGGCGGTCGACCTATCAGTAAAACTGAAACAAGTTAACTTTTTATATCAGTGAATGACACATAAAGTCCAGTCATCGCAGTCACGAATCAAGAGAAGAAGTCATGCAGGGCATTCAACGTCGCATCGTTTACATCGGCCTTTACGAGGGCATTGCCATCGTCGCCGCCAGCGCGGGGCTGGCCCTGATGACGGACGCCGGCCTCGGCCATTCGGGCATGTTGGCGGTGGGCGCCTCGGTCATCGCGGTGATCTGGAACCTGGTGTTCAACGCGCTGTTCGAGCGCTGGGAGTCGCGCCAGGCCGTGCGGGGGCGCAGTGTGCGCCGCCGCATTGCCCATGCCATCGGCTTCGAGGGCGGGCTGATCGCCTTCCTGGTGCCGATGTTCGCCTGGGGCCTGGGCGTGTCGCTCTGGCAGGCGCTGGTGATGGACCTGGGCCTGGTGGTGTTCTTCCTGGTCTATACCTTCGTCTTCAACTGGGCTTTCGACCGGGTGTTCGGCCTGCCGGCCTCGGCCATGGGCGAGGCGCAACCAGCGTAAGCCTGCGCTTACTTAGCTGCTATCGTCGACCGGCTTTCGCTGCCCGGCAGCGCGCATGGCCAGGGCTCCGCTCAGGCGCAGGCGCTCGGTGTCGGTGAACAGCGTCGCGCCCAGCTGAGCCTGCTCGGCCTCGGACGCGCCTGCATAGCGTTCCAGGCGGGCGTTCCATTCCTGATTTTCCTGGTCGAGCGCAGCCAGCCCGCGCGCCACCTCGTGGCCATAGGCCTCGCTGCGCACGGCAAAGCGCTCCTGGGGGCTGGCGCCGCGTGCGTCGAGCGCCTCGGTCTGCGCCATCACGCCGACGTGGACCACGGCCTCCTTGCGCGCCTCGCGTTGCTCCGTCGACAGCCAGGCCTGTTCGCTCTGCGCAATCGCGGTGGCGCGCTGCCCGGGCGTGAGGGCGGGGTTGGCCAGCGCCTCCATCTTGTCGACCATGAAGTTGTCCTGGCGCATCTGCTCGCCGAACAGGCCTTCGATTTCCTCGGGCCTGAAATACCGGCGGCGCAGCGCGTCCTGGGCCCGCAGGGTGCGTCGCAGGTACGCCGGGTCGCCCGGTTGCGGCGGCGGCGTGGCTTGCAGGGCCTCCTGCATGTCCACGTAGCGCTCCAGCAGGCCCAGGGCGCGCACGCGCCAGTCTTCGCGCAGGTACTTGGCCAGCAGTGCGGGGGCCTTGGCCATCAACGCGGCCTTGTCGGGGGCCTGCGCTTCGAAAAGGACCTGGTCGAAGACTGAAATCAGCGCGCTGGTCAACAGCGCATCCGGCGCGGCGGGCGCGACGGTCTCGGGCACCGCCGAGGTTCCCACGCCCTGCGCGGTTTCGATGCCGCCCGGGGATGCCTCGACCGCCTCGGGGCCCGTCGCCCACCAGCAGCCGAAGGCGATCAGCCCCGCGCAGCCCGCGCTCGTGAATATCCAGCGCTTGTGCATGCGAGGGTCCTCAGAGCCCGGCGCTTTTCAGCCGCATCGCATGGTCCTTGAACAGCTGCGGCACCTTCTTCTCAAAAGACGGAAACCTGCTGCCATAGGTATTGCCCAGCACCTGGTTGATCGCGTCCAGGTGGTTCTGGCGATAGTCGCCCAGGTGCGTGCCCAGCCGCGTGGTGCAGGTGGCGAGCATGCCGTCGTTGGGCTCGCTCAGGAAGACCAGGTTGCCGACGGCCTGCAGCGGGAGGTCGCTCAGGTCGAACACGTTGAAGCCGGTCGACGCGCCGGCCCACGAGTAGTAGCGCACGCCGTTGACCGATGCCGCGCCGCTGGTCACGTCGCAGGACGAGCCCGCGGGCGGCCGCCCCTGCGGGTACTTTCTGTCGAAGGCCGCGCCGCCGGCCGTGGTCAGCGACGCCAGGGCGTTCAGCGGCGCTTCCGGAAAGTCGTTCGGGTTCCTGCCCGACAGGATGCCTATCGCCCGGTTCCAGTGGTTGACCACGTTCAGCGCGATCCGTTGGAACAGCCCGCCTTCGCGCAGCCGGGCCAGTGCGTCCGCGACCTTCGATCCGCCGTTCACGCCGCTCACCGACGTGACCGACGCGACGAGGTCCGGCGCCACGGCGGCGACGTAGCGCGCCGTGGGCGCGCCTTGCGAATGCCCGATCAGGTTGAACTTCTGCGCCGGGTTCCTCGACAACAGGCGCAGCAGCTTCAGTTGATACAGCAACTGCTCGCCGCGCACCTCCGAGGTGTTGGCGCCCGACAGCACCGAGGCCTGCACCTTGGCGCCGGCCTCCTGCAGCGTGCGTGGAATGTCGTAGAAGTAGTCGATGCCCAGCACGTTGTCGAAGCCGAGCAGGCCGTGGACCAGCACGATCGGGTACCTGGTCTTGGCTTCATCGGACGCCGCGTGGGCCGTGAGCGTCGTTGCCGCCGCGGCGGCAAGGCCGCAGCAGATGGCGATGGCGTGCACGGGGTTGGCTGCAGGTCGCAGCGATGCATGGTTGTTTCTGGCCATTTTGGCTCTCTCCCTTTGCGTTGCTTTACAAAAAAGAACGACCGTTCGAAAACGATCGGCCGGATTCTGTGTGCGTGCGCGAATATTGAAACTGGGGTTTTCCCCGGCCCGATTCGAATCGCCCTAAAATGCGCCCCTTCCCAAGGAGCGTTGCAGCGGTGGGCCTCGCAGGCCGACCGTCAGGCTTGGGGCGACAACGACGCTCGCCTGTTCGACTCTTCCGCAGGTGAGGCCATGTCCCAGATTTCCGCTCCAGCTACCCCCGATTCCGCGCCCCTGGCGCCCCCGCCCATGAAGCTGTCCGGCCTCGAGCCGGTCGCCATCGGCCAGGGCACGCTGTTCGTCAACATCGGCGAGCGCACCAACGTCACCGGCTCCAAGGCCTTCGCGCGGATGATCCTGAACGGCCAGTTCGAAGAGGCCCTGGCTGTCGCGCGCCAGCAGGTCGAGAACGGCGCCCAGGTCATCGACATCAACATGGACGAGGCCATGCTCGACAGCAAGGCCGCGATGGTTCGCTTCCTGAACCTGATTGCCAGCGAGCCCGACATCGCGCGCGTGCCGGTGATGGTCGACAGCTCCAAGTGGGACGTCATCGAGGCGGGCCTGCGCTGCATCCAGGGCAAGGGCATCGTCAACTCCATCTCCATGAAGGAGGGCGTGGACAAGTTCAAGCACGAGGCCAAGCTGGTGCGCCGCTACGGCGCCGCCGCGGTGGTCATGGCCTTCGACGAGAAGGGCCAGGCCGACACCTACGCGCGCAAGGTCGAGATCTGCGAGCGGGCCTACCGCATCCTGGTCGACGAGGTGGGCTTTCCGCCGGAAGACATCATCTTCGACCCCAACATCTTCGCCATTGCCACCGGCATCGAG
The DNA here is from genome assembly GCF_051216855.1 of Variovorax monticola. Classification (NCBI taxonomy): domain Bacteria; kingdom Pseudomonadati; phylum Pseudomonadota; class Betaproteobacteria; order Burkholderiales; family Comamonadaceae; genus Variovorax; species Variovorax monticola. The sequence continues at coordinate 34,833 of NZ_JBPJZP010000007.1, forward strand.
GAGCACGACAACTACGCGGTCGACTTCATCAACGCGGTGCGCTGGATCAAGCAGAACCTGCCGGGCGCCAAGGTGTCGGGCGGCGTGAGCAACGTGAGCTTCAGCTTCCGCGGCAACGACCCGATGCGCGAGGCCATCCACACCGTGTTCCTGTACCACGCCATCCAGGCGGGCATGGACATGGGCATCGTCAATGCCGGCATGGTCGGCGTGTACGACGACCTGGAACCCACGCTGCGCGAGCGCGTGGAAGACGTGGTGCTCAACCGCCGCCCCGATGCCGGAGAGCGCCTCGTCGAAGTTGCCGAAACCGCCAAGAGCGGCGCCAAGGACGAAAGCAAGCGCCTCGAATGGCGCGGCACGCCCGAGAACTTCGTGCACGTCAACCAGCGCCTGTCGCACGCCATGGTGCACGGCATCACCGACTTCATCGTGCAAGACACCGAAGAGGCCTACCAGCAGATTTTGGCCAAGGGCGGCCGTCCGCTGCACGTGATCGAAGGGCCGCTGATGGACGGCATGAACATCGTGGGCGACCTGTTCGGCGCCGGCAAGATGTTCCTGCCGCAGGTGGTGAAGTCGGCGCGCGTCATGAAGTCGGCCGTGGCCCACCTGCTGCCCTACATCGAGGAAGAAAAGCTGCGCGACGAAGCGGCGGGCCGCGACGTGCGCACCAAGGGCAAGATCATCATCGCCACCGTCAAGGGCGACGTGCACGACATCGGCAAGAACATCGTCACCGTCGTGCTCCAGTGCAACAACTTCGAGGTGGTGAACATGGGCGTGATGGTCCCGTGCCACGAGATCCTGGCGCGTGCCAAGGTCGAGGGCGCGGACATCGTGGGCCTGTCGGGCCTGATCACGCCCAGCCTCGAAGAAATGCAGTTCGTGGCCGGCGAGATGCAGCGCGACGACCATTTCCGCATCAAGAAGATTCCGCTCATGATCGGCGGCGCCACCACCAGCCGGGTGCACACGGCCGTGAAGATCGCGCCGCACTACGAAGGCCCGGTGGTCTACGTGCCCGATGCCTCGCGCAGCGTGAGCGTGGCGCAGAGCCTGCTCTCCGACCAGGCCGCGGCGTACATCGCCGAGATCAACGCCGACTACGACAAGGTGCGCACCCAGCACGCCAACAAGAAGCAGGTGCCGATGTGGCCGCTGGCCAAGGTGCGCGCCAACAAGACGCCCATCGACTGGTCGAACTACACGCCGCCGGTTCCCAAGTTCATCGGGCGGCGCGTGTTCAAGAACTACGACCTGACCGAGCTCGCCAAGTACATCGACTGGGGCCCGTTCTTCCAGACCTGGGACCTGGCCGGCCCGTTCCCCGCCATCCTGAAGGACGAGGTGGTCGGCACCGAGGCCGTGCGCGTGTACGCCGACGGCCAGCGCATGCTCAAGCGCCTGATCGAGGGCCGCTGGCTCAGCGCGGCCGGCATCGTCGGCTTTTGGCCGGCCAACACGGTGAACGACGACGACATCGAGATCTACACCGACGAGACGCGCAGCGAAGTCGCGCTCACCTGGTACGGCATGCGCCAGCAGACCGAGAAGCAGGCCATCGACGGCGTGATGCGCCCGAGCCGGTGCCTGGCCGACTTCGTCGCGCCCAAGGCGAGCGGCCTGAAGGACTACGTGGGCGTGTTCGCGGTCACTGCCGGCCTGGGCGTCGAGAAGAAGGAGAAGTACTTCATCGACGACCTGGACGACTACTCGGCCATCATGCTCAAGGCCCTGGCCGACCGGCTGGCCGAGGCCTTCGCCGAGTCGCTGCACCACCGCGCGCGCACCGACCTGTGGGGCTACGCGGCCGACGAGGGCCTGAGCAACGAGGAGATGATTGCGGAGAAGTACCGCGGCATCCGTCCCGCGCCGGGCTACCCGGCCTGCCCCGACCACAGCGTGAAGGGCCCGATGTTCGACCTTTTGAACTGCGCGGACATTGGCATGACCCTGACGGAAAGCCTCGCTATGATGCCCGCCGCCAGCGTGAGCGGTTTCTACCTGAGTCACCCCGATGCGACGTACTTCAACGTCGGCAAGATCGGGCACGACCAGCTGCAGGACCAGGCCGCGCGGCGCAAGCAAAGCGAAGCCGAGCTCGAGCGCCTGCTGGCGCCCAATCTTTGACGGTCTTTTGAACCTGCCGGCCGGCGTGGCCGACCGGCACCGGGAGTTGTTATTCAGAAGCTGATGTTTGCAGCCGCGCACTACGCGGCGTTGGCGGTTTTCGTGTTCAGCTGCTGGGGGTACGGCCGCGCACTGCTGGTCCGTCTGGCCCCGCCGCCGCGCCGCGACGCGGGGCTCGAAGCGGCCATGGCCGTGACATTGGGCGTCGGCCTGTTCATCTGCGCCTTCCAGGCGCTCGCCATCTTCGGCCTCTTCAAGACCGGCGCTACCGTGGCCCTGGTCGTGGCGGGCTTCGTGGCCGCGGCGATCCAGTTGCCGCTCTGGTTGCGCGAGCGGCGTGCCTTGCGCGCGAGCGAGCCCGCCGCGGCGCCGTGGACCTACGTCGAGCGCGTCGCGCTGATCGCGCTGGCCCTGGTCGCGCTGCCCGCGCTGGTCGCGCCGCTGGCCCCGCCGATCGCCTTCGACGAGCTGATGTACCACCTGCCTTATGCGCGCCAGGTGGCGCAGCAGGGCGCGCTGGGCATCCACGAATGGCTGCGCTACCCCTGGTTCCCGTACAACTACAACCTGCTGTACGCCGCCGCGCTACAGGTGAGCGACGACGTGCTGCCGCACTTTCTGAATGCCCTGGCCGGCGCGCTGTCGGTCACCATGGTCTACCGGCTGTGCATGCTGCACGTCAACCGGCTCACGGCCTGCATCGGCGCGGCCATCTGGCTGGGGCTGGGCGACTATTCGAACGCGCTGATCGACATGAGTGTGGCGCTGTTCGTGCTGTCGGCCTGCGTGGCGCTGTGGTGGTGGCGCGAGTCCGAGCCGGGCCAGCCCGCGAACATCGGGCGCGGCGTCCACGGCGGCATGCGCTGGCTCGGCGTGGCCGCGTTCTTTCTCGGCGTGGCGGCCGGCTCCAAATACCAGGCGCTGATCTTCCTGCCGCTGGTGACGCTGTTCGTCGTTCGCCACGAGCGTCGCCCCAAGGCCTGGGCGCTGGTGTTCGGCTGCTTCCTGCTGCCGTGCGTGTACTGGTACGCGCGCAACGCCGTCATGACCGGCGACCCTTTCAACCCCATCGGCGCGCGGGTGTTCGGTTTCACCGAATGGACGCCGGCCGACTACGTGCAGCAGGTGGCGGACGTGCGCGACCATGCGGCGCTGCCCAACGCGCTGCTCTGGGCCGTGTTCTTCGCGCCGTTCAGCGTGTGGTGGAAGCGCTCGGCCGCGGTGCGCGCCGCCGGCTGGTTCTGCCTGTACTCGGTGGCGGTGTGGGCCGTGACCTCGCGCTACCCGCGCTACCTGATGGCCTCGTTCCCGCTGCTGGCCGCAATCGCGGCCATCGGCTGGCAGGTGCTGTTCGGCTGGGCCGCGGCGGGCGTGCGGCGCCTGTTCGGCGCGCGGGGGAAGTCTGGCGCCGAAGCCGTGGCGAAGGGCGCCACCGGTGCGATGAGCCGCGACACCGCGCGTTCCGGCGCGCGCATGGCCGACTGGGTGCCCGTGCTGCTGCTGGCCGTGCTGGCCGCCGTGTCGGTGCGCCAGACCGCGGTGAAGGTCGCGATGATCTCCGTCACCCCCGAGGCGCGCGAGGCCGTGCTGCGCCAGCACGTGCCGGGCTACGCCGTCATGGACTACCTGCGCCGCAACGCCACCGGCCGCGTCTACCAGATCGCGCTGAACGAGGCCATCTACTACGGCCCCAACCCCATCTGGGGCGACACCCTGGGGCCGTGGCGCTACACCGACTTCGGGGCGCTGTCGGGCGGCGACCTGGCACGCAAGCTCGGCGGCCTGGGCTTCACCGCCATCGTGCTGCCCAACGCCGTGGTGCCGGTGCTCACCGCGCGCACGGACTTCGACAAGTACTTCGCGGTGCAGTACGAGAAAGACGGCAGCCGGGTCTACCGTATCCTTCCCGCCGCACCATGACCGACATCGAAGCCTCCGCCTCCCACCGCAGCAGCGCCCTGCGCATTGCCGTGGTGATCCCCTGCTACAACGAGGCGCTGGCCATCGCGCGGGTGGTGACGGACTTTCGCGCCGCGCTGCCCGAAGCCGAGATCCACGTCTTCGACAACAACTCGAGCGACGACACCGCACCCGTCGCGCGCGCGGCCGGCGCCGTCGTCACGCACGTGGCCCTGCGCGGCAAGGGCAACGTGGTGCGGCGCATGTTCGCCGACGTCGAAGCCGACGTGTACGTGATGGTCGACGGCGACGCCACCTACGACGCCGGCGCGGCGCGCCGGCTCATCGAGCGGCTGGTGGCCGGCAACCTCGACATGGTGGTCGGCAACCGCGTGGACGACGGCCACGACGCGCACACCTACCGCGCCGGCCACCGCCTGGGCAACCGCATGCTCACCGGCGCCGTGGCGCAGCTGTTCGGCGGCGCGCTCACCGACATGCTCTCGGGCTACCGTGTGTTCTCGCGGCGCTATGCCAAGTCGTTTCCGGCGCTGTCACGCGGCTTCGAGACCGAGACCGAGCTCACCGTGCACGCGCTCGAGCTGCGCATGCCCTATGCCGAGGAAAGCACCGCCTACAGCACGCGCCCTGAAGGCTCGGTGAGCAAGTTGTCGACCTACCGCGACGGCTGGCGCATCCTCAAGACCATTTGCAAGCTGTTCGTGAGCGAGCGGCCGCTGCAGTTCTTCTCGATCATCGCGGCGCTGCTGGTGCTGCTGGCCATCGTGCTGGTGGTGCCGCTGTTCATGACCTTCATGCACACCGGCCTGGTGCCGCGGCTCCCCACGGCGGTGCTGGCCACGGGTGCGATGCTGGGCGCCATGCTGTCCTTCGTGTGCGGCATCGTGATGCACACCGTCACGCTCGGGCGGCAGGAGACCAAGCGGCTGCGCTACCTGGCGATTCCCGGCGTGCGGGAAAGCGCTTCGCGCGAAGCGCGATGAAGATCGGGCGCGAGCTTCTCTCCTTCGCCGTGGGCGGCGTGATCGGCTTCGTCGTCGACGTGGTGCTGCTGTACCTGCTGGCGCCGCTGCTGGGCTGGTACGGAGCGCGCGTGGTGTCGTTCCTGGCGGCGGCCACCACCACCTGGGTGTTCAACCGCCGCTACACCTTCGCGGCCAGTGCGGCGGCAAGCGGCGCATCGGCCTGGCGCGAGTACCTGGCGTACCTGGCCACCATGGCCGGCGGCGCGGTGCTCAACTACGGGGCCTACGTGCTCGTGCTGCACTGGGTGGAAGGCCGATGGGCGGCCGCCCTGGGCGTGGCGGTCGGCAGCCTGGCCGGCATGAGCGTCAACTTCTTGTCGGCGCGCTACCTGGTCTTTCGCTCGCACCGCGGCGGCTGAGGCCGCCGGGCGCGCAAGGCGTTCAGGGCGCTCAGTGCGCGCCTGAAACCACCACCGGAATCTCGGTCGCGGGCGGCGTGTTGCGGCTGCGGCCCGAGCGCACGATGCCGTCGATCATCACCATGCCCACGCCCGGAATGTCGCCCAGCTGCACGCTTTCGAGCAGGCCCGTCGCGGGCGAATGCTGCGCGCGGTCCATGAAGACGAAGTCGGCGTCGCGGCCCACCTCGATCAGCCCGCAGTTCAGCTTGCGGATGCGCGCCGTGTTGCCCGTGGCGAAGCAGAACACCAGCTCGGCCGGAATGTTCGCGATGGACGACAGCATCGCCACCATGCGCAGAATGCCCAGCGGCTGAACGCCCGAGCCCGCGGGCCCGTCGGTGCCCAATATCACGCGGTGCGGGCACTTCAGTTCCAGCGCCGCCTTGGCCGCCGCAATGGCCACTTTCTCGTTGCCGTTGTGCACGATCTCGATGGCGCGCGAGCTCTTCTCGCACAGCTCGCACACGTGTGCCTCGGGCAGCGAGGTGTGGCCCCCGTTGATGTGGCCGATGATGTCGGCGTCGGCCTCCAGCACGACGTCCTTGTCGATCAGGCCCGAGCCTGGAATCGACGGGCCGCCCGTGTGGATCGTGCTTTGAATGCCGTACTTGCGCGCCCACGCCACCATCTCCTTGGCCTCGTAGCCGGCCTTGACCGAGCCCAGGCCCACTTCGCCGAGCAGCGTCACGCCGGCTTCGGCCAGTTCCTTGAAGTCGCTCTCGACCATGCCCTGCTCGATGATGGGCGCGCCCGCCAGCACCTTCACGCCGCCGGGGCGGAAGTTGTCGAAGGCACGCTGCGCGGTGATGGCCAGCGCCTTCAGGCCGACGATGTCCTTGGGCCGGCCCGGCAGGTGCACTTCGCCTGCGGAAATCATGGTGGTCACGCCGCCGTGCATGGTGGAGTCGATCCAGCCGATCTGCCCCTGGCGCGGCGTCCAGTCGCCGAACACCGGGTGCACGTGGCTGTCGATCAGGCCTGGGGCCACGCAGGTCTTGCGCGCATCGATGACGGTTCGCGCGCCTTCGAGGTCGCAGTCTTTCTCCTTGCCGACCGCCACGATCAGCCCGTCGTTCACCACGATGGTGTCCGCGTCGAGGATGGGCTTGTCGATGTCGCCCGAGAGCAGCAGCCCTATGTTCTTGATGACGACCTTGCCCGACTTGCCGCCGGTTGCGATTTCTGCCATTTCGATGTGTCCTCGTGGGGTGGGGTGATGTTGTTGTCTGGCGGCCGTTGCGGCGCTGGCGGCTCGTCCGCGCGCACCGTGCGCAGCAGCGTCTCGATCACGAAGTCTTCCCAGTGCGTGACGGCTTCCGGCGACTCCAGCGGCTCGCCGAGGAAGGCGGTGAGCGTGTGCCGGTTCGACGTGTAGAAATAACCCGTGGACGCGATCAGCAGGTAGATGTCGCGCGCCACCAGGTCCTTGCGGAACAGGCCCTGCGCGGCGCCGCTGGCCAGTATTTCCGCAATGATCGCCACCGCGCGCGACGAGTACTCGCGTGCGCGCAGCGACTTCGAAATGTGCCGGCCCTTGTGCAGGTTCTCGGTGTTCAGCAGCGTGACGAACTCGGGGTTCTTGCGGTAGTAGCCCAGCACGAAGCGAATGACTTCGGTGAGCGCCTCCACCGGGCGCGTGGCGTCGAGCGCAATGGCGGCCTCGGCGTCGTCCATGCGTTTGTAGATGCCTTCGAGCACCGCAATGAAGAGGCCTTCCTTGCTGCCGAAGTAGTAATAGATCATGCGGTCGTACGACTTGGCGGCCTTGGAGATCTTCTCCACGCTGCCGCCGTCGTAGCCGTACTTGGCGAACACCTTGGTCGCCGACTTCAGGATGCTGTCGCGCGTGGCCTGGGCCGCCGCCTCGCGCACGCCGGTGCGGCGCTGCGGCTTGGTTGCCTTTGCCTTCGTGGCGGTGCGGCTGTCGGCCATCGGGCGCGCGGCTTCTTGCGCTTACTTTTCGGCGAAGGCGCGCTCGACGACGAAGTCGCCCGGCGTGCTCGTGTTACCTTCCTTGAAGCCGCGCTTCTCCAGGATGTGCTTCAGGTCGACCAGCAGGCCGGGGCTGCCGCACAGCATGACGCGATCTTCCTCGACGTTGAGCGGGGGCAGGCCCAGGTCGTCGGTGAGCTTGTTGCTCTCGATCAGGTCGGTGATGCGGCCCTGGTTGCGGAACTCTTCGCGCGTGACCGTCGGGTAGTACAGCAGCTGCTTTTCGATCATCTCGCCCAGGATCTCGTGCTTGGGCAGGTGGTCGGTCACGAGGTCGTGGTAGGCCAGCTCGTCGACCTGGCGCACGCCGTGCACCAGGATGACCTGTTCGAACTTCTCGTAGGTGTCCGGGTCGCGGATGATGCTCATGAACGGTGCAAGGCCGGTGCCCGTGCCGAACAGGTACAGGCGCTTGGCCGGCAGCGTGTAGTCGATCAGCAGCGTGCCGGTGGGCTTGCGGCCCACGATCACGGTGTCGCCCACCTGGATGTGCTGCAGCTTCGAGGTGAGCGGGCCTTCCTCGACCTTGATGCTCAGGAACTCGAGGTGCTCCTCGTAGTTCGGGCTCACGATGCTGTAGGCGCGCAGCAGGGGCTTGTTGTTGACCTTCAGGCCGATCATCGTGAAATGACCGTTCGAGAAGCGCAAGGCCGGATCGCGCGTGGTGGTGAAGGTGAACAGGCGGTCGGTCCAGTGGTGGACGCTCAGGACACGTTCTTCGCTGAATGCACTCATACGGAACTCAAGAGTTGGTTGAAGACAGGGGAGGTTGGCTGAGCCGACGTGCACGCCCTTGGGGCGAAAACCGTCGGCCGGCTCCGAACCCTCGATTGTCGTTGGTCGGAAAAACCCCGATGGATACCGCGAGAAAACACCATTGCAAGCATCGGGCCTGTTTGCTACATTGATCGCGAATGTAGTGAACGCAACATGAAAGTGTAGGGAATGCTACACAAACGCAAGTCGCCGCACAAGCGGGCAGACGGCACGTTTGTTGCAACGATCCGTGCACCCGATTCGTCGTTCACACATGCCCGACACGCCCCACGAGATCGCCCCGATGACAGAACACACCAAGACTGATGGCCTCCCCGGCATGGACATGCCCGTGCCGGCCGAAGCCGGCGCCTTCGGCAAGGCGCCGCCGCGCAACGAGCGCATGAGCACGGCCAAGGTCGAGTGCAACGCCTGCCCGGTGCTGTGCCAGATCTCCGACGGGCGCACCGGCGCGTGCGACCGCTACGCCAACAAGGAAGGCGTGCTGGTGCGCGTCGACCCGGTGGTGCTGCTGCGCCGCACCGTGCAGAGCGAGGCGCCGGCGCTGGTGCCTTTCAACCGCTCCGGCGGCGACACGGTGGATGCCGACGCTGCCATCGCCGACCCCGACTGGAACGGCGACCTGCTGCACGCCGACGAGGTCTTCGTCACCGGCGTGGGCTCGTCCACCACCTACCCCGACTACAAGCCCGCGCCCTTCATCGTGGCCTCCAGGGCGCAAGGCGTGGACATGGTCACCGTCGTCACCGAAGGCATCTTCAGCTACTGCAGCTTCAAGGTGAAGATCGACACCGACCGCTTCCTTGGCTCCGAGCAGGCCAACGTGCGCTACCGCGGCGAGGTGGTGGGCCACGTCACCACGGCCGAATACGGCTCGCAGATGCTGTCGCTGGGCGGCGTGCACCATCTCACCGGCGGCAGCAAGAAAGAAGGCCGCATGACGGCCGAGCTGATGCAGTTCCTGGGCAACAAGAAGGCCGTGGAGTGCACCATCGACGGCGGCTCCACCCTCGTCATCCAGGCCGGCAAGGCGCCCATCGTCAACGGCGTGGAAGAGCAGCGCATGCGCGTGGGTTGCGGCTCGGCCGCGGTGGGCATCTTCGCGCGCCAGTTCGCGGGCGTGGCCGACGAGGTGGTGGTGGTCGACGACCACATCACCGGCGTGCTCACCGAGCACCAGGCCGGGCGCTGCCTCGACATGACGCCCTCGGGCATCCGGATGCTGGGGCGCAAGTCCACGCCGGGGCGCTACTTCCAGGTGGCCAACCCGGGCAACGGCTGGGGCGGCACCGACATCGCCGATCCGCTCGCGATCATCGAAGGCTGGGAAGAGGGCGTTGCGCGCCCCGGCCTGCGCCTGCTCATGACCTCGACCACCGGCGAGCATGCGCAGTGGTACGTGCTCGACGAGGCGCTGAAGCCAGTGGAGCAGGACATGCCCGCCGAGGTGAAGCGCATCGTCGAGCGCATCGGCGAGAACTGCGAACCCTCGCTGTGCACCGTGCTGTTCCTCGGTGGCGCGGGCGGCAGCCTGCGCGCGGGCGTCACCGAGAATCCGGTGCTGCTCACGCGCGCCATCAAGCGCGCGCTGGTCAACGTGACCTGCGGCGGCGCACCGGCCTATGTGTGGCCCGGCGGCGGCATCACCGTGATGGCCGACGTCATGCGCATGCCCGACAACAGCTTCGGCACCGTGCCCACGCCGGCCATCGTGGCGCCCATCGAGTTCAGCATGCGGCGCGACGACTACGAGGCGCTTGGCGGCCACATGGAACACATCTTTCCGCTCGAACAGGCGCTCGCGCGCGGTGCGTGGCAGGAAGACGGCGCACCGCTCGCACGCCAATGGCTTGTGATGGACGAGGCCAATCCGTGGCCGCTCGGCCACGCACCGATGCTGGGCTGAACCATGCCCGCGTTGCTCTCGTTCATGCGCGCCGTGGCTGTTGCTCCTTCCCCCTTTGGGGGAAGGCTGGGATGGGGGCAGGCAGAGCGCGCCATGGATGCGCCGCGTGCCCCCACCCCGGCCCTCCCCCGGAAGGGGAGGGAGAAATGCGCACAGCCCGGAGGCGCGCCATGACGGCCCAACGCACGGCGCTCGACAAAAGCCGCTGGCACTTCAACCACGGCCCGATCGACATCGTGGCCGAGGCGCACGGCGACCCGTACGCCGTGGCCGCCGCGCACGACGCGGCGTGGGCGCGCTTCGGCCACGTGCTCGACGAACTGGTGCGCGAGTTGCCGCTGCTGCGCCTGCCCGTCACCGACAGGATGCGCCCGCGCAGCGTGGTCGCACGCCGCATGTGGGACGCCTGTGCCGCGTTCTCGCCGACCTTCATCACGCCGATGGCGGCCGTGGCCGGCTCGGTGGCGCAGGAGCTCATCGCCTTCTACCAGCGTCCCGGCATCGAGCGCGCCTGGATCAACAACGGCGGCGACATCGCGCTGCACCTCGCGCCCGGCCAGTCGGCGCGCGTGGGCGTGTTCGCCGACCTTGCGCGCTTCGACTGGCGCGATCACGTCGGCAACGCCGGCGGCGTGCTCACCACCGACGGCCAGTTCGAACTGCACGCGGACCAGCCCGTGCGCGGCGTCGCCACCAGCGGCTGGCGCGGGCGCAGCTTTTCGCTGGGCATCGCCGACAGCGTGACGGTGCTGGCCCCCACCGCGGCGCAGGCCGACGCGGCCGCCACCGTGATCGCCAACGCCGTCGACGTGGACGACCCGGCCATCGCGCGCCGCCCGGCAAGCGAATGCAAGGACAACAGCGACCTCGGCGACACCCTGGTGACCGTCGACGTGCCCGCGCTGGCCCCCGCGCAGGTGCGCAACGCACTCGATACGGGCGTGGTGTGCGCCAAGGTCCTGCAAAAAGGCGGGCTCGTGTGGGCCGCTCTGCTCGTTTGCCAGGGGCAGTGGCGACTCGTCGAGCCCTTATGCTCCAAGGCGCTCAAGGCAGAGCTGCCGAAGACAGTTGGTTCAGTATTTGCTTAACGAAAAGCAAGGTTCTTTTTCATGATCGAAATACGTCGCGTCTTCACCCATGTCGAGCACATCCACCACGAGTTCGGTCCGCGTGCCGACACGCCGCTGGTGCGCGGTGCCATCGGCGCCGTGCTGACCAATCCCTTCGCCGGCCGCTACGAGGCCGACATCCTGCCCATGATGGCCTTGCTCGACCCCGTGGGCGTGGACATGGCGCACCGGCTGCACGCCGCCATGGACGTGCCGCTGGAGCAGATCGCCACCTACGGCAAGGGCGCCATCGTCGGCGCCGACGGCGAACTGGAGCACGGTGCGCTGTGGCACGTGCCCGGCGGCTACGCCATGCGCGAGCTGCTCGGCTGGAAGGGCGACCGCGCCGCCTACACCGCGGGCAAGGCCGAAGCCAAGACGGGGCAGCCCGGCAATGCGCTTTCCATCGTGCCGTCGACCAAGAAGGTCGGCGCGCCGGGCACCACGCTCGACGTGCCGCTGACCAACATCAACGCCAGCTACGTGCGCGGCCAGTTCGACGCCATCGAAGTGCGTGTGCCCGGTGCGCCGGCCGCGGACGAGATCGTCTTCATCCTCGCGATGAGCACCGGCTACCGCATCCACGCACGCGTCGGCGGGCTGCTGGCCAAGGACATCGCCAAGTGGGACGGCCTGCGCTGACCCGTACAGAGACAAGACAAGGAACACACAGAACATGACCGCCAACATCCGCAAGCTCGTCATCCAGGTCGACGAAACCCGCAAGGAAATGGGCCAGGACGTGTCGCCGCCCACGCGCCGCGCCGTTGCCATCGCCGTCATCGAGAACCCTTACGCAGGGCGCTACAGCGAGAACCTCGACGAGCTCATCGCCATCGGCGAAGAGCTTGGCGCGCTGCTCGGCCAGAAGGCCGTGAAGGCGCTGGGCATCGAGCCCGGCCAGGTGCAGAGCTACGGCAAGGCCGCCATCGTCGGCGAACGCGGCGAGCTCGAACACGCTGCCGCCATCCTGCATCCCAAGCTCGGCGCGCCGCTGCGCGTGGCGGTCGAGAAGGGCGCCGCGCTCGTGCCCTCGGCCAAGAAGCAGGGCACGCTGGGCACCGCCATCGACGTGCCGCTCGGCCACAAGGACGCCGCCTTCGTGCGCAGCCACTTCGACGCCATCGAGGCCCGCGTGTCCGACGCGCCGCGCGCCAACGAGATCGTGGTGGCGGTCGCCGTCACCGACAGCGGGCGTCCGCTGCCGCGCATCGGCGGCCTGCAGGCCGGCGACATCAAGGGCGAGGACGGCCTGCGCTGACTCGCCGTCTTCTTGCCACCATCTTCTTGCACCATTCACGCCGTTTCCCTTTCTCTTTCGATCCCAAGGAGTTTCCCCATGAACCCATTGCGTCACGTCTTCAGCGCCGCGGCCCTCGCCGCGCTGACCACCGCTCTCGTTCCCGCGCATGCGCAGGGCGTGATCAAGATCGGAGAGGTCAACAGCTACAAGGCGCAGCCCGCCTTCCTCGAGCCCTACAAGAAGGGCATGGAGCTGGCCGTCGAAGAAATCAACGCCAAGGGCGGCGTCAACGGCAAGAAGGTCGAGCTCATCACGCGCGACGACAACGCCAACCCCGGTGACGCCGTGCGTGTGGCAGAGGAACTGGTGGCGCGCGAAAAAATCGACGTGCTCACCGGCACCTTCCTGTCGAACACGGGCCTGGCCGTGGCCGACTTCGCCAAGCAGAAGAAAATTTTCTTCCTGGCCGGCGAGCCGCTCACCGACAAGATGACCTGGCAGGGCGGCAACGAATACACCTTCCGCCTGCGCCCCGGCACCTACATGCAGGCCGCGATGCTGGTGCCCGAGGCCGTCAAGCTCAAGAAGAAGCGCTGGGCCGTGGTGTACCCCAACTACGAATACGGCCAGTCGGCCGTGGCCGCGTTCAAGACCCTGCTGAAGGCCGCGCAACCCGACGTGGAGTTCGTCGCCGAGCAGGCGCCGCCGCTGGGCAAGGTCGATGCGGGCGCCGTGGCGCAAGCCCTGGCCGACGCCAAGCCCGACGCCATCTTCAATGTGCTGTTCGGTGCCGACCTGTCCAAGTTCGTGCGCGAAGGCAACACGCGCGGCTTGTTCAAGGACCGCGCGGTCGTCAGCGTGCTGACCGGCGAGCCCGAGTACCTCGACCCGCTGAAGGACGAAACGCCCAACGGCTGGATCGTCACCGGCTACCCCTGGTACGGCATCCAGACGCCCGAGCACAAGGCCTTCTTCCTCGCGTACCACGAGAAGTACAAGGACTATCCGCGCCTGGGCTCGGTGGTCGGCTACAGCATGATCAAGTCGGTCGCGGCCGGCATCGCCAAGGCCAAGAGCACCGAAACCCCCAAGCTCGTGGCCGCCTTCAAGGGCCTGCAGGTCGACACGCCGTTCGGCAAGATCAGCTACCGCGCCGAAGACCACCAGTCCACCATGGGCGCCTTCGTCGGCAAGACGAAGAACGACAACGGCAAGGGCGTGATGGTCGACTACACCTACTTCGACGGCGCCAAGTTCCAGCCCACCGCCGCCGACGTGAAAAAGTCGCGCGCTGCTGACTGACCCTTTCACGGAACGCTTGCACCCATGAGCCTCTCGTCCCTGCTGCTGCAGTTCCTTACCGGGCTGTCGTCGGCTTCGTCGCTGTTCCTCGTGGGGGCCGGCCTTTCGTTGATCTTCGGCGTCACGCGCATCGTCAACTTTGCGCACGGCTCCTTCTTCATGGTCGGCATCTATGTCGCCTACACGCTGGCCGAGAAGCTCGGCGGCGGTGTCGGCTTCTGGTCGGCGCTGGTGATCGCGGCCGTCGCGGTCGGCGTGCTGGGCGCGCTGATCGAGATGGTGCTGCTGCGCCGCATCTACAAGTCGCCCGAGCTGTTCCAGCTGCTGGCCACCTTCGCGCTCGTGCTCGTCATCAAGGACGCGGTGCTCTACCTGTGGGGCCCCGACGAACTGCTGGGCCCGCGCGCGCCGGGCCTCTCGGGCTCGGTCGAAATCCTGGGGCGGCAGTTCCCGACTTACGACCTGTTCCTGATCGTCGTCGGCCCGCTGGTGCTCGGTCTCATGTGGCTGCTGCTCACGCGCACCCGCTGGGGCACGCTGGTGCGCGCCGCCACGCAAGACCGCGAAATGGTCAGCGCGCTGGGCGTCAACCAGGCCTGGCTCTTCACGGCCGTGTTCGCGCTCGGCGCCATGCTCGCGGGCCTGGGCGGTGCGCTGCAGCTGCCGCGCGAACCGGCCACGCTGGCCATGGACCTCAACACCATCGGCGCGGCCTTCGTGGTGGTGGTGGTGGGCGGCATGGGCTCGATTCCGGGCGCCTATGCGGCGGCGCTGCTGCTGTCCGAAATCAAGGCCGTGTGCATCTGGCTCGGCGTGGTCGACATCTTCGGCTACAGCATCTCGTTCTCCAAGCTCACGCTGGTGGTCGACTTCATCGTGATGGCCGTGGTGCTGGTGTGGCGTCCGTGGGGCCTGTTCGGCCGTCCGCAGGCACCCAGCCGCTACGTGGGCATGGCCGAGGAGCCGCTGCGCCGCGCGAGCAAGGGCTACCTGTGGCTGGTCGCCGCGCTGGGCGTGGTGCTCATGGCCATGCCGCTGCTCACCGCCGATTCGCCCTACACCACGGTGCTGATGATCGACCTGCTGATCGCAGCGCTGTTCGCCGCGAGCCTGCACTTCATCATGGGGCCGGCGGGCATGCACTCGTTCGGGCATGCGGCGTACTTCGGGCTCGGAGCCTATGGCGCCGCGCTGCTGGTGCGTGCCAGCGGCCTGCCGATGGAGGCGGCGCTCATCGTGGCGCCGCTGGTGGCGGCCATCGGTGCCCTGGTCTACGGCTGGTTCGCGGTGCGGCTGTCGGGCGTGTACCTGGCCATGCTCACGCTGGCCTTCGCGCAGATCACCTGGGCCGTCGTCTACCAGTGGGACTCTTTCACCGGCGGCAGCAACGGCCTCACGGGCGTGTGGCCCTCTGAGTGGCTGTCGGACAAGCGCATGTACTACTGGCTCACGCTGGTGCTGGTGGCCGCGGGCATCCTGATGCTGCGCCGCGTGCTGTTCTCGCCCTTCGGCTATGCGCTGCGCGCGGGGCGCGATTCGGTGCTGCGCGCCGACGCCATCGGCATCGACGTCAAGCGCATGCAATGGACGGCCTTCGTCATCGCGGGCACCGCGGCCGGCCTGGCCGGCGCGCTCTACGCCTTCTCCAAGGGCAGCATCTCGCCCGAGAGCCTGAGCGTGGACAAGTCGGTCGACGGCCTGGTGATGGTGCTGCTGGGCGGCATCCAGACGCTGGCCGGGCCGGTGGTGGGTGCCATCACCTTCAGCTGGCTGCACGACACCGTGGCGCGCAACACCGACTACTGGCGCGCGACGCTCGGCGCCATCATCCTGATCCTCGTGCTGCTGTTCCCGCAGGGCATCGCAGGTTTCGCCAAGCAACTGACCGACAAGCTGATGCGCCGCGGCAAGGCCGATGCGCCTGCCGCCGCCAAGGCGAAGGAGGCCAAGGCATGAGCACCCCGAACACTCCCACCGCCCCCCTGACGCCTCCCCTGCTCAAGGTCGAGAACCTGGGCAAGTCCTTCGGCGGCGTGAAGGCCGTCGACGGCATCAGCTTCGAGCTGCACGCCGGCGAACTGCTCGCCCTCATCGGCCCCAACGGCGCCGGCAAGTCGACCACCTTCAACATGGTCAACGGCCAGCTCAAGGCCGACCAGGGCTCGATCGTGTTCGGCGGCCACGAACTCGTGGGCCAGAAGCCGCGCGCCATCTGGCGCATGGGCGTGGGCCGCACCTTCCAGATCGCCGAGACCTTCGCTTCGCTCACCGTGGTCGAGAACGTGCAGATGGCCATGCTGTCGCACGACGGCAAGCTGTTCTCCATGTGGCGCCGCGCGGCGGACCACAAGCGCGACGAGGCGCTGGTGCTGCTCGATCAGGTCGGCATGAAGGCCCAGGCCGACCGCCCGTGCAGCGAGCTGGCCTACGGCGACGTCAAGCGGGTGGAGCTGGCCATTGCCATGGCCAACGCACCCAAGCTGCTGCTGATGGACGAGCCCACTGCCGGCATGGCGCCCAAGGAGCGCAACTCGCTCATGGCGCTGACCAAGGACCTGGTGATCCAGCGCGGCCTGGCCGTGCTGTTCACCGAGCACAGCATGGACGTGGTGTTCGCGTACGCCGACCGCATGATCGTGCTGGCGCGCGGGCGCCTCATCGCGCAGGGCAAGCCGCTGGAAATCCGCGACCACCCGAAGGTGCAGGAGGTGTACTTCGGCAGCGGCAAGACATTCGAAAAGATCGCCGAGAAGGCTGCGGCCGTGTCGGCTGCTCTGGGAGAAACCGCATGAGCGGCGCAGAACTGTTGTTGGAAGCGAAGGCCGTGTGCGCTTGGTACGGCGCCGCGCAAATCCTGTACGACGTCGATCTCGAAGTGCGGCGCGGCGAAGTGGTCGCGCTCATGGGGCGCAACGGCGCGGGCAAGTCGACCACACTCAAGACGCTGATCGGCATGCTGGCCAAGCGCCGCGGCGCGGTGCGCTTCCTGGGCCACGACATCTCCAGGAGCGAGCCGCATGTGGCCGCGCGCCTGGGCCTGGGCTTCGTGCCCGAGGACCGGCGCGTGTTCACCGACCTCACTGTCACCGAAAACCTCGAGGTGGGCAAGCAGCCCGCGCGCCGCTGGGCCGACGGCACCGACGCGCCGCTGTGGACGCCCGAACGCCTGTACAAATTATTCCCCAACCTCGGCGAAATGCCCCACCGTCCGGGCGGGCGCATGAGCGGCGGCGAGCAGCAGATGCTGACGGTGGCCCGCACGCTGATGGGCAACCCGTACCTGGTGCTGCTCGACGAACCTTCCGAGGGCGTGGCCCCGGTGATCGTCGAGCAGATGGCCAACATGATCCTCGAGCTCAAGTCGCAGGGCGTGAGCATCCTGCTGTCGGAGCAGAACATGCACTTCGCCGAGCTGGTGTCCGACCGGGCCTATGTGCTCGAGAAGGGGCAGATCCGCTACCAGGCCACGATGGCCGAGCTTGCGGCCAACGACGAAGTGCGCCGCGCCTACCTCAGCGTCTGAGTCTCAGCTTCCGCATCTCTCTTCAACCCTCCGGAGTCCACGCCATGCATCGCAGAACCCTCGTGAAATCCGCCGCCGCCCTCGGGCTGGCCGGCGGCCTCGGCAGTTTCGGTTTCAACGCCTTCGCGGCCGGCAAGGTCAAGCCCGGCGCCAAGGCGGCGCTGATCGTGGTGGACGTGCAGAACTGCTTTCTCGACGGCGGCACGCTGGCGGTGAAGGGCGGCAACGAGGTCATTCCGGTCATCAACGCGCTGGCACCGGCGTTCGCCAACATCGTGGTCACGCAGGACTGGCACACGGCGGGCCATGCGTCCTTCGCCAGCACCTACAGCGGCAAGAAGCCCTTCGAGACCACCAGGCTCAGCTACGGCACGCAGGTGCTGTGGCCCGACCACTGCGTGCAGGGCACGGACGACGCCGCGCTCGGCAAGGAGCTGAAGGTGCCGACCGCGCAACTCATCATCCGCAAGGGCTTCCACAAGGACATGGACAGCTACTCGGCCTTCGAGGAAGCCGACCACAGGACGGGCACGGGCCTGGCCGGCTACCTGAAGGCGCGCGGCATCAAGACGGTGTTCGTCACCGGGCTGGCCACCGACTTCTGCGTGGCCTGGACAGCGATGGACGCACGCAAGGCCGGCTTCGACGCCTACGTGATCGAAGACGCCACGCGCGGCATCGACCTCAACGGCTCGCTGGCGGCGGCGTGGAAGCAAATGGCGTCCAAGGGCGTCAAGCGCATCCAGTCCGCCGACATCCAGGCCGCATGAGCGCCGTCGCTCGCAGCCCCGTGCACGACCATCCAACGCCGGAAACCCGCAACGCATGAAGCTCCCGATCTCAAGGCGCGCCATGCTGGCGGGCAGCGCGGCCCTGGCCCTCGGCCCCGGCCTCCTGCGGTCGGCCCGCGCGGACAACGGCGTGAGCGACACCACCATCCGCATCGGCCAGTCGGCCGTGTTCAGCGGACCGGCCAAGGACTTCGGCGTGGACTACCGCGCCGGCATCAAGCTGTACTTCGACCGCGTCAACAAGGCGGGCGGCGTGAACGGCCGCAAGATCGAACTCATCAGCTACGACGACGCCTACGACCCCGCGAAGACGGCCGTCAATACGGCGAAGCTGATCGACGAGGACAAGGTCTTCGCCCTCACCGGCTACGTGGCCACCGGCAACCTGGCGGCGGCGATGCCGCTGGCCGAGAAGGCCGGCGTGCCGATGTTCGCGCCGCTGGTGGGCACCAGCTCGTTCCGCGCCAAGACCAACCGCTACCTGTTCCACGTGCGCGCGGGCTACGACGTGGAGCTGCGCAAGATCATCAGCCACCTGTCGACCATCGGCATCCAGTCGATCGCGGTGGTCTACCAGGACAGCGCCTTCGGCAAGTCGAACCTCGTCACCTGCGAGGAGCTGGCCGCCGACTACAAGGTGAAGGTGCTGAAGACCTTCCCGCTGGCCATCGCGGCCGAAGACGCGAAGACCGTGGTCGCCGGCCTGGCGGAAGCCAAGCCCGGCGCGGTCGTGATGATCATGGCCGGGCGCATGGTCGAGGTGTTCATGCGCGACTACCGCGCGAGCGCGGGCGGCGCGCCGCTGTACACGCTGTCGGTGGGCATCACCGACGCGGCCGGTTCCGCCAAGCGGCTCGACGGCAAGCTTGCCGGACTGGTCACTGCCAGCATCGTGCCGCCGCCCCAGGCGCTGCGCGTGCCCATCGTGGCCGACTACCAGCGCGACCGCGCGGAGTTCGGCGAAAAGATCGACAGCTACACCTCGCTGGAGGGCTACATCGTGGCGCGCGTGATGGTGGAGGGCCTGCGTCGCGCGGGCAAGGCGCTCACGCACGACAGTTTCATCGCCGGGCTGGAGAGCATCGGCAGCACGCGACTGGGCGAGTTCCCCGTCGAGTACAGCGCGAAGAACCACAACGGCTCGACCTTCGTGGACCTGGAGATGTACACCCGTGACGGCCAGTTGCGGCGCTGAGCCGCTGCAGCTGCGGGTCAACGGCCGGGCCTGTTCGTTGCCGGGCGTGCCGCGCGAGGCCTCGCTGCTGCACCTGCTGCGCAACGACCTGGGGCTGAACGGCCCCAAGTACGGCTGCGGACTGGGGCAGTGCGGCGCGTGCACGGTGCATGTCGACGGCGTGGCGGCGCGCGCCTGCGTGATTCCCGCGCACGGCGTGGCGGGCCGCGCGATCACCACGCTCGAAGGGCTGGCGGATGCGACCCCCACGCTCGGCACTTTCGTGTCCTCGCTGCCCCCCGAGGGGGCTGCCGCGCCTTGGGGCGGCCCGGCGGCGCTGCGCGGCGACTGGCACCCGGTGCAGGCCGCGTTCGAAGAGGCGCAGGCCGCGCAGTGCGGTTATTGCCTGAACGGCATGGTCATGCAGGCGGCGGCGCTGCTCGCGCGCGACCCGCAGGCGAGCGAGGTGCGCATCCGCAGCGAGCTCTCGGGCAACCTGTGCCGGTGCGGCACGCACATCGAGATCCTCGACGCCGTGCAGCGCGCGGCGGTGCGCATGCGCGCAGAGGTACAGCCATGAGCGGCTCGTGTTGTCCCCTCTCCCTCTGGGAGAGGGCTAGGGTGAGGGCATCGGCCTTCGCACAAGCACAGCCTCTGCTGTCGCCGCTCGCCCTCGCCCCAACCCTCTCCCCAAGGGGAGAGGGGGCAAGAGCGATCGCGCGCCGTGCAGGTCCACTGTCTTGTCCCCTCTCCCGCTTGCGGGAGAGGGTTAGGGTGAGGGCCGGGGCCTTCGCAGAAGCACAGCTGCTGCCATGGCCGCTGGCCCTCACCCCAGCCCTCTCCCCAAGGGGAGAGGGAGCAAGAACATGACACGCCGCGCCGACCTTCCGCAGACCCGCGCCGAATTCCTGTCGGCCGACGGCGTGCTGCTCGTCGTGCGCGAGGCCCCGCCCGCACCGCCGCCCGCCAAGGGCCAGCCCGCGCTGATCGCAGGCAACCCCATCGAGGGCGACGAGGTCCTGCTCGCCGTGTGGGACGACGGCAGCGCCTCCGCGCTCAACGGCCACGTCGACCTGGGCACCGGCATCCAGACCGCGCTCGGGCAGATCGTGGCCGAGGAGCTCGAGCTCGGCATGCCCTGCGTGCGCGTGATGCTCGGCGACACCGCGCGCGTGCCCAACCAGGGCGCGACCATCGCGAGCGCGTCGATCCAGATCCATGCGCAGCCGCTGCGCCTGGCCGCCGCGCAGGCGCGTGCCTGGCTGCTCGCGCGCGCGGCCGAGCGGCTCGGCGTGGCCGTCGAGGCACTGCAGGTGCGCAACGGCGTGGTGCGCGTCACCGAGGCGCCGGACCGCCACCTCGGCTACGGCGAGCTCGTGGCCGGCCAGCGCACCTTGCTGCGGCTCGACCTGAATGCGCAGCCCAAAGACCCGGCCGACTACCGCATCGTCGGCACGCGCCAGGCGCGCGTCGACATTCCGGCCAAGCTGGCCGGCGAGCTCGTCTTCGTGCACGACATGCGCGTGCCCGGCATGCTGCACGGGCGCGTGGTGCGCCCGCCGTATGCGGGCGCGGACCATGGCGAGTTCATCGGCAACACGCTCGAAGCGGTAGACGCGGCGTCCATCGCGCACATTCCCGGCATTCGCGCCGTGGTCGTCATCCGCGACTTCGTCGGTATCGTGGCCGAGCGCGAAGAGCACGCCGAGCAGGCGCTGCGCGAACTGCGCGTCACCTGGAAGCCGTGGCCCGGCTTGCCCGACCTGAGCGACGTGGCGCAGGCCCTGCGCGACAACCCGTCGACGCAGCGCCTGCTGGTCGATGAAGGCGATGTCGACGGCGCGATCGCCTCGGCCGCGCAGCCGATGCAGCGCACCTACGTGTGGCCGTACCAGATGCATGCGTCCATCGGGCCGTCATGCGCGCTGGCCGACTGGCAGCCTGCCGACGGCAGCGGCATGCAGCTGCGCTGCTGGGCCGGCTCGCAGAACCCGCACGTGCTGCGCGCCGATCTGGCAAAGCTCATGGCCGTGGAAGACGTGCAGGTCGACATGGTCCGCATGGAGGCCGCGGGCTGCTACGGCCGCAACGGCGCCGACGACGTGGCCGCCGACGCGGCACTGCTCGCGCGCGCGGTCGGCGCGCCGGTGCGCGTGCAGCTCACGCGCGAGCAGGAACATGCGTGGGAGCCCAAGGGCGCCGCGCAGCTCATGGAGATCGACGGCGGCCTGACGGCCGACGGCCGCGTCGCCGCCTACGACTTCGAGACCTCGTACCCGTCGAACGGCGCCCCCACGCTGGCGCTGCTGCTCACCCGAACCATCGAGCCGGTGGCGCAGGCCTACGAGATGGGCGACCGCACCGCGCGCCCGCCCTACAGCTACGACAACCTGCGCGTGAAGGTGAACGACATGGCGCCGATCGTGCGCGCCTCGTGGCTGCGCGGCGTGTCGGCGCTGCCGAGTTCGTTCGCGCACGAGTCGTACATCGACGAGCTGGCCACTGCAGCGGGCGTGGACCCGGTGCAGTTCCGCCTGCGCTACCTGCAGGACCCGCGCGCGGTCGAACTCGTGCAGGCCACGGCGCAGAAGGCCGGCTGGCGCATGCGCACCGGCCCGCAGGAGCATGCGGACGGCGGGCTGGGCGAGGGCGGCGACATCCTCTTCGGCCAGGGCTTTGCGTATGCGCGCTACATCCACAGCAAGTGGCCGGGCTTCGGCGCCGCGTGGGCCGCGTGGGTGGCCGACGTCGAGGTCAACCGCAAGACCGGCGAGGTGCATGTGCGCCGCGTGGTGGTGGGACACGACGCGGGGTTGATGATCAACCCGGCGGGGGTCGAGCACCAGATCCACGGCAACGTGATCCAGACCACGAGCCGGGCGCTGAAGGAGCGGGTGGAGTTCGCGCCGCAACAACCACGGCAGCAGGCGCGAGGCGGTGCGCAACTGCCGGGCGTGCTGCCCTCGGGCGTGCTGCCCTCGGGCGTGGTGGCCAGCCGCGAATGGGGCAGCTACCCGATCATCAATTTCCGCGAAGTGCCGGTGATCGAGGTGATGCACATGCCCCGGCCCGGCGAGCCGTCGCTGGGCGCGGGCGAGTCGTCGTCGGTGCCGGGCACGGCGGCCATTGCGAATGCGATCTTCGATGCGACGGGGGTGCGGTTCCGGTCGCCGCCGTTCACGCCGGAGACGGTGCTGGCGGAGTTGAACCGGGGTTTGCTCCCTCCCCCACTGGGGGAGGGCGGGGGTGGGGGCCAGCGGTGCTCGAATGGTGACGCAGCCGTGCCCCCATCCCAGCCTTCCCCCGGAAGGGGAAGGAGCAAGACCGACGCGGCTTGGCCGCGGAGGAAGGGCGCGTGGGCGACCGGCGCGGCGCTGGTCATCGGGGGCCTCGGCGTCGTCGCCGGCCTGCTCGGCTGGCGCTCCGCCATCGCGCCGGTGTCGCTCACCGCCCCGGTCTACAGCCAGTCCACCATCGAGCGCGGTCGCGTGCTCGCCGCGGCGGGCGATTGCGCCGTATGCCACACCGCGCCCGGCGGCACCGCCAACGCCGGCGGCCGTGCGATGGACACGCCCTTCGGCACGCTCTACACCACCAACCTCACGCCCGATGCCGACACGGGCCTGGGCCGCTGGTCGTTCAGCGCCTTCCAGCGCGCGATGCGCGAAGGCGTCTCGCGCGACGGGCACTACCTGTACCCGGCCTTTCCCTACACGGCCTTCGCCAGAACCAGCGACGACGACCTGCAGGCGCTCTACGCGTACTTCATGTCGATGCCCGCCGTGCACGCGCAAACGCCGAAGTCCGAACTCAAGTTTCCGTTCAGCATGCGGCCCCTGATGGCCGGCTGGAACGCGCTCTTCCACGACCCCGCGCCGATGCAGCCCGTTCCCACGCAAAGCGCGGAGTGGAACCGCGGCGCCTACCTCGTCAACGGCCTGGGCCATTGCGGCGCCTGCCACACGCCGCGCAACGCGCTGGGTGCGGAGCAGGGCGGCAGTGCGTTCCTGTCGGGCGCGATGGTCGACGGCTGGGAAGCCCCCGCGCTCACGCAACTGTCGAAGTCGGCCGTGCCGTGGGACGCCGACGCGCTGTACCGCTACCTGCGCGACGGCCACGCGCCAGGCCACGGCATGGCCGGCGGCCCGATGGCCGAGGTGGTACGCGAGCTGCAACAGGTGCCCGACGACGACGTGCGCGCCATGGCGACCTACCTGGGTTCGTTCAACCCCGCGCCTGCCGCAGACCCGAAGGCCGTGGCCCAGCAGGCGGTCGACAGCGCCGCGCGCACCCAGGGCCAACTGCTCGGTCCCGCGCAGCGCATGTTCGACAGCGCCTGCGCCTCGTGCCACCACGACGGCAACGGTCCCACGCTGCTGGGCGTGAACACGCCGCTCGCGCTCAACAGCAACCTCACGAGCGCACGGCCCGACAACCTGCTGCGCACCATCCTCGACGGCGTGCGCGCGCCCGCGACGCGCGACATCGGCTTCATGCCGGCGTTTCGCGAGGCGCTCGACGATCGGCAAATCGCCGAGCTGGCCGGCTACATGCGTGCGCGCTTCGCACCGCAGGCGCCCGCGTGGAAGAACCTGCCGGCCGAGGTGGCGCGCGTGCGGGCCACTCCGGGGCATTGACAGGGGCGTCGACGGGACTCTGACGCAAGCAGGGGCCATGGCTGGCCCGGCTTCGCGAATGCGCCGCTACGATGCCACGTAGCGCACCCATTCACGGAGACAAACGCCATGCCATTGAATCTTTCGACTTCTTCCAGCCTGCCCCGCGACGCCGAGCGCGCCACCCTTGTCGGGCGCCTGTGGCAGCCCGGCGTGGGCCCGGTGCTGGTGGCCGTGCACGACGGCGGCCTGCACGACCTGTCGAAGCTCGCGCCCACCATGAGCGACCTGCTCGAAGGCGATGAAGCGCCAGCAGAAGCCGTTCGCCGCGCATTGCAGAGCGCACCGCGCATCGCCTCGCTGGACGAAGCCATCGCCAACAGCGATGAAACGGCACGCGACACCAACAAGCCCTGGCTGCTCGCACCCTGCGACCTGCAGGCCATCAAGGCCAGCGGCGTGACCTTCGTCGCAAGCCTGCTGGAGCGCGTCATCGAGGAACAGGCGCGCGGCGACGCCTCGCGCGCCGAGGCCACGCGCGCGGCCATCGGCGGCGTGCTGGGCGACAACCTCGCCAACATCGTGCCCGGTTCGCCGGAGGCCATGAAGGTCAAGGAGGTGCTGATCGCGCAGGGCGTGTGGTCGCAGTACCTGGAGGTCGGCATCGGCCCCGACGCCGAGATCTTCACCAAGGCCCCGGTGCTGGCGGCCGTGGGCACGGGCGCCGATGTGGGCATTCATGCGGGCTCGGTGTGGAACAACCCCGAGCCCGAGGTGGTGCTGGCCGTCAACAGCCGCGGCCAGACGCTGGGCGCGGCCTTGGGCAACGACGTCAACCTGCGCGACTTCGAAGGCCGCAGCGCACTGCTGCTGGGCAAGGCCAAGGACAACAACGCCTCGTGCGCCATCGGCCCGTTCATCCGCCTGTTCGATGCGCACTTCGGCATCGCCGACGTGCGCCGCATCACCGTGGCACTGGAAGTGACGGGGCCCGAGGGCTTCACGCTCGAAGGCTCCAGCTCGTTGTCGAAGATCAGCCGCGACCCGCTGGACCTGGTCGCTCAGACCATCGGCAAGCACCACGCCTACCCGGACGGCTTCATGTTGTTTCTTGGAACCATGTTCGCACCGACACAAGACCGTCACGGGCCGGGGCAAGGGTTCACCCATGTGGTGGGAGACCGCGTGCGCATCGCCGCACCCGAGCTCGGCGCGTTGATCAATCGCGTGGTGCATGCGGACCAGGCACCGCGCTGGACTTTCGGTGTCGGCGCGTTGATGCGCAACCTGGGGCAACGCGGGCTGCTGTAGCCGTTGCGCCGACGTTCTGCGAATTGAACCCACTCGGGTGAACAACCTGTCGAGACGTCACGGCTAGGCCATAGGCGGTAGGCCGCCTCCTGCGTTTGCGGGATGGCGCTGCCTCGCGCCGCGGGCGAACAATGCGCTTCCCCGCAGGAGCACGCCATGAGCGCACCGCTTGAACCGCCACCGCCCGGCACGCCGCGAGCCGAGCGCGTGGCCGTCATCGCCATCCACGGCGTGGCGGACCAGAAGGCCGGCGACACGGCGCGCGCGATCGCTTCGCTCATGGTCAATGCCGGCGGACCGCGGGCGCGCTACAGCCGGGGCGATTGCGACAGCTACATCGTGGCCGTGCCGCCGCTGCTGTCGATGGTGGAAAGCGGATCGCACGCGGAAGGTGCGGCGCGCAAGCGCATGGCGTCGCGGGACCCTGGGCCGGGCGATGCCGCCGCGAAGAAGCCGTCGGCGTCATCGCTCGGAAAGGCCCTGCGCCAGTCGGTGCGCTCGGACTTCCTGCGCGAGAACTGGAGCACCGGGCAGGCGGCGCCGGCGCCCACGGCCAAAGCGGGAACCGCAGCGGCCATGGCCGCCACCGCCGGCGCCAGGCCCGGCAAGCCGCAGTCCGCCCCCGCGCGCCTCATGGCCGCCGACGCCGGCATCGCCTTCAGCGACTACCTGCTGTTCAAGTGGCAGGGCGCCGGCAAGGACGCCTACGAGGCCACGCGCATCCGCATGGTCCGCCAGGAGCCGGCCACCGGCACGACGCAGCACGTGGACGTGCACGAGATGTACTGGGCCGACCTGTCGCGCCTGTCGGGCGTGCTGCCGCGCATCGTCACCGAGCTGTTCACCATGGTGTTCCGCCTGTCGCAGCTGGGGCGCGACGCGGTCGACCGCGCGGGGCTCCACGCTGCCCGGCACAAGACGCCCGGTGCCTTTGCGTGGGGCTGGCTCGCCAGGCTGCAGATGGCGCTGGACTGGGCGTTTTCAGGCGTGCTGGCCAACCTGTTCCTGCAGCTGCTGATGGCCGGGCTGGTGATCGCCGGGCTGGGCCTGGCCGCGCCGCACGCGAGCGCGCTGCACATCGTGCTGGCGCTCCTGCTGCCGGCGCTTGCCGCGTGGTGGTACTGCTACCTGCATGTGGTGCGACCGGTCAAGCGCACCGGGGCCGTGGTGCTTGCCGTGGGGGCCGCGGTGCTGCTGTGCCTGGTGCCGGCGCCGTGGACGCACTGGCTCATCGGGCTGACCTGGCTGGCGCTGCTGGGCGTGCTCTTCAACTACGGCCTGCGCGTGGCCGACAGCCGCTTTCCCGCGATGCGCGCGGCGGGCCTGGTGTTTCTGGCCGCGATGGCGGCGACGCTGCTGGTGCATGTGGCCATGGCGTCCTTCGCCGCGTACGGCGCGGCCGACCTGCACGCCTGGGTGCAGGCCGGCCTGCGCACGGTCGAGTACCTGCTGCTGGGCATCGTGTGCTGGTGGCTGCTGGCGGGCGGCCTGCTCATTGCGTGGGCGGTGTTCGGCCAGCTCGCGGCGCGCGACGGCCCGCCCGCGCGGGCCAGCGTGGCCACCGGGCGGCTCGGGTTGCTGGTGTCGATCGCCTCGTTCGTGACGCTGGCCATGGCCATCTGGGCGCTGGTGACCACCATCGTGGAGCTGGGCGCGGCCCACACCGACTACGCGCCGCTGATCTTCACGAGCGGGCAGCTCTGCTTTCTGGACGGTGCGAGCTTTCTGCACCTGCGCTACCTGCGCAGCACCGAGACCTTCGCGCTGGCGGCGGGGCTCACGCTGGCGCTGGCGCTGTACCTCGTGGTGGTGCTGCTACCCAGCGTGCTCGCGGAGGTCAGAAAGACCGTGGGCACGTCGGTCGCGCTGGGCCGCTGGCTCACCGGCGGTTACGGGCGGCTCGACGGTTTCGTGACCGGGCTGACCTTCGCGAGCGTGCTCGTGGCCTGCGTCGTGGGCGTGCTGCTGGCGCTGGCGCGGCTCGATGTGCCGGCCGACAGCTGGATCGGCACCGTCGTGCGCGGCGTCGACATCCTCACCGGGCGCATCGGCGAAGTGTCGGAGTTCGTGCTCAAGCCGCTGGTGCTCACCGCTGCCACCGCGGCCGCGGCGCTGTCGGCCTTCGGCGGCGTGCTGTCGCGCTATGTGCCGTGGCTGCGCCTGCCGCTGGACGTGGCGCTGGACGTCGACAACCACTTCCGCGAATTTCCGCGCGGCGCCATTCCGCGCGCGCGCATCTTCTCGCGCTATGTCGCGCTGCTGGAGAGCATCGCGGCGCAGGGCTACGACCGCGTGGTGATCGTGGCGCACAGCCAGGGCACGGTGATCTCGGCGGAGCTGCTGCGCTACCTGCAGCACCGCGCGCGCTGGCTGGCGCAGCCATGCCCCGAAGACCGCGTGGTGAAGCTGTGGGCCAAGCTCGAAGGCAGGGTCGACCTGCTCACCGCGGGGTGCCCGCTGCGCCAGCTCTATGCGGCGCGCTTTCCGCGCCTGTACGAATGGGTGTCGACGGCCAGGGCGAGCGACATCGGCGTGCAGCGCTGGGTCAACGCCTATGCCACGGGCGACTATGTGGGCCGGTGGCTGTGGGCCGACCCGCCGCTGTACAAGCCCTCGCCGCCGGTGACCCTGATGACGGCGGCCGAACACGACGTGTGCCTGGGCAGCGGCGCGCACACGCACTACTTCGACCAGGAACAGGTGCTGGTGGCGCGCTGGATCGACGCGCTGGTGCGCTGATCGTCGGCGTTCTCAGCCCGGGCCGCGGCTCAGCGCCCTGCGGTACTGCACCGCTTCGGCCACGTGCACGGCCTGCACCGTGTCGGCCGCCGCCAGGTCGGCGATCGTGCGCGCCACCTTCAGCGCCCGGTGCGTGCTGCGCGCCGACCAGCCGAGTTTGTTCGCTGCGTTGAACATGAATTGGCGCGCCGTGTCGTCGAGCGCGGCATGCCGGTCGATGGCGCTGCCCTGCAGCGCCTGGTTGGCATGGCCCTGGCGCTGCATGGCGCGTTCGCGTGCATCGACCACGCGCGCACGGATGCTGTCGGTCGACTCGCCCGGCGGCGCGTCGAGCAGCAGCTGCGCCGACACCGCAGGCACCTCGATGTGCAGGTCGATGCGGTCCAGCAGGGGGCCGCTGAGCTTGCCCTGGTAGCGCGAGACCTGGTGTGGGGGGGCAAAATTGAGCGCCCTTGTACCTCAAGAAAATCAAGTACTTACGCACCAACTGTGCAACTGCAAGGCCGGGGCGCGTTTCAAAGTTACTTAACTTTCCCCCCAAACGGATCGAAGTTATTCGACCCCCTAAGTTTGCGCCAAAGTTGAAGAGTGACAGCAGTCGACATCAAGGCCGTTTCCCTGAGCGATTTTTCTCCCTGTCCTCTACAAGCGCCAAACCGCTGTCGGAATGCAGTGTTGCTCGCACGAATGAAGTCCAGGGTTAAATCCATTCAGAACTTCTATGCTCTGGTTGCGCCAAGCCCTCGAACTTGGCCGCGTACACCTCTGCGCTGCTAATGGGATGACAAAAGCTATGGGTACTTTGTCGGAGTTAGCTCGGTACTTTGTCAGGTACTATGACCGTACATGTAAGCGGCGGCTACAAACCACTTTCAGGCAGAGTTGATGAGCGTTGTGCAGGATTTTCGGCTTCAAGGTATCGATTCGCTGGAGCAGATTGAGGGCGGCCTCACGAGTGTCCTTGCCCATCGAAACTATGACCTTGCCCTCTACCCAAGTGCTTTAGACAAACGGCGCGGGCCCTTGAGGGATCCCGCCTACCTCCAGTTGCTGCTCACCTGGGCACGTCTGAGCCCGCGATCCAATCTGCGGCTGCTGATCAACCCTGCGCCCGATTCCCCACCAGTGCTCGAGCAGGCGTGTGGCTACTCGGTCGGCATTGCGACTATCGCCGTTGCGGGCGGCGTAAAGGTTGGCGACGTTCAAGTCCCGCGGCCTATCGCATTAGCGTTGGGAATTCCTCGCATGGATCACGCGTTCCATGGCAATTACGACGAGCTAATAAAGGGGCGCCAGGTCGATCTGCTTTGTGTGAGTGGCGCGGAGCGTCAGTATCTGAAACCGTTGTTCGACTCTCCCTCGCCCAAAGGCGTGAAGGACAAGTTTGGCCTGAAGACGACGGTGAAGGCGTTGGCAGCGCGAGCTGCACCGGGCGCTGAACTGGATGACCAGACCATCTCAGCGCTGGCGTTGCTCACGCATGAGTTGTTCGAGAACACCCAGGACCACGCCATCCGCCAGCTCGACGGCTCTGCTTACCGGCGCCACGTCGAATTGATGATGGCCGGCTGGCTGGTGATCTCGGACATCGAATCACAGAACGATTTGTTGGTGAATCAATCGCTGCGTGACTATTGGGCGGCGCTTGCGGCCATGCAGCGCCCGCAGCGACAGGTTCAAGGCCTGTGCTTCAGCTTCCTCGATTCCGGCCCAGGCATGGCTGCCCGGCTGACCGGAAGGGAGTATTTTGAAATGCCCCTGGAGGAAGAGCGTGAAGCGCTTCGCGCCTGCCTGCGAATGCACATGACCTCCAAGCGGGAGCATGCGACTGGAGGTGGCCTTCGGGCGGTGCTCACCGAGGTCTCGCAAGCTTGCGGATTCGTCAGGGTCAGATCAGGGCGGCAAGCGATTTTTAGAAGCTTCGCACCCGGCGTCGATCCTGGCGACGTTTGCGAGAACTTCGATGACTGGTTCGATGACGGTCGAGCGCTTGAACGCGTCGCGGGGACGCTGATTACAGTGTTCATTCCTGTCCCACGGTTGGCCGTATGAAGCGCAGCCTTTCCTTTCGCTGTCGTACGGCGTGCCTTGAGACGCATCAGTTCATCGACGTCCTCATTGTGTTTTTCGCCCGCGCCGCGTTCGACATGAGTGCGGTGGACGACGCGCTCCAAGATGCATTGAAAACCAATGATCCTCTTCCCGATTCCGTGGCACTCATATCGTTTGGAACTCATACCTCCAATCTGATCAAGGTGTGGACGGGCAGTAAGTTGCAAGCAGAGGGGCTCAAGCTAAGGGGAAGAACAACCACGGTCGATTACCTCAAGGAGCTATCGATCTGGACATTCGAGAATGGGAAGTTCGTTAAGAAGCATCGTGATGCGCATTCGCGATCGGACTTCAAACTCGACATGGCCGAGCTTGTGCAACTCGGTCTGGCAGATCGCGTCGACCGTCACAACGCGTTCCAGCAGGCACCTGCTGGCCATGTGTTTCGACATCCTTCCAAGCGTCAGTCCACCCATTTCCTGATGGCCAGCGAGCTATTGAAGGATGAAACCGATGCGTACTTCGTTGGTCTGGCCGTGTGCGCGGCTGCTTGGCCGCGCATCTGCCGAACCAAGACAGTGCATATCGACACCATGGGCATCTACAGCGTGGCTCGTGCAGTCGAAGACATTGCAAACGCCAGTGGATGCGAGTCGGGTGGCGCTTGGGAAATTGATAGCTTTCACTCTCACGGGGGAGTCAACGGCCTCTACAGCATCCTGCAGGAGCACGAGCTGATCCTGATCAGCGCGTCAACCACGGGGTCGATGGCCCGGCAGCTCGTGCAAGCACAGGTGCCCGAAGATGCGATCGTCACGTTGCTGGAGATGTCGCAGTTCGACCGCTGCGGCACGATCGTTTACGCCCGCGACCGGTACAGCAAACCCCAAGCGTCGTCTGCCCTATCGACTCAGGGTACTGCGGTCATTGAATTGGCTGGAGAGTACTTCGCAGCGCGAGGAAAGAAGCCACGCTCGGTCGTCCTTACGAAGGGTCACAAGCGTGAGGAGCTCGATACGCTTCTTTCTCATTTCAGCGATGCGAAGGCATGCGCACTGAACAGAAAGCGCGCTGGAGGCTTGGAGACGATTGATCTTGTCAGCTTGGACGAAGCTTCGGTCGCGAACAACCAGACCTTTAAAACATGGTTGTTCGACGAAATCCGGCTCAAGACGCCGATGAGCGTGACCCATGTGATCTATGTCGGCGGGGCCGCCGCGGAAGCTGTTGCCTGCCTTGCGGCTGCACACATTGCCGACTGCAGCGGCAAAGTTGCGCCAGTTGTCAACGCTGACGACCTATCGAGCTTGAACGCGACGTCGACGACAGGTGTTCTTGTATGTGCGCCCATCGTTGGCAATGGTCACACCCTGAGGTCGCTAGCTCGTGACCTCAGGGAGTTGGTGCCAGACGCGAGTCGACATTTCGTCGTCGGCATTTCGCTGCCGAGCACGTCGGAGGCATGGCAGCGCCTGATATTGTTTCTGACCCAGTCAGGTGACAAAGACCGTCCCTATCAGCTGTCGCGTTGGTCGGTGCTGCCAATGGGATCAGATCCGGGGCGGGGAGCGGCGTGGGGGCGTGCTGACATTGTGATGCAGCGCGTGGAGCTTCTCGGCCATGTCGCCGGATCCCCGTGGTCTAAGGAAGTCGTCGAAGCCTCGACCACATTGGCTGCGACAGCCTTGGAAAACTCCACTGCAGGCTTTCTACCGACGCCGACCGAAGGCGTACTGAAATTGACCGAAGGTTTCGTTTACTGGACGCCGAAAGAGGGTGAGCTCGACGCCTGTGATGCTGCGGCCACAAGTTTCGTATCCATGAGTACAGCGCTGCAGCACGCGCGAGAATTCCCTAATCCTGCGTTGAGGCTTGCTTCATCGCTTCACGAAACTGTCGTGCTGGACCCCGAGAACTTCCTGCGTTTCAACGATGGCGTTTTGCAGGCTAGTTTGCTAAGAGCTGCGCAACCCCACGAACTCGACTACTCGGGTGCGGCAGAGTTGAGCGAGATGACGAGGGAGTTTCTCGAGAAGGTGTTCCTCAACCACACCCGCAACTACGGAGAAGCGGCGTTGGAGTTCGCCTTCGCCCTCGCGTCAGGCCATCTGCGCTTAGCGCGAAAGGATGAACGCATCCTCATCGAAAAGGCTGCTGCTGCTCTAAGCCAGTCGGGCCCATTGGTGGGGCTGCTTTACTACTGGTGGTTCCAGATGGAGCCGCGAGAGCAAATGCAGTCTCTCATCGCTCAGGCCGCCAGCGTGCCTGAGGCGGTTGAAGCACCCAAAGCCACAGAAGTAGCCACGGCTGTAGCTCCCACGTGAGTTTTGCGCGCCTCCGAGGCCTTTCGTGATGGGCGCGCACAGGACGGCCGAAGGCAGAGATGGCACTTTAGCGCTTGACAATCAGTGCTTCAGGAATGGGGCAAAACGCTTGGCTATTTGCAAGCTTTTCGAGCGATCAAATGGGAGGCGAGGTGGAGGCCATACCTAGATCCAGACTAGTGTCCGCTGACGCGATAAAACGCGCATTACCTCGGGCTCAAGGTGTTGTCGAACTCCTGTTGGAGCTATAGATGCGGGCGTAAGACGTGAGTCCGCGCCCGACGCGAAAGAGGCCGTCTTTCATCTTGTCCTGGCAGTAGGGAGCCCTGTCAAACCGTCCTGTGAAAAATGTGCACTCAGTCGAGATCCGCGTTGCCGCCGGCGTGCATTTACAGATCTGTAGGTGGCATGCCACCAACCAGCGGCTCTCGCGGCCCCGGTACTGTCGGAAGTTCGACACGGCGCTCGGTCTTCGCGAACTCCAGCGTTCTGATATTGAGGTTGACGCGAACGATGCCGCCCCCGTGCTTCATCAGATCACGGAAGACTGAGAATCCGTCTAGGATGGCCAATTCCCATTGCCACAGAGGACAGCGTTCGACCTCGTAGCCGCTCACCATGCTGTGCACTTGCTTCAGGAGGTCGTAGTTCAGCCGGCCTGGTTTCTTGTCCGCAAAGAACTTGCGGGTGTAGGCGTGGTTAAAAATCCACGTCGAGATGGCCTCCTCGATGATCACGGCACGTGCGCCGTCTTGGTTCTCATCGACCTCGGGGTCGCTCTTGCGCTTAATCTTTAGCAGTGCGCGGATCACTGGCGACCAACCCAGATGAGTCATGTACGCGAGATGAAACACATCGTGAAAGCGATACCCGTCAGGGTCAGCGCGGTTGTCCGTCAGGCGATCACCGATGTTGATTCCGCGCAGGCGCTGAATGACGTACGGCGAGCCGCCGTCCTTTGGAGCAACTTCGATGTAGTGCATCTCGAATTCGCGGGGGAATTGCTCGAGTTCCAAGATGCGGTCGTCGAAGAGCGGTAGGTGCGTAGGGTTCTCACCTGGCCAGCGCGACTGAATCTTTCTTATGTTGGCCTCTGCGATGGCAGCCAACCGCTGCTTGAAGAGAGCCGCAACCATCGCGAGGTCCGCCAGCAAGTGGCCGAGGAGGTGCTGCGGCGGTTGACTTAGAAGATCCGTCGAATTCGGCTCCGAGCTAAGCAGCTGGCCGGCATGCGCTGCAAGTTCCCGCAGGTGCTGCAACTTGTCGACCTCGGTGAGTTTGCGATTAGAGAGTTGCAGCAGCGCGTCGAACTCTTCAAATGTGACATCGGTTGCGAATGCTCCCTTGATGCCCATGCGCGCTTGAAGTTCGCGCATCGCCTCGGCACCGGCGTCTTGCAAGCTGGTGCCGTACTTCTCGGCGACGTTGGCCAGATACCAGAGCGCGTCGCCGATCTCCTCGGTGATTGCATCGTGGTCGGCAGGCTCCAGGTCGCGGTGCTCCTTCTTGACTAGTGCCAATAGGCTGCCGACTTCACCGAACAAACCAAAGCGCAGCTGATCGCGAGCGTCTTCGCTATGCAGCTTGTTCGTCTTGAGCGCCGCCTGCGCATATGCCGCCACGGGCGTGTGCGGCTTGTCGTTTACTTGTGTGGCTTGAGCCAAGGTTTCCTCCCAGTCCAAATCGGCGTGTGTAGCCTGCTGCGGGTGTCCCGTCTAGTTGGCCTCCAGCATTGATTCTGAATGGAATGGGTGCGGAAAGCGAGCAGCTTGCGCGACCACGCGCCGCAGTTATCAGTTCGACATTTGAGCGAACGCCTTGAAGACAGCACGAAGGGCGACCGCTGCCCCCGGTTTTTCTCGGAGCAGCCGGTCTAAGCACGCGTGGAGCTCCTCCGGACTGCTGCCGTCCGAAGCGTCTGGATCGACTCCGACTAGATTGCACATATTTTGCACATTTGAATTCGCAAAACGAAACTTCCCGCGCTCGATCTTGGAAGCCTGCGTGTAGTGCATTTTGCATTGCGATGCCACTTGCTTCAGAGTCATGCCGCGCGCTTCCCGAGCAGTCCTCAAGAGGAGGCCAATTCTTATCGTTTCGACGGACCTCATCTTCCTTGTCATTTTGCACATTATGTGCTATTTTTGGTGTAGGAGGCAAAATGGCTGTTTATGTGGACAACGAGCGCATTGAGTGGCGCGGAAAGTTGTGGTGCCACTTGGTGGCCGATTCACTGGACGAGCTCCACGCATTCGCAGCGCGGATCGGGTTACGCAGAAGCTGGTTCCAAGACCGCGCCTCGTTCCCTCACTACGATGTCACGACCGATGTGCGCGAGCGGGCTTTGCGCGTGGGCGCCGTCGCATCCGGCAAGACGCAGATGCTCATCGCAGCGCGATTGCTCAAGTCAGAAATGGCTGATGGTTCGGCCAAGCCTCGCTCGGATGCGGCTGCCCGCCAAACATCGAGTCAGACTCTTCCGCTCTTCTAACCCAGGCTCGACAATCATGACACCAGCATCCTTTGTTCAAGCACTGGCGGCCATTCGCCTTCCCAATGTCTTCAATCCCTATGCGGAGCAGTGCGACGTGCACGACCGTGCGAATGCGCCTGCGCTGCGCCGTCGCTCTTTGCGCACTTACCTTGAAGCCGTTGTGGCCCTTGGCGCCGACACCATTTGGATGGGGCGGGATCTCGGTTATCGAGGCGGGCGCCGCACGGGCCTAGCCCTGACGGACGAGGCCCATCTGCCGCTGTTCGCACGCATCTACCCTGGGTCGGACGTCAGAAAGGCAACGCATGGTGCCATCGTTGCCGAGCGCACCGCGGCGGAAATTTGGGGGGTCTTGTCGCAGTTGGACGTTCCACCGCTGCTTTGGAACGTTTTCCCGTTCCATCCGCACGAGCCAGTGCAGCCGTTCACAAACCGAAAGTTCACGAGCCAAGAACTGCGAATGGTCGATGAGTTAAACGGCGAGTTGGTGCGCATGCTCGGTATCCGTCGGATCATCGCGATCGGCCAAGATGCGGGCAGCTACGCTACACAGTTCGGTGCCCCCATCGAGTGCGTGCGCCATCCCAGCTACGGCGGCGTCACCGAGTTCCGAGCGGGGATTTGCCGTCTTTACAAACTCTCCAAGGTCGCGCCGCGCTCGGCGGCACAACCGGCGCTGTTTTAAGCGTCTATTTGCAAAAGGAGCGCCTTGCCAGCAGGAACGCCGCCCCAGTTCTCGAAGTCAAGCGTCGCGTCCGTCGAGATGCAGGTCAATCGGCCGACCGCGAGCCCGGTTTGTTCCGCGACGAAGGTCAAGAGATGGGTGAGCCCGATCAGGTTGCCTAGTGCGCGCTGCGCGTAGTAGTGCGAGCGATAGATCGCCGTGAGGTCAACCGATTTCGCGTTCGTCAGCTTGAATGTGAGATGGCTCAGGCAAGGCATGTTTGATACCATGCCTCCGTCAAGTGCCGAGTCGAAAGTCGGCAACTCGCACGCGGCGAGCTCGAATGGCTCTCCTTCAAGGTCTTCGGCCAAATGCACGCCCATTTCGTAAACGGACTCGTACGGCTTGCCTTCGCCTGGCGTTGATGCCCTCTTGAGCTTGAAGATGACTTGCTCAAGAGGATTAAACGTATCGGCTGGGTTGCGGCCGCGTCGCTGCATCATGCGCATGGCATAGGTACCCCAGGTGCCCTTCTTCTTCGCGCGCTTCATGATTGTCAAGAAGCGCTTGTCAAGGCCATCGGCCCCGTGCTTGCGGTAGAGCCCCTGTGGAAAGATCGTGCCAGCCACCGTCAGCACGCTCAGGTCAGCGTGCTGACGAAGGGCAGTGTCTACAGCGGCGATTGCGCTCCGATCTTCAGCGGTGAGCAGTTGCGGGTGATCGATCTCCAGCACGAGGTTTCTCCCTCGTCGGCCGTGGATCTGGAGATGCTTGGCTGCTGCAAGCCAGGTCGGAACAATGCGGTCTTCGGCAAACACCTTTCCCATCCCTACCTCCCAAATGCCTGCAGAGTGTGCAAGTCGATGTAATCGATCGGCAACCAGGCATGCCCCTGATCGCCCCACTTCGTTCCCCAGCTGTTGCGGATGCGCACGTATTGCTGGCCCGCCGCGGTCGCGCCGAGCCCAACCGCGACGACCGCGTGCGCCCGCCCCGGCAAGATCATTGGAGAGAACGCGACGACACCATTGGTCGGTGCCATCAGGGTCGCTGTGCTCTCGATGATCAGTCCCACGACGTGCCCACTCTGCAACTCGGCCACGACGAAGTCTGAGGTCCGCTTGATCTCACGCAGCCCACTGCGATACATCTGGGCGCCAACAGGTTGCACAGGAACGGCCGCGGTCGTGCCGCTCGTCTGCTGATAGGGAAAGTCGCTTTCAAGCGGCTGGCCCGGCTTGTCTGCGACCATCAGTGTGGGAGCTAGGTAGAGCGCCCCTCCCGCAACCCAGCCAGGTGTGATGGCTCCAGAGTGCTGGTACAGGAATTCGGCGCTCAGCACGTCCGGCGCGGGCGCAAGGCGACGATTCACGTCAGACACAGCGAACGCCAAGCATGTGAGACGTTGACCTTGGTGGCGCGCGGCACCGAGGCTTGCTGAATGATCGATGACAGAGGAGATCATTGCTGCTGGATCTCCCGCTGGCGAGTACCCCCACTCAAGCCCTTCTCGGCCGGCTCGAACTGCAACTTCAGCGCCAGGGCAGATGCCGGATCATCATCAGTCACCCATGGTCGCGTCTCGCGGAGCTGGACTTCCGTGACGTTCTTCGTCTCGCCTTGGGCAGCCGGTCCAGAGAGGAAGTACCGGTCTTCACCGCCTCCACCAATCAGCGGCGGCCCCGCTCGCTTCTGCTGCCGAGCGTCCACAAGCACGGGGCTCAAAGTGAACCCCTCGCCTGCCAGTTCCTCGGCCGACCAGAGGTAGCCGGCGGTCGCGTGACTTGGTAGGTTGATCAAAAAACGATCGGTGCTGCGCGGCTCGATCACCCAATCCTTGTCATGCGAGTCCAGCACCCAGACATCAGCGTTCGTCGACAGCGATACCCCCGAGGGCAGCACCGCCTCTTTGAGTGCCTTCGGCTTTGCTGCCGCGAGTCCATTGGCGGTAGAGGACGAGATGAACTTCAAGCGGGCGAGGGCCCACACCATTGCTGTGAAGCTGATGCCCAAGCGCAAGGACAGTTGGTAGATGACGGCCGGCTGCAACAAGTCAGGTTTGCTCCAACCCTTAGCAAGGATCGCTCGAACAACAAGCCAGCGCGGCGCCATGAGCGAGTATGCGAACTGGTTGGCTTCCTGTTCGGTTGCAGAGTCGGACTCGCCGTAGTCGATGTGCTCGTCTGCCGTGGTGAGATGGCCCAGGAAGTAGTGGCCCAACTCGTGCGCACACGTCATGTGAATCATGCCGACAGGCCGCTCTGAGTTCAGCAGGATGCCGGCGCGCGACTCGCGCAGGAACGCGCCTAGGAGCTTGTCGAGCGGCTTGGACATGACCGCTACACCCGTGTCCTCCGCCAGCTTTAGCGGGTTGATCCGCGAGAAGCCACTCGCTATTCTGGCCTCGCTTCCTGCGTCGCGATGTACTTCCCCGGCCTTCTTCGAGGCATCCAGCAATCGCTGTCTGAGCGTCATCATCTGCCCTTTCGCGCACCCGAGCCGCTAGAGTTGCGCAGATAGTTGGCGAACTTGGTAACCTCTTCGAGGTCGCGCCCGCTCAAGCCGCTTAGGGCGCGAGCCGCGAATACGACCTTCTCGTCAACGGCGACCTCCTCTTCGCCAGAGAGGAAGTATGTGACGCTGCGACCGTACAGTCGCGCCATCTTGTCCAACTCGAGGGACTCGACCTTGCGGCTGCCAGACTCGATGTTGGTAACCGCTGGTCGGGAGACGCCAAGCGCAATGCCGACTTCCTCCTGCGAAAAGTTTAGGTACTCGCGCGCCTCCCGAAGACGCGCGCCCATCTCGACGCGTAGCGCGTCTGCGTCGTCGGCATTCATTTCTGGTGCTCCGCAACGTAGTCGAGGATCTTCTGCGTCAGCACGGTTACGAACTGGTCTTTGCTGTCGTACCCCCCGCGCCGGATGACCTCGCCCGATGGCAGATCCATGCCCACGATGGGCTCGATGTCCCCGAGAACGTCCGTAGCTGTGAATGAGTCCATCGCGGCGACCAAGTCATCGACGGTTTCAGTGCCGCCGACGTCCAATGTCTGTGACGCCCAAAAGGCCTCGAGCGCGGATGCGATCGTTTCGCCTAGCTTTTCCATAATGCGACCCCTCATGTGGTTCGATTCTCGAACAGCGTTGGTATGATTTTCGTACCAAAAGTACTGTATGTCAATACAGTTGTTGCTACCCATTTCCGATCGCGTTCCTTGCTGATCGAGGAACTGCTCGATGGGTCAGGATTTCATGGAAGTCACGATACCTCTTCAAATCGGACGGCGCGTCCGGTCGCAGATTGATAATCGCTCATCACCGGCATTCGGAGGGGCCTATGAAGAAAATGATTGGCATCTTGACAGCCTTGGTTGGCTTGATCGTTGCGCTGGCGGGGGCATATTCGAGTTTCAAGAAACCAGATACGGCGCAGTCCAGCTCCTCAAATTCGGACATGACGCAATCCACGACGGGCAAGAACTCGCCCATCATCAACAGCAATGGCGCCAACGGAACGTTCACTTTTGGGGACACCCAGAAATGAGGAAGTGGTGGATTCTCGTCTGGCTGCTTGGCGGATGTACGCTGAGCGTTGCCCAGATCCAGCAGCAGACTTTTGGAAGTTCGAGCCCGATCCTCAATATTTCTGGCCCTTCGGCGAACATCCAGATCTCCGCGCCTGTTCAGGTCACGAACACGACCAATATTTTCGCGGCCATCCGGGCTCTCGAATCCACCGACGACCAGGACTTGAAGAAGGTCCGTGTGCTCCTCCAGAAAGGCGAGTTCATCGACGCTCGGGCACTGCTTCAAGCATTCGCCGCCAAGCGGCACAAAAGCTTCCAAGAGGTTGCGGTGGCCAAGTTTTCGGAGGCACAAATCCTTATTGCCGACGAAGAGATGTCCCAAGCGGCAGAAGCCTTGAATGTCGCTCTCGCGCTAGACGCTGCGAATTGCCAGTACCGGGCGATGACAGGGATCTTTTATGTGTCAACGGGCCGATTCGACGAGGCCAGAGGCGTTCTGTACGCCCGGCCCGCTGCCAACGAGTGTGTGCTCAACGGCGAGCCGCGCGCCGCGGCAATGCTCTACCTCGCGCGCGTGAGACTGGCTGCGGAGCTGCGAAACGAGTCGGATGCCTTTAAGGATATGCAAGGCGCGTACGCGATCTTGCGTGCCTTGAAGGACCCGAAAGGGCGCGGGGACTTCGGCGTGAAGTGCTTGTTCCTCGATCTTGCCACCGGCTATTGGAACCGTAAGGCGGCGCAGCTCTGGCCTGATGCGGAATCGGCCTGCAAACAAGAGATGCTCAACGAACTGCCCGGGAGCTCGCCCACGGCAGTGGACGTCTTTGAGTTCTACAACGATCGAGGCTCTGCGCAGGAGATCTTGGGGATCGGCGATGCCATCTTCAACAGATATCATAGCTTTGACAACCAGACGTTGCTAGGGATCGATCGACTGCGCAAAAGGGCACTGTTTGCCCAGATGATGTCAGACCATGGTCTGCGAGTACTGTGGAGGCGTGGTGATCCGCCTGCAGCTGCGCGGCTCTATGCTGAGGCGTATGAGCTGATGACGCCCTTGATCGTCTCTGCGAGACCGTCGGTCCTCACCAGCTTTGCTCAGTTGGTGATTCGCATCAAGCACCTGGAAAAAGTCTCGACGGCTCGCGTGTTCCCGAACACTCCCCAGAAGCTCCAACCCGACCTGGAGAGAG
Organism: Variovorax monticola; assembly: GCF_051216855.1. NCBI lineage: Bacteria > Pseudomonadati > Pseudomonadota > Betaproteobacteria > Burkholderiales > Comamonadaceae > Variovorax > Variovorax monticola. The sequence continues at coordinate 75,051 of NZ_JBPJZP010000007.1, forward strand.
CTGCAACCCTGGTCCGCGCAAGAGGGTCGGTGGTCAGTTGCGACGCCATCGGTCGCATTCGAGGCGCGGGCTGGACGCTTCTATCTGAATCCCAGCTTGTCGACCTTTGGGCACGCCAAGTCGCGTGCCTCTCTGCGGCTGCGCCGCAAGGTTCCTTCTCGGATCTTCGGTTGCGGTACACGTGGTGGGACACCGATGAGAAGCCTTTCATAGAGTCGTTGAATGTGCGAATTGGATTGGCGGAGCAACTTGAAGGTTTCCCGGTGATGGAAAACCTCCACGGGAAGAAGGCATTCGATCTGGCCTTGCGCGCCGACCTCACCCTGTTCGGCAAAGGAGAGGCCGACGTCGAGAGCCTTAAGCAAAATCAAAAAGAGATTGCATTGGCGATCGACGAAGCCTTGAAGGATCCACGCTCGCGTACGTCGAGACTGGTGTTGTCCACATGGCTCGTTCCTATGCCTGCCAGCGCAAACACAACTCGCGCGTTGAAGGTCCTGCTGGACGAGCCGGATGAGCAAGGCTCGGAGGTCTCTCCCTATGGAAGGTGCCTGGCGCAGAACGAGCGATTGCAGGAACTCGACACGGTTGGCGTCTTCAGCGCAGTGCACAAGGATGACGCTCTCAAAAGCCGAGCTTTGATGTTGCTGCGCGGCGCCGCTGCGCTAGGCAATCTGTGCACGACGATACCTCCCGAGCGCTCGATGGGCACCATAGAAATGACGGCCTCCGTGGATCGAGTGCTCCGCCAAGTCGAGCTCATCGATCAGATCGAAGGTATGAGGAATGCCTCCAAAACCGATGCAGATATCTTGAATGCGCCATTGACGCAGACCTGTCTTGTAAGTTGGACCCAAATCCGAGTCCCGCTTTGTATCTTCTATCTCCCAAAGGGGGCGAAGAAGCGCGCCGTGTAACGGAGACGGCGCGGCGTACCATGATGCCTCGGAGACAACGTGCCCGCGCGCGTCAAGAGCAGCGGTGGCAATTATTCACGGAGGTGAAGCATGAAAAGCGCGACCCTTCCATATCCGTCCCACCGGAGGATTACGCGGCCGCATGAAGGTCATAAGTGCGATAGCGGTAGGAGAACGCGTTTGTGCCAATACCAATTGAGGCTCGGATGCTTAAATGTATGCGCTCCGTTCTAAATTTCTCAATTCGAGAGCTATGGTGTCAAAAAACCTCCCAAGCTATTTCATCCGGCCAACACTAAGTGAAAAGCAGATTGAATCTGATGTTTCAACTTTTATGGGATGGTCCGCGACGGGCATGCCATTCAGGCTAAAAGATATTTCTGAGCCAATGACTGGGTCGGACAAATTGTTTGATCAGGGCAGCATGATTTATATGCAGTTCAAGAAATCCATGGGGCTTCAACCCGCAAAAAGGATTCCCGTCTCCAAAAGCAAGTTCAGAAGCTCGATGGAGGATATCAGAGAATATAGAAATAATCTCGAGCTCGATGATGATCCGACTTTGTTTTTCCGGCTTCATAAGAAGGCGGAAACCGCAGAAGATTTTCAGCATAATATTCTTTTAAGCTATGAGCGTCCTAATTGGTCGCGCGCAATTTACGTTGCACCACTAACTTTGGATAAGGGCAGGTATGAGAAAATTCTTTTCGACTCGACATGCCGATATCTCGAAGATCCTTTTTATTATGAGTTGAGCAAAACGATTTACCACGGTAACTGGAGAAGCGTCATTGGTGCTACGCCGTATCTCCGGGCCCATGTTTGTATTACGCCCCATGAACGTGTGGCGACGCATGAACACTACTTTGCATACTCTGAAAACGGGACTGATATCAGCTGGCATTCTCCAAGCTTCATAAGCGCCGGTCCTTCGAGGCTTTCAGATTTTTATGCGCGCACCCTTGCCGACAGTCTTCTGAATGCCGATCATTCTCGCCCAATTGAGGAGCTAGCGCATTCGACTCTGGAAATTGGCAAAGAAGCCGAATTGATTGTTGATCCTCGCGGGCTTGATTCGTTGCAACAACTGAGTGTCCACGCAAAGTTGTTGTACAGAAAATATGAGATAAAAAGCTTTATCTTGCTTTCTCGATCTGAGCAATTGAAAAATATACGAGAACGAATTTGATTTTTTCAGAAATCGTTCGCGATTAGCTAATCTTGGCTTGAAGTTGGCGGCCATAGCCACTCGCCGCTATCTATTCAGGCTGTCCAACATTTTGGACATTATTGCTTCCAGCGCGGTTTCGGGGAAATGATGCAGCACGGCGATGGCTGCCTCAGTAGGCGGGGTGGTACGTGATGGCCGCAAAGGGCCGCAGAACGGGCTCGATAGGCTTCGTCCAACCTAGAGCGCTCGATTTCCCAAGCTACTACGTATTTGATCGCATACTGGGCTGAGCGGTGGATACAGGCGGGAGCCATCGAGATTGGCTACTGGACATCGGCCAAATTTCGAGCGGCCAAAAGTTGGGCTTGGCGGAACTCTCCCAAGCATGATGCGGCCACTTGAACAACATCGCCAGCGGGTTGCCGGCCTCCTGAAGGCGGCTCACGCGGCCACCTTTCAGCGCAATGGTGTCTACAACCGCGTTGATGCCGTGCGCAGTGAATTGGATGAATGGGTCATGCGCGAATACACGCGTAGCGAACTATCGGCGGAGATCTTCCAGGATCTGTACTACGGCGCTGCGCCACAAACGTCCTTCGCGCGCTCGTTATCGCAACAGCATAAAGATAATATTGCAGCGGCGTTGAACGAAGTCAAATCGATACTGAGCGAGACTTACCCCGAGTGTGCGCCGTTGCACAGGTTGCTGAAGAAACTCGATGCTGCGCTGACTTCTCTCGACAGCTGGGCTATCGAGTAAACAAGCTGGCGTATCGGTAGCCGTCCCTCGGCAGCGAATTGCTTTGGGTTATGGGCAGGCCACACATCGCTGGCGACAAGCTCAAAATCGCCTTGTCCGTTGGTTGGGTGAATGGTTGCACGAGGCAATTCCTCGACTGCAGTCGTCGTCGTGACGGGAAAGCGGAAGACTATGCTGCAAACGGTCTATGGCAAGGCTTACCCGTTGACCTTCTAGCGCGCGCCTCTCTGCGGATCATGGCCGTATTCGCGGCGAGGAGTGCGACAAAAAGTCCAGGCAGCGAGCGCGATCCGGAGATGCTCAGACTCTCCGCTCAGAATACCGGGCAAGTAACCTCGGTCCCGTCTCCGGTAGCAGCGAACCCGCAAGCATAGAGAAAGAAAAAGAATGCATCTGGCCAAGCTGGTCATCAAGAACTTCCGCAAGCTCAAGCATGCTGAGCTGTCCTTTCAAGCCGGCTTAAACGTCCTAGTCGGCGGAAACAACGTCGGCAAAACGGCCGTGGTCGACGCGTTGCGTGCGCTGCTGGCAGGTCATGAAGAACCCTATCCTCGCCTCGGCGAAGACGATGTGCACGTGCCCCGCGGTGGCACGCCATCGGGTGACATCGTGTTCGAGTACGTATTTAGCGGGCTCAGCCTTGACGATGAAGCGGACTTCTTGGCCGCATTGGTGCCCAGCGCTTCCGGAGCGCTGGAGGCCCACATCAAGATCCGCTACTCGGACGCCGACAAGGCGGGCCGATTGCGCGCCAAACGCTGGTGTGGCGAGCACGAGGAGGTGGGTCTGACCGCGGACATGATGGAGAACCTGCGTGGCGTATACCTGCCGCCACTGCGGGATGCATCGCAAGGCCTGAAGCCGGGTCGCACCAGCCAGCTTGCGCGACTGCTGCAGCTGCTGGCCGACGATACTGGTATCGACGGCATAAACAAGGCGCTGCAGGAGCTTGATGGCAAGCTGAAGGCGCACCTGCCTATCGTCAACACGCATGGCGCCATCAACACTCGGCACCAGACGATGCTGGGGCCGCAGCTCGCGCAGCTTTTGGAGGTCGGCCTAAGTGGCACCGATTTCAAGAGCTTGAAGTCCAGGCTGTCGCTTCTGGTGGATTCATTTGAGATTGAGCAAAACGGGTTGGGCTTCAACAACTTGATCTACATGGCGGTCGTGCTCAGCGAGCTGACGAAGAACCCCGACTCCTGCTACCGCGGCTTGATCGTCGAGGAGCCCGAGGCGCACTTGCATCCCCAACTTCAGGCAGTGCTGCTTCAGTACCTGCAGTCCATCCAGGCGGTCGAAGGCGAAAAGCCTGTCCAGCTCTTCGTGACGAGCCACTCGCCGAACTTCGCGAGCATTGCCGATCTGGACAGCCTGGTGTGTCTGGTCGACACAGGCACAGCTGTAGAGACCTTTCTCCCGCGCAGCGTCGTCTTTAAAAAGGGCAGACGCGAGAAGCTGGAGCGCTACCTCGATGTCACGCGCGCAGAACTCTTTTTCGCCCGTCGTGTCATCTTCGTGGAGGGAGCGGCCGAGCTCATGATGGTCAACGCGCTGGCCAAGCGTATCGGCTTCGATCTGCGCCAGCACGGCGTGAGCGTCATTAGCGTCGAGGGGCTGAACTTCGACTCGTTCCTTCCCCTGTTCGGGGATAAAGCGTTGAAGATTCCAGTCGCAGTCCTGACCGACGCCGACCCTGTGCCGCCCAAAGCCGAACTCCAGACAGAGGCTGGCGCGGTAGCCGTGCCTGGCACGCCCCTGCCGGCGCCACCTGCCGAAAGTGCGGGCGGTTCTGAAGAGGAAGAGGAAGACGACGACAGCGAGCCCATGTACCCAGCACCCGGTGACGCCATCACTGTCTCGGCCAACACCGCCAAGATGAAGGACTGCGAGGACGCGCATGTCAAGGTTTTCCACGGGCTCAAGACCTTCGAGTACGACCTAGCACTGGAGGCTGTCAACCGCACGGCCATGCTCGATGCTCTGGCAGAGCTGCACCCGAGGATTGCCAAATCGTTGACCATCGCCGTCGATGCGCAAGTCGGTGATGCGGCCAAGGCCAAAGTGTTGTTCTGCGGCATGTTTGAACGCCCGAAGAAAAACGTCCAGAAAGGCAGCTTCGCTCAGTCACTGGCTCAGGTGATTTCGGAAGGAAAGATTCCCTTCACCGTACCGATGTATATCCAGGATGCCATCAAACATGCTTGCCAAGTGGCGGCCACTCCGAAGCCATGAGCGCGTTGACACCCGAGCAGCAGGCCATCGTCGACGCGCCGATGGTGCCGTTGTGCGTCGTCGCGTGTGCCGGTAGCGGCAAGACCAAGACAGCCGTGCACCGCCTCGTGCAGATGCGCCGCAATCTCGGCGATGCGCGCGGCCGTGTGGCGCTGCTGTCGTTCTCCAATGTGGCCGTCGACACCTTTCGCGAGGCGTACGAGGACTTGGCAAAAAGCCTGCTGCCCGGCGCCGGACGGTCGCGGGTCGATATCGACACGTTGGACGGCTTCATCACCACCAACATCATCCGACCGCATGGCCATCGGACCATGAAGTCCGCGTGCGCGGCCTTCCTGGTGACGGGCAGCGAAGCCTTTCTTGAGGGCTTCAAGTTCTCGACGTCTTCGTTTCCTCAACCGATCACCTCGCTACACCTTGCGTTCGTAGACGGTGACGAGGTCTATTTTCATGTCTACAACGACCAGATCGAGGTGGTGGACACGTACACAGCGCGCAACCTCATCGCTAAGCTTGGACGAACCGGTGCGTATACGCATGACCTGGGGCGGTATTGGGCATACCGTGCGCTGAACGAGCGGCCCGAACTGCTGGCAGTAGTGGCGCGGCGGTATCCACATATCCTGATCGATGAGGCGCAAGACATCGGCTCGGTGCACCAAGCCATCCTTGAGCTGCTAATCCGTGCTGGCTCATGCGTGACGCTGATCGGCGATCCCAACCAAGGCATCTATGAGTTCGCGGGCGCCGACGGCAAATTTCTGACCGACTACCTTAAGCGCGCTGGTGTGCAGCAACACTCGCTGCAACGGAATTTTCGGTCAGCTCCCAGCATCGTCGGGCTGGCCAACGGCCTATGCGGTCGCGGTGATGTTGCGGAGCGGCCCGCGCCCAGCACGCCTCATGGCGCCTTCTTTACGGGCTACAGGCGCAACCAGCACCCCCAGCTCATCACCGCGTTTCAAGGCGCAATGTCCGCCGCTGGCGCCGACGGCAAGCGCTCAGCTGTCCTCTGCCGAGGCAGAGGCTTGGCGCAGACGCTGCGCGGCGACGACGCGCCAGCTGGTCAAGGCCTCGTCAAATCGCTCGCTGCTGCCGCGGTTCTGCGTGACCGCAGAAAGGACTTCCTGAAGGCTTTCCAGCGCGTAGCCATCGCCGTGGTCGCATTGCTGGACAGCCCGCCCCACGGACTTGTGAGCCAGATCACGCAGCCCTCCCTCTACCCGCAGTATCGGGAGCTTCGGAAGGAGATCTGGGGATTCACCCGCGACGCGGCCAGCGGGCTCCCCTCCTCATCATTGGTCGCCGACACGCACTGGCACCCTTTGCTGGTAGTGCGCGTCAGGGTGCTACTCGCCCGGTTGGAAACGAAATTCGGCCTGAAGACGACCGACAACACTGGGCACAAGCTATCCAAGAAGGCGCTGCCGAACGTGCCACTCGCAAGCGCCGAAGACTTGGGGGAAAGCGATGCCACGGCGCTGCGGGTCGACACCGTGCACAAAGCGAAGGGAGAAAGCTTGGACGCCGTGCTGTACATCACCCTCAGAGAGCATGCGCAAGCACTCCTGGATGGCGTCGAGACCGAGGTCGGCCGCGTTGGCTACGTCGCGGCGACTCGGGCCCGAGACCTGCTGTGGGTGGCTGTGCCGCACAGTTCCCTGAAAGAACTGCGGCCCGCCCTCCTGGCAAGGGGATTCAAGGAGGCGGGATGAATTGCCTTGGCGTTCATTGCTCGCCATGACGCTTTCATTTTGTGCCCGATCGCCGTTCGGTAACAGCGCTGCTCACTAAGCCCGCGACGATGACCTATCTTCGATTCAACCGCCTCTACATCATTGAGTCCCTTGAGCCGCACGAGGTCAAGACTGGTCAGATCCTCTTTGAATACCTCCAACCGATTCTCGAAGAGGCTGACTTCGCCCTGCCGATGGGCTACTACACCACCGAAAGCGCCCAAGGTTTCAGAGACGTTCTAGCGGAACTGCTTGCAAACTCGCAGCAGGGCCACCTACCGTGGCTGCACATCGAATGTCATGGCTCTGATGAAGGCTTGGAGTTTGCCAATGGCAGCGAGATGGGTTGGCAAGAGCTTTGTGATCTCCTGCGCCCGATCAACCAAGCCTGTCAGTTTCAGCTTTTTATCATTCTGTCGTGTTGCCACGGTGCCGGGATCGTGAGCGGTATCGACACAGGTGATGGCGCACCCTGCCTCGGCTTGATCGGCCCATCGCACGAAGTTCAACCGGCTGAGCTACTCGGCCACTTCCGCGACTTCTACCGGCAGCTCATTGCAACGACCGACCTTGGCGCAGCTTTTCGGAGTTGGAGTAGTCGGAGCTTGAACAAAGGACAAATGGCAATCGTCACAGCTGAACTCTGGTGGCGGGAGTTGATGTCCGCGTATCTGGGCGAACATGCAACCAGGGACGGAATTGCGAAGTCAGCGCGGCGTCAAAGAAAAATTCAGGCGGCTCAAGGCGTCGCTGCTTCCATTGGATCCCTAAGACGCAAGTTCGTCCAACGACTTCCCCTTGTCATCGAGGACCGTTTCAAAGCCTATTTCATGCTCGATGAGGTACCAGAGAACGCTGCTCGCTTTGGAGAGACTTTCAAAGCTGTCCAGTCCGAAGTGAAAGAGCGACTAACCGGTTGACTCCTTCAAGTCACACCGTGTTGGTTCGATGACCGTTCGGCTGTGGCGACAGTATCCGGTTGCCTGGTCGGCGCGCACTCGCTTCGGAGTGCGGCGCAACTCTCAGAAGCGGTTTTTGCAACCGCCTTCCGCTTCGTCCAGCTGAGGACCCTGTCCATGCTTTCTACGGAACTTCACCGCGGCAGCACGCGAGTGCTTCAGCCTCGACTTGGTGCGCCATGCGGTTCGGACTACCGCGTCGCGTCGATACCGCACCTCGCGAAGCGGCGGATTGCGGTGGTACCGTTCGAGTTCTTGGTGGGTAATAGACGGAAAAGCCGTTCTGCTGGTCTCTCACCCATCGCCAACCGACCACCACCATTCCGAACATGAGCGCAACCAGTGAACACCCCAAAGTCTTCATCTCGTACAGCTGGACAGACGCCGAGCACGAGGCATTCGTGCTCGACTTCGCCATCGCTCTGCGAAATCACGGTGTCGATGCCGTGCTGGACAAATGGGATCTGAAGCCAGGTCAAGACAAGTTCGTGTTCATGGAGAGCATGGTGATCGAGCCTTCTGTCGTTCGAGTGCTGGTGATCTGCGATCGCAAGTACCAGGAGAAAGCCGACGCACGCATCGGCGGTGTCGGCACAGAGTCGCAAATCATCTCCCAGGAGCTGTACAGCAAGGTGCAGCAGACGAAGTTCATTCCCGTGGTACGCGAGTACGACGATGATGGCCAGCCTTGCCTGCCAGTGTTCATGAAGGGGCGGATTTACATCGATGTCTCCACCGATGAGAGGTATGGAGAGGGCCTTGATCAGGTCTTGAGGCTGATCTACGAGCAGCCTTTCCATGAGAAGCCCAAGCTCGGTGCGCCTCCGTCATTTGTGACCAGCAGCGCTGGGGCAAGCCATGTTAGAGAGCTGGGCGCCGCGCTGCGCGCCATCCAGGAGGGAAAGGCGAACCGTCAGGGCTTGGAAGCAATCTTCGTGAAGAGTTTGCTGTCCGAAATCGACAAGCTGTATGTCCAGCCTGAGGGGACCGACTATGACGAAGAGGTGTACAAAGCCATCGAGCGAACAAAGGGGCTTCGGGATCAGGTGGCCGAATATGCCGAAGCCGTGGCTGCATTTTCGGCAGACGACCCGGCCGCCTTGCGCAGTTTCATCAAGCTGATGGAAGGGCTGGGCGAGCATTTCGGCCCACCGGCCACTGCGGGGCGGTACAACCCTGGATGGAGCGAAATTTACTCATTTTTTGCGCTTGAGATACTGCTCATCCAGACAGCAGCTCTCGCTCGCCATGAACGCTGGAAATCATTGCGCCGGCTGTTTACCACCACGTTCATCGTGAGCGACAGTCAAGGCCAACCGAAACCGTCTAACTACTTTGCTTTCGGTGGGCATTTGAACTCCTTGGACGAGCACCGGAACAAGCGGCTGCAGCTCAATCGCGTCTCTGTGACTGCGGACCTTCTCAAAGAGCGTTGCTCGCCCGACAAGACTACCTTCTCAGAACTCGCCGAGGCCGATGTTCTCCTGTGCCTTGAATCCGTTGTCCGTGCCGGCGCTGATTCGACCGAGACGTGGCCGCGGTTCTGGTCGCCGCGGACCAATGTCTACTACTCGTATGCGAGCAAGCTGCCTCTGTTCATGAGGGCCGCCGACGTCGAGATCCGAAACGGGATTCGCTCCGTGATTGGCGTGAGCACCGGCGCTGAGTTGAAAAACAGGCTGGAAAGCGCAAGCAAACAGCTCGATGGATTTTCTCGGCTTAAGCGCGGCATGTTCAGCGACTTCGACTTTCTGGTAGCGATCAACGCCAACGAACTCACCCGATAGCCGGCGGGTGGTCTTGGAAGCAGAACGCCCTAGGCGGCCTCCAGCGAAAACTCGCTCAAGCCGTCGTGCCTAATTAATGTTTTGTTTGTGTGCGGCTAAATCTTCGCCTCATTCGTTTGAAGTGGATTTCGGAACTCGATTCGATGAACGAAACGGTTAGCCGCGTGACGCACTGGCCCGAAATGCGCAGGCCCGTGGGGCACGCTAGCGCTTTACCTCGAAGAACCGTGGTTAGTGCGTGGATGTTCGGGTGGGCTTCGGCTAGCAGCTTCTTCAGGTTGTTGTTCTTAGCCCGCCTTGATGAATCATGCGGCACTTCCGCTCGGCCCTGACGAACCGCCGAGATCCCCCGACTTGATAGAGTCAAGCACGCTAGTTGGGGGAAGATCACGTATGGAGAAAGAACATTCCGGGATGAACTACAAAGTAAGAAAAAGGGACATGCGGCACCGATCATCTCAGCAGGCGAGTGATGGTGTACCTCAAGCGTTCCCTGAACTTCCACCTGCGTCAGATGAGTCGCCAAAAAAAAGGAAGACGTCTTGGTTAACGGACCATTGGTCACAAGCGCTTGTTCTCTGCTTGAGTTTGGTGACTGCAGCGTGCTACCTTGTTGGCCGCGCGAAGTTGCTCGGCTGGTACGACGCCGCGGGCATTCCGCAGCTGATGTTTTCATGGTCCGCTCAGGACCTAGTGATTAAAGGGCTCGTAGAAAGTGAGACGTGGCTTCTGCTTTTGGCCGGTGTGGCCGGATTCGCATGTCTGTCTGCTGCCATGGACATTGCAACGGCAGGAATGCGTCGGCTTTTGCTCGAGCGTTCGCGACTTCAGCTCAGGGGTGAAGCCTGTGACCGACTCGGATTGAGAAAGCGCATGGCGCGCGAGGCCCGCCGCCTCCGGAAAGCAAAGGACGCGCGTGCGCTGCAGGCCACCCGGCACTGGCAGATGCTTGAGAAGCGAGGCGTTTTTCGCAAAGCGCCCAAGAAGAGTTTGCGCAAGCCGACCCACTGGGCTTCTTCTGATGCATACAAGAGTCTGCTGCTGTTGCCCATCTTGTTCTTGTTGATGATGGCGTACCTGCTAGTTAACGCCTTCTATGCTTGGTCCTATCGGAATGGAGCCAGGAGCTACTGGATGGAGTACGCTGCCGCGACCAACAATTGGCCCCCGTCTAGAGTGGCCGGAGGATGGAAGCCGAAGGAGACGGACCGCGTGTTGCTGGAAGAACTCGCAAAGGGAGGGAGGGAGCGCCTTCGTGAATATGCGTATGTGCACGTGCGGCGCCTGGAAGCCGATCCGAAAGACGATCCAAGGAGCTCGGACCAGCCCATTTGCGGGTGGATGATGCAGGCATCTGGTAACGTTCTGGTGCTGCTCAACGCATCAGGCCTGCTGGTTGTGAATTTCTCCGACTCACCGTACCGATGGTCCAGCGTTCCACACGACGCATGCGCGACGAAATCGCTGGAGTAAGCCGAAACGCTCGCAGCTGATAACGAGTGAGTTCAACCCGCGCTTGTCCTTATGGCTGGTCGCTCACCGTTCAAAGACTCAGCTATGTGTAGTCGTCACTTGCACGGCCCCGAGCTCGGTTCACATTGCTGCACACACTGCTCATTTTCCGATGCGCGTCGTGCGGGGTTAGTCTCTCGGCTTCGCCGTTAGAAGCCGTGATCCCAGCGGCCATTCGCTGATGCGTGCGCGGCGCAGCAGATCTGCAAAGCGTGGGACTAAACCGAACCCTTGCGATGGAACGCCGTAGCGCGTCAGAAAAAGCGCTTGCCGTGGCAGGTCGTAGCGCTCGAAGCGACTGCGCGTTCGACACAGATAGCACTCCATCCAAGACAAATAGTACTGGGCGAGCTGGCTGCGGACCCCTTCCATGCGCGCCGCCGCATTCCACTCTTCCAGCAACGCTTCGCCGTCGATTATCGACAGGCGTGCGACGGCCTTAAGAGGCACCCTCAGCCATGCTGCTGCGGCGATGCTGCACGCATCGCGCAGGAGACTTGCCCGTGCATCTCTGGCGGTCGAGGTGATGCTCAAGTCGGCATTCAAGAGCTGCACCACGGCGAGCAATTCCGCGCTGGAGAGGCAGCGCAGAATCGGGGCCCCAATGACGTTCAGTGCCTTCCCCTGCGTTACCCCGAGAAGGCGCTTGACGGCGTGCTTGGAGACCTGCCGATTGGTACTCATTAGCAGCGCGACAGCGCCGGCCACTTCTGTCACGCTAGGCCAGTAATGTTTTTTTTCGAGATGCCGCTTGCAAACCGACCACAGCCAGTACGGCATTTCGATTTCCGAGGTGCTGAATTCGCTGTGCGTGATGCGCGCATTGTTCATGCATCTGACAAATCGGGTTGGCCACTCCTTCGTGAGCCAATCGATCAGATCCAGCATTCGGTGGCGCGTCTCCAGCGGCTGGTGATCGAACGGCATGCGTTGCCCGGCAGTCAGGCGAGCTAAAACGGGGGCGAAGCGCCTAGGCAGACCTGACTGTTGCAGCTTCCTGGCGAATTGCGCACGGCTCAGCACGTTCAACAGCACACGCACACCGTCCCACCAGAGCTTGCTGTGAGCGACGGAAACCGGAAGGCAAGCGCGCCGCAATTCGTGCGCGGGGACCATGCGCCACTTCGACACGCGTGGAGCAACCTGTGGAGTCACCTTGACATGCAGCGCTTGACCGCACTGCTCGCAGTGCCTCAGCGATGCCATTCGCGTGCCCGTGAGGACCAGGGGGCCTGCGCAGCCCGAGCAGGTGTCAACAAGAAGATGCCTGTGTACAGGGCAAATGGTGCTCACCGAAAGCCGCCAGGCGCTGCGCCAGTATGGCCTTGAATCCTCCGCGAGGCACGCTGGGCAGACTGCAAACCTGCATCCTCGACCGCTGCTCGGCATTAACCAACGCCCTGCGGTGCTGCATGGGCTCCCGGTCATGGCCACGAGCACAGCGTTCAACGTGTGCTTCTGCAGCAATGGGACGCACACGCCTGAGAGCTGCTGCAGCCGCGCAAGCAACGCCCAACGCTCAGGCTCCAAGTCGACCAGCGTGCGTGCCGACAGGGCGATGTCAGCGTTGTGCATCAGTTCGCCATATGTGGCGAAGCCATTGGCCGAAGCCAACCTGTAAATCCAAGAGGTGAGCGATTCGGGCTCAGACTGACCTGCGATCGGTGCAGGCCTGACGAGCAGGCGATCGGGCTGAAATCTCATTGCGGCACTCAATCAGGGGGGCTGCCAGCGCTTCTTGAACTGCGTTGTGTGAGTCCTTTTTTTCCGCGCAAATCGAGTGAAACTCGGCAAGCCAATCAAGAACGTTAGTGCCGCTCTGGATCAGCTTGTCGAAATCCTGGGGGCGACGGCGTGCGAAGTCTTCCACAAGGAAAGCAGCACGCCAGCGTATTTCAATAGGCTGGCAAACGAACAAATCGACGAATCGAAGGCTAACTTCTTTGCGCAAGCCGGCACGAATCCGAAGATCCGAGATTGACTCCAGCGACGTCTGTTCGGCCCCTGCTGAGCAACCCAGCGCCAGAAGCCTGCGAAGACATCGACAGGGCCATCCCCGTGACGGCGTAGCCATACTGTCTGGGTCGGTGTAGATCTGGCGAATCTTTTTTTGGATGAGTCGGCCGGTAGGGGCATCGCCTTTCGGACTTACGAGCCGCAGGTCTAAGCCGCAGCCGTCGCAGTGACTCAACGGACAAGAGCCAAGCCGCGGTATGGCGAAGCCGCTCTGACAATGGGGGCAACTCTCAATCATGCGGGTGTCATGAACGTCGCAGCAGACGGTCGTTGCAAACCGCCAGCTTTTTCGCCAGTACGCAACCTCGTCTTGTGCGAGGCAGATCGGGCATATGACATGACGACAACGATTTGCTAAAGACCTGGCAGGCCTCGGCTGCAGCGCCCATGAGCGCAAGACGAAACTACTTTTGGCTTGCGTCATCTGGGTATCACGCAAGGACAGGAACATCGGTCCGATTTCCTGCATGCTGCGCCCGCTGAGGCGGCTCCAAGCGCTCACGGCCAACTCGAAATGCGGGGGGCAATCGACGAACGCGAAGGTGAAAAATCCGGCTCTCGCCATCAGCAATTTCAAGCGCAAAATCTGGTTGGCTTTCTGGAGACGACAAATCCACGACGCGAGCGATTCGGCATGACTGGGATTGGCGCCGGTCGTACCAATAGGGCGCGTGCGAATCAGCGAGATTGGAAAGCCTCCGGCGGGCGGCAGTCCTGCGCCAGGATCCAGATAGCTGCGGTTAACCTTGCCCATACCCTGCATCCTCCCCATGGTTGTCGCCATCCAGATAGGTTGGTTCGTGAATCTCGCCAACCCGGTTGAGCCTGCGCATGGCAAACGACTTGTGGAATGGGTTGAGGACCGCAGGCACATTGGGCCAGTAGTGGCGCGCGAACATTTTCTCGAGGGTGACGTAGTCGAGTTTTCTCGCGTCGCCGGCCAAGCGGGCCATGCGCTTGACCATGAAAGCGATGGAGCGGTGAACGCCATCGCTCGCATAGAACATGCGCGTCGCCACCTCGGGGCTGGCGAGCCACTTGCGATTTTCATCGCTCATGTCGCACGCGAGTTCGTGTAAAAACCCGCGCAACTGCGCGAATCCGCCCTCCAGGTCAAAGGGGTAGAGCCGGAGTGTTTCGGGTACGCGCGAGCGCAACTGGTTGTTGTGCGTAAACAGGATCTGTGCGCGCGGAGCACCCCCGTACGCGACGGGGATCATCAGCAAGTCGAGCATCTCTTTCAGCGCATCTGCAGCTGCGGCAAAAGTTCTTGCCTGACCGCGGTCGATCAGGTGCTGAACCTCGTCGACACAAACAAATTCGACGCAGCATTGCGTGTAGAGAAATTTTGCGCGGTCGCGCAGCGAGTCAGCTGATCCTGGCCCTACTTGGATCTGTACTGCGTGGAGAAAGGCCCTGAAGATCGACCGGCGCGTCGGCTTCGACGGAATTTTGACGCACACCACAGGCAGGCGCGTAACTTCGTCCCCGTGGACCGGTGGGTTGCGCAGGCAATATTCCTTGAAAACGAAGGATTTGCCCACACCCGAAACGCCGAACAGCCGCATGCTCTGAGGGTTGTCGTCCACCCCACTGTCGGCATGGCAGCTGGCCAGGCGTTCCATGGCATCCTGGAATGCAAGCGTTTCGATGCAGATCATGGCTGCTCCCCGTCAGTCCTTGCCTGGCGCACGACGGTAGTGAGGATCGGCAGGTCGTCGTCCTGTGGGATGGCCGGCTGCCGCTCGACGGCTTCGACCAATTTGCCCTCAGTGAAATTCCTGTTTGCGACACGGTGCTTGCGCGAGCCAGCCCGCCGAGCCGGTGGCGCTGCGATCACCACTTCTGTTGCGATCCTCGGCTCGGGAGGAAGGGTCATCAGCTTCAGCGCCCGGCGCCTGGCGCTTTGCGTCGTCGCCATCTCAAGCGAGCGGACCACCTCGCGCGACCTTTTGAGGGCCTGCGCAATGGTGATCTTCTGGCCTTGGTCGCATCCCTTGAGCTGCATCGCACGGGCAACCTTGATCTGGTAGGCGCTGAGCTCTGCTTTGACGGAGTCAATGTTTGGCACCTGCAGCCGCTCGTTGGTGCGGGGGTCCGTCACCCAGATGAACGCCATGAGCGATCGATTGACGCGGACCTGAACCGGCACGCTCATGGTTTTCGAATTGGCGCCCTTGGGCGCTTGTCGCAGGATGCCTTGCAGCAAGCGGCTGTTAAACGTGCAGTTGTCCAGCTCGATGCCCCGTGTGGTTAGAGTGCAGTTGACGGTGTCGCTGCAGATCACGTCCAGTTCGTTCGCATCCACGGGGAGGCGAACAGGCGTGACCGCTGAGGCGCTGCGCCAGAGTTCGTATGGGCTCATGCCAACCCCCTGTGATCGCGCGCCATGTACACGTCAACGATCCAGAGGTGCAAGAGGCGCTGCAACTGTTTGAGATCAATCAGCGCGCCGGCGGCGGGGTCGTAGTCCTTTGGGCGCGTGTAGAAGTGCGAGCCGGTCGCGCCTGGCAAGCCCATCAGCGCCTGCGTGCTGAACGTCCGGAAGAATCGCTCCACGCGCGCCTTATACCAGGGCTCCTTGATTGGGCAGTACTGCAGGTCAATGCCGAGCTCGAAGCACGCCTGTTTGAGCGAGTGGGAGTGAAACTCCGGCCCGTTGTCGCATTTCAAAACCATCGGAATACCGTGGCATGGCCAGTCGCCCTGAACGTCGGGGTATTTTTCGCGCAGGTACGACTTTGGAAGAATGGCGTGCTTCAGGCAGTCCAGCGTCGCTTGCGCGGAGGTGCCGCTGAAACCGACGTCAAAGCCCATGACCGAGCGGCTGTAATGCTCAATGGCCATGGTGACGCGTGGGCGCCCGAGTGGCAGGCCGCTCTCCTCGTCCACCACGAACAGGTCCAGCGGCGTGTGGTCGATTTCCCAGCATTCGTTGAGCCCATGCATTTCGGTGTTTCTGCCGGTCGAGCGAAAAACTGAAAGTGCATGTACCGCACCTTCGCGCGCGGCCACGACATCGAAACCTGAACGCCGGCGCAGGCACCGAACAAAGGTCGAGTACGAAGGAATCGTGAAGGCCTGGTGATGGGGGCGCCACTTGTTTTTCTCCAGAAGCTCGCCCTCAAATACTTCGTAGGCAGCCCTGATCGAGTACCGCTCCGTCGTGAGATAGAAGTTGTCGAGCACTGCGTTCAGTGCCTGCTTAACTTCGTCACGCATGCGCTGTTTCCCGGGCGCCCCGCGGCGCTCGAAATATGGCAGGCACGCCGCAGGATCACCGCCTTGCGCGTTGAGCTGCGCACGCCAGCGCTTCAGGGTGCTCAGACAGGGCGCGCGTCGTTCGCCGAGCGTCTGACGCACCGCCTCCAGCACTTCGCGCAGGGCGACGCTGTCCGAGCGCACTCTCAATCCCGCGCGTTCGATGGCCCCCAGATACTGCTGTCGTGCATAACCCTGAATTTTTGCCGCTTCGCTGACGTCGCCCGCAAGGCGAACTGCCACGCAGACTTTTCGCTCCTGAGGCTGGCGCCGGGCGCTTTTGATGCCCTTCAGGTTGCCTGCGCGATAGTGGATGTGTAGGGTGGCGATTTCCCAGAGGCGTTCGTTGCCCTCCTCGTCGGCCAGCATGATGCGATCGGCGTCGATGATCGAGCGGACCGTGACGACCTTCTGGAACAGCACGAACTGCCTGTTAGGCGTAAATGAAGTCAGCTGCATCGAAGTGCTCCTGAAGGTCAAATGTCAGCGGCGTGGTGGCTCCAAGGTGTTGATGCACGTCGAAGTAAGCATGGCCCGACGCGAGCATGCGAAGAGACGCGGCGCGTCCCAGCAGCTTCTCAAGGTGGTAGAAGGTCGTCGGGCCGTTCTTGGCCAGCCGCCTGCAGTCCTCGACGTCGTAATCGCTCGGCTGGCCGCTGCGCAACGCCTGCGCGAGTGTTCGGGCGTTTGTGCGTGCGACGGGATGATGCAATTGGGCTTCGCTGACAGCTTGGAACAGAACGTCCAGCCCCGCCAGATGCGTGCGAATGGCGGTGTGGCGCGCCGCCAATGTCCTATCCGCCTTCTGCGTGTCCGGTACGCATTCAAGGCAGACCATCAGCTCGTCGCGCCGCATCGCCACGGCATGCGGCGTGTATCGGAAGCTTGTGCCGTCCCCCAAGATGATGCTCATCATGGCGGGGCGGCTGCAAGCGTCCGCGACCAGCCAGGATGCCTCCAGCCGGTACATGAGGTCCCACTGGAGGCTCGATTCCCACTGCATTGAGCAGTTGAAACGCGTGGACGCAAAGATGCCGCGCACGCGGTGCCCGTTGCGGGTAATTCCGCGCGGCGCTCGATAGGATGATTGCTGCCCCGTCAATCGGGCAAAGCGAAGCCTTAGAGATGTCGTCATGCGACCTCCATCAAATCAATTTGGCAAAAGAAGAACGTGGGCGACGCGCTCGAAAGCGCCCGCCTTATGGCCCCAGGCTTGACTTGATGAATAACCGAATGAGATACTGAAAGTGCCCGACCAGGCCCGTCAGTAAAACGGCGGACTCACGCCGTCTAGCCTTCGTGGTTAGATGGCGTGTTTTATTTCATGATGGCTCCTTAGAACACATGCCTCAAGCGGCAATGCTTTCGGGGTGGTGCTTGTCTGAGACGCAGGGCAACGTCCTGTCCTGCTCCACGCGTTCCAGCACCTGCGCGATTTCGTTTGTCAATGCGAAGATTCCGCGGCGGTGCTCAATCCTGATAGGCGAAAAAGGCAAGCTGCCTCGGCTGCGGGCCGTGTTAAGCGCGGTAGTGCTGGGGTAGTGCAAGACCTTGCAAAGCGCTTTTGCATCCATGATCGGGCCGTAGGTGGCCCATAGAAATTCATGAATGTTTGGGGGCATAAGATGTCCGGATGCCTTTCAATAGCGTTGGATGCTGTTTGTTTTCGGCAGTATTGGGCGAGACGGATATGAATCGTAGGCTTGCTTTCTGAAAAGTCAACGCCGAGGTTCGTTGGCGTTTGCGCCCGGGTACGGTCTTACCCCGGTTATTGAGTTTTCGGTTGTCAATTAGGTTGTCTATTAAATGATCAGGTGTGCGACAAGCATTTTTTACAGGTGCGCTTACCTCTGAAAATGGCATTCTTCTTTGTCAGCACACTGTTGTGAGTGCAAAGAACGAATTTTTGGCGGTAGTTGATACGACGTTGTGGTCATCGTCGATTCGAACGCAGCTTGTAAAAATCTCCATTCGGATTCGTGTTTGTCATGCGAGCGCGAAGCGCTTGAGCTGTTAGCTCAGGCCGAAATGTGCAGAGCGAGCTTCAGGCTATGGCCTTGAGCGCGTGCACCCACTGTGCTCACGCGTGTCGGCCCACTGCCGACATCCCTGTATGACACCGGCGAGCGCCAGCCAAGATTCCTGTGCGAAAAAGCAATCTCGCGCGGCTCCAAACGTCCAGAGCGGTGACGTGCTTCGGACTCGTAATACGGCTATGCCACGCTCACGACGTGCAATCAAGGCGAGGTTCGGATATTCCTGTGTCCCGCCAGTGCTCGGATACCCGCACGACATCCGTCAGTTCCATCCCAGACATGGGTTCTAGATAGTTGCCCTGCTCAGTCTCGAACAACCATGGCGAACGCTGTTGCCCGCCGAGGGCGCGACATCGCCACAAGGATGTGCACCGCGTGAACGCTGGGTCACTTCCTCCTGTCATGTAGGCAGGGAGTAATGCATACAGACGTGACCGCTGCCAGTGCCCCGTGTCTAGGATGCAAAGTAGATCGTCAACACGCGTCACCAGAAAACGACGCCAGAATTGGCCGCCGTCCTCTGACGGCGGCGGCAAAACCTCCGCGTACCAAACAGGCCCGGTCAAACAGTGTTCGACCCACGGGAAAGAGTGCAGATGCGTCTCGTCGATCCCGGGAAATGGCGGCATCTCGATCTCGAACCGTTGGTCTACTTGCAGCATGAGGCAACTGTGATGTGGAATATCGTCCGTGGTGCAATAGTACGCATGGCGGGACCATTTTGTCCATGCCGGCCCCCTCTCCTAAATATGCGCGCGATCCTGCGCTGGTGGCGCTCGGCAATGCCGTGCGGCATTTGCGCAAGGCGAGGGGAATTTCTCAGGAAGAGCTCGCCCATCGAAGTCAAGTTGACCGCTCGTACATGAGCAGCGTGGAACGCGGCGTGCAGAACCCCGGAATCATGTTGGTGGTGGCAATTGCCAGAGGGATCGGGGTCTCAGTTGCAGAGCTCGCTTCGCAAGCTGATCTCTAGTCTTGCTTGCGTGACCTCTCTCGAGGTTCCTGCCGAACGACACTGATCTTGCGTCAATGCGACATCGAATCTTTGTGGATGAGACACGTGGCGCCCGACGCCGTTCCGCTGCATCCCGCTGCCGTGCCGTGCGACCGCCGCAAAATGCGACAGGCCGGAGTCGGCCGAGGCTGTGTGAAAACGCTGGTGCTGTGCCCCTTGCGTGAAAGTCGACCTCTCAGATCGCGCCAGGATCGACGATCGAGGCTTCGGGAATGGTTTGGCTACCCATGAAAACATGACCTTCGAACGTTTTCACACAGCCTCGGCCAGGAGCGGACGGTCGCGTCCGAACGCCAAAAGCGCGTGCGCACTAACCACGTCGTGAGGAACAATCACCCGATGAACTGCCAGATTTGCGGTCGCACGCTGGACCAAAAGGATGACCCGTTGTCGCTTGACTGTGGCGGTGACTGCTGGGCGTGTGTTGGCGAGGCCGAGGCCGCCATGGGCTGGGAGCCATCGTTGAAGAAGGTGCGCGAGGAGTTCGCACTAGGCCTTCGCCCGAACTGGACAGACCCGTCCACCGGCGGCTGACGGCCATTTGCAGACCTTAGATGTCCACCTTTTCCGCCAGCTTCCCATGAAAAATATCCAGGTCATCGATGGCGCAAGGAACTGCGTGTACGACATCTTTGCGGCCACCGAAGAGGAGTTCGCGCTGATCTTTCCCGATGGCCAGGACATTGCTTTCATCGACGAGGTTTATGAGCGCGGGGTAGACGAAGCGGCTCTCAACACCGCGTTCGAGGCGCTGTGGACGCGACGGTTGGTCAAAGCGCAAGCGATGGGAATCCATGGGCAGCTTTTCTACCAACTCGACGAGAAGAAGCCGTTCTACCCGACGAGGCGCGACGAGGAGGCGGAGAACCCGGGTGGCTCCCGCCTTCGATAGGACGTCGCCTGTGGCAGCAGGCGGCCAACACCAGACGCTCAACTACACGGCTGGTAGTCGGCCCAGACCATTGCGGAAATGGCTCATCGTGAAGTTCCTAGCCGGAGCAAGACATTCTCAGTCCAGCCTCGTAGTTACGTCGCCTGCCCTCAGTCCACCCGCACGGACTGCTCCACGCGCTGGAACAGCGGTCGCTGCGTTGCTGCTTCGGCTTCCTGGAACACCAGGGTGAAGAGCAGCGTCTGAGTCGTCGTTGCGACGATGTATTGGCGCTGAACTAGGTTCCCGTACTTCGATGTACGCACCGACTCGCTGGTGAGGGCACGCTGGCCACCGAACGTGACTACCCGCATTGGAGTCACCGAGATTAATGTGTTGCCCAAGTGACGCGCGTACTCCCTCAAATTGTCCTCCATGCGAGGGGCCAGGGCTTTCAGCGTTTCGTCCGTTGCCCCGGCGATGTACGCCCGGGTAATGGTCGGGGGCTGTTGACTCGTCACTTTGATCTGCGATGACGTACGGTCCTCGAACTGCCCTACTGCCAGCAGCACCGCCTTGGTTTTCACCTGGTCGCCAACCGTTCCAGCAATCCCCGGCTTTCCTGCGTCGGCCGCTCGAATGCGCTCCTCCATTTCGACTAGAGCATGCTGTGAACGCCACTCGCGCGGCACAGAGATATGAACACCACGTCCGATGTCCCTAGGTAGAAGCTCGGTCTCCGTGCCTGCCAGCGCACTACTTGCGCACACCAGGACGGAGAGAGAAATTGCCGCAACTCCCGAGATCTTGACCATCGCTGTACCTCCCATCAACGCGACTGTAACCGGATGGTCTGTCTGGCTAAGGGCGCGCGATGCAGGGGCAGTGCTTTATGCGCTGGTTCACTGTCCCTGCCCGTTGGCGTCTTGGACAACCACATCACCGTTGAGCAGTGGAGCAATTTCTGCTCAATGTCCGCTTTCGACGAAGGCGAACTTCCGGTGAGGGCCCGTTCACGACAGCGGCGCGACCGGCTACAGTCGGCCACAACCAGACATTCAGATCAACCGCCCAATTTGGAGTGAACGCCGGTGCCCATGTTCAAGCGGTGCCGCGGCAGCGCGGGTAGTCCGAACATCCACAGAACTCCTGGCCGGCGTTGATGCCCTTTCGCGCTGTACGTCGCACCATGGATCGTGCGCATTTGAAGCAGGTCGGCGCGGCTGTCTTCGCCGCTTGGGGTGCTCTTTTTCGTTCGGCAACGCGCCATTGAGCTTTCGTCGCTGACACGCTCGCCTACAGCAGCATCGCGCGCGCGCTGACGCCACCCGTGTGGCGCCCGGCCCAATCTCTACGCTGGCAATCCCGGCCCAACCCGCCATCCACAGAGACCACGAATGATCGGCATCGTTGTTCCCGCCCACAATGAAGAGGCCTGCATCGGCGCCTGCCTGGATGCCTTGCGCGAAGCCGCCCGCCACCCCGGCCTGGCGGGCGAAACCGTCGAGATCGTCGTGGTGCTGGACGCATGCACGGACGCGACGGGCGTGCTCGCCAATGCCGCTGCGGCGATGACGCTTAGCGTTCGCGCGCGCAATGTCGGCATGGCGCGCGCCGTGGGCGCCCAGGTGCTTCTGGTTCGCGGCGCGCGCTGGCTCGCGTTCACCGATGCCGACACGGTGGTTTCGCCGTCGTGGCTGGTGGACCAGCTATCGCTGCGCGCCGACGTCGTTTGCGGAACGGTTGGAGTGGCCGACTGGACGCCGCACGGTGGCAATGCGCCATTACTGGCCAGGCACTTTCAACAGACCTACACCGATGGCGACGGGCACTCGCATGTGCACGGCGCCAACCTCGGTGTCTGCGCGGCCGCGTACGAGCGCGCGGGGGGCTTCCGGCACCTGGAGTGCAGCGAGGATGTGGCGTTGGTCAATGCGCTGGTCGCTTCCGGCGCATCCGTGGCGTGGAGCGCGAAGCCCCGGGTGGTCACCAGCGCACGAAAGGAGGCAAGGGCAGTGGGGGGATTTGCAGACGCGCTGATTCAGGCAGTGGCCCGGCAGCTAGACGTTGCTGTCCAGCCGGTTCATTCTGCTGCACCAGTCTCGCTCACCACATAGCCCAAGCAAGCTTCAGAGAAGTTCAGCATCGGTTGCTCCGCAGTGGAGCGATGTAGATGCAGACGCCGCGGCATTGGAGGAAAGTCATGGTTCTGAAAAAGGAAAGGGAGCCTCGCTATATTGCGACGCCCTCCCCTGCATTGGCGAAGGAATGGGCTAAGCGGCTCGGGTGCACACCAGCTGAGCTTCGTATCGCGCTACGCGCTGTGGGAGATTCAACCGAGCGCGTGCGGGCGTACCTTGAAGCCCTCAACCAACGCCACCCCAGCTGACGCTCAAGCAAGGCACGGCACCGAAGTGCAGCTTCCCGAACAACCCCTCGGGCGCCTTTTTGGAGGCATCTGAGGCCGTTGACGGTGCAGATCGCATTCAACACCGCTGTCGGCCTATGGGACAGAGATGACCCGCACATCGAATGTTGCTGTCGTGTTTACGCCGTCTCCAGCGCGTAACGCCGGCAGTGGTCTAGATAGCCGCGTTCATGGGAGGCCACAAGGTCAACGACGCTGGACCACAGCCACGGCGGCGCATCAATGACTTTCGAATGATTTTGCGTGAGTGCCGATCGCCAAGCTCGTCGGGTGGCACCATCCATCTGGCGGGCGTGGGCGGCCCCGACCGTTCGTGCCAAGAAATAGGCAACTCGCGTTGCTTCGTCTGAGCTCAACTGCTCAAACTCCAGCTTCAAATCTTGAGGAAGCAGTTCTCGCACAAAAACTGAACGTCGACCGACTTGCCCGGCCCTCATGCGCGATCCCAGGAACGGCGACATCGCCTGAGCACCTGCAACTACGCGGGCGCCGTGTTCGTCTGGCATCCGATCAGCATAGCTCTCATGAGGCGCCAAGGCTTTGATCGCCTCCTTGATGTCTAAAAGACAGAAGTCGCGGCCGCGCGCGACGGCCTTGCCCACCTCCATCAGCACGGCATACCGCAGTCTGCCGAGCGAGCTGCAGCCTTTCATCCAATAGGCGGTGTCGAGCATCACCACCTTGGCATCGTCCCGCCTGTGCTGCAGCCCGGTCACCAGCTGTCGCACGTCTCGAGAAAGGACCAATCGAGAAATGTCGTCTTGCTCGGTTTCCGCGACCGGCCAAAAGCGAGGTCCATGCGGGATGGCCATGGTCTCGCCGCCCAAGCGCTCCGCTGCCAAGTGCCGCCAAGTTCGATTGCGCGCTTGGGTGAGGCTTCGGCTGATTGCAGCGGGTGGCGGCAGAGTGGAAAGTGCCCGCTTGGGAGCAAAGGCATCGGTATAACCCGCCACGACCTGCTCAATCATCCGCGCGGTGATTACCCCCGGCAGATCAGATCCTCGAGCAGCCGAAGCCAGTGATAGAGCGAGCCGCACGATGTCGTGTGCAGGGTTGCCGATGACGGTCTGGTCAAAATCGCGGATTTCGATCGCCAGTTCACCTTCGGTGTTGGCCACCGGCCCTAAATTGCCTATGTGACAGTCGCCGCAGATCCAGATTGGCGGACCGTCTGGCAGAGACGCCGGAGCGACAGAGTCGAGCCACTCGTAAAAGCGGAGCGTGTTACCACGGACATAGGCGTGCGCGGAGCGCGCCATCTTGAGATTGCGCGCCGCGGAAAGCGCAGGTTGACGGGTCTCGGGATTCGGTACCGAAAACCTCGAAAGCCGCTTCTTAGTGTTATGCATAGGGCCTTGGAGTAAGCGCTCCAATTTCATCACCTTGTCACAAAGATGATGCAGGCAAATACCGCTTGGCGTTGTGCGATTTCGAGCGGCTGTTCACGCCTCAATCACGGCGGGCGCCAGCCCCCGCTAATCCGGAAGCTCCTTGGCGTGGAATCGGACTGAGGGGCGGTTGAGGATGGGCTGTTATGTGTACGGATCGGACTTCTCAAACCTGACCGTTCAGCAGCTTGACCAGGGTCGCCATGTCGACCGGCTTGCTCAGCAGGTGGTTGAAAGGCCCCTCCTGCCCGAGCGCGTCAAGCTTCGAAACATTGCCGGAAAGTGCGATCAGGAGAGGGGGCACCTCCGGCCAGGTCAGGCGCAACTCCCGCGCCGCGCCTGCACCACCAAGTCCGGCCATCTCCAAATCGAAAATTGCGACGCTCGGCCGCTTTTCTTTCGCCAGCTTCACGGCTTCCTCACCGCTGAAGGCCACCCGGATCGATGCTTCGGGGAAATACATGGCCAATAATTCAGACATCATTCCGGCGACTTCGGGTTCGTCGTCAAGAATCAAAAGTTCAAAAATACGTGTCATTTCTTGTTGTGATCCCGCGAAAATCGTGTGAAAAGAACGTCCTCCAACCACTTCGAGTCAAGAACGCCGCATGCAAATCGCCAATTTCCTGGAATCCGCCAGAGGTGAAATCCTGGCCGAATCCATCGCGTATGCCAGGACCATCCTGAGGCTCAAGGATGAAGACGAGGCAACGCTGCGGGATCATTTGCCCTCGGTGCTGGAAGCGATTTCGCGAGACTTGCGCACTGCGCAAAGTAGGACGGAGTCGATCCACAAGTCGCACGGCTTGTCGAGCGTGGCTGCCGGGCCAGACTCAGCTGCCGAAACCCATGGCGTGCTGCGGGCCCGCAGCGGCCTGACCATCGAGCAGGTTTTCGCAGAATACAGGTCGCTCCGGTCCTGCGTGCTGCGTCTTTGGGCGGACAACGCACCGCACGGTCCGGACGCGGTACGCGACGTGGGCCGGTTCAATGAAGCCATCGATCAGGCGCTGGCCGAGTCAGTGCGCACCTACGCGGGCGAAGTGGAGCGTTGGCAGCAAATCTTCCTTGGCGTCCTTGGACATGACCTGCGCGGCCCTCTGAATGCCATCGCGCTGTCCGCCGAACTGATCGCTGCGAAAGCGCCTCCCGAGCTTGGCCTTCCCACTGCGACGCTGTCAAAGAGCACCCGGCGAATGGCTTCGCTGATGGACTCGCTCCTCCAGTACAACATGGCAGGCTTGAGCGGTGGGATGCCGGTCGAACGCAAGCCAACCGACCTTGAAGTGGCGTGCAAGGAAGAATTGGAGATGCTTCGGGCCGCGCTACCTGGCGCGCAGATCGAGCTGGTCACGCAGGGAAATACACGAGGCGAGTTTGACGCCTCTCGAGTGCGGGAGGCGGTGGGCAACCTCGTTACGAATGCGGTGAAGCACGGGGTTCCAGGTGCGCCAGTGATTGTCAGGATCGACGGCGACGATGCGACTGCGCGCCTGAGCGTGGAAAACGCTACCGCGCATGACATTACGTCCAATGAAATGGAGCAGCTCTTTGAACCCCTGCGGCGGGGCGCCGCCAAAGGCCCGGGGTCGGACCGCTCGAATCTTGGACTCGGGCTGTTCATCGTCAGGCAGATCGCCAAAGTGCATGGGGGCGATGTGCACGGCGAGTGCGTGTCCAAACGCGTGAAGTTCACCATGACGCTGCCCAAGGTGGCGCCTGCTGCGGAACGCCAGTGAACCTCAGCGGCTAAACCTCTGGGCCCTCCTTTGCTGCACCGCTAGCGCCATCCGACCTTCGCGCAGCGCGCCGTTGAACCTTCGCAGATTTCGATTTCCAGCCATTGGATCCGCGCGTATGTCCCGCTCTCGCACCGATCTGGGCTCGTGCACGGCTGCTTCGAGCGAGGTGCAATGCCTCAAATTGGCCCGTCTACGACCGCGGCGCGACCGACTACAGTCGGCCATAACCGGACCTTCCTTCCTCGAAACCAAATGGGCGCCACGTACAGATTCATTGCCGATCCGAGCAAGCCTTCACCTGTTCTCGAATGGTTTCGTGGCTTGGCCTCGTCGCCAAGGGAGATGGACACCTCAAGGGCGACTGTTTTCCATTTCGAGAGCATGGGTCAACTTTTTACAAGGGCCGACGGGGCTTTCGATACCAAGAACTCGCCACTGGTCAATGTGTTCTCTCCACAGATCAAGCGCGGCGCTCTTTGGACGGTAGGTGAAGTTCACTTTCTCCCTACGCCGCTGAGGCAGAACTTCCCGCAACTCGAAGCGACAAGTCGAGCGTTTGCGACATGGCTGAAGAAGCAGGAGTGCGTGTTCTCAAATAAGGCGGGCTGCGAGAACGAGTTCGATTACTACCTCGAAGGGTCGGTACGCAACTACGACCCGCCGGTTTATGCGTTTCCCGCTGGCCTTGCGGCGCTGCATCAAGGGCGGTACTTCGTGGGGGATGACGACGGCGACTCTCGATTGGACAAAATCTGTAGTGCGCTGCGACTCCGTGGAGTTGAGTGCTCCAACTGACCTGAGCGACCGCTTTCGAGCAGGTTCACTGACTGCTTCGGGCCCCAATGCGCCGACGTGGCGACGTGGCGACGTGCGACGTGGCGACGTGGCGACAGGCTACAGTCGGCCAAAAGCGGTCGGTCGCTGAGCCCGGCCAAACTGGCTCAATGCAACACTCGCACTTCTGAAAATGCCAACCGATCTGAAATGTCCGAGCTGCGACCTCAGGGTCTCCATCGGCGGCTACTTCACCAGTCCTAATGACGGCTTCAGCGGCAGAAGTCTCGTTCCTTGTGGAGCGTGCGGGACGCAACACTCGATCAAGCATGGGATACGCGACTCCGGCCCAGAGTACTTTGACATTCAGAAGATCATTGTTGACTCTTTCCCGCTGGGCTCCCTTGATCGAGTCGTGGTGCGAATTCAGAAGTTCCGCAAGCCAAAAGTGACGCTACCGGAAGCGCTAGCGATTGCGAGGAATGCGCCATTCACGCTCGTCGAATCCATCTCCACTAGCCAAGCCATCCAGATCGTAGAAGATCTCGAGCAGGTCAAGATCCAATCGCATCGGGAGACCGTCGGCCGCAAGCGAAACCCACTCTTCGGTCTGGCGCAAGCTGACCGTCTCGCATATCGCGCTCGCCCCCAGCATGGTGATGTGGAGCCTCCATGGCTAGAAACAGAAGAGACGGTGCCGGCGGAAGTCTCAGCGATGCGTTGCATGGCGTGCGGTTGCTTTGGAACCTTGCTGCTCACGCCCCCTGCAGCCCTTTGCTGCCCGGCGTGCGGAAGAGAAAATTTGGCCGAGGCAGGCTTTTGGCTTACCTAGTCGTTAACAACGAACGGCTCGGTTCGGCCAGGAGCCGACCTTCGACAGCGGCTCTCAGTGGTGCCGGAAATGAGGAGATTGGAACAGCATGGTGGCGCGTAAAGACGAGGTGACGGTAGAGCTGAGCGATGTGAGCAGTTCGCTCGAACTTCAGAACCGACTGATGCGCTTGCTCGACTTTCCAGGGTGGTACGGCCGGAACTGGGATGCTTTCTGGGACGCAATCACCGGGTTGGTGGAAATGCCGCACCGGCTGCGATTTGTCGGCTGGGCCGACTTCGCAGACCGCAATCCGCGCGATGCTAAGCAACTCCGTGAGTGCCTTTCCAGGCTGCGAGCCGAACTGCCAACCCATGCCGCAACTGTTGCCTATGACTAGGGGGCGGGACGCGGCCAGGAGCGGTCCTTCGAGCAGCTCTCTCAAATCATGAAGAAGTTTTCGCACCATTCGTACTTTTCCAAGCCCGAGCAGGATCAGCGGCGCTTGTTCCCTCACGTCTGCTTCGTTTGTCGCAAGTCCTACAAGAAGCCCATGCGGACGCTAACCCGACTCTGCCCACAGTGTCACGGGCCGATGGTGATGCTTAGCCGCAAGTTCGCAGCACCCAAGATGACCGATTTAGATCAGTGGCGCAAGGTTGAGTTCTTGGTCAGTCACGGCTTTCGCTTCCAATCGATCCACGAACAGCCGAGCGGATCATTTGTTCAGTACCCAGCGACCCTGGCCGAGGCGAAGGGGTTCGTTGAGCGGTACGAGAGAAGAGCCCGGTAGCGGCCGAGGCTGTGTGGAAACGCCTTCGGCGCTCCAGTATGCCGAGCATTCGCGTCGCGAGCGCCACAGCCAGCCTCGCAGGCCATCCAGTAGTCGCAAGCGGGCACGAACGGATTTGATGCCTCGAGGGCTCTCTGCGCGCCGCTGACGCGCCGTAAAGAGGCTCACGCCCCCACCAGCCGCACCGCCTTCATCGTTTTCTTCATGCCCAGGATGGCGATCACCCGCTTGAGGTTGTAAGCCAGCACATGCAGGCTCATCTCGGTGCCCACGTGCGCCAGCGTCTTCGTCAGGAAGTGCGTCGAGCCCATCCAGTGCTTCAACGTCCCGAAGACATGCTCCACGGTGCGCCGTCGCAAGGTCATGGCCTCGGGCTTCTTGTCCAGGCGCTGCTGCACACGCTCGAGCACTTCTTCATGCTCCCATCGACGGATGCGCCGGTAGTCGGCTGTCGTGCATTGGCCTTTGATCGCGCAGTCGGGGCAGGCACTGGTCCAGTAGACATGGGCGTTGAGCCCGTTCTTCTCCAGCGTGCTGAACCGGTAGATGGCCCGCTCGCCCGCAGGGCATTGGTACTCATCGTCCTTCGCGATGTAGATGAAGTCGCTCTTGTCGAAGCGCCCCTCGGCCCTGGCGTTCGAAGTCATGGGCTTGGGAACGAAGGCCGTGATGCACGCGTCCTCGCAGGCCTTGAGCTCGGTGCCGTTGAAGTAGCCACGGTCGGCGAAGGCCTGCAGCTTCTTCGTGCCCATGGCCTCACGTGCAGCCTTGGCCATCTTGCTCAGCTGCGCCCGGTCGTTGCCGATGTTCGTCACCTCGTGCGCCACGATGAGATGGTGTTTGGCATCTACCGCCGTCTGCACGTTGTAGCCCACCAGGCCAGAGCCCTTGGCCTGCGAGTTCATCGAGCGGGCATCGGTGTCGGTGGTGGAGATCTGCCCGTCGGGCACCTTCTTCAATTGCTCCTGGGTCTCGTCGAGCTGGCGCATCTGCGCGCGCAGGGTTCGGATCTTGTCCTGCAGGCGCTCGGTCTTCGCTTCGACCTCAGCAGGCTGTGTGCGATCCGCCGTCTCCAGCGCATCCAGGTAGCGCTGGATGCTCTGCTCGATCTGGCGCTGGCGCGCATCGATCTTGGCGGGCGTGACGTTGCGATCCCGGCTGTTGACGGCCTTGAACTTGCTGCCATCGATGGCCACGATGGCTTGCGTGAAGAGTTTGAGCTCGCGGCACAGACCGATGAAGCGACGGCAGACATTGCGAATGCCCGCGCCGTTGTCGTGGCGGAAGTCGGCGATGGTCTTGAAGTCGGGCGTCAAGCGGCCGGTCAACCACATGAGCTCGACGTTGCGCTGGGCTTCGCGCTCAAGGCGGCGGCTGGACTGGATGCGGTTCAGATAGCCGTAGATGTAGAGCTTGAGCAGCACGCCCGGGTGGTACGCCGGGCGCCCGGTGAGTGCAGGGTCGGCGCCACCGAAGCCCAGCGAGAGGAGATCGAGTTCCTCGACGAAGGCATCTACGATGCGCACCGGGTTGTCCTGGCCGATATAGTCGTCAAGGCATTCGGCCAGCAAGGTGACTTGCTCGCGCGACTCGCCTTGGATGAATCGCTTCATGGGGCACCTCGCTTTGAACGGGTGCACCGATTTTAATTTTGGAAGAGCGGGACTGGAAGTCTTTTCACACGGCCTCGGCCAAGACCGGACTTTCCGTGAGCGGTCGGAATCGAGGTGGCTTGAGAGGCATCAAGTGTTCGGCTGGAGACGATGATTCACGTATTGGCCAACTAAAAGGAGCCGTTTGTGGTCCATGTTGCGGGACATAGACTGGAATATTCGGTCGTGCAGTGGTCTTATGACTGGGACCCATCACTCTTTGATTTGCTTGACCGTATGCCCGAATTGGTTCTCGGGCGATATGTGGTAATTGCTTCAAGTGACAGCGGCCCATACAAGCCAACCGACGCCGAGCTGGAGTGCGGTTGGGAAGTTGTGAACGGAGTTGCCGTAAGCCCGAAGATAGTCCGTGTATCCGACCTGCCTACGCCCGGTTTTGATGAGTGGTACGTTTACGAAGAGCGTCCGAGGACGTACTGCTATCACGCATCAGTGAACCACTTCGGCTTCGCGCCGCTGCCGCCGGACCAAGCTACAGGATTTTGGGCTCAAGTTGAGGCCGCGCTGCCGCTGCATGTCTTGGGTGCCGGAACTCCTACGATGTTTCTGGCGACGCGAGACAGGAAATCGTTTGACCAAGCAGTGAGTCTTGGTGACTTCTGACCGACTACCATCGGCCAAAAGCGGAAGTACGGCTCGGGCCTCCAGTTCACCGTCCACGCAGCACATCAACGGCACGGGCCTGAAACGAATCACCTTGCACCCCCTTGGGCACCTCCCTGAATGAACTATGACGGCGACGCTTGATTTCATCCGCGAGCGAGACGGGGGATTCACCCGCGTGTCTACGGTAAGCAGCTATGGGACCTCACAGGCCCTATTGCTCAAGTCCTTCGGCTTGGAACCTCAGGCAGACGCGCTGTCCGAAGTGACGCGCGAGGTAGCGGCGGCCTGCATCTCTGCGCTCCTGTGGCGAGACATGGCGTACAGCAGCACCGAATTCATGCCCAAGCAAAAGGCCGAGGGCTATGCGCAAGGTTTTTTGGAGGAGTACGCAGCTGAGGGCGCACGATTCTTCACCAACGGACGATGGGACCAATTTCACGGCAGCTCGGGCTTCCCATACTCGCCGCTCACGGGAGCGACGTTCAGCGCGGTCGTCTTGGTGGCGTGCCCCGGAGTGGCCACGTGCCTTCTCGTGGAAGACGAGGACTGATGGATTTGCGCGGACCTGGCGTCCCGTAGCGGTCCGCGGCCAGGTCCCGCGCCTCACACCTGCGACCGGCTACAGTCGGCCAAGAGCGGTCGGTCGTGCCACCACCGAAACTGTCCGTTCTTAGACTGTCCTGAACGTCAGTTGGGGTACTGTCAGGAAATGGATTCGACCGACACAAACCGCCCGTTGACCGCCGCTGAGCACACCCTGGCTCGGTGGATGTTGGAGAACGGCCTCCCGGAGGCTCAGGCATTTATTGAGCAGCTGGATGAGGCCGAAGTAACGCCGTGGCGATGCCCGTGCGGTTGCGCAAGCATCAATCTGCGAATCAGGGGGCGTCCTGCGGCGCCACCGGGCGTCCATGTTCTTGGCGACTATCTATGCGGTCCAGTCGACGCGCCGGCGGGTGCCTTCATTTTCGAAAGCGACGGCGTACTCGCTGGAATTGAGGTGTACTCGCTTGCCAGCGATGCGCCCTCAACGCTGCCTTATCCTCCATTGAGGCAATTTGGATAGGCCGGCTCGCGGCCGAGGCTGTGTGAAAACGCTGGTGTTGCGTCCTTCGCGTGAATGTCGACCTCTCAGATCGCGCCAGGATCGACGATCAAGGCTTCGAGAATGGTTTTGGTACCCTCGAAAACACGCCCTTCGAGCGTTTTCACACAGCCTCGGCCAAAACCGGACCTTCGTCACTGTCCTCTGATTTCGCCGCAGAGCGGCGCCATGGCTAAAGTCGACGCCTTTCGACCCGGCGTTTCCGCCCGTTCACCCGCAAGCAGGCTAAACCATCATGACAACGCCGCACCTGACATTGAACACGACGACCCGTACGGCCTACGGTGAGAACGACGAGCTGCAAGTTGCCCTTGCAGTTGTCGGGGCCTCGCTCTCCGGTGGCGTCGTTGCGTTCGACGACCCTCAAAAGCTCATGGCGATTTGCGACGCGCTGGCCGGTTTTCCGAAGCACGCGGGTGATGCGGCATCCTTTGAGTACGGGATCTTCGACAGGGTCAAGGTCCGTTTTGCCACGGACGCCAAGGGGCACGTAAGCGCGACCGTGCTGCTCGAAAAGTACGAGGGGCATCCTACGGACAGCTATCCTGAATCACTGTCTGTGCGGTTCTGGTGCGACCCATCGAGCGTTAACGAATTTCGCGCCTCCATCGGCGGTTTCGTCCCAGGCGAGCTTGGCGAAGCTAAGCTCGTCGGGCGGTCACCGAATTTTTGACGCCTGACGGCAAGGACCAGTCATTCGACCTTAGCCTCCTACTTCGATGAAATCTGCGCTTTCCGTGAACGCCGCGCTCGACGAACTGGCGACCTTGGCGGGCCAGGACATCGCCTTGGTGGGCATCCTGCGCTTCGAGTTCGAGGGGACAGCTTTAGACCATTTCCCCAAGGCCGAGCGCCGCGATGCAGAAGATTTCGGTCCACTCGAGCCATCGAGCGTGTGGCTGAGCGTTGGGTCTGGAGCCCTTCAATTCAATGAAGAACAGCTTCGGCGATGGCACGGAAAGCGAGTAACAGTGCTCGGCACCTTGCTCGGTCCCGCTGAAAAGCTCGGAGGGTGTGGTCATTTCTCAGCATTTCCCGCCGAGGTAGTGGCTCGCTCCATCGAGCGGCTCTAGTCGGCCAGAAGCCGACCTTCGAGGGCGCCGCAGAATCCAGTCGGGGCCACGCATTGGACTTGGAGTAACTGTGACCATTGAGCATAAATTTGGATGGGGCCCAAAGACGATGCCTTTGCCGAGCGAGGCGGACATGAAGCGTCTGGCAAGCATGGTTGTGCGCGGTGAACTGCACCCAGTGCTCAATCACACAAAGTGGGCGGAGCTTCGTACCGAGATGCTCGCGGCGCCGTCCGAGCAGCATCCCAAGTTCCGGGCTCGCAGCATATTCGCGCCGCCTGACTTCTGCACTGCGTGGGACGGCGAGTTTTACCACCACGTCCATCCCGTTGCCGAGCTTGAGTGGATGGAGCTTCAAGCCGTGTCTTCGGTCTGGCTACGCGACACCCTCCAGCGTCACAGCATCCCATATTCACTTGAAGCAGGGGTTGTGCGGGTGTGGGGGTACACGCGGCCCGGTCCGCAACCAGAATGGCAGTAAGCGGCCAATAGCCGACAACGAAATGCGCACTTCCAAGCCCAGACAATTTTGAACTGCACCGAACTCATCTTTTGCCGAGACACTGTTGACCCTGACTTTGTCACTCACACACTCGAGCTCCAGCCAACGCATAGCTATAAGGTGGGGGATGTCGTTGCAGTTGGCGACATACAGCGACCATCCTATGTGGGCATGTGGAAGTTGCGCCTTCCTGACTCCCAAGCAGATGAAACCGTTGAGGAGCAACTTGCGCGATGGTTGACGATGCTCGGCACCAAGCGCGAGCGAATGGGTCGTCTGCGCCAGCTTGGATACTCGCCGTATCTTGATTGCCGAGCGGAAAAAGGCTCTCTTTCTTTGTGCATCGAACCTGTAGTTTTTGCCGGCTTGGGGATGTTGGGCATTGCGCTCAGCGTGTGGCTCCCTGAGGCGCCGGCCGCGAAATCAACGTCTGTGAGTGACCGCTAAGGAGCGCAGCGTACGGCCGCTTTGGGCCCATTCGAGACATTGGACCTCACCCAAAGCAGCCAGTCGCGAGCCCAGATCGGTGCGAGAGCGGCACACATCGCGCGGATTCACTGGCGAGAAATCGAAATTTGCGACGGTTCAACGGCGCGAGGCGCGAAGGTCTGATGGCGCCAGCGTTGCAACAAAGGACGGCCCGGAGTGCTAGCCGCTAAAGTTCACTGGCGTTCCGCAGTTAGGACTTCGGATCGCACACCTTACACGGCCAGTGCACAGCTAGAACTCCGCTGCCTTGCGAAAAACAACTTATAGGTACCATTCGCTTTTTCATCTCAAGGGATGCTATTGAGATAATCCTTCTTATCGCAATAGCTGTGCTGTATCGCTAAACTCGATTCATGAAAAATGGCCTGCTTGCGCAAAGCACGGGAGAGACTGTGCACAGTTTCCCCGGAGCCTCAGCGCTCGCGGCGCTGCGCGCCTGGTATGCGGGGATGAGCACAACCGACGCCGTCGCGCAGTACTTGCGGCATGGCATCGAACGAGGGTTGTCCTCCCGGGTCGTGCTGACGGATATCAGGCGGCAGCTGGAGGGCCACGCCCGCCGCTGTCGTCGTGACGACCTGGCGCAGCTGATCCGTCATCCCGCTTCCGAACGGCAAAAGCGTGGCCGCGCGGTGATGGCCGCGATCGACGAACTGCGAGGTCTCTCGGTGCCGCAACCGCTGGTGACGGATGCGATCGAACGCTGGCTGCCGCTCCGCTTGGCCAAACCCATGCGCGACCACGGATTGCGCACGCTTGCCGACCTGACTGTGCGCGTCCCACGTCGACGGCGCTGGTGGACCGCTGTGCCTGGTCTCGGCGCCACCGGTGCCGGCCAGGTCGAAGCCTTCTTTGCCGCCCATCCGACCTTGACGGCGCAGGCCCACGCGCTTTTGCCTCTCACCCTGCAGCAGGATGTAGTCCCGCTGGAGCGCCTCTGCGTGCCGAACGACGTGGATGGCTCGCGCGGCGCGTTCCGAGCGCCGGCCGCAACATGCATTCTTGGCGCAGGCAACGACTATGAGGCGGTGCAAGCCTGGTTGTCGCTGCACGAGTCGACTGCGACCCAGCGCGCATACCGCAAGGAAGCCGAGCGCCTGATCCTCTGGGCCATCGTGGAGCGTCGCAAGGCCCTGTCGTCGCTGACGACAGAAGACGCTGTGGCCTATCGGGCCTTCCTGCGCCAACCCTCGCCGCGCGGGCTATGGGTAGGGCCAGCTGCTGCGCGGTCTTCACCGGATTGGCGCCCGTTCGCTGGAGCTCTCTCCGCACGTTCGATTGCCTACGCGCTGTCCGTGGCTGGCGCTCTATTCCGCTGGCTGATCCAGCAACGCTACGTGCTCGCTAATCCTTTTGCGGGCATCAAGGTTCGAGGGGCCTCGGCCGCTGCGCCATCGGCGCTCGTACGGGTCTTCAGCGAAGGGGAGTGGGGAATTGTGCAGGCTGTGGCACAGGGCCTTGAGTGGATGCATGGCTGGGAACCACCAGCCGCACAACGTTTGCGCTTCGTGCTGGACTTTTCCTACGCGACGGGGCTGCGCATCGGCGAGTTGGTCAGCGGGCGGCTCGAACAGCTCGAGACCGACGTTCACGGCGATCATTGGCTTCGCCTGATGGGTAAGGGTGGCAAGATCGGCAAGGTGGCCCTGCCGCCCCTTGCGCGCTCTGCCTTGGATCGATATCTTGTGCAGCGGCAGCTGCCGACCGCGCCAGCTCGACGGAACCCGAAGACGCCACTCGTCGGTAGCCTCGATCTCGACAGCGACGCCGGGATCACTGCCACGCGGATCTGGAGCGTCATGCGACGCTTTTTCATGCAAGTCGCGGGGGTCATTGAGGCGGACAGTCCTGCGCTTGCAGAAAAGCTTCGTCGCGCCAGCCCGCACTGGATGCGTCACACCCATGCGACCCATGCACTTGCGCGCGGGGCCGATTTGACCACTGTGCGCGACAACCTTCGTCATGCGTCGATCGCGACCACCTCAATCTACCTGCATGGTGACGAGGTCAAGCGGGCGCGACAGATGGATGCGGCGTTTGCCGCGCGGGACGCCTGAGTAGCTCACAGGGTGGCATCCTGAGGCAACTCGCGTGGACTGCGCGCTCTATGAATCGGGTGAACCTGGTGCTTTACGCAGGGCTTGTAGTTCCATACGCGCAGAATCGCGGATTTCCTGCCTATCAAGCTCAACTACGTTTTCGTCGATGCAGGATTTCCAGTGGCTTTCGAGCCAGGGTTCTCGTGTGTCAAAGCATTCGACTGCATAGTCGAGCCAGCTGTTGTAGCCGTCAGGTGGCGGCAGCGGTTTTTGAATGGTGAAGAGAAATACTCCTTGGTGAACTGGGACCTCCAGCGCGTACACGGTATTCCACAAGTTGCCCAAGATCAATACCTGCAGCAGGCCTCGCATGCAGAGGCTCCAGCGATAGACCTGCGAGCCTGCCGAGGAAAAGTGACAGCGGTCGACATCAAGGCGGTCCCTGAGCAGTTTTTTCTCTCCCCCCTCTACCAGCGCCGAGCGCAACAGTCCCGGCCAGGCCCGTAGCCTGGCGCAGGCCCAGCCCAAACATGCACTTCAAGGTCAGGCAGAACTGGATCGCAGCATCGCCGAACACAGCAGGCCGGTCTGAGCGACCACTGGTAGGGGCCCGCCATTGAAGGTCGGCATCGAGCCAGCCTCGATCTGAGGCCACTCCCGCAGAGTTATGCAACAGCAGATCTATCAGGGGATAGACTGGGTTTTACACGCTATTGCCGAATTTTGTGACTCGCGGCCATTCTTTATATGAACAGCACAATCTCTAGAGTGCCCGGTTCCGATGACGACTTCGCCGGTCGAGCCGGGCGCTCCCACATGGATGCGCTTAATCGTTTGCTCAGCCTAGTTCCGATGCATGACGAACGCGGCCGGGTCTTGTGCCTTGCGTCTTTTACCGAGGAAGCGCTCGGACGGTTGCTACTGGGCTATCTCAGAGAAGCCAAGCAGGCAAAGGAACTGGTTGAAGGCTTCAATGCGCCCCTCGGTACTTTGTCGACGCGGATCAAGGCGGCATTTGCGATGGGGCTCATCACTCGGGAACAGCACGACGACCTGGAGATCCTGCGCCGCGTCAGGAACGCGTTCGCGCACAACTGGGAAGGCGTGTCTCTTGCGGAGGGCGATCTCAAGAGCCTGATTGGCAAGCTGCATGGCTACACGTTCGGCAACCAGAAGGCGACCGGCGACGAGAAGTCACGGCTTACAACGGCCATCAGTACGATCCTGGTGGAGCTGACCCTGATCGAGCGCGAGAACGCGAAGAACAACCGCGTGGCTCCGCTCGTTGGCTTCCGTCTGACGACCCAGCCGCCGGTACACGCGACGATTGTCAAGTTTGATGGTGGCGAGGCAGCAGGCTGATCGACGCCGCGGTTCGGGTGTCGAGCGTGCGCCCACCCCGTCGCTCACCGTCGGCTTCGCGATCAATTTGACCTAGCTCTGCTTGCCGACGCCGCTTGACGGCACCAACTTCACAAGCTGGCCAACGACCTTGGTCAGCGCATGGGCCTCGACATCGTCGCTCGATGGCGTCTTGGCGTCGGCATGCGACTTGGCCGTGAGCAGCGTAGTCGCAAACGCCGCCCTCGCGGCAGGCTCATTCAGCGCCCAGACCAACTCGATCGCGACCTTCTGGTTCGCGGCACTATTGAGCTTCTCCTGATAGATGCGGATCTCCTCCAGCGTCGATCGGTACAGCCGCAGGAAGAAGGAGAAGATCTCGATGAAGCCCACGAGGGCTAGGCGAGAAATGTAGTGCGCGAGGACATCGACGATCGAATCGAATTTCCGATCACTCGTGAAGCCTAAAAAGGTACCCACTCCGTTTCCTGCAGGGGCTTCCCCTCGACCACAGTGCTGCACTTAACGAATTTGGGCGAGTGAGGGTCGGTTCCTGCAGGAAGCTCCAGTTCGCTCCAAGGCATGGCAAGCTGGACTGCAACAATTTCTGGCATGTCGCCTTGGACCGTCACCGAGCTTCCAACGGCAACCAGTCCGTACGGGTCCACATACTGGCCGTTGTGATCGTAAAGGTAAGCGCCCTTCTCGCTGGCAAAAAAACACAGAACACCGCCGCTGCGGCCGTTCATGAAGGCGAAGTCGACGCGTCCATCGATGTTGATCTGGGCCTTCCCACCTACGACGCTTCGCGAGAACACGAAGTCGCGCTGGAAGGCGGAGGGCTGCTGAGTGCCGGCTGGAGTGCCAGGGTTGTTGAAGTCGAAGCCCACAGCAGGACCAGCCGGCGGGCCCCACGGAATCTCTTTTCCATTGAGGTCGGTGAAGATGAGTCCACCCGGAGACGCCGGCGGTGATGTGGGCGTCGTATGGGGGTTGCCCGTGCCTGGATTATTTATCAGGTCGGTTCCGATCCCCTGTAGCGTGTCATTGAAGAGGTCCCGTGCGTTCTTCTCAATGACGTCAGGCGCGCAAGCCAGGACATTACCGCTCGTTGCGGCAATGCAGCCGGCTTGGGCTAAGCGCTTCGCGAGTTGTGAGGTCTTGACGGTCACATCCCCCACCTTAATCATCCCTGAGTCCGGACCCACCTGCATCATGAAGATGTTCTTCGACTTGATCGACACGTACGGCTTTATTACCACTGGCTTTCGGCCGGACAGGGTGGGCAGTGCCTCATTGTTGATCCACTTGATGAGTCCGGCGTGCGCCGGCGCAAACAGGGCGGCGGATAAGGACAATCCACAAAACGCCATGGTCTTCAAAAGTTGCATTGAGTTCCTCCAGTTTTGATTGCGCTCCGACGCCAGAAATTATGTGGTTACCTACATGGGCGTCGCATCCCCTTTTTCCGGGGGGTGATTTCACTTGATCCCGATCCTCCGATGCAAATCCCCGCTGTTTCTCGGCTCGGGCTTTTGCGGCCGTAGTGACCGTCGCGCTCATTCAATCTCCACTTTCCACACGAATTCATCCATCGAACAATCGCTCATCCCGCGCTCCATTTTTGAAACGGACTGCGCATTACCAGCTGCCGCAGCGCGGGTGCCGCTCGCAATGCATCAGAATCGCCGCATCTGAATTGGCAAGGCTTCCATGGCACTCCGCACGAACTTCGTTCTGATCGATTTTGAGAACGTCCAACCGGAGGCGTTATCGATGCTCGACCAAGAGCACTTCAAGGTCCTCGTGTTCGTCGGGGCGAACCAGCACAAGATCCAGTTCGACGTCGTGGATGCGCTGCAGCGCATGGGCGGCAGGGCTGAGTACGTGAAGATCTCCGGCTCAGGGTCGAACGCCCTCGACTTTCACATTGCCTTCTACATCGGGCAACTGGCGGCCGCCGATCCCAGCGCTTTTTTTCACGTCATCACGAAGGACACCGGGTTCGACCCGCTGATCCAGCACCTCAAAGACAAGAAGGTGTTGGCCGCGCGCTCGAAGAGCGTTGCGGAGATCCCATTTTTCAGGGCATCGAATGCCCGCCCGCTCGAGGAGAAGGTGTCGGTCGTCGTGACCAAGCTGCAGCAGCTGGGCTCGTCCAAGCCGCGGACGGTCAAGACCTTCTCGAGCACGATCGCCTCGCTCTTCCAGAAACAGCTTGCGGATGAGGAAATCGCGGCGATCGTGGCGGACTTTGAAGCGAAGGGCTGTGCGGCTGTTACCGACAGCAAAGTCACATTTTCTTTGCCGCAGGCCTGAACTGCCGGCCGTTGCCTGCCCCATGGCCAGTGCAATCAATTGCACTCCCTGCGGATCTCGAACCCTTCGGGCTTCAATCGTTGACGCATGCGGCGGCCAACACCGCTTCTTCCCCATCACAACACGTGACCCATCCTGTTGATCTAGGGTCAGTAGTCGGCGGAATCCAACACTCCTCGAGGCTCTATGCCTCGCGATCGCAAGTCCGACACTCATGAAGGAGTCGGCGCCAGCTCACTAACTATGAACAGGACGGACCAACAACTTTGATCAAGGCTCAATAAATATGACTCCCTACACCTGGGCCGGCGTGCAGTGGCAGGCTTTCAGCGAGGAGCCCAGGTAGCCGCAAGGACAGGGGTTCATGGCCGCGATCAGCTGGAAGCGCGCCGGAAACTCGGCACTGCGCGCGGCGCGCGAGATGGTGATGGTGCCGGTCTCCAGCGGCTCGCGCAGGGCTTCGAGGGCGGAGCGGGCGAATTCGGGGAACTCGTCGAGAAACAGAACGCCGTGGTGCGCCCTGGAAATCTCGCCGGGCCGCGGCGGAGAGCCGCCACCCACCAGCGCCACCGCGCTCGATGTGTGGTGCGGCGCCGAAGTCGGACGGCACATCCACCGGTCGGTCGCGAAGCGCCCGCCCAGGCTGGCCACGGCGGCGCTTTCCAGCGCCTCGCCGATGCTCATGCCCGGCAGCAGGCCCGCAAAGCGCTGCGCGAGCATCGACTTGCCCGAACCCGGCTCGCCCATCATCAGCAGGCTGTGGCCGCCCGCCGCCGCGATCTCCAGCGCCCGCTTGGCGCCCGTGTGGCCCTTGACGTCGCACAGGTCGGCATAGCGCGGTGCTGCAGCGCCGGGCGCGGCCTCGACCCGGGCCCAGCCGTCGTCCGACGCCGGCTCGGGCAGCTGCGCCGCCGCGTCGGCGTCGGCCACGAACTGCCGCACCACGTCCAGCAGGTGCCGGGCCCCGTACACCTCGCCGCCGGGCACCAGCGCGGCTTCCTGTGCGCTGTCCATGGGCAGCACCAATCGGGTGGCCACGCCCCGTGTATGCAGCGCCAGTGCCATGGCCAACGCACCGCGAACGGGCCGCAGCTCCCCCGAAAGGGACAGCTCCCCGGCGAATTCGTGGCCGGCGAGCCGGGCGTTGTCGATCTGCCCGCTGGCCGCGAGGATGGCCATGGCCATGGGCAGGTCGAAGCGGCCGGAGTCCTTGGGCAGGTCGGCCGGGGCCAGGTTCACGGTGATGCGCTTGTTGTTGGGAAACTCCAGCCCCGCGTTCTGGATGGCCGAGCGCACCCGCTCGCGCGCCTCCTTGACCTCGGTTTCCACCAGACCTACCAGCGTGAAGCTGGGCAGTCCGTTCGCCAGATGCACCTCAACCGTGACACTGGCCGCTTCCAGCCCCAGCAAAGCGCGGCTTTGCACCAAAGACAAACTCATTGTTGTTCGACTCCCCAAGATGGTGCGCCCATCAGGGGCACGTCCGTGGTGCAGTTCCTGGAGAAACTACCGCCACACGAGGCACCTGTTGTAACGATTTGGCGCTCGCTCAAGCCCGCGGAGAGCGCTCTGCGGGCGGGCTTTTGAGCAGTTTGGCACGCTCCCTGCTTTGAGCCTCACAGTCCCCAACACACTTTGCGAGGAGTTTCCCGATGACGTACCGCACCGCCGCCCAGGCGCTGATCGTTCTTGCCACCGCACTGACCGCTTCGGGCGCCGCCCTGGCGCAGGCCGCAACCGACGCCGCCGCGCCGGCGGCCGCTCCCGCCCCGAACCTCACGGGAAACATCTCGCTGACGACCAACTACAAGTTCCGTGGCCAGGACCAGGACATGCTGGGCAAGAACGACTACGCCAAGACCAAGGGCTTCAAGCCCGCCATCCAGGGCGGCCTCGACTACGCCTTCGGCGACAGCGGCTTCTACGTGGGCAGCTGGAACTCCAGCGTCAACTGGCTCAAGGGCAACAGCATCGAGATGGACCTGTACGGTGGCTACAAGTTCAAGGCCGGCCCGCTGGACATGGACGTCGGTGCGCTCACCTACATCTACCCGGGCAACTCGTCGGGCAACACCACCGAGCTGTACGTGGCCGGCACCTACGCCGACGAAACCCTCGGCTCGTTCACCGCCAAGTACTCGCACACCGTGTCGAAGGACTACTTCGGCTACGCAGGCAACAAGGCGGGCTCGGGCCTGAAGGGCACCAACACCGGCTACCTGAACCTGGCGTACAGCAAGGAAATCGTGCCCAAGGTCACGCTGAAGGCGGCCGTGGGCTACACGAACATGTCCAGCGACATCCGCAGCCTGGGCTACAAGAGCTATGTCGACTACAACGTGGGCGCGTCGTACGACTTCGGCAACGGCCTGTCGCTGACCGGCTCGGTGCAGGGCGCGAACAAGAAGAGTTCGTACCTCGCCGTGAGCAACCCGGGCGTGGACTACGGCTTCGGCACCTTCGGCCAGACGACGTACTCGCCGAACAAGGCGCGCTTCATCCTCACGCTGACGAAGACGCTGTAAGCCACAGAACAACGAGGTGCGGCCCAAGCTGCCGCACCGTTTCATTTCCATCCGAAGGAGAAAACTCATGAAGCTGGTCACAGCCATCATCAAACCGTTCAAGCTCGACGAGGTGCGCGAAGCACTGTCGGCCATCGGCGTGCAGGGGATCACCGTCACCGAGGTCAAGGGGTTCGGTCGCCAGAAAGGCCACACCGAGCTCTACCGCGGCGCCGAGTACGTGGTCGACTTCCTGCCCAAGGTCAAGATCGAAGCGGCCGTCTCCGACGACCTCGTCGATCGCGTGATCGAAGCCGTCGAGGGTGCCGCCCGCACCGGCAAGATCGGCGACGGCAAGATCTTTGTCTACAACCTCGAACAGGTCGTTCGCATCCGCACCGGCGAAACAGGCCGCGAAGCCCTCTGAACGAGTCCAGGCCCGAAAGAACAACGATTATGAAAAAACTGCTTGTCTCTCTTGCGTTCGGTTTGAGTGTGCTGGCTGCCGGCACCGCCGCCCTTGCACAAACGCCCGCGGCCCCGGCCGAAGCGCCTGCCGCTTCGGCACCCGCCGCTGCCGCACCCGCGGCGCCGGCCGCGCCTGCGGCAGCCGACGCGGCCCCTGCCGCCGCGGCAGCCGCGGCACCCGCCGCCGCACCGGCTCCGAAGATCGACTCCGGCGACACCGCCTGGATGCTGACCTCCACGCTGCTGGTCATCCTGATGACCATCCCCGGTCTGGCGCTGTTCTACGGCGGCCTGGGCCGCTCGAAGAACATGCTGTCGGTGCTGATGCAGGTCTTCGTGATCTTCTCGCTGATCAGCATCCTGTGGGCCATCTACGGCTACAGCATCGCGTTCTCGGGCGAAGGCAACTTCTTCGGGGGATTCGACAAGATCTTCATGAAGGGCATCACGCAGGAAACCTTCGGCGCGCTGACCACGATTCCCGAGTACGTGTTCGTCGCGTTCCAGGGCACCTTCGCGGCCATCACCGTGGCGCTGGTCGTCGGCGCGTTCGCGGAACGTGCCAAGTTCTCGGCCGTGCTGCTGTTCTCCGTGCTGTGGTTCACCTTCAGCTACGTGCCGATCGCCCACATCGTGTGGGGCGGCGGCCTGCTGGGCAAGGACGGCGCGCTCGACTTCGCGGGCGGCACCGTGGTGCACATCAACGCCGGTGTCGCGGGTCTCGTGGGTGCCTACATGGTCGGCAAGCGCGTGGGCTACGGCAAGGAATCGTTCACGCCGCACTCGCTCACGCTCACCATGGTCGGCGCATCGCTGCTGTGGGTCGGCTGGTTCGGCTTCAACGCGGGTTCGGCAGGTGCTGCCAACGCGCTGGCCGGCCTGGCCTTCATCAACACGGTGCTCGCCACCGCTGCCGCGGCGCTGTCGTGGATCCTGGGTGAAAGCCTGCACAAGGGCAAGGCCTCGATGCTGGGCGCCGCGTCCGGTGCCGTTGCCGGCCTGGTGGCCGTCACGCCTGCCGCCGGTTTCGTCGGCCCGATGGGTTCGATCGTGCTGGGCCTGCTGGCCGGCCTGGTCTGCCTGTGGGGTGTGGGCGGCCTGAAGCGCATGCTGGGCGCGGACGACGCGTTCGACGTGTTCGGCGTGCACGGCGTGGGCGGCATCCTGGG
Organism: Variovorax monticola; assembly: GCF_051216855.1. Classification (NCBI taxonomy): domain Bacteria; kingdom Pseudomonadati; phylum Pseudomonadota; class Betaproteobacteria; order Burkholderiales; family Comamonadaceae; genus Variovorax; species Variovorax monticola. Next base: position 118,551 of record NZ_JBPJZP010000007.1, read on the forward strand.
TGCCATCCTGACCGGCGTGTTCGCGGCCAAGGGCCTCGGCGGCACCGGCGGCGCAACGCCCGACACCTTCGCGATGGGCGCACAGGTCTGGATCCAGATCAAGAGCGTGGCGCTCACGATCGTGTGGTCCGGCGTGGTGGCGTTCATCGCCTTCAAGATCGCCGACCTGACCATCGGCCTGCGTGTGTCGGAAGAAGAAGAGCGCGAAGGCCTCGACATCACCTCGCACGGCGAAACCGCCTACAACCGCTGATTCCCTGTGGCGAGGCTGCCTTCGGGCAGCCCCGCCGCCGGCGATCGGCCCACCCGCATTCACAAGAACAATTCTTCGTCACGAGTTTTTCAAGCGAGGTCTCCTTTGGATGTTCAGCCCGCGAGCGCTCCGGCGTCAGCGGGCTTTTTTTTGCCTGCCGCTTTGGTGGCCGGGGGCACAATGGCCGGACCATGTGGACCTCCATCGAAGACAGTCTTTGCGAGCTCGGCGAGTCGCCGTTCTGGCACCCCGAAGAACGCGCGCTCTACTGGCTCGACATTCCCGGCCGCGCGGTGCTGCGCACGCGCGGCGACATCGGTTCGCCGAATGCCACCGTGGAGCGATGGCCGTTGCCCACCGAGCCCGGCTGCATGGCGCCGGCGCGCAGCGGCGGCCTGGTGATCGCATTGCGCGACGGCTTCTACCGGGCGCGCGAATGGGGCGGCGAGCTGGCCGCCATGGCGCGTGTGGAGCACGACGTGCGCACCATGCGCTTCAACGACGGCAAGTGCGACCCGCGGGGCCGCTTCTGGGGCGGTTCGCTCAACGAAGCCAAGGACCGGCCCAACGCCGCGCTCTATTGCCTGGACGCACGCCCCGGCACGGGCATCTCCCCCACCATCACGCAGATGGCCAACGAGTCCACCACGGCCAACGGCCTCGCGTTCTCGCCCGACGCCCGCACCCTGTACTGGGCCGACACCGCCGCGCACGTGGTGTGCGCGTGGGACTGGGACGCCGAGGCCAACGCGCTGTCGCGTGCCCGCGTGTTCCATCAGTTCGAAGCCAAGCGCGAAGGCTGGACGGTCGACGCACCGCTGGGTTACCAGGGCCGCCCGGACGGCGCCACGGTCGATTCGCAAGGCCACTACTGGGTGGCGATGTTCGAAGGCGCGCAGCTGCTGCGCTTCGCGCCTTCGGGCGACATCGTGGCCTCGGTTCCCGTGCCGGTTCAATGCCCGACCATGCCGTGTTTCGGCGGTGACGACTTGAAGACGCTGTTCGTCACCAGCGCGCGCAAGGGGCGGCCTGCCGCGGAGATCGAGCAGCGGCCGGCTTCGGGCTGCGTGATTTCGATGCGCGTGGAGACGCCCGGGTTGCCGGTGAGCTTCTTCGAGGACTGAGGGTGCCCGACGTGCGTTGTGCGAGGCCGAGGTCGATCGCGCGGCACCCCGGACGCGCGGCGGCCGAACACCCACACTGAGACGATGGCCCTGCAGCACATCCCCCCGATCCAATGCCTGCTGACCTTCGAGGCCGTCGCCAGGCTGCGGCACGCGGGCCGCGCGGCCGACGAGCTGTGCGTCACGCCCAGCGCGGTGAGCCACCGCATCCGCCAGCTCGAGTCGCACGTCGGCTTCAAGCTCTTCGGGCGCAGCGACTTCAGCCTCACGGCCGACGGCGCGGCTTACCTGGCGAACGTTCGCACGGGGCTCGCTGCGCTGCAGGCCACGCCGCTGGGCAGCCATGCCGCGCAGCGCGCCACGCGGCTGCGCATTGCCGTCACGCCCACCTTCAGCCGGCAATTTCTCATGCCCCGGCTGGAGCTGTTTCGCAACATCTACCCCGACATCGAGCTGGTGCTGCAGGTGTCGATTCCGCTGCTCGACGTCACCGCCGAGCAGGCCGACCTCGAAGTGCGCTACGGCCCCGGCGGCTATGCCGACTGCGAGCACCGCCTCGTGCTCGAAGAACAGGTGGTGCCCGCCTGCAGCCCCAGCTACCTGAACGAATTCGGGCCGTTCACCGGCTTTCGCAGCGCCGCCGAGATCGCCAGCGCGCGGCTCATCCGCAGCCCGCTCGAACCCTGGGGCACCTGGTTCGCCAGTTGCGGGCTCGACCAGCCCGAGCCGAACATCGGCTCGCAGTTCAACGACCTGGGGCTGGTGTACGACGCCGCAGCCAGCGGCTTCGGCGTGGCGCTGGTGCGGCAGAAGATGGGCGCCGCGTGGTTCGAGTCGGGGCGGCTGGTGGCGCTGTCCGACCAGGCCGTGCCCTCGCCGCACCGGCACTACATCTGCTGGCAACCCGGCACGCTGGAGCGCTGGGAGTGCGCGGCCTTCGCCGACTGGCTGGAACAGAGCCTGCGCTGACCGGCGCGCGTTGCGAAGGACCGGACCGGCGAAGTTCTCTCAAGCCGACCGCAAAAATCCGTCAACCCGCGCCGGGGTCGATGTGCGTAGAGTGCAGTCCACCCCGAGACATTCCGCGCTCCGGCGCGAACCCAAGAAAAGAGGCCGCCGCATGAATGCGCCGCTCACCCCCACGCAGCACGATTCGCTACAAAAAACAGAGCGCCAGTCGCAGGTGGTCCGCGCGCTGCAGGCCCATTTGCCTGCGCATGCGCTCATCTGGCACGCCGAGGACACCACGCCCTACGAGTGCGACGGCCTCACCGCCTACCGCGCCCGTCCGCTGGTGGTGGCCTTGCCCGAGACCGAGGCGCAGGTGGCCGCCGTGCTGCGCACCTGCCACGGTCTCGGCGTGCCCGTGGTCGCGCGCGGCGCGGGCACGGGGCTGTCGGGCGGCGCCATGCCGCACACCCTGGGCGTGACGATGTCGCTCGCCAAGTTCAACCGCATTTTGAAGATCGACCCGGTGAGCCGCACGGCCGTCGTGCAGTGCGGCGTGCGCAACCTGGCCATCAGCGAGGCGGCGGCGCCCTTCAACCTCTACTACGCGCCCGACCCGTCGAGCCAGATCGCCTGCACCATCGGCGGCAACGTCGCCGAGAACTCGGGCGGCGTGCACTGCCTGAAGTACGGCCTCACGCTGCACAACGTGCTGCGCGTGCGCGGCTTCACGGCCGAGGGCGAGGGCATCGAGTTCGGCGGCGAGGCGCTCGACGCGCCGGGGCTCGACCTGCTCGCGCTGGTCATCGGCAGCGAAGGCATGCTGGCCGTGACCACCGAGGTCACCGTCAAGCTGGTGCCCAAGCCGCAACTGGCGCGCTGCGTCATGGCCAGCTTCGACGACGTGCGCAAAGCCGGTGACGCGGTGGCCGCGGTGATCGCGGCCGGCATCATTCCGGCGGGGCTGGAGATGATGGACAAGCCCATGACCGCGGCGGTCGAAGACTTCGTGCGCGCGGGCTACGACTTGGACGCGGCGGCCATCCTGCTGTGCGAGTCCGACGGCACGCCCGAAGAGGTCGAAGAAGAAATCGGCCGCATGACGGCCGTGCTGCGCTCCTCGGGCGCCACCGCCATCACGGTGAGCGGCAGCGAAGACGAGCGCATGAAGTTCTGGAGCGGGCGCAAGAACGCCTTTCCGGCCTCGGGCCGCATCAGCCCCGACTACATGTGCCTGGACTCGACCATTCCGCGCAAGCGCCTGGCCGACATTCTTCTGGCCATCCAGGAGATGGAGAAGAAGTACAACCTGCGCTGCTGCAACGTGTTCCACGCGGGCGACGGCAACCTGCATCCGCTGGTGCTGTTCGACGCCAACGACCCCGACGAGCTGCACCGTTGCGAGCTGTTCGGCGCCGACATCCTGGAGACCAGCGTCGCCATGGGCGGCACCGTGTCGGGCGAGCACGGCGTGGGCGTGGAAAAGCTCAACAGCATGTGCGTGCAGTTCACCGCCAGCGAGAACGAGCAGATGTTCGGCGTGAAGCGCGCCTTCGACCCCGAGGGCATGCTGAACCCCGGCAAGGTGATTCCCACGCTGCAGCGCTGCGCCGAGTACGGCAAGCAGGTGGTGCGCGGCGGCAAGCTGCAGCATCCCGACCTGCCGAGGTTCTGATGCGCAGCATGGACACTGCACTTCAACAGGTCGTCGAGCGCGTGCGTGCCGCCGCCGCCGACGTCACGCCGCTGCGCATTCGCGGCGGCGGCACCAAAGATTTCTACGGTGAGCCGTCGCAAGGTGAGCTGCTCGACATGCGCGCGCTCGCCGGCATCACGAGCTACGAGCCGAGCGAGCTGGTCGTCACCGTGCGCGCCGGCACGCCGCTGGCCGAACTCGAGGCGGCCCTCGCGGGGAAGGGCCAGTGCCTGCCGTTCGAGCCGCCGTGCTTCGGCAGCGACGGCACGGTGGGCGGCATGGTCGCCGCCGGCCTCAGCGGCCCCGCGCGCGCCAGCGTCGGCGCGGTGCGCGACTACGTGCTGGGCGCCACGCTGGTCAACGGCCGCGCCGAGGTGCTGAGCTTCGGCGGCCAGGTGATGAAGAACGTCGCGGGCTACGACGTGTCGCGTGTGCTCGCGGGCTCGCTGGGCACGCTGGGCGTGATCGCCGAGGTGAGCCTCAAGGTGCTGCCGGTGCCGCCCGCCGAGGCCACGCTGGCCTTCGCCTGCAGCCAGGCCGATGCGCTGCGCCTGCTCAACGAGTGGGGCGGCCGGCCGCTGCCGTTGAATGCGAGCTGCTGGTTCGAACAGGAAGGTGCGGGTGCGCTGCACCTGCGCCTGCGCGGTGCGGTCGCGGCGGTGGAAGCCGCCTGCGTGCACCTGGGCGGCGAGCGCAGGGACGACGCGCATGCCGCCGCCGGTTGGCAGTCGCTGCGCAACCAGCAGCTGCCGTGGTTTGCGGTGGACGAGGGCACGAGCGCGCTCTGGCGCCTGTCGGTGCCGCAGACCGCGCCGGTGCTGGCGCTCGACGGTGCCGTGCCGCTGGTCGAATGGCACGGCGGCCAGCGCTGGTACAAGGTGTCGCCCGATCTGGCCCAGGCCGCGCGCATCCGCGAAGTCGCGCACGCGGTGGGCGGCCATGCCACGCTGTTCCGATTGCCGGGCGCGCACACCGGCGGCCACGCGCCGCGCTTCGACGCCATGAGCGCCCCCGTCGAACGCATCCACCGCGCGCTGATGCGCGAGTTCGACCCCCACGGCCTGTTCAACCGCGGCCGCCTGCTCGCTCTCACATAAAACAAGAACCGCCATGCAAACCGAGCTCGCCCCCGAATTCCAAGGCACCGACGCAGGCCGCGAGGCTGAGGCCATCCTGCGCAAGTGCGTGCACTGCGGCTTCTGCACCGCCACTTGCCCGACCTACCAGCTGCTCGGCGACGAGCTCGACGGCCCGCGCGGACGCATCTACCTCATCAAGCAGGTGCTCGAAGGCCACGCGCCCACGCGCAGCACGCAGCTGCACCTGGACCGCTGCCTGAGCTGCCGCAACTGCGAAAGCACCTGCCCGAGCGGCGTGCAGTACGGCCACCTGGTCGACATCGGTCGCAAGATCGTCGACGAGAAGGTGCCGCGCCCCGCCATGGAGCAGGCGCAGCGCTGGCTGTTGAAGGAGGGGCTGCCTTCGCCGCTGTTCGGCCCCGCCATGAAGCTGGGCCAGGCCGTGCGCGGCCTGCTGCCCGAGGCGCTCAAGGCCAAGGTGCCCGCGAAGCAGGAGGCCGGTGCCTGGCCCACCGCCACGCATGCGCGCAAGGTGCTGATGCTCGCGGGCTGCGTGCAGCCGTCGATGATGCCCAACATCAACAGCGCCACCGCGCGCGTGCTCGACGCGGCAGGCATCCAGACTGTGATCGCGAAAAAGGCGGGCTGCTGCGGCGCCGTGAAGTTCCACCTGAACGACCAGGAAGGCGGCAAGGCGCAGATGCGCGCGAACATCGACGCGTGGTGGCCGCGGGTGGAGCGCAACGAGGTCGAGGCCATCGTCATGAACGCCTCGGGCTGTGGCGTCACCGTGCGCGAGTACGGCCACCTGCTGCAGCACGACGCGGCCTACGCGCTGAAGGCCGCGCGCATCAGCGAACTCACGCGCGACCTGAGCGAGCTGCTGCCCGACCTGGTGCCCGCGCTGAAGGCCCGTGTGCAGGCGCCGGCGGGCGTGGTGGCCTACCACCCGCCTTGCACGCTGCAGCACGGCCAGAAGCTGCGCGGCGGCGTCGAGACGCACCTGCGCGCGCTGGGTTTCGACGTGCGCGTGGCCCTGAACGAATCGCACCTGTGCTGCGGCTCGGCCGGCACTTACTCGGTGCTGCAGCCCGAGCTGGCCTACCCGCTGCGCGACCGCAAGCTGGGCCACCTGAAGCAGTTGCAGCCCACCACCATCGCGTCGGCCAACATCGGCTGCATCACCCACCTGCAAAGCGGCAGCGGCGACACGCCGGTGCGGCACTGGGTCGAGCTGCTGGACGCGGCGCTGACGGCCTGATCCGGGGGCGTGCTCCGGGGCCTGGTCGCACAGCGGGGAGGGGGTTGGTCCGACTCGCGCGAGCGAGCGTGGCGGCGCATCATGACCGCACCGAATCTGCAAGGAGCCCGTGCCATGTCCCTCGTTCTCGCATCCCTCGTTTCTCCCGCGCTGCGGCGTTCGCTGCTGGCCTGCGCGTGCGCAGCCGGTGCGGTGGCCGCGCAGGCGCAAGGCGCCATGCCGCCCTGGCAGGGCGCGGGCGCTGCGCGCTACGTGTGCGGCGGCATCGGCTCCGACGAGTCGACGGCCATGCGCTCGGCCATGAAGGCGCATCCGCTGGCGCTGCTGTTCGCGCGCGCCGACGGCGCCTACATGGCCAACGTGGACGTGACAATCAAGGGCGGCGACGCCAACAACGCCGCCGCGCTGGCGTTCCGCGCGAACGGGCCGGTGTGCCTGGTCGACCTGCCGAACGGGCGCTACATGATCGATGCGGCCGAGCCCGGCGGCAGCCCCAAGAGCCAGACCGTCACGGTGGGCGGGAGCTCGAAGACGGCCGATTTCAGGTTCTGAGCGGCGAGCGCTTCAGGCCGCGTCGGCCAGCGCGGCAGGGCTTCAAGCCGCCGCTGCCAGCGCGGCTTCCACGTCCCGCGTGAGCGAAGCGGGCGTGTCCAGCGGCGCATAGCGCTTGAGCACCTTGCCGTCGCGCCCGATCAGGAACTTGGTGAAGTTCCACTTGATGGCCGTGAGGCCCAGCAGGCCCGGCTTTTCCTTGGTGAGCCACTGGTAGAGCGGTGCGGCGGCGCTGCCGTTGACGTCGATCTTCTCCATCATCGGAAAGCTCACGCCGTAGTTCTTGGTGCAGAAGGCGCCGATTTCCTCGTTGGTGCCGGGGTCCTGCGAGCCGAACTGGTTCGACGGAAAGCCCAGCACCGTGAGCCCCTGGCCGGCGTACTTTTCGTGCAGCGCTTCCAGCCCCGCGAACTGCGGCGTGAAGCCGCACTTGCTGGCGGTGTTCACAATGAGCAGTACCTTGCCCTTGAAGGCGGAAAGCTGCACCGGCTTGCCGTCGATCTGGTTGGCTTCGAAGTCGTAGACGCTGGTCATGAAAATGTCCTCAGTGAGCGGCAGTGGCGCTGGAGGCGCGATCATCGCCCCGCACGGGCGTTCGCGCAAACGCCGACCACACCGCGCCCGCCACGATCAGCGCCCCGCCCACGAGAATGCGCGCATCCATGGTGGCCGCGCCCAGCGCCACCGACGACACGCTGGCGAACAGCACCTCCGACAGCATGATCACCGAGGCGGCGCTCGCGGTCAGCCGCGACGCTCCGTACTGCAGGCACACGTTGGCAATCACGAAGCCCGTGCCCAGCAGCGCGGCCCAGCCCAGCCAGCCCGGGGACGCGCGCATCGGTGAATCGATGGCGCCGAGCGCGGTGCCCGCCAGCGCCGCCATGCCGGCCATGACGGTGCAGCCGCAGAACATGGCCAGCGCGCGCGATTCGCCCGGGGCGTGCCGCAGATGGCGCAGCGTGATGTTGGTCACCGCGAAGCCGAAGCCCGCCGCCACGCCCAGCCAGTCGGGCAGGCTCGAGGGCACCGGCCAGTCGGCGCCCGGCGCCTTCAGCACCACGACCACGCCTGCGAGCGCGAGCGCCACGCGCGCCAGCGCGCCGCCGGTCGGCCGCTCGCCCAGCAGCAGCCAGGCCAGCAGCACGCTCCACAGCGGCATCAGGTAGAACAACAGCACCACGCGCACCACGTCGCCCTGGGTCACGGCCCAGTTGAAGCCCACGTTGGTGAAGCCCGCCGCCATGCCCAGCACCACCAGCATCGGGAACGCCGCGAAGCCTTTCCAGGCCTGCCGGCGTGCGAGGCCCATCGCCACGGCAATGGCCAGGTAGATCAGGCAGGTGGTCCACAGCGGATGCAGGCCGTGGCTCGCGATCTGGCGAAACGGGAACCAGGACACGCCCCAGACGAAGGCGTTGAAGACGAGGGCGAGCGCGGGCATGTGGGCGTTGGGAAAAGGTGGGCGCCGGGCGCGCCGGCCAGTTCACCAACGCGGTCGCGCGATGTCAGTGGTGCTTGTCGCTGCGGGCGATGGCCAGCAGGTGCTCGACCTCTTCGGGGTACTTCTTCAGGTTGTTCTCATGCCAGCGCTTGATGAGCCACATGCAGCCGGCCACCACCAGGCCGAAGGCGCTGATGGCGCCGTAGGCCGACAGGCCCAGGCCGGTGCAAATGCTGTAGAAGCCGCCCAGCAGAAGAATGCAGGCCTGCTCGTTGAAGTTCTGCACGGCAATGGAGCGGCCCGCGCCCATCAGGTTGTGGCCGCGGTGCTGCAGCAGGGCATTCATCGGCACCACCAGGAAGCCGCCCAGCCCGCCCAGGATGATCAGGAACGGCACCGCCAGCCACACGTTGCCGATGAAGTTCATGGCGATCACCATCAGCCCCATGGCGATGCCCATCGGAATCACGCGGGTGGCCATGTCCAGGCGCATGCGCATCGAGGCGACGATGGCGCCCACCGCCGTGCCGATGGTCACCACGCCGGTCAGTGCCGAGGCCTGGGTGGTGTTGTAGTCCAGCGCCAGCGCGGCCCAGGCCAGCACGATGTATTTCAGGTTGCCGCCCGCGCCCCAGAACAGCGTGGTGGTGGCCAGCGAGATCTGGCCGAGGCGGTCGCGCCACAGGCGGGAGTTGCAATGCCAGAAGTCGGGCAGCAGCGCCACGATGTTGCGCGCCAGGCCTTGCTCGGGGTTGGAGCGCAGCGGGCGCATTTCGACGCCGGTGTGCGGAATGCGGGTGTTGAACCAGGCCGCCAGCGCGTAGACGAAGATCAGCACCGCAATGGCGGCTTCGGCCGGCGAGTCGATGCCGGTGTCGATCAGCGGGAAGTCGAAGGCCAGCAGCTTGCTGGAAACGGCATGGCCTACCAGCGTGCCGCCGAGCACGATGCCCAGCAGGATGGACGCGATCGTCAGGCCCTCGATCCAGCCGTTGGCCTTGACCAGCTGGGAGGACGGCAGCAGCTCGGTCAGGATGCCGTACTTGGCCGGCGAGTACGCCGCAGCGCCCAGCCCGACGATGGAGTACGACAGCAGCGGGTGCGAGCCGAACAGCATCATCAGACAGCCCACCACCTTGATGGCGTTGCTGATGAACATGACCTTGCCCTTGGGCAAGGCGTCGGCGAAGGCGCCCACCAGCGGGGCCAGCACCACATAGAAGACCGCGAAGATGGGCACCAGTGCCGCGCGTTGCCATTCGGGCGCGCCCGAACTCCGCATGAGGTCGACGGCAACAACGAAAAGCGCTTGGTCGGCCAGTGACGAAAAGAACTGGGCCGACATGATCGTAAAGAAACCGCGCTTCATCGATGGGCTGGCTGGCCAGAGGGTCTGCTGGCGGTAGTGAAAAAGTGTCGCGTTGTGGGCGAATGGGCGGTTATAGCATGGGGGTGCGACGCCAAATTAGGCATCCCCACGGTGTTCGACCCCATTCCCGAAGGTGCTAAAACGTGGTCTGCATTTTCCTCCAGCCTCCGCAGAGTCTCCATGCCGCGCCCCATTCTTGCCACCGTCCACACCGACGCGCTGCGTCACAACCTCGAGCGGGCGCGCCGCTCGGCCCTCGACGCCCGGGTCTGGGCGGTGGTCAAGGCCAATGCCTATGGCCATGGCATCGAGCGGGTCTATGAGGGCTTGCGCGGTGCCGACGGCTTCGCGCTGCTCGACCTGGCCGAGGCCGAACGCGTGCGCGCCCTCGGCTGGCGCGGCCCGGTGCTGCTGCTGGAAGGCGTGTTCGACGCGCGCGACCTGGAGCTGTGCTCGCGCCTGGACCTGTGGCACACCGTGCATTGCGACGAGCAGATCGACATGCTCGCCGCCCACAAGACCCTGAAGCCGCAGCGCGTGTTCCTGAAGATGAACTCCGGCATGAACCGCCTGGGCTTCACCCCCGAGCGCTTCGGCTCCGCCTGGACCCGCCTGAACGCGCTGACCCAGGTCGACGAAATTTCGCTCATGACGCACTTCAGCGATGCCGACGGCGCCCGCGGCATCGCCCACCAGCTCGAGGCCTTCGAGCGCGTCACGCGCGACCTGCCGGGCGAACGCTCCATCGCCAACAGCGCCGCCACCCTGCGCCACCCCGAGCTGACGCGCGGCGATTGGGTGCGCCCCGGCATCGTGCTGTACGGCAGCGCGCCCGACTTCCCCGAGCACGACGCGGCGCACTGGCAGCTGCGGCCGACCCTGACGCTCGCGACCCAGCTGATCTCGGTGCAGACGCTGAAGGCCGGCGACACCATCGGCTACGGCTCCAGCTTCACGGCCGAGGGCCCGCTCACCATCGGCGTTGCCGCGGTCGGCTATGCCGACGGCTACCCGCGCCACTGCGGCACCGGCACGCCGGTGCTGGTGAACGGCGTGCGCACCCGCATGGTCGGGCGCGTGAGCATGGACATGATCACTGTCGACCTCACCGACGTGCCCGGCGCCAGGTTCGGCAGCGAGGTCACGCTGTGGGGCAAGTCCACCAAGACCGGCACGGTGCTCCCCATCGACGAGGTGGCGCGCGCCGCGGGCACCGTCGGCTACGAGCTCATGTGCGCCGTGGCGCCGCGCGTGCCGTTCGCGGAGCCCGCCCGCACCGAAGGCGAATGAAGGTCCTGTCCGACTGGCGCTCCGTGCGCCTTTGGGAAACGCAGGTCGAACGCGACCTGCACCGCGACCACAGCCTGCGCACGCACGGCATCCTGATCGGCAGCTTCACGCTGATGCTGATGTGGTGCGTGTCGGCGCTGCAGATGCACCTGCTGCATGTCGACTCGCTGGCGGTGCGCTACTTCCTCACACTGGGCGTGGGGTACCTGGGCTACCTGCTGGTGCTGCGCTGGTGGGCGAAGCGGCTGGTCGAGGGGCGTGAGTTCAACCCCGACATCGACGCGCCCGAGCTGGATGTCGGCGGCGGGCGCAGCGCAGGCGGGGGCTCGCACAGCCGCGCGAGCGTCGGTGAAGGCGGCGGCAGCGGCAGTGGAGGCGGCAGCGGCCTGTCCGACGTGGCCAGCGGCGCGCTCGACGTGGCCGGCGCCGCCGACGAGGGCGCCGTCATCGTGGTGCCGGTGGTCGCCATCTTCCTGATCTGCACGGCCGTGGTGCTCGGCGCGGGCTCGCTGGTGCTGCTGTACTTCAGCTGGGACGCACTGCTGGCCGTGGCCGTCGAGGTTGCCTTCTCGTATGTGTCGGCGCGCGCCGCGGTGCGCGTGGCGCGCGAGGGCTGGCTCCTGGCGGCCGTGCGGCTCACCTGGAAGCCGCTGCTGGGCGCGGTGGTCTGCGCGGTGGCCCTGGGCGCGCTGCTCGACCACTTCATGCCGCAGGTCGACTCGCTGCCCGAGGCGGTGCGGGTGCTGCTGAAGGCGCGCTGAGGTTCCCGGTGCCCGGTATGCGATGGCCGTGGTGGGTCACGCTGCCTCCGCGCGAACGATCGCCACGGAATCCGGTTGTCTCGCGCATGGACCCTCCGGCCCGGTCTCCCTAGACTCGGGGCATGGACCCATCACCCGAAGCAAACCCTGCCGCCGCGGACCACACCAACTGGCGCACCCGGCCCCACAGCACCTGGGCCTTCCAGCATGTGCGCGAGCTCATTCCCGTGGCCGACATCGCCAACGACCCTGCGCGCGCCGCGCCTTTTGCCACCGGCATCGCCGCGCTCGACCTCGCGGAGTTCCAGCAGCTCACCCGCACCGACGGCCTCGTCGTGATGCACCAGGGCCGCGTGGTGCACGAGTTCTACGACGCCGGCATGGCGCCGCACACGCCGCACATCCTCATGTCGGCGACCAAGTCGGTGGTGGGCCTCGTGGCCGGCGTGCTGCACGGCGCCGGCCTGCTCGACGTCGATGCGCCGGTGTCGGCCATCGTTCCCGAACTGGCACGCACCGCCTTCCAGGGCGCCACGGTTCGGCACCTGCTCGACATGCGCACCGGCGTCGTCATGGACGCGCAGGCCGCCGAGGCCTACCGCGCCGCCACCGGCTGGGACCCGGCACCCCCCGGCGAAGCGCCGTCGGACTTGCGCACCTTCTTCGAGACGACCACCGCCACGCACGCGCCGCACGGCGGCCCGTTCAAGTACACCTCGGCCAACACCGACCTGCTGGGGCTCGTCATGGAGCGTGTGGCCGGGCAACCCTTCGCCACGCTGGCCAGCGAGCGCCTGTGGGCGCCCATGGGCGCCGAAGACCCGGCGTACATCACCGTCGACGCCAAGGGCGCGGCCCGCTGCACCGGCGGCCTGTGCGCCACCGCGCGCGACCTGGCGCGCGTAGGCTGGATGGTGTTGCAGCAGGGGCGCGCCGCCGACGGCCGCGCCGTGGTGCCCGCCGGCTGGATCGAGGACATGTGGCACGGCGGCGACGCCGAGGCCTGGAACCAGGGCGAGTTCGCCGCCGGCTTCGCGGGCATGCGCATGCGCTACCGCAGCGGCTGGTACGCGGTGGACGACGCGCCCGGCATGCTGTTCGCCATGGGCATCCACGGGCAGCACCTGTTCGTCGACCCGCGCAACGACCTGGTCATCGCCAAGCTGTCGTCGCAGAACCAGCCGATCGACGCCATCGCGACGGCGCGCACCTTGCGGGCCGTGGGCGCCATTCGGCGCGCGCTGGCCTGAACGGCCTTCGGCGAAACGCCCGCTCCGTGACTTTGTAGGCGCGCGAGCATCGGGCAGTGGCTTCCGGGCGGTGACAATCCGCGCCGGAGGAAATAACTGCTCACATGAAATCAAAAAAACTTACACATGTCGCACGACATGCATGCGGTATCGCGCTGGCCGTCGCCGGCTTCTCGAGCCATGCGCAGACGGAAGGAGTCGCAGCATCGGAACTGTTGCCGGCGAGTGCCCCGGTAACGGCTGCGGACCCGGCCGTGGCACCCGCGCCGGCTGCACTTGCCGCAACGCCCGCAGTCACCGTGGCGCTCCCGGAGGCGCCTGCCGCGCCGCAAACCCGGCTGCGTTTCAACCGCGGCCAGTACAAGCCGGGCATCGAAAAGCTCCGCGTGGTTCGCCGCGACAACACCGTCAACAACGTGGCAGGACAGATTGCGCTGAACGTCGCGCTCGCGGTGCTCACGCGTGGCGCGGCCGTGCAGAGCTTCTCGAAGGACGACCTGGGCGGCGACACGCTCGACGCCCTCAAGGACGACCCGCTGGGCGTCAACCCGGCCATGGCCGAGCTGAACGAGGCGCTCGGCAAGGTCGCCACCGACATCTACCGCAAGCGCGCCGAAGTCGCGCATGCCACCGCCCTGACCGACGGCTCCACGCCCGAGGAGATCGCGGAGGCCGGCAAGGTCCAGGCGGAAGCCGACACGCCGCTGCTCCCGGGCGCGTGGCACCTGGTCTACGAAAACCTGACGGGATCGGACGAGCTGTTCCGCCTGAAGTTCGGCGCCGAACTGGGCCGCCCGGGCTTCATGCGCCCGCCGGCCACTTGCTACTACCAGTCGGAACCCGTGGCGTGGGCGCAATGGCAGGCCGACAACTGGCAGCGGTTGCGCGAGGAACGCACCAAGGCCGTCGCCACCTGCACCGAGACGCTGGCCGCCACGCCTGAAAAGCGCTGGTAGACCGGCGAATCAATAAAGCCCGAGCTGCCGCGTGCGCAGCCGGGCCAGCCCCAGCAGCGCATCGGTGTACGGCGTGGCCACGCCGGTCAGCTCGCCCAGCTCGCGCACCACGGTCACCAGCGCATCGAGTTCCACCGAGCGGCCGGCCTCAACGTCCTGCAGCATCGAGGTCTTGAACGCGCCGAGCTTCATCGTGATGGCGTGCCGGTCTTCGGGGCTCTGCGTGATCTCGATGCCGATGCGCCGGCCGATTTCCTTGGCCTCCAGCATCACCGCCGAGATGAAGCCGCGCACGTGGTCGTCACCCATGATCAGGTCGGTGGTGCAGCCGGTGAGCGCGCTGATCGGGTTCACCGTCATGTTGCCCCACAGCTTGAACCACACGTCCTTCTGGATCTGCGGCGACAGCGTGGTGTCGATGCCGGTGCTTTTCAGCAGCGCCACCAGCTTGTGCACGCGCGGCGTGGCCTCGCCCGAGGGCTCGCCCACGATCAGCCCGTTGCCGAAGTGGTGCCGCACCACGCCCGGCGCGTCGAGCGAGCAGCTCGCGTGCACCACGCAGCCGATCACGTTGCGCGACGGAATGGCCTTGGCAATGGCGCCTTCGGGGTCCACCGCGGCCAGGCGGTGGCCGGTGATCGCGCCGCCGAAGCCGCCTTCCAGGAACCACCACGGCACGCCGTTCATGGCCACCAGCACGACGGTGTCGGCGCCGATCAGCGGGCCGATGCGCTCGGCCACGCCGGCCAGCGCGGGCGCCTTCACGGCGATGACCACCAGGTCCTGCACGCCGAGTTCCGCCGGGTCGGCCACCGCGTGCACCGGCACGCGCGTGCGCACGTCGCCGCGCACCAGGGAAAGGCCGTCGCGCTGCAGCGCTTCCAGCGTGGCGCCGCGCGCCACCACGTTGAGCCGTTGGCCCGCCTGCGCGAGGCCGGCACCGATCCATCCGCCGATGGCGCCGGCGCCGTAAATGCAAATCTTCATGGGGTTTCCGGGGTCAGTTGCGGTAGGAAGTGTCGATGCGGTCCACCTGGCGGACCAGCGCATTGAACACGTCCTGCCCCGCGCCGTGCTCGGGGCTGAACTGCAGCGCGTCGCGCGTGCAGCGCCGGGCGATCTCTTCGCTCACGGGAATGGCGGGGCCCATCGAGAAGGTGGCCATCTGGATTTCGCAGGCGCGCTGCAGCGTCCACAGGATGGCGAAGGTCTGCGGCAGCGTCTGCCCCCAGGCCAGCAGGCCGTGGTTGCGCAGGATGACGGCGTTGCGCTCGCCGATGCTCCTGAGCAGCCGCGGACCTTCGTCCGCGTGGATGGTGATGCCCTCGAAGTCGTGGTACGCCACCATGCCGTGCAGCTGCGCGGTATAGAAGTTGGTCTGCTGCAGGCCGCCCTGCAGGCAGGCCACGGCCACGCCGGCGGTGGTGTGCGTGTGCATCACGCAGTGCGCGCCGGGCAGGCCGTCGTGGATGGCCGCGTGCACCACGAAGCCGGCCGGATTCACCTTGTGCGTCGAACCGTCGAGCACCTTGCCGTGCAGGTCGATCTTCACCAGGTTGCTGGCCGTCACTTCGCTGTAGTGCAGGCCGAAGGGGTTGATGAGGAACTGCTTTTCACCGCCCGTCACGCTGTCGGGCAACCGCACCGTGATGTGGTTGTAGATCATCTCGACCCAGCCCAGCATCGCGAACACGCGGTAGCAGGCCGCGAGCTCCTCGCGCGCGGCGCGCTCGTCGGGGTGGATCGAAGGGTGCACCAGCGCGGGCGGCGCTGGCGTGGCGAGTGTGTTCATGGCAGTTCCTTCATGTGGTTAACCTTCCGCGGTGAAGCCGACCTCTTTGACGATCGGCGCCCACTTGGCGGTGTCTTTCTTCAGCAGCGCGGTCAGCTCGGCAGGTGTGGAAGACATCGCCTCCAGGCCGAAGGTGCCCAGGCCGTCGATCACGTCCTTCTGCGCCAGCGCGTTCTTCATGGCCGTGTTCAGCCTGGCCACCAGTTCGGGCGACGCCTTGGCCGGCAGGAAGAAGGCGAACCATTCGCTGTGCGCCATGTCCTTCAGGCCCTGTTCGCCGAAGGTGGGTACGTCGGGCGCGAAGCGGCTGCGCTTGGCTCCCGACACGCCCAGGATGCGCACCTTGCCCGATTGCAGATGCTGGGTGATGTCGCCGATGGGCCCCGACACCGCCGAGACGTTGCTGCCCAGCAGGTCGAGCATGGCCGGCTGCGTGCCGCGGTAGGCCGCGTGCTTGAGCTCGACGTCGCCCTTCTTGCCCAGCAGCGCGCCGATGAAGTGCGGCGTGGAGCCCGCGGCCGGCGAGCCGAAGTTGGCGCCGGCCGGGTTGGCCTTGGCCCAGGCCAGGAACTCGGGCACCGTCTTCACGCTGGCCGGCACGGCCGGGCCCACGGCAAAGCCGAAGTCGAAGACGCAGGCCAGGCTGACGGGCGTGATGTCGACCATCGGGTCGTACGGCAGCTTCTTGTAGATGTGCGGGTAGATCGTGAGGATCGAGGTCGGCGTCTGCAGGATGGTGCTGCCGTCGGCCGGGCGGCCCTTCACGTAGCTCACGGCAATCTGGCCGCCCGCGCCGGTGCGGTTCTCGACCACGGCGGTCTTGGCGTACTCGCCGCTGAGCTTCAGCGCCAGGCGCCGGCAGGTGGTGTCCGACGTGCCGCCGGCCGCGAAGCCGGTGACGATGGTGGCGGTCTCGATGTTCATCGCTTGCGCGAAGACGTTCTGGCCAAGGCCGGCCATCAAGGCCGAGGCACTGGTGGTCTGCAGGATCTGGCGGCGGGTGAAAGTCATGAGGGGTCTCGCTCCGGGACGTTGTTGTGAAAAGTCACGACTCGTCGCGCAGCCAGGTGACCGCGCCCGAGTGGGTCACGGCGCCCTGATGGGCAGGGCGCACGGTGAGCGCGTATTTTTCCAACAAACCGCCCTTCGGCGCCCCCGCGTTTACCTCACGTCCGGCCAGGCGCGACGCAATTTCTTCTGCCGTCAGCTCCACCGAAATGGAGCGAGCTTCGGCCCGCGCGTCGATCGAGATCATGTCGCCGTCGCGCAAGGCCGCAATCGGCCCTCCGTCCGCCGCTTCCGGCCCCGCGTAGCCGATGCACAGGCCGCGCGTGGCGCCCGAGAAGCGTCCGTCCGTCAGCAGCGCCACCTTGTCGCCCATGCCCTGGCCGTAGAGCAGGGCGGTGATGCCCAGCATCTCGCGCATGCCGGGGCTGCCCCTGGGGCCTTCGTTGCGAATCACGATCACGTCGCCGGGCTCGTAGCGGCGGTTCTGCACGGCTGCCTGCGCCTGCTCTTCGGAGTCGAAGACGCGCGCCGGGCCGCGAAACACCAGGCCTTTGAGCCCCGCCGTCTTCAGCAGCGCACCGTCGGGGCAGAGGTTGCCCTTGAGCACGGCCAGCCCGCCGTCGCGCGAGATCGGGTTGCCGGCCTCGCGCACCACGCGCCCGTCGGGCGCCAGCGCGTCGGCCAGTTCCTCGGCCATGGTGCGCCCGGTGAAGGTGAGCGCGTCGCCGTGCAGGAAGCCCTGTTCCAGCAGCGTGCGCAGGATCACGCCCGCCCCGCCGATGTAGAACACGTCGCGCGCCAGGTACTGGCCGCCCGGGCGCAGGTCGGCGATGAGCGGGGTGCGCGCGAAGACCTCGGCCACGTCGTCCAGGTGGAACCTGATGCCCGCCTCGTGCGCGATGGCCGGCAGGTGCAGCGCGGCGTTGGTCGAGCCGCCCGTGGCCGACACCACGGCGCAGGCGTTCTCCAGCGCCTTGCGCGTGACGATGTCGCGCGGCAGCGGGGCCGATCCGTCGAGACTGCCCATCACCGCCTTCATGAGGTTCTTGGCGGCGCGGCGCATCAGCGGCGCGCGCTCGCTGAACACGGCCGGCACCATGCTCGAGCCGATGGGCGCCAGTCCCAGCGCCTCGGACACCATGCCCATGGTGTTGGCCGTGAACTGGCCCGCGCACGCGCCGGCCGTGGGCAGGCAGGCGCGGCTCATGGCGTCGAGTTCTTCGTGCGTGGCGGTGCCCGCGAGCACCTTGCCGATGGTCTCGTAGGTGTCGACCACGTTCAGGTCGCGCCCGTCCGGCCCGGGCATCTGGCCCGGCAGCGCGGAGCCGCCGTGCACGAACACGCTGGGCACGTTGCAGCGCACCATGCCCATCATCAGCCCGGGCAGGTTCTTGTCGCAGGCGCCGATGGCGAAGATGCCGTCCCACTGGTGGCCGCGCGTGGAGGCTTCCACGCTGTCGGCGATCAGCTCGCGCGAGATCAGCGAGAAGCGCATGCCCGAGTGCGCCATGGTGAGCCCGTCGCTCACCGACACCACCGGGCATTCGTGCGGCGTGCCGCCGCCCGCGTAGATGCCGGTCTTGGCATGCTGCGCCTGCTCGCGCAGGTTGAGGTTGCACGGGCTCATCTCGCCGCCGGTGTGGAACACGCCGATGTGCGGGCGCGCGATGTCCTCGTCGTCCTGGCCCAGCGCATGCAGGAAGCTGCGCGTGGTCGCGCGGATCGTGCCCTCGCGGATGGTGGCGGAGCGAAAGCGCTGGGGCGGGTCGGTGGGCGTGGTCATCGGGCGGGCGGGTCAGAACATCGTGTTGTTGTTCGCGGCCGTTTCGGGCACGGGCTGCACCACGTCCCAGTGCTCGACGATCTTGCCGTTCTCCAGCTTGAAGATGTCCACGATGGCGCTGCCGCGCGTGCCCGGCTCGCGCACCGCGTTGACATGCAGGATCACGTAGTCGCCATCGACGAAGCTGCGCTTGATGTTGCCGCGCGACTTCGGAAATTTCTCGCGCAGGAAGCCGACGAACTTGCGAAAGCCCTCGGGGCCGTCGGCCGCCGTGGGGTTGTGCTGCACGTAGCGGTTGCCCACGTACTGCAGGGCCGCGTCGGCGTCCTTCTGGTTCAGGCCTTTTTCGTAGAAGGCGAGCACCGTCTGGCGGTTGGCTTCCTGCTGGGCGGTGGCGCCTTGCGACTTGCCGGCGCCCAGGGGGGCGCAGGCGGCGAGGAAGAGGGTGGCTGCGGCGGCGATGGCCGCGAGGGTCGTGCGTTGCATGAAGAGGCTCCGGTGTGGGAAGAATTCAGTAACCGCTGGGCGAGGCCGCGCCTGGCGCGCCCTTGTACTTCGCGAGCAATTCCTTCGCCGCCGCCGCCAGCACGATGGTGTCCACCCCCACCGCCACGAACAGCGCGCCAGCAGCGAGCCACTTGCGCGCCTGCTCTTCGGTGGTCGACAGGATGCCCGGCGCCTTGCCGGCCTTGAGGATGCGCGCGATGGCGTCCGCGATCACCGCCTGCACCTCGGGGTGGTTGGGCTGGCCCACAAAGCCCATCGACGCCGACAGGTCGGCCGGGCCGATGAACACGCCGTCCACGCCGGGCGTGGCCGCGATGGCGTCGATGTTCTTCATCGCCTCCACCGTCTCGGCCTGCACCAGCAGGCAGGTCTGCGCGTTGGCTTCGTGCAGGTAGTCGGGGTAGGCCTGCCAGCGCGAGGCACGTGCCAGCGCACTGCCCATGCCGCGGATGCCTTCGGGCGGGTATCGCATGCCCTGCACCAGCCGCGCGGCCTGCTCGGCCGTGTCGACCATGGGCACCAGCAGCGTCTGCGCGCCGATGTCCAGGTACTGCTTGATCAACGTGGTGTCGCCGACCGGAATGCGCACCACGGGGTGCGAGCGCTCGGCGTCGGGCTGCGCCGACCAGGCGCTGGAAATGGCCTGCAGCTGCGCCAGCACCGAGCGCACGTCGTTGGGCGCGTGCTCGCCGTCGACCAGCAGCCAGTCGTAGCCGGTGCCGGCCAGGATCTCGGCCGCGTAGCCGTCGGCCAGGCCGACCCACAGGCCGATCTGGGGCTTGCCCGATCGAAGGGCCTGCTTGAAGGTGTTGAGAGGTGTGTGCATGGGGTTCTTTTCAGACAAAGCGGAAGGCGATGGAGCCGAGCGGGCCGTAGTCGGCATGGAAAGTGTCGCCCGGCACGGCGGCGGTGGGGCGCGTGAACGAGCCGCCCAGCACCACCTCGCCGGCCTCCAGGCATTCGTCCCACGGCGCGAGCTTGTTCGCGAGCCAGGCCACGCCGGTGGCGGGGTGGTTGAGCACGGCTGCGGCCACGCCCGACTCTTCGACGACACCGTTCTTGTAGAGCAGCGCGCTCACCCAGCGCAGGTCGACCGCATCGGGCTTCACGGGCCGCCCGCCCATCACGATGCCGGCGTTGGCCGCGTTGTCGGCAATGGTGTCGAACACGCGGCGCATGGCCTTGGTGTGGCGGTCGAACTGCTCGATGCGCGCGTCGATGATCTCGATGGCGGGCACCACGTAGTCGGTGGCGGCCAGCACGTCGAAGATGGTCACGTTCGGGCCCTGCAGCTTCTTGCCGAGCACGAAGGCCAGTTCCACCTCGACGCGCGGCGCGATGAAGCGCTTGAACGGAATGTCGCCGCCCTGCTCGAAGAACATGTCGTCCAGCAGCGTGCCGTAGTCGGGCTCGGTGATCTGGCTGGCCTGCTGCATGGCGCGCGAGGTGAGGCCGATCTTGTGGCCGCGCGCGACGCGGCCCTCGGCGATCTTGGTCTTCACCCATTCGCGCGAGACGGCATAGCCGTCCTCGACGGTCATCTCGGGAAAGCGCTTGGAAAAATGCTCGACCTGCACGCGCGACTTCTCGCTTTCGTGCAGCTCGGCGGCCAGCTTGGCAATGGTGTCGGAAGAGAGCATGGAGGCCTTCGCTCAGGTCTTGTTGAACAGGGGGTGCAGGTTGCTGTGCTTGCCGTCGTACACCTGCCCCGGGCTTTCGTCGATCTGCAGCGTGATGCCGATGGGGCGCTGGTCGAAGATGGGCGAAAAATGCGCGCGCACGCCGGCCAGCAGCTCGTCGCCGGCTTTCTTCTTCACCGTCTCGGAGCGGCCCGCGGCCATGCGGATGTTGAGGTACACGAAGGCGTAGTCGGCCTTGCCGTCGGCCACCGCGTGGTGCGCGGCCGGGTAGGCCAGCACGCGCGTGCCGCCGATGGGAAACACCGGCTTGCCGGCCTCGTCGCGCTGCGCGAGCATGGTGTCGGCCAGCGTGCGGCACAGGGCCGACATGTCGGTCTCGGCCTCGATGTTGGGCGTGTACAGAATCACCAGGTGGGGCATGCGTGTCTCCGGTTCATTCGATGGCCATCGTCGCCGCGGTGCACGTCACCGCGAAGATCGGAATGGCCTTCATGTGAAAGATCTCGCCCTTGCCGCGCGCGGCCGCGGCTACGCTGAGGAAGGTGCGTATCTCGAAGCCGCCCTGGCCCGCCTCGCGGTAGGTGGCCTCGTCGTTGTAGTCGTCCTGCGAAAGCAGCGCCTCGCGGTCGTTGGCGCACCAGCGGCGCATGAACTCGGCGTCCCACGCGGCGTTGACCTTGCCCGAATCGGGCGTGGCCGGCCAGTGCGAGATGCCGCCCGTGCCCACCAGCGCGATGCGCTCGGGCGCCTTGTCGCAGGCACGCCGCAGCGCCTCGCCGAAGGCCCAGGCGCGGTGCAGCGGCGTGAGCGGCGGGCCCTGGCAGTTGATGTTGACGGGAATGACCTTGATATCGAACTTCGGCGTCAGAAAGTTCAGCGGAACCATGATGCCGTGGTCGAACTTCCATTCTTCCGCGTAGGCCACGTCCACCGTCTGCATCACCTCGCGGATCAGGCGCTGCGACAGCGCGGCGTCGCCGGGCACGGCGGTCTTCGCGATGCCGAGCCACTTCGGGTCCTCGATCGGGCCCTCGTAGCTGTCTGCCATGCCGATGGCGTAGGCCGGCATGTTGTTCATGAAGAAGTTCGCGAAGTGCTCCGCTGCGATCACGATCACCGCGTCGGGCTTCGTTGCGCGCATCGCTTCGCCGAAGCGGTGGAACTGCGCGTGGAACTCGTCCTTCACCGCCGGGTCGGCCAGATGGGCGCGTCCGGTGATCCCGGGGGCGTGGCTGCATACGCCTGCAAAAACCAGACTCATACGCCCGCCACTTTCTCGTTGGTTCCTGTTGTCATTGCGTAGATGCCCGCGCGCACAGGGCCGTATTTGCGCACGCCTTCGCGCATGGCTTCGAGGTAGTCGGCCCATGCGATGCCCAGCAGCGGCGCGAAGTGCATCAGCAACTGGCCGTTGCAGCCGAGCACGTAGAGCTTGCCGATGTCGCCGGTGTCGATGGCCTCGCGTTCTTCGTCGTCGAGGTCATAGGCTGCCAGAAGGGTTGCGCGCGTGTCGCCGCCTTCGGCATAGCGGCGCTGCACCTCCACCTCGCGGTTGAGCGCGAACAGGAACTTCTGCATCGCATAGAGGCTCACCGGTCAGCCCTCCACCTGGATGTTGGCTTTGCGAATGACGTCGCCGTACTTCGCAATCTCGCTCTGGATGAAGGCCGCGAAGCGCTCGGGCGTGCCCGACAGCGACGCGATGCCGCCCTTGTGGAAGGCCTCGGTCACCACGGGCCCCGCGAGCGCGCGGTTCACCTCGGCGTTCATGCGCTGCACGATGGCATCGGGCGTACCGGCGGGCGCCAGCAGGCCGTTCCATGAATTGGACTCAATGGGCACGCCCTGTTCGGCCAGTGTGGGTATGGACGGTGCGTACTGCGAGCGCTGCGCGGTCGCCATGCCCAGCGCAATGAGCTTGCCGTTCTGCACGTGGCTGCGGAACTCGGGCCAGTTGCCGAACATCATCGTGACCTGCCCACCCAGCAGGTCGGTGAGCGCCGGGCCCTGGCCCTTGTAGGGCACGTGCACGATGTCCAGGCCCATCTGCAGCTTGAGCATCTCGCCCGACAGGTGGGCCGAAGTGCCGTTGCCGAAGGAGGCGAAGCTCAGCGTGCCCGGCTTGGCCTTGGCCTGGTTGCGCAGGTCGGCCAGCGTCTTCAGGCCGCTGTTCGGGTGCGTGGCCAGCACATGCTCCGACATGCCCATGAGCGCGACGGGGCGCAGGTCTTTCTGTGTGTCGTAGGGCAGCTTGCGCAGCAGTGTCTGGTTGGCCGTGAAGCTGTTGGCCACGCACACGAAGGTGTAGCCGTCGGGGGCGGCCTTGGCGCCCGCGTCGACGCCGATCACCGTGCCGGCGCCTGGCTTGTTGTCGACGATCACCGGCTGGCCCAGCGCCTTGGAGAGTTCGACGCCGACCAGGCGTGCCACGAAGTCGGTGGTGCCGCCGGGCGTGAACGGGACGATCACGCGGATCGGCCTGGCGGGCCATGTGCCTTGTGCGCGTGCGAGCACCGGCACTGCAGTGAATGCGGCCGCGCCCTGCAGCAGCGTGCGGCGTTGCGTGTTCACGCCACGCCGCAGAGCGAAGTGTGGGGCGTGGCTCACGCCACACCCCAGTGCGGAATGTGGTGCGAGCCCATCGACACCGCGATGTTCTTGGGCTCGCAGAAGACTTCATAGCTCCACGTGCCGCCTTCGCGCCCCGTGCCCGAAGCCTTGGTGCCGCCGAAGGGCTGGCGCAGGTCGCGCACGTTCTGGCTGTTGACGAAGCACATGCCGGCCTCCACGGCGGCGGCCACGCGGTGCGCCTTGCCGATGTTCTCTGTCCACACGTAGCTGCTCAGGCCGTAGGGGATGTCGTTGGCCAGGCGGATGGCATCGGCCTCGTCCTTGAACGGAATCAGGCAGGCGACCGGTCCGAAGATCTCGTCCTGTGCGATCTTCATGCGGTTGTCGACGTCGGCGAACACGGTGGGCATCACGTAGTTGCCCTTCTTCACGCGGTCGGGCAGGTTGCTCGGGCCTTCGAGGCCGCCGCACAGCAGCGTCGCGCCTTCCTTCGGGCCCAGTTCGATGTAGCTGCGCACCTTGGCCAGGTGGGCCTGCGAAATCATCGGGCCGACGATGGTCTTCTCGTCGAGCGGGTCGCCCACCGTGATGCGCTTGGCGCGCTCCGCGAACTTGGCCGCGAAGTCCGCGTAGATCGACTGCTGCACCAGGATGCGCGAGCCCGCCGTGCAGCGCTCGCCGTTGTTGCTGAAGATCATGAACACGGCCGCGTCGAGCGCGCGGTCGAGGTCGGCGTCCTCGAAGATCACGAACGGGCTCTTGCCGCCCAGCTCCATGCTGAACTTCTTCAGGCCCGCGCTCTTCACGATGCGGTTGCCCGTGGCGGTGGAGCCGGTGAAAGAAATGGCGCGCACGTCGGGGTGGGCCACCAGCGGCTCGCCGGCTTCCTTGCCGTAGCCGTGCACGAGGTTCAGCACGCCGGGCGGAATGCCGGCTTCCAGCGCCAGTTCGCCCAGGCGCGCGGCCGTGAGCGGCGAGAGCTCGCTCATCTTCAGCACGGCGGTGTTGCCGAAGGCCAGGCAGGGCGCGACCTTCCAGGTGGCCGTCATGAAGGGCACGTTCCACGGGCTGATGAGCGCGCACACGCCCACCGGATGGAACAGCGTGTAGTTCAGGTGCGTGGGCGTGGGGTAGGTGTGACCATCCACCCGCGTGCACATTTCGGCGAAGTAGTAGAAGTTGTCGGCCGCGCGCGGAATCAGCTGCTTGCCGGTCTGCGCGATCACTTGGCCGCAGTCGTTGGTTTCGGTCTGCGCGATCTCGGGCACGTGCGCGGCGATCAGGTCGCCGAGCTTGCGAATCAGCTTGGCGCGTTCGGGCGCGGGCAGGCCGGCCCACTTGGGGAAGGCGGCCTTGGCGGCGGCCACGGCGGCGTTGACTTCGGCTTCGCCGCCCGAGGCGACCTCGGCCAGCACCTCCTGCGTGGCGGGGTTCACCGTTTCGAAGTAATCGGTGCCGGCAACGCTCTTGCCGTTGATCAGGTGATCGACTCTCATGCTTGTCCTTGAAGGGTCTCGATGGTGTTGATGAGTGCGCCGATGCGCTCGATGTCGGTGACGACCACGTCGCCCGGCTGGCAATCGACCACGCCGTCGGGCGTGCCCGTGAGAATCAGGTCGCCCGGCGACAGCGTCATGAAGCGGCTGAAATACTCGATGAGAAAGGGCGCGTCGAAGATCATGTCGCGCGTGTTGCCCTGCTGCGTGACGGTGCCGTTCACGGTGGTGCTGAGCGCGAGCGCCATGGGGTCGGGCACATCGGTCGCGTCGACGAACCACGGGCCCAGCGGCGTGCAGGTGTCGCGGTTCTTCACGCGCAGGTTGGGGCGGTACCAGTTCTCCAGGTAGTCGCGAATGGCGTAGTCGTTGGCCACGGTGTAGCCGCCGATGAAGTCGAAGGCGTCGTCGCGCTTCACGTTGCGGGCGGTCTTGCCGATGACGATGGCGAGCTCGCATTCGTAGTGCATGAACTTCACGCCGGCCGGTCGGTGCGTGCGCTGGCGGTGGCCGATGAGCGTGCTCTGGCCCTTGACGAACACCAGCGGTTCTTCGGGCGCCTTGAACTCGAGTTCCTTCGCATGGTCGGCGTAGTTCAGGCCGAGCGCGAGGATGGTGCGCGGGCGCGCCGTGGGCGCGAGCGGCGGCAGCCAGGTGAGCTGGTCCTGCGGCACGACGCGGCCGTCTTCGAGCCGCACCGCAGCGTCTTGCTTGCCGTTGAGTTCGTGGCTTGTGCCGGCGTGTTCGCGGCCTTCGTAGATGACGCGTGCGTGCTTCATGCGGCTTCCTTCACCAGCGTGTTGCTCAGGGTTTCGAACCCCGGCGCGGAAATGTCGATGCGGTCGCCGGCGCGGGCCAGCGGGCGGCCCAGGTCGCAGCCCAGCATCAGCACATCGCCGTGCGCAAGGGTCATGAACTCGCCGACGTCGGCCAGCAGTTGCCGCGCGGGCCGCACGAGCTGCGAGAAGTCGATGGCCTGTTTCAGCTCGCCGTTGATGCGCACCTCGACGTGGAAGGCCGCGGGGTCCGCGACGTCCTGCGCGTCGCGCAGCGCCGGGCCCACGCCCAGAAAGCCGTCGACGCACTTGAACTTCACTGGCGGGCGGAAGAAGCTCGCATGCGGAATCGACAGGTCGTTCAGCAGCACGAAGCCTTCGACGTCGCCCTCGGCGCCGACCACCATGCCGATGCTCGCGCCGATTTCCACCTCGGGCACGGCCGCAGGCACCGCGATGGCGCTGCCGTGCGGGGTCCAGGTGTTGGCCGTCTTCACGTAGAGCACGGGCGCCTGGGGCGGCGCCTTGTAGGGCGGCTGCGTCATCTGCGGCGCGAGCGCGTCCACTTCGGCGCGAAAGTTCAGCAGCGTGCCGTACACGGTGCCGCTCGGAAGGTAGTGCGCAGCATGCGTGCTGTGGCTCATGAAGGTTGCTCCAGTGCGATGAGTTCGTCGAGCAGCCCGTAGAGCTGCGTGAGCTTGGCCTTGCCCATCGACTGTTCCATCCAGTCGTAGTGCGCCTCGATGCTGCTGCCCAGGCGCTTGACCAGCTTCATGCCGTGCGGCGTGGCCTCGACCACGGTGCGGCGCTGGTCGGTGGCGTCGCGGGCCCGGGTGATGAGGTTGTCGCGCTCCATGCGCGCGAGCACGCCGGTGAGGCTGGGGCCGAGGATGAAGGCCTCGCGCGCCACGCGGCCGGTGTCGACCGCGCCGTGCTCGCCCAGCACGCGCAGCACGCGCCATTGCTGGTCGGACAGCGCGTGCTCGCGCAGGCTGGGCCGGGTGTGGGCCATCACGGCTTCGCGGGCCTGCAGCAGCAGGCGCGGCAAATTGCGGTGCGTGAATGTGGTGCTCAAGGGCGTGTATCTTTCCGCGTTTTCTCGAAATTACTTAACATGTTAAATGATTGGCCAGTTCTTTCCAAGGCACCGGGCATCAGGGTTTGTGCGGACACCTAAACTCGTCGCATGGCCAAGGACAAAACACTTTTCGTCTGCAGTGAATGCGGCGGCACCAGCCCCAAATGGCTCGGCAAATGCCCGAGTTGCGGCGCCTGGAACACCCTCGTCGAACAGGTGGCGGGCAGCACCGGGCCGGCCAACAACCGCTTCGGCACGCAGTTCTCGCCGCTGGCGGGTGTGTCCGAACTCGCCACCCTGTCTGAGATCGAGGCGACCGACATCGCGCGCACCCCCACCGGCATCGACGAACTCGACCGCGTGCTCGGCGGGGGCATCGTGTCGGGCGGTGTGACGCTGATCGGCGGCGACCCGGGCATCGGCAAGTCGACGCTGCTGCTGCAGGCGGTCGATGCGCTGCAGCGCGCGGGGCAGAACGCGCTGTATGTCACCGGCGAAGAAAGCGGCGCGCAGGTGGCGCTGCGCTCCAAGCGGCTGGGTCTCGATCACTCGCAGGTGCAGGTGCTGGCCGAGATCCAGCTCGAGAAGATCATCGCCACGCTCGACGCCACGCGCCCGGCCATCGCGGTGATCGACTCGATCCAGACGGTGTATTCCGACCAGCTCACCTCGGCCCCGGGTTCGGTGGCGCAGGTGCGCGAATGCGCGGCGCACCTCACGCGCTTCGCCAAGACCAGCGGCACGGCCGTGGTGCTGGTGGGCCACGTGACGAAGGAGGGCGCGCTGGCCGGCCCGCGCGTGCTCGAGCACATGGTCGACACGGTGCTGTACTTCGAAGGCGAAACGCATTCGACCTTCCGCCTCGTGCGCGCCATCAAGAACCGCTTCGGCGCGGTCAACGAGATCGGCGTGTTCGCCATGACCGAGCGCGGCCTGAAGGGCGTGACCAACCCGAGCGCCATCTTCCTGAGCCAGCATGCCGAGCCGGTGCCCGGCAGCGTGGTGCTGGTCACGCTCGAAGGCACGCGGCCGATGCTGGTGGAGATCCAGGCGCTGGTCGACAACGGGGGCCCGAGTCCGCGTCGCCTGTCGGTGGGCCTGGACCGTGACCGCCTGGCGATGCTGCTGGCCGTGCTGCACCGCCATGCGGGCGTGGCCTGCATGGACCAGGACGTGTTCGTCAACGCGGTGGGCGGCGTGCGCATCAGCGAACCGGCGGCCGACCTGGCCGTGATGCTGGCCATTACCTCGAGCCTGCGCGGCAAGCCGCTGCCCAAGGGCTTCATCGCGTTCGGTGAGGTGGGCCTGGCCGGCGAGGTGCGCCCTGCGCCGCGCGGGCAGGAGCGCCTGCGCGAGGCCGCCAAGCTGGGCTTCAGCGTGGCGGTGGTCCCCAAGGCCAACGCGCCCAAGAAGGGCGCGAAAGAGATCGAAGGCCTGACGATCCATGCCGTCGAGCGCATCGAAGAGGCGATGGACGTGGTCCGCCGCCTCGATTGAATCGTTACGGGGGAAAAAACGGCCCGGCGCGCCTGTGACGCGCCGGGCCTACCCTCCCTACCCCCCGATGTGCATCGTGAACGCCGGTCCGCCGTTGAGCAGGCATTGGCCGCTGCCCAACGTGGCCGAGTTCATCGTGTACTGGCAACTCAGGTTGCCGCCGCGGCTGCCGGTGGCATTCGCCACGCCGGTGCCCCGCGAGCCTGCGACCCGGGTTGCCTCTCCCTGAAACTGTTCGCCGCCGATCTGTGCGTTGAAGTGGCCGCGGCCGTTCATGTCGTTGGTCACCGTGCCGGCGACGGCGCCGTAGCGCGCGGCCTCGGCGTTCGATGGGTACAGCCGCGCGTTGAAGGTCTGTGCGATCGGGCCCGGAGCGACGGCATAGGCCTGCGAGGGCGGCACCGCGGGAGCGGGTTGTCCGAGCGGCACCACGTAGCAGCCGCTGAGTGCGGTGCCCGCGAGCGCGGCGACGAGGGTGAGGCGAACGATGGTGACGGAACGCGGAATGGTCATACGCTTTTCAGTGGCCCGGGCTGATGCCCGTGAAGCGAAATGTGCCCGCTGGCGCTCCCCGGCCCTTCGCTTTTCGGTCCGAGTACCGCCCTGCGCGCCCGGGGGTAGTGGTGGCCGCTACTTCGGGTGCTTGTCTCGGGCGGCGACAATGCGCGCCATGAATTTCAAGAAATTTCTGGTGCCCGTGGGCGCCATCCTTCTCCTGGGGCTGGCCTGGCGCAGCGGCGGATGGGGCGGCGTGGCCCTGGCGGCCGGCGCGATTCTGATGTTCCTGCTGCTGCACTTCAACCGCGCGATGCAGGTGCTCAAGCGGGCCGCAGAGCGGCCGGTGGGCTACGTGGGCAGCGCCGTGATGCTCAATGCCAAGCTCAAGCCCGGCGTGTCTCTGATGCACGTGGTCGCGATGACGCGCGCGCTGGGCGAGCTGCGTTCGCCCAAGGACCAGCAGCCCGAGCTGTACCGCTGGACCGACGGCGGCAACTCGTACGTCGACGCCGTGTTCAACGGCGGCAAGCTGCAGAGCTGGACCATGACGCGGCCCGAAACCGCGCCCGAAGACGAGACACAAACCCCCACGGCCTGATCAGCCCGCGCCCGCCTTGCGTCCGGGCTGCCGCCAGGGCGGGTTCGCCTTGGCGTGGTGCCGCGCCTCTTTCGCGAATTCGGCGCATGCGTGCGTCATCAGGTCGGCCGAGCGGTAGACCAGGAACACGTCGAAGTCCGGTAACGCGTCGGTGATCGGCAGTTTCTCCAGCAGGCCGGGCTGCAGCCGCAGCGGCCCCGCGCCGTGGAACACGAAGTCCGACCACATGCTGATCATGTCGGTCTGCGTGGCCAGCTGAAGACCCAGCAAGTTCGACGCGCTCTGCACCATGCGCCGCGGCATCTCGAGCCCGTGCATCTGCATGGTGCTGACCAACGGGCTGCCCGCGTCGTCGATCGGGTCGAGCACCAGCCAGTCGGCGTCCAGCAGCGGCTGCAGCTTGCGCACCCGCCGCAGCGGATGGCCCGCGCGCACCGACAGGTGCATGGCCACCGAGAACAGCGGCTCCCATTGAAAGGCGTTGGTGCCCGGCCCGTTGCAGGTGGAGATCAGGCCCAGGTCCAGCCGCCCTTCGCGCAGACCTTCGAAGATCTGCTGCGGCCGCAGTTCGAAGCCGCGCATCGCCACGTTGGGAAAACGCTGGCGGAACGACGCCATCGCATCGGGCAGCGGGCCGCTCGAGGCCACCGCGGTGAAGCCGATGTTGAGCTGGGCCTCGTCGTGCCCGCGGATCGCCTCGATGTCTTCCAGCGCATGCCGCAGTTCCTGCTCGACCAGGCTCGCGCGCTTGACCAGCGCCACGCCGTAGGCCGTGAGGCTCACGCCGCGCGTGGAGCGCGACATCAGCGTCACGCCGAGCTCGCGCTCCAGCTCCGAGATGGTCTTGGACAGCGCGGGCTGCGTGGTGTGCAGGCTGCGCGAGGCTTCGTGGATGCTGCCGTGCTGGGCCACGGCCAGCAAAACGCGCAACTGTTGCAGCTTCATCGTGGTGCCGTTTTCTCGAAAAAGGGGCGCAAAAATGCCGCCTCGGTGGTTCTCCCGATGGCGCCGCGGGCCTCTTTCTGTCGGGGATTCCGTTTGGTTATCGGCATGAAAATTTGTGATTCTTCGCTGCTGTGCTTTGCCTGAATACTCCGCCGCAAAGGGCCCTGCCGGTCCCCCGCAACCTGTTCGTGGAGACATTAGATGAGCGAAGCCACCTTGCCTGCAACCCCGATCCGGGGCTCTTCTTCCAGCGCCTCCAGCGCCGCCGATGCCGCCAGGCCGAAGGCGCCGCAGAGCCAGTTCCGCCTGATCGCGGCCTGCTCGCTCGGCAACGCGCTGGAGATGTACGACTTCACCGTCTACAGCTTCTTCGCGCTGCTGATCGGCAAGCTGTTCTTCCCCTCCGACAGCGCCTACGGCTCGCTGCTGCTGGCCGTGGCCACCTTCGGCATCGGCTTCGTGATGCGCCCGCTGGGCGGCGTGATCATCGGCAACTACGCCGACCGCAAGGGCCGCAAGGCCGCCATGACGCTGACCATCGGACTCATGGTGCTGGGCACGCTGTGCATCGCCTTCGCGCCCAGCTACGCCTCGGCCGGCGTCTTCGGCTCGCTGATGATCGTGGCCGGCCGACTGCTGCAGGGCTTTTCGCTCGGCGGCGAAGTGGGCGCAGCCACCTCGATGCTGATGGAAGCCGGCGGCGTGAAGGGCCGGGGCTTTCGCGTGAGCTGGCAGCTGGCGAGCCAGGGCGTGTCGGCGCTGCTGGGCGCGCTCACGGGCGCCGCGCTGTATGCCGCGCTGCCGCAGGCCTCGCTCGAGAGCTGGGGCTGGCGCCTGCCGTTCCTGCTCGGCCTCCTGATCGCACCGGTGGGCCTCTACATCCGCGCCAACCTCGACGAGACGCACGTCGCCGAGCGCCACGAATCCAGCCCGGTCGGTCGCCTGCTGCGCGCGCACGGCGGCACGGTGCTCAAGGGCATTCTTGCCACCACGGCGGGCACCGCGACGATGTACCTGGTGGTGTTCTTCATGCCCACCTACATGATCCGCGTGCTGCACATGCCGCCCTCGCTGTCGCTGCTGTCGGGCTGCGTCACGGGCATCACGCTGTTCGTGGTGTCGCTGGTGGCGGGGCGCCTGGCCGACCGGCTGCCCCACCGCCGCCCGCTGGTGATCGGCTCGCTGCTGTTCAGCGTGGTCGCGGTGGTGCCTGTGTTCTGGCTCATCAGCCACTACCCGAGCGTGCCGCTGGTGCTCGCGCTGTCGGCGCTGCTGACGGCCAGCGTGAACATCGGCACCACGCCCATGTTTTTGATGCTGCTGGAGATGCTGCCGGCCGGCGTGCGCGCCAGCGGCATCTCGGTGATCTACAGCGTGGGCGTGACCGTCTTCGGCGGCTCCTCGCAGTTCATCGTGACCTGGCTGCTCGCCAAGACGGGCAACCCGCTGTCGCCGGCTTTCTACATGGTGGTTTGCGGCGCGTTGAGCCTTGCCGCGCTGCTGAGCCTGCGCGAGCGCAAGGCGGCCTGACATTCCACTCCTTTGCAAACGGACCTGATCCATGACCCGCGAACTCAGCCCCCAGACCACCCAGCTCCTGTCCCGCCTGCTGCCCCCGGCCGACGTCGACACGCAGGCCTTCGTCGACATCCGCCGGCAGATCCACGCCAACCCCGAACTCGGCTTCGAGCTGAGCGCCACCGGCGAGCTGGTCGCCAACCTGCTGCGCAGCTGGGGCTACGACGTACACACGGGCATCGGCAAGACGGGCATCGTCGCGCAGCTGAAGGTGGGCCACGGCACGCGCCGCCTGGGCATCCGCGCCGACATGGACGCGCTGCCCATCGTCGAGGCCACCGGCCTGCCGTACGCGAGCCGCAACCCCGGGCGCATGCACGCCTGCGGGCACGACGGCCACACAGCCATCCTGCTGGCGGCGGCCCATGCGCTGGCGAAGGCGCGCAACTTCGACGGCACGCTGAACCTGATCTTCCAGCCCGACGAAGAGAACCTTTGCGGCGCGCGCGCGATGATCGCCGACGGCCTGTTCGAGCGCTTTCCCTGCGATGCGGTGTACGCGCTGCACAACGCGCCCGGCGTGCCGGTGGGCACCATGCTGGCCGTGGCCGGCCCGGTGACGCTGTCGTCCGACGTGGCCGACGTCACGGTCAAGGGCGTGGGCGGGCACGGCGCCATGCCGCACCGGGCCCGCGATCCGGTCGCGGCGGCCGCCGCCATCGTGACGGCGCTGCAGACCGTGGTGGCGCGCAACGTGGCGCCCGACGACACGGCGGTGGTGTCCGTCGGTTTCATTCGCGGCGGCGCCACGCACAACGTGATTCCGCAATCGGTCACGCTGGGACTGAACGTGCGCGCGGCGCGGCCCGAGACGCGCGCGCTGGTCGAGCAGCGCATCCGCGAGATCGTGAGCTTCACCGCGCAGGCGCACGGCGTGGAGGCCGAGATCGACTACCGCCAGCTGGTGCCGCCGGTGGTCAACACCGCGGCCGAGACGCAGCTGGCCGCGCAGGTCTGCGCCGAGCTGGTGGGCGAGGAGAACGTGGTCACGCAGGTGCCCAAGGGCTTCGCGGGCAGCGAGGACTTCGCCTGGATGCTCGCCGCGCTGCCGGGCTGCTACCTGTTGCTCGGCAACGGGGAGGGCGAGTTCGGGGGCTGCATGGTGCACAACCCCGGCTACGACTTCAACGACCGGGTGCTGCCGCTGGGCGCGGCGTGCTGGGTCCGCCTGGCCCAGACTTATCTGGTCGCCTGAGCGCCGCTTTCAGAACGGCGCGTCTTCTTCTTCCTCGGCGGCATCGGCCGGGGTCGTGGTGGTGGGGGCGGGTGCTGCAGCCGAAGGCTTGGGCGCCTCGTCTGCTGGCGCCGCCGAGAACGCCGCTTCGCCGCCCAGTGCGTCGAGCAGCGCCGGCACCAGCTGGCCCAGTTCGCCCGTGGCAATGGCCACGTCGGCGTCGAAGTTGTCTTCCTTCTTGCCGCCCGAAGCGCCGTCGCCCGTGCCTTCGAGGAAGGTGATCTTGCGGATCAGCATGCCGTGCGTGAGCTCGAAGGACACGCGGTCGTCCCAGGTGAGCGCCAGGCGCGTGGGGCGCTTGCCGTCGGTGATGTGCTTTTGCACTTCCTCGATGTCCAGCGGGTGCTTGGCGTAGCGCACCACGGCCTTCGACTCGTCGGAGGCCTTGAGCTCGCATTCGCGGTCGATGGTGAAGCCGGCCGGCGGCTCCTGCGTCAGCAGCCAGTTGGCCATCGCGGCGGCGGGCTCGATCTGCGTGTTCACCAGGGCCACCGCAAAACCGTCGAGCGACTTCACCAGGCTGGTGACCACCTCGTCGGCGCGCGAGGCGTTGCCGCTGTTGATCACCAGGCGGTTCTCGGCCTTGTCGATCCACACCGTCACGCGCGCGCTGCGCGTGAAGGCCATGGGCAGCAGCTCCAGCGTGATGTCTTCCTTGAGGTCCTTCTTTTCCTTCTTGCCGGGCTTGCGGCCGGTGGTGGCCTCGATGCTCGCGCAGCGCTCGTCGAGCTTGCGGCGCACCACGGAGCCGGGCACGGCCTTGCTCTCGATCATGTACTCGACCAGCCACTGGCCGTCGATGGATTCGACCAGCGGGCCGCCTGCCTCGCCGCGGGGCTCGACCCAGCCGGCGGACTTTTCCTGCGAGGGGCCGCACGGCACGAAGCGATGCTTGCCGAGCCCTTCTTCCGCCTCTGCCAGTGTCTGGGACCAGGCAGGTTCGATGCGATAGACGATGACGTTCTTGAATACGGACACGGAAACCCTTTTTCCACTGGTTTGCACAACCGGTCATTGTCGGGCACCCCGTTGCGGCCTCGGCCGTAAAATCGAAAGCTTTTGCGACTGCCCCGGTCGCACCCCACACCGCTCCCAAAGGAATCAGGAAATGAGCTCGATCCCCCCCTCGCTGGACGACCGTGACGGCAAGATCTGGATGGACGGCGAACTCGTGGACTGGCGCGACGCCAAGATCCACGTGCTGAGCCACACGCTGCACTACGGTTGCGGCGCCTTCGAGGGCGTGCGCGCCTACAAGACCCCCGAGGGCACCGCGATCTTCCGCCTGGCCGAGCACACCGAGCGCCTGTTCAACAGCGCAAAAATCCTGCGCATGAAGATCCCCTTCACGCAGGAAGAGCTCAGCGAGGCCCAGAAACAGGTGGTGCGCGAGAACAAGCTCGAAAGCTGCTACCTGCGCCCGCTGATCTGGATCGGCTCCGAAAAGCTCGGCGTGAGCCCCCGCGGCAACAAGATCCACGCCATGGTCGCGGCCTGGTCGTGGGGTGCGTACCTCGGCGAAGAAGGCCTGCGCCGCGGCATCCGCGTGAAGACATCGAGCTACACCCGCCACCACGTCAACATCACGATGACGCAGGCCAAGGCGGTGAGCAACTACACCAACTCGATCCTGGCCAACATGGAAGCGCTGGACGACGGCTACGACGAGGCGCTGCTGCTCGACGCGAGCGGCTTCGTGTCCGAAGGCGCCGGCGAGAACGTCTTCGTGGTCAAGGGCGGCGTGGTCTACACGCCCGACCTGTCGGCCGGCGCGCTCAACGGCATCACGCGCAACACCATCCTGCACATCTGCAAGGACCTGGGAATCGAGCTGGTGCAAAAGCGCATCACGCGCGACGAGGTCTACATTGCCGACGAGGCCTTCTTCACCGGCACCGCCGCCGAAGTGACGCCCATCCGCGAACTCGACCGCATCGAGATCGGCAACCGCGGCGACGGCGGCTCGCGCGGCCCCGTCACCGAAAAAATCCAGTCTGCCTTCTTCGACATCGTGAACGGCAAGAACCCCAAGTACGCCCACTGGCTCACGAAAGTCTGAACCCCATGTCCACCAATGCAGTCGTCGAACTCCTGGCCAAGGAGCTCAATCATCAAGGCGGCGTGTTCTGCCCGAGTCCCAAGGCCGACATGCAGCTCTGGAACAACCACCCGAAGGTCTACCTCGACGTGGCGCGCACCGGCGAAGCCAAGTGCCCGTACTGCGGCACGGTGTACCGGCTGAAGGCCGGCGAGACGGTGTCTTCGCGGCACTGACGGCGCTGGGCGCCGGTCTGCCGCTTCGCCGCGGCCGGCCTGGCGCCCATGGCGCCTCTGCCGCTTCTGGCGCCTGAATCAGGGCGCCAGCACCAGCGGCAGCGTCTTCTGCCCGCTGATCCACTCGCCGCGCATCCCTGCCCCCTCGGGCACCAGGCGCAGGCGCGTGTCCTTGGATTCTTCCAGCGCCAGCACCCCGTCGCGGTACTTGCCGAACACCGAAATCGGTTTGCGATAGCGGTCGTAGAAATAGGTGCCGCCGACCGAGCCGTCGCTGGCCAGCGGCTGAAGCCGCAAGGTGACCGGCAGGCGTGCATCGATGCTGCCGCGCAGCACCTGGTCGAACGCCGATGCCGGCGCGCTCGCCGTGCCTTCCCCCAGCAGCAACGCGCGGCCGTAGGCCGTGAGCCACGGCGCCATCTGTGCCGGCGTGAAGCGGCTGCTGAAGTCGCCGAGGTCGTCGAGCGCGCGCATCGCATGGTTGCTGCAGCGGCCCTGTGTGAACAGCACGCCCTTCGCATCGACCTCCATGCTGCGCAGCCGATCGATCTGCAGCCAGGACGGGTCCTGGCGCGACTGCAGGCATTCGGTGTAGAGCGCCGTCTTGTCTTCGCGGTCCTCCTCCTTGGCGCGCGCCTTGCCGCCCAGCGCGGTAATTTCCTTGCGCAGCCTGGCGACGTTGTCGGCCTGCACCTTGCGCGCGATGTCCGCCAGGCCGCCGGCCGTGAACAGGTCGGCCGGCGCGAGATGGCGTCCGCTTGCCGCGTCGAACGCATGGCCGACGGAGAAGCTTTCGCAATACGCGCCGCAGCTTTCACCTTCGATGCGCAGCGACAGCAGGCGGGCGTCGTTGCGCAGAACTGTGTAGCCGAGGTTCGGCAGGCTCTTCCACTGCTGCGCATCCACGCCGCGCAGGCCGTCCGCGGCACGTGCCGGCGCCATCGCCTCGAAGGTCTCGATGAAAAGAAACTGGTTGATGCGATCGGCCGCCTTGGCATCGTCGGCGCGCACCCACGGAAAGCGCTGCGCTTCCTGGCCTGTGCCGTGGACCAGGCCCTGCACCACGGCCGGTGCCGCGTGCGCGCTGAACGTACAGGCCACCAGCAGGGCGGCGAGGATGTGACGCATGTTGTTCATGAAACCTTGTTCGTCTGGAGCCGCCGTCGCGACGGCCACAGGCCGCGCCACGGATCCGGGTCGTTCTTCTCCTGCGCGAGCCGCAGGTAGATCATTGCGATCCACAGCAGCGCCAGCCCGATCTGCGCGTCGCGCAGCGCCGAGTTCACGCTCGACGCGATCAGCGCGATCAGCGTGGCGGCCAGCGCGTAGCGGCCCGCGATGTCGGGCCGTTTCCATGCCTGCCAGACGGCGCCGACCATGATGACCAGCAAGCTCAGCAAGGCCGGCAGCCCGCCCTGCGAGCCGACCCACAGGAAGTCGTTGTGCGGCATGTTGGAGTCGGCGAACAGCGCCGGGCCGCGCTTGTGCCACTGCTCGGTCCAACCGCCGATGCCCCAGCCGGTGAGCGGCCGGTCGGCGATCATGTGGCCGGTGTCGCGGTACATGTAGTAGCGAATGACCCAGCTGCCCTTGAACACGGCGCCGGCCTGCGCCTCTTCGAGTTCCTGCACGCCGGTCTCGACCTTGTGCTGCAACTGCGGCAACTGATAAAGCCCCGCACCCAGCACCACGGTGCCCAGCACCAGCGCGCCCACCAGCATCTTCAGGTGATTGCGCCACTGGTGGATGCACACTGCCGGAATCACCAGCAGCAGCGCGAGCACCGAGGTGCGCGAGGTGAGCGGCAGCGCCACCACCAGGCCCAGTCCGAGCATCAGCACGAAGGCCGGCACGGCCCGCAGCGGCCGGTGCGCGGCGATCTGCGCAATGCCCCACACGGCGGCCGTGGACGCCACCACGCTGAACAGCAGCGCGTTGCTGATCGACTTGTTGCCCACCTCCATCACCACCGCGCGCAGCGGCGACCAGAGCGGAAAGCCGATGGCGTAATAGGCCACGATCAGCAGCACACCCAGCGCCGCCGCCAGCAGGAAGCCGCGCAGCGCCCAGACCGCCTCCTCGCGCGTGAGCGCCATCGCCATCAGTATCGTGAGGCCGATGCGCACGCCATGGAACAGGTTGGAGGGGGTCTCGGGGTAGTGCGGCCGCACGGCCAGCACGACGAGGGTCCAGGCCAGGTAGGCCATCAGCGGCCACCACAAGGGGTTGGCGCGCAGCCGCGCGAGGCGCTTGCGCCCGTCGCCGGCCGCGAGCAAGGTGAGCATCAGCAGGATGGCTGCCAGGTAGGTGACGCCGACCGGCATGAACACCACCAGCCCCCAGAACATGGCCGCGGGCCGAACGATGTGCGATCTCTGCATAAGGGCGGGATTCTAGGTGCGCCCCCGTGGCCTCAACCTGACCAGCCCCGCATCGGCGGTGCTGCCCTCAGTGCCCGCGCGCGGTGGCCGGCAGGCGAATGACGAAGCTCGCGCCGCCGCCCGGGCGGTCTTCGCAACGCACCGTGCCGCCGTGCCGCTCGGCAATCGACTTCACCAGCGCCAGCCCCAGGCCCACGCCGCCGTTGCGCTCGCTGGCGCCGGGCAGCCGGTAGAAGGGCTCGAAGATGCGGTCGCGCAGGGCGGGCGGCACGCCGGGGCCGCGGTCGTTCACGCGCACCGTGGCGTAGCCGTTGGCGCTGCCCAGCTCGACCGCGATTTCGCCCGCGCCGTAGCGGCGGGCGTTCTCCAGCAGGTTGCGAATGGCCCGGCGCAGCAGGCGCGACACGCCCGGCACCGTGAGGTTGGCGTTGTCGGTGCCTTCGGCCAGGTCGAGCTCGGCGTTCACCTGCGAGCATTCCTCGGCCGCCAGGCCGGTCAGGTCGACCGCCTCGATGGTGCCCATGTCGGCCTCGCTGGCGTCCAGCCGGCTGGCCAGCAGGATCTCGTCGATGAGCTGGTCGAGCTCGCCGATGTTGCGCGAAATTTCTTCGCGTGCCGCCTGGCTCGGGCGCTCGCCCATCAGCTCCAGGCCCATGCGGATGCGCGTGAGCGGCGAGCGCAGCTCGTGCGAGGCGTTGGCCAGCAGCGACTTGTGCGAGCGCACCAGCTTCTCGATGCGTTCGGCCGACGCGTTGAATCGTTTGGAGAGATCGGTCACTTCGTCCTGCCCTTCTTCGGCGACGCGCACCGACAGATCGCCTTCGCCCCAGCGCTGCACGCCGCGCTGCAGCGATTCCAGCCGCTGCGTGATGCGCCGCACGATCGGGTAGACGCCCAGCGCCACCGCCACGCCCACCAGCGCGATCATCCAGCCCAGCCCGAACGGTGTGCGCCACGGCGCGAAGCCGCCCGAGCCCGTGGGCCGCTCGCGCGGTGCCACGCGCAGCGTGATGGCCTTGCCGTCGCTGAGCGTCACGTCGAACTCCAGGCCCTGGCCCGGCACGCGCAGCGCGGTGCCCGCACCGATTTTCTTGTCCTGTGCGTCGAGCACGACCACCTCGCGCGGCACCGGCGCCAGGCGCTCGCGCTCGGCTTCCGCCGCTTCGCGCACGATCCAGTTGGCCATCAGCGTGAGGATGACGACGCCGCCCACCACCGCGAGCCAGATGCGCACGTACAGGTGGCGTGAATAGAAGCTGCGCAGCATCGGCAGCCTTCTAGTCTTGCTGCTTGGCGAAGACGTAGCCCACGCCGCGCACCGTGAGGATGCGCTTGGGGTTCTTCGCGTCGACCTCGATGGCCGCGCGGATGCGGCCCATGTGCACGTCGATGGAGCGGTCGAAGGCCTCGAGCTCGCGCCCGCGCACGGCCTCCATGATCTGGTCGCGCGTGAGCACGCGGCCCGCGCGCTCGGCCATGGCCACCAGCAGGTCGAACTGGTAGGAGGTGAGGTCCGCCAGCGCGCCGGCCACCGACACGGTGCGTGCGTTGCGGTCGATCTCCAGCGTGCCGAAGCGCATCACGGTGGAGGCTTCGGTGTCGGTGGCGTTCTCGCTGCGCCGGCGCAGCACCGCGCGAATGCGCGCCAGCAGCTCGCGTGGCTCGAAAGGCTTGGGCAGGTAGTCGTCGGCGCCAATTTCCAGGCCGATGATGCGGTCCATCGGGTCGCCCTTGGCCGTCAGCATCAGCACCGAGACCTTCGACATCGGGCCCGGCAGCGCGCGGATGCGGCGGCAGACTTCGAGCCCGTCGGTGTCGGGCAGCATCAGGTCGAGGATCACCAGGTCGGGCGCGTGCTGCTGCAGCTGTTCGAGGCCGCTGGCGCCGTCACCGGCGTGGTTGAAGGCGAAGCCCGACTGCGTCAGGTACTCGCCCACCATCTGCGCCAGGCGGGCGTCGTCTTCGATCATCAGGAGTTGGGGGGTGCTCATGCGCTTCATGGTCGTCCACAGGGAGCAAGCAGGCTTGAACGCTCCGTAAAGTTGGGTAAACCTCAGGTGGCCATGTCAACCGGGTTGGCTGCGAAAAGCATAGCGCCCTGTCCAACGGCCACCGGAGGGATGTCGATTTTTTCCGCGAGCAGCGAGGGCAGGTCGCCCGCGTCCACGTTCGCGTCGGCGGCCCGTGCCCGCGCCAGGATTTCGCCGGCCAGCTGCCGCAGCTGCACGGTCGAGGCGCGGATGCGCGCGCGGAAGGCGGCGTCGTCCAGCGTGTCTTTCAGGCTGCGGTTGAGCTCCGCGAACCACGGCATCGCGGCCTGGTCGAGCATCACGGCCGGGTTGGCGCGCTCGCTGGCGGCCGACCAGTGGCGCAGCAGCGTCTGCACGGCAACGTTCAGTCGCTGGCAGTGCTGCATCTCGCTCTTCAGGCCGCCCAGCGCGTGCAGGTCGGTCAGGCGCTGCTGGAAGAAGATCTGCGACAGCACGCCCCAGTAGTAGGCGTAGTCCCAGATCACCTTCACCGGCAGCACCTCGGGGTCGCCGAAGAGCGGGTACTGGTCCTGGTACAGCGCCAGCGTGCTTTCATAGAACGAGCGGTAGATCTGGTCGTACAGCTGCGCGCGTGCCTCCAGCGGCCGGCCGGCGCGGTCCTGCGCGATGAGGTCGGTGATGTAGGTGTTGCCGATGGCGATGAAGTCGCTGCCCGGCGAATAGAAGGGGTCGAGAAAGAGCCCCGCCTCGCCCGTCATGGCCCAGCGCTGGCGCCCCGAGAACACCTGCTTGCAGCCGTGCGAGAAGTGCTTGAGGAACGCGAAGTCCTGCAGCAGGTGGCGCTTGCCGTCCAGCGCCTCGTACAGGCGCGGCTGGTAGGTGGCGAACCAGGCCATCGCCTTGTCGAAGGTGTCGATGGTGTCCAGCGGATGCAGCTTCGGGTCGGCCACGATGCCCACCGAATGCGAGCCCGAAGCCAGCGGAATGAGCCACGCCCAGTAGCCCGCGCCCACCAGGTGGTTGGTCGACAGCCAGCGTGCCTGCGGGTTGCAGCGCTCGCGCCATTCGGCGCTGTCGCTCCATTCGTCGATGGCGATGCGCTCGCCGATGCGAAACCACACCGCGTTCACGTCGTGCGCGTTGGGCTCGGCCAGGCCGAGCTTGCGCTTGAGCATGCCGGCGCGCCCGCACGCGTCGATCAGCCAGCGGGCCTGCGTGCGGTGGGTTTGCTCGCCGCGCGTCCATTCGATGTGGTGCGGCGTTGCGGCGTCCTCCGACAGGTCGATGCGGCGCACCAGCGCGCTGTCGACAAAGTGCACACCCAGCCGTGCGGCCTCTTCGGCCAGGAAGTTCTCGAAGATGCCGCGGTCGATCTGGTAGCTGGGCACCGACAGGTAGCGGCTCGCGCCGATCTCGGTGACGCCGTCGATGTCGCTGCGGCCTTCGCTGAAGAAGAAGCGAAAGCCGAACTTGCGCAGCTGCTTCTCGTCCATGTGGGCCTTCAGGCCCAGCACCGTGTCGAAGTAGTGCGCGCCGATTTCCACCGACGACTCGCCCACCTTGTGCGCCGCGTGCGGCACCGGGTGCGCGCGGCGCTCGAGCACCAGCACGCGCAGGTCGGCGAAGCGCTGGCGCAACTGCAGCGCCAGCGTGAGGCCGGCCAGGCCGCCGCCCATGATCACCGCGTCGAAGGAGTCAGGCGCAGTGTCGGTCATGGGTCAGCTCCGGGAAAGGGATTGGGAAAAGGGTTGAAGTTGCAGCCGCAGCGACAGCGAAGGCGACAACGGAAGATCGACGGGCGTCACCGCGTCGGCATCGAGGTGCGCCAGCGACTCGAACAGCGCCAGCGCGTCGGCCATCGGGTTCAGGCCGGCGAGCGATTTCGCCGCGTCCGAGTGCGGCGCCGTGGCGGTGGTGGCCGCTTCGGCATCGCTGGCCAGCGCCCATTGCAGCACCGCCACGGTGCGCTCGGTGGGCGCGGGGGCCAGCACCAGCGCCACCGCGAGCAGGCCGCGGCTGTCGGTGACCGAGGTCAGCGCGCCCACCGTGGGCGTGTCGTAGCCCACCAGCAGCACCGGCTCCTGGTCGGCCGCGCACTGCACCGCCGCTTCGAGCAGGCCCGAGGCGAAGCTGTGTTCGTAGGCCGACACGGCATTGCTGGCCGCCATGCAGCCGGTGCCGATGGTCCAGTAGCCCACGGCCGCGTTGTGCACCGAGTTGTGGAACTTGGTGGGCGACAGCATCTTGGGGTCGGTGGCGAGCGTGCCGCACATGTAGTCGTTGATCGACAGGTCGCCGTGCGCCGACGTGAACACGCAGGGCACCTCGGCGGCGTTGCGGCCCGAGCCTGCCATGGCGGCCGCGGCCACTTCGAGCGCCAGCGCCACGGTGTCGGGCGCGCGGCGGCGCTCGGCGGGGGCCAGCACCTGCGGCGCAGGACGCTTGGCCGGCGGGTTGCTGAGCGTGCCTTCGCCGCGGAAGGCGGCGCGCGCGGCCTCCCAGCCGGGGAGGGTGGGGGTCCAGAAGGCCGGGCCTTCGATGTAAAGGGTCGGGGGCATCACGGGTTTCGCTGACTTCGGGGCGTTCGTGCTCATGCGTGCGCCTTGCCGAAGACCAGCGAGCAGTTGTTGCCCCCGAAGCCGAAGGAATTGCTCAGCACGTAGCGCACCTCGCCGTGCACCGGCGCCAGCTTGATCTGCGGGCCGAAGCCTTCGTCCAGCGTGCGGGTGTTGACGGTGCCCGGCATCAGGCCGCGCTCGATCGCCAGCAGGCTGACGACCGCCTCGACGATGCCCGCCGCGCCCAGCGTGTGGCCCATGAAGCCCTTGGTCGAGCTGGCGTGCGTGTGCGCGGGGAAGCGGCGCGCCACCAGCGCGCCCTCGACCTCGTCGTTCTTCTGGCTCGAGGTGCCGTGCATGTTGATGTAGTCGATGTCGCCGGGGGCGAGGCCGGCGCGCGCCAGCGCCTCGTCGAGCGCGCGTTCGGCGCCCAGGCCCTCGGGGTGCGGGGTGGACATGTGGTGTGCGTCGCTTGCTTCGCCGTAGCCCAGCAGGTGCAGCGCGGAGGCTGCGGCGCCGCTCTGCACGCGCTCGACCAGCGCAAAGCCCGCCGCCTCGCCCAGGCTGATGCCGTTGCGGTCGGCGTCGAAGGGGCGGCAGGGCTCGGTCGACACCAGTTCGAGCGAGTTGAAGCCGAACAGCACGCTGCCGCACAGCGTGTCGGCGCCGCCCACCACGGCCGCATCGGCCAGGCCCAGGCGGATCATCCGCTCGGCCGAGGCGAACACCTTGGCGCTGGACGAACAGGCGGTCGAAATGGTTTCGCTCGGGCCGCTGATGCCCAGCAGTTCCTGCGTGAACATGGCCAGCGAATGGGGCGTGTGCACCGCGGCGCGGCGCTGGTCCGGGGGAAAGTTGCCTTCGGCGTCCAGCTGCGTGTAGGCCAGTTCGGTCTCGCCGATGCTTGCGGTCGAGGTGCCCAGGATCAGCGCGATGCGCGAGGCGCCGTACTTCTCGCGTGCGGCGCTCACCGCCTCGATGAAGCCGTCGGCCTGCAGGCCCATGAACGCCAGCCGGTTGTTGCGGCAGTCCCATCGGGCGAGCGATTCGGGCAGGCGCACCTCTTCGATGCCGTCGACGCGGCCGATCCAGGTCGGCAGCGGCGCGTCGCCGAAGTCATTGGCGCGCAGGCCG
Organism: Variovorax monticola; assembly: GCF_051216855.1. NCBI lineage: Bacteria > Pseudomonadati > Pseudomonadota > Betaproteobacteria > Burkholderiales > Comamonadaceae > Variovorax > Variovorax monticola. The sequence continues at coordinate 161,873 of NZ_JBPJZP010000007.1, forward strand.
CTGCGCGACTGCGCCAGCGCGTCGGCCAGTGCTTCCTTGCCGATGCCGACCGCGGAGGTCGCCGTGAAGGCGCTGATTTGGAGAGGGGGAATTCGGGACGGCACGATCTTGTAGGTGGGCTTGCTGACAACGGGGGCGCCAGGAGGAAGCGCAAGAAAAGGAAGCAGAAACGAGCAAAAGTGAATGTATACGCGAACAGCGTACCAGTTGCGGCGCGCGCGGCGCGTCGGTCATGTCCTATATCGCGGGGCGCCCGGAGGCCGTCCGGGGGCGCTCGAACGCGGCTTCAGTGCGGCTTCGCTTCCGTCTCAGGGCCGGTCCGCGGGCCCGGCGACGGCCGTGAGCCGCGAGGCCAGCGCCACCAGCACCAGCACCGGCACGCCCAGCACGGCCGTGGCGGTGAAGAAGGTGGCGTAGCCGTAGGCGTCGACGAACACGCCCGAATAGCCGGCAATGAACTTGGGCAGCAGCAGCATCAGCGAGCTGAACAGCGCGTACTGCGTGGCCGAGTAGCTGATGTTCGTCAGGCTCGACAGGTAGGCAATGAAGGCCGCCGAGGCGATGCCGCCAGCCAGGTTGTCGGCCGAGACCACCGCGATCAGCGCCGTCAGGTCGTGCCCGCGCGAGGCCAGCCAGGCGAACAGCAGGTTGCTGGCCGCGCTCAGCACCGCGCCCAGCATCAGCACGCGCATCACGCCCAGGCGCATCGACAGCACGCCCCCCACGAAGGCGCCCGCCAGCGTCATGACCACGCCGTAGATCTTGCTGACCGTGGCCACCTCGTCCTTGGTGAAGCCCATGTCCACGTAGAACGGGTTGGCCATGATGCCCATCACCACGTCGCTGATGCGGTAGATGGCAATCAGCGAGAGGATCAGCACCGCCTGCCACTTGTAGCGGCGGATGAAGTCGGCAAAGGGCTCGATCAGCACGTTGCGCAGCCACTCGGCCGCGTTCTTCGTCGGGGGCAGCATGCGGCGCACCGGCTCGGGCGACAGCAGCACGGTGACGACGCCGACCGACATGGAGGCCGCCATCACCAGGTAGGCCGTCTTCCAGGCGCCGTTCTGGTAAGCCGCCGCACCCGTGGCCGCCACGGCCGGTGCCACCTCGGCCCAGGCCGCGACCCACAGCACGCCGGCGCCGGCCCAGATCATCGCGAGCCGGTAGCCCGTCTGGTAGGCGGCGGCCAGCGCGGCCTGCTTGCGCGTCTCGGCCGATTCGATGCGAAAGGCGTCCAGCGCGATGTCCTGCGTGGCCGAGCCGAAGGCCACCAGCAGCGCGCACCAGATCAGCGGCTTGAGCCCCAGGCGCGGGTCGTTCATGGCCATGCCGACCAGCCCCACGATCACCACGCCCTGCGCCAGCAGCAGCCAGCCGCGCCGGCGCCCGAGCAGCGTGGTCAGCGGCGGCAGCGGCAGCCGGTCGACCAGCGGCGCCCAGACCCACTTGAAGCCATAGGCCAGCCCGACCCAGCTCAGGTAGCCGATGGTGGTGCGGTCGATGCCCGCCTCGCGCAGGCGAAAGCTCAGCGTGCCCAGCACCAGCAGCAGCGGCAGCCCGGCCGAGAAACCCAGCGCCAGCATGCGCAGCGTGGCAGGTTCGAGGTAGACCTTCAGCGCGTCGCGCCAGGGCGGTTTGGGGGCGGTGGGGGTTTCGGCGGGCGTGGCGGACATGAGCTTCGGATTGTCCATGAGTGACGCCCGGCTGCGGCAAGGCGCCGGCACCGCGGCCGAAGGCGCAGGTTGTCCGTGGTGCTCCGGGGGCCATCGGGGCGTCGTTCGTCTTCATTTGTTCCTATGATCCGGCCCCTATGTGCCTACGATGCGACCGCCCCACCTCTGCTGTTTCCGCCGCTTCTGCCGCTTCCGCGTGGAACCCCCGGCGAGCCTTCCTGCTGGCCGCCGCGGGCGCGGCCCTGGCCGGCCCGGCGCTCGCGCAGGTCAACGTCGGCAATGCCTCGATGGCGCGCAACCTCGTGCCCGCCGACAAGATCGAGGCGGCCGGCGTGCAGCAGTACGGCCAGTTGCTCGAACAGGCGCGCGCCAAGGGTGCGCTCGCGGGCGACGGCAACCCGCAGCTGCAGCGCCTGCGCACCATCGCCAACCGCCTCATTCCCTTCGCCATGCCGTGGAACTCGCGCGCCCGCGAATGGAAGTGGGAGGTCAACCTGATCGGCAGCAAGCAGGTCAACGCCTTCTGCATGCCCGGCGGCAAGATCGCCTTCTTCACCGGCATCCTCGACCAGCTCAAGCTGAGCGACGACGAGGTCGCCATGGTCATGGGCCACGAAATGGCCCACGCGCTGCGCGAGCACGCACGCGCCCGCATGGCCAAGAGCGCGGGCACCGGGGCGGCGCTTTCCATCGGTGCGCAGCTGCTCGGCCTGGGGCAGGTGGGCGACATGGCGGCGCGCGCCGGCACGCAGCTCATCACGCTCAAGTTCAGCCGCGGCGACGAAACCGAGGCCGACCTGGTGGGCCTGGAGCTCGCGGCCCGCGCGGGCTATGACCCGAAGGCGTCGGTGTCGCTGTGGCAGAAGATGGCCACGGCGTCGAAGAACCAGGGCGGGCTGAGCTTCCTGTCGACGCACCCGAGCGGGCCGGACCGCATCGCGAAGCTGGAAGCGAACCTGCCGAAGGTGGACAGGCTGTACCGGGACGCGAAGAAGACCTGAGCTTTCTGTTTTTCTCCCTCCCCCGTTGGGGGAGGGTCGGGGTGGGGGCACGACGGCCTCCTGAAAAGCGCGGCGCCTGATCGAAGGCCTGCCCCCATCCCAGCCTTCCCCCAGAAGGGGAAGGAGTCAATCCGAGACCGCATTCCTGCCTTGCTCCCTCCCCTCCCGGGGGAGGGCGGGGGTGGGGGTGGGGGCACGACGGCCTCCTGAAAAGCGCGGCGCCTGATTGAAGGCCTGCCCCCATCCCAGCCTTCCCCCGGAAGGGGAAGGAGCCAATCCAACGCCCCCTTTCCGCTGGCACGCCGCTTGCATCTCAACTTGTACACATGTTTGGATGCCTGATGATGGTGCATGAAGAAAACGGATCTCCCGCCGCCGCCTGGATCGCGAAATTCGCGTCCCCCGTCGTCGACACGCGCGCCAGCCAAGCCCTGGGTTCCGCCCTGCCGCTCGCCGGCTTGCGCTTCGCGGTCAAGGACAACATCGACGTGGCCGGCGTGCCCACCACCGCCGCCTGCCCGGCCTTCGAGCGCCACCCCACGGTCCACGCGGCCGTGGTGCAGCGCCTGCTCGAAGCCGGTGCATCGCTGGCCGGCAAGACCAACCTCGACCAGTTCGCCTGCGGCCTGAACGGCACACGCTCGCCTTACGGCGAGGTGCCCAACGCTTTCGACGCGCGCTGCGTGTCGGGCGGCTCCAGCTCGGGCTCGGCCTACCTGGTGGCCGCCGGCGAGGTCGACTTCGCGCTCGGCACCGACACCGCAGGCTCGGGCCGCGTGCCTGCCGGGCTCAACAACATCGTCGGCCTGAAGCCTTCGCGCGGCCTGCTGAGCACCTTCGGCGTGGTGCCGGCGGCGCAGAGCGCGGACTGCGTTTCCATCTTCGCGACCACCGTCGCCACCGCCGTCGACGTGCTGCTGGCCGCCGCCGGCCACGACGCGCGCGACCCGTACTCGCGCGACCTGCGCCTGGACCGCGAGCCGCTGCCCGCGCGCTTCTCCTTCGGCGTGCCCGACACGCTGAGCTTTTTCGGCGACACCGCCGCCGAGCAGGCCTTCAACGACGCCACCGCGCGGCTGCTGGCCATGGGCGGCTCGCCCGTCACCATTGCCTACGCGCCGCTCGCCGAGGCCGCCGCGCTGCTGTACGAAAGCGCGCTGGTCGCCGAGCGCTACGCCGCGGTGCGCGAATTCTTCGACGCGCACGCCGACGAGGTCATCGAGCCCGTGCGCGGCATCCTCGCCGCCGGCCGCGGCTACAACGCCGCCGACGTGTTCGACGCGCAAACGCACCTGCGCGCCATCGCGCAGAAGGTCGAGCCGATGTGGCGCGGCATCGACGTGCTGGTGGTGCCCACCGCGCCCACGCACTACACCCGCGAGCAGATGCGTGCCGACCCGGTGGCGCTCAACCGCAACCTGGGCGGGTACACCAACTTCGTCAACCTGCTCGACTACGCCGCGCTCTCGGTGCCCAGCAGCCTGCGCGACGACGGCCTGCCGTTCGGCATCACGCTGATCGGGCCCTGCGGCAGCGACCTGGCACTGGCCGACCTGGGCCAGCGCTACCACCACGCCACGGGACTCGCGCAGGGCGCCACGGGCAAGCCGCTGCCCGCGATGCGCGCCATTCCGGGGCTCGCCGCAGCCGGTGCCGACATGCTGCCTGTCGCCGTGGTCGGTGCGCACCTGTCGGGCATGCCGCTCAACGGCCAGCTCACCGAGCGCGGTGCCACGCTGCTGCGCGCCACCGCCACGTCGCCGGACTACCGCCTGTACGCGCTGCCGGGCACCGTGCCGCCCAAGCCCGGCCTGCAGCGCGTGGCCGAAGGCGGCGCGGGCACCGCCATCGCGCTGGAAGTGTGGGCCGTGCCCCTTGCGCAGGTCGGCAGCTTCCTCGCGCTGATTCCGCCGCCCCTCGGCCTTGGCAGCGTCGAGCTGGCCGACGGCAGCTGGGTCAAGGGCTTCATCTGCGAAGGCCACGCGCTGGCCGGCGCGCAGGACGTGAGCTCTTTTGGCGGCTGGCGTGCCTACGTCGCCAGCCGCACCGGCACCGGCCCGGCACCTTCTTCCCTTTGACTTTGATCCAGGAGTTCCGATGAGCACCCCAAAGAAACCCTCCGCTTCGCGCCACCGCCGCCAGCTGCTGCAGGCCGGCGCCGCGGGCCTGGCCGTGCTGGCCGCGCCCGCCCTGGTGCGCGCGCAGGCCGCGCCCAAGCTGCGCATCGGCTTCTGGCCCGTGGCCGCTGGCCTGCCGTTTTTCGCGGCGGTGGACAAGGGCTACTTCAAGGAAGCCGGCCTCGACGTCGAGCCGCTCAAGTTCGCCGGCGCGCAGCAGGTGATGGAAGGCATGCTCGCGGGCCGTTGCGACGGCAGCGCCAACGGTACGGGCACGGCCAACCTCGCCATCGGCGAAATCGCGCAGCCCGGCCTCTTCAAGATCTTCTGCACCAACCCGAGCAACGCCAGGTTCGTGCTCGACGAGTTCATCGTCGCCAAGGACAGCCCCGTCAAGACCGTGGCCGAGCTGGCCGGAAAGCGGGTGGCCTCGGGCCCGGGCATCCAGAACGTCACGCTGTGCAAGACCATGCTGGAGCGCGCCGGCGCCAAGGGCGCGACCGTCACCGAGCTGCCCATCGGCCAGCACGTGGCCGCGCTGGTGGCGGGCCAGGTCGACGCCTGCTACACGCTGGAGCCCACCGGCACCGTGGGCCGCATGAACGGCACCACGCGCGTCATCGAAGCGGGCGTGGTCGCCAAGTACATCCTGGGCGACCCGATGGCGCCGTGGCATGGCGGCGCGGCCAGCCTCACCACCGAGTTCATCAAGAAGAACCCCGAGGTCGCGAAGAAGTACATCGCCGCCTATGCACGCGGCGTGGAACTGGTGCGCACCCAGCCCGACGAGGCGCGCCAGTTCATGAAGGGCTACACCGCCATCGAAGGCAAGCTCACGGCCGAAGTGCCGCTCGCGTCGTACATGCTCTACAACGAGTTCAAGCCCAGCGACGTTGCGTACTTCCAGAAGTTCTACGACCTGTTCACCGAGAAAGGCATCTTCGAGAAGAAGGTGCTGGTGGACACGCTGCTCTACAAGGCCTGACCATGGCCGACGCAAGCACGACCACGGCCGCGCCGTGGACCCCGCCGGCCAGCCTTAACGCTGCCGCACCGAAGACGCCGCTGCGCGACCGCCTGCTGCCCTTCATCGGGCCGGTGGTGCTGTTCATCGCCTGGGACCTGGTGGTGCGCCTGGGCTTCATCAAGCCCATCCTGCTGCCCACGCCGGCCGACACCATCGCCGCGCTTGTCACCGGCCTGGCGGGCGGGCCGCTGCTCACCGACTTCGCGATGACCGTGTGGCGCACGCTGCAGGCCTTCGTCATCGCGGCGGCCATCGGCGTGCCGCTGGGCGTGCTGCTCGGCAGCAACGAGAAGGCTTATCGCAGCGTGGAGTTTTTGATCGACTTCTTCCGCTCCACGCCCTCGTCCGCGCTGATTCCGCTGTTCCTGCTGATCTTCGGCGTGAGCGATGTCAACAAGGTGGCCATCGCGGCTTTCGGTGCGTTGCTCATCGTGGTGTTCAACAGCGCCTACGGCGTGATGAATGCGCGCAAGCAGCGCGTGATGGCCGCCAAGGTCATGGGCGCGTCACGCTGGCAGGTCTTCAAGGACGTGCTGATCTGGGAGAGCATGCAGCCCACCTTCGTCGGCCTGCGCTCGGCGGTGTCGATGGCGCTGGTGATCGTCATCGTGGCCGAGATGTTCATCGGCTCCGACACCGGGCTGGGCCACCGCATCATCGACGCGCAGCAGGTGCTCAACGTGAAGAGCATGTACGCGGCGATTCTTTCGGCCGGTGCGCTGGGCTACGCGCTCAACATTCTTTTCCTCGTCGCCGAGCGCCGCATCGTGCACTGGAGCGGAAGATGAAAATGACCTCCGACATCGTTCTGAACGGCCCGGTGTACGCCGACGTGCCCACCCCCGTGTTCAAGCCCGGCCCGGCCGGCACGCACATCACCATTCGCGGCCTGACCAAGTACTTCGCGGGATGGCCGCTGTACGAGAACTTCGACCTCGACATTCCCAAGCGGGCCATCGTCTCGGTGTTCGGGCCCAACGGCTGCGGCAAGTCCACGCTCATCAACATGATCGCGGGGCTGGTGCCCATCGACGCGGGCGAGATCCTGTTCGACGGCAAGCAGCGCAAGGACACCAAGATCGGCTACGTGTTCCAGAACTACCGCGAGGCGATGTTCCCGTGGATGCGCACCATCGACAACATCGCCTACCCGCTGAAGCTCGAAGGGCGCAGCAAGGCCGAGGTCGACCGGCGCATGCAGGAGCTGGTGGCGTCCTTCGACGTCAAGTTCGACCTGAAGCGCTTTCCCTACGAACTCTCGGGCGGCCAGCAGCAGACCGCGTCGATCATGCGTGCGCTGGCGCCCAACCCCGAGGTGCTGTTTCTCGACGAGCCCTTCTCCGCGCTCGACTTCGAGATGACCCTCTTCATCCGCGAGAAGCTGCAGGAGGTGTTCATGCAGACCGGCACCACCATGCTGCTGGTGTCGCACGACCTCGAAGAAGCCGTGTACCTCGCCGACGAGGTGCTGCTGCTGACCAAGCGGCCCACCAAGGTGGCAGAGATCTTGCGTTACGGCGATGCGCGCCCGCGCACCGTGGAGACGCTGAGCACCGAGAGCTTCGTGGCCATGAAGAAGCTCAGCCTCGACATCTTCCAGCGCGAAGTACGCCGATAGAAGGAGCCTTGCCATGACACCCGCACAGATCGAAAGCTACGTCGACGCCGCCGCCGCGGTGCTCGACCTGCGCCTGTCGCCCGACCACCGGCCCGGCGTGCTGCGCTACTTCGCGCTCGCGGCCGAGTTCGCCGCGGTGGTCGAGGCGGTGCCGCTGGCCATGTCCGTCGAGTCGGCGGTGCATTTTTCGCCGGTCGAACCGCAGGAGAAAGAGGCATGACCCCGGCAGAGCTGCTGGCGCGCGACGCGTCTGCCATGGCCGACGCCGTGCGCAGCGGTGCCGCAAGCGCCACCGCGCTGGTGCAGGCCAGCCTGGACCGTGTGGACGCCACCGACGGCCGCGTCAACGCCTTCACTTCCGTGCTGAGCGAACGCGCGCTGCGCCGCGCCGGGCAGGTCGACGCCTCGCTGGCTTCGGCGCAGGGCGAACGCACCCGCGCGCTGCCGCTGCTCGGCGTGCCCTTCGCGGTGAAGAACCTGTTCGACATTGCCGGCCTGCCCACGCTCGCGGGCTCGAAGATCGAACGCCAGACGGCCCCCGCGCGCGCCGACGCCACGCTGGTGCGCCGCCTGGAGCGCGCCGGCGCGGTGCTGGTGGGCGCGCTCAACATGGACGAGTACGCCTACGGCTTCACCACCGAGAACAGCCACGAAGGCCCCACGCGCAACCCGCACGACCTCACGCGCATCGCGGGCGGTTCGTCGGGCGGCTCGGGCGCTGCGGTGGCCGCGGGCCAGGTGCCGCTCACGCTGGGCTCGGACACCAACGGATCGATCCGTGTGCCCGCCTCGCTGTGCGGCGTGTTCGGGCTCAAGCCCACCTTCGGGCGGCTGCCGCGCACGGGGAGCTTTCCGTTCGTGTCCAGCCTGGACCATCTGGGCCCCTTCGCCCGTTCGGCGCGCGACCTGGCGCTGGTCTACGACGCGATGCAGGGGCCGGAAGAAGCCGGTCATCCACACGACCCCGGCTGCGCACAACGCGCCGCGCAGCCCGTGTCAGGCGTGCTGGCGCACGGCACGCGGGGCTTGCGCATCGGCGTGCTCGGCGGCTACTTTCACCAGCGCGCCGGCGCCGAGGCGCTGGCCGCCGTCGATCTGGTGGCCGATGCGCTGGGCTCGGGCGTCTCGCAGGCCAGCGTCGAACTGCCGATGGTCGAGGCGGGGCGCGCCGCGGCTTTCCTCATCACCAACGCGGAAGGCGCCGCGCTGCATTTGCAAGACCTGCGCCGCCGCGCACACGACTTCGAGCCGCTCTCGCGCGACCGCTTCCTCGCGGGCGCGCTGCTGCCCGCTGCCTGGGTGTCGCGCGCGCAGCGCGTGCGCCGGCTCTATGCCGAAGCCGTGGCGCGCCTGTTCGGCCGCTACGACATCCTGCTGGCCCCGGCCACGCCCACCGCGGCCACGCCCGTGGGCGCGGAGACCTTCGAGGTCAACGGCCACAAGCTGCCGGTGCGCCCCAACATGGGCCTGCTGACCCAGCCCTTCTCGTGCATCGGCCTGCCGGTGTGCGCGGTGCCGGTGTGGGGCGCGCACGCCAACCTGCCGAACTTGCCTAACTTGCCTATTGGCGTGCAGGTGATCGCCGCGCCCTGGCGCGAAGACCTCGTGCTGCGCGTGGCCGCGGCACTCGAAGCGGCGGGCGTGGCGCATGCGCCCGTTGCCGCGCTGAATCCGGAAAAAACCCCCGCATGAACGCCAGCGACATCAACCTGCCCGACGTGCTGGCCGAAGTGCAAGGCGCTTTCGCCCGCTACGAAGACGCGCTGGTCCACAACAAGGTCGAGGTGCTGGACGCGCTGTTCTGGAACAGCCCGACCACGCTGCGCTACGGCGCCACCGAAAACCTCTACGGCCATGACGAGATCCGGGCCTTTCGTGCATCGCGCCCCTCGCAGGGGCTGGCGCGCGAACTGCTGATCACCGTCATCACCACCTACGGGCGCGACTTCGCCACCGCCAACTGCGAGTTCCGCCGCGAAGGTGCCGAGCGCACCGGCCGCCAGAGCCAGACCTGGATGCGCACGCCCGAGGGTTGGCGCGTGGTCTCGGCGCACGTCAGCCTGCTCGGCTGAGGCACGCGCCGCACAACGTTTTTTCTTCCAGTCCTTCAACTTGTATCCAGCAACGGAGTACGTCATGACCCGCCCACTCAATCGCCGCGATTCCCTCAAGACCCTGACCGCGCTGGGCGCCGCCGGCTCCCTCGGGGGCTGGAGCGCCCTGGCCAGCGCGCAGGCCAAGCCGCTCACGGTCGGTGTGATCTACGTCGGCGCGCGCGACGACTACGGCTACAACCAGGCCCACGCGCAGGCCGCCGCCGAGGTCAAGAAAATGCCCGGCATCAAGGTGGTCGAAGAAGAGAACGTGCCCGAGACCGCCGCCGTGCAGAAGACCATGGCCGGCATGATTTCGCAGGACGGCGCCAAGCTGCTGTTTCCCACGTCCTTCGGCTACTTCGATCCGCACATCCTCGCGGTGGCGCCCAAGTACCCCGACGTGCGCTTCTCGCACTGCGGCGGGCTGTGGACCGAAGGCAAGCACCCGAAGAACGCGGGCAGCTTCTTCGGCTACATCGACGAATGCCAGTTCCTGAACGGCGTGATCGCGGCGCACATGACCAAGAGCAACAAGATCGCCTTCGTCGCCGCCAAGCCCATTCCGCAGGTGCTGCGCAACATCAACGCCTTCACGCTGGGTGCGCGCTCGGTCAAGCCGAACATCACCTGCAGCGTGATCTTCACGGGCGACTGGTCGATGGCGGTGAAGGAGGCCGAGGCCACCAACAGCCTGGCCGACCAGGGCTGCGACGTGTTCACCATGCACGTGGACGGCCCCAAGGTGGTGGTCGAGACCGCCGCCAAGCGCGGCAAGATGGTCTGCGGCTACCACGCGAGCCAGGCCAAGCTGGCGCCGAACGCGTACCTCACGGGGGCCGAGTGGAACTGGCTCACCGCGTACAAGACCATCATCGACGCCGCGCAAGCCGGCAAGCCGCACCCCAACTTCCTGCGCGGAGGACTGAAGGAGGGCTACGTGAAGATGTCCGCCTACGGCCCCATGGTGCCGGACGCCGCGAAGAAGCAGGCCGACGACATCAAGGCCAGGATGATCGCGGGCAGCTTCGACATCTTCAAGGACGGCATCAAGGACAACAAGGGCGCGGTGGTGGTGCCGGCTGGCAAGGTCCTCAAGCAGACCGACCTCGAGCTCGAGAAGATGAACTACCTGGTCGAGGGTGTGGTCGGCTCCGTCTGATCGAGTCCGCACTACCGAAATGCGCCACGCACTCAAGGAATTCGCCCTGCCGGTGTTCGCCATCGCGGCGGCGCTGCTGTTGTTCGGCCTGATGGTGGCCTTCGCCGGCGTCGACCCGGTGGAGGTATGGACCACGCTGTTCAAGGGCGCGTTCGGCGACTGGTTCTCCTGGCAGAACACGCTGCAGCGCGCCGCGCCGCTGATGCTCACTGCCCTGTGCGTGGCGCTGCCCGCGCGCGCCGGGCTGATCGTCATCGGCGGCGAGGGCGCGCTGGTGCTGGGCGGGCTGGCCTGCGCGGCGCTCGCGCATGCGGTGCCGCTGCCGGGCAACGTCGTCGGCACGGTCATCGTGTGCATCGCGGGCGCCATTGCGGGCGGGCTGTGGATCATGCTGGCGGGGTGGCTGCGGCAGTTTCGCGGCATCAACGAAACCATCAGCAGCCTGCTGCTGGCCTACATCGCCATCGGCATCTTCAAGCACCTGGTCGAGGGGCCGCTGCGCGATCCGGCGAGCCTGAACAAGCCCTCGACCTATGCGCTGAACGACGGGCTGCTCATCGGCGGCATCGGCGGCTCCGACATCCACTGGGGCCTGGCGATCGGCGTGGTGGCGTGCCTGGCGCTCGGCTGGTGGCTGCGCGCCACGGTGTCGGGTTTTTCGGTGCGCGTGGTGGGCGGCAATCCGCGCACCGCGCAGTTGGTGGGGCTGCCGGCCACGCGGCTCATTCTTTCGGCCTGCGGGCTGGGCGGCGCATGCGCGGGCCTGGCGGGCGCGGTCGAGGTGGCGGCGGTGCACACCAACGCCAACGCCTCGCTGATTGCGGGCTACGGCTACGCGGGCATCCTGGTGTCGTTCATCGCGCGGCACAACCCGGTGGCCATCGTGCCGGTGGCCATCCTGTTCGGCGGCTTCGGCGCGGCGGGCAGCCTGCTGCAGCGGCGGCTCGGCCTGCCCGATGCGTCGGTGCTGGTGCTGCAGGGCATCGCCTTCGTGCTCATCCTGGCGAGCGAGGGGCTGCGCACCGTCAACTGGAAGAAGTTCGGCGACCGCATGCTGCCCGAGGCGAAAAGCTACGACACGAACCACGACAGGAGTGCTGTGGCATGACCGCCGCGCCGGGCCGCCCCAAGCAAGGTCGCACCGCAGTGCGAAGCACGGAGGTATTTGAATGACCGCCGCGCCGGGCCGCCCCAAGCAAGGTCGCACCGCAGTGCGAAGCACGGAGGTATTTGAATGACCGCTGACCAATGGATCGCGCTCGTGGCCGGCATCGTCGGCGGCGCTTTGCGCGTGGGCGCACCCTTTCTCTTCGTGAGCCTGGGCGAATGCCTCACCGAGAAGTCGGGCCGCATCAACCTCGGGCTCGAAGGCGTGCTGGTGCTGTCGGCCATGGCGGCCTTCGGCGGCGCCTACCTCACCGATTCGGCCTGGCTCGGCGTGCTGGTCGGCGCGGTGGCCGGTGCGCTGCTCGCGCTGCTGCACGGCCTGCTGTGCTCGCTCGACCGCGTGAACGACGTGGCCACCGGCATCGCGCTGATGCTGCTGGGCACGGGCCTGGCCTTCTATCTCGGCAAGCCGCTGATCCAGCCGCAGGCGCCGCAGATCCCCGCCATTCCGCTGGGCTTCTGGAGCGACAACACGGTGGTGCGATCTGCGTTGCAGCTCAACGCGCTGGTGCCCATCGGCGTGGCGCTCGCGGTGCTGCTGTGGTGGGGCTTCGCGCGCACGCGTGCCGGCTTGCTGGTGCGCATGGCGGGCGACTCGGCGCAGGCCACGCGCGCGCTCGGCTATTCGGTGTCGGGCTTGCGCATCGCGGCGACCACGGCGGGCGGGTTCATCGCCGGCCTCGGCGGTGCGTCGCTCACGCTGTTCTACCCGGGCAGCTGGAACGAAGGCATTTCCAGCGGGCAGGGCCTGATCGCCGTGGCGCTGGTGATCTTCGCGCGCTGGAGCCCGTTGCGCTGCGTGGGCGCGGCGCTGCTGTTCGGCGGCGCGGGCGCCATCGGGCCTGCGCTGCAGTCCATCGGCATCGGCTGGGGCTACCACCTGTTCAACACCGTGCCCTATGTGCTCACGCTGGTGATATTGGTGTTCACCTGCAAGCCGGGCAGTGCGGCCGTCGGCAGCCCCGGCGAACTTTCATCGACAAGGAGTTGAATGCAATGAGCGGTTTCGGAGGCCTCAACAAATCGGCGCACGGCGTGGTCGTGGGCCTGGTGCAGCTGCAACTGCCCAGCGTGAAGACCCCGGCCGACCTGGCCGCGCAAACGCGGCGCATCTGCGACATGGTGGGCAAGGCCCGCCGCAACCAGGGCACGATGGACCTGGTGGTGTTCCCGGAGTACGCGCTGCACGGCCTGTCGATGGACACCCACCCCGAGATCATGTGCACGCTCGACGGCCCCGAAGTGGCGGCCTTCAGGCAGGCCTGTGTCGAGCACCGCATCTGGGGCTGCTTCTCGATCATGGAGGCCAACCCCGGCGGCAACCCGTACAACAGCGGGCTGATCATCGACGACCACGGCGACATCAAGCTCTACTACCGCAAGCTGCACCCGTGGGTGCCGGTGGAACCCTGGGAGCCGGGCAACCTCGGCATCCCGGTGTGCGACGGCCCCAACGGCAGCAAGCTCGCGCTCATCATCTGCCACGACGGCATGTTCCCCGAGATGGCGCGCGAGGCCGCGTACAAGGGCGCCGACATCATCCTGCGCACCGCCGGCTACACCGCGCCCATTCGCCACGCCTGGAAGATCACCAACCAGGCCAATGCCTTCTGCAACCTGGCCTACACGGCGAGCGTGTGCCTGTGCGGCAGCGACGGCAGCTTCGACTCGATGGGCGAGGGCATGTTCTGCAATTTCGACGGCACCGTGATGGTGGAGGGCGGCGGCCGTGTCGACGAGATCATCACCGCCGAGCTGCGGCCCGACCTGGTGCGCGAGGCGCGCACGGGCTGGGGCGTGGAGAACAACATCTACCAGCTCTACCACCGCGGCTACGTCGCGGTGAAGGGCGGCGCGCAGGACTGCCCCTACACCTACATGCACGACATGGCCGCCGGCACCTACACGCTGCCGTGGAGCGCCGACGTGAAGGTGACCGACGGCACGAGCTGCGGCTTCGCGCCGCCCGAACGCGGCTACGCGGGATGAGCGCGCCATGACGACCACCATCGCCAACACCACAGAGCGCCACGTCGCCGCCGAGCCCTATGCCTGGCCCTACAACGGCGCGCTGCGGCCCGACAACACGGCGCTGATCGTGATCGACATGCAGACCGACTTCTGCGGCAAGGGCGGATATGTCGACGTGATGGGCTACGACCTGTCGCTGGTGCAGGCGCCGATCCAGCCGATCGCGCGCACGCTGGCGGCGTTGCGCCCGCTGGGCTTTCACATCATTCACACGCGCGAGGGCCACAGGCCCGACCTGGCGGACCTGCCTGCGAACAAGCGCTGGCGTTCGCGGCAGATCGGTGCCAACGGCGTGGGCATCGGCGACGACGGGCCGTGCGGGCGCATCCTGGTGCGCGGCGAGCCGGGCTGGAACATCATTGCGGAGCTGGCGCCGTTGCCGGGCGAGGTGGTGATCGACAAGCCGGGCAAGGGCTCGTTCTATGCGACGGACCTGGAGCTCATCTTGCGTACGCGTGGCATCGAGAACCTGATCCTCGCGGGCATCACCACCGACGTGTGCGTGCACACGACGATGCGCGACGCGAACGACCGGGGGTTCGAGTGCCTGCTGTTGTCCGATTGCACGGCGGCGACGGACCATGGCAACCACTTGGCGGCGCTGAAGATGATCACGATGCAGGGCGGTGTTTTCGGGGCACATGCGAGTTCGTCGGCTCTGTTGGCGGTTCTATGAGTCGTGGTCTTGTTGTTCGTCGCTGCCAGGGTCGTTCGGGGCGCGCTCACGCCGACGCGTTACCCCTTTTCTCGAATGTCCCCCGGCCTGCGGCCTCCTACTTTATTTCGCGAAAAGGGGCACCGCATCGGCGTGAGCGTTGTCAGCAGCGCTTGTTGATCGGCTGCAAACCGACAGCGTGCCCAGGTGAACAGGGCGTCGGGTGCTCCCCGCAGCGAAATAAAGGAGGAGGGCGAAGCCCGGGGGACATTCGCGGAGGGGAGTACCCGGCGGCCTGTTCACATGCCCTGAACGAGTCTTCTCAAGACGTTCGCAACGGAGAACCGACATGAGCGCCACATCACCCCGCGCCATCGGTGGCCTGCCCGCAGGCAGCGGCGCGCTCGCGCTCGACACCTACCAACTGACCAAGCGCTTCGGTGCCTTCACCGCGATGGACAGCGTGACCATGCGCGTCGAGCCCGGCACGGTGCACGCGCTGCTCGGAGAGAACGGCGCGGGCAAGAGCACGCTGGTGAAGTGCGTGGCGGGCTTCCAGCGCGCGGAAGAAGGCAGCATCCTCATCGACGGGCGCGAGCAGGACATCGCCAACCCGATCGTGGCGCGTGCGCTCGGCATCGGCATGGTGTACCAGCACTTCACGCTGGCGCCGGGCATGACGGTCGCGGAGAACCTGCTGCTCGCCGGCGGCAAGACGCCCGCGTTGATCGACTGGAAGACGAAGCGCGCACAGCTGAAAGAATTTTTGGCGACCACCCCGTTCAGCCTCGACCTCGATGTGCGGCCGTCGGAGCTGGCGGCCGGCGAGAAGCAGAAGCTCGAACTGCTGAAGCAGCTGTACCTGAAGCCTCGCCTGCTGATTCTCGACGAGCCGACCTCGGTGCTCACGCCGCAGGAGGCCGACGAGGTGCTGGGCCATGTGCGCGAGTTCGCGCGCAGCGGCATGTGCACGGTGCTCATCATCACGCACAAGTTTCGCGAAGTGATGGCGTATGCCGACAGCGTGACGGTGCTGCGCCGGGGCAAGGCGGTGCACCACTGCCGCGTGGCGGACACCAGCCCGGCGCAACTGGCGCAGGCCATGATGGGCGGCGAACAGGCTGCGGCGGCGCAGACGCCCTTCACCCGCAAGCCCGTGCCTGCCGATGCGCCCTTCGCGCTGAAGGTCGAAGGCCTGAAGGCGCAGGGCGACCGCGGCACGCTGGCGTTGCACGACCTCAGCCTGTCGGTGCGCGCCGGAGAAA
Source organism: Variovorax monticola (assembly GCF_051216855.1). Taxonomy (NCBI): domain Bacteria; kingdom Pseudomonadati; phylum Pseudomonadota; class Betaproteobacteria; order Burkholderiales; family Comamonadaceae; genus Variovorax; species Variovorax monticola. Next base: position 177,685 of record NZ_JBPJZP010000007.1, read on the forward strand.
TCCTCGGCGTGGCCGGTGTGTCGGGCAACGGGCAGCGTGAACTCGTCGAGGCGCTCGTGGGCCAGCGCCCGCGCCTTGCCGGCAAGGTCATGGTGATGGGGCAGCCCTATGGCGCGCACCGCGCGGAGAACCGCAACCTCAAGGTGCGCAGCCTTCCGGAGGAGCCGTTGCGCAATGCGTGCGTCGGCGACCTGAGCGTCGCGGAAAACATGGCGCTGCGCGATTTCGACCAGCCGCCCTTGTCTCGCGGTGGCGTGCTGAGCTTTCCGTACTGGCGCAGCCGCGCGCGTGAATGGATTGCGGAATACGGCGTGAAGACACAAGGTGAAGGTGCGCCGATTCGCAGTCTCTCCGGTGGCAATGTGCAGCGCGCCGTGTTGGCGCGCGAGCTGGCCGGCGACATCAACGTGCTGATTGCCGCGAACCCCGTGTTCGGCCTCGACTTCGCCGCGGTCGCCGAGATCCACTCACGCATCGTGCAGGTGCGCGAGAAGGGCGGTGCGGTCCTGCTGATCAGCGAAGACCTCGACGAACTGCTGGAGCTCGCGGACCGCATCGTCGTGATGAGCGAAGGACAGATCGTGTTCGAGACGCCCGCTGCGGGGGCGGAGCGGCATGTGATCGGGGCGCACATGGGCGGTGGGCACCATGAGCCGCTGAAGGCAGCCGCATGACCCCGTCCGTGACGGCATCCTCGGCCGATGAACCTGCGAGCTCCATCATGCGCATCGACAAAGCGAATCCCTTTCCCTATGAGTTCGACGTCGCGAAGACAGCGCTCGTCCTCATCGATATGCAGCGCGACTTCATCGAGCCCGGCGGCTTCGGCGAAACGCTGGGCAACGACGTGTCGCTGCTGGAGGCCATCGTTCCTGCAACCAGAAGGACGTTGGAGGCCTGGCGTGAAGCCGGCGGCCTGGTCGTGCACACCCGCGAGGCGCACAAGGCCGACCTCTCCGACTGCCCGCCGGCCAAGCGCAACCGCGGCAGCCCCACGCTGCGCATCGGCGACCCAGGCCCGATGGGCCGCATCCTCGTGGCGGGCGAGCCCGGCAACCAGATCATCGACGCGCTCGCGCCCGTCGACGGCGAGCTCGTCATCGACAAGCCCGGCAAAGGGGCGTTCCATGCCACCGGCCTGCACGAACTCCTGCAGCAACGCGGCATCACGCACCTGTTGTTCGGCGGCGTGACGACCGAGGTGTGCGTGCAGACCAGCATGCGCGAAGCGAACGACCGCGGCTACGACAGCCTGCTGCTCGAAGACTGCACCGAAAGCTACTTTCCCGCCTTCAAGGCCGCGACGCTCGACATGGTGCGCGCGCAGGGCGGCATCGTCGGGTGGACAGCCCCGAGCGCCGCGTTGCTGGCCGCGCTGAACAGCCCCTCGTGACGCCCGCGCCAGCGACTAACATTCCCTCCGTGTCTACCGTCCGACCCCGCCCCGAAACTCCCGTCTCCGCCGCCCCGCCTGTCCAGGCGGCCGTGTTCCGTACGCGGGCCGACGAGGTGTATGCGCAACTCAAGCGCGACGTGGCCGAATTCATCCTCGTGCCCGGCGACCGCTTCACCGAGAACGAGATCAGCGACCGGCTCGGCGTGTCGCGCACGCCCGTGCGGCAGGCGCTGTTCCGGCTGCAGCAGGAAGGCTTCGTGGAGGTGCTGTTTCGCAGCGGCTGGCGCGTGCTGCCCTTCGACTTCGAACAGTTCGAACAGCTCTACGACCTGCGCATGGTGCTGGAGACCACGGCCGTGCACCGTCTGTGCGAGACGGACCGCCACATCGACCGTGCCCTGCTCGACACGCTGGCCGACATCTGGCTGGCGCCCCTGGCGCAGCGCAGCAGCGACATGGCCCAGGTGGCGCAATGGGACGAGGGCTTTCACTGTGCCTTGGTGGCGGCTGCCGGCAATGCCGAGATGGCGCGCGTGCACGGCGACGTGACCGACCGGATCCGCATCATTCGCCGGCTCGACTTCACCAAGCAGCCGCGCATCGACGCCACCTACGAGGAGCACGCCAAGATACTGAAGGCGGTGCGCGCGAACCGCGGCGACCAGGCGGCGATGCTGCTGCGCGCGCACATCGAGACCAGCCAGGCGGAGGTACGCAAGATCACGCTGCATCAGGTGCACCTGGCGCGGCATGCGGGGAAAGCGCCGCGCTGAGTGTGGGGTGCATTGTTCCTTCCCCCTCTGGGGGAAGGTTGGGATGGGGGCAAGCGGCCTTTGCGAAAGCACAGCCTTCTCAAAAGCCGCTGCCCTCACCCTAGCCCTCTCCCGCACGCGGGAGAGGGGACAACGCGGGACTCTTGGTCCTTGTCAAAGCGCTGCCTGTTCGAAGGCCGCTTGCCCCCACCCCGACCCTCCCCCGGAAGGGGAGGGAGAAAGACAAAGACAGACACTCAGTCTGCCGTGATGTTGCCGCGCTTCACCACACCTGCCCAGCGGTCCGCATCCTTCTTGATCAACGTGCCGAACTCCGCCGGCGTCGAGCTGGCCGGCACCATGCCCTGCGACTCGAACGACTTCGCCACCTCGGGCTGCTTCAGCACCTTCGCGATCTCGGTGTTCAGCCGCGCCACCACGTCCGCGGGCGTGCCCTTGGGCGCGAGCACGCCGTACCACATGTCCACGTTGTCGGCGGTCACGCCGGCCTCGGCCAGCGTGGGCACGTCGGGCAACTGCGCCAGGCGCTTGCTGCTGCCGGTGGCGATGGCCTTGAGCTTGCCGACCTGGATGTGCTGCAGCGCCACGTGCACCGGCAGGAACATGTAGTCGATGCGCCCGCCCAGCAGGTCGGTCACCGCGCCGGCCGTGCCCTTGTAGGGCACGTGCAGCATCTCGGTGCCGGTGCCCTGCATCAGCAGGGCCATCGACAGGTGGTGCGGCGTGCCCACGCCGGGCGTGGCGTAGGTCAGCTTGCCCGGCGCGGCCTTGGCGGCGCTCACCATCTGCTGCACCGAGGTTGCCTTCTGCACGTTCGGGTTCGTCACCAGCAGCAGCGTGCCCCACGAGGTGAGCGACACGGGCGCGAAGTCGGCCACCGGGTCGTAGCCGAGCGACTTGTACAGGCTGCGGTTCATCACCAGCGTGTTGACCTGCACCATCAGCGTGTAGCCGTCGGGCTTGGCGCGCGCGACTTTCTCGCTGCCGATGTTGCCGCTGGCGCCGGCGATGTTTTCCACGACCACCGGCTGGCCCAGCAATGCGGGCAGGCGCGCGGAGAGCTGGCGTGCCACCAGGTCGATGCCGGTGCCGGGCGTGTAGGGCACCACCAGCGTGATCGGCTGGTCGGGCCAGGCGTGGGCGGCGGTGGCCATGCCGAGCGTGGCGAGCAGGGCGACGAAGGTCTTGGTGAGTGATGAATGCATGGGGTCTTGTCTCCGTATTTTTGTGGGAATGCGCAAGTTCAAAGGAACGAAGGCCGCGCCTTCAACGCGACCGGGTCGTAGCCGGCCACGCGCTTGTAGTTGTCCGAGATGGCCTGCAGCTCGGCGGTGGGCACCACGTCCTCGATCCTGTCGAAGCGCTTGCCGCCCGAGCGCTCGAACACCTCGCGCAGGATGGCGTCGGGCGGGTTGCTGCGGTTGGTCAGCACCACCTCGGTGGTGGCCTTCACGCGCACGCGGTCGTAGTCTTCCAGCGCGGCGGTGCCCACGCCCAGGTCTTTCAATGCGCCGGCCAGAAAGCGCGCGTCGATGATCGCCTGGCCCGCGCCGTTGGAGCCGCGCGGCACCATCGGGTGCGCGGCGTCGCCCAGCAGCGTGAGGCGCCCGTGCGTCCAGCGCGGCAGCGGGTCCTGGTCGACCATCGGGTACTCCAGGATGGTGTCCGACGCGCGAATCAGCGCGGGCACGTCGAGCCAGTCGAAGTGCCAGTCGGCAAAGGCGGGCAGAAAGTCTTCGAGCCGGCCCACGCGGCTCCAGTCGCGCAGCGCGGGCTGCGGCGCGTGGATCTCGGCAACCCAGTTGACGAGCTGGTGGCCTTCGGCGTCGATGTCGTTGCGAATCGGGTAGATCACCATCTTGCCGACCGCGAGCCAGCCCGCGCGCACCATGCTGCCGCCCGAGAGAAACGGCTTCCAGCGCGTGGTGCCGCGCCACATGTTGATGCCCGAATAGCGCGGTGCGCCTTCGTCGGGATAGAACTGCTTGCGCAGCGCGGAGTGGATGCCGTCGCAGCCGACTGCCACCGCGCCGCGCACCGAGGGCGCGTCGGCGAAATGCACCGTCACGCCTTCGGCGTCCTGCGTGGCGCCGGTGCAGCGGTGGCCGCACACCACGCTGTCGGGGCCCAGGCGTTTCAGCGTCTCCTCGTACAGCAGCGTCTGCAGGTCGCCGCGGTGAATGGAGAACTGCGGCCAGTCGTAGCCCGCGTGCCGGCCGGCGGCCTCGCGGAAGATCAGCTGGCCGTGCTCGGTGAAGAACACGGCCTCCTGCGTGCGCACGCCCACCTTGTCGAGGGCCGGCAGCAGGCCGAGCTCGGTCAGTTCGCGCACCGCGTGCGGCAGCAGGTTGATGCCCACGCCCAGCGGCCTCAGCTCGGGCACCGCCTCGTACACGCGGCAGGGAATGCCGGCCTGGTGCAGGCTCAGCGCGAGGGTCAGGCCGCCGATGCCGGCGCCCAGGATGATGACTTCGTTGCTCATGGTGATTGGCTCTTCGCTTTGCGTGCTCGGTTCCTTGTCTCCGACCGCATTAGGAACGCGCATCGATCATTTGGGAAATTTAGATGTGCTATGGATTTATCATGAATCCTTATGAACCTCTCCACCCGCCAGATGCGTGCCTTTTTGCAGGTGGCGCGCATCGGCAATTTCACGCGCGCGGCCGAGCAGGCGCACATCACCCAGGCGGGGCTGAGCATCCTCGTGCGCGAGATGGAAAAGCAGCTAGGCTGCCGCCTGTTCGAGCGCACCACGCGCGTGGTGAGCCTCACGCCCGAAGGCCGGCGGCTGCTGCCCGTGATCGAGCGCCTGCTGACCGACCTGGACGACGTGGCGGCCGAGCTCGGCGCCGCGGGCGAGGCGGCGCGCCGCACGCTGCGCATCGCGGCCACGCCGCTGGTGTCCTCGCACCTGCTGCCGCAGGTGTTCACCACCTTCCGCGCGGCGCACCCGCAGGTGAGCCTTCGCCTGTTCGACGCCGACCTGCGCGACGTGGAGGCGATGGTGGCGGCCGGCGACGCCGACATGGGCCTGGGCTTCTTCTTCAAGGCCGCTTCGGGGCTGGAGCGCACGCCGGTCGGGCGCTTTCACCTGATGCGGGTGGCGCCCTGTGCCGATGCTGAAGAAGCACCGCCCATCGGCACCGCGCCCTGGTCGGCCTTGCGCAGCGCCGAACTGGTCGGCCTGCCGCCGGGCAACCCGATCCAGAAGGTGATCGACCAGCAACTGAGCGCCATCGGCTGCGCCGACGCGCAGCGGCCCGTGTTCAATTTCTTCGGCACGTTGATCTCGATGGTGGAGGCCGGCTTCGGCACCGCCGTGATGCCGACCTTCGCGCTCGCGGCCTGCCGGCGCCACCGCGTGCGCACCGACGTGCTGGTCAAGCCCAGGGTGGGCATGGACTTCTACCGCATCACCAAGCGCGGCGCGCACGAGACCGAGGCGATGCAGGCCTTCGTGGCGACGCTGGTGAAGGCGCTGCCCGCGTTGTCGCGCTGAGCAGCCTGCCGCTCAGCGCGTGATCTTCTCGGTGCGAACGCCTCGTCTCAAACCCCTAGCGGCAAGGCATTGAGTTCCGCACGTGCCTCACGCCACTGCGGCCAATGCCGATCCAGCAAGGCCACGAAGCGCTCACTGTGCGTTGGCTCCAGAAGGTGCAGCATCTCGTGCACCACCACGTACTCCACCAGGTCTTTAGGCTTCTTCACCAGTTCGGTGTTGAGTCGGATGTGTCCGGCGACATGGTTGCAACTGCCCCACTTGGTTTTCATGCGCTGAAGAAAATAGCCAGAGACGCGCACGCCCAGTTTGGTCTCCCATTTGGCAATCAGCTTCGGCATCAGGCCATGCAGCAAGGCCTTGTGCCATTCATGCATCACCTCGGCGCGCTTGGCAAGGTCATGGCCGGGCCGCACGGTGAGCGTGATGCGCTTGTGATCGTGCTTTACAAATGGCTTGACGTCGGCCTCCCGCACGGTCATCAGATGGCGGCGCCCCCACAGTTCGTGGCTCTCGCGTTCGCGAAACCGGCGCGGTGTCTCACGCGCCTGGGCGTTCAGGGCCATCTGTTGCTGGCGAATCCAGGCGAGTTTGGAGATCGCGTAGGCCCGTGCCACTTCCGCGCGGGTATTCTCCGGCGCGACCAGCGTCACCCGCCCCTCGGGCGGATGCACGGTCAGGTGCACATTCTTCACGCGCTTGCGGACCAGGCTGATCCGCAATGCGCCCAAGACGATCTCTTCGTTGCGCATCAGTACCCTGGTTGGTTCTTGATGATCTCGAAGATAGCCAAGGTCGCGGCCTTGTTGTTGTTCATGATCGGGAAGATGGCATTCAGCACTTGTGCCTCGCGTGCCGGGTCGCCCTTCCAGCTCGAGGGCGCTTTGTCGCGAATGGCTTTGTCCAGGCTCAGCGCGCGGTAGAGGCATTCGTCGCCATATGCGGCATGCGGCTCTGCCACCATGTTGTTTTCCGTGGTGGCGGCAGCCAGCACATCAGGCAGATTGTTGTAGAGCACCGCAGCCTCTTTGTTACCACGCAGAGCAATGGGCAACCGGTCGTTGTCAGCGCCCTTGCCGCCCAGGTGCTTTGCCAGCGCTTCGGCGTTTTTCAAGAATTGCGCATAACTGTCGGTGTCATCACGTTGCTGCTGAATCAGATCTTCCAGCAGCTTGCTCATCTGCTCGTAGAACTTGGGGTCGGTCAGCTGGTCGCGGATGATGGTCTTGCGGACGTTGTTGATGATGCCCTCGGCAATGGCATTCTTTGAAAGCTTGCCCTTCTCGTTCAGCTTGCGGGCGATGGCATCGTGGATGCCCGTCTCGATGATCAACTCGGTCAGCGACATTGAACTCAAGTCCCCCAACAAATCCGCCGGGTCGGCCTGGATGTAGGTGTTGATGAGATGGCGCATGTCCGCCTCGAAGGGCTTGGTGTCCAGCTCTTCGCCTGAATGGTTTTTGATGGCCGCCCGGAGCTCGCTGTAGAAGGCGGTTTCCTTCTCGAAGGCATCGATCTGCACGGCGCCGTAGCCCGCTTCTTCCAGGTTCTGCGCCAGGTCGGCATACGCCCGAACGTAAGCCGCCACTGCCTTGTAGAAAGCGATGCGCAGTGGCTCCGTATCGTTCAGTGCGGACGCATCGCTTGCGCTGCCGCAGAAGTAGTGGATGTGCTGCTCAATGCCCTGCGGCTGCTTGACCGGCGCGCACAGGTAGACCAATGCTTCCCGGGCGGCATCCAGCTTGATGCGGCCTTCGTCGCGCCAGTCTTTGACCGTCAGCTCTGCCCCTTCGCCGCTCTCGGTGTCCAGCTCATCGGAGGTATAGACAGCCAAGGCCTTCTGCACGTTGTCCAGCGATTCCTTGTAGTCGACGATGTGGCCGTAGTCCTTGTCCTCGCCATCGAGCCGGTTGGTTCGGCAAATGGCCTGGAACAGGTTGTGGTCCCGCAGCTCGTTGTCCAGGTAGATGTAGGTGCAACTGGGCGCATCGAAACCCGTCAGCAGCTTGCTCACCACGATCAGCAGCTTGAGGTTGGCTGGCTCCTCGATGAAGCGCCGCTTCATCTCCGTCTCGTACAGCGTCGTGTTCTGAAAACCGGCAGACCCCGCCTTCAGCACATGCTGGGTATAGGTGTCGAACTTGTAGCGTTCATCGCTGTCTTTGGGCTCTTGCGAGATGGCGTTGTGGTTGGGTTCGAAGGACGTGATGATCCCGCAGTGCTTGCCGAAGCTGGTGTTCTGAAACAGCCGGTAGTAGTGGCAGGCATCGTAGATCGAGGCGGCCACCAGAATGGCCGTGCCGCGGTCGTTGTTCAGGCGCGGCCGCACGCCAAAGTCGTGAATGATGTCGGCCATGATGCGCTGCTTGCGCTCGCCCGAACTCATCAGGTCTTCCATCGTGGCCCAGCGTTTGCGCAGCATGGACTTCTGGTAATTGTTCAAGCCCTTGGCGGCTTTTTCGAACCAGTCGTCCACGGCTTTCGGCGAGGTCAAGCGCTGTGGCACGGCGCGCGCCTCGTACTTCAGGTCCAGCACCACCTTGTCGGCGACGGCCTCGTTGAACTTGTAGGTGTGGATGAAGGTGCCAAACACCTCGCGTGTGGTTTGCTTGTCGCGGCGCAGCAGCGGCGTGCCAGTGAAGCCGACGAAGACTGCGCTGGCCAGCCAGCGTTTCATCTGCTTGTTCATGTCGCCGCCCTGGGTGCGATGGCACTCGTCAACGAACACATAGAAGCGGCCCGCCAGCCGGGGCGGCTCGCCCTTCAGGTCGGCGGTGTCGATCTTGTGGATCAAGGCGCACATCAGCCGTGGCGATGCCGTGCCCAGCTTCTCCAGCAAATCGCGCCGTGACTGGATGCGTGGCGACGGCGCCTCGGCGCCAATTACCCCGGCATTGCGCATCACGCCTTCGATTTGCTTGTCCAGTTCGTCGCGGTCGGTCACGACCAGGATGCGCGCCTCCGGATCGTGCTCCAGCAGCCACTTGGCCATCAACACCATCAGGATGCTTTTGCCACTGCCCTGGGTATGCCAGATCACGCCACCCTCTTGCCGCTTGAGGCGCTCTTGCGCCGCCTTCACGCCCTCGTATTGATGCAGGCGAGGCACCTTCTTATGGCCGCCATCGAAGATCACGAAGTTTCGCACCAGGTCCAACAGCTGTGCGGGCACCAGCATCTGCACCAACGGGCCATCGAGCAAGCCGCCCTCGGCCAAGTCGGCTGCAGTCTCACCCTCGGCCTTGTGATGCTTCCATTCCACAAAGAACTTCTCTGGTGTGCCGGTGGTGCCGTAGCGCAGGCCTTGCGAATCGCTGCCCGCCAGCACCAGCTGCACCGTGCTGAAAAAGCCCTGGTTGAAGATGGCTTCCTGGTTGGTGATCAGCTGGCGGATGCCGTGGGCCAAGTCCACCGAGCTGCGTTTGAGCTCGACCACCACCACCGCGATGCCGTTCACGTAAAGCACGATGTCGGGCCTGCGCTCGTGTCCACCCTTCAGCGTCACCTCCTCGGCCAGTGCAAAGTGGTTGTTGGCAGGGTTGGCCCAGTCGATCAGATGCACCGTTTCATGCGGCACGCCCGCCGCCACCTGCACCGGCACGCCGTAGCGCAGCAACTGGTAGGTGCGAAGGTTGGCCTGGTACAGCGTGACGCCCGTTGCATCGGCCGCCGCCATCAGCTTTTGCAGCGCTTGCGCGATCTGCACGGCTGAATAACCACGTTGCTGCAGGCTGGCGCGCAGCAGTTCTGGCTCGATGCAGCGGTTGCCCCCGCGTTTGCTCCAGTTGCCCAGGTTGCCGTAGCCCAGGCCGCCTGCGGTGGGGCTGGCTGTCAGGCGGGCGACGACGCGGTTCTGGGTGACGCGTTCGGGGCGCAGAGCAGGGGGCATGGCTTATTCTTCGGTCGAGTAGGCGAGTGGGCAGCTAGCCCGGTTGAATGGGACGCTGACTTCGGGGGTAACTTGAGGGGTGACTGCGCTGAGTTGCCTGCCCGGCCCGGCGAAGACCGCATCGCAGTTCGATAATCTATTCATGGATGAACCGAAGGTCCGCCGCGCGCTTAAAACACCTGCACCCCAGCCAAAGACGCCCAGCCGGAGGGCCGTGCTGCGTGCCGTGGCCAGTTCTACCGCATTGGAAACGGGCCAATGTGTTTTCGAGTTGGAACTGCGTTTGCAGCGAGCCACCACACGGTTCCCGCACATCAAGCTGGCGCAGGAAAAGAGGTGACGCTTGCCCATCAGAGCGCCGCCTGCACGGCCCTCTCAAACGCCACGGCCTGACTGCAAATTGCTTTGACGCCAGCCCAATTGGCCGTCACGTGGCCCGCCTGAGCCCGGTACTCAAAAACCACCTTGCGGATTCGCTGGGCCAGCGGCAACCGGGCCAAGCGCGACTCCACCGCCACGTTGCATTCAGCCCCCATCAACAACGCATGGTTTGCGGGTAGCCGGGCCGCTGCCAGCCATGTGCCAGACGACTGCGCAGGCAAGCAAAACACGGTCTTGGCGCCTGCGCTGGCAGGGCTCAACCAGCTGGACAACACAGCCTCCAGTAGGGTGCATGTGCCAGTCACCGGTGGACAAGGCACATGGCATGGCAAAGCGGCCCAGCCATTCGCGGTGGCCTGCGCAGGCACTTGAAGTCCACAGTCTGCGTACCGCGCCTGCGCCACGTCCACGTCCAAGTGAATCACCAGCAGATCAAAACCCTCCAGAGTGGGGTCGGTGTCCAGTGTGTTCGCATGGCGAGCACCCGCCGCGGCGCACCACTTCAACACGCCACCCCAACCGCTGCCCATTGCTGGCAGGGTCGGCTCTGGCTGCAATAGGGTCAAGGTGAACCGACGCGGCAATATCGCCTTGAGCGCGGCATTGATCACCTCGAAGTCGGTCGGCCCCTCGGCCACCAGCGCAATGCGTGGCTCAGACATTGGGCACCGCTCCCAAGTGGCCCATCATCCACAGGCGCGACAGTGGGAATTCTTGGTTCATCGCTGCCAACTTGGGCGATGGCTCAATGCGCCGCACCACCGTCATGCCATCGCTGTTCCGCTCCACGGCAAACAACCGCGTTTCGGGGTCGGACAGATCCAGCCCATCCAGCACAGCCGGATTGTGCGCCGTGAACAGCAGCTGCCGCTCCAAGTTGCCAAACTGCAGCCAGCCTGAAAGCCGAGATGCCATCCGCGTCAACAAGCGCGGGTTCAGTGCCTGGTCGAGGTTGTCGATGGCAAGCATCTTGGGCGCCTGGGGCAGCAGGCACAGCACTGCGCAAAAGAGGATATACAGCGCGCCTTCGCTCGCGTCGTAGGCCGTCAACTCATTGCGACTCTTGGCCATGAACCGGTCTGTGAACTTGAGCATCAGCTTGGTGCGGGGCACCTTGCTGGATATCAAAGACGCGCCGTGGCTCGTGGCCTGCACATCCACCACCCAGTCGATCAGCTCGAGCACCTGGTCCAGCACCTCAGCGCCCTCAAGGCCCTTGGCGTCCAAGTATTGGCGCAGCGATTCAAAGGCTTCTGCTAGTTGCCCTCCGTTCAGCCCCACAGGCGGACGCGACTGCACATCCGGCGCAACACCGCGTAAGGTGGGCGTGTTGGGGCAATAAATGGCGTAGTTCTGCAAGCGCTGCATCAACAACGCGGCGGCGTTGGTGGGCAACAGCTCCACCAAGCGCAAGACGGCCAAGCCCGCCTGCGGGTTCAGGTTCTTTTTGTTGCGCACCCCATCTGACACGATTTCATCGATGCCATCTGTCAAGACTTCAGTCTTGTAGGTCCAAGCCGGATCGGGAGACTCCAATGGATTCAGCAAGGACACCCTGAACGCTTCGTACTTGGCGCCCTCAACACCCAGGCCAATGTGTGCCGGCGTGCGTTCCGCCGCGAAAGAGCTCTTGTACAAGCGCGGCAAGCCCGCCCGTACGCCACGGCGCAGCAGACTTTCATCGTCCACTACGCCGTTGGCTGCGGCGCCCAGCACGCCCAACGCTTCCAGCACATTGCTTTTGCCCACGCCATTGGCGCCAATAAAGCAATTCAGGCGCCCCAATTCCAATTTGGCCTCTTGGATGGACTTGAATCCGTGAATGTGAAGCTTGCGGATCATGCGAATGCCTCAGTGGGATCGGTACTCATACTGGGAGGGTCCTTCCGGTCAGCAGCTTTGCATCATGCCTTGCTTGACAGTGCAGGTTTTGGCGAGTCTGGATTAGAGGTTGGCCAGACCATCGGCATTGGTGGAATTTCGCTTGAACTATTGGCGGCTGTCTTCGCCGCAGCCTGAGGCGCCACATGCGCAGGAGGTCGGCTTTAGTCATCCTTTGTCCCGGCAACCGGGCCCGGAACATAGCTCTTCTCCCGCATCCAGCCTAGCGCCTTCAGCCAGCGCTCTTCAGAGATGCGCTGCTTGGATTCGTGCCAGTTGTTGAGCACTTCGTGCACGATCATCTCGTCCGAGACCGCGCCCTTTTCCCGGAGCAGGTCGTTCCATGCGGCGTACAGCGTGGCGACGATTTCGCACCGCTCCGTGTCCCAGCTCCGAAAGGTGTCGAGCATCTCTGAAAGCTGGGTATGGATGGATGCGAAGTACCGGTCGAAGTAGTTCTTGTGGCCGCCGCGCTTGTCCAGCGGAACATACCTGTAGCGGCCGTTTTCCTTGCGCCCGTCGAACCACTTCTGGCTACGCAACTGACTGTCGATGGAATGCAGCGCCTTGCGGTCGAGCGGACCTGCGGCCTTGCGGACGTAGTGCGAGCCGGTGTCCACATGACACAGGTGCTCGGCCAGGAACATCATCTTCTCGAACTTGACGTGGCCGAACGTCGGCTCTTCATGCAACTGGTCCACGATCTCGGCTGCCAGCACGCTTCGCACGAAATGGATATTGGCCTTGCGCTCCTCGGCGGGCTCCGTCTTTTGAACAGATGTTTGTTCAGCCGAATCGACAAGCCGTGTCCTTCCTGTCAGCAGCTCTTGCATCATTCCTTGCTTGATGTCGCGGGTTTTGGCGAGGCGGGATTCGAGGGCGTAGAGGTCGGCGTCCATGTCAGAGAGGACGGTGGCGATGGCGGTTTGCTCCGTCTTCTCGGCTGGCAAACGAACCTCATAGCTTCGCAGCTGCGCCTTGCCAATTTCGAGAAAAGTACTTCCTCCACATAGGCTGATAAACCCGGCTTTTTGGGTTGATAGCAAGTAATAGAGAAATTCGGCATCGACATGCTGAAACGGAACAAAGTTCTTGAAGCCCTGATTGGTCGAAACCGGACCAACGTTGATTGCGCATTCGCCAATCGTGGCGCGCGAGGTCATGACGATCGCGCCTGCGGGAATGACTTCCGCCGAACTTTGTTTGAGTCCATACGCTGTGATTCGCCGTGCTGTGTCGGTTAAATACTTTCCGCCAGACAACGCGGTGATATCGGTGGGCGTGCACCAAGCAATGTCGCCATCCCAAGCAGCAGGGTCGTTTGTGCTCGGTGTGCCACCACTTCGGATGTCGGCCAACTCCGGCAGCAACTTGATTTCCCACTCCACATCGAAACCCGGCAGGCGGGTTTGGCCGGTGAGGAGTTGCTGCATCGCGGCCTGTTTGATGTCGCACTTCTTGGCGATCAGCCGCTCCAGCCCGGCAATCAGGGCATCGACGTCTGAAAGCGCGTTGGCGATAGCACTTTGCTCGGCTGCTGGTGGCAGTGCGATTGCATAGTTCGTAAACGTCGCGGGGTAGACGTGCTTGATCGTGGTTCCTTTGGCAAGCTCGAGCGTCCGTTGACGATAGCGAGCTTGACTGAGAAGGTACGAAATGTAGGCGACACACTGCTGTGTCTTGAGGACGATTACCTCTCTGCCAATAGCCACAGGCGAATTTTCGACTAAGGCGCAAGCTTTGCCCGTATTCGCGGCAACATTTGAGGAGCTCGCTATCAGGACGCATGGAGCCGAGACGACGTATGTCGCTGACCTTCGTTCGATGTACCACTTTGAGTGCTTGAGGTCGATGACTTCTGAGAAATCGGTATAGAGGCTGGTATAGGGAATCGCCGGAATTTCCCCATAAGGCTGAATTTCTCCTTTTAGAAGACCTTTGCCCATCTCCAGCTTGCCGAGACCTCCGAGTGTTCTGACCTTCCAGCCAGTTGGAATAGGGCCAAGTTCGGGGTACTTTGCTCCTACCTCCATACCACCCCCATGCGCTGCAAATGCGCCCCTACCTGCGCCGACAGTGCGTGCACCTCGTCAGCTAGCTGCGGCAGCGGCGTGGCATAGCGCTCCGCCAGTTCTCGAATCCGCCGCGTCAACGTCTGGCTCACCCGGTTCAGTTCCCCTTGCAAATCGGCACCCAACCGCGCCAGCCACTTATCTTTCACCACCAGTTGCTGAACGTCGGCTCCGCTCAACTGGGCGTAGTGGTCATGTGCCAGTTTGTCCAGTTGGGCATCCAGCTCCTTGATGCATTTCTTCAAGCCCACCTCGTCGGTGCTGAGCCGGAGCCAGTCCTTCAACACCTTCAGTTCGGCCGCGCCGTCGGCGTCCGCGCCAATCTCTTTGATGCGGTCTTTCACCGCCGCGGCATTGATCTTGTCGAAGCCGCCAAATACGGCATCTTCGCCACTGTGCTCGTCTTCCAGTTCGGTGATGGCGCTGCTGGCGGCGTCCAGCCTGGCTTGTTCGGCGTCGAGCGCGGTCTGTTGTGCGACAAAGTAGCGTTCCACGATAAGGGCCTTGGGCACCAGGTCGCAGGCCCAGCCCTTGTCCTTCTTCTTGCCCTTCTTGTCGGTCTCGATGATGCGCGCGGGCCTTGCCGCCCAGCCGTCTTGGGTCACGGCATATACGTCGTCTTGCATAGATTCGGCCCAATAGTCCATCAAGTGCTGATACACGCTGTAGGCGTCCACCAGTGGGGCAGCCTTGAAGGTGGCCAGCAGGTCTTCAGACAACCGCTCGATGAAAGCCTTGGGGTGGTCGCCGACTCTCAGGCCTTTCATGCGTGGCTCGTTGCGTGCCTGCCAATCTGCAAACAGCTGCGTCGCCGTGGCTTGAAAGGCGCAGAACTCGGCATGGCCCAGGATGGCGGCTTTCACGTCGGCCACAGGCGGTTGCAGCTGGCTGTAGCCCTCGCGGGTGTCGTTCGGCACGGGCGCAAACAAGGTGGCGCGAAGCGTGGGCATCACCTGCCAATACGGGGCCAGGGTGCTGCCTTCGCCAAACAGGTCGCGATCCGGGATCCCGCCATTCAGGTGGGCACTGAGGTCCTGGATGTCTTCCTGCTCGCTGCTGTCGATGTAGCGCGGCAGGTTGAGGTTGTAGTCATTCTTGTCGTTGGCGATTTCGCCCAGCGGCACCATGCGCGCATAGCGCGGCACTTCTTCAAACTTTTGGAAGCTGTCGACGATGCGGTGCACGTCTTGCTCGCGCAACCGGTTCTTGGGGCCATCCTTGATGAATCCTTGGCTGGCGTCGATCATCATCACGCCCTTGCGTGCTGCGGCGTTTTCTTTGTCAAGCACAAGAATGCAGGCCGGAATGCCGGTTCCGAAGAACAGGTTGGCGGGCAGGCCGATGATGCCTTTGAGGAAGCCCGAGTTCAGCAACTTCTTGCGCAGCACGCCTTCGGCGCCGCCCCGAAACAGCACGCCGTGCGGCAGGATGCAAGCGGCTTTGCCCGTGCCCTTCATGCTGCGAATGATGTGCAGCAGGTAGGCATAGTCGCCCTGCTTGGCGGGCGGCTCGCCCCAGGCGAAGCGCTGGTAGGGGTCGTTGGACGGGGTCAGGCCGGTGCTCCAGGCCTTGTCGGAAAACGGCGGGTTGGCCACCACGTAGTCGTAGGTGCGCAGCTGCTCGCCATCCTTGAACTTCGGGCTGGCCAGGGTGTTGCCGCTGAGGATGTTGGCCGTGGGGAAGTCGTGCAGGATCATGTTCATGCGCGCCAGGCCGGCGGTGGTCACGTCCTTCTCTTGCCCTTCCAGCGTGATCTTGTTGCCGGCCTCCGCCGCCACCTTCAGCAGCAGCGAGCCCGAGCCGCAAGTGGGGTCGTAGGCGGTGGTGCTGCCGCGGGTGTTGGCTGGCGAGATGCCAATCACCTTGGCAATGATGCGGCTGACTTCCGAGGGCGTGTAGAACTGGCCTTTGCTCTTGCCGCTTTCGGTAGCGAAATGGCGCATCAGGTATTCGTACGCATCGCCCAGGATGTCGTCGTGCTCGGCCCGGTTCTGCGAGAAGTCCAGCTCGGGCTTCTGGAAGATGCTGACCAGGTTGCTCAGGCGCTCCACCATCTCGGCGCCGGTGCCCAGCTTCTCGGGGTCGTTGAAGTTGGGGAAGTCGCTGCGTGCCAGGCGGCTGTTGGCATCGATCAGCGGCTGGATGATCTCGGTGTTGATGCGATCGCCGATGTCCGGCTTGCCCTTCAGGGCAATCATGTCCTTGAAGCTCGCGCCTGGGGGGATGACCACCGGCGGCGCAAAGTCGTCGGAGTCAGCGTACTTGTCGCTGATGTACTTGATGAACAGCATGAACAGGACGTAGTCCTTGTACTGGCTGGCATCCATGCCGCCGCGCAGTTCATCGCAAGAGGCCCAGAGGGACGAGTACAGGTCGGATTTCTTGATGGCCATGGGGCGAGTATCGAATGCTTAGGTACTGGCGGTCAGAGCGTGAAGTCGTACTCCACCGTGATCGGCGCGTGGTCGCTGAACTTCACGGTCTTGTAGATCTGCTCCGTGCGCGCCAGCGCGCCGATGGCCGGCGTGGCCAAGTGGTAGTCCAGCCGCCACCCCACGTTGTTGGCGTAGGCCTGGCCGCGGTTGCTCCACCAGGTGTAGGCCTCGTCGGTGGTGTCGGGCTTGAGCATGCGGTACACGTCCACCAGGCCCGCGCCCTCGGCGCCGGTGTCCAGCAGGTTCGTCATCCAGGCGCGCTCCTCGGGCAGGAAACCGCTGTTCTTGCGGTTGCCGCGCCAGTTCTTCAGGTCGATTTCCTTGTGGGCGATGTTGATGTCGCCGCACAACACGAAGTCGCGCTCCTTCTTCAGCGCGATCAGGTGCGGAAAGAAGCCCTTCAGAAAGCGGAACTTGGCCTCCTGGCGCTCCTCGCCCGAGCTGCCGCTGGGGAAGTAGCAGCTGATGACGGAGAACTTGCGGCTGGGCGTGTCGAAGCGCAGTTCGAGGTAGCGGCCCTCGGCGTCGAACTCGGCGTCGCCCCAGCCCACCACCACCTGGCTCGGTGCGTGCCTGGTGTAGATCGCGGTGCCGGCGTAGCCTTTCTTCTCGGCAAAGTGAAAGTGGCCCTTCAGGCCGGCCATCTCCTCGAAGCGGCCTTCGATGTCGCTGGCCTGGACCCGGATCTCCTGCATGCAAATACAATCCGGCGCAAGTTCGGCCACCCAGTCGGCCACGCCTTTGGTAGCGGCCGAACGCAGGCCATTGAGATTGAGACTGGTCAGTTTGAACACAAGGAATTTCCGATGGCTGTAGATGGTGAGAAAAGCAGCGCGGTCGCACAGGACTTCGTCCAGTTCGCGTTGGATGCCGGCGTGCTGCGCTTCGGCGAATTCAAGACCAAGGCCGGCCGAATGAGTCCTTATTTCTTCAATTCGGGGCTCTTCGACGACGGCGGCAAGATCGCCCGTCTGGCCGGATTCTATGCAGACCGCATCATCGAGAGCGGGCTCGAATTCGACATGATCTTCGGCCCCGCCTACAAGGGCATTCCGCTGGGCGCCACGGTGGCCGCCGAGCTTGCGCGGCGCGGCCGCAACCACCCCTTTGCCTACAACCGCAAGGAAGCCAAGGCGCACGGCGAGGGCGGCACGCTGGTGGGCGCGCCGCTGAAGGGCCGCGTGCTGATCGTGGACGACGTCATGTCGGCAGGCACGGCGGTGCGCGAGTCGATTGCCGCCATCCAGGCCGCGGGCGCCACGCCGCATGCCGTGGCCATCGCGCTCGACCGGCAGGAAAAGGCCACCGAGAACGGTGTCGACGTGAACCACAGCGCCGTGCAGTACGTGCGCAACCAGCTCGGCCTGTCGGTGATCGCCATCGCCACGCTGGACGACCTGCTGAGCTACCTCTCGGGCACTGCCGCCGCCGACCTGGGCGCGCACCACGAGCGCGTGCTGGCCTACCGCACGCGCTACGGCGCCAACTGACGCAAGGCCCGCATGCACGCACGCGATCACGGCCAGCCGACTCGCCTGCGGGCGGCGGCATTTCTGTTCGTCCTGGCTTCGTCGTTCTGCGGCGCGTTGCATGCGCAGCCGCAGAAGCTCGACGGCGCCGGGCCCGGCATCTTCACCTGCACCGACGCCCGCGGCCGCACGCTCACGGCCGACCGGCCGATTGCCGAGTGCAGCGACCGCGAGCAGCGCGAGCTGAACCCCAGCGGCTCGGTGCGCCGCAAGGTCGAGCCCACCTACACGGCGCGCGAGCTGCAGGATCGCGAAGACCGTGCCCGCGAAGCCGCCATCCAGGCCGCGCGCATCACCGACGAGCGCCGCCGCGAGCGTGCGTTGCTGGTGCGCTATCCGAATGCCGCCACGCACGACCGCGAGCGCAACGAGGCGCTGGCGCAGGTCGATGCGGTGACCCAGGCGGCGCGCAAGCGCATTGCCGAGCTGGCCGACGACCGCAAGAAGGTCGACGAGGAGATGGAGTTCTACAAGCTGGACCCGAGCAAGGCGCCCGGCGCGGTGCGCCGCAAGATCGAGGACAACACGCAGAGCGTGGCGGTGCAGAACCGCTTCATCGCGGAGCAGGAAGACGAGAAGAAGCGGGTGAATGCGCGCTTCGACGAAGAGCGCGTGCGCCTGAAAACGCTCTGGTCTGCGCAAAACGGCGGCACGCCTCGCTGACACCGCCGGGGCCTTGCGGCGAGGTGCGCCAAGGCCCCGGTCGGTAGAACTCAGCCGAGCCTGGTCTTCAAGAGCTCGGTGACCTGCGCGGGGTTCGCCTTGCCCCCGCTGGCCTTCATGACCTGGCCCACGAGGGCGTTGAGCGCCTTCTCCTTGCCGCCGCGGTACTCCTCGACGTTCTTCGCGTTCTTCGCAATCACCTCGTCGAGGATCTTGTCGAGTGCGCCGGTGTCGGCCATCGGCTTCAAGTCTTTCGCTTCGATGATCGCGTCGACATCGCTGCCTTCGCCGGTCCACAGCGCGTCGAACACCTGGCGCGCCGCGTTGTTCGCCAGCGTGCCTTCGGCGATGCGCTGGACCAGTTGGCCGAGCTGCAGCGCGCTGACGGGTGCCGCCTCGATGCCGATCTCCTGCGCGTTGAGGCGGCGCGCCATCTCGCCGGTGATCCAGTTGCTCGCGAGCTTGGGCGTGGCGCCGGCTTTCACCGCGTCGTCGAAATAGCGTGCGAGCGCCGTGCTTTGCGTGAGCTGCGTGGCGTCGTATTCCGAGAGGCCGTGGTCGCGCACATAGCGCTCGGCCATCGCGCGCGGCAACTCGGGCATCTCGCTGCGCACGCGCTCGATCCAGTCGGCCGCGATCACCAGCGGCGGCAGGTCAGGATCGGGAAAGTAGCGGTAGTCGGCCGAGTCTTCCTTGGCACGCATCGCGCGCGTCTCGCCAGTGTCGGTGTTGAACAGCACGGTAGCCTGCTCGATCCTGCGGCCGTCCTCGATCTCCTCGATCTGCCAGCGGATCTCGTAGTCGATCGCCTGCTGCATGAACTTGAAGCTGTTCAGGTTCTTGATCTCGCGGCGCGTGCCGAGCTTGTCGCCGGGCTTGCGCACCGACACGTTGGCGTCGCAGCGGAAGCTGCCTTCCTGCATGTTGCCGTCGCAGATGCCGATCCACGTCACGATCTTGTGCAGCTCGCGCGCATAGGCCACGGCCTCGGCGGTGGAGCGCATATCGGGTTCGGTCACGATCTCCAGCAGCGGCGTGCCGGCGCGGTTCAGGTCGATGCCGCTCTGGCCGATGAAGTCTTCGTGCAGCGACTTGCCCGCGTCTTCCTCGAGGTGGGCGCGCACCAGGCGCACGGTCTTCCTTTCTTCGCCGAGGAAGAACGACACCGAGCCGCCTTGCACCACCGGAATCTCGAACTGGCTGATCTGGTAGCCCTTGGGCAGGTCGGGATAGAAGTAGTTCTTGCGCGCGAACACGCTGCGCGGCGAAATGTGCGAGCCCAGCGCCAGGCCGAGCTTGATGGCGCGTTCGACCGCGCCCTTGTTCATCACGGGCAGCGTGCCCGGCAGCGCCAGGTCGACCGCGCAGGCCTGCGTGTTGGGCTCGGCGCCGAAGGCGGTGGAAGCGCGGCTGAAGATCTTGCTGGCGGTCGACAGCTGGGCGTGCGTCTCGAAGCCGATGATGACTTCATAACCGCGCACCAGCGGGCCGGTCGGGCGGCCTTGTTGTTGTGCTTCGAATGTGTTCACGGTTTCGCTCATGTCAGAAGCCCTCCGGCGTGCGCGTATGCCAGTCGGTCGCCTGCTGGAAGCGGTGGCCTGCGTTGAGCAGCTTCGCTTCGCCGAAGTAGTTGCCGATGAGCTGCAGGCCCACGGGCAGGCCGGCGTCGAAGCCCGCGGGCACGCTCATGCCTGGCAGGCCGGCCAGCGAGGCGGGCAGGGTGAAGATGTCGGCCAGGTAGTCGGCCACGGGGTCGTCGCCGTGCTCGCCGAGCTTCCATGCGGTGGTCGGCGCGGCGGGGCCGGCGATCACGTCGCACTGCATGAAGGCCTGCTGGAAGTCGTCGGCGATCATGCGGCGCACCTTTTGCGCCTGCAGGTAGTACGCGTCGTAGTAGCCGTGCGACAGCACGTAGGTGCCGATCATGATGCGGCGCTTCACCTCGTCGCCGAAGCCTTCGGCGCGCGTGCGCTCGTACATCTCGGCCAGGTCCTTGTACTGCCTGGCGCGGTGGCCGAACTTCACGCCGTCGAAGCGGCTCAGGTTGCTCGAGGCCTCGGCCGCGGCCAGGATGTAGTACACGGGAATCGACAGTTCGGTGCGCGGCAGCGAGACCTCGACACGCTTCGCACCGAGCTTCTCGTACTGCGAGAGCGCCGCGTCGATGGCCGCTCGAACGCCCGGCGCCACGCCTTCGCCGAAGAACTCCCTGGGCACGCCGATGCGCAGGCCCTCGAGCGAATCGTTCAGCGAGCGGCCGAAGTCTTCGGCGGGCCTGTCGAGCGAGGTGGAGTCGCGGTCGAGGTCGGGGCCGCAGAAGGCCGACAGCAGCAGCGCGCAGTCTTCGGCTGAGCGGGCCATGGGGCCGGCCTGGTCGAGGCTGGAGGCGAAGGCCACCATGCCGTAGCGCGAGGCGCGGCCGTAGGTCGGCTTGATGCCGGTCACGCCGCAGAACGAGGCGGGCTGGCGAATCGAGCCGCCGGTGTCGGTGCCGGTGGCCGCGGGCGCCAGGCGGGCCGCCACGGCGGCCGCGCTGGCGCCGGACGAGCCGCCCGGAATGTGCGCGCGGTTCCAGGGGTTCTGCACAGGCACGGGCTGGTCGTGGCCCACGGCGGGCACGGCGACGTTCTCGTTGGCCGAGCCCATCGCGAACTCGTCGCAGCTCAGCTTGCCCAGCGTGACCGCGCCGGCCTCGGCCAGGCGGCGCACCACGGTGGCGTCGAAGGGCGAGCGGTAGCCCGCGAGCATCTTCGAGCCGGCGGTGGTGGCGAAATCGGTGGTGACGAAGATGTCCTTGTGCGCGATCGGCACGCCGGCCAGCGCCGGGGCATTGCCCTTGGCGATCAGGGCGTCGGCCGCGCGGGCCTGGGCCAGCGTGACTTCTTCATCGACGGCCACGAAAGTGCCGAGCGACTCGTGGGCCTTCATGCGGCCCAGGAAAGCCTGCGAGGCTTCGACGGCCGAGACCTTGCGCTCGGCCAGCGCCTTGGCCAGGGCGACCACCCCCATCTGGTGCAGTTCGCCGTTCGTCATTCGATCACCTTGGGCACGAGGAACAGGCCGGCTTCGACGGCCGGGGCGCTCTTCTGGTTGGCTTCGCGGTTGTTCGGCTCGCTCACCACGTCGTCGCGCAGGCGCAGCGTGATGTCTTCGAGGGTGGCCACGGGGTGGGCCAGCGGCTCGACGCCGGTGGTGTCCACCGAACGCATGCGCTCGACCAGGTTGAAAAAGCCGTTGATCTGGCTGAGCATGCGCTCGCTTTCGTCGGAAGCCAGCTGCAGCCTCGCCAGTGAGGCAATGCGCGCGATATCGGAAGCAGAAAGTGACATAGGGGCTGAACGCCAAAAAGCGAAGGTAATCGCACCGTGAGGCCGGTGCTAATACAGGAATCAGAGGGGATTCGGGTATTATCCCGCCTTTGCCGCAACCCCCGCGAACGCGTCGGCTTTTGCGCCAAAAACGATCAATTCACCCCGTCAAACGACCCAAAAATAGAGCGACGACCTGCCGACGCGCAGGCCGTGCTCAGAGGATTCCGCACATGTTTGGAGCTTTCCGTCGGTACTTTTCCACCGACCTTGCGATCGACCTCGGCACCGCCAACACCCTCATATTTGCCCGTAACAAGGGCATCGTGCTGGACGAGCCTTCCGTGGTGGCCATCCGCCACGAAGGCGGTCCCCACGGCAAGAAGGTGATCCAGGCCGTCGGCCGCGAGGCCAAGGCCATGCTGGGCAAGGTGCCCGGCAACATCGAGGCGATCCGCCCGATGAAGGACGGCGTCATTGCCGACTTCGTGATCACCGAGCAGATGATCAAGCAGTTCATCAAGATGGTGCACCCGCGCACGCTGCTCACCCCGAGCCCGCGCATCATCATCTGCGTGCCCTGCGGCTCGACCCAGGTCGAGCGCCGCGCCATCAAGGACGCGGCCGAAGCCGCCGGCGCCACGTCGGTC
Organism: Variovorax monticola; assembly: GCF_051216855.1. Lineage (NCBI taxonomy): Bacteria > Pseudomonadati > Pseudomonadota > Betaproteobacteria > Burkholderiales > Comamonadaceae > Variovorax > Variovorax monticola. The sequence continues at coordinate 200,161 of NZ_JBPJZP010000007.1, forward strand.
TACCTCATCGAAGAACCCATGGCCGCGGCCATCGGCGCAGGCCTCCCCGTCAGCGAGGCCTCGGGCTCGATGGTGGTGGACATCGGCGGCGGCACCACCGAAGTGGGCGTCATCAGCCTGGGCGGCATGGTCTACAAGGGCTCGGTCCGCGTGGGCGGCGACCGTTTCGACGAAGCCATCATCAACTACATCCGCCGCAACTACGGCATGCTGATCGGCGAGCCGACGGCCGAAGTCATCAAGAAGACCATCGGCTCGGCCTTCCCGGGCTCCGAAGTCAAGGAAATGGAAGTCAAGGGCCGCAACCTGTCCGAAGGCGTGCCGCGCAGCTTCACCATCAGCAGCAACGAAGTGCTGGAAGCCCTGACCGATCCGCTCAACAACATCGTCTCGGCCGTGAAGAACGCGCTGGAGCAGACGCCGCCCGAGCTGGGCGCCGACATCGCCGACCGCGGCATGATGCTCACCGGCGGCGGCGCCCTGCTGCGCGACCTCGACCGCCTGCTGGCCGAGGAAACCGGCCTGCCGGTGCTGGTGGCCGAAGACCCGCTGACCTGCGTGGTGCGCGGTTGCGGCATCGCCCTCGAACGCATGGACCGTCTGGGAAGCATCTTCACCAGCGAGTGAAGGGCCACCAGTCCTCATTGCCGGCCTCTGCTTGCGCAGGCCGGCTTTTTGTTATTTGATTCCGCACCACCGCCGGGTCTGACCTCATGCCTCTGGGCACGCTCGATCGCACAGCGCCCCCCCTGTTCAACCAGGGGCAGTCGGCGCTCAGCAAGCTGATCTTCTTCGGCGCACTCGCCTTGTTCCTCATGGTGGCCGATGCACGTTTTCATATCGTGCAGCCGGTTCGCGCGGCCATCGGCGCGGTGCTCTACCCGGTGCAATGGGTGGCGCTGAAGCCGGTGCAGGCCGTGCTGGGCGGCGGGCGCTACCTCGAAGACCTGCAGACCGCGCAGCGCAACGAGGACGATGCCCGCAAGGCGCTGATGATGCAGGCCGAGCGCGCCGCCCAGGCCGACACGCTGGCGCAGGACAACGTCCGCCTGCGCGAACTGCTCGAACTGCGCCAGACCACGCAGACCCCCGGCCGCGCGGCCGAGGTGCTCTACGACGCGGCCGACCCCTACACCCGCAAGATCGTCATCGACCAGGGCATGGCCCAGGGCGTGGCGCCCGGCTCGCCGGTGATCGATTCGCGCGGCGTGCTGGGCCAGGTCACGCAGGTGCTGCCCTTCACGAGCGAGGTCACGCTGGTGATCGACCGCGACCTGTCCATTCCCGTGCAGAACACCCGCACCGGCGTGCGCAGCGTGGCCTTCGGCGACGCTTCGGCGCACGGCGGCGGGCTGGAGCTGCGCTTCATGGCCGCCAATGCCGACCTGCAGGAAGGCGACCTGCTGTCCACCAGCGGCGTCGACGGCATCTACCCCGCCGGCCTGCCGGTGGCGAAGATCGAGCGCATCGAGCGGCGCGCCGACTCGGCCTTCGCCCGCATCTACTGCGTGCCGCTGGCCCATGTGACGGCCGCGCGCTATGTGCTGGTGCTGGCGCCCACCGGCACGCCGTCCGCGCCGCCGGTGGCTGCGCCGGCTGCCACCCAGCGCAAGCGCCCCGACGGCAAGCCCGGCGCGGGCAAGAACGAGAAGAAGCAGGGAGAACGCCGATGATCAAGCGCCCCGGCCAACAGCAGCTGCTGCTGCCCGTCAGCCCGCTGTTCATGTGGACCAGCCTCGTCGTGGCGGCGCTGGTCAACATGATCCCGATCGGGCGCGCCGTCTGGATGCCCGACCTGCTGGCGCTGGTGATCGTGTTCTGGGGCGTGCACCAGCCCATGCGCGTGGGCATCGGCGCGGCCTTCGTGTTCGGGCTGTTCATGGACGTGCACCAGTCGTCCATGCTGGGCCAGCATGCGCTGTCCTACACCACGCTGGGCTTCTTCGCGATCACCATCCACCGGCGCCTGCTGTGGTACCCGGTGCTGTCGCAGGCGCTGCAGGTGCTGCCGCTGTTTGCGCTGTCGCAGCTGATCGAGGTGGTCACGCGCATGGTCGGCGGGGGCGTGTTCCCGGGCTGGACGGTGCTGATCTCGCCCGGCATCGAGGCCGCGCTGTGGCCGCTGGCCTCGGCCTTGTTGCTCGCCCCGCAGCGCCGCACCCCCGACCGGGACGAGAACCGCCCTCTTTAGTCATGGCGCCCCCCGGCTTTTCACTTCGCTTCGCTGCGTGTAACTCCACCCCCCGAGGGGGAGGCGCGGCCCGCCTTGGGGCGGCCCGGCGGCGGCCGCACGCCCCCGCATTTGCCATCGCACCTGCCCGCGCCTAAGCTCGCACCGCCATGACCGAAATCCGCAACGTTGCCGCCGACCTCGCGCGCTTCAAGCGCCGTGTGATCGTCATCGGCATGGCCGTGCTGTTCGCGTTCAGCCTGCTGTGCGCGCGGCTGATCTACCTGCAGGTCACGCGGCACGAAGACCTGGCCGAGCAGGCCGAGAGCAACCGCACGGCGGTGGTGCCGGTGGTGCCCAACCGGGGCCTCATTCTCGACCGCAACGGCATCGTGCTGGCCTCGAACTACTCGGCGTACACGCTGGAGATCACGCCCTCCAAAGTAGGCGACGTCGACGAAACCATCGACAGCCTCACGCAGGTGCTGGAGGTCTCGGCGCGCGACCGCCGCCGCTTCAAGCGCCTGCGCGAAGATTCGCGCAGCTTCGACTCCATTCCCATCCGCACCCGCCTGAGCGACGAAGAGGTGGCGCGCTTCGCCGCGCAGCGCTACCGCTTTCCGGGCGTGGAGATCAAGGCGCGCCTGTTCCGCAACTACCCGCAGGGCGAGCTGGCCTCGCACGTGCTCGGCTACATCGGGCGCATCAACCAGCGCGAGAAGGTCGCGATGGAAGACTGGGCCGAGGAAGACCAGGCCAACTACAAGGGCACCGACTACATCGGCAAGCTGGGCATCGAGCAGAGCTACGAAAAAACGCTGCACGGCCAGACCGGCGTGGAGCAGATGGAAACCTCCGCCGGCGGGCGCGCCGTGCGACGCCTGGCCAGCCACCCGGCCACGCCCGGCAACACCGTGATGCTGTCGCTGGACATCAAGCTGCAGAAGCTGGTGGAAGACATGTTCGGCGACCGGCGCGGTGCGGTGGTGGCCATCGACCCCAAGACAGGCGAGGTGCTGGCCTTCGTGAGCAAGCCCACCTTCGACCCCAACCTGTTCGTCGAGGGCATCGACAACGAAAGCTGGGCGGCGCTGACCGAGTCGCTCGACAAGCCCTTGCTCAACCGCGCCCTGCGCGGCACCTACCCGCCCGGCTCCACCTACAAGCCCTTCATGGCGCTGGCGGCGCTGCAGACCGGCAAGCGCGGCCCCAGCGTGGTGGTGAACGACCCCGGGTATTTCAACTTCGGCGGCCACCGCTTCGGCAGCCCCGAAGGCAACCTGGGCGGCGTGGACATGCGCCGCGCGATCCAGCTGTCGAGCAACATCTATTTCTACTCACTGGCCAACGAGATGGGCGTGGACCTGATCCACGACGCCATGAAGCCGCTGGGCTTCGGCCAGATCACCGGCATCGACCTGGGCGGCGAGGTGCGCGGCGTGCTGCCGAGCACCGAGTGGAAGCGCAACACCTACAAGCGCCCCGAGCAGAAGAAGTGGTACGCGGGCGAGACCATTTCGCTGGGCATCGGCCAGGGCTACAACGCCTTCACGATGCTGCAGCTGGCGCAGGCCACGTCCATCGTGGCCGACGGCGGCATCAAGCACAAGCCGCACCTGGTGCTGGCCACGCGCAACACGGTGAGCGGGCAGGTGGTGCCGCTGCCGCCGGTGCCGGCCGAAAGCCTGGGCTACACGCCGGCGGCCATTTCGGTGATCCGCGAAGGCCTGACCAGCGTGGTCACCAGCGGCACGGCGCGCGGCGTGTTCGCGGGGGCGCTCTACCAGGCGGCCGGCAAGACCGGCACCGCGCAGGCCGTGACGCAGGCGCAGAACACCAAGTACAACGCCCGCGCGCTGGAGGAGCACCAGCGCGACCATGCCCTGTTCATGGGCTTCGCGCCGGTGAACGATCCGAAGATCGCCATTGCCGTGGTCGTGGAAAACGCCGGCTGGGGCGCGGGCGCCGCGGCGCCCATTGCGCGCCGCGTGTTCGACTACTGGCTCGCGAACCAGTACCCGAGCGAGGCCGACCTGGCGGCAGTGAAGATCGGCAAGGCAACCGCGCCGGTGGGCAAGCCGCGCGTGGCGAGCGAAGTGGCGTGGCCGGCGCCGGTGACAACGCCTGCAACGGCGCCCTGACCCGTCTTGCTCCCTCCCCCGCTGGGGGAGGGGCAGGGTGGGGGTAGGCGGCAATGAAGTCCGCGCGATGTGGTGAGGCCGCGAGCCCTCACCCTAACCCTCTCCCGGAGGGAGAGGGGACAACACAGATGCCACCGCGCACGCAATTCGCCCTGATGCCTTGTTCACTCTCCCTGGAAGGAGAAGTGACAACACGAATGCCACCGCGCACTACTCAATTCGCCCCGATGCCTTGCTCCCTCTCCCGCTTGCGGGAGAGGGTTGGGGTGAGGGCGAGCGGCCCTGAAGACCGCGCGATGCCTCAGGCCACCGTGCCGCTGACCTCGCCCAGCCCGATGCGCACCGCCCCCGCGCGCTCGCAATAACCGCGCATCACCAGCGTGTCCCCGTCTTCCAGGAACGTGCGCTTCTCGCCGTTCGGCAGCGTGATCGGCTGCTTGCCGCCCAGCGTCAGTTCCATCAGCGAACCCGCTTCGTCGGGCTTGGGTCCCGACAGCGTGCCCGAGCCCAGCAGGTCGCCCGGCTGCAGGTTGCAGCCGTTCACCGTGTGGTGCGTGACGAGCTGCGCGGCCGTCCAGTAGGCGGCTTCGGTCGTGTTGCCGCGCGTCAGGCGCACGGGCGCAACGCCTTCGGCGCGCATCTTCGCGGTCTGCAGCAGCACTTCGAGCGTGATGTCGAGCGCGCCGCCCTCGCGGTTCGCGGTCGAGTCGAGGTAGGGCAGCGGTTGCGGATCTTCGGCGGGCCGCTCGAACTTCGCGCGGAACGGCGCCAGCGCTTCCATCGTCACGATCCACGGCGACAGCGTGCTGGCGAAGTTCTTCGCCAGGAACGGGCCGAGCGGCTGGTATTCCCAGGCCTGCAGGTCGCGCGCCGACCAGTCGTTGAGCAGCGTCACGCCGAACAGGTGGTCTTCCGCCTCGCCGATGGCAATGGGTTCGCCCAGCGCATTGCCGCGTCCCACCAGGAAGCCCAGCTCCAGCTCGTAGTCCAGCCGCTTCGAAGGGCCGAAGCTCGGCTCGGTCGCGTCGGGCGCCTTGGTCTGGCCTTGTGGCCGCTTGAAGACCTGGCCGCTCACGCCGATCGACGAGGCGCGGCCGTGGTAGCCGATAGGCACCCACTTGTAGTTGGGCATCAGCGGCTGGTCGGGGCGGAACAGCTTGCCGATGGTGGTGGCGTGATGGATGCCGGTGTAGAAGTCGGTGTAGTCGCCGATGCGGCAGGGCACGGTCATCTCGGCCTTGGCTTGCGGCAGCAGCGCCTTCGCCCAGGCGGCCTCTTTGTCGCTGCCTTCGGCCAGGCCTGCGGAGATCGCGGCGCGCAGCGCCTGGCGGTCTTGCGCGGTGGCGCTCATCAGCGCGTTCATGTCGTCGGTGTCGACCAGGCCGGCGGCCTTCAGGTCGAGCACCTGGTCGCCGATGGCCACGCCGATGCGAAAGGCCTCTGCGCTGCCCGCGGTGCGAAAGCGCCCGAAGGGCAGGTTCTGCACAGGAAAGTCGGTGCCGGCTGCGTTGGCCGAGGCGACCCAGCTGCGCAGCTTCGGGTCATGGGTGGCGTTGAGTGCGGTCATGCGTGTCTTTCGTTGAATCTGATCAGTCTGCGGTCATGCCGGCCTTCTTGGCCACATCGCCCAGGCGCTTGTATTCGGTCTCCGTCAGCGTGGTCAGCTCCTGCGCGGTGGAGCCGCGCGGCGAGAAGCCGGCCTGCTGCAGCTTGGCCTTCACGTCGGGCATGGCCAGGGCTTCGACAAAAGCTTCGTTCAACGCCTTCACGATCGGCGCCGGCAGCTTGGCCGGGCCGTACACGCCGAACCACGGATCGAGCGCATAGCCCTTGAGCCCGGCCTCGGCCATCGTCGGCACGTCTGGCAGCGAGGGCGAGCGCGTGGGGCCCGCCACGGCCAGCGCGCGCAGCTTGCCGGACTGGATGTGCGGCAGCGACGCGGGCAGGTTGTCGAACATCACGCCGATGTTGTTGCCCAGCATGTCGGTGATGGCCGGGCCGCTGCCTTTGTAAGCGACGTGCACGAGCTCGGTGCCGGTCATCTGCGCGAACATCACGCCGGCCAGGTTCATCGAGGTGCCGGCGCCCGCGGTGGCGTAGGGCATGCCGGGGTTCTTCTTCGCGGCGGCGATCAGCTCGGGCACCGACCTGATCGCAGAGGCCGCGGGCACTTCGAGCACGATGGTCGAGGTGCCCAGCAGGCTGATGGCGGTGAAATCGCGGCGCGGGTCGAAGGCCATCGACTTGTAGATGTGCGGGTTCAGCGCATTGGTCGAGATGGCGCCGAAGCCGATGGTGTAGCCGTCGGGCGCGGCCTTGGCCACGGCGTCCATGCCGATGTTGCCGCCCGCGCCGCCGCGGTTGTCGATGAGCACCGGCTGGCCCAGCTTCTCCGACACCTTCTGGCCCACCGTGCGCGCCACCAGGTCGGTGGTGCCGCCGGGCGAGTAGGGCACGACGAAGCGGATGGGCTTGGTCGGAAAGTCGGCCGCTTGCGTGAGCAAAGGTGCCGCGAGCAGGGCCATGGCGGCGGCGCGGCGGGTGAGGGTGAAGGCGGTTGTCTTGTTCATGCTTTGAATTGGTCTTTCAGGCCGGCCCAGCAGTCGGCGTAGTCGGTGTCGAGTGCGCTGCTCTGCAGCGCGAAATGGGTGGGAATGAAGCGGTAGCGGCTCTCGAACATGAAGGCCAGCGTGTTGTCCAGCTTGTGCGGCTTCAGGTCGGCGTTCGTCGCCTTGTCGAAGGCTTCCTCGTCCGGCCCGTGCGGCACCATGCAGTTGTGCAGGCTCGCGCCGCCGGGCTTGAAGCCGCCCGGCTTGGCGTCGTACTCGCCCAGCACCAGGCCCATGAACTCGCTCATCAGGTTGCGGTGGAACCACGGCGGGCGGAAGGTGTTTTCCATCACCATCCAGCGCGGCGGAAAAATCACGAAGTCGCAGTTGGCGGTGCCGGGCGTGTCGCTGGGCGCGGTCAGCACGGTGAAGATCGACGGGTCGGGGTGGTCGAAGCTGATCGAGCCGATCACCATGAAATTCGCCGTGTCGTACTTCACCGGAGACAGGTTGCCGTGCCAGGCGACCACGTTGAAGGGCGATTGCTTCGCAGGTGCCTTCCAGAAGCGGCCGCCGAATTTCTTGACGATCTCGTAGGCGCCTTGTTCCTGCTCGAAAGCCGCCACCGGCGCCTGGAAGTCGCGCGCGTTGGCCAGGCCGTTGGAGCCGATCGGGCCCAACTCGGGCAGGCGGAAATGCGCGCCGTAGTTCTCGCACACGTAGCCGCGCGACGGCCCCGCGCCGGCCTCCGAATCCGGCAGGGCCACCTTGAAAGCCATGCCGCGCGGCAGCAGTGCGATTTCGCCGGGCTTCACGTCGAGCACGCCGAGCTCGGTGGTAATGACCAGGCGGCCCTGCTGCGGCACCACCAGCATCTCGCCGTCGGCGTTGACGAAGGCGCGGCGCTCCATCGAGCGCCCTGCCATGTACATCAGCGAGCCGATGCCGACCTGCGACTCGGCGTCGCCGTTGGCGGCGATGGTGTGCATGCCGTCGATGAAGTCGACCTCGCCCGCGCCGTCCAGCGGCTGCGGGTGCCAGCGCAGGGGCTCGGGCGGCAGCGCGATCTCGCGGTCGGCGCCGGTGGTCCAGTGCGCCTGCGCGTACGGCTGGTAGCGGCCCGACACCACCGAGGGCTGGCGGCGGTACAGCCAGGTGCGGCGGTTCTCGTGGCGCGGCGCGGTGAAGGCGGTGCCCGAGATCAGCTCGGTGTACAGGTCGAGCGGCCCGCGCTGCGGGTTGTTGCGGCCCTGGGGCAGGGCGCCGGGCACGGCCTCGGAGGCGTACTCGTTGCCGAAGCCGCTCTGGTAGCGCCGCTCGGAGGCGGAGGGTGCTTGGGTCATGTGCTTTCTCTTTCGAAAATCGCGATGAGGTTGGAATGCGAAGAATCCGTGGACGGGCTCAGCCGGCGCGCGCCGCGTCGAAAGCCTCGCGCAGCACGGCCAGCGAGCCGACATGGTTGGCCAGCACCAGCACGAGGCGCGCGTTGAAGGCGTGGCTCTCGTCGGTGGAAAGGCCCTGGTGCGCCTCGATGAGCGCCTCGTAGAAATCGTCGGGTGCGTCGAGGTGGGGCGTGGTGATCAGTTGCATCGTGTTCATGCCTTGGCCAGTGCGCGGGCTACAGCCGCGCGGATGTTCGTCGCCGTGGGTCGACGCCAGCGCGCGCACACGTGCTGGTCGGGTCGCAGCAGGTACACGGTACCGGGTTGCGCGTCGTAGCGCTGCAAGGCGAGTTCGGCCTCGGTGCCCACGCCTTCCACGCGCACGATGTGCACCGCAACGTCGCTGGCCTGCAGCGCCTGCAGGCTGCACTCGGCGGCTTCGCCCTGGCCGAAGACGAGCGCGGTGAAGCGTGCGACATGGCACTCGCGCAGCAGCCAGCCAGTGCCGCCGTCGACGCGCACCACGGGCGCGTCGGCCGCCGCGGCGCCCGGCACCATCGCGCCCGCGAAGCTGTCGGCATCGGCCGTGTTCAGCGGCGAGTCGCGCAGCACCGTGGCCACCGACAGCCGCCCGCTGTTGACCAGCGTGCGCGCGAAGGCATGGCGCTTCGTCAATTCGAGCACCGCGTCGCGGAACAGCCGGCTCACCTCGCTCTTGGGCGTGATGAAGTCGGTGGCGCGGGTGGAGTTGCGGATGTTCTCGTCGGCCGCGAATTCGCGCTCGCTGGCATAGCTGTCGAGCAGGGCGTCGGGCGCCTGGCCCTGCACCACCGCCGCGAGCTTCCAGGCGAGGTTGTCCGCGTCCTGCACGCCCGAGTTCGCGCCGCGCGCGCCGAAGGGCGACACGCCGTGCGCCGAGTCGCCCGCGAACAGCACGCGGCCGTGGCGAAAGCGCTCCATGCGCTGGCAGGCGAAGGTGTAGACGCTGGCCCAGCCGATCTGGAACTGCACGTCGGCGAAGCCGATGCTGTCGAGCAGCGCGCGCACGCGCGGCGTGATGTTTTCGGGCTTGCGCTCTTCCACCGGGTCGGCGTCCCAGCCGAGCTGGAAGTCGATGCGCCACATGCCGTCGGCCTGCTTGTGCAGCAGCACGCTCTGGCCGGGGTGGAAAGAGGGGTCGAACCAGAAGCGGCGCTCTGTAGGCAACTGCGCGTCCATGGTGATGTCCGCGATCAGGAAGCGGTCGCGAAAGGTGCGGCCCTTGGCCTCCAGCCCCAGCAGCTGGCGCAGGTTGGAGCGCGAGCCGTCGCAGGCGGCCACGTGGCCGGCCTGCAGCGTGTGGCTGCCGTCGGGCGTCTCCACCGTGAGCACCGCGCCGTCGTCGCGCTGCTCGATGCCCGTCACCTTGTGGTTCCAGCGCAGGTCGATCAGCGGCAGCGCCGCGGCGCGCTCCACCAGGTAGCCCTCGACGTAGTACTGCTGCAGGTTGATGAAGGCCGGGCGCTCGTGGCCGGGCTCGGGCAGCAGGTCGAAGCGGTAGACCTGCTCGTCGTGGAAGAACACCTTGCCCACGTTCCACGACACGCCCTTGTCGACCATGCGGTCGCCGCAACCCAGGCGGTCGAACACCTCCAGCGTGCGCTTGGCGAAGCAGATGGCGCGCGAGCCGCTGGACAGCGTGTTGTCGTTGTCCAGCAGCACGACCGGCACCTGGCGCAGCGCAAGGTCGATGGCCAGCGTGAGCCCCACGGGGCCGGCGCCGACGATCACGACGGGGTGGCAGGCGGGCGTGGCAGCAGGGGCGTCCTGGTCGGGGTGGCGCTTGTAGTCGAAGCGCAGGCTTTGGTAGTCGATCACGTGTTGTCTCCGTGTCTTGTCTTCTTTGTCTTTTGTCTTGCTCCTTCCCCTTCCGGGGGAAGGCTGGGATGGGGGCAAGCGGCCGTCGATGCAGCGCGGCGTTCAAGGCCGTCGGCCCCCACCCCAGCCCTCCCCCAGGGGAGGAGGGAGCAATGCGGGGTCAGCCCTCCAGGGCCTTCCACATGTCGATGTCCCGCTGCGCCGTCCACACGCGCGGGTCCGCATGGCCCGAGGCCTCGTCGTACGCGCGGCTCACGTCGAAGGGCATGCAGTGGTCGAAGATCACCCACTGGCTGTACTTGGGCTTGAGCTTCTCGTAGGTGTCCTTGTAGACCGCGTTCAGGTCGCGCCCGGCCTTCACGCCCTCCTGCACGCTGGCGTACACGTCGGAGATGAAGTTGCGCGTGCCCGTCAGGCCCTCGGCCACGGCCTCGGGCGTGGTGAGCGCGGCGCCGCGGCCCGGCACCAGCGCGGCGGGCTTCAGCGCGGCGATGTTGTCCAGCGTCTGCGGCCAGTCCTTGAAGTAGGCGTCGCCGGCGTACGGCGTGGCGCCGAACTCCACCAGGTCGCCCGACAGCAGCGTGCGCTCCTGCGGCAGCCACACGACCGTGTCGCCCTTGGTGTGGCCGCGGCCCAGCTGAATGAGCTGCACCTCGAGCTTGCCCAGCCACAGGGTCATCTTGCCGGTGAAGGTCATGGTGGGCCAGGTCAGGCCCGGGGGCACGGTTTCGACGTTCTGGAACAGGCGCGGGAAGCGGCCGATTTCGCTGGCCTTGTCTTCCTCGCCGCGCTCCACGATCAGGTCGCGCGTGTCCTGGCTGGCCAGGATGTGGCCGGCGCCCTGCGCGAAGTAGCCTGCCGCGCCCAGCACGCGCACCGCGTGGTAGTGCGTGAGCACCACGTACCTGATGGGCTTGTCGGTCACTTCGCGGATGCGGCGCACCACGTCGGCGGCCATGGCCGGGGTGGCTTGCGTATCGGCCACCAGCACGCAGTCGTCGCCGATGACGATGCCGGTGTTCGGGTCGCCCTCGGCGGTGTAGGCCCAGGCGTGTTCCGAGATCTGGCTGAAGGTGATCTTCTTCTCTTCCATGTCGGCCTGGCTGGCGAACTTCTTGGCTTGGCTCATCGTGTTGTCTCCGTCGGTGGGGTGGATCTTGAAATTCGTCTAAGGCGAACGAATTTGCTGTGAACGAATTTTGGCAGTGTAAGCGTCGGATCAGTTAATGTCTAATCCCTTCTTCATGAACGAACGATCGGCGGGCCATGGCAGCCAATGACACCGACCGCGCCCAGCGCGGCATCCAGAGCATCGAAGTCGGCGGACAGCTGCTGCGCGCGCTGGTGCACCACGGCCGGCCGATGGCGCTGAAAGACCTGGCGCGCGAGGCCGACATGACGCCCGCCAAGGCGCATCCGTACATGGTCAGCTTCGGGCGACTGGGCCTGATCGAGCAGGACCGCGCCAGCGGCCACTATCTGCTCGGCCCGCTCGCCTTGCAACTGGGGCTCATCAGCCTGCAGCAGGCCGACCCGGTGCACATCGCCACCCCGCTGATCGCCCAGCTCGCCCAGCAGCTCGGCCATACCGTGGCGCTGGCCGTGTGGGGCGCGCGCGGCGCGACCATCGTGCGCACGGCCGAGTCGCCTTCGCCGGTGCATGTGAACATGCGCCACGGCACGGTGTTCTCGTTGACCCACACGGCATCGGGCCGCGTGTTCGCCACCTACCTCGACGCAGCCGTGGTGCGCCAGTTGCTCGACGACGAGCGCCAGCGCCACAAGCAGCGCAAGGGCGCCGAGCCGCCGCCACCGGCCGGCATGCCGGCGGTGCAGCCGCTGCCATCGTGGAGCGACTTCGAGCGCCAGCTGCAAGAAGTGCGCGACCACGGCATCAGCCGCTCCGACGGCGAGGTCATCCAGGGCGTGAGCGCCATGGCCGCGCCGGTGTTCGACCACACCGGCGCCATCGTGCTGGCCGTGACCGCCATCGGTCCGGCCGGCATCTTCAACACCGCGTGGGACGGCGAGATTGCCCGCGCGCTCAAGGCCTGCGCGGACACCGTGTCGCAACGCCTGGGCGCGACCGTCGCGCCACCCGCAGCGAATTCCCCCAGACCCGAGCGATGACGCCTGCCGCACCCGATATTTCTTCTTTGGTCCACGCCGCCGCCGAACTGCTGGCCAACGCCCGGCGCATCGTCGTGTTCTCCGGCGCCGGCCTGTCGCGCGCCTCGGGCATTCCGACTTACCGCGACGCCGACGGCCTGTGGCAGAGCCAGAGCGCCCTGCAGTTTTCCCACGCCGAAGACCTGGCGCGCGACCCGTCCGGCTTCACCAAATTCTGGGCGCAGCGCCTGTCGTTGATCGAGTCGGCGCCGCCCAACGCGGGCCACGCCGCGCTGGCGCAATTGCAGCGGCTGCGCCCGGCCACGCGGCTGGTCACGCAGAACGTCGACGGCCTGCTCACGCTGGCCGGCGGGCAGGACGTGCTCGAACTGCACGGCTCGCTGCGCCGCTGGCGCTGCGACCACTGCGGCAACCGCAGCGGCCCGTGGCCCTTTCACCGCTGCCTGCGCTGCGGCTCCCACGCGCGGCCCGACGTGGTGATGTTCGGCGAGATGCTGAACGCGGGCGTGCTGCTCGACGCCCAGGTGGCGGCACAGGAGTGCGATCTGTTCATGGTGGTCGGCAGCACGACCATCGTTTACCCGGCCGCCGAGCTGCCGCAGACCGCGCTGGCGCACGGCGCGCGGCTGGTCACGCTCAACCTGGAGCCGCTGCCGCACCTGGACGAGGCGGCCACGGTGGTGCTGCGCGGCGCGGCCGAGGACCTGTTGCCACAGTTGCTGGCCGGCCTGGGCTGAAGGCCCGGCCCGTGCGGCCCGGCACAGCCCGCACAACTCTGTTGTCAGCGCGGTGTTTTCTGCTGCAGCTCGCCCACCCACTGCACCAGCTCGGCCGAAGCCGTGTCGCTGGCCGCGACCAGCGCCTTCACGCCGCCGGGCGCGTCGGCACTGGGCGCGGGGCTGCGCACGGTGAAGGTCCGCTGCCCCAGCACGCGGTCGCCGCCCGAGGTGCCGCGGATCAGCGTGGCGCGCAGGCGCACCAGGCCCACGCTGGCGCTGGCCGAATCGAAGTAGTGGCTGAACTCGTCCAGCGAGATGCGCAGCGTGTCGGGCACCTCGCCCTTGCCCCGCGCGATGGTCGCGCTTTCTTCCGGGCCGAGCACCATGCGCCGCGCGGCCAGCGCGTCGCGCAGGCGCTGGCGCAGCAGTTGTGCCGGCGGCTGGCTCCAGCGCGACTGGCCGTAGGGGCGCAGCTCGTTGGCGTCCGCGTAGCCCAGGCGGTACAGGATCTGCGTGCCGTCGAGCCGGGAGTTGCTCTCGAACTCGGCCAGCGCCAGCGTGGGCAGGCTGGCCACCGCAGGCGCGGCGGCCGGGGCCGTCATGCCGGGGCCGAAGTCGTAGAGCGTGGCGCGCGAAGGCTTGTCGGGCAGCGCACCGCAGCCGGCGGACAGCAGCACGAGGCCCACGGCCAGCGGGGTGGTCAGGGATCGGAGGGTGTTCATGGTCGGTGCTCCTGTGCGCCCGGTGTCATGGCCGCGCCGTGGCCGGCGCGCTGAAACCCGGCTCGCCCGGGCCCGCGGCCGCGCCGCCGTTGCCGAACAGCAGCGATTGCGGGTTGTCGTTGATGCTGTCCGCCGCGCGGCCCAGCCGGCGCACGGCGTGCGAGGTGTCGTCGGCCACGCGGTTCACGCGCGGCAGCGTGGCCGCGTTGAACGAATCGACCGCCTGCGCCAGCGCCTTGGTGCCGTCGCTCAGGCGTTCGACCGGACCGTCGGGCGCGTTCAACCGGCCCACGGTGGTGTTGAAGTTGGTGGCCACGCGAGAGACGTCGCTGGCCGCCTTCTTCACCGAGGCCATGGTGTCGGGCAGCCTGGTGAGCGCCGGGTTCAGGCCGGTCTTGACCGTGTTGTCCAGCGTCTTGAGCAGCGTGTTGGCGCTGGCCGAGGCGGCGGCGATGTTCTCCAGCGCATCGGCCGCGCGCTTCTGGTTGGGGTCGCTCAGCAGCTTGTTGGCGCGCTGGGTCACCTCTTCCACCTGGTTGATGATGGCTTCGCCGCGGTCCTGCAGCTGCGCCAGCATCGACGGCTTGAGCGGAATGCGCGGCGGGTCGTCGTCGTTGGGCTTGAGCACCACGTTCGAGCCGGCCTTGTCGTCCAGCGCAATGAAGGCCAGGCCGGTCACGCCCTGGTAGCTCAGCGTGGCATAGCTGGAGGTGGTGAGCGGCACGCGCTCGTCGACCGTGATGCGCACGCGCACGTTGCCCTTGACCTTGGGGTCGAAGTCGATCGACGTCACCTTGCCCACCGCGATGCCGCGGTAGCGCACCATGGCCTGCGGCTGCAGGCCGCTGACGGCCTCGCGCGTGGACAGTTCGTAGACGTTGCGCACGGTGTTGTCGCGCGTGAACCAGATCACCAGCGCGACGAGCGCGGCGATGAGGCCGAGCACGAAGGCGCCGGCGGCGAGGGCATGGGCCTTGTTTTCCATGGGGGCTACCTACCTTTCAGCGGCCCGCCTGCGCGGCGGGTTGCGATGGGGATGCTTCGGCGGGTTGGTCATGCAGCGCTTCCAGGGCGCGCTGGCCGCGCCCGCCGAGAAAGTATTCGTGAATGAAGGGGTGCGGGTACGCAATGACGTCGCGCGCCGTGCCGGTGACGATCACCTTCTGGTCGGCCAGCACCGCGATGCGGGTGCTCAGGTCGAACAGCGTGTCCAGGTCGTGCGTGACCATCACCACCGTCAGGCCCAGCTCGCGGTGCAGGCCGCGCAGCAGGTTGCAGAAGCTGTCCGACGCCTCGGGGTCCAGGCCGGCCGTGGGCTCGTCCAGCAGCAGCAGCGGCGGGTCCATGATGAGCGCCCGCGCCAGCGCCACGCGCTTGATCATGCCGCCCGACAGGTCCGACGGGCTCTTGTTCGCGTGCTGCGGCTCCAGGCCCACCATCTGCAGCTTCACCAGCGCCGCGTGTCGAATGAGCTCGTCGGGCAGCAGCTTCAGCTCGCGCAGCGGAAACGCGATGTTCTCCAGCACGCTGAAGGCCGAGAACAGCGCGCCGTGCTGGAACAGCATGCCCACGTTGGCCGCGCCCGAGGCGCTGAGCTCGCCGGGCTCCTGCCCCAGCACCTCCACCGTGCCGCGCGTGGGTTTTTCCAGCCCGAGGATCTGGCGCAGCAGCACCGTCTTGCCGGTGCCCGAGCCGCCGACCAGCGAGAGCACCTCGCCGCGGTCGATGTGCAGCTGCAGGTCGCGGTGCACCACCTGCTCGCCGTCGGTGTTGCTGAACACCGTCCACAGGTTGCGGATGTCCACCACGGTGGTGTCGGTGTCGGGGCGCACGGGCATGCTCATGGCGTCATCCCCGGAACCCGATGCCCCTGAAGAGCACGGCGAACAGCGCGTCCACCAGAATCACCGCGGTGATGGAGGTCACCACCGACTGCGTGGTGCCGCGCCCCAGGCTCTCGGTGTTGGGCTTGACCTTCATGCCGAAGTAGCAGCCGATCAACGCAATCAGCACGCCGAACACCGCCGACTTGGCCATGGCCAGCCACAGGTTCGAGATGGGCACCGCGCGCGGCAACGCCGAGAGAAAGTATGCCGGCGAAATGTCGAGCGCCGCGTCGGCCGCCAGCATGCCGCCGGCCAGCGCCGCCATCGAGGTCCACAGGCTGATCAGCGGCATCGCGATGGCCAGCGCCAGCACCCGCGGCATCACCAGCCGGAAGCCGTGCGCAATGCCCATCACGCGCATCGCGTCGAGTTCTTCGGTGACGCGCATCACGCCGATCTGCGCCGTGATGGCCGAGCCCGAGCGCCCCGCGATGAGCACCGCCGCCAGCACCGGCCCGAGTTCGCGCACCAGCGACAGCCCCAGGATGTTGACCACGAAGCTCTCGGCGCCGTACTGGCGCAGCTGCTGCGAAATGAGGTACGCCAGCACCACGCCGATCAGCAGCCCGACCAGCGCCGTGATGTGCAGCGCCGTGGCGCCGAACTGGTAGAGATGGCCCGAGAAGTCGCGCCACGGCCCGCGGTGCGGCGCGCGAATCAGCCGCCCCAGGTCGATCGCGAGCTGGCCGATGAGCCCGGTGAAGTCGCGCGCCACGACCATGGCGCGCGGCCCGTTGTGCGCGAACGCGCGAATGCGGTCTCTCAGCGTGGGCGGGGGCTCTTCGGGGGTGGCGACGGTGTACCGCGCCACCTGGTCGAGCACGGCCTTGTGCTGCGGCGCCATTTCGAGCGTGGCGGGCCATTCGTGGCGCCAGTGGTCCCACAGCAGTTGCGCGCCGATGTGGTCGAGCTGCTGGATCGGGCGCAGGTCCCAGGCGCGGTCGTCGGCGGTGGGGGCGGCTTCCAGGCTTTTGGACAGGCCCAGCCAGGCCGGCTTGGACGACATCCCCAGCGCGGTCCAGCGGCCGCTGGCCACTGTCCACTGCCGTCCCTCTTGCGCCTGCTGCGCGACGCGGGGCCACGCGCTGTCGGCGGCTGAAGCGTCGACAGGCGATATGGCTGGGGACATAGGGCGAATGAGAGGGAAAGTAGACAAAAAGCGGGGGGAAAGCGCATCGTAACCGCGTGCATCCGTGTGCTGTATGTCACAGACCCTTCGTTTGCGTAGGGCACCACGCCGTTTGTTCAGGTTTTCTTCAGGTTCGAGTATTGGCGAGGCTTGCCGCCGGATCGAGCGCAATTCCGACGGGACGATTCACGCCGAAAACCCTTCGGCCAACGCCGCCCGCAACCACCCCACGAACGCCGTCACCGCCTGCGGCACATGCGTGGCGTAGGGCCGTATCGCATAGAGCCGCTCGCCGAAGGCGCCCACCGATTGCCACTGCGGCAACACCTCCACCAGCTTGCCCGCCTGCAACGCCGACTGTGCGCTGAAGTCCGGCACCAGCGCAATGCCCAGCCCCGTCAGCGCCGCGTCGCGCAAGGCCTCGCTGTTGTTCGCGACCAGCGGCCCCGAAACCGGCACCGTGATGCGCGGCGCCGCGGCCTTGCCCTTGGGCGGCTTGCGGGGCTCGAAATGCCAGGTCGGCGTGTCCTGCGCGCGCGGGTAGTGCAGGCAGTCGTGGCCGGCCAGCGCCTGCGGTTCGCGCGGTGTGCCGCGGCGGCGCAGGTAGGCGCGGCTGGCCACCAGCAGCGAACGCGTTTCGCACAGCGTCCAGGCCACGTGCGTGTCGGGCGGCGCGGCCGTGTGGCGGATGGCCAGGTCGAAGCCCTCCATCGCCAGCGAACTCAGCCGGTCCGACAGGTCCAGCTCGATGCGCACCTCCGGCTGCGCGCGCAGGAACTCGGCCAGCCGCGGCACCAGCTGCTGGCGCGCGAAGGCCACCGGCGCAGTGACGCGCACCAGCCCGCGCGGCACGCCGGCCAGGTCGCGCACGCCGGCGAAGCTGTGCGCGATCTGCTCGAACGGCCCGCGCATGTCCTCCACCAGCCGCTGGCCGGCCTCGGTGAGCCGCACGCTGCGCGTGGTGCGCTGCACCAGGGGCGCGCCGGCCGCGCGCTCCAGCTCCGCGATGCGCTGGCTCATGGCCGCCTTGCTCACGCCCAGGCGCAACGCCGCGGCCGTGAAGCTGCCCTGCTGCGCCAGCACCGTGAGCCAGTGCAGGTGCGTCCAGAGCGCCTCGATATTTTGGGGTTTCATGCTTGCATTGTTCAGCAGAGCGAACAATAAGTTCAAGCCCCGTGGCTAGGCGCGCAGCACGCCGCTGCCTAAACTGCCGCCATCCTCCCCGACAGCAAAGCCCTTTCATGACCACCTCCCTCGACCATTTCATCGCCGGCAAGCCTGCCGCCAACACCTCCGGCCGCACGCAGGACGTGACCAACCCCGCCACCGGCGTCGTCACCGGCAAGGTCGGCCTGGCCGATGCGGCCCAGGTCTCGGTGGCCGTGGCCGCCGCGCATGCCGCCTTTCCGGCCTGGGCCGACACCCCGCCCATTCGCCGCGCGCGCGTCATGTTCAAGTTCCTGCAGCTGCTCAACGAGCACAAGGACGAGCTGGCCCACCTCATCACCGCCGAACACGGCAAGGTCTTCACCGACGCGCAGGGCGAAGTCAGCCGCGGCATCGACATCGTCGAGTTCGCCTGCGGCATTCCGCAGCTGCTCAAGGGCGACTTCACCGATCAGGTGAGCACCGGCATCGACAACTGGACCCTGCGCCAGCCCCTGGGCGTGGTCGCGGGCATCACGCCCTTCAACTTCCCGGTGATGGTGCCGATGTGGATGTTCCCGGTGGCCATTGCCGCGGGCAACACCTTCGTGCTCAAGCCCAGCCCGACCGACCCGAGCGCCTCGCTGCGCATGGCCGAGCTGCTGAAGGAAGCCGGCCTGCCCGACGGCGTGTTCAACGTGGTGCAGGGCGACAAGGTCGCGGTCGATGCGCTGCTCGAGCACCCCGACGTCAAGGCCATCAGCTTCGTGGGCTCCACGCCCATCGCCAACTACATCTACGAAACCGGCGCGCACCACGGCAAGCGCGTGCAGGCCCTGGGCGGCGCGAAGAACCACATGGTGGTGCTGCCCGACGCGGACATCGACCAGACGGTGGACGCCCTCATCGGCGCGGGCTACGGCTCGGCCGGCGAACGCTGCATGGCCATCAGCGTGGCGGTGCTGGTGGGCGACGTGGCCGACAAGATCATTCCCAAGCTCATCGAGCGCACCAGGACCCTGCAGGTGCTCAACGGCACCAACCTGGCCGCCGAAATGGGCCCGATCGTCACGCGTGCCGCGCACGAGCGCATCACCGGCTACATCGACCTGGGCGAGAAGGAAGGCGCGACGCTGCTGGTCGACGGCCGCGGCTTCGACGCCAGCCAGGCCGGCGAAGGCTGCGGCGACGGTTTCTGGATGGGCGGCACGCTGTTCGACCACGTCACGCCCGAGATGCGCATCTACAAGGAAGAGATCTTCGGCCCGGTGCTCAGCTGCGTGCGCGTGGCCAACTTCAAGGACGCGGTCGACCTGGTCAACGCGCATGAATTCGGCAACGGCGTGAGCTGCTTCACCCGCGACGGCAACGTGGCGCGCGAGTTCAGCCGCCGCATCCAGGTGGGCATGGTCGGCATCAACGTGCCGATTCCCGTGCCCATGGCCTGGCACGGCTTCGGCGGCTGGAAGCGATCGTTGTTCGGCGACATGCACGCCTACGGCGAAGAGGGCGTGCGCTTCTACACCAAGCAGAAGTCGGTCATGCAGCGCTGGCCGGAAAGCATCGGCAAGGGCGCGGAGTTCGTGATGCCGACGGCGAAGTAAGCTTACCCCGACTCTCGCGCACTGCGTGTCGCTCGCAGCCCCCCAAGGGGCGCGCTCCCGGCGGCCCGGCAAAGCCGGTTCCGCGGGAGCCCTGGCAAGGCAGCGGTGCTCGCAGACGTCGCGCCCCGAAATAAGAACGAGCGAATTGGAGACAACGTTGAGCGACACCACCTTCGACTACATCATCATCGGGGCCGGCACCGCGGGCTCGCTCATGGCCAACCGGCTGAGCGCCGACAAGCGCAAGCGCGTGCTGCTCATCGAGGCCGGCCGCAAGGACGACTACCACTGGATCCACATCCCGGTGGGCTACCTGTACTGCATCGGCAACCCGCGCACCGACTGGCTCTACAGCACCGAGCCCGACGCCGGCCTCAACGGCCGCGTGCTGCGCTACCCGCGCGGCAAGACGCTGGGCGGCAGCTCCAGCATCAACGGCATGATCTACATGCGCGGCCAGTCGCGCGACTACGAGCACTGGGCCGACCTGACCGGCGACGACGGCTGGCGCTGGCAGAACGTGCTGCCGGCCTTCAAGAAGCACGAAGACCACTACCTGGGCGCCGACGAAATGCACGGCGCGGGCGGCGAATGGCGCGTGGAAAAGCAGCGCCTGCGCTGGGACATCCTGGACGCCTTCGCGGCCGCCGCCGAGCAGGCCGGCGTGCCGCACTCCACCGACTTCAACCGCGGCAGCAACGAAGGCGTGGGCTACTTCCAGGTCAACCAGAAGAATGGCTGGCGCTGGAACACCGCCAAGGCCTTCTTGCGCCCCACCTGCTACGGCCGGCCCAACTTCGAGCTGTGGACCGGCGCGCAGGTCTCGCGCCTGCTGTTCGAGACGCAGCCCGACGGCACGCGCCGCTGCACTGGCGCCGAGGTGTGGAACGGCACCGAGATGGCAACCGCGTACGCCGAGCGCGAGGTGGTGCTGAGCGCGGGCGCCATCGGCTCGCCGCAGATCCTGCAGCTCTCGGGCATCGGCCCGGCCGACCTGCTGCGCCAGCACGGCATCGACGTGGTGCTCGACGCGCCCGGCGTCGGCGCCAACCTGCAGGACCACCTGCAGATTCGCGCCGTGTACAAGATCGAAGGCGCGCCCACGCTCAACGTGATGGCCTCATCGATGGTCGGCAAGGCGAAGATCGGGCTCGAATACCTGTTCAAACGCAGCGGCCCGATGAGCATGGCGCCCTCGCAGCTCGGCGCCTTCACGCGCAGCGCGCCCGAGCGCGAATGGCCCAACCTGCAGTACCACGTGCAGCCGCTGTCGCTCGACGCCTTCGGCGATCCGCTGCACAGCTTTCCGGCCTTCACCGCGAGCGTGTGCAACCTGAACCCCACGAGCCGCGGCTCGGTGCGCATCAAGAGCAAGCGCTTCGAGGACGCACCCGCCATTGCGCCCAACTACCTGAGCACCGATGAAGACCGCCAGGTTGCGGCCGAGTCGCTGCGCGTGACGCGCCGCATCGCCGGGCAGCCCGCGCTCGCCAAGTACAAGCCGCAGGAGTGGAAGCCCGGCGTGCAGTACCAGACCGACGAAGACCTGGCGCGGCTGGCCGGCGACATCGCCACCACCATCTTCCACCCCGTGGGCACCACGAAGATGGGCGCCGACGGCGACCCGATGGCCGTGCTCGACGCGCGCCTGCGCGTGCGCGGCGTGCAGGGCCTGCGCGTGGTCGATGCGGGTGCGATGCCCACCATCACCAGCGGCAACACCAACAGCCCGACCTTGATGATGGCCGAGAAGGCGGCGGGCTGGATCCTGGAAGACGCCGGGCGCTGAGCCGGCGTCAGCGGCGCGGCGCGCGGCCGACGCGCCTGGCGGCAGGGCCGGGGGCGGCGGCGGAGGTGGCGATGTTCGCGGCGTCCGCAGGCGGGCCGCCCGCCAGGCGGGCCTTCGCGCCTTCGAGCATCAGGTCCACGCCGATCTCGAACAGCGCGTCGGGGCCGGCCCGGCGGTAGGTGGCGAAGGCCTCGGCCAGCAGCGGACGCGAGGCCGCGGCGGCATCGAGCGCCTGCTGCTGCGTCGCCGCGTCGGGCGGCATGGCCTGCTGCTCGAGCACGCAGCCCACGGTGTAGCGGCCCAGCGCGATCAGCAGCGTCATCGCCTGCGCCACCGGCACGCCCAGGTCGACCACGGCCGCGAGCTGGGCCTCGACCATGTCGAGGTCACCCGGATCGGGCTCGGAGCCTGCATGCAGGCGCGCGCCGTCGCGCCGCGCCAGCAGCGCGCGCCGGAAGCTGTGCGCGTTCTCGCGCAGGAACGCGTCCCAGGTCTCCCCAGGCAGCGGCAGCTTGCGCTCGTGCGCGCTGTGCAGAATCTGGCCGTTCATCGCGTCGAGCAACGCGCGCTTGTTCTTGAAATGCCAATACAGCGCGGGCTGCTGCACGCCGAGCCGCTCGGCCAGGAGCCGGGTGCTGAGCTTGTCCATGCCAACCTCGTCGAGCAGCGCGAGCGCCGCCTCGAGGATCGCTTCGCGGTCCAGTTTCATGCCGATGTGTGTCGATGTAGATGTGAATGTCGTTGCGCGCGGGGACTTCACGGCCAGGAATTTATCGCTGATAATTCCTTATCGATGATA
Source organism: Variovorax monticola (assembly GCF_051216855.1). Lineage (NCBI taxonomy): Bacteria > Pseudomonadati > Pseudomonadota > Betaproteobacteria > Burkholderiales > Comamonadaceae > Variovorax > Variovorax monticola. The sequence continues at coordinate 222,184 of NZ_JBPJZP010000007.1, forward strand.
AATTCCATCCGTTCCTCACACGCTCCGGCGAGCGCTCACCACGCGCGCGCCGTGATCCTCGCCATTGTCACGCTCGACGCCATCGGCATCAGCCTGGTCATGCCCATCGTGCCGAGCCTGCTGCGCGAGGTTGGCCACACCGGCGACCTCGGCTGGCGCTTCGGCGCCTTTCTCTCGCTCTACGCGCTGATGCAGTTCCTCTGCGCGCCCGTGCTCGGCGCGCTGAGCGACCGCTTCGGCCGCCGGCCGGTGCTGCTGGTATCGGTGCTGGGCGCCGCGGTCGACGCGCTGTTCATGGCCTTCGCGCCTTCGCTGTGGATGCTGTTCGTGGGCCGCGCCATCGCGGGCATGACGGGCGCGAGCATGGCGGTGGCCTCGGCGGCCATCGCCGACCTCACGCCCGAGCACCAGCGCGCGCGCTGGTTCGGCCGCATGGGCGCGTGCTTCGGGCTGGGCTTCATCGCCGGGCCGGCGATCGGCGGCGTGCTCGGCGACCACGGCGTGCGGCTCCCGTTCGTCGCGGCCGCCGTGCTCAACGGCCTGACCTTTCTGGCGGGTCTGCTGCTGCTGCGCGAGTCGCGCCCGCCGGCGCTCGCGCGGCAGCCCTTCGACCGCGGCGTGCTGCATCCGCTCGCGCCGCTGCGTTGGGCCGCGGGCTTTCCCGCGCTGCTGCCGATGCTCGGCGTGTTCCTGGTGCTCGTGCTGGTGGGCGAGGTCGCCGGCACCACCTGGGTGATCTACGGCGAGGACAAGTTCGCCTGGAACGGCACCATGGTCGGCTTCTCGCTCGCGGCTTTCGGCCTGTTCCATGCCGTGGTGCAGGCCTTCGTGGCGGGGCCGCTCGCCGAGCGCTGGGGCGAGCGCACGACCATCGCCGTGGGCACCGCGGCCGACTTCACGGCCTACGCGCTGATCGCCTTCGCCACGCGCGGCTGGATGGCGCTCGCGCTGCTGCCGCTGCTGTGCATGGGCGGCATCTGCGCGCCGGCGCTGCGCTCGTCGCTGTCGGTGCGCGTGGGCGAGGCGCACCAGGGCCGCCTGCAGGGCGTGCTCGCGAGCATCACCAGCCTGGCCGCGGTGATCGGGCCCCTGCTCATCGGCACGCTGTATTTCGCGTACCGCACGACCTTCCCGGGCATCGTGTGGCTCGCGGGCGCGGCCGTGTACGTGCTGTGCCTGCCGGTGCTGCTGGCCAGGACCGCACCGCCGAAGTCCTGAGACGACACGCACAGGGCGTTGCCCCGGGCGCCGCCTTCGGCCTGCGAAGTTTGTGGATTTCCTTCGCCTCCCTCGCGGCGAAAGATGCGCAGGCGCGCTGTTCCTGCAGCCGCTGAACGACGCCACGGATTCGCACGGCATCGGCGCGCGTTCAACAACGCATGTTCAGCGCTCGATGGTCTTGTTCCAGCGTGCGTTCCACGCGGGCCGGTTCGCGTTGATGCTTTCCCAGTCGATGGTGACGGCCGTCTTCATCCACTTGTTGATGTCCGCCACCTGCGCCGCGCCTTCGCCCTCGGCCGGGGTCTTGGGGTTGGTCGGAATCTGCGCGCCGTACTGCAGCACGTTGGCCTGCGCCACCGGGCTCAGCAAGAACTCGGCGAGCTTTTGCGACAGCTCGGGCTCGCTGTTGTTGGCGATCACGCACTGGCCCACCATGAGCACCACCGCGCCTTCCTTGGGCGGCGCGTACTCCACCGGAATGCCCTTGGTCTTGAGTGCGGCCACGGCCGTCGGGGTCAGCGGGAAGATGGCCGCTTCACCGGTCTGCACCATCTCCGACAGCTTGGCCGAACTCGGGATGTACTCCAGCACGTTCGGCCCGACCGTGGTGGGCCAGGCCTTGAAGCCCGGCTCCACGTTCTTGTCGTTGCCGCCCTGGATGCGGTTGAACATCAAAAAGCCGTGCAGCCCGAAGGATGAGGACGACATCGACTGGAACACCACCTTGCCCTTGAACTTGGGGTCGGCCAGGTCCATCCACGAGGTGGGCGGCGCCCAGCCCTTTTCCTTGAACATCTTCGCGTTGTAGGCCAGGCCCGTCATGCCCAGGCTCACGCCGCTGGCCATGTCGTCCTTGAAGCGCGCGGCCGGATAGATCTCGCTGAGCGAGGGGCTGGGCTTCTGCTTCTGGCACAGGCCCATGCCGATGGCGCGCACCATGATGCCGTCGTCCAGAAACATCACGTGCATCTGCGGCCGGTCCTTGTTGGCCTGCGCCTTGGCCAGGATGTCCGAGGAGGTGCCGGGCACCACCACCACGCGGGCGCCGTAGGCCTTCTCGAAGGCGGGGAACACGTACTGCGTGTACGCCTTCTCCATGGTGCCGCCGTTCATGCCGATGTAGATCGTCTTGGTCTGCGCGCTGGCGGTGCCGGCGGCGGCGAGCAGCGCCGCGAAGGCGACGGCGCAGAGAAGGGAAGGGGACTTGGCGGTGCGGGACATGGCGATGCTCTCCAATCAAGTTCAGGGTGAGGGGTTCAGGCGTGGGAAACGGAGGCGGAAACGGGTTGTTCGTCGAAGCGCCCGATGGCGAAGGCGTCAATGGGTGTGTCGGTGCGTCCGTCGCGCGCCAGTTCGGCCAGCACCTCGCCCGCGGCCGGGCCGATCTGGAAACCCGCGCCCGCGAAGCCGAAGCCGTGGAACAGGCCGGGCGTGGTGCGGCTCGGGCCGAGCACCGGTTCGCGGTCGGGCAGGTAGCCCTCGGTACCGCCCCAGGTGCGGATGAAATGCGCATGGCGCAACCCGGGCAGCAGCTCGACGGCCTGCATCGCGAGCATGGCGATGGCGTCGTGGTCGGCGCGCGCGCGGTCGGCGCCGAGCGTGATGCCGGTGCCGCCGCCCATCACGAGGTTGCCGCGCGCGACCTGCCGGCAGTAGATGCCGCCGCCTTCCACGCCCAGGCTCCATGTCATGAAGTGCGGCACCGGCTCGGTCACCGCCATCACGGGGCTGCGCGCGCGCATCGGCGGTGTCTCGCCGAACTGGGCGGCAATGGCGCCGGCCCACGCACCGGCGCAGTTCAGCAGCACCGGGGCCTGCACTTCGAGCGTGCCTTCGGCATGCGTCGCGCGCACCATGAACAGCGCGCCGTCATGCGCCACCTCGTCCACCTTGTGGCGCTCCAGCACCTGCGCGCCCGCGCGCCGCGCCGCCAGCGCGAAAGCCGGCGACACCAGGCGCGGGTTGGCCTGCCCGTCTTGCGGGCACAGCGAGCCGCCCACGGCGCGCGTGCCGAGCCAGGGGCATTGCGTGCGCAGGCGAGCGGCGGAGACCAGTTCCAGGCCCAGGTCGAAATCGCTGCTCATGGCGCGGTAGCGCTCCAGCGAGGCCATGTCGGTCTCGCTGCGCGCGATCTTGAAATGGCCCGAGCGGACGTATTCGCCGTCGGTGCCCAGCAGCGCGGGCAACTGGCCCCAGATGCGGTGCGCGCGCTGCGTCAGCGGCAGCTGGCTCAGCGGGCGGCCCTGGCGGCGCACGCCGCCGAAGTTCACGCCGCTCGAACGCGAGCCGCACAGGTCACGCTCCAGCAGCACCACGCCCAGGCCCATGCGGCGCAAGGCGAGCGCGGCCGACGCACCGACGATGCCGCCGCCGACGATGGCGACGTCGGTCTTCAGGGGGGTGATGCCGCTCATTCGCCGGTTCCTTCGTCGGCCGCCTTGCCGGCCTCTTTGGCGATCGTTTCGGCGGGCACCAGCCGCAGCGGAATCGGCTTGATCGGCGCCTGCCCGCGCAGCCGGCCGACCTGCTGCAGCGGTTGCTGCGTCGCGTGCGCCAGGATCTCTGCCGCGGCCACGCCGCACATGCGGCCCTGGCAGCGGCCCATGCCGACGCGCGACAGGGCCTTGAGCCGGTTCATTTCGTCGGCACCGTCGATCGCTGCCGTCTGCCGCAAGGTGCCGGCCGTGATGTTCTCGCAGCGGCAGACCACCAGGTCGTCGCTCGCGTGCGCGGCCCAGTCCTGCGGCAAGGGAAAGGCGCGCTCCAGGCCCCGGCGAAAGCCCATGAGCTTGCCGAGCTTGCGTTCGAGCGCCGATGCGCGCGCCGTGTCGACGGCCATGCCGTGGTCCGCCAGCAGCGCCAGCGCCACGCGCTCGCCGGCCCATTCGGCCGCGTCCGCACCCATGATGCCGGCACCGTCGCCCGCGAGGTACACGCCCTGCACGCTGGAGCGGCCCGCCGTGTCGCACACCGGCAGGTGCGCGCGGTGCATGGGCGCGTAGTCGAAGCGGCAGCCCAGCAGGTCGGGCAGCTGCGTCTCGGAGCGCAGCGCGTAGCCGAAGCCCACCGCGTCGCAGGCCAGCGTGCGTTCCTCGTGGCCGTCCTGCCAGGCCACGCCGGTCACGCGGCCTTGCGCGTCGTCGCCCAGCACGCGCAGCGGACGCACGCCGCTGTGCAACGCCACGCCGTGGGCGCGCAGCCAGCCGACGTAGTACACGCCCTTGGCGAACACTGCGGGTTGCGTGAGCATGGCGGGGGTGGCGGCCAGCTGGTCGGCCAGGCGCGCGGTGTCCAGCACCGCGGCCACCTTCACGCCGGCCTTCGCATACTGGTAGGCCACGAGGTACAGCAACGGCCCGGTGCCCATGAACACCACGCGCTGCCCGATGGCGCAGCCCTGGAACTTGAGCGCCACCTGCGCGCCGCCCAGCGTGTATACGCCGGGCAGCGTCCAGCCCGGCACGGGCAGCACGCGGTCGGTGGCGCCCGTGGCCACGATCAGGTGGCTGTACGGCACGCGGTGGTTGGTGTGCGTGGGGCCGTGCATCACGTCGAGCAAGCCGTCCTGCGCGTTCCACACCAGGCTGTCGCGCCGGTGCTCGATGCGGCCCTGCAGCGCGTCGAAGGATGCGTGCACGCCCTCGGCCCGCTTCGACTCCAGGCCGTAGAGCGCTTGCGCGCTGCGCTGCACCAGCCCGGCGGGCGGGCGGCGGTAGATCTGCCCGCCGGCGCGCGAGGCTTCGTCGACCACCACGGGCCGCAGGCCGTAGGCCACCAGCGTCTGCGCCGCGCGCACGCCGGCCGGGCCGGCGCCGACGATCACGGGACGGATGTCGCCTGGGGCCGTCATGCGCCGTTCTTTCCCGTGACCAGCGTCATGCCAGGCGCGATGAAGGTCGAGCACGCGCGCAGCCGCTCGCCTTCGCCGGTCGCGATCCAGCAGTCCTGGCAGGCGCCCATCATGCAGAAGCCCGCGCGCGGCAGGCCGCTGAATTCGTTGCGCCGCAGCTGGGCACCTTGCGTGAGCACGGCGGTCAGCACGGTGTCGCCGGCAAGGGCCGTGGCGGGCGCGCCGTCGAGCGTGAAGGCCACGGCCTCGCGGCCGGCGGTCTCGGCCACGCGGTGCAGCAAGGCATGAGAGGTCGTCGTCATTTGCTGCGCCCCACCAGCACGCGGTCCAGCCCGTAGATGCGGTCCAGCAGCACCATCGCGAAGGCCGTGACCGCCACCATCAGCGCCGACACCGCCGCCATCAGCGGGTCGATCGACTCGGTGGCGTACATGTACATGCGCACCGGCAGCGTCACCGTGCTGGGCGAGGTGACGAAGATCGACATCGTCACTTCGTCGAAGCTGTTGATGAACGACAGCATCCAGCCGCCGGTGACGCCCGGCAGAATCATCGGCAGCGTGATGCGGCGGAACACCGTGGCCTGGCTGGCGCCCAGGGACAGCGCGGCCTGCTCGGCGCTGCGGTCGAAGCCCACCAGCGCCGCCACCACCAGGCGCAGCGTGTAGGGCGTGACGATGAGCGCATGCGCCATCACCAGCCAGGCGAAGCTGCCCGTGCCGCCCACCAGCGAGAACAGCCGCAGCAGCGCCACGCCCAGCACCAGGTGCGGCACGATCAGCGGCGACAGGAACAGGCCGTTGAGAAAGTCGCGCCCCGGAAACGCATAGCGCGTGATCGCCATGCCGGCCGGCACCGCCAGCAGCGTGGCGATGGTGGCCGAGCTGAGCGCGAGCCACAGGCTGTTCCAGAACGACTGCATGAAGTCGGGGTGCGCGAACACCGCGCGGAACCAGCGCAGCGAGAAGTGCGTGGTCGGAATGGTCAGCGTGTTCTCGGGCGTGAACGCCACGACGCACACCACCACCAGCGGGGCCAGCATGAAGGTGATGACGAGCGCGTTGAACGCGAGGGCGATGGGGCCGTTCTTGTTCATGCGATCACCCGAGGGCCTTTTTGTAGCGGCCTTCTACCAGGCGGTTGTAGCTGAGCATGACGACCAGGTTGGCCACCAGCAGCACGAGTGCCACGGCGGCGCCCAGCGGCCAGTTCAGCTCGCTGAGGTATTCGTCGTAGACGATGGTCGCGACCATCTTCAGGCGCCGCCCGCCCAGCAGCCCCGGAATGGCGAACGAACTCGCGGCCAGGCCGAACACGATCAGGCTGCCCGAAAGAATGCCCGGCATCACCTGCGGCAGCACGATGCGCCGCAGCGTGGTGAAGGGCGTGGCGTTGAGCGACAGGGCCGCGTTCTCCACGCCGGGGTCCAGCTTCTGCAGCGAGGTCCACACCGGGATCACCATGAACGGCAGCATCACGTGCACCAGCGCAATGACCACGGCGGTGCTGGTGTACAGGATCTTCACCGGACCGATGCCCAGCAACCCCAGCAGGCCGTTGACTGCGCCCTCGGGCCCGAGCAGCATGCTCCAGCCGAAGGCGCGCACCACCACCGACACCAGCAGCGGCGCCAGCACCACCAGCAAGAGAATGGAGCGCCACGGGTTGCGCATGCGGCTGAGCACATAGGCCTCGGGCGCGCCGACGACCACGCAGATCAGCGTGACCAGGCCCGACACCCAGAAGGTGCGCCAGAAGATGCCCAGGTAGTACGAGTCGGAGAACACCAGCGCGTAGTGCGCGAGCGTGAACTCGCCGGACTTCGGTCCGGTGGCCGGGTCGTACACGTTGAACGACAGCACGGCCGTGAGCGCGAGCGGCACCACGAGCAGCGCGGTGAACAGCAGCAGCGCGGGGGCGGAGAGCCACCAGGGGGCGGCCTTGCGGGATGTGCCGCTCATCGGGCACCGCCCGCGGCTCGGCTGTTGCTCCCTCTCCCCTTGGGGAGAGGGCTGGGGTGAGGGTCGACGGCGATGGCACAGGCGGCGCGTGTGCGAAGGCTGCTGCCCTCACCCCCACCCTCTCCCCAAGGGGAGAGGGAGCAAGAAATGGAGAGGGCGCTCATTGAGCGATCTCCTCCGCAGGCAGCAGCCGCATGCAGTGCGCCGGCCAGTCGAGGCCGGTGCGCGCGCCTTCTTGCAGCGCCTCGCGCCCGTCGTTGGGGCTGAGCACCGTGAGGTCGCCCACGGACGTGGCCACGCGGTAGAGCCACTGGCTGCCGAGGAAGAAGCGCTCCTGCACTTCGCCGTCGAGCCGGCCGCGCCCCGGCGGCACGAGTTGCAGCTTTTCGGGCCGCACGCTCAGCAGCGCCGCGGCATCGACGCTGAAGCCGGTGTCGTCGACGTCGAGCGAGAGCGTGCCCACTTCCACGCAGGTGCGCGTGGCGCCGCTGTCGGAGACGCGGCAGTCCAGCAGGTTGGCCTTGCCCACGAAGGTGGAGATGAAGCGCGTGCTCGGGTGCTCGTACACGCGCTGCGGATGGTCGATCTGCGTGGCGCAGCCGCCTTCCATCACCACCACGCGGTCGCTGATGGACATGGCCTCGCTCTGGTCGTGCGTGACCATCACCGTGGTGGTGCCGACCTTGCGCTGGATCTGGCGCAGCTCGAACTGCATTTCCTCGCGCAGCTTGGCGTCGAGGTTGGAGAGCGGCTCGTCGAGCAGCAGCACCGGCGGCTCGATGACCAGCGCGCGGGCCAGCGCCACGCGCTGCCGCTGGCCGCCCGAGAGCTCGCGCGGGTAGCGCGTGGCGTGTGCTTCCAGGTGCACCAGCGCCAGCGCCTGCTTCACGCGCTCGCCGCGCTCGGCCCTGGGCATCTTGCGCATCTCCAGGCCGAAGCTCACGTTGTCGGCCACCGTCATGTGCGGGAACAGCGCATAGGTCTGGAACACGATGCCCAGCCCGCGCGTGTTGGCCTTGGCGTGCGTGATGTCCTTGCCCGCGAGCTCGATGCGTCCGCTGCTCACGGCCTCGAAGCCCGCAATCATCTGCAGCGTGGTGGTCTTGCCGCAGCCCGAGGGGCCCAGCAGCGAGACGAACTCGCCCTTCTCCACCGTGAGGCTCATGGCCGACACCGCGCGGGTGGCGCCATAGAACTTGGTCACGTCGGTGAGCCGGAGGAATGACATGGGAGAGTGCCTTTCTGCGGGAGCGAAAAGATGGCTCCCGGCACCACGATTCAACTTGGTGCGGGCCATGGACAGCTTGCTGCGTTCAATTCACTCTATTGCAACGATTGCGCCAGATCGCCTCGGGTATTCCATTAATCAGAATCTTTCTTCAATTTATTCCATTCAATGGAATATGATGGCCTGAAGCAATCAAGACAATTCCGCAGGAGCAAGGTATGGAAAGCACTTCAAGCGCCGCGCCGGCCACCGCCCCGTCCAGCGGCGGCGTGCCGCGCGTGTTTTCGGTGATCCGCGCGCTGGGCGCGGTGCAGGCCGAGGGCGGGCGCGTGACGCAGATCGCACGTTCCGTGGGCCTCACGCAGGCCACCACGCACCGTTTGCTGCAGTCGCTCATGGCCGAGGGCATGGTCGAGCAGGACGAGCGCACCAAGCTCTACCGCCTGGGCATCGACTTCTTCGCGCTCGCGGCCAGCGCGGGCAACCCCGGCGACCTGCGCTCCATTTGCCGGCCGGTGCTGCTGCGGTTGTGCGCGAGCCTGGGGGACAGCATCTTCCTGCTGGCGCGCAGCGGCTTTGACGCCATCTGCCTGGACCGCAGCGAAGGGCCGTTTCCCATCCGTTCGTTCACCGGCGACATCGGCGGGCGCATCGCGCTGGGCGTGGGGCAAGGGGCGCTGGCCATCCTGGCGTTCCTGCCGGAGGCGGAGCGCGAAGAGGTGATTCGCTTCAACCTGTCGCGCGTGCGCGAGTACGGCGTGTACGACGAGGTGTACCTGCGCACCGAGATCGAGCGCGTGCGCCAGCAGGGCTACGCGGGGCGCAACACCGGGCTGCTGGAAGGCATGGCGGGCGTGGCGGTGCCCATCCTCGACCGTGAAGGGCGCGCGGTGGCGGCGCTGAGCGTGGGCACCATCGCCGACCGGCTCAACGCCGACCGCATGCCGACGGTGGTGGAACTGCTCAAGCGCGAGGCCGCGGCCATCGGGCCGAAGATCAACCCGTTCGACGCGACGCTGCGGCGCCCGGCGCAGAGCCTGGCGGGTTCGCCGGTGGGGCAGAAGATCGAGCTGCCCGAGGCGCCCGGGCCGGGGAAGGCCTGAGCTTCAACGCTGGCGCATCAGTACCGACAGCTTCAACGCTGACGCATCGGCACCGCCGGCTTCAACGCCGGCGCATCGGCATCCGGTCGATCTCCGCGAACACCGCCTGCAGGTCGACCTCGGGTCCTTCGGTCATCTTCACGCCGCCGTCCTTGCCGACCAGCACGAAGGTGGGCGGGCCCGCCGCATCGAGCTTCAGCGCGGCCAGCAGCGCGCGGGTCTGCGCCGCTTCGATGGGTTGCGCGTTGCGGCGGCCCTGGCCCGCGACCACGGTGTAGAGCACCATCTCGCGGTCGATGAAGGCCTCGCGCGTGGCCGTCTGGCGCAGGGCGGACTCGACCTTGCGCAGCAGCGCGTCGCCTTCTGCCGGCACGACCACGACCACCGGGCGCGTCTTCCAGCGCTCGGCCACGAGCGGATTGCGGTCCGCTGCCATGGCCGCGAGCGGCAGGGCCACGCTCAGCGCGGCCAGGGTGGGCTTGAGGAAGCTCTTGAAAGGCATGGTCACCCCTTCAGCTTGGCGTCTTCGCTCTTGGCTTCCTGCATCGCTTCGGGCTCCAGCTCTTCGGCGTAGCGGTTCAGGCGAATGAACACGCCCCAGCCCGCCATCAGCAGCCCCACCGCGCTCAGCAGGGCAGCGCCGTACAGCATGAGTTCGGGCGTCTCGCGGGCCTTGAAGATCGCGACCAGTCCCTCGACCGCCACGGCCACCACGATCACCACCATGAAGCGCGACAGGAACCTGCGCACCCGCGTCGGCGCGCCGATGTGGGCGTCGCGCACCACTTCTTCTTCGAGCACGGTCTGGGAAATCTGCAGCGCCACGACCGCTGCCGCCAGCAGGCCGACCGCCTCGATCACCGCTTCGGCCGCCGAGATGTCGATGCCCTGCATCACGGCGACAAAGCCGGCGTGCCCCGCGACCACGATCAGCACCACGGCCGCGGCGGCGAAAGCGAACGCCGTCAGCGCGTGGAGCGCGGCGTAGAGGGAGAGGATCGTCTTCATGGCGCGTCGGGCGAGTGAGGGTGGTGCATGTTGGATGCGGCCCGGTGCCTTGTGCGTAGGCGTGCAGCCCGTCGGATGCGCGGCGCACGCCAGCATCCTTCCTCAAACGCATCAGGTCCTTCCATTTTTTCACTAGCCAAGCGCGCGCAGTTCGCTGATATTGGCCGGGTTCCAGCCCCCCGCACTGCCTTCCTTCTTTCTCCTCCTTCCCGGAGCGCGTCCATGTCCGAAGCCCCCACCTCCCTTCCACAGGCGTCCGTCGCCACCGAAGTCGAACAACTGCTGCAGCGCCTGGGCGTGCCCCACGAGGCCCACACCGGCGGCGCGCTGACGGTGCGCTCGCCGGTGTCCGGCGAGGTGGTGGCGCAGGTGCGCCAGACCACGCCGGCCGGGGCCACCGCGGCCATCGGCCGCGCGCACGACGCCTTCAAGGCCTGGCGCAACGTGCCGGCCCCGCGCCGCGGCGAACTGGTGCGCCTGCTGGGCGAGGAGCTGCGTGCCGCTAAGCGCGACCTGGGCCGCCTGGTCACGCTGGAGGCCGGCAAGATACCGTCCGAAGGCGCGGGCGAGGTGCAGGAAATGATCGACATCTGCGACTTCGCCGTGGGCCTGTCGCGCCAGCTCTACGGCCTCACGCTGGCCACCGAGCGCGCCGAGCACCGCATGATGGAAACCTGGCATCCGCTGGGCGTGTGCGGCGTGATCTCGGCCTTCAACTTTCCGGTGGCCGTGTGGTCCTGGAACGCGGCGCTGGCGCTGGTGTGCGGCGACTCGGTGGTGTGGAAGCCTTCGGAAAAAACACCGCTGACCGCGCTGGCCGTGCATGCCATCGCGCAGCGCGCCATCGCGCGTTTCGGCGACGCGCCCGAAGGCCTGCTGGGCCTGCTGCTGGGCCAGCGCGACATCGGCGAGGTGCTGGTGGACGACCACCGCGTGCCCATTCTGTCGGCGACCGGTTCCACCGCCATGGGCCGCCAGGTGGGGCCGAAGCTGGCCGCGCGCTTCGCCCGCGCCATCCTGGAGCTGGGCGGCAACAACGCCGCCATCGTCACGCCCTCGGCCGACCTGGACCTCACGCTGCGCGGCATCGCGTTCTCGGCCATGGGCACGGCCGGCCAGCGCTGCACCACGCTGCGCCGCCTGTTCGTGCACGACAGCGTGTACGACGCGCTGGTGCCCAAGCTCGCCAGGGTCTACGGCAACGTGCAGGTGGGCGACCCGCGCGAGGCCGGCACGCTGGTCGGTCCGCTGATCGACCGCGCGGCCTTCGATGGCATGCAGAAGGCGCTCGGCGAAAGCCGCGAGGCCGGCGCCACCGTGCACGGCGGCCAGCGCGTGGACGGCATCGGCACGCAAGACGCGTACTACGTGCGCCCCGCGCTGGTCGAGCTGAAGTCGCATGCCGGGCCGGTGCTGCGCGAAACCTTCGCGCCCATCCTGTACGTGGTGCGCTACAGCACGCTGGACGAGGCCATCGAATGGCACAACGACGTGGGCGCGGGCCTGTCGTCGTCGATCTTCACGCTCAACGTGCGCGAGGCCGAGCGCTTCATGTCGAGCGCGGGCTCTGACTGCGGCATCGCCAACGTCAACATCGGGCCGAGCGGTGCGGAAATCGGCGGTGCCTTCGGCGGCGAGAAAGAGACTGGCGGCGGGCGCGAGGCGGGCTCGGACAGCTGGAAGGCGTACATGCGCCGTGCCACGAACACCATCAACTATTCGACCGCGTTGCCCCTGGCTCAAGGCGTGACCTTCGACATCGGCGACTGACCGCCTCCCTGGCTTGCCCGAACTTGCCTTGCGGCCGTGTGCCGCGACGGCCGGCGGGCGGCCGTTTGCATCCACCAAGAACAACCACCAGGAGACAGAGACCATGCACATTCCCTTCAAGACCGCCGCAACCACCGCCATTGCAGCCGCGCTGCTCGCGTTCGCATTCGGCGCCACCGCGCAGACTTCGACCGCCACCCCCGGCACGCTCGACAAGATCAAGAGCAGCGGCAAGGTGGTGCTGGGCGTGCGCGAGGCCTCGCCGCCCATGGCCTACATGCTGGGTGCGGGCGAGAAGTACGTGGGCTACCACGTCGAGCTGTGCGAGCGCGTGCTGAAGGACATCGCGCCTTCCGCCAAGCTCGAATACATGGCCGTGACGGCGCAGAACACCATTCCGCTGGTGCAGAACGGCACGCTGGACATCGGCTGCGGCCCCACCACCAACAACACCGCGCGCCAGCAGCAGGTGGCCTTCGCGCTCACCACGTATGTGAGCGAAGTGCGCATGGCGACCAAGGTCGACTCGGGCATCGCCACGCTCGACCAGCTGGCGGGGCGCAACGTGTCGGCCTCGACCGGCACCACCGCCGTGCAGCTGCTGCGCAAGCGCGAGCGCGCGCAGAACGTGTCTTACAACACCATGCTGGGCAAGGACCACCTCGAGAGCTTCCTGCTGCTGGAGTCGGGCCGCGCCGACGCCTTCGTGCTCGACGACAACCTGCTGGCCGGCATCATCGCGAACTCGAAGAGCCCCGCGTCGTACCGCATCGTCGGCGAGGCGCTGGGCTCCGAGCCGATCGCGCTCTTGTTCCGCAAGGACGACCCGGCCTTCAAGGCGGCGGTGGACGACTCGCTGCGCCGCATGATGAAGAGCGGCGACCTCGAGAAGATCTACACCAAGTGGTTCGTGGCCGCCATTCCGCCGAAGAACACCAGCCTGAACCTGCCGATGAGCCCGGCGCTCAAGCAGCTGATGGCCGAGCCCAACGACAAGCCGCTGGAGGCCTACGCCAAGTGAGCCCGGACACGGTTGCCTTTTTGCCGGCGCAGCGCGTGCGCGCCATCGGCGTGTCGGAGATCCTGCGCATCACCGACCACGCCAACGCGCTCAAGCGCGCGGGCCGGCCGGTGATCGTGCTGGGCGCGGGCGAGCCCGACTTCGACACGCCGCCGAACGTGCGCGAGGCCGCGGTGCGCGCCATCGAACGCGGCGAGACGCGCTACACGGTGCTCGACGGCAGCCCGGCGATGAAGGCGGCGGTGCAGCTGAAGTTCAGGCGCGACAACGCACTGGACTTCGCGCCCGACGAAATCAGCGTGAGCGCGGGCGCCAAGCAGGTGATCTTCAACGCGCTGATGGCCAGCCTGGACCCGGGCGACGAGGTGATCCTGCCGGCGCCGTACTGGACTTCGTACGCGGACATCGTGCGGATCTGCGGCGGCGTGCCGGTGGTGGTGGCCTGCACCGAGGCCGACGGCTTCCGGCTCGATGCGGCGCAGCTCGACGCGGCCATCACCCCGCGCACGCGCTGGCTGTTCGTCAACTCGCCGTCGAACCCGAGCGGCGCGGCCTACAGCGCGGCGCAGCTCAAGCCGCTGTGCGAAGTGCTGCTGCGCAATCCGCGGGTGTGGGTGCTGGCGGACGACATCTACGAACACATCCTCTACGACGGGCTCGCGTTCGCGACGCCGGTGGCGGTCGAGCCGCGGCTGCGCGAACGCACGCTGACCGTCAACGGCGTGTCGAAGGCCTACGCCATGACCGGCTGGCGCGTGGGCTACGGCGCAGGGCCGCGCGCGCTCATCGCGGCCATGGCGGTGGTGCAGAGCCAGACGACCTCGTGCCCGTCGTCGGTGAGCCAGGCGGCGGCCATCGAGGCGTTGACCGGGCCGCAGGGCATCGTGGCCGAGCGGTGTGCCGACTTCCAGGCGCGGCGCGACTTCGTGGTCGCCGCGCTGAACCGCGCGCCGGGGTTGCATTGCCGCGTGCCTGAAGGCGCGTTCTATACCTTTGCGAGTTGCGCAGGGGTGCTCGGCAAGCGCACGCGCGGCGGCACGCTGCTGCAGAGCGACAGCGACTTCTGCGGCTATCTGCTGCAGGACTTCGAGGTGGCCGTGGTGCCGGGCAGCGTGTTCGGGCTGGCGCCGTATTTCCGGATTTCTTATGCGACGGCGATGTCGCAACTGGAAGAGGCGTGCAGTCGCATCGTTGCCGCGTGCGAAGCCCTCGAATGACTTTGACTTTCTCCCTCTCCCGCTGGGGGAGGGCGGGGGTGGGGGCGCGCGGCCTATCAATTGCTGTCGGCGCAGCCAGCGCCGCTTGCCTCCATCCCAGCCTTCCCCCGGGAGGGGAAGGAGCAATACCTCGCGCCTTCATTTCGTCGAGCCCGCGTTGCTCCCTCCCCTTCCGGGGGAGGGCAGGGGTGGGGGCTTGCGGCGTATCAAATGCTGTTGGCACAGCCAGCGCCGCTTGCCCCCATCCCAGCCTTCCCCCGGGAGGGGAAGGAGCAATACCTCGCGCCTTTATTTCGTCGAGCCCGCGTTGCTCCCTCCCCTTCCGGGGGAGGGCAGGGGTGGGGGCTCGCGGCGCATCAAATGCTGTCGGCACAGCCAACGCCGCTTGCCCCCATCCCAGCCTTCCCCCGGCAGGGGAAGGAGCCATACCAATGACCAATACCTTCAGTTGATCGGACAACGCATGACTTCACCCCGCACCGGCGGCCAGATCCTGGTCGACCAGCTCATCACCCATGGCGTGCAGCAGCTCTTCTGCGTGCCCGGCGAAAGCTTTCTGGCCGTGCTCGACGCGCTGCACGACGCATCGATCGACGTGACCGTGTGCCGCCAGGAAGGCGGCGCGGCCATGATGGCCGAGGCGCAGGGCAAGCTCACGGGCAAGCCCGGCATCTGCTTCGTCACGCGCGGCCCGGGGGCCACCAACGCGGCGGCCGGCGTGCACATCGCGCACCAGGACTCGACGCCGCTGCTGCTCTTCGTGGGCCAGGTCGCGCGCGAGGCACTGGGCCGCGAGGCCTTCCAGGAACTCGACTACAGCGCCGTGTTCGGCACCATGGCCAAGTGGGTGGTGCAGATCGACGACCCGGCGCGCGTGCCGGAGCTGGTGTCGCGCGCCTTCCATGTCGCCACCTCGGGCCGGCCCGGCCCGGTGGTGATCGCGCTGCCGGAAGACATGCTGACCGAGGCCGCGACGGTGGCCGACGCGCTGCCGTACGCGGTGACCGAAACCCATCCCGGCGCGTCGCAGGTCGCCGAGCTGCAGCAGCGCCTGGCGCAGGCGCAGCGCCCGGTCGTCATCCTGGGCGGCAGCCGCTGGTCTGAAAAGGCGGCGCTGCAGTTCGCGGATTTCGCGGCGGCGTTCTCGCTGCCCGTGTACTGCTCGTTCCGCCGCCAGATGCTGATGTCCGCCGAGCATCCTTGCTACGCCGGCGACCTGGGCCTGGGCGCCAACCCGCGCATGCTGGAGCGCATCCGCCATGCCGACCTGGTGCTGCTGGTGGGTGGCCGTCTGTCGGAGGTGCCGTCGCAGGGCTACGAGCTGCTGGCCATTCCGCAGCCGAAGCAGGCATTGGTGCACGTGCATGCCGATGCCGACGAACTCGGCAAGCTCTACCGCCCGGCGCAGGGCATCCACGCGACGCCGCAGGCTTTTGCCGAAGCGGTGTCCGCGTTGCGCCCCGCCGCACCGCCCGCGTGGCAGGCCGAGACCAAGACCGCTCGCGAAGACTTCCTGCGCTGGAGCGACCCGGCCCCGATCCGCATTCCGGGTCCGCTGCAGATGGGCGAGGTCATGCAGCACCTGCGCGAGGTGCTGCCGGCCGACACCATCTTCTGCAACGGCGCGGGCAACTTCGCCACCTGGGTGCACCGCTTCTGGCCGTTCCGCGCGTTCGCCAGCCAGCTGGCGCCCACCAGCGGCTCGATGGGCTACGGCCTGCCGGCCGGTGTCGGCGCCAAGCGCCTGTGGCCCCAGCGCGAGGTGGTGGTGTTCGCCGGCGACGGCGACTTCATGATGCACGGCCAGGAGTTCGCCACCGCCGTGCAATACGGCCTGCCGATCCTCGTGGTGCTGCTCGACAACGCCATGTACGGCACCATCCGCATGCACCAGGAAAAGCATTACCCCGGCCGCATCAGCGCCACGCAACTGAAGAACCCCGACTTCCGCGGCTATGCCGAGGTGTTCGGCGGCCACGGCGAGCGCGTGACGACCACGCACGAGTTCGGTCCCGCGCTGGCCCGCGCGCGCGCGAGCGGCAAGCCGGCCATCCTGCATTGCATGCTGGACCCGGAGGCCATCACGCCGGGGAGCACGCTGCAGTCGATTCGCAAGGCGGCGCTGGCTGCGGGCTGAGTTCGGATCGAGGGCGGGGCTCGTTCAGCGCGACCCGCCCACGTACCGCGGCGGCGGCGTGGGCGGCTGCCCGTCGGGTTGCCGCGCCGCCAGGCGGGCGGCGCGCGCCAACGGTTCCATCGCCTGCTCCAGCCGCGTGGCGAGCTGGTCGAGCTCCTCGTCCTTGGTTTCGGCGGCGTGCACGCGCGTCATGCGCACGATTTCGGCGGCGTACTCGGCGTTGGTCGCCATCCATTCGGTGTCGGTCACGCGCCCGTGCTTTCGCCGCAGCGCCACGTGAAGGCGGGCGGCGAGGGCGATGCGTTCGCTTTCGGACATGGATGGCATGGTTCCTCCGACGGGGGATCAACTCCCCAGGTGTTCCTTGTTGCTGTGCAAGATCGAGGCCCAGCAAGGACCACCGCTGACGCACCAGCCGCTTGCACCTGACGGCGTCCCGCCATGCCGTTAACCACCGGAAACACTTTGGTTGTTGAATACGGCCTCAGACGTAAGTCGAAGCGGGTAATTCCCAATGCACTGACGCGGTGCGCACCCTAAAGTCTGCCCACTCGCGAACGGGCCCTGCTCGTGCTGCCGAGGGTCCGAGGAGACAACTTCCCGCTCAACAAGAAAAATCTTCAAAGGCTCCGTACGAGATGCCTGGTTCGAACTTGAAAGACGCCGCTGGTCGGCGTCTTTTTTTTGCCTGTTCACAAGGCGTGGCCGAGCCTTTTTCTTCAAGCCGAACAGGCCTCCTTCGCTTGTCGCACGTGCGTATGCAGCTATCCTTTTGATAGTTGTGCGGGTGAGACAATCGCCACCATGGAAATGCTGGTGGTCACGGGTGCCTCGCTGCTCGCGGGTTTTGTCGATTCGATCGTGGGCGGAGGCGGGCTGATCCTGGTTCCGGCGCTGTTCGCCGTGTTTCCGGGCGCACCGCCGGCGACCTTGCTGGGCACCAACAAGAGCGCGTCCATTTGGGGCACGGCCGCCGCGGCGGCCCAGTTCAGCCAGCGGGTGCAGATGCGCTGGGGGGCCCTCTGGCCGGCCGCATTGGTCGGCTTCGCCGGCGCGATGCTGGGCGCCTGGGGTGTCACGGTGTTTCCCGGCGACTTCCTGCGCCGGGCGTTGCCGGTCATCCTGCTGGGCGTGCTGCTGTACACGCTGGCGCGCAAGGACATGGGCCGGCTGCACGCGCCGCGTTTCACCGGCCGCGCCGAAACGCTGGCGGCCTGCGCCATCGGCCTGTCGATCGGGCTGTACGACGGTTTCTTCGGGCCGGGCGCGGGCAGCTTCCTGGTGTTTCTGTTCGTGCGCTGGATGGGCTACGACTTCCTCAACGCCTCTGCCTCCGCCAAGATCATCAACACCCTGACCAACGGCGCCGCGCTGATCCTGCTGGCCGCCAAGGGCCACGTGTGGTGGCACTACGGGCTGGTGATGGCGGTGGCCAACGTGGCCGGCAGCCTGCTGGGCACGCGCGTGGCGCTCAAGCACGGCGCGGGGTTCGTGCGGGTGGTGTTCATCGTGGTGGTGAGCGCGCTGATCCTCAAGACGGCGTACGACGCGTTCCTGAAATGAAAAACCCCAGGCGCCAGGCCGGGGGCTTCTTCCAGGAACACCGAGGAACCGGCTTCGCCGGGCCTCAGGTGTTGCCCCCGGTAGGGGGAAGGAGAAGCGACACGAAGTGCGCGAAGCCTGGGGGCGAGCCTATTCCTCCACGAAGGCCTCTTCGCGCTTGGCTTTGATGGCCGGCAGCAGCACGATGCCCAGCAGCATCACCGCGGCCACCAGCAGCCCTGCCGACAGCGGACGCGTGACGAACACGCTCCATGCACCGCGCGACAGCAGCAGCGCGCGCCGCAGGTTCTCTTCCATCATCGGCCCGAGGATGAAGCCCAGCAGCAGCGGCGCGGGTTCCGTCTTGAGCTTGATGAACAGGTAGCCGATGAAGCCGAAGGCCGCCACCATCCACACGTCGAAGGTGTTGTTGTTGGTCGAGTACACGCCGATGGCGCAGAACAGCACGATCGCAGGGAACAGGAACTTGTAGGGCACCGTCAGCAGCTTGATCCACATGCCGATCAGCGGCAGGTTCAGGATGATCAGCATCGCGTTGCCGATCCACATCGAGGCGATCAGGCCCCAGAAGAGCTCCGGATTGCTGGTCATCACCTGCGGGCCTGGCTGGATGTTGTGGATGGTCATGGCACCCACCATCAGCGCCATCACCGCGTTGGGCGGAATGCCCAGCGTGAGCAGCGGAATGAAGGAGGTCTGCGCGCCGGCGTTGTTGGCCGACTCGGGCGACGCCACGCCGCGGATGTTGCCCTTGCCGAACGGGACTTCGCCCGGGCGCATCTTGATCTTCTTCTCCAGCGCATACGAGGCGAACGACGCCAGCAGTGCGCCGCCGCCCGGCAGGATGCCCAGGGCCGAGCCCAGCGCCGTGCCGCGCAGCACCGCGGGTGTCATGCGCTTGAAGTCTTCCTTGGTGGGCCACAGGCCCTTGACCTTGTGCGTGAACACCTCGCGCTCGTCGTCGGGCTGCGACAGGTTGCCGATGATTTCGCCGTAGCCGAACACGCCCATGGCGATCACCACGAAGCCGATGCCGTCCGTGAGCTCAGGAATGTCGAAGCTGTAGCGCGCCACGCCCGAGTTGACGTCGGTGCCCACGATGCCCAGCAGCAGGCCCAGCACGATCATGGCCACCGCCTTGATCAGCGAACCCGAGGCCAGCACCACGGCGCCGATCAGGCCCAGCGTCATCAGCGAGAAGTACTCGGCCGGGCCGAACTTGAAGGCCAGCTCGGTCAGTGGTGGCGCAAAGGCCGCCAGGATCAGCGTGCCGACGCAGCCCGCGAAGAACGAGCCCAGGCCGGCCGCGGCCAGCGCGGGGCCCGCGCGGCCCTGCCTTGCCATCTGGTAGCCGTCGATGCAGGTGACGACCGAGGACGATTCGCCGGGCAGGTTGACCAGGATGGCCGTGGTGGAGCCGCCGTACTGCGCGCCGTAGTAGATGCCGGCCAGCATGATCAGCGCCGACACGGGCGGCAGCGCGTACGTGGCGGGCAGCAGCATCGCAATGGTCGCGACCGGGCCGATGCCCGGCAGCACGCCGATCAGCGTGCCCAGGATGCAGCCCAGCAGGCAATACAGCAGGTTGGTGAAGGTGAAGGCAACGCCGAAACCGATGGAAAGGTTGTGGATCAGGTCCATGGTGCGTGCTCCTCAGCCCGAAATGAAAGTGGGCCAGACCTGGATCTGGAGCTTGAGCGCCCAGATGAAGGCCACATAGCTGCCGGCCGCCAGGATGGTCGAGAGCACGAGCACGTCGCGCAGCTTGAACTGTTCGCCCGCCATGCTCGAGATGATCGTGAGCGCGTAGATCGCGATGATCATCCCCATGGCCGGCAGCCCGATGCTGGGCAGCCCGCCCAGCAGCACGCCGAAGGCGAGATTGGCGCCGAGCACGAAGGCCAGGGGCTTCCATGCCCACTTGCCGATCGGGTCGCCGTCGGTGGTTTCGACCACCAGCGCCTGGAACATGATGATGGCGCCCAGAAACGCCAGCAGGATGCCCAGCATCAACGGGAAGTACCCGGGCCCCATGCGGGCGCCGTCGCCGATGGTGTAGGTGGTGGCGCCTATCGCGAAGGCCCCTCCCACGCTGGTGAACATGACTCCTGAAAAGAAGTCCGCCTGACTCTTGATGCGCATGTCTCGCCCCTCTTGTTTGAAGGGGTCGAGCGTCGTTCTGCGCGGCTGACCGTTGGCTGACCGCGAGGGTACGGACAAATGCTTACCGGGTTTCTATTAGGGTGACCTGACTGCGCGCCTGCAAGGGGCGGCAGAAACGAAAAAAGCTCCCGAAGGAGCTTTTTTCATTCAGAGAGCCGGAGCTCTCGGACGTACAGGAAGGGCTTAGTAGCCGCCGCGGCCACCGCCGCCGCCGCCGCCGTAACCACCGCCGCCGCCACCGCCGCTACGGCCACCGCCGCCGCCGCCGTAACCGCCGCCACCACCACCGTAGCCGCCACCGCCGCCACCACCACCGTAGCCGCCGCCACCACCGGTGCGGGGGGGACGAGCTTCCATCGGACGGGCTTCGTTCACCGTCAGGGCACGGCCCTGGAGCGAATGGCCGTTCATGGCTTCGACAGCTGCGAGTGCTTCAGCATCCGTGCCCATTTCGACAAAGCCGAAGCCCTTCGAACGACCGGTGTCGCGTTCCATCATGACCTTGGCGCTGACGATCGAGCCGAACTCGCCGAAAGCCTGTTCCAGGTCGTTGTCACGCACAGAGTAGGCGAGGTTGCCTACGTAGAGTTTCTTGCCCATGGAGGGACTCCTAATTCAAACCAACAAAACAAAGCGATGGAGTCCCAGAATCACAACAAACAAGTGCGCTGTGGCGCGAAACTGACCGATCACCGAATTACGTGCACGGGAGACAAGTCTCACAGACACGTGGGCCGGATTATCCAACGTGAATTGCAAAAAGAGTGGGAAATTCGTGTGTTATTGCGAAACAGTCCGACCCGGCGGGCGATTTCGCAACGGTTTCAGCAGGTCCGACAGCCCGTTGTGGTCGATTTCATGCATCAAGGCGAGCAGCCGGCCGATGTCTCCCGAGGGAAAACCCTCGCGTGCGAACCAGTTCAGGTAATTGCCGGGCAAATCGGCGATCAGCGTGCCCTTGTGCTTGCCGAACGGCATGGGCAGGCTCACCAGGCGCTGCAGGTCTTCAGGCTTCATCGGGTGCTCAGCCTCCCGCGCGCTTGACGGTGCGGCCCTGCTTCACGAGGGCGGCGATCACCGTGTCGCGGTGGTCGCCCTGGATCTCGATCACGCCGTCCTTCACCGTGCCGCCCGAGCCGCAGGCCGTTTTGAGCTGCTTGCCCAGTGTCGCAAGGCCCTCGGCGTCCAGCGCCACGCCCTTGACGACGGTCACGCCCTTGCCTTTGCGCCCCTTGGTTTCGTGCGATACACGCACAATGCCGTCGGTGGCCGGCACGCGCGCCTTCAGTTCCTTGCACCTGCATCGGGCTGCGGGCTCGCCGCAGTAGGGGCACATGCGCCCGCCCGCCTCGGTGGAGTACACCAGGGCGCTGCCGGTCTGATTGCGCTGTTTCATCGTCGACATTCGCTACGTCTCTCTTCTCTCTCGGGTTTTTCTCTCTGTCTGCTCACATGCCATTCGTTTCACTGGGCCTGGCCCCCGCGCTCGTTCAGGCTGCCGCCGAAAGCGGTTATGCCGCGCCGACCGCCATCCAGGCCGCGGCCATCCCCGCGATTCTGCAGGGCCGCGACGTGCGGGGCTCGGCGCAGACCGGCTCCGGCAAGACCGCCGCATTTTCCCTGCCCTTGCTGCAGCGCTTGAGCGCCGAACTCGCCCAGCGCGCGGACGGCCCGCGCCGGGTGCGCGCCCTGGTGCTCGTGCCCACGCGCGAACTCGCGGCCCAGGTCGGGGAGACCATGCGCAGCCTGGCGCAGCACCTGCCCGAGCGGCTGAAGATCGTCATCGCCTTCGGCGGCGTGTCGATCAACCCGCAGATGATGGGCCTGCGCGGCGGCGCCGACATCGTCATTGCCACGCCGGGCCGGCTGCTCGACCTGGTCGAGCACAACGCGCTGAAACTGAACGCCGTGTCGACGCTGGTGCTCGACGAGGCCGACCGCCTGTTCGACCTCGGCTTTGCCGAAGAGCTCGGCCGCATCCTCGCGCTGCTGCCTGCGCAGCGCCAGAACCTGCTGTTCTCCGCCACCTTTCCGGCCGCCATCCAGGCGCTGGCCGACGGCATGCTGCGCGAGCCCGCCGTCATCGACGTGCAGGGCGAACCGGGCACCGAGCCGAACATCGTGCAGCGCGTGATCGAGGTCGACGCCATCCGCCGCACGCAACTGCTGCGCCACCTGCTCAAGCAACATGAAGGCGAATGGGACCGCGTGCTGGTCTTCGTCGCCACGCAGCATGCGGCGCAGATCGTGGCCGAGAAGCTTTACAAGAACGGCATCTATGCGGTGCCCTTCCACGGCGACATCGCGCAGGGCACGCGCACCGACATCCTGTCGCAGTTCAAGGAAAGCCGCTGGGACGTGGTGATCGCCACCGACCTCGCGGCGCGCGGCATCGACATCGCGCAGCTGCCCGTGGTCATCAACTACGACCTGCCGCGCTCGCCCACCGACTACATCCACCGCATCGGCCGCACCGGGCGCGCGGGTGCGAGCGGGCTGGCGATCAGCTTCGTGAGCGCGTCGACCGAGGCGCATTTCCGCCTGATCGAAAAGCGCCAGGGCCTGAGCCTGCCGCGCGAGCGCGTCGAAGGCTTCGAGCCGACCGAAGCGGCCGTGCCGGTGACCGATGTGTCGGGCACGGGCGGCGTGAAGGGGGCGCGGCCGAGCAAGAAGGACAAGCTGCGCGCAGCGGCGGCCCTTGCAGCGGCGCAGCGCGGCGAGGGTGCCCAGGACGGTCCGAACGACTGACGCAGGCGCGTCACTCCACCGCGTAGTCGACCTGGTGCCGCGCGACGCGCAGGTCGCCCAGCTCTTCGCGAATGCGCAGGTGCGCCGGATGCGTGGCGTAGCCGTCGAGCGAGGCCTGGCTGTCGAACTCGCTGTAGAGCACCACGTCGCAGGCGTAGCCCACGCGGCTCGAATCGGCGCCCACCTCCAGGTGCAACAGGCCCGGGACCTGCCCGCGCAGCGATTCGAACTTGCGCTTGAGCAACTGGCGGGCCTGCGCATTTTCTTCCGGCGTGTCGCCGCGCAGGTCCCACATCACGATGTGCTTGACCATGGATAGCGCGCGCTCGCTCATGCGGCCGGCGCAAAGCCGACCTTCTGCGGCCACAGGTTCGTGAAAGCAAGCACCAGCAGCGGGCCGGCGACGGCCATGCGCTCGGCCACCTGGGCCAGGCCGGCCTTGTGCTGCGGGCGCGCCGCGGTGCGCAATGCGGCTGAACCGGGCTTGTCGAGAAGATGGAAAACGAAGATCACACGGGGCTCCTGCGTCGAGTGGCCGGCCGATGGTAAGCACGCCCCGTGCGAAAGGCCATGCACCGCGGGCCTTGCCCGTGAAGAACAGTTTTCCGTTGGTGTTCGCCGCGCGTCAGGCGCGCTTGCCGAGAAAGCTCGCCAGCAGGTCACCGGCAGCGGAAACACGATGGTCGTGTTCTTGTCCGCGCCGATCACGGTGAGCGTCTCCAGGTAGCGCAGCTGGATCGCCTGCGGCTCCTGCGCCAGCACGCGCGCGGCCTGGAACAGCTTCTCAGAGGCCTGCAGCTCGCCCTCGGCGTGGATCACCTTGGCGCGGCGCTCGCGTTCCGCCTCGGCCTGCCGCGCGATGGCGCGCACCATCGATTCGGTCAGGTCGATCTGCTTGATCTCCACGTTGGACACCTTGATGCCCCACGAGGCCGTCTGCACGTCCAGCGATTCGCGCACGTCGAGGTTGAGCCGCTCGCGCTCGGCCAGCATGTCGTCGAGCTGGTGCTTGCCCAGCACCGAGCGCAGCGTGGTCTGCGCCAGCTGGCTCGTGGCATTGAAGAAGTCCTTCACCTCGATGATGGCTTTCTCGGCGTCGACGATGCGGAAGTACACGACCGCGCTGACCTTCACCGACACGTTGTCGCGCGAGATCACGTCTTGCGTGGGCACTTCGAGCACCACGGTGCGCAGGTCGACGCGCACCACCTGCTGGACGCCCGGAATCACGAGCACCAGGCCGGGCCCCGACACCTTCGAGAAACGTCCCAGGGTGAACACGATGCCGCGCTCGTATTCCCGGAAGATCCAGACGGCGCCGAACAGCAGCACCGCCAGCAGAACGAGAACGACGGCGCCAATGCCGGAGGTGAGAGAGAGCATGAGGGGCTCCTGCGACCCAGCGAGAGTGCTGGACGGTTGGACACCCGGTGCACGGCGGCGTTCCGCCCCGGTGCGAATAAAGAGGCCGCAGCTACCAGCCCAGCTGTTTCGCCGCCAGTTCCTTCATGATTTCCTCGGCCCCGCCGCCGATCATCATCACCTTCACCTCGCGGTAGATGCGTTCGCTGACGGTGCCGCGCATGAAGCCCATGCCGCCCAGGATCTGCACCGCCTGGTCGGCGCAGAACTGCATGGTCTGCGTCGCGTGGTTCTTCAGCATGCAGATCTGTGCCACCCACTCGGGCGCGTTGAAGCGCCCGGCCGCTTCGAGCGCATCGCCCTCGGCGGACACCGCCTCGATCCACGCTTCGGTGGAGGCGATGCGCATCTGCATGTCGACCAGCTTGTGGCGCACCGCCTGGTGCGCGATGAGCGCCGAGCCGAAGGTCTTGCGCTCGCGCGCCCAGGCCAGGGCCTCGTCGAGGCAGGCCTGCGAGAAACCGAGGGCACCTGCGGCCAGCCCGATGCGCTCGCCGTTGAAGTTGCCCATGACCATGCGGAAACCCGCGCCTTCGTCTCCCAGCAGGTAACGCGCCGGCACGCGCACGTTGTCGAAGTGCAGCGTGGCGGTGTCGGAGCACAGCCAGCCCATCTTCGCCAGGCGCGTGCGCGAGAGGCCCGGCGTGCCGCCCGGCACCAGCAGCATCGAGATGCCGCCCGCGCCGCGGCCTTCGCCGGTGCGCACGGCCACGGTGATCCAGTCGGCGCGCATGCCCGAGGTGATGAAGGTCTTCTCGCCGTTCACGACGTAGTGGTCGCCCTCGTCATCACGCGCTCGCCGTGCCGTGGTGCGCAGCGCCGCCACGTCGGAGCCGCCGCCGGGCTCGGTGATGGCCAGCGCCGCGATCTTCTCGCCGCGCAGCACCGGCGGCACCACCTCCTGGCGCACCGCCTCGCTGCCATGCAGCACCACCGGCGGCAGGCCGATGTTGTGCGAGAACAGGCTCGCGAGCACACCGCCGCTTCGGCCATGGCGCGCGAGCGCGATCCACGCGGGCAGCTTGAGCGAATACGAGGCGGGCGTGCCGCCGAGCTCCTCGGGATAGCTCAGGCCCAGCAAGCCGAGCTCGGCGGCGCGTGTGTACAGCGCGCGCGGAAACTCGCCCGCGTCGTCCCATGCCTGCACGTGCGGCGCGATCTCGGTTTCGGCGAAACGCCGCACCGTGTCGGCGAGCGCGGCGCGGTCGGCTTGCAGTTCGGCGTTCGGTTCGGCATTCATGGCCGCGTCTTCAAACGCGCGGCGCGCGCTTGGCGATGCCCATGGTCTTCGCGAGGATGCCCAGCATCACCTCGTCCGCGCCGCCGCCGATGGAGCCCAGCCGCCCGTCGCGGTACAGGCGCGACACGCGGTTGTCCAGGGTGAAGCCCATGCCGCCCCAGAACTGCAGGCAGGTGTCGGCCACCTGCCGCGTGAGGCGTCCGGTCTTGAGCTTGGCCATCGAGGCGAGTTCGAGCACGTCCTCGCCCTGCACATGCAGGTCGCAGGCGCGGTAGGTGAGGGCGCGCAGGGCTTCGACTTCGGTCTTCAGTTCGGCCAGCTTGAACTGCACCCACTGCTGGTCGGCCAGCGTGCCGCCGAACATCTGGCGCTGCTGCGCCCATTCGATGGTCTGGGCGATGCAGTCTTCCATCCCTTCGAGCGAGCTCGCCGCGGCCCACAGCCGCTCTTCCTGGAACTGCTGCATCTGGTAGATGAAGCCCTGGCCCTCTTCGCCGACGCGGTAGCGCTGCGGCACGCGCACGTTGTCGAAGTAGATGAGGCCGGTGTCGCTCGAATTCATGCCGATCTTGCGGATCTTCTTCGCCTTCTTGATGCCGGGCGTGTCCATCGGCACCATGACGAGCGACTTGTTGCGATGCACGGGGCCGTCGCCGGTGTTGACCAGCATGCACATCCAGTCGGCCTGCAGGCTGTTGGTGATCCACATCTTCTGGCCGCTGATGAGGTAGTCGTCACCGTCCTTGCGCGCATGGCTCTTCAGGCCCGCCACGTCGCTGCCCGCGCCGGGCTCGCTCACGCCGATGCAGCCGACCATGTCGCCCGCGATGGCGGGCGCCAGGAACTCGCGGCGCAGTTCGTCGCTGCCGAAGCGCGCGAGCGCGGGCGTGCACATGTCGGTCTGCACGCCGATGGCCATGGGCACGCCGCCGCAGCTGACGTGGCCCAGCGCCTCGGCCATGGCCATGGCGTACGAGTAGTCGAGCCCGCCGCCGCCGAAGGCCTCGGGCTTGTTCAGGCCCAGCAGGCCGAGGTTGCCGAGCTTCTTGAAGACCTCGTGCGCGGGGAAGATCTCGGCGGCTTCCCATTCGTCCACGTGCGGATTGATCTCTTCGTCGATGAAGCGGCGCAGGGTCTTCTGGATCTCGAGGTGTTCGTGCGTGTACTGCATGGGAATGTCTCCGTTCGTTCTTTCTTCACTTGTCCTGCGCGTCCTGGAACACGCGCGGCGTCTGCGCCAGGTGAAAGCCGTCGAAGGGCTTCACCGCGGCGCGCTGCCGCGCCTGCGCGTCGGGCAGTTCCATCGGCCAGCCCATGCGCACCTGCGGCCGCGCGCCGTCCACGCGCAGCACCGTGCCGCTGATGAAGCTGGCCGCGGGGCACAGCAGGAAGGCGATGGCGGCGGAGGTCTCGGCCTCGGTGCCGAAGCGGCCCGCGGGCAGGGTCTTGCGCATGGCGCGCAGCATGTCGCCGGCCTCGGGCGGGTAGTGGTCCATGCCGCTGGAGGCGATGTAGCCGGGCGCCACCGCGTTCACGCGCACGCCGCTCACGGCCCATTCGGCGGCGGCCGTCTCGGTGAAGCTCACCATGCCGGCGCGCGCCGCGCCGCTGTGGCCCATGTTGGGCATGGAGCCCCAGATGTCGGCCACGATGTTGACGATGGCGCCGCCGTGCGCCTGCATGCTCTGCAGGTAGCACTCGCGCGCCACCAGGAAGCCGCCCGTGAGGTTGGTGTGGATCACCGCCTCCCAGCCCTTGGCCGAGATGGCGGCCAGCGGCGTGATGTACTGGCCGCCCGCGTTGTTGACGAGGCCGTCGATGCGGCCCTGTGCGGCGACGACGGCGGCAACGGCCGCGCGCACCGCGTCTTCCTGGCGGATGTCGAAGGCCTGTGCGCTGGCCTTGCCGCCGGCCGCCTCGATCTCGGCTTTCACCGCGTCGAGCTTTTCCTGTTTGCGCCCGACCAGCACCACGTGCGCGCCCAGCGCGGCGAGTTCGTGCGCGGTGCAGCGGCCAATGCCCGAGCCGCCGCCGGTGACGACGATGACCTGCCCGTCGAAGAGGCCGGGCGTGAAGACGGAGCGATAGCGCGAGGAAGAGGCGTTCATGCGAAGGGCTTTCGGAAACTTGTCTTGAAGCGCGTCATGCGCCGACGACCTCGGTGACCTCGGCAGTGACCTCGGCCACCACATGCCGCGCCGCCACCTGCGCGCCGACCGCCACATGCAGCGCGACACGCCCGGCGCGCGGTGCGCAGTGCACGTGCTCCATCTTCATGGCCTCGAGCGTGACGAGCGGCTGGCCCGCGGCGACTGCATCGCCTTCGGCCACCAGCAGCGCGCTGACGCGGCCGTTCATGGAAGCGCGCAGCAGGCCGTCCTGGCCGGCATCTCCGGCGCGTGCCACGGCCACGTGCGTGAGGTTGTCGAGCCGGAACGCGCGGCCACGGAAATGAAAGAAGACGCGGCCGGCCTCGCGCACGACGAGCACCTGCTCGGCCAGTCCGCCGCACGAGAAGCGCAGCGTGCCGTCGCCCTCCAAGGCCACCAGCGCGATCTGCGCGGGTGCGTGGTCGTCCAGCATCACATCGAAAGCGCCCTTGCCGCGCGGCGTCACACAGGCCGCATGCACCGCGCCGTCGAGCGCAAAGCGCAAGGCATTGGGCAGCGTGTGCGCCAGCGGCGACGGCCATCCGCGCTCCCCGAGCTGCAGCAGCAAGGCTGCGAGCAGTGCGGCCTGCGTGTCGGCCGGCGCGTCGGGCGCAAGCAACGCATCCACATGGTCTGCAACGAAGGCCGTCGTCGCCGCGCCGCCGGCGAACACCTCGTGCGACAGCGCGCGTTGCAGCAGTTGCTGGTTGGTCGCGACGCCGAGCGCCACCGTGTCCTGCAGGCCCGCGATGAGCCGGTGCCTGGCTTCCTCGCGCGTGCGGCCGTGCGCCACCAGCTTGGCGATCATCGAGTCGTAGAAGGGCGGAACGGCCGCGCCGTCGCGCAGCGCGTGTTCCGTGCGCAGCGCGGGCGAAGGCCGCCACGCCGCGAGCGCGCCGCTCTGCGGCATGAAGCCCTGGTTCGGGTCTTCGGCGCACAGGCGCACTTCGATCGCATGGCCGGTGATGCGCACGTCCTGCTGCGCGAGCGGCAGCGGCTCGCCGGCGGCCACGCGCAGCTGCAGCTCGACCAGGTCGAGCCCGGTCACGGCCTCTGTCACCGGGTGCTCCACCTGCAGTCGCGTGTTCATCTCCATGAACCAGTACTGGCCTTGGGCGTCGAGCAGGAATTCGAGCGTGCCTGCGCCTTCGTAGGCGATGGCTTTCGCCGCCGCGACCGCCGTGGCGCCCATGCGCTCGCGCAGGGCCTCGGACACCGCGGGCGAAGGCGCTTCCTCGATCACCTTCTGATGCCTGCGCTGCACCGAGCAGTCGCGCTCGCCCAGGTGAACGGCGTGGCCGTGCCGGTCGGCGAACACCTGGATCTCGATGTGGCGCGGCGCGACGATGGCGCGCTCCAGGATCACGGTCGCGTCACCGAAGGCGTTGAGCGCTTCCGACTGCGCGCTGCGCAGCAGCTCGTCGAACTGCGCGGCCGATGCCACGAGCCGCATGCCGCGCCCGCCGCCGCCGGCCGTGGCCTTGATCATCACGGGCCAGCCGATGCGCGCGGCTTCGGCGGCCAGCCGCTGCGTGCCCTGGTCGTCGCCCTGGTAGCCCGGAATGCACGGTACGCCCGCGGCCTGCATCAGCCGCTTGGCGCCGGCCTTGTCGCCCATCGCGCGAATGGCCTCGGGCGACGGTCCGATGAAGACCAGGCCGGCGTCGCGGCAGGCCTGCGCGAACTCGGCGTTCTCCGCGAGGAAACCGTAGCCCGGGTGCACCGCGTCCGCGCCGCTGGCGCGCGCGGCCTCGACGACGGCGGCGATGTTCAGGTAGCTCTGCGCGGGCAGCGACTCGCCGATCCACACGGCCTGGTCGGCTTGGCGCACGTGCTCGGCGTCGGCGTCCGCGCTCGAATACACGGCCACGGTGCGGTAGCCCATGGCGCGTGCCGTGCGCATCACGCGGACCGCGATTTCGCCGCGGTTGGCGATGAGGATCTTGCTGAAGCCGCTGGTCTCGATGTTCATGGCCGTGCCACCGAAAACTGCATGGCTTGCGGCACGCGCGCATCGGCATCGCGGCAGACCGACAGCACCTCGGCGAGCACCGCACGCGTGTCGCGCGGGTCGATCACGCCGTCGTCCAGCAGCAGCGCGCTGGTGGTGAACACGCTCATCTGCCGCTCGAAGCGCTCGACGATCTGCTGCTGCATGGCGTCGATCTTCGCGTGGTCCACGGCACCCTTGCGTGCCATGCCCGCCTCCATCACGATGGCCATGGTCTTCGCGGCCTGCTCGCCGCCCATCACCGCGGTGCGCGCATTGGGCCAGCTGAAGCAGAAGCGCGGCGCGAAGCCGCGCCCGCACATGCCGTAGTTGCCCGCCCCGTAGGAGGCACCGCAGTGCAGCGTGATCTGCGGCACCGTGGCGCTGGTCACGGCCTGGATCATCTTGGCGCCGTGCTTGATGATGCCGGCTTCTTCATGCGCGCGGCCCACCATGTAGCCGGTGATGTTCTGCAGGTAGACGATGGGCGTGCGCGACTGGCAGCAGGCCTGGATGAAGTGTGTGGCCTTGGTCGCGCCGTCGGAATCGATGGGGCCGTTGTTGGTGACGAGGCCCACCGCATGGCCTTCGAGCCGGATGTGGCCGCAGACGGTGGCGCTGCCGTAGTGCTCGCTGAATTCGAGGAACTCGGAGCCGTCGGCGATGCGCGCGATGACTTCGCGCATGTCCACCGGCCGCCGTCCGTCGCTGGGCATGAGGCCCAGCAGGTCTTCGGCTTCGTGGCGCGGCGGTGCGAAGGGGCGCGGCGCTTCGTGGCGCGCCCAGTCGATACCGCCCAGGATCGAGCGCGCGATGCGCAGGGCGTCGCGGTCGTCTTCGGCCAGGTAGTCGCCCAGGCCGGAGATGTGCGTGTGCATCACCGCGCCGCCCAGTTCCTCTTCGGTCGCGATCTCGCCGGTGGCGGCCTTCAGCAGCGGCGGCCCTGCCAGAAAGGCCCGCGTGCGGTCGCGCACCATCACGATGTAGTCCGACAGGCCCGTCTGGTACGCGCCGCCCGCGGTCGAGGAGCCGTGCGTCACCGTCACCACCGGCAGCCCGGCGGCCGACAGGCGCGCCAGGTTGCGGAAGATGCTGCCGCCACGCACGAAGTCCTGCACGCGGTACTGCATGAGGTTGGCGCCGGCGCTTTCCACCAGCTGCACGTAGGGCAGCTTGTTTTCGAGCGCGATCTCCTGCACGCGCAGCTGCTTGTCCAGCCCCATCGGCTGCAGCGCGCCGGCATCGATGCCCGAGTCGGAGGCATTCACCATGCAGCGCACGCCCGCGACCCGGCCGATGCCGCAGATCAGGCCGCCGCCCGGCACGCTCTTCGACAGGTCGGGGTTGTCCTGGCCCAGCCCGGCAAGCGAGGCCAGCGGGAGAAAGGGCGCGCCGGTGTCCAGCAGCAGCGCGATGCGCTCGCGCGGCAGCAGTTGGCCGCGTTTGGCAAAGCGCTCGGCCGATGCGCCGGACGCCGCCGCGGCGCGGGCCTCGTGCGCGCGCACCTCGCCGAGCAGCGCGAGCATGCCGGCGCGGTTGGCCTGAAAGGTGTCGCTGGCCGCGTGCAGCCGGGATTCGATGACGGGCATGTGGGTCTGTACGGATCGTTGTTGTCGCTCTGTACGGACTGTAGGAGGGGCCCGCCGCCCCTGCTTGCGCCAACTAGCTGGTCAGCGCATCAGCTGGTTCTGGGGCCGCCGCACGCCGGCGGCAGGCGTCGTGTCGAGGCTGCTGCCGGTGACCACCCAGTAGATGAAGATCAGCACCGCGCCGGCCGTGCCGAACACGATGAGGCCCATGGAGCTGCCGCCGATGGCCAGCGCGTCGACCGGCGCGGCGGCGGTGCAGACCATGCGCGCGGCACTCATGCCCACGTAGTGCATGGTGCACACGGCCACGCCCATCACCGCGGCGGCGGCCACCTTGTGGGAGAACTTGCGCAGGTTGAACGCCAGCCACAGCGCCGCCGCGGCGGCGCTGACGGCGATCGCCACCGACAGCGCGACGCGCGCCACGTCGAAGTCCATCTCGGCGCGCATGTTCATCGCGAACATGCCCATGTAGTGCATCACGCACACGCCGGCCCCGGCCAGCAGGCTGCCGCCCAGCCAGCCCGACTTGCTGAACCTGTGCCGCCCGCCCGCCATGTACAGCGCGATGCCGGAGATGAGCACGGCCGCCACCAGCGACACCGCCGTGAGCGGCACGTTGTACGAAATGCCCACCGGCAGCCGGTACGCCAGCATGCCGATGAAGTGCATCGACCAGATGCCGATGCCGCCCAGCGCCACCGCGGCGCAGGCCACGACGGCAAGGTTGGGCTTGCCGTCGGCGCCGACCATGCGCCCGGCGCATATGAGCGCCACCAGCGAGCCGGCGAACGAGATGAAGAAGGAGAGCGCCACCATGCCCAGGGAATATTCGGGCAATAGCAACTGGCCTGCGACGAGCGGAGTCATGCGTGTCCCTTTCAATGAAAAAAGGACGGCTCGCGGAGCCCCGAAAACGGGATGCGACCGGGACGCCGCGAGACGTCCCGGTCAGTTTGTAATGGTTGTTTTAAAAAGTAAACAGGTAATTACACTTCTTGTTACGCTACCTTACAGCGCGAATTCGATAGATCGCATTGTTGCGATCGGCCGACATGTAGACGGTGCCGTCGCGCCCCACGGCCACGCCCGTCACCACGTACGGCGGCGGCAGCCCGGGGCCGGGTGCCAGGCCGATCGGCAGGTTCTCGGCCACGGTGCGGCGGCTGCCGTCGGCCGGGTCGATCTCCACCAGCCGGCGTGCCGCGCTTTCGGCCACGATGAAGCTGCCCCACGGCGTTTGCGCCACGCCTTCGGGCAGCGCCAGCCCGTCGGCCACGGTGCGCAGCGGCGCGCTGGCGTCCAGCGGAATGCGCAGCAGCTTGCCGGCCGCCTCGGTCACGTAGAGCGCGCCGTCCTGGCCGATGACCATCTGCACCGGGCCGTTCAGGCCGCTGGCGACGACCGACTTTTCGGCGAACTTCGGGCCGCTGGCGCGGGTGATGCTGCCGGTGGCGATCTCGGCGTAGATCACGCTGCCGTCGGGCATGGGAATGGCGTCGAACGGCGCCTTCAGGCCGTGGAGGGTGTCCACGGTCTTCAGCGTCTGTCGGTCCACCAGCTGCACCGTGCCGGTGAACCACGAGGTCAGCGCGAACAGCCTGGGCGACAGGCCGACCGCGAACGGGTAGTCGAGCTCGGGCTCGCGCTGCATGCGGAACACGTCGCGCACCTCGCCCGTGCGCACGTCGACCTGGCGGAAGCCGAAGACGTCGGCCACCCACAGGTCGTTGCCGTCGATCTTCATGCCGGCCGGCACCGCCACCTTGCCGCTGGTGAGCGTGCGCAGGTCACCGGTGGCGGGGTTGAAGGCCAGCACCTCGTTGTTGGCCATGTTGGAGATGTAGATCGTGCCGTCGGGTGCGATCGCCAAGTTGTCGAGCGAGGGCCGCAACTGCTTCGCCACGGTCTTGCGGCCGCTGGCGAGGTCCACCTTGACCAGCTCGCCGCTGCGCGCATCGACCACCCACAGGTTGCCCTTGCCGTCCAGGTTGGCGGCGGCCGGGATCTTGAAGCCGTCGGCAATCACGGTCATGTCGCCGTTCGCGGGGTCGATCTTCACGACCTGGCCCTTGAACCACAGCGGCCCGTAGAGCAGGCCGTCGGGGCCGACCTCGAAGCCGTTGAAGCCGCCCATGTCCTTCTTGACGAGCCGCGGCGGCTTCTGGCCGGCGCGGTCGATCTCCCACAGCGCGTCGCCCAGGAACACCTGCGAGGCATAGAGCTTGCCGTTGCGGCGGTCGAAGTCCAGCGAGTTCAGGCCGGGCAGGTCCTTGGCGAGCACCTGCAGCGGGGCGGTGTCGCTCTCGCGGTAGCGCAGCATGCCCATGAGGTAGTTGGTCCAGGCCAGCTCGCCCTGTGGGCCTACCGCGATGTCGTCGGCCTGGCCTTCGGGCGCGTCGATCAGCACCTTGGCCGCGCCGGTGGTGCGGTCGACCTCCCACAGCGTGTTGCCCAGCACCGAGCCCGCGAGCAGTCGGCCCTTGGCGTCGATGGCCAGGCCGTGCACGCCCGCGAAGGCGGAGGGCGCGACCAGCGCTTCGGGTGCGGCCCACGAGGCAGGCCGGGTGGTGAGCGGCTCGGCGGAGGCCGTGAAGTAAGGCGGGGCCAGCGTGCTGCAGGCGCCCAGCAGGGCGAAGCTGGCGGCCAGCGCGGCGGCGCGGAAAACGCCGGGCGAACGACGGGGCATGGGTGTGTCTCCTCTTGTGATGGCGCGAGCAGTCTAGGAGGAGGCAGGGTCGGCGCAGTCGCTCCCGGGACACGATGCGGACTTTCGTCCGCTGGGGCTTACCCGCCCGCGGGCGCCGCGCTCAGCCGCGCAGCAGCTGCGTCGCCGTGTGGATCAGCAGCCCCACCAGCCCGCCCACCAGCGTGCCGTTGATGCGGATGAACTGCAGGTCGCGCCCGATGTGGCGCTCGAGTTCGACGGTCATTTCCTGCGCGTTCCACTCGCCCACGCGCTCTTCGATGTAGCGGCGGATGTCCTCGCGGTAGCGCTCGATGGCCAGCGGCGCGGCGGCCTCGATCTGTTCGTTGATCCAGCGGCGGATGGCCTCGTCGCCCTGCAACCGCGTGCCCAGCGCGCCGGCCATCGACGCGATGCGCTGGCGGATGGTGGAGTCGTGGCGGCCCAGGTCGTCCTGCAGCCAGGCGAGCAGCTCGCCCCAGAGGCCGTGCAGGTAGTCGCCCAGGGCAGGGTGCGCGATGAGCTCGGCGCGAATCTGCTCGCCGCGCTGCTGGAACTCCGGGTCCAGCTTCAGGCGCACCACGAAGTCGTCGACGAAGTGGTCGAAGCGCTTGCGCATCGGGTGGTCGGGCTCGGCCGCCAGCTCGCCGAGGGTGTGCGCCACGGCCGCAACGATCTTGCGCGTGGCCAGCTTGGCCGCCACCTGGTCCAGGCCCACGTAGCGCAGCGTCTTGATCTCGCGCGCAATGGCCTCGGTGATGTGCGCCTGCAGCTCGTCGCCCTCGAGCAGGCCGGCCACCTGCTGCAGCACGTCGTCGAGCAGCGCCTGGTGGCGCCCGCCGGCCATGAGCGCGTCCAGCGCCTGGCCGGTCAGGCGCGAGAGGTCGATCTTCTCCAGCCCCGCCGCCGCGGCGCGGCCCATGAAGGCGCGCACCCGCTCGTCGTCGAAAGCCGCCAGGCCGTAGCGCGTGGCGGCCACGCCCCATTCGCCCAGCTTCTCGCCGGTGGCGGGGCGGGCCAGCCAGCCCGCGATGCGGGCGGCCGCGTCGAACTGGCGCACCTTGCCCAGCACCTGCGCGGTGCTCAGGAAGTTGTCGCAGATGAAGCCCGCGAGCTTGGCGCCGATGCGGTCCTTGTTGCTGGGGATGATGGCCGTGTGCGGAATCTTCAGGCCCAGCGGATGGCGAAACAGCGCCACCACCGCGAACCAGTCGGCAATGGCGCCGACCATCGCGGCCTCCGCAAAGGCCGCGACGTAACCCCAGGCCGGGTGCTGCGCGTGCAGCACGCTGGCCACCGCGTAGAGCAACGCGGCGGCGCACAGCAGGCCGAGCGCGACGCGCTTCATGCGCCGCAGGGCGCTGTCGCCGGTGTCAGCCAATGGTGGGCGAGGTGGCCAGCCGTTCCATGAACAGCTCGCAGCGGGCCAGCTGCTCCAGGCTCACGAACTCGTCGGGCTGGTGCGCTTGCTCGATGCTGCCGGGGCCGCACACCACGGTGGGGATGCCGGCGTTCTTGAACAGGCCCGCTTCGGTGCCGAAAGCCACCAGCGTGGTGCGGTCCTCGCCCGCCAGGCGCTGGGCCAGCAGCGTGATGGGGTCGCTGGCCGAGCCCAGGAAGCTCGGAATCTCGCAGATGGTCTCGAACTGGAAGCCGGCGTCCTTCGCCACCTTCTTCATCGAAGGCTCCAGGCCGCCGGCGTAGGCCACCACGTCGGCCTGCATGCGCTTGGCGTCGGCGGTCGGCAGGTCGCGGAATTCGTAGCGGAATTCGGCATCGCGCGGCACCACGTTGTCGGCGATGCCGCCATGGAACTGGCCCACGCTCGCGGTGCTGAAGGGCACGTCGAAGCCCTCGTAGCGCGGCTCGTTGCGCTCGAAGTCTTCCGCCATGTCGCGCACCTTGCCGACCACGCGCGCGGCCATCTCGATGGCGTTGACCGACTTGGGCGTGAGCGACGAATGCGCTTCCTTGCCGCGCACGCAGCACTTGTAGCGGTACACGCCCTTGTGGGCGATGGCCGGCACCATGCTGGTGGGCTCGCCCACGATGCAGGCGAGAGGCTTGATGCCGGCGTCGCGCATGTCGGCGATGAGCTCCTTCACGCCGAAGCAACCGATTTCTTCCTCGTAGCTGAACGCGAAATGCACCGCGAAGGGCGAGTCGCTTTCAAGGAAACGATGCGCATTGGCCAGCGCGATGGCGATGAAGCTCTTCATGTCGGCCGAGCCGCGCCCGTAGAGCTTTTCGTTCTGCACCACGGCGGAGAGCGGGTCGACGCTCCAGTCCTGGCCGTCCCAGGGCACCGTGTCGGTGTGGCCCGAGACGATCACGCCGGCCGGCTTGCCTTCGCCCAGCGTGGCGAACAGGTTGGCCTTGGTGCGTTCGGCGTTGTAGGTGATGCGGCTCTTCACGCCCAGGGCGGCCAGATGGTGCTGGGCGAAGTCGATCAGTTGGAGGTTGCTGTTGGCGCTGACGGTGTTCATGCGAACCAGCGTCTGGGCCAGCAGAAGGCTTTGGGGGGAAAGCGTATGGAGCATGCAACACATTCTCCCGGAAGTCGGCGCGCCGCGCCGGGCAGGGTCGATGCCGTCATGCGAAGCGGGTACGCTGCGCCTTTTTTGGACGGAGAAAAAGCATGCGCACCTTTCAGATCGCCCTGACCGCGACCGCCGCCCTGTGCGTCGCCGCCTGCGGCACCACCGGCAATTCAGGTTCCGCCAACAAGCTGCTGACGCTCGACGGCAACCCGCCGCTGGTCATTGCCCACCGCGGCGCCTCGGGCTACCTGCCGGAAGAAACGCTCGAAGCCTATTCGCGCGCCATCGAGCTGGGCGCCGAC
The DNA here is from genome assembly GCF_051216855.1 of Variovorax monticola. Lineage (NCBI taxonomy): Bacteria > Pseudomonadati > Pseudomonadota > Betaproteobacteria > Burkholderiales > Comamonadaceae > Variovorax > Variovorax monticola. The sequence goes on from NZ_JBPJZP010000007.1 coordinate 259,093, forward strand.
GTGATCGAGATGGACCTGGTGTCCACCAAGGACGGCGTGCTCATCGCCCGCCACGACCCCAACCTGGCCATCAGCACCGACGTGGCCAAGCACCCCCGCTTCGCCTCGCGCAAGAAGACCATCAAGGTCGACGGCGAAACCCAGACCGGCTGGTTCAGCAACGACTTCACGCTGGCAGAAATCAAGACCCTGGGCGGCATCTCCACCGACGCCGAGCGGCCGCAGGAGTTCAACGGCAAGTTCAAGGTCGTGACCTTCCAGGAGATCATCGATTTCGCCAAGGCCAAGACCAAGGAAACCGGCCGCACCATCGCGATCTACCCCGAGTCGAAGAACCCGACCTACTTCCGCGAGCTCGGCCTGCCGCTGGAAGACAAGATGATTGCCGCCATCACGGCCGCCGGCTGGAACAACAAGACCGCGCCCATCTACGTGCAGTCCTTCGAGCCCGGCAGCCTGAAGTACATGAAAGCCAAGGGCCTGAACACCAAGATCATCCAGCTGATCGACGGCGACAGCGTCGACCTGCGCACCGGCGCCGTGACCTTCGCCGTGCCCAGCGACCGTCCCTACGACTGGACCAAGGCCGGCGACACGCGCAACTTCGACGCCATGGTCACGCCCGCGGGCCTGGCCGAAATCAAGACCTACGCCGACGGCATCGGCCCGTGGAAGCGCTACATCGTGAGCATCAAGGGCACTCTCGGCGCCGACGGCAAGCCGGTGGACGTGAACAAGGACGGCAAGATCAACGACGCCGACGCCACCTCCATGGCGCCCACCACGCTGATCGCCGACGCGCACAAGGCGGGCCTGTTCGTGCACCCCTTCACCTTCCGCAACGAGTCGCGCCGCCTGCCCATCGACTACAACAAGGACGGCAAGAGCGAGTACGGCGTGTACTACAAGCTGGGCGTGGACGGCGTGTTCACCGACTTCACCGACACGGCGCTGGCCGCGCGCGCGGACTACCTGAAGAGCATCGGGCGCTGAGCCTTGCGCCGAGTGGATCGTTCGGCGAATCGTTGAGCGCAGCCTGAGGGTTTGCCCGGCACGGTCTTTGCGGGTGGTATGGCAAAGCCTAGACTGTGCCCTATGAAACTCATCGATTCGCTCGTCACGCAGGCGGCCGGCATCGCCGCCGTCCGACGTGACCTCCACGCCCATCCCGAACTCTGCTTCGAAGAAGTCCGCACCGCCGACGTGGTGGCAGGCAAGCTCACCGAATGGGGCATTCCCATCCACCGGGGGCTGGGCACCACCGGCGTGGTGGGCATCATCAAGAACGGCACCGGCAGCCGCGCCATCGGCCTGCGCGCCGACATGGACGCACTGCCCGTCACCGAGCTCAACACCTTCGAACACGCGAGCAAGCACCACGGCAAGATGCACGCCTGCGGCCACGACGGCCACACGGCGATGCTGCTCGCGGCCGCCCAGCACCTGGCGAAGAACCGCAATTTCGACGGCACCGTGTACCTGATCTTCCAGCCGGCCGAAGAAGGCGGCGGCGGCGCCCGCGAGATGATCAAGGAAGGGCTCTTCGAGCAGTTCCCCATGGACGCCGTGTTCGGCATGCACAACTGGCCCGGCATGAAGGCCGGCCAGTTCGCCGTGAGCCCCGGCCCCGTGATGGCGTCTGGCAACAAGTTCCGCGTCAACGTGATCGGCAAGGGCGGCCACGCCGCGCTGCCGCAGACCGGCATCGACCCGGTGCCGATCGCCTGCGAGATCGTGCAGGCCTTCCAGACCATCCTCACGCGCAAGATGAAGCCGACCGATTCGGCCGTGATCTCGGTCACCACCATCCACGCCGGCGAAACCAACAACGTGATTCCCGACAACTGCGAGCTGACGGGCACGGTGCGCACTTTCTCGCTGGAAGTGCTCGACATGATCGAGGCCAAGATGGAGCAGATTGCAAAGCACATCTGCGCGGCGCACGACGCCACCTGCGACTTCCGCTTCGAGCGCTACTACCCGCCCACCATCAACACCGAGGCCGAGGCCGACTTCGCCCGCCGCGTGATGGGCGAAATCGTCGGCCCCGACAACGTGCTGCGCCAGGAAGCGGCCATGACGTCGGAAGACTTCGCCTTCATGCTGCAGGCCAAGCCCGGTGCCTATGCCTTCATCGGCAATGGCGACGGCGCGCACCGCGACGTGCACCATGGCGAAGGCCCGTGCACCCTGCACAACGCGAGCTACGACTTCAACGACGACCTGATTCCGCTGGGCGCGACCTGCTGGGTGCAACTGGCCGAGCAGTTCCTCAAGCCCGGCCGTACCACCACATGAGCGCCGCATGATCGGCATCGCGGAAGCTTTTTCGCCGCGCTACGCCCAGGCGCGCCAGAAGTTCCTGCAGGCCTGTGTGAGCGCGGGCCTGACGGTCGAGCCGCATGCGCACCCGCTGAAGGGCCGCGACGGCGAAGACCTGTCGATGGACGTGGCGCTGGACGGCAACGCCGACGCCGAGCACCTGCTGGTCGTCACCAGCGCCTGCCACGGCGTCGAAGGCCATTGCGGCAGCGGCGTTCAGGTGTTCGCGCTGCACGATGCCGAGTGGCGCGAGAAGGCCAGGGCGCAGGGCGTGGCGGTGCTCTATGTGCACGCGCTCAACCCGCACGGTTTTTCGCACGGCCGGCGCGTGACGCACGAGAACGTCGACCTGAACCGCAACTTCATCGACTTCTCCAGGCCGGTGCCGGTGAACGAGCCCTACGCCAGGCTGCACGAGTTGCTGCTGCCCGCCACCTGGCCGCCCACGCCCGAGAACCAGGCGGCGGTGGCCAAGTGGATCGACAAGCACGGCACCACGGCCTATCAGGCCGCCGTGACCAGCGGGCAGTACCAGTTCGACGACGGCCTGTTCTTCGGCGGCAAGGCGCCGACCTGGAGCAACAAGACCATTCGCAAGGTGCTGGGCACCCATGCGGGCCGCGCGAAGCGCCTGGCGTGGATCGACCTGCACACCGGCCTGGGTCCCAACGGCCTGGGCGAGCGCATCTACGCCGGCAAGGACGACAAGGCAGCCTATGCACGCGCCAACGCCTGGTGGGGCACGCCGGGCGCGCCTGTCACGTCGATCTACGACGGTTCCTCCACTTCGGCGCTGCTGCGCGGGCTGATGTGGGATGCCGTGTACGAGGAGTGCCCGCAGGCCGAGTACACCGGCATCGCGCTGGAGTACGGCACGCTTCCCATACTCGAAGTGACCGGCGCCTTGCGCGCCGACCATTGGCTGCACAAGCATCCGGAAGCGCCGGCCGACCTGGCCGACGGCATCCGGGCGCGAATGGTGGAGGCGTTCTACACGGACACCGACGCCTGGCGCGGCCAGATCGTCAGCCAGGCCCGCCAGGCCATGTTCCAGGCCGTGGACGGCCTCAGGTCCTGACCCGGCCGTCGCCCGTCAGCATCGAAAGCTCGACGAACTTCGAGCCCACGTGGTTCTTGGCCGAGAACGACACCTCGAACCCGCCGAACTGCTGGCGGTCGATGCTTTCCAGCCCGGCCACGAGGCTGTCGCGCGTCGGCTTGCCCGGCGTCTTGCGCAGTCCCTCGGTCAGCACCTTCGCGGCCAGGTAGCCCTCCATGCTCGAGAAGTTGGCGCTGGCGCCGTTGCCGGCCTTGCGCACGGCGTCCGCGAACTCGCGCGCCAGGGTGTTGGCCGGGTTGTAGGGCGAAGGCACCACCTGCGTGACCATCACGCCCGCGGCCTCCTTGCCCAGTTCGTCGGCCAGCGCCTGCGTGCCCACGAACGACATGTTGAAGAACGTGCCGCCGTAGCCCGCCTTGCGCGCCTCGCGAATGAACGCCGCGCAGGCCTTGTAGGCGCCGATCTGCACCACCGCGTCGGGCCGCGCCGCCACGATGGTCTTCACCGCCGCCGCCACGTCGACCGCGTTGCGCTCCACCGTGGCCAGCGCCACCGGCTTGAGCTGCTGCTGTTCGAGCGCCAGCGTCACGCCGTCGAGCCCGGCCTTGCCGTAGGCGTCGTTCTGATAGAAGACCGCGATCTTCTTCTGGCCCAGGTGCGTCAGCTGCTTCACCATCAGCGCCGTCTCGTCGTTGTACGAGGCGCGCAGGTGGAACACGTTCTTCTGGAACGGCTCGCGCAGCGACATGGCACCGGTGAGCGGTGCAATGAAGGGCACCCGGTCCTTCACCGCCAGCGGCATTGCGGCCAGGCTGGTCGACGTGCCGATGTAGCCGAAGAGGGCGAACACGTCCTCGTCGATCAGCTTCTGCGTGTTGGCGGCGCAACGGTCGGGTTCGTAGCCGTCGTCCAGGTTCTTGATCACCACGTTGCGGCGGCCCGGCTGGGCGTTGTACGTGTCCAGGAACAGCTTGGCGCCCTGGTGGAACTGGATGCCCAGCTGTGCCGCCGGCCCGGTGAACGGCGCCGACTGGCCCAGCACCAGCGGTGCCTCGCCCTGCGCCCGGGCCGTGCCGAAGCCCCCGAGCGTGGCGGCCGCGCCCGCGGCCAAAGAAAAACGTCGTCGATTCATCATCATGTTCAAAACCCCCTCCCGCGCCCTGAGTCGCGCACAACAAATTAGACTTGCCCGATGCCCCACGCACCGGATTCCCTGCTCGAAGAAGCACCCCTCCAAACCCCCGTGCCCACCACCGTGTCCACCGTGCTGGGGGCCTGCCCCCACGACTGCCCGGACACCTGCGCGCTCGTCACCACCGTCAAGGACGGCGTGGCCGTGAAGCTGCAGGGCAATGCCGCGCATTCGCACACCGGTGGCGTGCTGTGCACCAAGGTGTCGCGCTACATCGAGCGCAACGACCATGCGGAGCGGCTGGTTCAGCCGCTGAAGCGCGTCGGTCCCAAGGGCAGCGGCCAGTTCGAGCCGGTGAGCTGGGACGAAGCGCTCGACGACATCGCCGCGCATCTTGAAGTATTACAGGGAAAACCCGAAGACATTCTCCCCTACAGCTATGCGGGCACCATGGGCCTGGTGCAGGGCGAGTCGATGGACCGGCGCTTTTTCCACAAGCTGGGCGCCAGCCTGCTGGACCGCACCATCTGCTCCATGGCGGGCGGCGAGGCCATGGTCTACACGCTGGGCGCCAAGGTCGGCATGCGCATCGAGTTCTTCGCCGAGGCGAAGCTCATCCTGATCTGGGGCAGCAACTCCATTGCCAGCAACCTGCATTTCTGGCGCCATGTGCAGGTGGCCAAGCGCGCCGGCGCGCGCGTGGTGTGCATCGACCCGCGCAAGACCGAAACCGCCGACAAGTGCGACGAGCACGTCGCGCTGCTGCCCGGCACCGACGCCGCGCTGGCGCTGGCGCTGATGCACGAGCTCATCGTGCACGACTGGCTCGACCACTCCTACATCGCCGCCCACACGCTGGGCTGGGAGCCGCTGCGCGAGCGCGCGCTGCAATGGCCGCCGTCGCGCGCGGCCGAGGTCTGCGGCATTCCCGAGGAACAGATCGTGGCGCTGGCCCGGGCCTACGGCACCACGAAGCCGGCCGCCATTCGCCTGAACTACGGCATGCAGCGCGTGCGCGGTGGCGGCAACGCGGCCCGCGCCATCGCCTGCCTGCCGGCGCTGGTGGGCGCCTGGCGTGACCGCGCGGGCGGCCTGCTGCTGAGCAGCTCGGGCCACTACCCGGTCGACCGCGCCGCGCTGCAGCGCCCCGACCTGCTGGCCGGCCGCCGGCCGCGCACCATCAACATGAGCACCATCGGCGACGCGCTGCTGGACACCGAGCGCCCGGTGAAGGCCATCGTGGTCTACAACAGCAACCCGGTGGCGGTGGCGCCCGAGTCGGCCAAGGTGGCGGCGGGCTTTGCGCGCGAAGACCTGTTCACCGTGGTGCTGGAGCAGTTCCGCACCGACACCGCCGACTACGCCGACTACCTGCTGCCCGCCACCACGCAGCTGGAGCACTGGGACATTCACTGCAGCTACGGCCACACCGACGTGCTGCTCAACCGCCCGGCCGTGGCGCCCCGCGGCGAGGCCCGCAGCAACGCCTGGGTGTTTCGCGAACTGGCGCGCCGCATGGGCTTCACCGAGCCGTGCTTCTCCGACTCCGACGAGACGCTGTGCCGCACCGCCTTCGCCGAGAACGCGATCGACTTTCCCCAACTGCTGGAACAGGGCTTCACCAGCGTGAAGCTGCCCGAGGCGCCGTTCGCCGAAGGCAAGTTCCCCACGCCCTCGGGCCGCTGCGAGTTCTTCAGCGCCCGGCTGGAAGCCATGGGCATGAACGCCGTGCCCGACCACGTGCCCAACTGGGAGCCGGCCGGCAGCTCGAAGGCGTTTCCGCTGGCCATGATTTCGCCGCCGGCGCGCAATTTCCTCAATTCGACCTTCGTCAACGTGACCAGCCTGCGCGCCATCGAGGTCGAGCCGCTGCTCGAAATTCACGCGGCCGACGCCGCCGCGCGTGGCATCGAAGACGGCGCCACCGTGCGCGTGTTCAACCAGCGCGGCGAGCACCGCTGCCGCGCCGAGGTGTCGCGCCGCGCGCGCCAGGGCGTGGTGCACGGCATGGGCATCTGGTGGCGCAAGCTGGGCATGGACGGCACCAACGTGAACGAGCTGACCAGCCAGCGGCTGACCGACATCGGCCGCGGCCCGACGTTCTACGACTGCCTGGTGGAAGTGGAGCGCCTGGCTCCTTCTCCCTCCGGGAGAGGGTTGGGGTGAGGGCTGCCCCCGCATTCGTGCTGGCCGCCGCGCTGCTCCTCTCGGGCTGCGCCGACCTCGGCTACTACTGGCAATCGGCCAGCGGCCACATCGGCATCATGCGGGCGGCCAAGCCAGTGCCCGAATGGCTGGCCGACCCAGCCGTGTCCGCGCCGCTGAAGGCCAGGCTCGAACTCACGCAGCGCATCCGCCGCTTCGCCTCCAGCGAGCTCGGCCTGCCCGACAACCCCAGCTACAAGTCTTATGCCGACCTGCACCGCGCCGCCGCCGTGTGGAACGTGGTGGCCGCGCCGCCGTATTCGCTCACGCTCAAGAACTGGTGTTTCCCGGTGGCGGGCTGCGTGGGCTACCGCGGCTACTACAGCGAGGACGCGGCCAAGGCCGAAGCCGAGGCGCAGAAGAAGCTGGACCTGGAAGTCGCCGTGTACCCCGTGCCCGCGTACTCCACGCTCGGCTGGACGAACTGGGCCGGGGGCGACCCGCTGCTGTCCACCTTCATCGGTTATCCGGAAGGCGAGCTCGCGCGCATCGTGTTCCACGAACTCGCGCACCAGGTGCTCTACGTGCCCGGCGACACGGTGTTCAACGAGTCGTACGCCACGTCGGTCGAGCGCATCGGCGGCGCGCTGTGGCTGCAGCGCGAGGCCGGCGAGGCGGCGCGCATGGAGTACACGCAGTTCGATGCGCAGCGCCAGGGTTTCCGCGCGCTGGCGCTGGACACACGCCGCGCACTGACGCAGGTCTACGAATCGCCCGAAGCCAAGGCCGGGGACCGGGCCAGGGTCGAGGCGATGAAGCAGGCCGCCATGGCCGAATTTCGCGCTCGCTACGCCCAGCTGAAAGCGGGCTGGACCGGCCCGCGCCAGAACGCCTACGACGGCTGGGTGGCACGCGCCAACAATGCGGCCTTCGGCGCGCAGGGCGCGTACGACGACCTGGTGCCCAGCTTCGAGAAACTCTTCGATCGCGAAGGCCACGACTGGCCGCGCTTCTACACTGAGGTCAAGCGCATCGCCGCGCTGCCGACCGCCGAGGAACGCCGCGGCGCGCTGCAGGCGGCCACCGGCATCCTGTAAACCCGCTCCAGCCCCCCCAAAGAGAACAAGGAAGATCACGGTGCCTGACATCCACATCGAACGCAACCACACGCTGGGCATTGCCGGCGCGCGCAACGTCGCGCACCGATGGATCGAGCAGGCCGAGCAGGAGTTCGGCCTCGAATGCGTCTACACCCAGGGCGACGACCGCGACGTGGCAACGTTCACCCGCGCCGGCATCGACGGCACCGTCGAGGTGACGGCCAGCACCTTCACGCTGGATGCGACGCTGGGCTTCCTGTTCAGCAGCTTCAGCGAAATGATCGAGGCGAAGATCACGCGCAACCTCGACGCGATGCTGGGCGCGCCCGGCGGCGGTACCCGCCTCGCCTGAGCATCACCGGTTTCAAACGACGGTGTAGCCGCCGTCCACCGGCAGTGCCACACCGCTCACCATCGACGCGCCGTCGCTCAGCAGGAACAGGATCGGCGCCACCACTTCTTCCACCTGCGCAAAGCGTCCCAGCGGAATGCCCCGGATCGCCGCGGCGCTTTTCGCAGGGTCGGCCCACGCCCGCTCGGCCATCGGCGTGAGCGTGACCGTCGGGTTCACACTGTTCGCGCGGATGCCGTGCGGGCCGAATTCGAGGCATACGGAGCGCGTGATCGCATCCATCGCCGCCTTCGACGCGCAGTAGCACAGGTGCGAATCGAGCGCGACCAGCGAGGCCTGGCTCGACACGTTGACGATGCTGCCGCGCACGCCGGCCGCGATCATCGCCTTGCCGCAGCGCGAGGCGATCAGCGCGGCGGCACGTGCATTGACGGCCATCACGGCGTCGAAGCTTTCCGCCTGAAAGTCGAACGCCGATTCGAGCAGGGCGATGCCGGCGCAGTTCACCACGAGGTCGAAGGCGGGCCAGGTTGCGAGCGCGCGCTCCAGCGCAGCCGCGTCGCCCACATCGACCACCAGTGATGTGCAACCGACTTCGGCGCGCAGCGTGTCGAGCGCTGCTGCGTTGCGTCCCACAGCAGTGACCGCCGCGCCCGATTGCGCGAGCCGAACCGCGACCGCACGGCCGATCCCGCTGCTGGCACCGGTGACGAGTGCGCGCTGGCCGGAGAAGTCGAAAGAGATCGTCATTTCAGTCGGTGCATCGCATCGCGCAACGCCGGGTAAAGAGATTTGTAGATGTCGAAACGCTCGCGGTACACGGCCTGCGCCGCAGGCTCGGGGCGCGCGCGTTCCACCAGCGTGACCCAGCCGCGTTCGGCTGTTGCCGCATCGACCAGCCCCGCACCCAGCGCCGCGAGCATGGCCGCACCGAGGGCCGCCTCGACCTCTTCCTCGATGGTGAACACCGGGTAGCCCGTGACGTCCGCGACGATCTGCATCCACAGGTCGGAGTGCGCCGCGCCGCCGACCACGATCAGCCGGTCGTCCAGCGGCTGGCCGCTTTGCCGGCCGGCCTCGATGTTGTGCTGCAGTGCGAAGCTCACGCCTTCCAGCACGGCGCGATACAGGTGCGCGCGGCTGTGCGCGAGCGAGAGGCCGATGAATGCGCCCTTGGCCTGTGCGTCCCAGATGGGGCTGCGCTCGCCCATGAGGTAGGGCAGGAACACCAGGCCCTCGGCACCGGGCGGCACTTCGACGGCCTTGCGTTCGATCAGCGCATGTGCGTCCTCGCCGGTGCGCGCGGCTTCGGCCACTTCGGCCTGACAGAAGGTTTCGCGGAACCATGTGACGGCCGCGCCCGCCGTGATCGCGCCGCCGAACACATAGCTGCGGTCGGCGCCGCGGTAGACGTGCGGCATGGTGATGAGCTTGTGGCGCGCATCCACCGTCGGGCTCACGAAGCCCCAGCACATGCTGGTGCCGATCATCGCGACGTGGTCGCCGCTGCCGGTGACGCCCGCGCAGAAGGTGGCGACCGCCGCATCGACGCCGCCCGCCATCAGCGGCATACCTTCGGCGAGGCCGAGCTTCGCAGACCATTCCGCGCTCAGGCCGCCGACCACGTCGCTCGATTCGACCAGGCGCGGCGGCATCATGCGCGCCGGTATGCCGAGCATGTCGAGCGCTTCATGCGACCAGCCGCGCTGCGCTGCGTCGTACACGCCGCCGATGTTGCCGGCCGAGCTGTGGTCGACCGCGAGCGCGCCGGTCAGCCGCCAGTTGATGTAGCTGTTGGGCGGCAGGAAATAATGCGTCTTCGCCCATACCTCGGGCAGGTGCTCGCGAATCCACAGCATCTTGGTGAAGCCGTGGTAGCTGTCGACGCCGTTGCCGGTGATCGCCTGCAAGCGCGCGACATCGACCTTCTCGTTCACTGCATCGACCTCTGCCGTGGCGCGGCGGTCCATCCAGATCAGGCAGGGGTGCAGCGGTTGCATGGCGTCGTCGACCGGGATGCCCGCGCCGCCGTAGAGGCTGCTCACGCACATTGCCGCGATGTCCGACGGTGCGACACCGCTCCTGGCCACGCACGCGCGCACGCTCTCGCACACCGCGTCGAACCACACCGTGCAGTCCTGCTGCGCCCACAGCGGCTTCGGCGTCTCGGGCTGGTAGGCCGCGCTGGCTTGCGCATGCACCTTGCCGTCGATGCCGACCAGCAGGCACTTGGTGCTTTGGGTGCCGATGTCGACGCCGATCACGTATTTCATGGTGTGCTGTCTCTCAGGATTTCAGGACCGGGGCTGCGGCTTGAGCAGCACCTTGATGGAATCCAGCGAGTTTGCCAGCGCGAAGGCGCGCTCCCATTCGGTGAGCGGAAAGTCGTGCGTCACGATGCCCTTGGAGGTGACGAGCCCGCGTGCCAGCAGGTCGATGGCGATCGGGTAGCAGTAGGGCCCCAGGTGCGCGCCGCGCACGTCGAGCTCCTTGCGGTCGCCGATGATCGACCAGTCAGCGCTGGTCTCCGAGCCGAACACGCTGAACTCCACGAAGCGGCCGAGCTTGCGGATCATCTCCAGCCCCTGCGTCACGCCGATGGGCGCGCCGGTGGTCTCGATGTACACGTCGCAGCCGTAGCCTTCGGTCAGGCCCTTGACGACGGCGTCGGCGTTCTCGGTCTTCGGGTTGACCGTCACGTCGGCGCCGAATTGCTCGGCGAGTGCGAGGCGCTCGGGCACGAGGTCGATCACGATCAGTTTCTTCGGCGTCTTCAGTCGCGCGGCCTGCACCATCATCAGGCCCAGCGGGCCGGCGCCCGCGATCACCACCACGTCGTCGAGCTGGATGTCGCCGCGGTTCACGGTGTGGATGGCGCACGAAAGGGGCTCGATGATGGCCGCGTCTTCGAGCGAGATGCCGTCGGGAATCTTGTGCACGCGCGAGGTCGGCGGCAGCCGCATGCAGTCGGCCATGCCGCCATCGGCCACGACGCGCTGGAAGCCGAAGATGTTGTGCACCTCGCACATCCAGTACTTGCCCGAAGTGCAGAAGCGGCACTTGCCGCAGGGCACGATCTGCTCGGCGATCACGCGGTCGCCTTTCTCCACGCCGAAGTGCTCGGCCGCGCCTTCGCCGAGGGCTTCGACATAACCGAAGAACTCGTGGCCCGGGATCACGGGCGCCTTGACCCACGAGGGCTGGCCGTCGCCGCCCCAGAACATCTTCGCGCCCGAGTGGCACTTGCAGTCCGATGCGCAGATGCCGCAGGCGGCGATGGAAATCAGCAGTTCGTTGCGGCCGATGGTGGGCATCGCGACGGTTTCGAGGCGGTAGTCCTTGGGGCCGTGGCAGACGACGGCCTGCATGGCGGCGAGGTCACCGATGGCGCCTGAGGCGCCGGGCTGGAGCTTTTGATAAGACATGGGGTCCTTGTGGTCAGAGAGGTTGTTTGGTTTTTCTCCCTCCCCTTCCGGGGGAGGGCAGGGGTGGGGCAAGCGGCGGTCGATAAGGCACAGGGGTCGCACCAGCGCCGCTTGCCCCCATCCCAGCCTTCCCCCAAAGGGGGAAGGAGCAAGACAAAGAGAAAGAGAAAGGGTCAGCGCTTGGCTTCGCGGCTGATGAAGATGGCAAGCAGCACGATCCCGCCCTTGATGATCAATTGCAGGTACGGCGACACGCCGATCATGTTGAGACCGTTGTTCAGCACACCGAGCAACAGCGCACCGACCAGCGTGCCCACAATGGCACCGCGCCCACCGGCGATGGACGTGCCGCCCATCACCACCGCCGCGATGGCGTCGAGCTCGAAGCCCACGCCGACACCAGGCTGACCGCTGGTCACACGCGCCGCCTGCACGATCCCCGCGATGGCTGCGGTGAGACCACTGAGCGCATACACGAGCAGCTTGTAGCGCGACACGCGCACACCGGAGAGCCGCGTGGCTTCCTCGTTGCCGCCGATGGCGTACACATAGCGGCCGAACGGCGCCATGTTCAGCAGCACATACGCCACGAGGTAGGTCGCCAGCATGATGAGGATCGGCACCTTGATGCCAGCGAGCACGCCGCCGCCGAGAAAGGCGAACGAATCGGGCAGCCCGTCGATCGGATAGCCGCCCGTGTAGATCAATGCAACGCCACGCGCGATGCCCATCGTGGCCAGCGTCACGATGATCGGTGGCATGCGCAGGTAGGCCACGCAGTAGCCGTTGAAGAAGCCGATCACCACGCCCACCGCCAGCCCGAGCGGCACCGCGAGCATGGGCGGCAGCCCGAACTGCACCATCAGCCCCGAGGCCAGCGTGCCCGACAGCGCCACCACCGCACCCACCGAAAGATCGATGCCGCCCGTGAGGATCGCGGCCGTCATGCCCACCGCGATGATCGCGTTGATCGACGACTGCAGCGCGATGTTCTGCAGGTTGCTCCACGACAGGAAGTTGTCGGTCGCCACGATCATGAAGACCGAGATCGCGACCAGTCCGACCAATGGAAGAAAGGCCGTGGAGCGGCGCAGCTGCGCAATGAACCCGCCGCTGGGCGCAGGCGGCGTCGGGTGGGTGGCGCTGGCGTTCATTGAAGACTCCCTGACGAAGTGGCGTGGCGCATGATGTCGCCCGCGTTGATGGATGCGTCCTCCAGCGTGGCCACGATGGACCCGCCCGAGAACACCGCGACGCGGTCGCACATGCCCACGATCTCGGGCAGCTCGCTCGAAATCATGATGATGGATTTGCCCTGCTGCGTGAGCTCGCGCATGAGGCCGTAGATCTCGGCCTTGGCGCCCACGTCGATGCCGCGCGTGGGCTCGTCGAAGATCAGCACTTCGCTCGCGTGGCCGAGCCAGCGCGCGATCACCACCTTCTGCTGGTTGCCGCCCGAGAGCGTGGCCACGCGTGTCTCGATGCTGGGCGCCTTCACGCCCACGCGCCTGGCGAGTTCGCCGGCCGCGTGCTTCTCCGACTTCTGGCTCACGAGGCCGGCGCTCCTGTGCTTGCCCAGGTTGTTCATCGAGATGTTGAAGCGGACGGTGAAGTCGGTGATCAGACCCTCGACCTTGCGGCTTTCGGGCAGGAGGCCGATGCCGTTCTGCAGCGCCTCGGTCGGGTCGTTCAGGCGCACGGGCTTGCCGTTGCGCAGCACGGTCTTGTGGTGCACGCGGTCGGCGCCCATCATTCCGAGCGCGAGTTCGGTGCGGCCCGAACCGACCAGCCCCGCAAAGCCGAGGATCTCGCCTTCATGCAGGTCGAAGCGGTTGACCGGACCGCCCTTGGCAAGCTGTATCTCCGGCACTTCGAGCACCTTGCGCCCGCGCGGCGCGGGCTGCGGCTTCGGTGGAAAGTTGTGCTCGATCTTTCGGCCCACCATCATCTCGACCAGCGCATTCACATCGGTGGCGCCCACCTCCGCATGGCCCGCGTTGGCGCCGTCGCGCAGCACGCTGATGCGGTCGCACACCTCGAAGATCTCGTCCAGGTGGTGCGAGATGAAGATCATCGCCACGCCCTTGGCGCGCAGCTCGTGCATGATCTTGAACAGGTGCCCGGCCTCGTTGGGCGTGAGCGTGGCGGTCGGCTCGTCGAGCACCAGCAGGCGCGCATTCAGCGACAGCGCCTTGCCGATTTCCACGAACTGCTGCTGCGCCACCGAGAGCCGGCAGATCGGCACACCCAGGTCGATCTGCACGCCCAGCTCTTCGAAGAGCTGCTCGGCCGAACGCCTCATCGCCGCCTTGTCCATCAGCCCGAAGCGGTTCTTCAGGTAGCGGCCCAGAAAGATGTTCTCCACCGCGTTCAGGTACGGAATGAGGCTGAACTCCTGGAAGATGATGCCGATGCCCGCGGCGATCGCATCGCTGTAGCCAGCGAATTGCCGCTCGCGGCCGTCGATGAAGATGCGCCCCTCGTCGGCCTGGTAGATGCCGCCAAGGATCTTCATCAGCGTGGACTTGCCCGCGCCGTTCTCGCCGAGCAGCGCATGCACCTCGCCCTTGCGGATCGAGAGGGAAATGCCCGAGAGCGCCTTCACGCCCGGAAAACGCTTGGACACGCCTTCCAGCCGGAGCATTTCCTGGCTTTCTTCTGCGGAGTTCATGGTGGCCCGGTCGGGTTACCAGGTGAAGGTCTTGGCGCCTTCGGCGTCGATCAGCTTCACATCGACCGGCACCGCGGCCGGCACGTTGGCGCCCCACTTCTTCGCGAGCGCGATGCCGATGGCCAGGCGGATCTGGTCGCGCGGGTACTGCGCGGTGGTGGCGATGAATTTGGAGCCTGGCTTCTGCATCGCCTTGATGGCTTCGGGCGCGCCGTCGACGCTGGTGAGCTTCACGTCCTTGCCGCTGGCGTCGATGGCCGCGAGCGCGCCCATCGAGCCGCCGTCGTTCACGCTGAAGATGCCCTTCAGGTCCTTGTTGGCCTGCAGGATGTTCTCGGTCACGGTGAGCGCGGCGGCGCGTTCCTGCTTGCCGTTCTGCGTGCTCACGACCTTGATGCCGGGGTACCTGGCGAGCGCTTCGCGGCAGCCCTTCACGCGCTCAAGGATCGGCACGACCGGGATGCCGTCGAGGATCGCCACGTCGCCTTTCTCGCCGATGCTCCTGGCGAGGTACTCGCAGGCGAGGCGGCCGGCGTCGGTGTTCTTCGAGCCGACGAAGGAGTCGACCGGGCCTTGCGCGTTGGCGTCCACCGCCACCACGATCAGCCCCGCCTTCTTGGCCGAGCGTACCGCCGACTGCACGCCGGCGGAGTCGGTCGGGTTCAGCAGCAGGATGTCGACCTTCTTCTGGATCATGTCTTCCACGTCGCCGATCTGCTTGGCCACGTCGTGCCGCGCGTCGGTGGTGACCACGGTGGCGCCGATGGTGGCGGCAGCTTCTTCGAGCGCCTGCTTCATCGTCACGAAGTAGGGGTTGTTGAGTTCCTGGAAAGTCATGCCGATGCGCAGCGGCTGCTTGGGTGCTTGCGCCTGTGCGGCAGATGCGGCGCAGAGCAGTGCGGCGGTGAGGGCGGTGGCTTTGATGAGAAGGTTCTTCATGGTTGCGGTCTCCTGAGGTTCATTGACTGTCGAAAAAACGCGGGCAAAAACGCGGGCAAAAACGCGGGCGAAAACGTGCCCCACGCGGCGCCCGAAGCGCCGCGCCGGCAACGACGCGGGGAACAGGAATGAGCGCCGGCTACGGCGACTTGGCGGCACGCGAGGCCGCGGCCTGCATGCGGTGGAAACTTCGGAACTTGGTGGGCGGCATGCGCTTGTGCAGCAGGAACTGCCGGTTGAAGTTCGACACGTTGTTGAAGCCCACGTCCATGCAGACGTCCAGCACCGGCTTCTCGCTGTTGGTGAGCAGCTCGCAGGCGCGGCTGATGCGCAGCCGGTTCACATAGCGCACGAACGACTGGCCCGTGTGCTTGCGAAACGAACGCGAAAACGCGCTCGGGCTCTGGCCCACGAGCTCGGCCAGCATGGGTTCGCGCAGGTCGTCGGCCAGGTTGGCGGTGATGTGCGCGAGCACGTTGTTGATCGCGTGCGACATGAAGGCCTTGGGGTCGGGCCTGAACGCGGGGCTCGCCAGGCGCTGGCGGTCGCTGCTGTCCACCAGCAGTTCGAGCAGCGAGAGCAGCAGGATCACGCGGCGCAGGCCTCGCGCCTCGAGCAGCGACTCCATGATCGGCTTGGCGGCGATGGCCGTCTCGGCGGAGAACAGCAGGCCCGAGCCCGATTCGGCCAGCAGCGCAGCGATGCGCCCGAACTCTGGGAAGGCGGTGCCCATGTTCTTCGCCAGCTCGGCCGGAAACTGGATCACGATGCCGCGCCGCTCGACGCTCTGGCCCGCGGGCACGTCGCTGATCCAGTTGTGCGGCAGGTCGGGGCCCATGAGCACGAGGTTGCCGGCCTCGAAGTGGCCGACGTGGTCGCCGACGAAGTAGACGCCCTGGGTCTCCACGATCAGCTGGATCTCGTACTCGGGATGGAAGTGCCAGCGCACCGTGCGATACGGATAGCCATGCGCCCAGGCGGTGAACGATTCGTCCCCGCGGACTTCGACGATTTCCAGATCGGGTTGCATGAGCGGTTCCTTGTCCTGTTGTCTCTTTGTCGTGGCTGACAGCGTGGGGCGGACTGTACGAATCGCGCAGAACGCCCACAACCAGAGATGGCGCTCGAAGCCGATACTTTTTTGACTTTTATTCCAGCGAGCAAGTGCGGGCATTGCACTGCAGCAAAGTGGTTTCTCCTCGGGGGAAAGGGGCGATGGGCGGGCGATTGCTGCGGTGCAGAACGAGCTGGCAACGGCGTGTCAAGAATTCATAGGTGTTTTCCCGCCCCGAAAGGCGCGCGCGGCGGCACGGCACACTCTGTCGCCATGACGAACACCGCTTCTTCCCCTGCCGCGCCGGCCGCCCCGGGCCCGTTGGCCGGCCTCAAGGTCATCGAACTCGGGCAACTGATCGCCGGGCCTTTCGCGGCGCGCACGCTGGCCGACTTCGGCGCCGAGGTCGTCAAGATCGAGCCGCCCGGCGCGGGCGACCCGCTGCGCACCTGGCGGCTGCTGAAGGACGGCACTTCGGTGTGGTGGCAGGTGCAGTCGCGCAACAAGCGCTCGCTGGCGCTCGACCTGCGCGAGCCCGAGGCGCAGGCCATCGTGCGGCAGCTGGCGGCCGAGGCCGACGTGCTCGTCGAGAACTTCCGCCCCGGCGCCATGGAAGGCTGGGGCCTGGGCCCTGACGATCTGCTGGAGGCCAACCCTGCGCTCGTGATGCTGCGCATCAGCGGCTACGGACAGACCGGCCCCTACCGCGACCGCCCCGGCTTCGGCGTGGTGGCCGAGGCCATGGGCGGGCTGCGCCACCTCACGGGCGAACCGGGCCGCGTGCCGGTGCGCGTGGGCGTGTCGATCGGCGACACGCTCGCGTCGCTGCACGGCGTGATCGGCGTGCTGCTGGCCATGCAGCACCGGCATGCCACGGTGAGCGCCACGCACCCGAAGGGCATCGGGCAGGTGATCGACGTGGCGCTGTACGAGGCGGTCTTCAACTGCATGGAAAGCCTGCTGCCCGAGTACGGCGCCTTCGGTGCGGTGCGCGAGGCGGCCGGCAGCGCCCTGCCGGGCATCGCACCGACCAACGCCTACCGCTGCAAGGCCGGCGGCTACGCGATCGTCGCGGGCAATGGCGACAGCATCTTCCGCCGCCTGATGGCATGCATCGGCCGGCCCGATCTCGCGGCCGACGCGGCGCTGTCGGGCAACGCGGGGCGGGTGGCGCAGGTGCAGATGCTGGACGCCGCCATCGGCGACTGGGCCGCGCAGCGCACGGTCGACGAGGTGCTGGCCGCGCTCGACGTGGCGCAGGTGCCGGCCGGGCGCATCTACACCATCGCCGACATCGCGGCCGACCCGCACTACGCCGCGCGCGGCATGCTGCAGCAGGTGCGCATGCCCGACGGCAGCACGCTCGCCGTGCCGGGCTTCGTGCCCAAGCTGTCGCTCACGCCGGCCAGCCACCGGCACAACGCGCCGGGGCTGGGGGCGGACACCGATGCGGTGCTGAAGGAAATCGGGTTGAGCGCCGGGCAGATCGCCGCGCTGCATGAACGTGGGATCGTGGGTTAGCGCCGCAGCAAGTCAGCCTCGCAGCGACTCGATCAGGTCGATGTACTTATGCCTGGCCTCGTCCGCGCTCGCTCCCTTCTGCGCCGTCCACGCGTCCCACTTGGCGCGTGCCACGATGTCGCTGAAGCTGGGCCTCTTGGCGGCGTTGTCGCCTTCGGTGGCCTGCTTGAAGAGGCCGTAGATCTTCAGCAGCGTGGGGTTGTCGGGGCGCTCGGCGAGCAGCTTGGAGTTGGCTTGGGCGGCCTCGAACTGGGCATGGAGATCGGACATGTCGGTCAAGTTGAAAAGCTGGAAACGCGCATCTTAAATTGCGCGGTACCCATGGGTACCGACTCAGTCTTTCAGGCCCGCCCGCGCCAGCTCCACATCGAGCCGTTCGCGCGCGTCGGCCGGCTTCAGCGCCGCGGCCTGCTCGTACAGGTCGGTGGCTTCGCCCATGCGCGAGTCGCCGTGCAGCATCAGCAGCGCGCGGGCGTACTCCATCTTCCCGGCAGCGGAATGCGGGTGCAGTTCGAGCCCGCGTTCGAACAGCGCCATCGAGGTTTCCGCCCGCACGCCATAGGTCATGCGCCCGACCAGCGCACCCACCTTGTCGATCACCTCGGCGTGGAACGACGCCAGTGCGACGTGCGCGTCGGCATGCCGGGGCTGCAAGGCGATCACGCGTTCCAGCGCACCCTTGAGCTTGCTGCCCAGCCCCTGCGCCAGCGCGCGCGCCACGCTGATGCCCTGGCTGTAGCGGCCCAGCGCATAGGCCTGCCAGTACAGCGCCTGGCAGTTGTCGGGCTCGGCCGCCTCCTGCGCGCCGGCGCGTTCGATCACGTGGCGGAACATGGCGAGCCGCACGGCCTCGCGCGGCTCCAGGTAGTTGGCGTAGATGGCGGTGGCCTGGTTGGCCAGCGCCAGGCCTTCGGCACCGTGCAACAGCCCGACCGCGGCGGCACGCTCGAACTCACCGCTGTGGTACAGCGCCCAGCCTTCGGCCAGCGGCGAGCTTTCGTGCGGCACGGGCAGCTCGTGGCCGGCATGCAGGCGCGGCCAGTGAGAGGCCACGCTGCGCGCGTCGTAGCGCGGAACGTCGGCAAAGGGCAGGGGCTTCCACGGATCCGCGTTGGCGGCGGCCGGACGTGCGGACATCAGCGAGAGCGGCTGGAAGTCGTGGTGGGGCATGTTGTCTAGACCGCCATGTCGACAGAGGAAGTCGCGTTGCTGCCGCGCTTCACAGCATCTTCGCCGTTGTAGGCGTGGCTGAGTGTCAGCAAATGCTGGCGCTGTTCGCGCGCGAGGTACGGCGCGAGCTGGTGCAGGGTGTGGTGGGCGCCGCGCAGCAGCGCGCCCTGCGCGTGCGCGGGTTCCAGCGCCTCGCGCGGGTTGCGCACGTACTCGTAGCTCAGCCAGTAGGTCAGCACGACGACCATGCTCTGCGCGAGCGTGTCGACCTCGTGCGCGTCGATCTCCAGGTGGCCGGCGCGGCTCAGTCCGGCGATCAGCTGGCGGATGGCGCGTGCCTTGTTCTTCAGCACCAGCTGGAACTGCGTTTCCAGGCGGCGGTTCTTGCTGAGCAGGTCGTTCAGGTCGCGGTACAGGAAGCGGTAGCGCCAGATCAGCTCGAACAGCGTGTGCATGAAGAACCAGGCGTCCTCCACGTCGTGCACGCCCTCGCTGGCATGCAGCAGCTCGTTGAGCTCGGACTCGTAGCCTTCGTAGAGCTTGTTGATCAGCTCTTCCTTGGCCGGGTAGTGGTAGTACAGGTTGCCCGGGCTGATGTTGAGTTCGCCCGCCACCAGGGTGGTCGAGACGTTCGGCTCCCCGAAGCGGTTGAACAGGTCCAATGCGGCTTCGAGGATGCGTTGCGCCGTGCGTCGTGGCGCCTTCTTTGCCATGTCGGTGCCCCCGTTTGTCTCGTGGTCTGTTGGGGACACTCTAGCCTATGTACCCCGCGCCATGAAGGGCGCGGGACATGTTTCGCGGGGCTGATTTTTTGGTGCAGCGCCGCAATACGCGCAATACGCGCAGGCCGCTTCGGGCCTGCCGGGGCTCAGCCGGGCTTGCCGTGGCGCAAGGTGGTCTTCCTTGCGGGGGCGGCGGCCTTGCGCGCGGCGCCGCGGCTGGCGCGTGCCGGGGCGGCTTCCTTGGCGGTGCCCGCGTGCTGCTTCTTCAGTTGCGCCTCGAGCGCGTCGACACGCGCCTGCAGCGCGGCCATGTCGGCGGCCGTGGGCGTGCCGAGTTTTTCGAGCGCGCGCGCCACGCGCTCTTCGAAGATGTTCTCCAGCTTGCCCCACTGGCCTGCGGCCTTGGTGCCGAACTCGCTGGCGAAGCCGGCCATGCGGGTCTGCGCCTGGCTCAGGGTTTCTTCCGCGGCCTGCTGGGTCTTTTTCTGCATGCCGGCGCCGTCCTTGACGAGTGCCTCGAAAGCCTTGCTGCCTTCCTGCTGCATCTTGGCGAAGGCGCCGAGACCGGCCAGCCAGATCTGCTGGGCGGAGTCCTTGATGCGGTCGGATGACTTGCCGTTGTCGCTGCTGTCGTCGTGGTTGCCGGAGGTGGCCATGCGAGAAGTTCCTTGAAGGGGGTCGGGTCGCAGGACTCTAGCCGCCCGCGCCCTTCGCCGTTAGAGCTTTCCGCCTAGTCGGGCGCCCTCAGGGCGTGGCGCCTGCCGCGCGGCTGGCGTCCAGGTGGGCTTTGGCGCGCTCGGCCAGCGCCATTTCGCCGGGCGTTCCCGGTGCGAAGGCCTCGACCGGCAGCGGCCGGCCGTGCGAGTCGACCGACACGAACACGATCAGGCATTCGGTGGTCTTTTCCATCACACCGCCCTTCATGTCGCCGCTGCGCACCTCGACCGAGATGTTCATGCTGGTGGTGCCGGTGTAGGCCAGGCGGGCTTCGACCTCGACCAGGTCGCCGATCATGATCGGGCGGTGAAAGCGGATGCTGCCGATGAAGGCGGTGACGCAGTAGCGCTTGGCCCAGCTGGTCGCGCAGGCGTAGCCGGCCTCGTCGATCCACTTCATGACCGTGCCGCCGTGGACCTTGCCGCCGAAGTTGACGGTGTTGGGTTCTGCGAGGAATCGCAGGGTGATCGAGGACATGGGGCCGCCTTTTTCGTAGGGCTGTGGGATTCGGGCAGCCGCGATTATGCGAGCGGGCGAACCCTCGCGAGCGCCGCCGGTCGCGCAGGCTCGCGCGCTCAGCTGCCGCTGAACAGCTGGGCCAGCGTGCGCCGCAGCCAGGCATTGCCGGGGTCGGCATGAAAGCGCTCGTGCCAGTGCTGCTTGACGGCGTAGGCGGGCAGGGCGAAGGGCGGCTCCAGCAGCTTCACCGGCTCCTGCGTCACCAGCACCTGGCCCAGGATGCGCGGCACCACCACGATCAGCTCGGTGTGCGCCACGATGCGCGCCACGCTCAGAAAGCTCGACAGCCGCACCACCACGTCGCGCCGGAGCCCCAGCCGGGCGATGGTCGTGTCGACGATGGCGTGGCCCGTGCCCGACGTGGACACCACCGCGTGCGCCTCGGCCTCGAAGCGCTTGCGCGTGAGCCGCTCGCCGATGCGCGGGTGGTTGCGCGCCGCCAGGCACACGAAGTTCTGCATGAACAGCGTCTGCTGGTAGAAGCCCGCGTCCAGCTGCGGCATGAAGCCCACGGCCAGGTCGACCTCGCCGTCCTGCAGGCGGCGCCCGCTGAGGGTGGAGATGATCTCGGTCTCGATATGCACCCCCGGCGCCACATGCCGCAGGTGGTCGAGCAGGCCGGGCAGCAGCACCACCTCGCTGATGTCGGTCATGCAGATGCGAAAGCGCCGCTGCGCCTGCGCGGGCTCGAAGCTGCTGCGGTTGCCCTGGGCCTGCGCCAGCTGGGCCAGCGCCTCGCGCAGGTTCGGGTAGATGCGCTCGGCATGCGGCGTGGGCTGCATGCCCTGCGCGGTGCGGGTGAACAGGCGGTCGTCGAAGTGCGCGCGCAGCTTGTTCAGCGCGGTGCTCGCCGCCGCCTGCGCCATGCCCAGCCGCTCGGCCGCCTTGGACACGTTGCCGGTCTTGTAGACCTCGTCGAACACGGCGAGCCATTCGAGATCGAGCTTGGACATGGACAGGTTGCCTCGGGAGCGTTGCGTGGGGAGAACGGAAAGAGAAGCCACCATTATCGAAATTTCGAATTCCGTGTATTGACGACCGGTCTTGAGTAAATAGTGGTGCCGCTCAACAATGCCCGCAACGGAGACACCCACGCCCATGAAAACCGCGCCATCCAATGCAGCCGAGCGCAGCGACTACTACGCCCGCATCCGCCCCCTGAACCTCACGCCGCTGTGGGAGTCGCTGCATGCCCTGGTGCCGCGCGAGCCGCAAACGCCCTGCGTGCCGGCCCTGTGGCGCTACGACGAGATTCGCCCGCTGCTGATGGAGTCGGCCGACCTCATCACCGCCGAAGAAGCCGTGCGCCGCGTGCTGGTGCTGGAGAACCCGGCGCTGCCGGGCAACTCGTCGATCACGCAGTCGATCTACGCCGGCCTGCAGCTCATCATGCCGGGCGAGGTGGCGCCTTCGCACCGCCATGTGCAGTCGGCGCTGCGCTTCATCGTCGACGGCAAGGGCGCCTACACCACGGTGGGCGGCGAGCGCACCACCATGCATCCAGGCGACTTCATCATCACGCCCTCGTGGGCCTGGCACGACCATGGCAACGAGGGCATCGAAGGCGTGAGCGAGCCGGTGGTGTGGCTCGACGGGCTGGACATTCCGATGCTGCGCTTCTTCGACGCCGGCTTCGCCGAGAACGACGACGCGAAGGTGCAGCACGTGTCGCGCCCCGAAGGCCACAGCCTGGCGCGCTTCGGCCACAACATGGTGCCGGTGCGCCACGACCATGTGTCGGCCACCTCGCCGATCTTCAACTACCCCTATGCGCGCAGCCGCGAGGCGCTGGCCCAATTGCACAAGCAGGAAGCGCCCGACGCGTGGCTCGGCCACAAGCTGCGCTACGTCAACCCGCTGACGGGCGGCTCGCCGATGCCGACCATCTCGACGAACCTGCAGTTGCTGCCCGAAGGCTTCGCGGGCAAGACGCACCGCGCGACCGACGGCGCCGTGTACAGCGTGGTCGAAGGCCACGGCACGGCCGAGATGGGCGGCCGGCGCTTCGACTTCGGTCCGCGCGACACCTTCGTGGTGCCGTCCTGGGCACCGCTGCGGCTGCTGGCCCCGGCGCAAGACGTGGTGCTGTTCAGCTTCTCCGACCGCCCCGTGCAGCAGGCCATGGGCATCCTGCGCGAAGCCTTTCTCGAAGACGCCTGAAAGGATGTTCGCCCCCCGGCTTTTCACTGCGCTTCGCTTCGTGTAATTCGCCACCCCCCGAGGGGGAGGTTCGGCCGCCTTGGGGCGGCCCGGCGGCGGCCGACGCGCCGACTCCTTTTTTCTTGTTTGTTTGACCGTGTGCCGCCGCGTGCGGCAGGAGCCTTCATGTCCTTCGTTTTCACTCCCCCCGCCATCGTCGGCCTGCCCATCGTCGATTCGGACAAGCTGTTCCCCGTGCGCCGCGTCTACTGCGTGGGCCGCAACTACGCGGCGCATGCCCGCGAGATGGGCTTCGACCCCGAGCGCGAACCGCCGTTCTTCTTCTGCAAGCCCAACGACGACGCGTCGGTGGTGCCCGTGGCCGAAGGCGCGACCGGCCGCATTCCGTACCCGCCGCACACCAGCAACTACCACTACGAGGCCGAGCTGGTGGTGGCCATCGGCAAGGGCGGCAAGGACATTGCCATCGACCAGGCCGCCAGCCACATTCACAGCTACGCCGTGGGCCTGGACATGACGCGCCGCGACCTGCAGATGAAGATGCGCGAGCAGGGCCGCCCGTGGGAAATCGGCAAGGCCTTCGACTTCTCAGCGCCCATCGCGCCGCTGCGCACGCTGGCCGACGTGGGCGAGATCAACGCCGGCAGCATCACGCTGGAAGTCGACGGCCAGGTGCGCCAGAACAGCGACATCACGCACCTGATCTGGTCGGTGAACGAAGTCATCGCCAACCTGTCGACGCTGTTCACGCTGCAGCCCGGCGACCTGATCTTCACCGGCACGCCCGAAGGCGTGGGCGCCGTGAAGCCCGGCCAGACGATCAAGGTGAGCATCGAGCGCCTGCCTTCGCTCGCGGTTCGCATCGACTGATTCCGAACGAGAAAGCACAGGCCGCCCCATGACCGCACCCGTCCCGAAGAATCCTCCCACCGTGCTGCTGGTCGGCGGCGGCATCGGCGGCATGGCCGCCGCGCTGGCGCTCGCGCGCATCGGCGTGGCCGTCGACCTGCTGGAGCAGAGCGCCACCATCGGCGAGATCGGCGCCGGCCTGCAGCTGGGCCCCAACGCCTTCGCCGCGCTCGACGCGCTGGGCGTGGGCGAGGCCGTGCGCCGGGGCTCGGTGTTCACCGACCGGCTCGTGATGATGGACGCGGTCGATTGCGCCGAGGTGGCCTCGGTGCCGGTCGGCGAAGCCTTCCGCGCGCGCTTTCGCAATCCGTATGCGGTGAGCCACCGCGCCGACCTGCACGGCGCCATCCACGAGGCGGTCAAGCAGCATCCGTTGATTCGCTTCCACACCTCGGCGCAGGTCGAGTCCGTCGACATGAGCGGGCGGGGCGTGGTTGCCGTCACCCGCGACGGCCGCCGTTTCGAGGCAGACGCCATCGTCGGCTGCGACGGCGTGAAGTCGGTGGTGCGCCACACGCTCATCGGCGACGCGCCGCGCGTGTCGGGCCACGTGGTCTACCGCGCCGTGGTGCCCGCGGCCGACATGCCGGCCGACCTGCGCTGGAACGCGCCCGTGGTCTGGGCCGGCCCCGACTGCCACCTGGTGCACTACCCGCTGCGCCACGGCGAGCAATACAACCTGGTCGTCACCTTCCACAGCCGCGAAAAGGAGGAGTGGGGCGTGAGCGACGGCAGCAAGGAAGAGGTGCTGTCGTACTTCGAGGGCGTGCATGCGCGCCCGCGCCAGCTGCTCGACCGCCCGACCTCGTGGCGCCGCTGGAGCACCGCCGACCGCGACCCGGTCGTGCGCTGGAGCGAGGGCGCGGCGACGCTGCTGGGCGACGCTGCCCATCCCATGATGCAGTACCTGGCGCAGGGCGCCTGCATGGCGCTCGAAGACGCGGTAACGCTCGGCGAGGCCGTGAAGGCCTGCGGCTTCGACATGCCCGCCGCGTTCAGGCTGTACGAGGCGGCGCGCGTCGCCCGCACCGCGCGCGTGGTGCTGTCGGTGCGCGAAATGGGGCGCCTGTATCACGCCAAGGGCGTGGAGCGCCTGGTGCGCAACAGCCTGTGGGTCGGCCGCTCGCCGGAGCGCTTCTACGATGCGGTCGAGTGGCTCTACGCCTGGCGGCCGGAGCATTGCCTGGACGATGCACCCGAGGCACTGTATGCCCCGACTTCGGCAAGGACCGAACCCGCCGCGGCGCTTTCGCCGCACTGACATCTGTTTCTTTCAGCATCCACAACCATCGAGGCGGCCACACAGGTCACGCCCAGGAGACAAAAGACATGAATTTCTCGCGCGCACTGCTGACAAGCATCCTTGCCCTGACGGCGGCCACCGGGGCGCTGGCCCAGGCCGGCGACTACCCCAACAAGCCCGTGACCCTGGTCACCCCCTTCGCGGCCGGCAGCGGCCCCGACGCGGTGCTGCGCCTGGTCTCCGACAAGCTCTCGCGCCTGTGGAACCAGCGCGTGCTGATCGACAACAAGCCCGGCGGCGGGGGCTTCATCGCCATCGACCAGGCCCGGCGCGCCGCGCCCGACGGCTACACGCTGCTGCAGCTCGACAGCGAGCACATCGCCGCGCTGCCGCACCTGTACAAGTCGAAGAACTTCGTCACGCTGCAGCACTTCGACCCGGTGGCCTCGCTGTTTCGCACGCCCTTCTTCGTGGCCGTGGGCAGCGAGTCGAAGTGGAAGACCATGGGCGACCTGATCGCCGCGGCCAAGGCCGACCCCGAAGGCGTGGTCTACGGCTCATGGGGCGTCGGCAGCCCGGGCCACCTGGGCGCGCAGCAGCTCGAGGCGCTCACCGGCATCCGCATGCGCCACGCGCCGTACCGCGAGGTGTCGCAGCTGTTCGCCAACGTGGGCGCGGGCGAGGTGCCGTGGAGCTTTGCCAGCCTTCCGTCGAGCCAGGGCATCTACAAGGCCGGCAAGCTGCGCTACCTGGCCATTGCGGCGCCCAAGCGCATTCCGCAGATGCCCGACGTGCCGACCATGGCCGAGGCGGGTGGCCCGGCCTCGCTGGAGGTCAATTCGTTCGTGTCGCTGCTCGCGCCCAAGGGCGTGCCGGCGGCCGTCAAGGCGAAGATCAACGCCGACGTGGCCAAGGTCATCGCCGACCCGGAGATTCGCGCCCGCTTCGACACCTTCGCCTTCGAGCCGCTGGCCTGGTCGCCCGAGGAAATCGAGCGCAATGCCGAAGCCAAGTCGAAGGTGTACGGCGAGCTGGTGCGCAGGGGCAACATCAGCCTCGAATAGCGCGGGCCGCGCCTTGCCCGGTGCTTCGCTCGGCAGTTAAGCTGGCCCTCTTCGTTTTTTTGACAATTTTTCACATTCCATGCACGCCACCAAGAGAGCCCTCCTGATTGCCTGCGGCCTGGCCGCCGCCGCCGCGTTGCCGCTGGCCGCCAGCGCACAGAACGCCGCCTGGCCGACCAAGCCGATCCGCCTGCTGGTGGGCTTTCCGGGTGGCTCCACGCCCGACATCGCGGCGCGCACCATCGCCGAGCCGCTGGGCAAGGCGCTGGGCCAGCCGATCGTGGTGGACAACAAGGCCGGTGCCTCGGGCAACATCGCGGCCGACCAGGTGGCCAAGGCCACCGACGACCACACGCTGGGCATCGTCATCAACGGCAACCTCACGTCGTCGAAGATGCTGTACGCCAAGCTGCCGTACGACCCGGTCAAGGACTTCACCTACCTGTCGCTGATCGCGACCGCGCCGCTGGTGCTGGTGGCGCAGAACAACCTGCCTTCGGGCACCGCCTTCTTCGACGCGGCCCGCCAGGCCGGCGACAAGTGGAACTACGGCTCGGTCGGCATCGGCTCGGTGGGCCACCTGGGCATGGAACTGCTCAAGACCCGCGTGGCCGGCTTCAAGCCCGAGCACGTGCCCTACCAGGGCAACCCGCAGGTCATCACCGCCATGCTGGGCGACCAGGTGCAGATGGGCCTGATTCCCCCGGGCGTGGCCATGCCGCAGATCCGGGCCGGCAAGCTCAAGGCGATCGGCCTGACGGGCGGGCGCAGCGCGCTGGTGCCCGAAATTCCGCCGCTGGCCGACGCCGGCGTGAAAGACTTCAACCTCGAGGTGTGGGTGGCGCTGCTGGGCCCGGCCAACCTGTCGAAGGCCGCGCAGGCGCGCATCAGCCGCGAACTCGAGGTCGTCATGAAGGACCCGGACGTGCGCCGCAAGCTCTTCGAGCAAGGCTGGCAGGCCGTGGGCACCTCGCCGGACGGCATGCGCACGCGCGTGACCGAAGAGGCGGCCATCATGAGCAAGATCATCTCGGCCCGCGGCATCAAGTTGCAGTAATGACCGTCCAGACCCTGCATGAGCCGGCGCGCGAGCTGCCGGTGTTCGGCGCCTGCGACGTGGTGGTGGTGGGCGGCGGCCCTGCCGGCATCGCGGCGGCCGTGAGCGCGGCGCGCCACGGCGCCAGCACATTGCTGGTCGAGCGCTACGGCTTCCTCGGCGGCATGGGCACCGCCGGCGGCGTGACCAACTTCGCGGGCCTGTACGGCAAGCGCAAGGGCGAGATGACGCAGCTGGTGCACGGCGTGGTCGACCCGCTGATCGAGCGCATCGCCGCGCTCAACGGCATGAACGACCCGCAGAACGGCATGGGCGGGCGCATCTGCGTGCGCTCGTACGACACCTCGGCGTACAAGCTCGCGGCCGACCAGTTGCTCGAAGCGGCGGGCGTGAAGCTGCTGTTCCATGCGTACGCGGCCGCGGTGATCCGCGACGGCAGCCGCATCGCGGCGCTGGTGGTCGAGACCAAGTCGGGCCGCCAGGCCATTCGCGCCAACGCGTTCATCGACGCCAGCGGCGACGCCGACGTGGCCGCCTTCGCGGGCGTGCCCTTCGAGGTGGGCGACGGCCACGGCAGCGGGCTGTTCCCGACCACCATGTTCCGCATCGGCCAGGTCGACGCGCCGGCCGCGCTGGAAGCGGTGGGCGAGTTCAAGGCCATCAACGACTTCATGGCGCGCGCCGAGGCGCAAAAGCCGGGCGTGTACAAGTTCCCGCGCGAAGGCGCCATCCTGCGGCCCAACAAGGACCCTCGCGAGTGGCGCGCCAACGTCACGCAGATCCGCAACGCCCAGGGCCGCGCGATGAACGGCGTGGACGCGCAGGAGCTCACCGACGGCGAGCTCGAGGGCCGCCGCCAGATCACCGAGTACTTCAAGTTCCTGAAGGCCGAGGTGCCGGGCTTCGCGCAGTCGGCCATCGTGGAGATCGCGCCGCAGGTGGGCATTCGCGAAACGCGGCGCATCCAGGGGCTGTATGCGCTGCAGCGCGAGGACATTCTGGGCTCGGCCAAGTTCGACGACAACATCGGCCTGAACGCCTGGCCGATGGAAATGCATGCCGACGGGCGCATCGAATGGGCCTTTCCGCGCGACGAAGACAACGCCTACAACCACCTGCCGTGGCGCATGCTGGTGCCGCAGGCAATCGACAACCTGCTGGTGGCCGGGCGCTGCGCGTCGATGACGCACGAAGGACAGTCGGCCGCGCGTGCGAGCGGCGGCTGCTTCGTCATGGGGCAGGCTGCGGGCACGGCGGCGGCGTCGCTGGGCAGCGCGGCCTTTGCCGCGGTGGACGTGGCGGCGCTGCAGAAGAAGCTGCTCGCCGACGGCGTCGACCTCGACCGCTGAGCGCGGCGAACGCGGCGGGATGGCGCTAGAGTCCGGGGCTTGATGAACTCGAACCCCGGACGAAAAGTGCACTTCCTGTCGTTGCCGACCACCGCGCGTCGCATTCTTTTGGCGCTGTCCTGCGCCACCCTCGGCCTGCTGCAGACGGGCTGCGCCAGCACCCCCGAAGGCGACCCGGTCCACGGCAAGGACCGCATCCTGAGCTTCGTGGCGGCCAAGGACGGCCGCAAGGTCGCCATTGCCGGCGACAAGTACCACTACGTGTTCGACGGCGACCCTTCCGTGGCGGCGCTGCTGCGCTGGGACGGCCGCGCCAAGGTCGTGCCCGCCCTGATCGGCGAGTTCAAGGTGGCGCGCAACCAGAGCTTCGAAGGCCAGTACGTGCTGATGGCGTTCGACGCCGACCTGACACCCGAAGACCGCACTTTCCTGGTCCAGACCGGCTTCGCCAGGGCGGACGTGAAATACGGCGACCGCACCGGTCCGGCGCTGCGCTACTTCGGCACCGTCTACGGCAAGCGCTACGAAGCGGCGCCGCTGAAGTCGGCCGACAAGGTCGACTTTTCCAGGCGCCAGTACCTCGCCTACGTCGAGCAGGAAACGCTCAGCGGCGCCTTCGCCAAGGCCGCGCCCACGCCGCTGGTGTACGCCGACGACGGCTCGATGCTGCTGGGCGGCGTGCCCGTGCGCGTGGTCCAGGGCGGCACCGATTTCACCTGCAGCGCCCGCGTCATGGGCTATTGCCTGTACCGGTAGCCGCGCCGGCAGCGGGTGCTGACCGGGCCGCGACAGCCTGCGGGCCCAGCCTTTGCTATGGTTGGAGTCCAGCTTTTTGTCAGCCCCCGACCGCTCCTTTCCGATGATCATCGACCCCGTCACCGCCGCCCGCCTCGTCAACGAACTCGTCTCGCTCATGCAGCTCGAGCCCCTGGGCGGCGACCGCTTCCTGGCCCGGAGCGAGGACATCGGCACCCCCGCCGTGTTCGGCGGGCAGGTGCTCGGCCAGTCGCTGATGGCCGCCAGCCTCACGGTCGGCGCCGACCGCCCGGTGCACTCGATGCACGCCTACTTCCTGCTGCCGGGCGAGCATGCGCCCATCGAGTACAGCGTCGACCGCGTGCGCGACGGCCGCAGCTTCACCACCCGCCACGTGGTGGCGCGCCAGCAGGAGCGCATCATTTTCGAGATGTCGGCTTCGTTCCAGACCGTGGACGACGGCGTCGACCACCAGTTCGACATGCCCGAAGTGGCCGGCCCCGAAGGCCTGGTCAGCGAGCTCGACCAGCGCATCGCGCTCGGCGACCTGCTGCCCGAGCCCTGGCGCGCCAAGGCGACGCAACCGCACGGCATTGAGTACCGCCGCGTGGAAGCCGACGACCTGATCCACCCCGCCGTGCGCCCTTCGTCCGACAGCGCCATCTGGATGCGCGCCGTCGCACCGCTGCCCGACGACCCGATGGTGCACCGTGCGCTGCTGGCCTATGCGTCCGACCACGGCCTGCTGCGCGCCGCCATGCTGCCGCACGGCCTGAGCTTCATGAGCGGCGAGGTGCGCCCCGCCAGCCTCGACCACGCCATGTGGTTCCACCGCGATTTCCGCATGGACGACTGGCTGCTGTACGTGCTCGATTCGCCCAGCGCGGGTGGTGCGCGCGGCCTGTGCCGCGGCAGCCTCTATGCGCGCGACGGCCGGCTGGTGGCCTCGGCCGCGCAAGAGGGCATGCTGCGCATCAGGAAGCCGGCCGCTCGCCAGCCTCGCCAGGCGCGGCCATGAGCGTGGGCGGCAGCCCTTCGCGGCTGCGTTCGTCCAGCAGCCGCTGGTAGTTGTCCCGCAGCAGGATGCCCGCGTAGTACACGTGCTCGCGCATCAGCTGCTCGGCGCGCGCGGCATCGCCTGAAATCACGGCCTGCACGATGCGGTGGTGGTCGTCGTGCGAACGCAGGATCACGCCGTGGTCGTTCCACAGCATGATCCGGTCCGACGCGAACGGCACCGCCTGCGCCTGCGCGCCGAAGCGCATCACCCACGGGTTGCGCGCGCCGTGCATCAGCGTGTTGTGCAGCTTCACGTTCATCTGCTGGTAGGGCGCCAGGTCGTCCAGCAGCAGCTGGCCCTTGGCCAGTATGTCGTCGCCTTCGCGCAGGCATTCGCGCAGCAGCGCGGCGGTGGCGTCGTCCACCCCCAGGGCGGCGAAGCGGCGGCAGGCCAGCCCCTCCAGCACCGAGCGCACCTCGTAGGCCGCGAGGATGTCCTCGAGCGCGAACGAGCGCACCAGGTAGCCCTTTTTCGGCTGGTGGTCGATCAGCCCTTCCATCGCCAGCGCGGCCAGCGCGGCGCGCACCGGCGTGCGCGACACCTTGAGGCTTTCCGCGATCGGCACTTCCTCCACGCGCATGCCCGGCGCCAGCCGTCCGTGAAGGATCCAGGTGCGCAGCGTCTCGGTGACTTGTTGGGAGAGTGTGTCCATGTCAGGTATACATGATGCCCGGGAATTGGGACGATAGTTCGAGTTATCAGGGAAAACGAGGGCGCAAAGATGTATTCATGTATACACAATGCCATCCTCGATCAACTTTCAAGCCGCCCCAGAAGGCGGCCCGGAGACCTTGCAGCCCATGGCCGACCATCATGCACAACCCCACGGCCGGCTGGCCCTCGTGACCGGCGGCGGCCGCGGCATCGGCGAGGCCGTGTGCCGCCGGCTCGCGGCCAGCGGCTACCGCATCGTCGTGGCCGACATCGACGGCGACAACGCGCGCGCCGTGGCGCAGTCGCTGGGCGAGGGCCACCACTTTCGCCAGTTCGACGTGAGCGAAGAGGCGGCGGTCGAAGGCGCGTTCGACGACATCGAGGCCCGCCTCGGCCCGGTCGCCGCGCTCATCTGCGTGGCCGGCGTGCTGCTGCAGCCCGGCGGCGAGCGCTCGCCCATCAAGGACACCACGCTGGAGAACTGGGAGCGCACCTTCGCCGTCAACGCGCGCAGCGTGTTCCTGTGCGGGCGCGCCTACCTGCGACGACGCGAGGCGGCGCCCGTGGCGCACGGGCGCATCGTCACCTTCGGCTCGGTGGCGGCGCAGCTCGGCGGCTACCGCGCGAGCGCGACCTACATCGGCGCCAAGTCGGCGGTGCTCGGCCTCACCAAGGCCATGGCGCGCGAATCGGCGCACCTGGGCGTCACCTGCAATTCGGTGGCCCCCGGCCTGATCGACACCGACATGCTGCGCGGCACCGTGCAGAGCAGCGGCGCGCTCACGGCGGCCGCCGCCAACATTCCGCTCGGGCGCATCGGCACCGTGGACGACGTGGCGGGCGCGGTCGACTACCTGGCCTCGGAGCAGGCTGCGTACATCACCGGCAACGTGATCGACGTCAACGGCGGCTACCGCATGCAGTAGGCGCGCGGGTCTTCCTTCACTCACTCATTCCAACGGAGACAGCCATGAAAAAGAACTTCCTGATTTCGGCCCTGGCGCCCTTCGCGCTGTGCGCCTTCGCGAGCGCCGCGTTCGCTCAGGCCGAACCCGGCCTCACCGACAAGACCATCAAGATCGGCATGTTCTCGCCGATGTCGGGCGCGTCGATGAACTACGGCTTCGACGTGATCAACGCCGCGAAGATGTACTACGACAAGATCAACAAGGAAGGCGGCGTGAACGGCCGCAAGATCGAGCTGGTGGTGGAAGACGACCGCTGCAACGCCAACGACCTGCTGGCCGCGGTGAAGAAGCTCACCGAGCAGGACCAGGTGTTCCTGCTCAACGGCGGCTCCTGCTCGGCCGCCGTGGTGGGCGCGCGCGAGTACGTGGAGCGCGCGAAGATTCCGCTGGTGATGCTCAACGCCTCGGGCGACGGCGCGCTGTATCCGCCCTCGAAGTACATCTACGGCGCGTTCTCCATCTCGCAGCATGCCGTGGGCGGCTCGATGGTGCAGTTCGCGAGCGAGCAGCTCAAGGCGAAGAAGATCGGCTACATCAACCACGACGACGCCTACGGCGGCTGGAACCTCGAGTCGGCCCAGGCGCAGGCCAAGGCGCTGGGCGGCGTTGACCTGCAGGTGCAGTCGGTCAACCCGAACATCACCGACGTCACCGCGCCCATGCTGAAGATCAAGGCCGCCAACCCCGACGTGCTGCTGCTCACCACCTATGCGCGGCCCGTGAGCCTGATCGTCAAGCGCGCCTTCGAGCTGGGCTTCAACAAGCCCATCGTGCTGGCCGTGAACTCCACCGCCGACCTGAAGCAGCTGGTGGAGAACGTGGGCAACAAGGACGCGTTCAAGAACGTCTACATCCAGGAAGTGCTGGCCGACGTGCCCGGCGGCCCCAAGCTGAAGTGGGTGTACGACATGTACAAGGCCGCCTACCCCGAGCTGGCGTCCAAGCCCGGTTACCCGCAGGCCTACATGCCCTACGGCATTCCCTCGGCCATGGCCGTGGTCAACGCCCTGAAGGCGGCCGGCCCGAACCCCACGCGCGAGAAGGTGCTGACCGCGCTGTCGACCATGAAGTTCGACTCCGGCGTGATGGCCGGCCCGATCGAGTTCGGCCCCGACGACCGCGCCGCGCAGGAGTCGGCCATCTACATCAAGTTCGACGGCAGCACCATGACGCTGGTGCCCGGCAGCTACAAGAGCGTGTGGAAGTACAAGCCCTGAGGGCGGCGGCGATCCCATGAGCATCTCCGACATCTGGCTTTTCCTGCAGCAGGGCGTGCTGTCCGGCATCGTGACCGGCAGCGTCTACGCGCTGCTCGCGGTCGCGATCGTCATGGTCTTCAAGACCACCGACGTGCCGAACTTCTCGCAAGGCGAAATCTTCATGGCCGGCGGCTACGCCGCGCTGTTTCCGCTGGTGGTGTGGGGCTGGCCCTACTGGGCCGCGGTGCTCGCCAGCATCGTGGTCACGGCCCTGCTCGCCGCGGCGTTCCAGCGCGTGGTGATGCAGCGCGTGACCGCTTCACGCGGCGTGGGCGTGCAACTGGTCATCGCCACGCTCGGCTTTGCGTACCTGCTCAAGGGCCTGGTGCGCAAGACGGGCCTGGGCGACACGCCGCGCTCGCTGCCCTCGCTGGTGCCGCAGGACCCGATCATGATCGGGCAGGCCTCGCTCACGCTGCTCGACCTGGCCATCTTCGGCTCGGCCGTGGTGGTGATGGTGCTGCTGTACCTGATGTTCACGCGCACCCGCACCGGCCAGGCCATGCGCGCAGTGGGCATGAACCCGCGCGGCGCGCAGATCGTGGGCGTGAAGCTGGGCAGCATCCGCATGAAGATCTGGGCGCTCACGGGCGTCATCTCGGCCATCTCGGCGCTGCTGATCACGCCCAAGATCCTCATCACGCCCGACATCGGCCACATCGCCATCCTGGCCTATGCGGCGGCCATCGTCGGCGGCTTCACCAGCCTGCCGGGGGCGGTGGTGGGCGGCTTCATCATCGGCATCGTCGAGAACCTGGTGGGGCTTTTCATTTCGTCCAATGCCATCGTGGTGGCGCCCTTCGTGGCGATCATGGTGGTGCTGCTGGTGCGTCCGCAAGGGCTGCTCGGCGGCAAGCCGCAGGTGAAGAAGGTATGAGCGCGTTCACAACCTCGTCCCCGTGGTGGGACCGCTGCGTGCTGCTCGGCATGGCCGTGGTGCTCGCCGTGCTGCCCTTCACCACCAGCGGCTACGTGCTGTACGTGGTCAACCTGCTGATGGTGTTCTCGGTGCTGGCGCTGGGCATGCACCTGGTCATCGGCGAGACGGGGCAGTTCGCGCTGTCGCACGCGGCCTTCTTCGGCATCGGCATCTACACGGCCGGGCTCGTCAACAACCACTGGCAGCCGCCGTTCTTCGTGTCGATCCTCGCGGGCGCGGTGCTGGCGGCGGCGCTGGGCTGGGTCATCGGGTTGCTGGCGCTGCGCATGCGCGACATCTACCTGGCGCTGGCCACCTTCGCCTTCGGCGAGGCGATGCAGTGGGTGTTCCTGAACTGGGAGTCCGTGACCAACGGCTCCAACGGCTTGCAGATGAAGCCGGCCTCGCTCGGCGGCTACCGGCTCATGAACGACCTGCAGGCCTACCCCTTCGTGGTGGCCATTGCGGCGCTGATGCTGTGGCTCACGCTGGCGCTCGCGCGCTCGCGGCTGGGCTCGTCGTTCCGCGCGGTGCGCGAGAGCGACGTGGCGGCCGTGGCCATGGGCGTGAACACGCGCGCGGTGAAGGTCACGGCCTTCGTGCTGTCGGCGGCCTTCGCGGGCGTGGCGGGCGGCATGTACACGCTGTTCACCTCGTTCATCCACCCCGAGAGCCTGGGTTTCCAGACCACCATCCTGATCCTCACGATGGTGGTGGTGGGCGGCCTGGGCTCGGTGCGCGGCGCGGTGGCGGGCGCCATCGTGTTCGGCCTGGCGTCGGAGCTGCTGCGCCAGGCCCCCTCGTACCAGGAAATCATCTACGGCGGCATCCTCATGCTCTTCATGATGTTCCTGCCCAAGGGCATGGCCTCGCTGTTTGTGGCGCGGCGCAAGTCGCAACGCGCGACGAACGCGAACACGCCACCTAGCGTTGCGGAGATTATTCAATGAACACCGCGGCATTCCTCGACGTGCGCGACATCAGCGTGGTGTTCGGCGGCCTGAAGGCGGTGAACGGCCTCTCGTTCCAGGTGGAGCAGGGCCGCATCCACGCGCTCATCGGGCCGAACGGCGCGGGCAAGTCGACCACCTTCAACTGCATCTCTCGCTTCTACACGCCCAGCAGCGGCAGCGTGACCTTCGAAGGCCGCGAGCTCACGAGCGTGTCGCCGCACCGCATGGCCTCATTGGGCATTGCGCGCACCTTCCAGAACCTGGAGCTGTTCGCCGAACTCTCGGTGCTGGAGAACGTGCTGCTCGGCACGCACGCCCGCGGCGCGAACACCCTCGGGCGCCTGCTGCGCCGACCCGACCGTGCCACCGAAGACTTCGCCATGCACCTGCTGGAGCGCGTGGGCCTGGCCGGCGAGCGCCACCAGTCGGCGCGCGACCTCGACTTCGGCCGCCAGAAGCTGCTGGAGCTGGCGCGCGCGCTGGCCATCAAGCCGAAGCTGCTGCTGCTCGACGAGCCGGCCGCGGGCTTGCGCAACCGCGAGATCGAAAGCCTCGACCGGCTGCTCAAGGAGCTGGTGGCGCGCGACGGCATCACCGTGCTGCTGGTGGAGCACGTGATGCAGCTGGTGATGTCGATTTCGGACCGCATCACCGTGATGGCCTTCGGCGAGAAGATCGCCGAGGGCACGCCCGCGGAGATCGGCAGCAACGCGCGCGTCATCGAGGCCTACCTGGGCAAGGGAAAAGCACAGGCCCATGCCAAGGAGGCCGCGCATGGCTGAAGCACTGTTGTCCCTGCGCGCCGTCTCGGCCGCGTACGGCCGCATCCAGGCGCTGTGCAACGTGTCGGTGGACGTGCCCGAGGGCGAGATCGTCGCGCTGCTCGGCAGCAACGGCGCGGGCAAGACCACCACGCTGAACTGCATCTCCAACCTGGTGGACTGCACCGAGGGCGAGGTGCGGCTGGACGGCCAGCGCATCGACCGGCTCGGCTCCGACGCGCTCGTCGCACGCGGCATCGTGCAGGTGCCCGAAGGCCGCCAGGTGTTTCGCGACATGAGCGTGCGCGAGAACCTCGACCTGGGTGCCTACCTGCGGCGCGACCGCGCGGGCATCCGCAACGACCTGGAGGCGGTGTACGCCATGTTCCCGCGCCTGAAGGAGCGCCAGCACCAGATGGCCGCCACGCTCTCGGGCGGCGAGCAGCAGATGCTGGCCATCGGCCGCGCGGTGATGGCGCGCCCGCGCGTGATGCTGTTCGACGAACCGTCGATGGGGCTGTCGCCGCTGCTGGTGGAGCAGATGTTCGAGATCATCGAGCGGCTGCACCGCGAGCAGAAGCTCACCATTTTGCTGGTCGAGCAGAACGTGCAGCTCGCGCTGGCGGTGGCCAGCTACGGCTACATCCTGGAGAACGGCGAGATCTCGCTGCACGGGCCTGCCGCACAGCTTGCCAACGACGAAGCGGTGCGCCGCGCCTACCTCGGCGTCTGACACCGCCCCATCCCCAAGGAAATTTCATGCTTCTCGAAGACAAACTCTCGCTCGTCACCGGCGCCGCACGCGGCCTGGGCGAGGCCATTGCGCGCCGCATGGCGGCCGAAGGCGCGCACGTGCTGGTGGTCGACCGCGACCTGGCCGTGGCGCAGCAGGTGGCCGCATCGATCCGCGAAGCCGGCGGCCGCGCCGACGCCGAGAGCGTGGACGTGAGCGACGCGGCGGCGGTCGATGCGCTCGCCGCGCGCGTTGCGGCGTCGCACGGCGACATCGACATCCTGGTGAACAACGCCGGCATTTCCGCGCGCTCGAAGTTCGACGAGCCCGGCGCGCGCGAGGCCTGGGACCGCGTGATGTCGGTCAACCTGCAGGGCGTGTTCAACGTGACGCAGTCGTTCGTGCCCGCGCTCAAGCGCACGCACGGCAACATCGTCAACCTGTCGTCCATCGTGGCCTTCGGCGCGGGCATCTCGTCGGCCGGCTACGTGGTGGCGAAAGGCGGCGTGCGTTCGCTCACGCAGGTGCTGGCACGCGACCTCGCCCCGCACGGCGTGCGCGTGAACGCGGTGGCGCCGGGCCTCATGGTGACCGACATGACCGCGGGCCAGCGCCAGACCGAGCACGGCACCGACTGGTACATGAGCCGCGTGCCCATCAAGCGCCACGGCGAGGCCGACGAGATCGCCGGGCCGGTCGTCTTTCTTGCCTCCTCGATGGCCAGCTACGTCAATGGCGTGGTGCTGCCGGTCGACGGCGGCTACCTGGCGGTCTGAGCACCGCCGCACCCCGGAACACACATGAACGACAACAGCAGTGAAGACAAACGCCTGGTCCTGGTCACGGGCGGCGCCAGTGGCATGGGCCGCGCCATCGTCGAGCGCATGGCGCGCGACGGCTGGCGCGTGGTCATGGCCGACTTCAACGGTGAACTTGCCGAGCGCGAGACGGCCGCGCTGCGCGCCGCCGGCCTCGACGTGGAATGCCGCGCCATCGACCTCACCGACGAAGCGGCCGTGCGCGAGATGGTGCGGCAGCTGCCGCCGCTCACCGCGCTGGTCAACAACGCGGGCATCTTCGACGAGCGCGCCTTCCTGGACGTGACCTCGGCCGACTTCCGCCGCATGTACGAAGTCAACCTGCTGGCCGTGGCCACGCTCACACAGGAGGCCGCGCGCAAGATGGCGCACGGCGCGCGCATCGTCAACATCGCGTCGCGCGCCTACCTGGGCGCGAAGAACCACGCGCACTACGTGGCCTCGAAGGCCGCGCTGGTGGGCTACACGCGCGCCAGCGCCATGGAACTGGCGGCGCGCGGCATCATGGTCAACGCCATCGCGCCCGGGCTCATCGACACGCCGCTGCTGCGCGCGCTGTCACCCGAGCGGCTGGTCGCGCAGCTGGCGCTGCAGCCCACGGGCGCGGCCGGCACGCCGGAAGACATCGCCAACGCGGTGGTGTTCTTTGCTTCGCCCGCGACCTGCTTCGTCACCGGGCAGGTGCTGTTCGTCGACGGCGGCAAGTCGCTCGGGGGCTCGGGGTCGTGATGGCGAAGTCACAAGAAAAGACGACGTACGACGTTGTCGTCATCGGCAGCGGTGCAGGCGGCCTCAGCGCCGCGCTCACCGCGAAGCTCGAAGGGCTCGACGTGCTGGTCGTCGAGAAGACCGACCGCATCGGCGGCTCCACCGCCATCTCGGGCGGCGCCGTGTGGATACCGCTCAACGACCAGGCCGAGGCCGCCGGCCACCCCGACACGCGCGGCAAGGCCTGGACCTACCTGCAGAACACCGTGGGCGCGGCCGGCGACGAAGAACTGCGCCACGCCTTTCTCGACGCGGGCCCGCTCGCGCTGCGCTACCTGCGCGAACGCACGGACGTGAAGCTCGCCGCGCGCACCTACTCGCCCGACTACTACCCCGACCGCGAAGGCGCCGCGATGGGCGGCCGCTCGCTCGACCCCATCGAATTCGACGGGCGGCTGCTCGGTGCGCACTTCAAGACGCTGCGCGACCCGCTGCCCGAGTTCTGCGTGCTCGGTGGAATGATGGTCAACATGACCGACGTGAAGCACCTGCTCGGCGTGTGGCGCTCGTTCGCCTCGTGGAAGCACGGCGTGAGGATGGTGCTGCGCTACACCGGCGACCGGCTGCGCGGCCACCACCGCGGCACGCGGCTGCTGCTGGGCAATGCGCTGGCGGCGCGGCTCTTTCACAGCGTGCTGCAAAAGAACATTCCGTTCTGGCTCGACACGCCGGCGCTGGCCCTGGAGAAGGACGCGAGCGGTGCGGTCACGGGCGTACACCTGCGCCGCGACGGCAAGGAGATCACGGTGCGTGCGCGGCGCGGCGTGGTCATCGCCACCGGCGGTTTTCCGTGGAACGCGGCCCTGCGCGGCCAGCACTATCCCGCGCCGACCGGGCCGTACTCGATGTCGCCGCAAGACAATGCCGGCGAAGGCATCGCGATGGCGCGGCAGGCCGGCGGCGTGCTCGGCACGGGCCACACCGGGCCGGCGCTGTGGGCGCCGGTGTCGATGCTCACGCGGCCCGACGGCAGCGTGCTGCGCTATCCGCACCTGGTGTGGGACCGCGCCAAGCCGGGCCTGATCGCGGTCGATGCGCGGGGCGAACGCTTCGTCAACGAGTCGACCTCGTACCACGAGTTCGTGCGCGGCATGTACCGCGCGAACGACAAGGCCATGGCCATTCCCGCGCTGCTGGTGTGCGACAGCGCCTTCATGGAAAAGTGGGGCCTGGGCCTTGCGCTGCCCGGCGGCCGTGCGCGCGAGCACCTGGTGCGTGCCGGCTACCTGTACCGCGCTGGCACGCTGGAAGACCTGGCGACGCAGGCGGGCGTGGACCCCGCCGGCCTGGCGCGCACGGTCGCACGCTACAACCCGCTCGCCGCACAGGGGCAGGACCCCGCATTCGACAAGGGCGGCAACGCCTACAACCGCTACCTCGGCGACCCCGACCACCAGCCCAACGCCTGCCTCGCGCCGGTACAGCAGGGGCCGTTCTACGGGGTGAAGGTGTACCCCGGCGACATCGGCACGGCGCTCGGCATTCGCACCGACACCAATGCCCGCGCGCTCGATGCGCAGGGCGCGCCCATCGCCGGCCTGTACGTGGCCGGCAACGACATGCACTCGGTCATGGGCGGCGAGTATCCCGCGCCGGGCATCACGCTCGGCCCTGCGCTAACCTTCGGCTGGGTCGCCGGGATGCACCTGGCGCACGGTGCCACGGAACACGTCTGAGACTCGCCGGCATCGCACCTGACATCGCGCCTGAAAGACATCACTTCATCATGCAAATCTTCTTCTCCCCCGCTTCCCCCTTCGTTCGCAAATGCATGGTCGTGGCCCACGAGCTCGGCATGGCCGACCGCATCGAGAAGCTGCCCAGCGCCGCCGGCCCGGTGGTGCGCGACGCCACCATCATTCCGAAGAACCCGCTGGGCCAGGTGCCGACCTTCATCACCGACGACGGCCAGGTGCTGTTCGACAGCCGCGTGATCTGCGAGTACCTGAACGCCACGCAGTCGGGCCACCTGTTTCCGGCCGAAGGCGCGGACCGCTGGGCGCGCCTGACCGAGCTGGCGCTGGCCGACGGCATGACCGCCGCGGCCTTGCTCGCGCGCTACGAGAACGTGCTGCGCCCCGAGGCATTGCGCTGGGCCGACTGGACCGACGGGCAGCTCGCCAAGGTGCGCACCGGACTCGAATGGCTGGAAACGGCCGCGCCTTCGTTCGGCGAGCGCGTCGACATTGGCACCATCGCCTTCGCCTGCGCGCTGGGCTACATGGACTTTCGCTTTCCCACGCTCGACTGGCGCGCCGATGCGCCGATCAGCGCGAAGTGGTTCGATGCCTTCAACCAGCGCCCGTCGATGCGCGCGACCCTGCCGCCGGGGAACTGAAGCGCTTGCGGTCGTGCCGGCGCCTGAGGGCGCCCCCGGCCTGGCAAGCCCACTCGTTCCTTGGCTAAATACGTGTTTCGCACGAACCAAGGAACCTGCATGTCTTCCGAAGCACAGAAAAAAGTAGCCATCGTCACCGCCGGTGGCAGCGGCATGGGCGCCGCCGCGGCGCGCAAGCTGGCCGAGGACGGCTTTCGCGTCGCCATTCTTTCGTCGTCCGGCAAGGGCGAAGCGCTCGCGGCCGAGCTGGGCGGCATCGGCGTGACGGGCTCCAACCAGTCGAACGACGACGTGAAGCGGCTGGTGGACCGTGTGGTCGACGCATGGGGCCGCGTCGACGTGCTGGTCAACAGCGCCGGCCACGGCCCGCGCGCGCCGATCCTGGACATCACCGACGAGGACTGGCACCGCGGCATGGACGTCTACCTGCTGAGCGCCGTGCGCCCCGCGCGGCTGGTGGCGCCGCTGATGGTGAAGCAGGGCGGCGGCACCATCATCAACATCTCGACCTTCGCGGCCTTCGAGCCCGACCCGGTGTTCCCGACCTCGGGCGTGTTCCGCGCGGGCCTGGCGGCCTTCACCAAGCTGTTCGCCGACAAGTACGCCGCGCACAACGTGCGCATGAACAACGTGCTGCCGGGCTTCATCGACAGCCTGCCCGAGAAGGCCGAGTTCCGTGCGCGCATTCCCATGGGCCGCTACGGCAGGAGCAGCGAGATCGCCGCCGTCATCGGCTTCCTGGCGTCGGAGGGCGGGGGCTACATCACCGGGCAGAACCTGCGCGTGGACGGCGGGATCACGCGTTCGGTGTGAAGCCAGCGGGCGACAAAAGAGAAAGCCGGAAAAGGCCGCTCCCTACAATCGCGCCCCATGTGTTCGAGGATGCCCCGCTTTCCCATCCGCCGCCGGCAGTCCGGCTGCTCGCGGCCGACGCCTCCTTGACGACTGCGCAGTGACACGCGGCGGCTCGGCCGCCGCACACCCAGGGGGCCCCGGCCGCCGCGACACCCATGTGGCTGCGCAAGCCGGCCCCCTCCGTCCTGCCCTTGTCCCGCACCGCCTTGCCGGCGGCATGCGGGCTGCTTTCCTTTTTCTCATGACCCCCCAACACAGTTGCCTGCGCACCGAGTGGTGCCCCAGCATTCCCCGCGAGCTGATGGCCGGCGCCGTCGCCACCTTCGCGCTCATTCCCGAAGTCATCGCCTTCTCTTTCGTGGCCGGCGTCGATCCGGCGGTGGGGCTGTTCGCCTCCTTCGTCATCGGCATCGTCATCGCCTTCACGGGCGGGCGCCCGGCCATGGTGTCGGCCGCTGCCGGCTCGGTGGCCCTGGTGGCCGCGCCGCTGGTGCATGCGCACGGGCTGCCGTACCTGCTGGCGGCCGGTGTGCTCGCGGGCGCCATGCAGATCGTGTTCGGCCTGCTGCGCCTGGGCGTGCTGATGCGCTTCGTGTCGTCGTCGGTGCGCACCGGCTTCGTCAATGCGCTGGCCATCCTGATCTTCGCGGCGCAGACGCCGCACTTCATCGGCGCCAACGCCGCGACCTGGGCCATGGTGGGGCTGGGGCTGGCCGTCATCTACCTGCTGCCGCGCCTCACCACGGCGGTGCCGTCGCCGCTGGTGTGCATCGTGGTGGTGACGCTGGTGGGCCACGGGCTGGGCCTGCCGCTGATGACGGTGGGCGACCTGGGGCAACTGCCGGGCGCGCTGCCGGCCTTCGCGCTGCCCGACGTGCCGCTCACGCTCGACACGCTGCGCATCGTTGCGCTGCCTGCCTTCGCCATCGCGATGGTCGGCCTGCTCGAATCGATGATGACGGCCAGCGTGGTTGACGAACTCACCGACACGCCCAGCGCGAAGAACCGCGAGTGCAGCGGCCTGGGCGTGGCCAACGTGGCCGCCAGCTTCTTCGGCGGCATCGCGGGCTGCGGAATGATCGGCCAGACCGTGAGCAATGTGCGCTACGGCGGGCGCGGCCGGCTGTCGACGCTGTTCGCGGGCGCGTTCCTGCTGATCCTCATGGTGCTGCTCAAGCCCTGGGTGTCGCAGGTGCCGGTGGCGGCGCTGGTGGCGATCATGGTGATGGTGTCGGCCTCGACCTTCGACTGGGGGTCGCTGCGCACGCTGGTGCGCCACCCGCGCATGTCCAGCGCGGTGATGCTCGCGACGGTGGCCGTCACCGTGGCCACCGACAACCTGGCGACCGGCGTGGCGGTCGGCGTGATGCTGAGCGGCGTGTTCTTCACCTTCAAGGTGGCGCGGCTGATGCAGGTGCACGCGGGCACGGACGGCGAGGGCGTTCGCGTCTACCGCGTCACCGGCCAGGTGTTCTTCGCCTCGTCCGACCTGCTGGTAGACGCCTTCGACGTGCGCGAGATCGACGGCACGCCGGTGCGCATCGACGTGTCGCAGGCGCACTTCTGGGACGTGACCGCCGTGGCCGCGCTGAAGAAGGTGGTTGAGCGGCTGCGCAAGCATGGCAGCACGGTGGATGTCACCGGCATGAACCAGGCCAGCCGGGACCTGGTGCTGCAGCTGGACGCGGCGCCCGACTGACCAACGGCCCTCAAAGCCCGGCCAGCTTCCTGAGCCTGCCGATGAGGCCCGGCACGCGGCCCTGGTCCGCGACGTCCGGCCTGAAGAACATGGGCAACTGGTCGACGAACGATTCGTCGGCCAGCAGCGCGTCGAACTCTTCCCGGATGAAGGCCTTCGCGGCCTCCGGCGCATCGTCGACTTCGCCGCAGAGCTCGGCGCGCCCGTCGACCAGGTTGACGATGTCCTCCATGTCGTGGTGCATGTAGTCGCCGTTGCCGCGGCCGTGGAAGGCCACGAGCTTGGTCGCCACGAACAATGGCGCGGACACGACCAGGATCTCGAGGCCATTCGCGAGCTGCAATTTGCCGGCGGACCTGACGACCTCCGCGTACCAGCGATTCGTCGAGTGCCCCAGTACATGCTCGTGCGAAGGCATGACATCGAGAACGAGGTCGCCATGTTTCCAGCGGCACATGTT
This sequence comes from Variovorax monticola, assembly GCF_051216855.1. Classification (NCBI taxonomy): domain Bacteria; kingdom Pseudomonadati; phylum Pseudomonadota; class Betaproteobacteria; order Burkholderiales; family Comamonadaceae; genus Variovorax; species Variovorax monticola. The sequence continues at coordinate 302,725 of NZ_JBPJZP010000007.1, forward strand.
CGCCTCGTCGGCGCTTTCCCTGAAGCCCTGGGCCCGGAGCTTGGGAATCAGCGCCTGGTAGTACGCGCCGGTCGATGCCACTTCCGCGACCAGGTCGACATCGATGGTTTGTCGAACAGGCGGTCGGCCGCGGTCGGTGATGAGCAGGCCGACAGCGCAGCCGCCGACCAGCACCAGCTCGTCCCGCAGCGGCCCCAGCGCCTGTGCGACCAGCTCGACGATCGTGACGTTCGGGTCCTGTGGGCTCACAGCAGTTCTTCCAGGCGCTCCTGCGCGATCGCGCGTTCCCTGGCTGCGCCCACCCTGACGGCGTCGAACAGGGACAGCACCGCATAGAGTTTGGGGTCCAGCCTTGCGGCGGCTGGAACGCACGGATGCAGCGGCGTCAGGGCCGGTCCCCAGCTGTCGCCCTCCGTGTCCGGCCAGACCGGTGACAGGTTGGCTGACCCCTCGAAGAGCGGCGCCAGCACGGGGCCGCCGATGGCCGTGGGCAATCCGCGCACCGTTGCGCCGAGCTGGCCGGGAAAGCAGTACTTTGCGCCGTGCACCACGAATTCCCTCACCGCAGGCCTCGACACCCGGATCGAGCCCGATGCCCGGCTGAGCAAGCGCGCCTGTTCGGCCCGGCGCGCCGAACCGTGAATCAACGACACGGCAATGCCGAGTTCGCTCGCCAGATGGACCAGCAGGAAGTCTCGGTCTGCATTGACTGCGACCTTCAGGACGAGCAACAGGTCTTGCGGTTTGAGTGCGGGTTGCTTGCTGTCGTGGCCTGCCATGGACTTCTCTTTCTGGAAACTGGAAAACGGTGAAGAGTTCGTTGAGAGGAAGTTATCAGGTATTTTCTATTTTCCGGAAATAAGAATTACCATGAATTTCGATTTTTTCTAGAATTTGCCTCGCAAATAAACTTAATTTATACTTATTTAAGTTTAAAAATGCATGGATCTTCTGCCGAGGGCATACGCTTTGAACTCCAACCAGGATCCCTGATGGCTGAAACTCGAAAGAAAAGCCCCCGTGCGCCGTCGATGCCGCTGGACGAAGCGCTGGACCGTGTGATGAAAGCCTATGACAAGCAGCGTCTGCGGCCCGCGCCCACCGACGAGGTTGCCCAGCATATTGGCTACAACTCCGCGAACAACGGCGCTGCGTTGAGTGCGCTGGCGTCGCTGCGTTACTACGGCTTGCTCGAACGCCCGCGCGACGGTGTGCTGGCCGTCAGCAAGGACGTCGAGGCATTTCGATTTGCACCCTCGGAAGAACTGCGCCGGGCCTTCGTGGTTCGATTTCTGCGAACACCTCCGCTTTTCGCAGAGCTGCTGGATGCGTACTCGACGGGCCTGCCTTCGGAAAGCGAACTGAAGTCCGCGCTGTTGCAGCGGGGCTTCCTGCCGGCCGCGGCGGCGGCGATGGCGGTGGTGCTCGAGCGGTCCGTCGGCTTCGCGCGGTACTTCGATGCGCCGGGGTCTTCGAGCGCCGATGCTGTCCAGCCTGACGGCAATGCGCCGGCGTCCGACCCGCCTGCTGAACGTGCGCAGGGCTTTTCGCAGCCTGCGCGCCAGGCCCTGTCGGTCAACAGCGGTCCGGACCCGGCCCCGCAGGAACTGCCGATGCATGACCGCATTCCGATACGCCTGCCCGGCGGACGCCGCGCATGGCTCGTGATTCCACCGGTCTTCTACGAATCGGACAAGGCAAGGATCAAGGCGCAGATCGATCTGCTGCTGACGGAAGACGGCGACGACGCTTGACGCGAACCTCGCCCACGGTCGAGCGAGCTACACGCCCAGGTACCGCGTCCACAGCGACCGGTCGGCGTCCAGCGCCGCCGAGTCGCCCTGCCACACCACGCGCCCGCGTTCCAGGATCACGTGGCGGTTGGCCAGCGGCAGCAGGCGCTGCACGTACTTGTCGACCACCAGGATCGCTTCGCCCTCGGCCTTGAGCGTGGCGATGCAGTGCCAGATCTCCTCGCGGATCACCGGGGCCAGGCCTTCGGTGGCTTCGTCGAGGATCAGCAGGCGCGGGTGCGTGGACAGTGCCCGCGCAATGGCCAGCATCTGCTGCTCGCCGCCCGAGAGCTGGTTGCCGGCGTTCGCCCTGCGTTCCGACAGGCGCGGAAACAGCCCGTAGAGCGCCTCGACCGTCCAGCGCGGCGCGCTGCCCGGGCGCGGCCGTGCAAAGGCGCGCAGGTGCTCTTCCACGCTGAGGTTGGGAAACACGTGCCGCCCCTCGGGCACGATGGCCACGCCGCGCCGCGCAATGGCGTCGGGCCTCATCTGCTTGTTCGGGCCGCCGATGGCCTCGCCGCTGAAGTGCACGCTGCCGCGCATCGGCGAGAGCGAGCCGGTCAGCACCTTCAGCAGCGTGCTCTTGCCCATGCCGTTGCGCCCGAGCAGCGCCAGCACTTCGCCGGGGCGGATGTCGATGTCGATGCCGAACAGCACCTGGCTGGCGCCGTAGCCGGCCTCGATGGATTTCGCTTCCAGCAATGTGGATGCCGCGCTCATGAATGACCTTCCGCTTCGGTGCCGAGATAGACGGCCTGCACATCCGGGTGTCCGCGCACCTCGTCCGCCGTGCCGCTCATCAGCACGCGCCCCTGCACCAGCACCGTAAGGCGGTCGGCCAGGCGGAACACCGCGTCCATGTCGTGCTCGATCAGCAAAATGGCCATCGACGCGCGCAGCGACTCGATCAACTCCACCATGCGCGCCGATTCGTCCGGCCCCATGCCGGCCATCGGTTCGTCGAGCAGCAGCAGCTTGGGTTCGGCCGCCAGCGCCAGCGCCACGTCCAGGGCGCGCTGCGCGCCGTGCGGCAAGGTGCCCGCGATGCGCTCGCGTTCACTGGCCAGCCCCACGCGGTCGGCCAACGCCACCGCGCGGTCGACAAGGTCGTGCTCCTTGGCGCGCGGCGCCATGAAGCGCAGGCTGCTGCCCGCGTGGGCCTGCGTCGCGAGCATCAGGTTGTCGTGCACGGTTTCCTTGGGGAACACACGCGTCACCTGGAAGCAGCGCGACATGCCCGCGGCCACGCGCTGGTGGTCTTTCAGCGCGGTGATGTCCCGCTCGTCGAGCAGCAGGCGGCCGGCGTCGGCCTTCAGCAGCCCGGTGATCAGGTTCACCAGCGTGGTCTTGCCCGCGCCGTTCGGCCCGATGAGCGCATGCACCTCGCCGCGCTCCACCGTGAGGTTCACATGGTCGGTCGCCAGCAGGCCGCCGAAGCGCTTGACCAACCCTTCGATTCTGAAAAGGCTCATGACTTGCTCCCTCGCGCCTCTGGGGAGAGGGCTGGGGCGACGGGCACGCGGCGCTTGTACAAGGCAGCGAGTCCCTTGGGCGCCCACAGCGCGACAGCGATCAGCAGCAAGCCCAGCGGCATGTGCCAATGCTCGGTCTGCTGCTTCAGGAATTCTTCGAGCACCAGCCACACGACGGCGCCCACCGGCCCGCCCCAGCTGCGCCCCAGCCCGCCGATGACCACCATCACCAGCAGCGTGGCCGACTGCGTCCAGTGCATCGTCGCCGGGCTCACGAAGCCGTTGCCGCCCGCGAGCAGCGCGCCGGCCAGGCCCGCGATGGCGCCCGCGATGGCAAAGGCCACCAGCTGCAGGCGAAACACCGGATAGCCCAGCGCGCGCATGCGCGTCTCGTTGTCGCGGATGCCCATGATCGCGTGGCCGAAGCGCGACTGCGTGGCGCGGTGCAGCCACCAGAGCGCCAGCACCACGATCACCAGCACCACCCAGTAGAAATTCGACTCGTTGCCCAGGTCCAGCCCCGGCAGCAGCACGGGCCGGCTCATGAGCGTGTAGCCGTCGTCGCCGCCATAGCGGCGCAACGACACCACCACGAAGTAAAGCATCTGCGCGAAGGCCAGCGTGGTCATGATGAAGTACACGCCGCGCGTGCGCAGCGCCACCGTGCCGATCAGCGCGGCCACCAGCCCCGCGACCAGCGCGGCGGCCGGCCACAGGACCCAGCCCGACAGCACGCCCGCGTCGCTGAGCGCCACCACCGTGTACGCGCCCACGCCGATGAAGCCCGCGTGCCCCAGCGCCACCATGCCGCCGAATCCGAGAATGAAGTTGAGGCTCGCGGCAGCCAGCGCCACGATGAGCACGCGCCGCACGAAGCCGATGTAGAACTCGAGCCCGAAGAGCGGCGCCACCAGCGGAAACGCCGCCAGCAGCAAGAAGACGACGCCGACTGCGACGTAGCGTGGGGATGAGAGGGAAGACTTCATGCGCGCGCCGAGAACAGGCCCGAGGGCCGGAAGATCAGAACAATCACCATCAGCGCGTACATCGCGACTTCGGCGAACAGCGGGCCCAGGTCGGCCGCGGTGGCCGGCGGCAGCGTGGCGCGCAACAGCATCGGCACGAAGGCGCGCCCCACGGTGTCGACCAGGCCCACCAGCAGTGCGGCCACGAAGGCGCCGCGCACCGAACCGATGCCGCCGATCACCAGCACCACCAGCGCCGGAATCAGGATGGCCTCGCCCATGCCGACCTGCACCGCGACGATCGGGCCCATCAGCGCACCGGCCAGCGCGGCCAGCGCCGCGCCCAGCAGGAACACGCCGTTGAAGATGCGGCCCACGCGCACGCCCATCAGCTCGGCCATCGGCCGGTCGGACGCGCCCGCGCGCACCCGCATGCCGATGCGCGTGTGGTTGACCAGAAGGTAGAGCGCCAACGCCACCAGCAGCCCGCCCCCGAGGATGACCAGGCGGTACGAGGGGTAGGGCAGGCCGTCCATGAGCTCGATGGGGCCGGAGAGCGCGGCGGGCGTCGGCGCCATCACCGGCGAGGGGCCCCACACCATCTTCACGATGTCGTCGGCCACCAAAATCACGCCGAAGGTGGCGAGCACCTGCGCGAGGTGGTCGCGCGTGTAGAGCCGGCGCATCAGCAGCACTTCGAGCAGCAGCGCCACCACCACCGTGACCGCCACCGCGATGACGATGGCCGCGGTGAACGACCCGGTGCGCGTGTGCGCCTCGGCCGCCACGTAGGCGCCCGCCATGAACAGCGAGCCGTGCGCGAGGTTCAGCACGTCCATGATGCCGAACACCAGCGTGAGCCCGGCCGCCAGCAGGAACAGCATCAGGCCGTAGCCGAGGCCGTTGAGCAGCTGCTCGAGAACAAGAATTCCACTCATAGAAGAACCAAAAGGTTTGCCCGCGTTTTCATTCAAGGAACACCGAGGAACCGGCTTTGCCGGGCCTCGGGTGTTGCCCCCGGTAGGGGGAAGGAGTAGCGACACGAAGTGCGCGAAGCCTGGGGGCGAGCCTATTTCAGCGGGCACTTGTCGGCGTACGAGTCGCCGTAGTTCGTGAGCACGGTGTTGATCAGCTTGTTCGTGACCTTGCCCTGTGCGTCTTTGCCGACCACGCGCAGGTAGAAGTTCTCGATCGGGAAATGGTTGTTCGCGTACTTGAAGCTGCCGCGCGTCGAGGCGTAGTTGGCCTTCTTCAACGCCGCCACCACGGCTTCGCGGTTCTGCGCGTTGCCGCCCGATTGCTTCACGGCCGCGTCCATCGCCAGGATCGCGTCGTAGGCCTGCGCCGCGTACACCGACGGGTAGCGGCCGTTGTATTCCTTGCGGAAGGCGGCCACGAACTGCTTGTTGGCCGCGTTGTCCAGGTCGTGCGCCCAGTGCGAGGTGTTGAACAGGCCGAGCATCGGGTCGCCCACGGCACCGATCACGTCCTCGTCGGCCGAGAAGCCGCTGGTCACCAGCGTGATGTCCTTCGACAGGCCCGCGCCCACGAACTGCTTGATGAAGTTGATGCCCATCGCGCCGGGCAGGAAGAAGTAGATCGAGTCGGGCTTGGCCGCGCGCAGCTGCGCGAGTTCGGCGGCGTAGTCGATCTGGCCGAGCTTGGTGTAGAGCTCGTCGGCCACCTGGCCCTTGAACTGGCGCTTGAAGCCGCCCAGCGCGTCCTTGCCGGCGGGGTAGTTGGGGGCGATGAGCACGGTCTTCTTGAAGCCGCGGTCCTGTGCGAACTTGCCGGCGGCCTCGTGGAACTGGTCGTTCTGGTAGGCGGTGCCGAAGAAGAAGGCATTGCACTGCGCGCCCGCGAACTGGCTGGGGCCGGCGTTGGCCGACAGGTACGGCACCTTGGCATTGAAGAGCGTGGGCCCCACGGCCAGCGCCACGTTGGAGCCGATGGGGCCGCTGAAGATATCGATCTTGTCGCGCTGGACCATGCGGTCGACCAGTTGCTTGGCCTGGTCGGGGCTGCCGGCCATGTCGGCCTGCACGAACTCCACGTCCTGCCCGCCGAGCTTGCCGCCCAGCTGCTTGATGCCGAGCGCGAAGCCGTCGCGCGCCTCGGCGCCCAGCGCCGCGAATGGCCCTGAAATATCGAGGGCCAAGCCCACCTTGACCGGCGCGGCCAGGGCCGACATCGACGTGCCGAGGGCCGCGCCGCACAGCAGCAGCGAGAGCAGGGTGCGCGGCAGCGCGGGCGACTTCGGGGACAGATGGCTCATGGATTCTCCGGCGAGGAAGGGGTGAAACGACGCACCGGCACCGCTCCCCGCGGCACCGTCAACATCGAACCGTTGATAGCTAAATACTTTAACCATAAACAATTCGGTGTCAACGGTGCTAGCACGAATGGTGCCAGTGGTTCATGTCACTTCCTGGTGCGCGAGCCCTGTTTTGCGGGGCCTTGCCGGACCTCGCCGTGCGCCGCAGCAGGTCAGCCGAAGGGGTTGGCGGTGGCGAACCACAGGCCGATGCCGGTCGCGATGATGAAGGCGCCGTCGGTCACGCCCGCCACCAGGAAGAACTTGGTCTGCAGCGTGTCGACCAGCTCGGGCTGGCGCGCGGTGCTCTCCAGGAACTTCTGGCCGACCAGCCCGATGCCCAGGCACGAGCCGAGCGCCGCCACGCCGATCAGCAAGGCGACGGCGAGGGGAAGGATGTTGAAGCCGGTCATGGTGTTTTCTCCTGGGGGTTGGTGAATCGATGGAGGTACTTTTCCAGAGCGGGTGCTTGCGGTCCATGACGTGAGAGGTCATGCGCAGGGCGCGGCGCGAACGAAAAAAAAGCCGCCCGGCTGACCGAGCGGCTTTGCAGGCGGCTTTCGAAAAGAGCGTTGTTCAGCTCATGGCATTTGCGCCCAGTTCTGGTTGTTGCCGCCGTTGCAGGTCCAGGTGATCAGCGCCGTGTCCTGCGTGGTCGAGCTGTTCGGCACGTCCAGGCACGAACCCGAGGCCCGGTTCTTCAACGCGCCGCCGACCACGCTCCACTGCGCCGTGTTGCCCGCCGAGCAGGCCACCTGCACCACGGGTGCGTTGGTGGTGGCCGTGCCGTTCTGCGCCAGGCACAGCCCGCTGTGCTCCGCCACGAACTGCACGTAGCCGCCGACGAGCGGTGTCACCGTGAACTTCTCGTGGCTCGCGTTGCCGCAAGGCCATTGCACCGCGGTGGTGCCGCTCGCCGCCGCGCCGGCCTTGATGTTCACGCACATGCCGCTCAGCTCCGAACGCAGCCGCGCCACGAACGGCGGGGCCGTGTCCAGCGAGCGCACGTATTCGCGCAGCGCCACCACGTCCGAAGGCGGCAGGCTGGCCGCATTGCCGTGCCCGCCGGCCAGCACGTCCTGCAGCGTGGCCGCCTGCCCGTTGTGGAAGTACGAGGCCGCGTTCCACGTGCCCGACAGCGTCGGCGTGTCGAAGCCCACGCCCGCCAGCGGCTGGTTGATGCCCTTGCCCGACGAGAGCTGCACGGTGCCCACGTCGTGCCGCAACCCGTCGCGCAAGGTGCCGCCGGTGTGGCAGGTGGCGCACTGCGCGGTGTTGAACACGGTCTGGCCGCGCACCGCTTCCACGCTGAGGTTGCCGTCCGACAGGCGCGCGGGGCTGCGCAGGTACTTGTTCAGCGAGCCCAGGTAGGCCGCCAGGTCGTCCAGCTGCGCGTTCTTGCCGGCCTTGGGAGCGCCCAGCGGGTCGGACGTGGCCGTGAAGTCGGCGTTGCTCAGGAAGCCGGTGCCGCCGAACTCGTTGCGGATGTCGTGCTCGAAGTCCTGCACCTCGTCGAAGTTGGCCGTCCAGTGCAGCTTGCCGTGGCTGGTGCCGCGCTTGCCCTGCAGGCTGATGGTGCGGCGCAGGCCCTCTCCGCGCTGGGTGAAGTCCCACACCATGCCGTCGTCGCCGCCGTCCGCGTGGCAGCTCGCGCAGGAGATGTAGTTGTCCTTGCTCATGCGCCGGTCGGAGGCGTTGTAGAACACCTGCTTGCCGCGCAAGGCCGCCGCCGCCATCGGTTCCGTCGCCACCGTCTGCACCGTCTGCAGGAAGGTCGGGGCATTGCTTTCGGACGTCAGCACCGTCGCCACGTCGTGCACCGTGACCGAGCGCGCGAGGAAGTTGTTGACGAACAGCCGCTTGCGCACAGCGTCCAGGTACAGCCCGTGCGGCGCGCTGCTGGCGTTGATCTCGCCGCGCACCGAACGTGTGTAGCTGTCGACGATGGCCACGCGGTTGCCCTCCATCTGCGCCACGAACAGATAGTCGCCGGCTGGCGAGAACAGCGCGGCGCGCGCGGGCGCGCGGTCGTCGAAGTCGATCTGCTCGTCGAACTTTTCCGCCGCCTGCTGCAGGTCGACCTGCGACAGGATGGAGCGCACCGTCTGGTCGTGCATGAGGTTCGTGCCGTCGCGGAACTTGCCGCGCACGATGTTGTCCTTCTTCGAAGGCAGCACGGCGCGCGTGCCGTCGGGCGAGATGACCACCTGGCTCAGGTAGTTGGCCACGCCGCGCGCGCGGCTCTCGGTGTCCACTGTGGTGGTGTCCACCGGCAGTGCGATGGTGCCCATCGCGCTCAGGCTCTGCAGGTTCACCTTGTGCAGCTGGCCGCCGGTGAGCTTCGACTTGAAGCGCGTCACGTAGGCCACCTGCGAATCGGCGCTCACCGCGATGCCGCGCACCTCGCCCTGCAGCGGCACGGTGCCGGTGGCGTTGCCGTTGGCCGGGTCGAAGCTCATCAGCGCCGACTTGCTCTCCAGCGTGAGCAGGCCCTTGGTGCCGTCGGGCGTGAAGACCACGCCGTACGGCCCGCTGCCGTAGCCCAGCGACACGCTGGCCGACACAACGCCGTCGGCCGCGTTCAGCGCCACCAGCTTGTCTTCGCCGTGCACCGACACCCAGATGCGGCCGTCGGGGCCCACGGCCAGCGTCTTCGGCTCGTCGCCCACGCGCGTCTCCCAGCGCTTGGCCAGGGTCTGCGCGTCGATGGCGGCGACCGTGCCGCTGTCGGGGTTCACCGAGTACACCGAGTTGGCGTCGCCCGCGATGTTGGTGGTGTGCGTGGGCGCGCGCGCGGTGACCGGTGCGATCACCGTCACGTTGTACGTGTAGTAGCTCTCGCGGCCCGCCGTGTCGCGCACCGTCAGCGTCACCGTGTAGTGGCCGGGGCTCGTGTAGGTGTAGGTGTAGCCCGGCTGGCTCGCGAAGGCCGTCTGCGTGCCGTTGCCGAAGTTCCAGCGGTACTGCGCTCCGCCGGCGCCCAGCGTGGCGGGCGCGAACACCAGTTGCCCGTTGACCACCTTCGGCCCGCCGCCGATGCCGGGGTCGCCGATGATGGCCTGGCCGCGCAGCGTGGCGACCTCGGCGTCGTTCAGCACGCGCCCGTACACGCGCACCTCGGCCAGCGTGCCCTTGAAGAGCGCGGTGTTGCCCTGGATCTGGCCCAGCACCTGGAACTTGTTCGCCAGGCCCTTGTTGCCGGTGAGGCCTGCGGACGAGGTCTTCGCGCCGTCGACGTAGACGGCCTGCGCGCCCGAGGCCGCGTCGCGCGTCAGCACCACGTGGTGCCAGGCGCCGTCGTTCACCGCCGCGGCCGAGGTGGCGCCCGCTTCGTTGCCGACCGACAGCTTGATGCGCCCGCCGGTGTCCAGCCAGCCCCAGAACACGTCGTCCGTGCCGCTGACCTGGTCGCGCCCGAACAGGCCGGGCGCGGTCCACGAATTCGCTGCGCCGGCCTGCGTGGTCTTCATGTAGAAGCTCAGCGAGGCGGTGCCGCCCAGCACGGTGGCCACCGTGTCGTTCTTCAGCGGCACGCCCGCGGTGCGGTTGGCGAAGTTCAGGCCGATGCTCTCGAAGGCGTCACCCGAGACCGGCGTGCCGTTGTTGGCGCCGATCGGGTCCGAGAGGTTGCCCGCCAGCGTCCAGTGGTGCATCAGGCTGATGTCGGTCGCGTTGCCGGTGTGGAACACCGACCTGTAGTCCGCGCCGATGGCGTTGCCCGCATAGTCCTTCATGCCGTTGGCCGGCAGGAACACCTCGTAGCTGGTGCCCGGTTGCAGCGGCTGTTCGGGGTGGAAGTTGACGATGCCCAGCTGCACGCTGTAGGTGCCCTCCAGCGTGTTGCCGCCCACCGGCCGCACGATGAAGGTGTTGGCGTTCACGCTCTCGGGCCGGATGTTGTCGGTCATGCCCAGGCCGACGCGCGAGGTCAGTGCCTGCTGCTTCGCGCCGCTGGCGGGCGAGACCTGTTTCACTTCGGGCCGGGTGGTGTCGGGGTCGACCTGGTGCACGACGAAGCCGCTGCCCGAGCCGTGGTCGTTGCCCACGAAGACGAGGTTGCCGAACATCGCGACCTGGCCGTTGTCCGAATGCGTGAAGTTCGGGTCGTCCTCGCGCAGGATGCTGCCGCGGCCCACCTCCACATGGTTGAGCGGATTGCTCACGTCGACCTTGTGGATGCGCGTCTGCGCGCCTTGAATGACGTAGTTGTCCTGCGTGGCGCAATAAAGCTGTTCGTCGATGACCAGCCGGTTGTCTTCTGCCACGAAGCGCGAGCGGTCGCTCAGGTCGTAGCTGTACATCTTCGCGCCGCTGTTGCGCGCGGAGGTGTGCAGGTTCCGGCCGTCGAAGCAGGTCGCGTAGTAGAACGGCGTGGTGCCCACGATGGCATCGAGCACCTTGGGGTTGAGCGGATCGGAGATGTCCAGGCTCGCGAAACCGCCGTTGCTTTCCATCGCGGTCAGCACCATGTGGTTGCCCATCGTGAAGATCGGGCCGATGCGAAAGCCGCCGAGCTCGCCGGTGGGAACCGGGTTGGGCTTGCCGGCGCCGCGGCTTGCGACCACGGCGTTCGCGGGGTCCCTGGCGTCGACGATGAAGATGCCCCGGCCCGCCGAGGCCACGTACAGGTAGGGCGCCTGCCACCAGAGCTGCCAGGCCACGTCCTCGTAGTCACCGCCGTTGACGCCGGGCAGCGCCAGCTTCTTCACCTGCTTGATGTCGTTGATGTCGGTGAAGTCCCAGAACTCGACGCCGTTGATGCTGGGCAGCACCACGTAGGTCTTGCCGCCGATCTTCGCGGTGCCGAAGGAGTGCGTTTCGCGGAACTCCTTGGTGCGGCCACCTGTAGCGTCATCGGGCTCGTAGATCTTCTTGACGAGCTGGATCTGGCGCGGGTTCGACACGTCGTACAGCAAAAAGCCGCCCGGGCCCAGGCCGCTGTCCGGCGCGAACGAGGTGAGGAAGTAGCCGTTGATCATGATGCCCGCGTTCATGCCGTAGTCCTTGCGGCCCGGGTACGTGGCCGGCACTTCGCGCGACTCGTAGGCGGCGCTGTGCGCCGGGTCGAGCGGGTGCGCGGGGCTGGTGATCATCGACACCGGCTTGAATAGCTCGCCCGAGGTGTACGTCAGGTTGCCCAGACCCGGCCCCTGCAGCGGGAGCGGGTCGGCCACGGCCTGGGCCAGCGCCGCCGCCATGGTGTTGAGGGTCGTCATCGGACCGACCCCGGTGATTGCCGCATGCGTCAGCAGCGTGACGAATGGCAGCAGGAACGCCATCAAGTAATACCGGATTTTCATCGTCGCCTCCAGGTTGTTGGGTCACTCGCGAAAGTGCGCGCGCAGGGGCGCACCCGGCCGGCGACAAGTGCGTCGCCGGCCGTACAGCCTCTCCCTCTCCTCGTTGTCGACGGCGCCGCGTCGTCAGTTCACATTGCTTTTTTTCTGCGCGCCGCCCGATTCGTAGATGTCCCATGCTTCCTTGGCGCTGGCGCCGCGGTGGATCATGGCCATCAGTGCGTCCACCACCGCCGACGGGTTGGCATGCTGGTACACGTTGCGTCCGTACACCATGCCGACCGCGCCCTGGTCGAGCAGCACGCGCGAGCGTGCGAACACCTGCTGCAGGTCTTCGCGACCGCCGCCGCGCACGAGCACGGGGCAGCGCGCGGCCTGCACCACGCGGTGGAACTCGGCGGGGTCGGTGGTGGGGTCGGCCTTGACGATGTCGGCGCCCATCTCGCGCGCCAGGCGCACGAGCGTGACGATCTTCCCGGCGTCGCCGTCGACCATGTAGCCGCCTTGCTCGCTGTGCGGGCGCATCACCAGCGGCTCGATCATCAGCGGCATGCCGTAGCGGTCGCAGTCCGCGCGCACGCGCGCAATGTTCTGCACGCACTGGCGGAACAGGTCGGGCTCGTTCGGCAGCATGAACAGGTTCACCACCACGCAGGCCGCGTCGCGCTGCACCGCGGGAAGCACCGGGTCGTGCTCGTTCTGCAGCAGCGCCCACATCACGCGGTGCGCGGTGGCGTTGTAGGGGTTGCCCATGTCGATGCGCTGCACCAGCGCGGGCTTGTCGCGGCCCGGGCGGTCCTGCAGCAGGTCGGCCTGGCCGTGGTTGAGCTGCAGCGCGTCGGGGCGCGCGGCCACCAGCTTGTCGACGACGGCGGACATGTCTTCCAGGCCGCTCAGGAAAGAGGGCTCGTTGCACACGCCATGGTCGAGCGCGATGTCCAGGCAGCGCCCGTGGGTCAGCAGCCGGTTCAGGCGTGCGGTCTTGTCCTTCGACATACGAAGAGGTCCTTGTGTGGGGGTGTGAAGAAGATCAGGCCAGCGTGTGCAGGTACCTGCCCGCCGCCGCATCGATGAGCTGCAGCGCGTCGTCGCGCAAGACGAGCGAGCCGGCGGCCGCGTTCTCCGTGGCCTGCTTGCTCACGCGCGCGCCGCACAGCGCCACCTGCACGCTGCCGCGCGCCAGCGTCCACGCGATCATCAGTTGGCCGAACGAGCATTCGAGGTGCTTGCGCAGCGGCTCCAGCTCGTCGAAGAAGGCCTTGAGCTTGGCGCGGTTCTCCGCGCTGAAGCGCGGGTTGGTGGCGCGCTGGTCGTCGCCGGTGAACTGGCGTGCGGGGTCGATGGGGCCGGCGAGCAGGCCGAGTGCCAGCGACGAGTAGCCCAGCACCGCCACGCCGTGCTCGGTGCACAGCGGCACCAGCGTCTGCTCGATCTCGCGGTCGATCAGGCTGTAGCGTTCCTGCGCCGCATCGACCGGGCCGCAGCGCAGGTACTCGGCGAGTGTTTCGGGGCTCACGTTGCTCACGCCGATGGCGCGGATCTTTCCCTGCTTCTTGAGGTCGAGCAGCGCGTCCATGGTCTCGGCCACGGGCGTGGTGCTGTCCTGCCAGTGCGTGATGTACAGGTCGATGTAGTCGGTCTGCAGGCGCTTCAAGCTCTCTTCGCATTCGTGAAAGACCGATTCGCGCCCCAGGTAGCGGTACACCGGGTGGCCGTCTTCCTCGAAGAAGTGCGTTCCCTTCTGCGTGTGCCATACCAGCCCGCACTTGGTGGCGATCACGGCCTGCTGGCGGCGGCCTTTCAAGGCGGTGCCGACGATGCTTTCCGAGCGACCGAGCCCGTAGGCCGGCGCGGTGTCGATCAGCGTCACGCCCGCGTCCAGCGAGGCTTGTATGGCCAGCACGGCGGCCGCGTTGTCCCCGCCGCCCCACATCCAGCCGCCCATGGCCCAGGTGCCCAGGCCGATGGCCGCGCATTCGATGCCCGAGGGCCCCAGGGTGGTCTTCTTCATTGCTGCGTTGTTCATCGCTTGGTCTTTCTCGTGTTCAGGATGTGGTCGATGGTCACGGCCGCGAGCAGGATCAGGCCCTTGATCACGTCCTGCCAGTAAGGCGACACGTCCAGCAGGATGAGCGAGCTGGTCACCACCGACAGCAGCGCCAGCCCCAGCACCGCGCCCAGCACCGTGCCCGAGCCGCCCTTCAGGCTGGCCCCGCCGATGACGGCGGCGGCAATCACGTTCAGTTCCATGCCCACGCCGAAGGTGGGCGTGGCGGCGCCGAAGCGCGCCGTGTAGATCACGCCGGCCAGGCCCGCCGAGGCCGAGCACAGCACCGTGACCCAGAACTTCACGTGGCCCACGCGAATGCCCGAGTACAGCGCGGCCTTCTCGTTGCTGCCGGTGTAGAACACGCGGCGCAACAGCGAGGCGCGGCGCAGCACGAAGTCGCTCACCACCACGATCGCCAGGAAGATCAGGATCACGGCCGGAATGCCGAACAGCGTGCCCTGGCCGATGAACTTGAACTCCGCCGGCAGCGAGAACAGCGACTGCGGCGTGCCCTGCGTGAGCGCCAGGCACAGCCCGCGCACGATCACCATGAACGCCAGCGACGCAATGAAGTGGTTCAGCCCGATGCGCGTGACGCAGCCGCCGATCATCGCGCCGATGCCCGCGCTGGCCGCAATGGCGACGAGCCCCGCCGTCCACGGGTCGAACCCCAGCAGAAAGAGCTTGCCCGTCACCACCATCGCGAAGCACACCACCGAGCCCACCGACAGGTCGATGCCCCCGACGATCAGCAGAATGGTCATGCCCACCACCACGATGCCCTCGATGGAGAACGACAGCAGCATCGCGCGCACGTTGTCCCAGGTCAGGAAGTAGGGCGACGCGAAGCTCATGGCCACGCACAGCACCGCGATGATGAGCAGCAGGCCCATCTCGCGCATGCTGGTGAGCTTGCTGGCGGCGTTGTTGGGTTTGAGGGGGCCGCCGCCTTGCTGTCGTGGCGTCAGGCCCGCGGGCGCCCCCGCGTCGAGTTGTGCCGGGTAGTTCATGCTGTTTCCTGTTCGCAAAGTCCGGAGGCCAGCCGCAGCAGCGCCTCTTCCGTCATGTCGTTGTCTTGCACTTCGCCGGCCAGCCGGCCGTCGCGGATCACCAGCGCGCGGTCGCACAGCCCGATGATCTCGGGCAGCTCCGACGAGATCACCACCACGCCCACGCCCTGGTTCGCCAGCTCGCGCAGGATGTGATGGATTTCCGACTTGGCGCCCACGTCCACGCCGCGCGTGGGCTCGTCCATCAGCAGCACCGAGGGGTGCGTGGCCAGCAGCTTGGCGATGGCCACCTTCTGCTGGTTGCCGCCCGACAGGCTGGCCACGTCGATGTCCACGCCGTCGCTCTTGAGCTTGAGCTTGGCGCCCAGCTCCACCGCCAGCTTGTGCTCGGCCGAGCGCTGCAGCAGGCCGAAGCGCGAGCTCACGCGCCGGAGCGCCATCGAGGCGATGTTCTGCGCAATGGGCAGGTCGAGGTACACGCCCGCCGCCTTGCGGTCTTCGCTGAGATAGGCGATGCCCTCGCGCAGCGCGTCGCTGTACTTGCGGATCGTCAATGCCTTGCCGCGCAGGCGCACCGTGCCGCGCGTGGCCGTGCGCAGGCCGCACACGGTTTCGGCGAGTTCGCTGCGGCCCGCGCCCATGAGGCCCGCGATGCCGAGAATTTCGCCGCGCTTCAAGGTGAACGAGATGCCGTGCACGCGCTCGCCGTCGGCGATGTCGCGCACCTCGAGCACCGGCTCGCCGTGCGTGGCGTCATGTTGCTTCGGCGGGTAGTAGTTGCCCAGGTCGCGCCCGACCATGCGGCGCACCAGGCCGTCGGCGTTCAGTTCGGCGAGCGGCCCGCTGTGCACGTTGCGCCCGTCGCGCAGCACCGTCACGCGCGAGCAGTGCGCAAAGATCTCGGCCATGCGGTGGCTGATGTAGACGATGCCGATGCCCTGGCTCTTCAGGTCGTGCAGCACCTTGAAGAGCGCGGCCGATTCGTTGTCGGTGAGCGCGGCGGTCGGCTCGTCGAGGATGAGCACCTTGCAGTCGAGCGTGAGCGCCTTGGCGATCTCGATGAGCTGCTGCGTGGAGATGCTCAGGTCCTTCACCAGGCAGGCGGGGTCCACGTCCTGGCCCAGCCGCTGCAGCACCTGGGCGGCGCGTGCGTTCAGGTCGGCGTAGTTCATCCACGCGTGCTTGCCGGCGTTGATCTCGGGCATGAAGATGTTCTCGGCCACGGTGGCGTCGGCGCACAGCGCGATCTCCTGGTGCACCAGGCCGATGCCCAGGCGCATGGCATGCGCCGGGCCGTCGATGACCACCTGTTGCCCGTCGAGCGAGATCTCTCCCTCGTCGGGCCGGTGGATGCCGTCGATGATGTTCATCAGCGTGGACTTGCCCGCGCCGTTCTCGCCGCACAGCGCGTGGATCTCTCCGCGCTGCAGCGAGAAGTCCACGCCCGTGAGCGCGCGCGAAGCGCCGAAGCGCTTGCTGATGCCACGCAGTTCGAGCAGGGAGCTCACTCGCCGATTCCCTTGGTGCCACGGCGCGCGAGGTACTTGTCCCAGTAGAAGTCGTCGGCGTTGGCCTTGCTCACCACGGCCAGGCCGTTGTCCAGGAAGGGCACGGCCATCGGGTTGGTGCCGTTGCGCTTGGCGTCGTTCATCGGGTCGATGAGGCCCGGGTTCTTCGCCAGGAACAGCATCATCATGCCCATGTAGCCCTGCATGCCCTGGTTCGGGTTGATGGAGCCGAACACGTCGCCCGACTTGATCATGTCCAGGATCTTGGCGTTCACGTCGCAGCACATCACCTTGATGTTCTTCTTGCTCTCGACCTTGGCCTGCGCCGCGCCGAGTGCCGAGTTGGCCTCGGGCATGAACAGCGCGCCCAGGTTCGGGTTGGCCTGCGCCAGGCTCAGCACCGCCTGGTAGGCCTTGTTCGGGTCCTGGTTGCTGGCGGCGCGGCCGACCAGCTTCATGCCCGGATGCTTGGTCTTCATGCGGTTCACGAAGGCGGCGATGCGGCGGTCGTGGTTGTCCTGGCCGGGGTTCTCGAGCACGGCGTATTCGCCTTTGCCGCCCATCGACGCGGCAATGGCGTCGGCCGCCTGCGTGCCTTCACGGTCGTTGTCCGACGTGATGAACGAGGTGCGCTTGGAGTTGGGCGAATCGGCCGCGAAGGTGACCACCGGAATGCCCATCGCCGCGGCGCGGTTGATGGGCTCGATGAACGGGTCGGGGTTCATCGGGTGCAGCAGGATGCCCGCGGGCTTGCGCGCCAGCTCCTGCTCGAAGGACGCGAGCTGCTTGTTCACGTCGTACTCCGGCGTGCCGGTGTAGCGGGTGCGAACGCCCAGCGTGCGGCCGAGCTGCTTCATCATTTCGTAGACCGGAAACCAGTACTCCACGCCCGACACCATCACGTTCATCACGTAGACGTCGCTGGCGTTGCCGCGCAGGCCCGCACCTGCTGCTGCGCCTGCCGCAGGGGCGGCGGCTTGCTGCTGCGCGAATGCGCTCGCGCCCGCCAGGCCGATGCCGGCGGCGGCTGCGGCTGCGGACTTCAGGAAATTTCGCCTCATTTTTTGTCTCCTCGCGTTGGGTGGCTCAACTTGCGGCGCTGCCCTTTCGGGGCAGCGCCTTGATCCTCTTTGTCACGACAGTTGTTATGACAGGTAGAATGTAAACGCTGCCCGTTTGAAGCGATAACTAGGGGAAACGCTACTGGCAAGCCGCTTTTATTCCGCCGAAGCTGTTATGACATGAAGCCCAACATACTGATCGGCATCGACATGGGGTCGAGCAGCCTGAAAGCCCTGGCCCTCGAAGCCGGGAGCGGCCGGGCCGTCGCCCTGTCCCGAATGCAACTGCCGCACGACCGGCTGCCCGGCGGGGGATGCGAGGTGGCCGCCACGGCCATCCGCGCGGCCCTGACCCACGTGCTGCGCGACGTCGCCCACCAGCTCGGTGCCCGCGTGGCCGAGGTCCGCGCCATCGGCTGCACGGGCCACGGCGCGGGGCTCTACGCGCTCGACGCGAAGAACGAACTCGTGGGCGGCAGGGCGGTCGCCTCGACCGACCAGCGCGCCGACGCGCGTGCGCGCTCCCTGGCAGCAAGCCACGGCAAGGCGCTCTTCGCGGACGTCGGCTGCCAGCCGTGGCCGGGGCAGCCCACCGTGATCGCTGCGGAGCTGCTGGGCACCGACGCCGTGCAGCGCGGCGCGGTGCGCCGGCTGCTGTTCGCCAAGGACTACCTCGGCTTTCTGCTGACCGGCGAGATCGCCACCGACGCGAGCGACGCGAGCACCGCGGGGCTGGTGGCCATTGCCACGGGCGGCTGGTCGCAGGCGGCCTTCGACGCATCCGGCATCGCCGACCTCGGGCCGCGCGCCTTCGGCCCGCTGGTGACCAGCGGCGAGGTCATCGGCACGCTGCGGACTGCCGAAGCCGCGCTGTGCGGCCTGCCGGCGGGCATTCCGGTGGCGATGGGCGCCATCGACCTGCTGGCGTCGATGACGGCCATCTGCGCCGAGGGAAGGGGGCGTGCGGTGTCGGTGTTCGGCACGTGGTGCGTCAACGCGGTGATTGGACCGATGATCGAGCCCAAGCCCGATGTCGCGGCGGTCGTGAACTTCGGCCGCGCCGACAAGCGCCTGTACATGGAGAACAGCCCGTCCTCGATGGCCAACATCGCATGGCTGGCCGGCGTGCTGGGCCTGCCCGATGCGCGCGCGGTGGTCGACCTGGCGATGTCGGTGCCGCTGGGCGCCGGCGGCCTGCGCTTCCTGCCGTTCGTGAACGGCGGCAGCGGCGGCGTGACGGCGGGCTTCGTGGGCCTCAAGAGCCATCACACGCGCGGCGACATGGCGCGTGCGGTGGTCGATGCGGTCGCCGCGCTGCATGCGCGCCACATCGCGCGCCTTGCGGCCTGCGGCCTGCCGGTGTCCGCATCCACCGTGCTCGGCGGCGGCGCCAGCGACACGCGGCTCGTGCGCCTGCTGGCCTCGTTTCTCGGCCGTCCGGTCGAACGCTGCGCCGACGACGAGACCGGCGCGCGCGGCGCGGCGCTCTACGCCGCCATGTCGCAAGGCATCGACCGTGCCGCGCACGGCAGCGCCTTGCTCGCGCCCTGCGACACGGTCGAACCCGACGCCGCGCAGGCGCGCGCCCATGCCGACTTCAACGCCGGCTTCAACGAACTGATCGACACCATGCCTCCTGTGTTTTCCCACCTGGCCGGAGCGGCGCAATGAGCGCCTGGCAACTGCCCTTCGTGCGTCCGGCTGCGCTGGCCGATCGCCATTTCTCCACCGTGATCGTCGGCGCGGGCATCAACGGCGTGGGCGTGTTTCGCGACCTGTGCCTGCAGCGCGTCGACTGCCTCATCGTCGACAAGGGCGACTTCAGCGCGGGCGCCAGCAGCGCGCCGTCGCGCATGATCCACGGCGGCCTGCGCTACCTGGAGAACGGCAGCTTCTCGCTGGTGGCCGAGGCCACGCGCGAGCGCAACCTGCTGCTGCGCAACGCACCGCACCTGGTGCAGCCGCTGAAGACGGTGGTGCCGCTGTCGAGCTTCTTCGGCGGGCTGATGAGCAGCGCGCTCAAGTTCTTCGGCCGCACGCCGCCGCAGCGCACGCGCGGCCTGCTGGCCGTGGCCGCGGGCCTGCGGCTGTACGACCTGCTGGGCCGCCGCCAGCGCGTGATGCCCAACCATCGCATTGCCCGCGTGCCGCCCGCCGACCGCAACCTGTTTCGCGCGGCGGTGCGCTGGACTGCCACCTTCTTCGATGCATGGATCAGCCACCCCGAGTGGCTGGTGCTCGAACTCATCGGCGACGCCTGCCGCGACCAGCCGCGCTCGGCCGCGGCCAACCACTGCCGCGTGATGGGCTGCGCGGGCAACATCCTCACGCTGCGCGACGAGATCACCGGCGCGCTGGTGCGCGTGACGGCCGACACGGTGGTGAACGCCAGCGGCGCGTGGCTGGACCGCAGCACCGCGGTGCTGGGTGGCGCGGGCTCGCGTGCCAAATCACGGGTGATGGGCACCAAGGGCTCGCACCTGGTGCTCGACCACCCGGCGCTGCGCGACGCGCTCGAAGGCCGCATGGCGTACTTCGAGGCGGCGGACGGCCGCGTGTGCATCGTCTATCCGTTTCTCGACCGCGTGCTGGTGGGCTCCACCGACATCCCGGTGGACGACCCCGACCAGATCGGCACCGAGCCGGCCGAGGTCGACTACCTGCTCGACGTGCTGGCCGAGGTGTTCCCGAACCTGGCTTTCGGGCGCGGCGATGTGGTCTACACCTACGTCGGCGTGCGCCCGCTCGCGCGCTCCGACGCCGGCAAGCCCGGGCAGATCTCGCGCGACCATTCGGTGGTGCTCGACCTGCCGAACGCGTCGCGCGACATACCCATCGTGGGCCTGGTCGGCGGCAAGTGGACGACCTTCCGCGCACTCGCCGAAGAAGCCACCGACGAAGTGCTGCGGCAGCTGGGCCGCCCGCGCACCGCGTCCACGGAGCTGATTCCCATCGGCGGCGGCGCGGAGCTGCCGGGCGATGCCGCCGCCACGGCGCGCTTTCTCGACCGCATGGTGGCGTCGTCGGGCGTGGGCCGCGCGAGGGCCCAGGCGCTGCTGGGCCGCTACGGCTCGAAGGCGCTGCCGCTGGCGCAGCGCCTCGGGGCCTCGGGCGACGTGCCGCTGCAGCACGCGCCCGATTACTCGGTCGCCGAACTCTCTTACCTGTGCCTGGAAACCGGCGTGGTGCACCTGGACGACCTGGTGATCCGCCGCACGCTGCTGGCGATTCGCGGCCTCGTCACCGACGCCGTGCTGGCCGAGATGGCCGGCATCGCGGCCGAGGCGCTCGGCTGGGACGCACGGCAGGCCCATGACGAGCTGCAGGCTTGTGCCACCGCGCTGCGCGATCGGCACGGCGTGGGCCTTTCGCCGGTGGCGGCGCGGGCGCACACCGCTTTCGATGCATCATTGACGACACCTCAGGCCGCAGGCCAGCCCTCCACGTGAACTCTTCGACCGATACTTCGACCGTGCTCGACCGCGGCTCCGAATCTCCCCTGTGGGCCCAGTTCCGCGATGCGCTTCGCCTGCAGATCCTGCAGGGCGTGCTGCCCATCGGCGCCAAGCTGCCGTCGGAGGCCGAGCTGGGCGAGCAGTTCGGCATTTCGCGCATCGTGGTGCGCGAAGCCCTGGCCGACCTGGTTCGCAACAACCTCATCTACAAGATCAAGGGCCGCGGCGCTTTCGTGTCGGCGCGCGAGCGCGACGAGGACTTCGTCTCCACCGTGCTCGGCTTCTCCGACGAGATGGAGCGCAAGGGCCGCTCGGTGCGCACGCAGATCCTCACGCAGGAGCTGCGCGCGCCCACCGCGCAGGAGGCCGCGTCGCTGGAGCTTGCCGACGACACGCAGGTGGTGGCGCTCAAGCGCCTGCGCAGCGTGGACGGCGAGCTGCGCCTGCTGGTGGAAACCGTGGTGCCCGCCGACCTGGCGCCGGGGCTGCACCGCACGCGGCTGGACGACCGCTCGCTGTACGACGTGCTGCGCCGCCAGTACGGCCTGCGCCTGGTGCGTGCCGAACGCTGGATTGACGCGGTGCTGCCCGACGCGGCAACCTGCGCGCTGCTCGACCTGCCCGTGCCCGAGCCGCTGCTGCGCATCGAGTCGATCGCCTACGGTGCCAACGGAAGGCCGCTGGAGCACTACCGTGCGCTGCACCGCTGCAAGACCAGCCGGCTGCATGTGCAGACGACGACCTGAGCTACAGCAGCCGCTTCAGGTACCGCCCCGTGTGGCTCGCCTCGTTCGCCGCGATGTCTTCCGGCGTGCCTTCGCCCACCACCGTGCCCCCGCCCGCGCCGCCTTCGGGGCCCATGTCGATCAGCCAGTCGGCCGTCTTGATGACGTCCAGGTTGTGCTCGATCACCACGATGGTGTTGCCCGCGTCGCGCAGCTGGTGCAGCACCTTCAGCAGCAGCTCGATGTCGGCGAAGTGCAGGCCGGTGGTCGGCTCGTCCAGGATGTACAGGGTGCGGCCGGTGTCGCGCTTGCTGAGCTCCAGCGCGAGCTTGACGCGCTGCGCCTCGCCGCCCGACAGCGTGGTGGCCGACTGGCCCAGCTTGATGTAGCTCAGGCCCACGTCCAGCAGCGTGCGCAGCTTGCGCTCGATGGTGGGCACGGCCTTGAGGAACTCGTGCGCGGTCTCCACCGTCATCTCGAGGATCTGTGCGATGTTGCGGCCCTTGTAGAGCACCTCGAGCGTCTCGCGGTTGTAGCGCTGGCCGTGGCACACCTCGCAGGGCACGTACACGTCGGGCAAGAAGTGCATCTCGACCTTCACCACGCCGTCGCCCTGGCAGGCCTCGCAGCGCCCGCCCGCCACGTTGAAGCTGAAGCGCCCCGGGCCGTAGCCGCGCTCGCGCGCGGTGTTGGTCTCGGCCATCAGCTCGCGGATGGGCGTGAACAGGCCGGTGTAGGTGGCCGGGTTGCTGCGCGGCGTGCGCCCGATGGGGCTCTGGTCGACGTTGATGACCTTGTCGAAGTACTCGATGCCCTCGATGGCCTCGTGCGCGGCCGGCTCCTCGTGCGCGCGGTACAGCGTGCGGGCCACGGCGGTGTAGAGCGTGTCGTTTACCAAGGTCGACTTGCCCGAACCCGACACGCCCGTCACGCAGGTCAGCAGGCCGACCGGAAACGCCACGCTCACGTTCTTCAGGTTGTTGCCGGTGGCGTTGACCACGCGAATTTCCTGCAGGTCGCTTTGCGAGGCCAGGTGCGCCGCTTCGCGCGCGGCGCGCCGTTCTGCCGCGGGGCTGGGCGCGAAGCGCGAGGCCTTCTTGCCTTCGTTGAACGCGGCCTTCTTCACGACCGGCAGCCAGGCGGTGCGGTGCTTGGGCACCGCGATCTTGCGCACGCCCGACAGGTACTGGCCGGTGAGCGATTCGGGGTTGGCCGACACCTCGGCGTAGGTGCCCTGCGCCATCACGCGGCCGCCGTGCACGCCCGCGCCGGGGCCCATGTCGATGACGTGGTCGGCGGCGTGGATCATGTCCTCGTCGTGCTCGACCACGATCACGCTGTTGCCGATGTCGCGCAGATGCTTCAGCGTGCCGATCAGCCGGTCGTTGTCGCGCTGGTGCAGGCCGATGCTGGGCTCGTCGAGCACGTACATCACGCCCGTGAGGCCCGAGCCGATCTGCGAGGCCAGCCGAATGCGCTGCGCCTCGCCGCCCGAGAGCGTCTCGGCGCTGCGGTCCAGGCTCAGGTAGTTCAGGCCCACGTCGTTCAAAAACTTCAGGCGCAGGCCGATCTCGCGCACTACCTTGTCGGCGATGTCGGCCTTGGAGCCGCGCAGTTTGAGGTTCTGGAACCAGGCGAGTGAATCGCGCAAGGTGAGGTGGCTGAGCTCGAAGATCGCCATGCGGGGAGCCTCACCACCGTCCGCCGGCCGGCCCGATTCGTCCACCAGGAACACGTTGCGCGCCTCGGGCCGCAGGCGCGAGCCGCCGCAGTCGGGGCAGGGCTGCAGGTTGCGAAAGCGCGCGAGGTCTTCGCGCACCAGCACCGAATCGGTCTCGCGGTAACGCCGCGTCATGTTCGGAATGATCCCCTCGAAGGGGTGCTTCTTCGTGAGCTTCTTGCCCACGAAGTTGCCCGACTCCATGGTGTAGTTGAACTTGATCTCTTCGGCCGCCGATCCGTTCAGCACCACTTGCTGCACCGAGGCGGGCAGCGACTCGAAGGGTGCGTCGACGTCGAACTTGTAGTGCTTGGCCACGCTCTCGATCATGCTGAAGTAGTAGCCGTTGCGCCGGTCCCAGCCCTTGATGGCGCCGCTGGCGATCGACAGCGACGGAAACGCCACCACGCGCACCGGGTCGAACACCTCGCGGTGGCCCAGGCCGTCGCAGCTGGGGCAAGCACCCACGGGCGAGTTGAACGAGAACAGGCGCGGCTCCAGCTCCGACAGCGAGTAGTGGCACACGGGGCAGGAGAACTTGGCGTTGAACAGGTGCTCCTTGTCGGCCACGCCCGCAGCGCCATCGGCACTGCCCTCAGGCCTTGCGCCCAGCTCCAGCGCGATGGCGCGGCCCTCTGCCAGGCGCAGCGCGGCCTCGAAGCTCTCTGCCAGGCGCTGCTGCATGTCGGGGCGCGCGCGCAAGCGGTCGATGACCACGTCGATGTCGTGCTTCTCTGTCTTCTTGAGCTTGGGCAGGTCGTTGTATTCGTAAGTCTCGCCGTCGACGCGAAAACGCACGTAGCCCGCGGCCTGCATCTCGGCGAACAGCTCCAGGAACTCGCCCTTCTTCTCGCGCGCCACGGGTGCCAGGATCATCAGGCGCGGCTCGCCGGGCAGGGCCAGCGTGGCGTCGACCATCTGCGAGACGGTCTGCGCCTGCAGCGGCAGGTGGTGGTCGGGGCAGTAGGGGGTGCCGGCGCGCGCGTACAGCAGGCGCAGGTAGTCGTGGATTTCAGTCACCGTGCCCACGGTGGAGCGCGGGTTGTGGCTGGTGGCCTTCTGCTCGATGCTGATGGCGGGCGACAGCCCCTCGATCACGTCGACGTCGGGCTTGTCCATGAGCTGCAGGAACTGCCGCGCATAGGCCGACAGGCTCTCGACGTAGCGGCGCTGCCCTTCGGCATACAGCGTGTCGAACGCCAGGCTCGACTTGCCCGAGCCCGACAGCCCGGTGATGACCACCAGCTTGTTGCGCGGAATGTCGAGGTCGACGTTCTTCAGGTTGTGGGTGCGCGCACCGCGGATGCTGATGCGCTGCTGCGCGAGCACGGCACCGAGGTAGGTGTCGCGTTCGCGCTGGGCGTCACGTTCGCGTTCCTCGCGCTCGGCGTGTTCAGCAAGATGTTCGGCTTGTTCAGTGGCTTTGGAATTCAAAGGGGGCGATCGTCCGAGGGCAACCGGACATGATAGTCCGGCGGGCATCTCATGGCGAGCGGCCGGCTTCTGGCGGGCTGGGCGCGGGGCTTTCCGGCGGAGGCGGGTGCACCGGCTGGGGGCCGCCAACGGTCCGGCCGACCTCCCGGGCGACCATGTGCTCGGCCAGCGTGTCGTACAGCGGGCGGCTGATCATGCGCGACACCAGGCTGGCCAGCATGGCCGCGGCCATCAGGCTCAGCACCATCGAATGGCCGTCGACCATTTCCATCACGATGATGAAGGCGGTGAGCGGCGCCTGCGTCACCGCGGCCAGGAAGCCGGCCATGCCCATGGCGATGAGCGCCGGTCCCAGCTCGCCGGTGGCCAGCCGGGACACCATGTCGCCGATGCCCGCGCCTATCGACAGCGACGGCGCGAAGATGCCGCCCGGCACGCCGCACCAGGCCGTGAGCCAGGTGGCGACGAACTTCAGCACGGTGTAGAGCGGCGTCAGCTCGTCGTGGCCCTGCAGCATCTGCTTGACCGCCTCGGAGCCCGCGCCGAAGGTGACGCCGCCCGTCACCAGCCCGATGACCGCCACCGCCAGCCCGCCGGCAGCCGCGAACCGCACCGGAAAGCGCGCCCGCCAGCGGTTGAATCGCTCCGGCGCCCCGGTCAGCGAGGCGATCAGCAGCCGCGCGAACAGCCCGCCGGCCGCGCCGCTCAGCAGGGTGACCAGCAGGCCCGGCCCGAGCGCGTCCCAGCCCAGCCGCTGCACGCGGATCACGCCGAAGTAGCTGGCGTTGCCGAAGGCCGACACGGCCACCAGGCCCGCCAGCACGATGGCCGTGATGATCAGCCCGCTGGAACGGGCCTCGAGCCGGCCCGACAGCTCCTCGATGGCGAACACCACGCCCGCCAGCGGCGCGTTGAACGCCGCCGCGATGCCCGCGGCCCCGCCGGCCACCAGCAGCGCCCGGCCGTCGATGGCGGTGTGGGGCGACAGCCATCGCCGCGCGTGCTGCATGACCCCGGCCGCCACCTGCACCGACGGGCCTTCGCGCCCGATCGACAGGCCGGCCGCGAAGCCGGCCACGCCCAGTCCGATCTTGGCGACCGTCAGCCGCAGCGACGCGAACATGAATCGCCGCTCCTCGGGCAGGTCCGGGTGCAGCGCCGCCTTGATCTGCGGAATGCCGGAACCGCCCGCGCCGGGAAAGAACCGCAGCGTGGCCCAGACGATGCTGGCGGTGATGAGCGGCGTGGTCAGCAGCACGGCCCAGGGCCAGGCGCGGTAGAAGCGGTGGAACTGGCCGAAGACCCAGTCGCTGGCGAAGGTGAAGCCCACCACGAAGAGCCCGGCCGCAATGGCGTAGCCGAGCACGATGGCCCGGTCGAGCCAGACGCGGCCACCGCGCAACTCGGCGCGCAGATGCTCGAAAAAGTCGGGTTCTCGGTTCATCGGTGCGGTCCATTCTGGCATTCGGGCGCGATGGCGCGGGCTCCGGCTGGATGCCTTGGGGCACAATCTCCGGTTCTTTTTCCTCCTCCTTCATCTACTTATCAGGGGCAGTGCATATGGCATCGGTCAACAAGGTCATCGTCGTCGGCAACCTGGGGCGCGACCCCGAAATGCGGACTTTCCCCAGCGGCGACCAGGTCGCCAACGTCACGGTGGCCACCACCGATCGCTGGAAAGACAAGCAAAGCGGCGAAATGCGCGAAGCCACCGAGTGGCACCGCATCGTCTTCAACGGCCGCCTGGCCGAAATTGCCGGCCAGTACCTGCGCAAGGGCTCGCAGGTGTACGTCGAAGGCAGCCTGCGCACGCGCAAGTGGACCGACAAGGACGGCGCTGAAAAATACACCACCGAAATCCGCGCCGACCAGATGCAGATGCTCGGCAGCCGTCAAGGCATGGGCGGCCCGGCGGGCGGTCCCGAAGACGACGGCGGCTACTCGCAAGGTGGCGGCGGTGGTGGTGGCGGCTATTCGCAAGGCGGCAATGGCGGCGGTGCGAGTGGCGGCGGCAACAGTGGTGGCGGTGGCGGTGGCGGATATGCCCCGCGTGCGCCCGCAGCCGCACCGCGCGCTCCGGCGCCGGCACCGCGCCAGGCCCCGGCCAAGTCGTCGTCGGGCTTCGACGACATGGATGACGACATTCCGTTCTGAGCACCGGCTGCCCGGTTCCGAACGCAAGGCCGGCCTCGAAAGAGGCAGGCCTTTTTTCATTGCGCCCGGCGTCTCAGCCCGCCAGCCCCACGTACACGTTCTGCACGTCGTCGTTCGCGTCGATGGCCGCCAGGAAGGTCTCTACCTCTTCCAGGTCTTCCGCGCTCAGGCTGGCCGGATCGACCGGGTTCTTGGGCTTGTAGCCCAGCTTGGCCGACAGCACGGTGAAGCCCTGGGCCGGCAGCGCGCGGCTCACCAGGTCGAGGTCGGTGGGGTCCGTGAGAAACACCGCCGGGTGGTCTTCGCCGGCCGGCTCGAAGTCTTGCGCGCCGGCTTCGATGGCGGCCACTTCGGGGTCGGCGTCCGGCCGGGCGGGTTCGGCCTCGATCATGCCGACGTGGTCGAAGTCCCACGACACCGAGCCCGAGGTGCCCAGCTGGCCCTTGCGGAACAGCACGCGCATTTCAGGCGCGGTGCGGTTCACGTTGTCGGTCAGGCACTCGACCATCAGCGGCACGCGGTGCGGCGCGAAGCCCTCGTAGATCACGTGCTCGAAATGCACCGCCTCGCCGGTCAGGCCCGCGCCCTTCTTGATGGCGCGGTCCAGCGTTTCCTTGGGCATCGACACCTTGCGGGCCTGCTCCACCACCAGCCGAAGGCGAGAGTTGGAGGCCGGATCGGCGCCGTTGCGCGCGGCGATCATGATTTCCTTGGCGAGCTTGCCGAACAGCCGGCCCTTGGCATTGGCCGCCAGATCCTTGTGTTTCGCTTTCCATTGGGCGCCCATGGCTCTGTTTCCTTGAATGTGTGTTGTGCGGCCTGGTCTGGCACTTGTCCGGCTCGCGTGAGCGCTTGGCAGAAGGGCTGGATGACCGGATCGGGGCGACTACTGTAGCTGGAGCGCGCCAGGGTGGGAACCGCGGCGCCTGGTCGGCTCGTGCGGCGGGTGCGGCCAGCGCCGCACATGCACGGTGCGCCGTGCACTAAAAAGAACCACTGAAAAAGTAAAACATTTTTACTGAGACTGCTACACTTTTTCATCACCATGAAAAAAACGCAGTCTCCCAAAGAGCCGCCGACGACGCACGCCGCATCTGCGGGCCGCGAAACCGGGGTGCTCGCCGACATCGGGGAAGCCCTGCGGGCGCGGCGCCGGTTGCTGCACCTGAGCCTGGCGGAAGTGGCCAAGCGCAGCGAGCTCAGCATCGGCTACATCTCGCTGCTGGAGCGCAACCTGGCATCGCCGTCGCTCACTGCCCTGATGCGCATCGGCCAGGTGCTGGGCCTGGAGCTGGACTACTTCTTCCAGGCGGGCAATGCCGCCGGCCATCACTTTCCGCAGAGCGCTCGCTCGCCGTTCCAGCTGCAGTCGCGCGGCATGACCTTCGACCGGATCAGCGGGCAGTTCCCCGGCAGCGTGGTCAACGGCCTGGTGGTGACGATTCCCGCCAGGCACAAGTCCACGCCCATCACGCACCCGGGCGAAGAGCTGGTCTACATCCTCGGCGGCAGCCTGCGCTACACGCTCGGCGGGCGCACGGTGCAACTGGACGAAGGCGACTCGGTGCACCTGCCGTCCACCACGCCGCATTGCTGGGAAAACCCATTCGCCCAGCCCGCCAAGGCGCTGTGGGTCGGCACCGCGCCGCTGTTCAAGGCCGACGGGGACGACCCCCATGCCTCGCACGACCTGCAGAGCCATGGCTCCCCGACGCGGGTGACCAGCCCGTCCATCAAAGCCAAGGCCAAGGCCGCCCCTTCCAGGAAGAAAGTCGCGTGAGCATCAACACCCGTCGTACACCCGAATACGAAGTCACCTTCGCCGCCGTGAGCGACCTGCTCCAGCAGCGCGTGGGCCACAAGCTGCTCACCGTCAGCCGCGTGCTGCCCGACGAAGCCAGCGTCGAGCGCATCTACACCACCCGGCCCGACGCCTACCCGGTGCACGGCAGGAAGCCGCGCGACCGCACCGAGTGGACCGCACTGATGGAGCGCGGCGAGTGCTTCGTGGCCAGCCGCCCCGACGACTTCGGCCCGCACTTCTCCGACCTGCCCGCCATCGTGCGGCACGGGCTCGGCGCGGTCATCAACATCCCGGTGCTCGACGGCGCGCGCATGCTGGGCACGCTCAACCTGCTGGACGCCGAGGGCGCCTACACCGGCCCCGTGCTCGACGCCTGCCTCGATGCCCGCGGCCTGGCCGCCAGGGGCTTCGCGCTGTACGAGCAATGGGTTGCGCAGCGCGCCGCCTGAGCTTGCAGCGTTCTCATTCCTTGCCCCTTTTCATCCTCACCAGGAGCGAACCTTGAACCCTCGAATTTGCGCGGCAGTTGCAGGCATCTTTCTCTCTTTGTCCGCGTGGGCCGCCACGCCCAGGGACACGCTGGTGGTGGTCAAGAA
The DNA here is from genome assembly GCF_051216855.1 of Variovorax monticola. NCBI lineage: Bacteria > Pseudomonadati > Pseudomonadota > Betaproteobacteria > Burkholderiales > Comamonadaceae > Variovorax > Variovorax monticola. Next base: position 332,083 of record NZ_JBPJZP010000007.1, read on the forward strand.
CATCGACGACATCGTCAGCCTCGATCCGGCCGAGGCCTTCGAGTTCTCCAGCGGCGAGGTGGTGACCAACATCTACGAGCGGCTGGTGCAGTACGACGCCAAGGACCCGACGCAGCTCAAGCCGGGCCTGGCGGCGAGCTGGAAGCCGGCGGCCGACGGCAAGAGCATCGAGTTCACGCTGCGCAAGGGCGCCGCCTTCGAAAGCGGAAACCCGGTGCGCCCGGAGGACGTGGTGTTCTCCTTCAGGCGCGTGCTGAAACTGAACAAGGCGCCGGCCTTCATCCTGAGCCAGCTGGGCTGGACCGCCGACAACGTCGAGCAGATGGTGCGCAAGGGCGCTGCCGACACGCTGGTGTTGGGCTGGAGCGGCGAGTTCGGCCCGGCCTACGTGCTGAGCGTGCTGGCCGCGCGGCCGGGTGCCATCGTCGACGAGAAGCTCGTGATGGCCAACGAGAAGGCGGGCGACCTGGGCAACCAGTGGCTCAACCGCAATTCCGCCGGCAGCGGCCCGTACAAGCTGAAGCTGTACAAGCCCAAGGAAGTGCTTCTGCTCGAGGCGAACAGGAAGGCCGCGAGCCCGCCCAAGACGCCCAACGTGCTCATCAAGAGCGTGGCCGAGTCCGCCACGCAGCGCCTGTTGATCGAGTCCGGCGACGCCGACATCGCGCGCGATCTCGCCGCCGACCAGCTCGACGCGCTGAAGGCGCGCACCGACGTGCGCATCGAAGACTTCCCCGCGGCCGCCGTGCACTTCATTGCGCTCAACCTCAAGAACGAGAAGCTGCGCAACCCCGCGCTGTGGGAAGCGATGCGCTACCTGGTGGACTACGACGGCATTTCGACGCAACTGCTCAAGGGCCAGATGCGCACGCACCAGGCCTTCCTGCCGGTGGGCTTCGCCGGTGCGCTCACCACAAACCCCTACAAGGCCGACCCCGAACGCGCCAAGGCGATCCTCGCCAAGGCCGGCATCAACGGCCTGGAGATCGACATGGACCTGATCAACACGCAGCGCTTCATGGACATGGCGCAGTCGATGCAGGCCACCATGGCCAAGGCGGGCATCAAGCTCAACCTGCTGCCCGGCACCGGCGCCCAGGTGCTGACGCGCTACCGCGCCCGCAAGCACGAGGCCATCCTGCTGTACTGGGGCCCCGACTTCTTCGACCCGCATTCCAACGCGAAGTCCTTCGCGTACAACGTGGACAACAGCGACACCGCCTACCAGAGCACCACCACGTGGCGCAATTCCTGGCTCGTTCCCGAGCTGTCGGCCAGGACCATGGCGGCGCTGAAAGAGGTCGACCCGACCCGGCGCGCCGCGGCCTACCAGGCGCTGCAGAGCGAGGTGCAGGCGAAGTCGCCGTTCATCATCACCTTCCAGGAACAGAACCGGGTCGCGCTGCGCAGCAACGTCAAGGGCTACGTGCAGGGCACCGTGGCCGACCTGATCAAGTACGACGGCGTCAGCAAGTAGCACGGCCATGCGCAAGCTCGTCGCTCCGGCCGCCTTGCTGCGGTCTGGCCTGTCCTTCGCCCTGATGCTGCTGGTGCTGCTGCTGGTCACCTTCCTGATCGGCAAGGCGGCGCCCATCGACCCGGTGCTGCAGGTCGTCGGCGACCGCGCGTCGCCCGAGGCCTACCAGGAGGCCAGGCACCGCATGGGGCTCGACCAGCCGATCGCCACGCAGTTCGTGCGCTACGTGACGGACGCGGTGCAGGGCGACCTGGGGCGCTCGACGACGACGGGGCGCGAGGTGATGGAAGACTTGCGCCAGTACTTTCCGGCTACGCTGGAACTGGCCACGCTGGGCATCGTGCTGGGCGTGGCGTTCGGCGTGCCGCTGGGCATGCTCGCGGCGCACCAGCACAACCGCTGGATCGACCAGGTGCTGCGCCTGGTCGGGCTGCTGGGGTACTCGGTGCCGGTGTTCTGGCTCGGGCTGATGGCGCTGCTGATCTTCTATGCCCGGCTGGGCTGGGTCGGCGGCCCGGGGCGGCTGGACGACGTGTACCAGTACACGGTCGACGCCTGGAGCAACCTGGTGCTGGTGGACACGCTGCGCGCGGGCAATGCGCAGGCCTTTCGCAACGGGCTGTCGCACCTGGTGCTGCCGGCCGCGCTGCTGGGGTACTTCTCGCTGGCCTACATCTCGCGCATGACGCGCGCCTTCTTCCTTGAAGAACTGGGCAAGGAATACGTGCTCACGGCGCGCGTCAAGGGCGCCTCCGAGCTGCAGGTGCTGGTGCGCCATGTGCTGCCCAACGTGGCCGCGCCGCTGGTCACGGTGATCGCGCTGTCGTATGCGGTGCTGCTCGAAGGCGCGGTGCTGACCGAGACGGTGTTCTCCTGGCCCGGCATCGGCCTGTACGTGACCAACGCGCTGTTCAGCGCCGACGTGGCGGCCGTGCTCGGCGGCACGCTGCTGGTGGGCCTGTGCTTCGTGGTGCTCAACACCGCGTCCGACGTGTTCGGCTACCTGATGGACCCGAGGGCCCGGTCATGATGCTTCGACAGGATTGGTGGCTCAGCGAGACGCCCGCGTCGGCCTTCCAGGCGCGCTGCGGGCGCTGGTACCGCATGGGCCTGCGCGCGGTGCGCAGCCCGGCCATGGTGTTCGGCCTGGTGATCCTGGCGGCGATGGTGCTGTCGGCCGTGTTCGCGCCCTGGCTCGCGCCCTTCGACCCCAATGCGCAGGACGTGCGGCAGCGCCTGCTGCCGCCGGGCGCCACGCACTGGCTCGGCACCGACCAGCTCGGGCGCGACCTGCTCAGCCGGGTCGTCTACGGCACGCGGCCCACGCTGCTCATCGTGTCGCTCGTGGCCTTGCTGTCGGCGCCGCTGGGGCTGCTGCTGGGCATGTGCGCGGGCTACTTCGGCGGCTGGATCGACACGGTGCTGATGCGCGTCACCGACGTCTTCATGGCCTTTCCGCGGCTGGTGCTGGCGCTGGCGCTCGTGGCCGTGCTGGGGCCGGGCATCGTGAACGCGGTGATCGCCATCGCCATCACCGCCTGGCCGGCCTACGCGCGCATTGCGCGCACCGAGACCCGCACCGTGCGCGGCAGCGACTTCATCCAGGCCGCCAGGGTGCAGGGGCTGCGCACATCGCGCATTCTGTTCGGCCACCTGCTGCCGATCTGCCTGCCCTCGACCGTGGTGCGTGTCACGCTGGACATGGCGGGCATCATCCTGACGGCCGCCGGCCTGGGCTTCCTGGGGCTGGGTGCGCAGCCGCCGATGTCGGAGTGGGGCGCCATGATCTCCACCGGCCGGCAGTACATCTTCGACCAGTGGTGGGTGGCGGCCGTGCCCGGCGTGGCCATCCTGCTGGGCTGCCTGGCCTTCAACCTCGTGGGCGACGGCCTGCGCGACGTGCTGGACCCGAAAAATGGCTGAGCTTCTCATCGAAGATCTCACGGTGACCTACCCGACGGCGAGCGGGCCGCTCGACGTGGTGAAGTCGCTGTCGCTGCGCATGGGCGCCGAGCGCATCGGCATCGTGGGCGAGTCGGGTTCGGGCAAGTCGATGACGGCGCGCGCCATCCTGGGCCTGGTGCGTTCGCCCGGCCGGGCCACGGCGCGCCGCATGACGTACGACGGTGTCGACCTGGCGCGGCAGACGCCTTCGGGTTGGCGCGCCATTCGCGGGCGCCGCATCGCCATGGTGCTGCAGGACCCGAAGTTCTCGCTGAACCCGGTGCTGCGCGTGGGCAGGCAGATTGCCGAGGCCGGGCTGCTGCACGGCGTGTTCAAGCCGGCCCAGGCGCGCGCCCGCGTGCTCGAGATGCTGCAGACCGTGGGCGTGGACCACCCCGAGCGGGTGTGCGACGCCTATCCGCACCAGCTCTCGGGCGGCATCGGCCAGCGCGTGATGATCGCCGCGATGATGATCGCCGAGCCCGGCCTGCTCATCGCCGACGAGCCCACCTCCGCGCTCGACGTGATGGTGCGCGGCCAGGTGCTGGAAATGATGGACCGCGAGATCCGCAAGCGCGGCATGGGCCTGCTCATGATCAGCCACGACCTGAAGATGGTGGCGAACTTCTGCGACCGCGTGCTGGTGATGTACCGCGGGCAGGTGGTGGAGTCGTGCGACGCGAAGGACCTGTTCCAGTCGCAGCACCCGTACACGCGCGGCCTGCTCAACTGCATGCCCACGGGCCGCAACCCCGGGCAGCCGCTGCCCACCATCGACCGGCAACTCATCCAGGAAACGGTGGCCCGCCATGCCCAGTGAAGCCGCCATCCGCTGCCAGGGGCTGGACGTGTTCTACGGCCATGGCGCCGAGCGCCACCAGGCGGTGAAGCAGGCCTCGTTCGAGGTGTTCAAGGGCGAATCTTTCGGCGTGGTCGGCGGCTCCGGCAGCGGCAAGTCGACCATCCTGCGCGTGCTCGCGGGGCTCGACGGCGACTGGCAAGGCAATGTCGACGTGCTGGGCCACCGGCGCGCGGCCGGCGTGGCGCCGCAGCGCGCCTACAGGCTGAAGGTGCAGATGATCTTCCAGGACCCGTTCGGTTCCCTGCATCCGCGCCACACCATCGACCGCTGCCTGACGGAAGCCATGCGCTTCCACGGCTTCGACCGCATCGAGCAGCGCGTGGTGTCCGCGCTCGAGCGGGTCGGCCTGGGCAAGAGCTTCCGCTTCAGGTTTCCGCATCAGTTGAGCGGCGGGCAGCGCCAGCGCGTGGCCATTGCGCGCGCCCTCGTGCTGGAGCCCGACGTGCTGCTGCTCGACGAGCCGACCTCGGCGCTGGACGCCTCCATCCAGGCCGAGGTGCTCAACCTGCTGATGGAAGTGCGCCGCGACCTGGGCACCACCTTCCTCTTCGTGAGCCACGACCTGGGCGTGATCGCCCACATGTGCGACCGCGTCGCGGTGATGCGCCAGGGCGTGATCGTGGAGACGCTGGCCGCGGCGCAGATCACCGCGGGCCAGGTGGCGCACCCGTACACCCGCGAGCTGCTGGCGAACTGCTACGCCGCGCAGCCGACGGACCTTGTCGTTGCCTGAACGGAGCTTTGCCATGACCGCTGCATCCTCGTACCGCACGCCCTTCGAAAGCGGCAACGGCAACCAGACCTCCACCTGGGCCGAGTGCATCGCCTTCTACGAAGGCCTGGCCGAACGCTTCCCCGGCGTGCTGCGGTGGCGCCAGATCGGCGTGTCCGACACCGGCGTGCCCATGCATGCCGGCGTGGTCACCGCGGACGGCATGTTCGAGCGCGAGGCGCTCCAGCAGCAGGGCCGGCCCGTGTTCTTCAACAACAACGGCATCCACCCCGGCGAGCCCGAGGGCATCGACACCTGCATGGCGCTGGTGCGCGACTTCTGCACGCAGGCCGAGCGGCTGGCGGCGCTGGGCGACACGGTCTTTTTGTTCATCCCGGTCTACAACGTGGACGGCTGCGTGAACCGCCAGAGCACCTCGCGGGTGAACCAGCTCGGCCCCGAGTCCTTCGGCTTTCGCGGCAACGGCCTGCACCTGGACCTGAACCGCGACTTCATCAAGTGCGACAGCCTGGCCGCGCAGGTGTTCAACCGCTTCTTCACCGCATGGGACCCCGACGTGATGGTCGACACCCACACGTCGAACGGCGCCGACTACGCCTGCACCATGACGCTGATCCCGACCCAGCCCGACAAGCTGGGCGGCGCGCTGGGCGGCTTCCTGCGCGAGCACATGCTGCCCGCCATCTACGGCGACATGGCGCAGCGCGGCTGGCCCACCTGCCCGTACGTGAACCTGCTGGGCGAGACGCCGGACGACGGCATCGAGGACTTTCTCGACCTGCCGCGCTTTTCCACCGGCTACGCCGCGCTGCACCACACCATCGGCTTCATGCCCGAGACCCACATGCTCAAGCCCTACGCCGACCGCGTGGCCGCCATGCGCACGCTGGTGGACGTGGTGCTGGCGTTCACCGTGGCGCATGCGGCGCGCATCCAGGCGCTGCGCCGCGACGCCCGTGCCGCCGCCGCGCAGCAGGCGCGCTGGCCGCTGACATGGCGCAACGACCACGCCCGCCCGGCCAGCCTGCGCTTCAAGGGCTACCAGGCGGTTCGCACGCCCAGCCAGCTCGGCAGCTACCAGCGCCTGGCCTACGACCGCAACCAGCCGTGGGAGAAGGACATCGTGCATTTCGACCGCTGCGTGGAAGACGTGGCGGTCGCCGCACCCAAGGCCTACCTGGTGCCGCAGGCCTGGCGCGAAGTGATCGAGCGGCTGGCGTGGAACGGCGTCGCGCTGCGGCGCCTCGATGCCGACCGGCTGTTCGACGCGGCCCGGGTCTATCGCGTGCAGAGCGTGACCTCCCGCGCGAACGCCTATGAAGGCCGCATGTTCCACGACCAGGTGGTGCTCGCCGCGCACACCGAGGCCTTCCAGGCGCGCGCGGGCGACGTGTGGGTGTCGCTGGACCAGCCCCAAGCGCGCTACGTGGTGGAGACGCTGGAGCCCGAAGCCCACGACAGTTTCTTTCGCTGGGGCTTCTTCAACAGCGTGCTGGATAAGAAAGAGGCCTTCTCTGACTACGTCTTCGAAGACACCGCGATGCAGATGCTGCAAGACGAGCCCGCGTTGAAACGCGCGTTCGAACAGTGGAAGGTGGACCACCCCGAGAAGCTGTCCGACCCGCAGGCGGTGCTGGGCTTTCTGTTCGCGCACGGGCAGCGCCACGCGGAGGCCGCGTGGCGGCGCTACCCGGTGGTCGCGCTGACGTAGGTCGGGTCGATCACGCGGGCCGGAACCCCGGCAGCGCGTGCATGCGCAAGCGCAGCGCCTCGATGAACGCCGTGACGCGCGCCGGCCGGTACAGCCCCGGCGGCAGCGCAACGTACACGCCGATCGGCTCCAGCCACCAGTTCGGCAGCACGCGCTTCAGGCGGCCGGCCTGCATGTCGTCGTGGCACATCCAGGGCGCCGCCGCGCCGATGCCCGCGCCGTTGAGCACCGCGCGGTAGCTTGCGAGCAGGCTGTCGGTGCGCATGGGCGTGTCCAGCGCCACCATGCGGGAGCGCCCGCCGCGGTCGATCAGGCGCACGTTGCCCGTCACATACGGCACCAGGCCCACGCAGGGCAGCTGCGGCAGCCGCGCCAGCGTGACGGGGCCGATGCGCCTGAGCAGCGCGGGCGTGGCGATCAGCACGCGTTCCATGCGGCCCAGCGGCCGGCTCACCAGCCCGGGGTCGCGCACCTCGCCCACGCACACCCAGCATTCGGCGCCGGAGGCCGCGAGGTCGACCACGCGATCGGTCAGCGTGAGCTCCACGCGCACTTGCGGATGCGCGGCGCGCAGGTCGGTCACCGCGTCGGTCAGAAAGCCGGTGCCGTACCCCGACGGGCCGATCACGCGCAGCGTGCCCTCGGGCCGGCTCTGCCCGCCCTGGAGCCGCTGCGACAGGCCCGACCAGCGGTCGGTCAGGTCGTGCGCCTCGGCCAGCAGCGAGCGGCCCTCGTCGGTGAGCGAGAAGTTGGCCGTGTTGCGAATGGCCAGCTTGCAGCCCAGCAGGCGCTCCAGCTCCAGCAGGCGGCGGCTCACCGTGGGCTGCGTGGTGCCGAGCAGGCGCGCCGCCCTGCTGAGCGATCCGCTCTCGCCGATCTTGATGAAGGTGTCGAGCAGGTCGAGCCGGTCGTGGGTGTTCTTCATGCGCCAGACGTATAGCACTTCATCGCTCCATACGTCTACCCATGTGGGCGGGCCGTGCCTATCGTCGGGCCGTTCAAGACATGCGAATGGAATTTCACCGATGAGCGCCACGATCGAAGACGCCGCCCGCACCGTGGGCGACACGCCGCAGGGCGGCTCCGTGCTCGGCTTCTACGCCGCCAAGGGCACGCCCCGGCCGCCGCGCATCGCGCGCGGCGAAGGCATCTACCTGTGGGACGCGGGCGGGCGCCGCTTCCTCGACGCGACGGCCGGCGCGGTGGTCGCCAACATCGGCCACGGCAACCCGCGCGTGCTGGCGGCCATGCAGGCGCAGGCGGCGCAGGTGACGTTCGCCTACCCGCGCTTCTTCGAGAGCGAGCACAGCATCGAGCTGGCGGACCGCGTGTGCAAGCTGGCCGGCGAGGGCTTCGACCGCGCCTTCTTCGTCTCCGGCGGCTCGGAGGCCAACGAGTCGGCCCTCAAGCTGGCGCGGCAGTACGCGGTGGTCACGGGCCAGCCGCGCCGCGCCAAGGTCATCTCGCGCAACCCGAGCTACCACGGCTCCACGCTGGGCGCGCTGGCCGTCACGGGCGACGCGCACACGCAATCCCTCTACGGCCCGATGGTGCGCGAGATGCCGAAGGTGGCCGCACCGCTGTCGTACCGCGTGCCCGACGGCCACACGGTCGAGTCGCATGCCATGGCCTGCGCCGACGAACTCGAGGCCGCCATCGTGCGCGAAGGGCCCGACACCGTGCTGGCCTTCATCCTGGAGCCCATCGGCGGGTTGTCGACCGGCGCGGTGGTGTCGGGCGCGGGCTACTTCCAGCGCGTACGGCAAATCTGCGACCGCCACGGCGTGCTGCTGATCTACGACGAGATCATGAGCGGCGCGGGCCGCACCGGCGCCTTCCTGGCCGCGCACCACTGGGCCGGCGCGCGGCCCGACCTCGTCACGCTGGCCAAGGGACTGGCCGCGGGCTACACCCCGCTGGGCGCCATGCTCGCACCCAACCGCATCGTCGACGCCGTCGCCGCCAGCGGCGGCTTCGTGCACGGCCACACCTACTTCACCAACCCGCTGTCGTGCGCGGTGGCCAATGCGGTGGTGGGCGAGGTGATCGCGCAGGACCTGGTGACCCGCGCGCGCGACATGGGCGAACTGCTGATGGCCCGCCTGCGCGAGGTCGCCGGGCGCTCGCCCATCGTGGGCGACGTGCGCGGCAAGGGGCTGTTCACCGCCATCGAGATCGTGGCCGACAAGGCCACAAAGCGGCAGCTGCCGGCCAGCTTCAACGCGCCGGCGCGGCTCACCGGGCACGGTCTGAAGCACGGCATCGCGCTGTACAACCGGCGCGCCAACCTGGGCGCCTTCGGCGACTTCCAGATGATCACGCCGCCGCTGACCATCACGCCCGCGGAGATCGACGAGCTGGCCGATCTGCTGGAGCGCTCGCTGCGCGACCTGGCGAACGAAGTCGCGGCCCAGGGCATGGCCACCTCCGCGTGATGGAGGCCACCCCGATGCCGCAGACGCTCCCACCTCACCGCAGCCTGCACGTGCCCGGCGTGCACGGCTACACCGACCGCAAGAGCGTGGCCGCCGGCGAGACGGTGCGCTTTCACCTCAGCAGCGACGTGCCGTACACGCTGTCGGTGTGCCAGCTCGGCCCCGACGTCGAGGGCCGCTCGGCCGACACGGTGCTGCACGCCTTCGCGCCTTCGCCCGCGCGCGCGCATCCGATCCATCCCGGTTCGTACGTGCAGGTGGCGCGCGGGCTCGACCAGCCGCTGCGCGCGCTCACGCTGGAGTGCTGGGTGCAGGTGTGGAGCACGGGCACGCGCCAGAGCGTCATCGGCCAGTTCGACCTGCCGGGCGCCTGCGGCTACGGGCTGTTCGTCGATGAAGACGGGCGCGCGGCGTTCCATCTCGGCGACGGCGGTGCGTTCCGCGCGCAAGGCCGGCTCGCGGGCGGCGTGTTGCACCCCCGGCGCTGGCACCACCTGGCGGCCACCTGGGACGGCAGCGAGACGGTGCTGTGGGTCGACGGCGAAGCGGTCGCGCGCGGGTCCTTCGCCGGCCCCGTGCAGCCGGGGCGCGCCCCCTTGCGGTTGGGCAGCAGCGGCGTCGACGGCCTGGCGGATGCGTTCCTTGAGGGCGACATCGTCATGCCCGCCATCTATTCGCACGCCTTGCGGCCCGACGAGGTGCGCGCGCGTTTCGCCGACCGCGGCCTGCACACGCCGCGCGGGCGCACGGTGCTGGCGTGCTGGCCGCTGCGCGAGGAGCGCGGCGATACGGTGGCCGACGCCAGCGGGTACCAGCGCACCGGCCGCATCGTCAACCACGGCACCTGGATGATCGTCGGCCCGGCCTTCGAGCCGCGGCGCGTGCACGAGTTTTCGGACGACGGCTACGACCCGCTGGCCGACCCCACGCGCGGCCACGGCCTGCGGCTGGCCAGCGACGACCTGTACGACTGCCGCTGGCCCGAGAGCCATGCCTTTCGCATTCCGGCGAGCGCGAAGTCCGGCGTGTACGTGGGCCGCGTGCGGTTTTTGCTCGACGGCCGCAGCGCCGACTACGACATCACCTTCATCGTGCGCCGCGCCGCCCACCAGGCCGCGGCGCCGGTGCTGGTGCTGTGCGCCACCAACAGCTGGCTGGCCTATGCGAGCACGCCCTTCGCGAAGAACGTGGCGAGCGACCCGGTCTGGCCTCGGCGGTCGGCCGGCCTGGAAAACAGCCACCCCGGCGCGCCCGCGTACAGCAGCTACACGTACCACCGCGGCGGCCAGCCGAGCTACCAGGTCGGCCTGCGCATGCCGTGGCCCAACGCCAGCCCCAACGCGCTGTACGACCCGGCCGACGCGGGCTTCGGCCAATGGACCCGGCTGGAACGCCGCCTGCACGTGTGGCTCGACCAGGCCGGCTACGACTACGACGTGGTGAGCGACCTCGACCTGCACCGCGACCCGGGCCTGCTGAAGGCCTACAGGACCGTGATCGTCAACGGCCACAGCGAGTACTGGTCGCTGCCGGCGTGCGACGGGCTGGACGACTACCTGTGCGGCGGCGGCACGGCCATCGTGCTGTCGGGCAACACCATGTACCTGCGTGTGAGCTACGACGAAGAGGGCACGGTGATGGAGCAGCGCAAGGTGCTCGGGCCGCAAGACCAAGACGGCAAAGACACCGAAGACGCCGAACAGGCTGCCAAGGTCCGCCCGCCCGCGGGCCCCTTCGGCGAGCAGTACCACGCGCAGGACTGGGCGCGCGGCGGCCAGTTTCGCCAGGCCGGGCGTTCGTGCGCCGAGCTCATCGGGCTGGAGTCGGCGGGCTGGGCCTTTGCGGACGGCAGCGACTTCGGCGTGTACCACGCGACGCAGCCCGGTCACTTCCTGTTCACGCAGCCGCATGCGCTGGGGCTGACCGACGGCGCCACCTTCGGCCATGCGCCGGGCGGCGGGCTGCCACGCGCCATCGGCCACGAGTGGGACCTGAGCGTGGCCACGCTGCGCCGCATGACGCATGTGCTGCCGGCCGGCGAGCAATTGCCCGAGGCGCAGCGCGGCATCGAGGTCATCGCGCAGGGGCGTCGGCTGCAACCGGGCCGCCTCGATGCGTACCTGGACTATTTCTCCAACGTGACCGAGTCGCTCGACGGGCTCTCGGCCGAGATGATCTATTGGGAGCGCCCGCGCGGCGGCCGCGTGTTCAACGCCGGTGCCGTCGGCGCGAGCTGGGTGCTCGGTGTCGATCCCTGTTTCGAAGGGGTGCTGCGCAACGTGCTGCATCACTTCGGCGTCCGGCCCGCCGCGGGCACGGACCTTCCGGTTCAACCATCCCTGGAGCACGCAGCACCATGAGCACCCTCGCACCACGCACCGCCGCCCTGTCCGAATCCGCGGACCCCGCCGACCCCGCCACACCCGCCGCCCGGCAAAGCACGCTCAAGGTCATCACCGCCATCTCCATCGGCAATGCGCTGGAATGGTTCGAGATCGTGATCTACGGCTTCCTGGCCGTGACCATCTCCAAGCTGTTCTTTCCGGCGGAGAACGAGAGCGTGTCGCTGCTCATCACGCTGGGCACCTTCGGCGTGACCTTCGTGATGCGCCCGGTCGGCTCGCTGGTGCTCGGCGCCTACGCCGACGCGCGGGGACGCAAGAACGCGCTGACGCTGTCGATGGCGCTCATGCTGTGCGGCACGCTGCTGATCGCGGTGTCACCGACCTTCGCGCAGATCGGGCTGTGGGCGCCGGGGCTCGTGATCGCGGCGCGGCTGCTGCAGGGCTTTGCCGCGGGCGGCGAGTTCGGCAGCGCCACCGCGCTGCTGGCCGAGCAGGACCCGCGCCGGCGCGGCTTCTTCGCCAGCTGGCAGTTCGCGAGCCAGGGCATCACCACCTTCCTGGCGGCGGGCTTCGGCATGGCGCTCAGCACGCTGCTCACGCCCGAGCAGCTGCTGTCGTGGGGCTGGCGCATTCCGTTTTTCTTCGGCCTGCTGATCGGGCCGGCCGGCCTCTACATCCGCCGCCACCTGGACGAGGGCCAGGAGTTCAAGCGCGCGGCGCAGGAAGCCACGCCGGTGCGCACCACGCTGGTCGACCAGCGCGGGCGCACGCTGACGGCCATGGGACTCATCATCCTGGCCACCATCGTGGCGTACACGGGGCTGTTCATGCCCACCTTCGCGGTGCGCCAGCTGGGCCTGCCCGCGACCATGGCCTTCGCGGGCACCTTCTGGTTCGGCGTGCTGCAGTTCGCGCTGGTGCCGCTGTTCGGCAGCCTGTCGGACCGGGTGGGGCGCGTGGCGATCATGCGCGGCGCGGCCCTGGTCATGGGGGTGATGATCGTGCCGCTGTTCTACCTGCTGGTGAACCATCCGTCGGTGCCGGCGCTGATGCTGGCGCTCACCGCCATGGGCGTGGTGGCCTCGGCGTACTGGGGGCCGATCTCGGCGGCGATGTCCGAGCTGTTTCCGGCGGCCACCCGCGGCACCGGGCTGTCGGTGAGCTACAGCTTCGGCGTGGCGATCTTCGGCGGCTTCGCGCCGTTCATCAGCGCCTGGCTCATCACGGCCACGGGCAGCAAGATCGCGCCGTCGTTCTACGTGGCCTTCGGCGTGCTGGTGAGCCTGGTGGCGCTGAGGGCGGCGCGGCGCTACGGCGTCAAGTGACCGCGCGGCGCGGTAGCCGCTTTCTGCTTGAACGAACCTGCAGGTGTGCGGCGCACCCCGGCCGCACAGGCGGCTGCCGGCCATGCCGGCCCGCCGCGGTGCTTCGGGTACAGTGGGCGCCCCTTGCCGCAGCCCACCCCGCCCGAACCCCGCGCCACGCACAGCATCCGCCTCGAGGCGGTCACGCTGGTGCGCGGCAGCCAGCACGTTTTCGAGGGGCTGACGCTCGGCCTCGACGAGGCGCGCATCGGCCTCGTCGGCGACAACGGCGCGGGCAAGAGCAGCCTGTTTCGCCTGATCGCCGGGCTCGATCAGCCGCAGCAGGGGCGCGTGGTCGTTCACGGCTGCGACACGCAGACCGACCGCAGGCAGCTGTCGACGCACGTCGGCCTGATGTTCCAGAACCCCGACGACCAGATCATCTTTCCCACCGTGGCCGAAGAGCTGGCCTTCAGCCTCACCGCGCGCGGTGAAACGCGGCAGGCCGCGCGGCAGCAGGCACGCGACTTTCTTGCGCAGCGCGGGTTGCAGGACTGGGCCGGTCGCGCGATCGGCGAGCTGAGCCAGGGGCAGCGCCAGCAGGTGTGCCTGCTGGCCTTGCAGATCGGCCAGCCCGCCACGCTGCTGCTCGACGAGCCCTTCGCCAGCCTCGACCTGCTGAGCCAGGCGCGGCTCTCGGCGCAACTCGAGGCCACGGACCAGCAGATCGTGTTGTCCACGCACCTGCTCGCGCACGTGCACGACTTCGAGCGCGTGCTGTGGCTCGAACAAGGCAAGGTGCGCGCCGACGGCCCGGGCCGGGACGTGTGCGAGGCCTATGCCGAGAACGTGCGCGAGCGCGCCGCAGGGGAGCGGGCCCGCCGTGCGTAGCCTCTATTCGGACCAGCCGACGTGGATGCACGCCATCGCGGCGTGGGTCAAGCTGGCGGTGCTGTCGGCGTGCGGCACGCTGCTGGTGCTGGTCGAGCGGCCCGTGGTGCTGGCCGTGGCCTGTGCGGCGGTGCTGGCCCTCTTCGCGTCGCTCGGGCGGCCGGCATGGCGCCGCGTGCGCATGCTGCTGGGCGTGGCCGTCGCCGGGGCGATGATCGTCGGCTTCCACTGGGCCATGGGCACCACGCCGCTCGGCGTGGCCAGCGCGCTGCGCCTGGCCAGCGCGGCCACGCTGGCGCTGATGCTGACGCTCACCACCCGCTTCGAAGACCTGCTGGCGGTGCTGGAGGCCGTGCTGCATCCGCTGCAGCGGCTGGGCGTGCCGACCGAGCGCATCGCGCTGGGCCTTGGCCTGATGCTGCGCTTCGCCGAAAATTTCTACGTGCAGTGGCAGCGCCTGGACGACGCCTACCGCGCGCGCACCGGCCACGGCGGCGGCCTGCGGCTGCTGGCGCCGTTGACCATCCGCACGCTGCAGACGGCCGAACGCGTGGCCGACGCGCTGGCCGCGCGGCTCGGGCGCTGACTTTTCTTCCTCTTATCGATTGCGACCGCCATGACCACCACCACCGGCTCCCTCACTTCGTCCCGTTCGCTCTCGTACATCGCGCTGTTCGCCGCGCTGATGGCGGTGTTCGGCCTGATTCCGAAGATCGACCTGCCGTTCGGCGTGCCGATCACGCTGCAGTCGCTGGGCGTGATGCTGGCGGGCTGCCTGCTGGGCCAGCGCCGCGGTTTCCTGGCCATGGCGCTGTTCCTGCTGGCGGTTGCGCTCGGCCTGCCGCTGCTGCCGGGCGGGCGCGGCGGGTTGTCCGTTTTCGTGGGGCCGACGTCGGGCTTCCTGTTCGGCTGGATGTTCGGTGCGTTCACCTGCGGCCTGCTGATGCGCCTGGCCGTGCGCCGCATGGCGGGCGCAACGGGCCTGCCGTTGCTGGCGGCGGCTTTCCTGTCGTCGGTGGTCGGCGGGATTCTGGTGGTCTACGCCGTCGGCATCGCCGGGCTCTCGTGGGTCGCCCACATGTCGCTGCCGCAGGCCGCGCTGGCCATGCTGGTCTTCATTCCGGGCGACCTGGTCAAGTGCGGCATCTGCGCCATGCTCGTGCAGACTGTCATGCGCGGCATGCCGGGCTGGCGGCTCGATCGCGACTGATCGTCCAGGCGACCCGGGTTACCCGTCCCGCCGCCTGAAGACGGTGGCCGACAGATAGTCCTTGCGCGGGCCGCGCACCGTGTGGCGGATGCCGAAGGTGCCGTCCGCCAGGAAGCGGTAGCTGCTGTCGTAGGTGTCGCTCGTGCACAGGTGCACGGCCGACCCGGCGAGCGCATTGCCGTCGCGCACCACCGCGATGGGATGGAACAGGCGCGGCGGGGTCTCGGCAAAGTGAACCAGGAAGCCGTCCGGGGTGCGCTCGAACAGGTATTCGCGGTGCCCGTCGAACTCCTTGCCGTCGGCCAGGCGGATGCGGCCCTCTTCGCGGTACTTCAGCAGGCCCGCCTCGAAGGGGCTGAAAACCGCAATGCCCGTCATCGATGCCTGGCCTTCGATGGTTCGTTCCAGATGCCATGCGCCCGCGAGACCGTCGAAGACGGTGCCGGGGGTGCCCCACGGGGAGATGGAAGGCAGGGTGGAGAGGTCCGGGGCGCGCATCCGGCCACTCTACGGCAAGGCCGGAATCCACCTTTGAATCGGGTGATTGTTTCCAGAGTGTGAACACCGTGGTTCTGTTCAATAAGGGTTTTTACTTAGATGCGGGAGCACAATTCATTCACAGACCGGCCCCCAAGCTGATCTGGATGAACAGGGCCCCGAGCGAGGTGGCCGCCCCCCCGCAGGGACGGTGACCCACCCAAGACCGGTTCGACATCATCCAAGTGCAAGCAAGAACAAACGAATTGAAGGAAATCAAAATGACCGCCTCGAAGCTCCTCTCCGCCGTCGCCCTCGCCCTGCTGGCCGTTGCCGGTGGCGCACACGCTGAAACCTACAACGGCGTGCACCCTCTGACCTCGGGCGCCAGCCGCGCCGACGTGGCCAGCCAGGCCGTGGTTGCCGCGCACAGCGCCAACCCCTACGCCACCGGTGCCAACGCCGGCCCGGCACCGGTGACCGTGTCGGTAGCCAACCGCGCCGTCGTCCGCGCCGAAGCCGTTGCCGCAGCCCACACCGCCGACCCGTATGCCGAAGGCGCTTCCGCTGGTGTCGCGCCGATCGTGGCCAGCTCGGTGGACCGCGGTGCAGTGCGTGCCGCAGCCCGCGCTGCCGCCCACGGCGACGCACTGCCGCTGTAATCGTCGGTGTGGTGCCCGCTGAAAGCGGGCCCCGATCCGGACACGAAGACCGGGCCTCGCGAAAGCAGGGCCCGGTCTTTTTTTGCGTGTGCCGTGCCGCTTCCGGCCTTGCCTCGGGCGCGCAGCGCCAAGTCAGCGCGCCGGCAGCAGCCGCAGCGCCGCGACGACGAAGGGCGCGCCGCCCTCCACGGCGGTGTCGTGCAGTTCGACCGACCATTGCACAGCATCGGCCGCATCGGCGGCAGGTGCCGGGCGCGCGCACAGTTCGCAGGCATAGAGCAGCCGACCCTCGCGCGCATCCTCCCGATGCGCGACGGCTTCGTCGCAACATTCGTCCACCAGCGCCCCGCCGCCTTCGACCGTGCCGGGGAGGGAGCGCCGCACCAGGCGCATCACGATGCGCTGCGGTGCCACCGTGCGCTCGCCGTCCTGGGCGGCGGCCACCGTTGCACGCAGGCGCACGGCAAGCGGCTCGCCGACGCGAAAGCCTTCGCCACGCTCCAGCGACATGTTCGCAAGCGCCACGCGAATCCGCCGGCGCTCGCGCAGCCGGCCCACGACCAGCCGCACGCTCGTCACCGAAAAAATGCCGAACACCGGTGGGCCGACCGCCATCCAGAGCCAATGCCAGCCACCGCGCAGCGCCCAGGTGGTTGCCTGGAAGCCGAACGTCGCGAAGAACAGCAGCACCGCCAGCGCGATCAGCCAGGCGATCCAGTCGGCGATCGGTTTCTGCGCGCGTTCGGTGGCCTGTGGCGCAGCGGAAGTCCACTCGGTGGGCAAGTGCGCTTCCAGCGGCGGCAGGCCGACGGAAGGCGTCAGGTCGGTGGAAGGATGGCGCTGCGGCATGAAGAGCCGCCGAGCATAGCCAGTCGCGCGGCGTCGATGTCCTTTGACCCGGCCTCCGCCAAAGGGCGCATTGCCTTGCCGGGGCGCATCCTTCATGATCGCGACGCGCAGGCGAGGGGCTCAAGCCTTCATGCTTTTGCATTACTGCGCCACCGTGGGGCGGTGGGCGAAAATACGAAGGCGTTTCCGCCCGCAAACAAGAAAGCATGATCCGTTGCCGCCGAGGCGGCAGCCCCACACGCATGGCCCTCACTCTAGCCCCCGAAGACACGCGCGGACGCATCCACGACCTGGTGTGGAGCGGCTTCCATCCAGACGCCGATGTCGAATGGATGATCACCGACGAGTACCTCGATCCGGACGAGCTCACCGCAGAAGACCGGGCCTGGGTGAAGGCCGAGACCGCGCGTGCCTGCGCCGCCAAGCGTGCCGACGAGGCCGGCTGGCCCGTGCACACCGAGTACGACCGGCTCGAAGCGGTGTTCGCGCAGTTGCGCGGCGAAAAGATCATTGCGCTGCACCGCGCGGGCAACACGCTCGCCGACGGCCACGACGACGTGCGCGAACAGTGGCGCGCCGCAGGCCGCCAGGACTCGGGCATTCGCGGCTGCTGCTTCTATCACGCGCAGGACCTGGACACCGCAGTGCGCACCGGCCGCCTGCACCTGGCGTTCAGCGGCGGGATGATTCCCGAGATCGAACAGCGCGAAGCCAACACCGTGGCGCTCGGCCGTCGCATCGTCGAGCTGCTGCGCGCGGCCGGCTTCGGCGCGCAATGGAGCGGCAGCATCGACGAGCGCATCGAAGCCGACCTCGGCCAATGGCGCAAGCGCGGCCCGTCCGCGTGAGCGCGCGGGCATTGCCGCCGTCGCACTGCATCGAACACGCACCGCGCACGCGACGGCGCGCCGCCTGCATTCCTTGAACGGAGAACACACCTTGGCATCGATCGAACAGGCCCGCGCGGCCCTGGCCCCCCATGGGGCGCTGGCACCGCAAACGGCCGCGGCGCATTGGCGCGGCGACTTCGCATTGCCACCGGCCATCGCCACCTTCTACGAACAGGTCGGCCCGCTGGGCGAGTGGATCAACGAGCGCGTGGGCCACGCGGGCCTCACGGTGCCGACCAGCGGCAACCCCTTCAGCATTCCGCCGCTCGCGCGCCTGTGGCAACTGCAGGCGGGCTACCGCTGGCAGGGCATCACCGGCGAGCGCCTGGGCGACTGGCCCGACCACTGGCTGGTGGTGGCCGACCAGGGCGCCGACCCGTTCATCTTCGACCTGCGCACGGGCGCGATCCAGTTCGCGATGCATGGCGCGGGCGCCTGGAAAGACAACGGGCCGCTCTTTGCCGACATCTTCGAGATGGCCGCGTGCCTGGGCACCGTCGGCCAGGTGTGGGACGAGGCGGGCGACGACATCTTCACGGACGAGGACGACTGCGAGGTCGACCCTGTGCATCGGGCACGCCTGATCGAACGGCTCACGCCGTTGCTCGGCAGCACCGGCGCGGCCGAGCATATCGCCGACACCTTCGGCTGGTGAGAAGCGCCGCATGACCATCGACCTCCAGACGCTCAAGTGCGGCGAGTGCGGCAGCAGCGTGCTCACGCGCACGGGCCTGAACGAATACACCTGCGCGCATTGCGGCTCGGTCACGCTGGTGGAGGACAAGGTGTCCGATCGGCTCGAGCGCGTGCTCGATCAGGTGAGGAACGAAGCCGGCCGCCAGCTTGCGGCCGAAGGGGCGTTGCGTCAGAAGCTGATGCTGCGCAAGGCGGGCATCGCGGTGGCCATCGTGCTGGGCGCGGTGCTGTTGTTCCAGGTGGCGGGGCTGTTCTTCTTCGGTTCCCGCCATGCATCGGATGCTCGCGGGCCGGCGGTCGCGGCGCTGGTCGATCGCACCATCCCGACCGACGGGCTGAAGCTCGGCGAACCGCGCCAGGTGCTCGTGGGCAGTGGCAGCTCCGCGCAACCCAAGCTGCTGGTGGTGGCGCGAAACGACACCGGAAAGCCGCTGTCGCGCGCCAGCGTGCGCGCCGTGTACTACGACGGCGACAGCCGCCTCGACGAGCGCAGCGAGACGCTGCCCATCGCCGTGCTGGAGCCCGGCGAAAGCGCGCCCGCGCTCATCGACATGCCCAGCGGCAAAAACGTCACGCGGCAGGAATTGCGCGTGCAGAAGCTGAGCGAGCCCTACGACGCGGTGCAGGGGCCGCGCCTGGCCTTCACGCGGGCGCGGCTGGTCCAGCAGGGCGATCGGGTGCGGCTGGTGGGCCGCGTGAGCAACGACCGCAAGGACGCTGTTTCGATCGGCGGCATCGAGGTGCTGGCCACGCTGTACGACGACGCGGGCCAGGTGATCGGCTTCGGCCACGGCTATGGCCAGTCCAATGAGCTGCAGCCCGGCGCGCGGACCTCGGTGGACGTGAGCATTGCGCGCTTCGGCCGCGCGGCGGCCATCGCGGCGTGGGACTACCGCATCGGCTACAGCACGCTCCAGAGTTCGGGCGGGCGCACCACGGTGCGCAGCATCGACCGCGTGATTCGCACGGCCGGCGGCCCCGAGAGCTTCAACCCCGACCTGCGCCTGGGCACCGACGACCTGCTGGCCGACGACAGCGAGCGCTTCGACGACAGGCAGCTCGAGCTGCTGCCGCTGGTCGACGGGCGCAACAACATCCAGCAGCGGCTGTTCCTGGGCGAGCTGGTCAACCGCAGCGCCGACGCGGTGGTGCTCGCGCCCGGCGGCGTGATCTCGCGCTTCAGCGGCGACAAGTTCCACGGCACCACGAACATCGCGGGGCTGGCGTATCTGTATCCGGGCGAGCGCTTCCCGATCTTCCTGGAGCCGCAGGACATGGAGCGCATCACCCAGACACGCATCGAATGGAAGCCCATGCGCCGCGCCGCGCTGCCGGGCCCGCGCAAGCCCATGGAGGTGAAGGTGACGGGCACCAAGGCGGAGACCGGCAGCGTGCTGCTCAACTTCAGCCAGCGCTTCAGCTACAAGAGCGTGCAGGTGACGGGCAGCGTGAAGAACCCGGGCGAGGGCATCGTCGGCAAGGTGCGCCTGTGGGTGAGTCTGCGCGACCGCAGCGGGCAGCTCACGGGCTTCAAGCTGGTGGACAACCTGCCGGCCATCGCGCCGGGCGAGAGCGTGCCGTTCCAGGTGAACGTGGAGCAGAACGGGCGCGACTTCGCGACCGTGACCACGCTATACCAAACCGAATAGCCCCTCCGGTGACGCCGCCGGGCGGTTCGGGACATGATCGACGCATGATTCCGTTATCGATCCTCGACCTTTCCCCGATCACCGAGGGCAGCGACGCCGCGCAGTCGTTCCGCAACTCGCTCTCGCTGGCGCAGCACGGCGAGAAGCTCGGCTACACGCGCTACTGGCTGGCCGAGCATCACGGCATGCCGGGCATTGCGAGTGCGGCCACGGCCGTGCTGCTGTCGTACGTGGGAGCGGGCACCTCCACCATCCGCATCGGCGCGGGCGGCGTGATGCTGCCGAACCATTCGCCGCTGGTGATCGCCGAGCAGTTCGGCACGCTGGCGTCGCTGTACCCGGGGCGTGTGGACCTGGGGCTGGGCCGCGCGCCCGGCTCCGACCAGCGCACCGCGCGCGCCCTGCGGCGCAACCTCGAGTCGGACTCCGACCAGTTCCCGCAGGACGTGGTCGAGCTGATGGACTTCATGTCGAAGAACCCGCAGCAGGCCGTGAGGGCCGTGCCGGGCGAGGGCCTCGAAGTGCCGGTGTGGATTTTGGGCTCCAGTACCTTCGGCGCACAGCTGGCGGCGCACCTGGGCTTGCCTTATGCCTTTGCCTCGCACTTCGCGCCGCAGCAGATCATGCAGGCCATCCAGATCTATCGCGAGACCTTCAAGCCCTCGGCGCAGCTGCAAAAGCCGCACGTGATGCTGGGCTTCAACGTGTTCGCGGCCGACACCGACGCCGAGGCCGAGTTCCGCGCCACCTCGTGGCAGCAGGCCTTCGTGAACCTGCGCAGCGGCCGCCCCGGGCGCCTGCCGCCGCCGGTGGAAAACTACCGCCAGAAGGTCGGACCGTCGGAGAACGCGCTGCTCGACTCGGTGCTGTCGTGCTCCGCAGTCGGCTCGGTCGAGACGGTGAAGCAGGGCGTGGAAGCGTTCATTGCGCGCACCGGCGCCGACGAACTCATGATCACCTCGCAGGTGTTCGACCATGCCGCCCGGCTGCGCTCCTACGAGCTGCTGGCCAAGGCATTCGGGCAATCGAAGTAAGGGGCAAGGGCTACGCCCGCTTGCGGGCTTCCTCGTCCACCAGGTCTCTCTTCGAGAGCTTGCCCACGGCCGTCTTGGGCAGCTCCGCGCGAATCTCGAGCGCGCCGATCATCTCGTGCTTGCCCAGGCGGTCCTTCAGGAAGCTCTTGAGCGCATCGAGCGTCAGCTCGCCTGCGCCTTCCTTCAGCTTCACGAAGGCCTTGGGCGACTGGCCGCGGTAGTCGTCGGGGATGCCGATCACGCAGACCTCGGCCACCGCCGGGTGCTCGTACACCGCTTCTTCGAGCACGCGCGGGTACACGTTGTAGCCGCCGCACAGCAGCATGTCCTTGGTGCGGTCGACGATGTAGAGGTAGCCGTCGGCGTCCATCTTCGCGACGTCGCCGCTGCGAAAGTAGCCGTCCGCCGTCATCGACTCGGCCGTGGCCTTGGGGTTGTTCCAGTAGCCCTTCATGACGTTCGGGCCCTGGATGCACAGCTCGCCCGGCTCGCCGAAGGCGGTGACGTCTTTCGCCGGATCGTCCAGGCTCACGAGCTTGATGCGCACCCGCGGCAGCGGCATGCCGCACGAGCCCGCCTTGCGCACGCCGCGCGCGGGCGTGAAGGTGCCCACGGGCGAGGTCTCGGTCATGCCCCAGCCTTCGTTGAGGTGGCAGCCGGTCAGCTCGAAGAAGCGCTGCTCCACCTCCACCGGCAGCGGCGCGCCGCCCGAGCCGCAGAACTTGAGCGAGCGCAGGTCCATCTCCTTCGCCTTGGGGTGCGCCAGGATGGCGGTGTACATCGTCGGCACGCCGGGAAACACGCTGATCTTGCTGGCCGCGAGCTCGTTCATCACCGCGTCGACATCGAAGCGCGTGTGCAGCACCAGCGCCGCGCCCAGCCGCACGCCCAGCAGCATCGCGGCGCTGAGCGCGAAGATGTGGAACAGCGGCAGCACCACCAGAAAGCGTTCCTTGCCTTCGTCGAGGATGGGCGGCTCGCCCTTGGTCGACTCGAAGTACTGCGCGCTGGCCGACGTGAGGTTGGCGTGCGTGAGCATCGCGCCCTTGGGCAGGCCGGTGGTGCCGCCGGTGTACTGCAGCACCACGATTTCTTCGGCCAGGTCGCCGAGCGGATGCGTCCGGTGCGTGCCTTCGCTTTTCAGCAGGTCGGTGAAGCGCACGTGGCGCTCGTCCACGGGCACGGGCGCGATCTGCCCGGCGGCCTGCAGCTGGGCCTGCACCTTGTCGCCGGCCGCGCCGTAGTCGCCGAGGCTGCCGACCACCAGCGTCTTCAGGCGCGAGTGGTCGAGCAGGCGCGCCATCAGTGGATACAGGTTGACGAGGTCGAGCGTGACCAGGATGTCGGTGCGGCTGTCCTCGATCTTGTGGGCCAGCACGCGCTCGGCGTCGAGCGGCGAGTAGTTCACCACCGTGCCGCCGGCCTTGAGCACGGCGAAGAAGGCGATCGGGTAGTGCGGTGTGTTGGGCAGGTAGAGGCCCACGTGCACGCCGGGCTTCACCCCCAGGTCCTGCAGGCCCTTGGCGGCGCGGTCGACCGCCGCGCCGAGTTCGCGGTAGGTGAGGGACTGGCCCATGAACTCGACCGCGGAATGGCCGGGCCAGCGCGCGACGGCCTCGTCGAGCATCTGCTGCACGGGCATGACGGGCAGATCGGCGTCCCAGCGCATGCCGGGCGGGTATGCGCGTGTCCAAGGGGTGTTGTCGCCAGAGGGGGCGGAGGAAGAAGAGGTGGCCATGCGTTGTCTCCGCTGTGCTGATGTTGCAAATCGCGTGGGCGGGTCTGCGCCGCCCTTCAGGGGCACTGTAGCGCCGGCCCTTCGCGCGGTGGGCCTGCGGCTGACAAGCTGGCGACACGGGTTTTCCCGATTTCCCACACGCGGGAAGCCCTTACCCCGAGGCTGGGACAATCGCCCTCTTATGGCAAAGCAACGGATCGTGGTGGGACTGAGCGGCGGAGTGGACTCCGCGGTCACGGCGCACCTGCTCAAGCAGCAGGGGCACGAGGTGATCGGCATCTTCATGAAGAACTGGGAAGACGACGACGACAGCGAATACTGCTCGTCGAACATCGACTTCATCGACGCCGCCAGCGTGGCCGACGTGCTGGGCATCGAGATCGAGCACGTCAACTTCGCGGCCGACTACAAGGACCGCGTGTTCGCCGAGTTCCTGCGCGAGTACAAGGCCGGCCGCACGCCCAACCCCGACGTGCTGTGCAACGCCGAGATCAAGTTCAAGGCCTTCCTCGACCACGCCATGCGCCTGGGCGCCGAGAAGATCGCCACCGGCCATTACGCGCGCGTGCGCCTGAACGAGGCCACCGGCAGGCACGAATTGCTGAAGGGGCTCGATGCGTCGAAGGACCAGAGCTACTTCCTGCACCGCCTGAACCAGGCGCAGCTGTCGAAGACGCTGTTCCCGGTGGGCGAGTTGCACAAGACCGAGGTGCGCCGCATCGCGGAAGACATCGGCCTGCCCAATGCGAAGAAGAAGGACTCGACCGGCATCTGCTTCATCGGCGAGCGGCCTTTTCGCGACTTCCTGAACCGCTACATCTCCAAGGAGCCGGGCCCGATCAGGGACGACCGGGGCCGCAAGCTGGGCGAGCACCAGGGGCTGAGCTTCTATACGCTGGGCCAGCGCCAGGGGCTGGGCATCGGCGGCGTCAAGGAAAAGGGCGCGCAGCGCGGCTCGGGCGACCATTCGCCCTGGTTCGTGGCGCGCAAGGATGTCGAGAAAAATACGCTGTGGGTGGTGCAGGGGCACGACCATCCGTGGCTGCTGTCGTCGGCGCTGAAGGCGGACGATGCGAGCTGGGTGGCGGGCGAGGCGCCCATTCCCGGCGCGTACGGATCGAAGGCGCGCTACCGGCAGGCGGATGCAGCCTGCGAGATGGGGGCAGGCGATGCGGGGGCCGCATTCAGCCTGCGCTTCGGCGCCCCGCAATGGGCGGTGACGCCGGGGCAGTCCGCCGTGCTGTACGACGGTGAACGCTGCCTCGGCGGCGGCGTCATCGTCTGAAGGTCGTCTGATTCAGGGTGCCGACCGCACCGATGGGTCGAGCTGGACGACGTCGAGCGGATACCGCTTGCCGGCCAGATAGTCCTCGATGCATTGCAGCAGCAGCGGGCTGCGGTGGCGGGCTGCACTCGCGCGGATTTCGTCCAGCGTCATCCACAGGGTGCGCACGATGCCTTCGTCGAGCGAACGGCCTTCCTCGAACGCACCCAGCGTGCCGGTGAACGCGAAGCGCATGTAGGTGATGTCCTCGCCCCGCTCGGCCAGCGGCCGCGCCCTGGCCATGTAGATGCCGACGAGAGCGGTGGGCGTGAAATGGTGGGCGGTTTCCTCGAGGGTTTCGCGCGCGCAGCCCTCGGCAGGCGATTCGCCGGGGTCGAGATGCCCAGCGGGGGTATTGAGCCGGAGGCCGTCGCCGGCATGCTCTTCGACGAGCAGAAAGCGCCCGTCGCGTTCGATCACCGCAGCCACGGTGACATTGGGTTTCCAGCGGGGACCGGCCATGACCCGGGGTTTTATCTCAACACGTAGCCGGTGAAGCGCCAGATGCGGTCGCGGTCGAGGTGAAAGCTCACGAGCTCGCGCAGCGTGCCGTCGGGCTTGTTGGCGAAGCGGGTTTCGTATTCGATGCTGACGTACTGGCCGGCCAGGTCGCCGTCGGGGTCCGTGGCGACCTGCCGGTTGACCGTGACCCAGGTGCGCATCTGGGGGGCGCCGAGCGCAGCCCGGCTCTTGGTGGTCTGACTCAGGAAGTCGGCGCGGGTCTCGCGTTTGCGGGCGGCTGCCGTGGCGCCGTCCCACAGTTCACCGGCCTTGCCCTGGTCGATCATCTGGATGGCCTGCATGCCACCGCGCACCATGTCGCTGGCCTCGACATCCTGGGCGGCGGCCGGGCCGAACAAGCCCCACAGCAACGTGGCGGCAAACAGCAGCCGGATCATGGGTTTCATTTGTCTCGTTCCTTTGAATGAGTCCGGGCCTCTTGCCCAGCGCCTTGCGATAAAGAAGCTGTTGGAGTTTGGCATGCGCGAGAGATTCCCCCGAGCGGTGTTCAGCCGCTCAGGGGGTGGGGCGCCGGTCCTTAACGCGGGCCAATTTTTGGCAAAGTGTTCTCATCGATGGCTTCCAGCCGGTATCCGAGGCCATAGATGGCCAGCAGCAGGAAGCCGTTGGCCGGACGCAGGTCCAGCTTGGTTCGCAGTCGCGAGACATGCGTGTCAAGCGAGCGTGACAACGCCTCGATGCCGAGTCCCCAGACGGCCTCGTGCAGATGCGCCCGCGAAAGCAGCCGCCCGAGGTTCTGGAAGAGGAACAGCGCAAGCTCGTACTCGCGGTTCTTCAGTTCGACCTGCATGCCCCGAACCTTCAGCACGCGCGAAGGCGGATAGAAGTGATACGGGCCGAAAATCAGCTCGGCCTCGTGGCGCGCCGGATAGGAGCGGCGCAGCAACGCGTTGATGCGGGCCTCGAGTTCGCCTGCGCGAACGGGCTTGGCCATGAAATCGTCGGCGCCCGCATTGAGACCTTCGACCATGTCGGCTTCGTCGCGCCGGTCGGTCACGAAAAGAATGGGAAGCCGGCTCTTGAGGTCGCGCCGGATGACTTTCACCACTTCCGGGCCGGGCATGTCCGGCAGGCCCCAGTCGAGAATCAGGAAGTCGTACGTTTGCCGGCGCAAGGCATGCAGCAGCGCTCGTCCTTCGTTGAACAAATGACACTCGTGTCCGAGAGTCGCCAAGGTTCGATGAATCAGCGCGAGTTGATCCGGGCCGTCATCGAGTACAGCAATACGCATTTCATCCCCCTTCTTCATCCCTTCGCCAGTCTCTTTGAACAGGCGATTTCGAGCAGAAGTGTATCTATCTGCGTCCGAGCCGGATTTTGGAGTTTGCAACTAATGCACGCAAATCAGGATTTAAAAAAGTGTGCTCGGAACAGTTAACAACAGTTAGATACAAAGGACGCTGGCAGCGGCGACCTTGGACGGCAAGCCCCGCCTTGGAAGGATGGTTCCGGGCTTTGCAAACAGACGATGGTGGTCACCACCGATCCCCGACCTGCCATTCCTCTGAAATTGCTATTAATTAAATAGCAAACTTTGCAGCATCCATCGGCGCTCGAAGCGAGACTCGGCGGGGTGTTTCGGCGACACCGTACGCCTGTAATCTTGCTGTAAGCTCTGCGCGCGTTCCGTGTGCCCCCTTGCTCTGAGGAGATCTCTATGCTGATAGGCGTGCCTGCCGAGACACTGGCTGGCGAAACCCGAGTGGCCGTAACACCCGAGACCGTGAAAAAGCTGGTCGCCTCGGGACATGCGGTGCGTGTGCAGGCGGGGGCGGGCATTGCCGCCAGCGTCACCGATGCCGCCTACCAGGCCGCGGGCGCGGAGATCACCGATCAAACGGGTGCGTTCTCCGCCGATACGGTGCTCAAGGTGCGCACGCCCACCGAGACCGAGGCCGCGCTGCTCAAGCCCGGCGCCGTCGTCATCGGCATGCTCAACCCCTTCGACGCGGCCGGCCTGCAACGCCTGGCGTCGGCCGGCGTCACCGGCTTCGCTCTCGAGGCCGCCCCGCGCACCACCCGTGCCCAGAGCATGGACGTGCTCTCTTCCCAGGCCAACATCGCCGGCTACAAGGCCGTGATGATCGCGGCGGACAAGTACCAGCGCTTCTTCCCGATGCTCATGACCGCCGCTGGCACCGTGAAGGCCGCGCGCGTCGTCATCCTGGGCGTGGGCGTGGCGGGCCTGCAGGCCATCGCCACGGCCAAGCGGCTGGGTGCCGTCATCGAGGCCTCCGACGTGCGCCCGAGCGTCAAGGAGCAGATCGAGTCGCTCGGCGGCAAGTTCATCGAAGTCTCCTACGACACCGATGAAGAAAAAGAAGCCGCCGTCGGCGTCGGCGGCTACGCCAAGCCCATGCCCGCGAGCTGGCTGGCGCGCCAGCAGGTCGAGGTGGCCAAGCGCGTGGCGCTGGCCGACATCGTCATCAGCACCGCGCTCATTCCCGGTCGCGCCGCGCCCACGCTCATCACCGAGGACATGGTCAAGGCCATGAAGCCGGGCTCGGTGATCGTCGACATCGCAGCCGGCAAGGGCCCTGGCGGCGTGGGCGGCAACTGCCCGATCTCCGAAGCCGACCAAACGGTGGTCAAGCACGGCGTGACCATCGTGGGCGAGACCAACCTCGCAGCGCTGGTGGCGGCCGACGCCTCGGCGCTCTATGCGCGCAACGTGCTCGACTTCCTCAAGCTGATCGTCACCAAGGAGGGTGCGCTGAAGATCGACCTCGAGGACGACATCGTCGCCGCCTGCCGGATGACGCAGGACGGCCAGGTCACCAAGAAATAAGCGAGGAGAGAAAAGCCATGGATCCCGTTTCCCATACCGTCATCAACCTGATCATCTTCGTGCTGGCCATCTACGTCGGCTACCACGTGGTCTGGACCGTGACCCCCGCGCTGCACACGCCGCTGATGGCCGTGACCAACGCCATCTCGGCCATCGTGATCGTGGGCGCCATGCTCGCAGCCGCGCTCACCACCACGCCGCTGGGCAAGACCATGGGCGTGCTGGCCGTGGCGCTGGCGGCGGTGAACGTCTTCGGCGGCTTCCTGGTCACCCGGCGCATGCTGGAGATGTTCAAGAAGAAAGAGAAGAAAGCCGTCGCCCCGAAGGCTGAAGAGGCAGACAAAGGAGTGGCCAAGTGAGCATGAACCTCGTCACGCTGCTGTACCTCGTTGCCAGCGTCTGCTTCATCCAGGCCTTGAAGGGCCTGAGCCATCCCACCACGTCCATCCGCGGCAACGTCTTCGGCATGACCGGCATGGCCATTGCCGTGCTGACGACCATTGCGCTCATTCATGGGCAGGCGAAATCGCTCAACGTCGATTTCGGCACCGGCATCGCCTATGTGCTGGCGGCCGTGGTGGTCGGCGGTGGTCTGGGCGCCTTCATGGCCAACAAGGTCGAGATGACCAAGATGCCCGAGCTGGTCGCCTTCATGCACAGCATGATCGGCCTGGCGGCGGTGTTCATCGGTGTGGCCGCCGTGGCCGAGCCCTGGGCCTTCGGCATCACGCCGGCACCCGTGGCGGCCATCATCGGCGCCAACACGCCCGACGGCGCGGTGCTGCTCGACGGCTTCGTGCGCTACGCCATTCCGTACGGCAACCGGCTGGAGCTGTTCCTGGGCGCGGCCATCGGCGCCGTCACCTTCAGCGGCTCGGTCATCGCCTTCGGCAAGCTCAGCGGCAAGTACAAGTTCCGCCTGTTCCAGGGCGCGTCGGTGCAGTTCAAGGGCCAGCACATGCTGAACCTGGTGCTGGGCCTCCTGACCCTCGCGCTGGGCCTGCTGTTCGTCGCCACCGAAAGCTGGACGGCGTTCTTCGCGATGCTGGCGCTGGCCTTCGTGATGGGCGTGCTCATCATCATCCCCATCGGCGGGGCGGACATGCCGGTGGTGGTGTCGATGCTCAACAGCTACTCGGGCTGGGCGGCGGCGGGCATCGGCTTCAGCCTGAACAACGCGATGCTGATCGTGGCGGGCAGCCTGGTGGGCAGCTCGGGCGCGATCCTGAGCTACATCATGTGCAAGGCCATGAACCGCTCGTTCTTCAACGTGATCCTGGGCGGCTTCGGCGGCGAAGCCGTCACGGCCGGCGGCGCGGCCAAGGAGCAGCGCCCGGTGAAGACCGGCAGCGCGGACGACGCGGCCTTCGTGCTCGGCAATGCCGAGACGGTGGTGATCGTGCCGGGCTACGGCCTGGCGGTGGCCCGCGCGCAGCACGCCGTGAAAGAGCTGGCGGCCAAGCTCACCGAGAAGGGCATCATCGTGAAGTACGCCATCCATCCGGTGGCGGGCCGCATGCCCGGCCACATGAACGTGCTGCTGGCCGAGGCCGAGGTGCCCTACGACCAGGTCTTCGAGATGGAAGACATCAACGGCGAGTTCGGCCAGGTCGACGTGGCGATCATCCTGGGCGCCAACGACGTGGTGAACCCCGCCGCGCACACCAAGGGCAGCCCGATCTACGGCATGCCCATCCTGGAGGCCTACAAGGCCAAGACCGTCATCGTCAACAAGCGCTCCATGGCCGCAGGTTATGCCGGCCTGGACAACGAGCTGTTCTACATGGACAAGACCATGATGGTCTTTGGCGATGCCAAAAAAGTAGTGGAAGATATGGGCAAGGCCATCGAATAGGCCGAAGGTCCACGCCCGCCACGCGGGCGAGTCTTCGCGGCGCCATCTCGTGCGCCGTTTTCGTTTTCAACTGTCCGACTCCGGAGGAGACAACCCCAATGACCGACCGCCCCTGGCTCAGCAGCTACCCGCAAGGCGTGCCCGCCGACATCGATGCCTCGCAGTACCCCTCGCTGGTCGCGCTCATGGAGGAGAGCTTCAGGAAGTACGCCGACCGCACGGCCTACAGCTTCATGGGCAAGGACATCAGCTACGCCGAGACCGACAGGCAGAGCAAGTCCTTCGCGGCCTACCTGCAGGGCCTGGGCCTGGGCAAGGGCGACCGTGTCGCCGCGATGATGCCCAACTGCCCGCAGTACCCCATCGCGGTGGCGGCCATTCTTCGCGCGGGCCTGATCCTGGTCAACGTGAACCCGCTGTACACGCCGCGCGAACTCGAGCACCAGCTCAAGGACTCGGGCGCGAAGGCGATCGTCATCATGGAGAACTTCGGCACCACGCTGCAGCAATGCATCGCGGCCACGCCGATCAAGCACATCGTGCTGGCCTCGGTGGGCGACCGCCTCGGCTTCCTGAAGGGCGCGCTCGTCAACTACGTGGTGCGCAACGTCAAGAAGCTGGTGCCGCACTTCAGCCTGCCGGGCGCGGTGCGCTTCAACGACGCGCTCGACAAGGGCGCGAGCCTGTCGCCCAAGCCCGTGGCCATCGGCCCCGACGACGTGGCCGTGCTGCAGTACACCGGCGGCACCACGGGCGTGTCGAAGGGCGCCGTGCTGCTGCATCGCAACGTGATTGCGAACGTGCTGCAGTCCGAGGCGTGGAACGAGCCGGCCATGAACAAGGTGCCGGCCAACGAGCAGCCCACCAGCGTGTGCGCGCTGCCGCTGTATCACATCTTCGCGTTCACGGTCGGCATGATGTTGAACATGCGCACGGGCGGCAAGCTGATCCTGATCCCGAATCCGCGCGACCTCGCGGGCGTGCTGAAGGAGCTGTCCAAGCACACCATCCACAGCCTTCCCGCGGTCAACACGCTGTTCAACGGGCTGGCGAACCACCCCGACTTCAACACCGTCAACTGGAAGAATCTCAAGATCTCGGTGGGCGGCGGCATGGCGGTGCAGTCCGCCGTTGCCAAGCTCTGGCTCGAAAAAACCGGCTGCTCCATCTGCGAAGGCTACGGCCTGTCGGAGACCTCGCCCTCGACCACCTGCAACCCGACCGACAGCACGGCCTACACCGGCACCATCGGCCTGCCGCTGCCCAACACCTGGCTCAAGCTGATCGACGACGAGGGCAACGAGGTGGCCACCGGCGAGCGCGGCGAGATCGCCATCAAGGGCCCGCAGGTGATGGCCGGCTACTGGCAGCGCCCCGACGAAACCGCCAAGGTCATGACACCCGACGGCTACTTCAAGAGCGGTGACATCGGCGTGGTCGACGAGCGCGGCTACTTCAAGGTGGTCGACCGCAAGAAGGACATGATCCTGGTGTCGGGCTTCAACGTGTACCCGAACGAGATCGAAGACGTGGTCGCACTGATTCCGGGCGTGCTCGAGTGCGCCGCGGTGGGCGTGCTCGACGAGAAGACCGGCGAGGCCGTGAAGCTCGTCATCGTCAAGAAAGACCCCGCGCTCACCGAAGCGCAGGTGCGCGAGTACTGCAGAGCAAACCTTACGGGTTACAAGCAGCCGCGAATCGTGGAATTTCGTACCGACATGCCGAAGACGCCGGTCGGCAAGATCCTTCGCCGCGAGCTGCGCGACACCAAGAAGTAGCCGCGGAGTAAGGGTTCGGCCCGGGTAGGGCCACGGCATCGATCTTGCATATTCGCGGGTCGATGATTCGATTCCTCCTGACCCGGGTGAGCCTGCTGGTGCCGACCTTCATCGGCATGACGTTGCTCGCCTTCTTTCTCATCCGGCTGGTGCCGGGCGACCCCATCGAGACGATGGCCGGCGAGCGCGGCATCGACCCCGAGCGCCACGCCCAGCTGCGCACGGCCTACGGTTTCGACAAGCCCGTGATCGTGCAGTACGGCATCTACATCGGCCGCGTGCTGCACGGCGACCTGGGCAAGTCGCTCATCACGCAGGACACGGTGATGAGCGAGTTCCTCGCGCTCTTTCCGGCCACCATGGAACTCGCGGTGTGCGCCATTCTTTTCGCGCTGCTGCTGGGGCTGCCCGCGGGCATTCTGGCGGCGGTGCGGCGCAACTCCATCTTCGATCACGGCGTGATGGCCACGTCGCTCACCGGCTACTCGATGCCGATCTTCTGGTGGGGGCTGCTGCTGATCCTGTTCTTCTCGGTGCAGCTCGGATGGACGCCCGTGTCGGGGCGCATCTCGGTGCAGTACTTCATCGAGCCCGAGACCGGCTTCCTGCTGATCGATTCGCTGCGCGCGGGCGACACCGACGCCTTCTGGTCGGCGCTGCACCACCTCGTTCTTCCGGCCATCGTGCTGGGCACCGTGCCGCTCGCGGTGATCGCGCGCATGACGCGCTCGGCCATGCTCGAGGTGCTGGGCGAGGACTACATCCGCACCGCGCGCGCCAAGGGCCTGTCGCGCTTTCGCGTGGTGGGGCTGCACGCACTGCGCAACGCGCTCATTCCGGTGGTCACCGTCATCGGGCTGCAGGTGGGCGTGCTGTTCACGGGCGCGATCCTCACCGAGACCATCTTCTCCTGGCCCGGTGTCGGCAAGTGGCTCATCGAGGCGATAGGGCGGCGCGACTATCCGGTGCTGCAGGGGGGCATGCTGCTGCTGGGCGGGCTCGTGATGATGGTCAACCTGCTGGTGGACGTGGCCTACGGCGTCATCAACCCGCGCATCAGGCACTGAGCCCATGGCGACCCCGCACACAGTCTCCACAAGCACCCGTAGCACAGCACCGCCCGGCCCCTGGCGCGAGTTCTGGACGGCCTTCTCGGCCAATCGCGGCGCGGTCATCGGGCTGGTCACCATCGCCGTGCTGCTGCTGGTCGCGCTGTTCGCGCCGTGGATCGCGCCGCACGCGCCCAACGAAACCAACAGCGCCGTCTTCCTGCTGCCGCCGGCATGGCAGCACGGCGGCTCGGTGAGCTACCTGCTCGGCACCGACGCCATCGGGCGCGACATCCTCTCGCGGCTGATGTACGGCGCGCGGCTGTCGCTGTCGATCGGTGTCGCGGTGGTTGCGATCTCGGTGGTCGTGGGCGTGGTGCTCGGGCTGGTGGCGAGCTTTTTCCGCGGCGTGCTCGAGATCGCGATCATGCGGCTCATGGACATCGTGCTCACGATGCCGAGCCTGCTGATGGCCATCGTGATCGTGGCGATCCTCGGGCCGGGACTCGTCAACGCGATGGTCGCCGTGGCCATCGTGGTGTTGCCGCACTACGTGCGCATCACGCGCGCAGCCGTCATCGCCGAGGTTTCGCGCGACTACGTGACCGCCGCACGCGTGAGCGGCGCCGGCACGCTGCGCCTGATGTTCCACGAGGTGCTGCCCAACTGCGCCGCGCCGCTGATCGTGCAGGCCTCGCTCGGC
This sequence comes from Variovorax monticola, assembly GCF_051216855.1. Taxonomy (NCBI): domain Bacteria; kingdom Pseudomonadati; phylum Pseudomonadota; class Betaproteobacteria; order Burkholderiales; family Comamonadaceae; genus Variovorax; species Variovorax monticola. Next base: position 365,009 of record NZ_JBPJZP010000007.1, read on the forward strand.
ATTTCGACGGCCATCCTCGACGCGGCCGCGCTGGGCTTCATCGGTCTCGGTGCGCAGCCGCCCTCGCCGGAATGGGGAACCATGCTGGCCGATGCGCGCGAGTTCGTGCTGCGCGCGTGGTGGGTCGTGACCTTTCCGGGGCTCGCGATTCTTGCGGCGGTGCTGGCCTTCAACTTGCTGGGCGACGGCTTGCGCGATGCGCTCGACCCCAAGCTCAAGCGCTGAGGCAAAGGAAAGAAAAGATGCCTTTGCTTGAAATACAAGACCTGCACGTCGAGTTCCCCACGCAAGGCGGCGTGCTGCATGCGGTCGACGGCGTGAGCCTCACGCTCGAAGAGGGCGAGGTGCTGGGCATCGTCGGCGAATCGGGCTCTGGCAAGAGCGTGACGATGATGGCGCTGATGGGCCTCGTCGGCTTTCCGGGCCGCGTGCGCGCGAACCACATGCGCTTCGCGGGCAAGGAGCTGCTCGGCATTTCCGACAAGGCGCGCCGCGCGCTGGTCGGCAAGGAGGTCGCGATGATCTTCCAGGAGCCGACCACCAGCCTGAACCCCTGCTTCACCATCGGTTTCCAGCTGATGGAGACGCTGCGGCTGCACCTGAAGCTCGACAGGCGCGATGCGAAGAAGCGCGCGACCGAGTTGCTGGAGCAGGTCGGCATTCCGGCCGCGTCGTCGCGCCTGGGCAGCTACCCGCACCAGCTGTCGGGCGGCATGAACCAGCGCGTGATGATCGCCATGGCCATCGCCTGCAACCCGCGCCTGCTGATCGCCGACGAGCCGACCACCGCGCTGGACGTGACCATCCAGGCGCAGATCCTCGACCTGCTGCGCGAGCTGCAGAAGGAGCGCGGCATGGCGCTGGTGCTCATCACGCACAACATGGGCGTGGTGAGCGAAATGGCGCAGCGCATCGCCGTGATGTATGCAGGGCAGGTCGTGGAGCACCAGCGCGTGGACCGCCTCTTCGCATCGCCGCAGCATCCGTACACCGAAGCACTGCTGGCTGCGTTGCCCGAGCGCGCCGCGCCCGAGGGGCGGCTCGCCACCATCGGCGGCGTGGTGCCAGGCGTGCACGACCGGCCCGCCGGCTGCCTGTTCGCGCCGCGCTGCGGCTACGTGACCGAGCGCGCCTGCCAGGTGCGCCCGGCACTGCGCGAATGGCAGGGCGCGGGAGCGCAGGCACAGGTGCGCTGTCACTTTCCGCTCGGCGAACCGGGGCGCCTGGCGGCCATCGCGCAAGACCCGCCGAAGCAGCAGGCGGTCGAGGTGCCGTCATGAGCGACGCATCGACCGACGTGGTCGTCGAGGCGACCAACCTCCAGCGCACCTACGACATCCGCCGCGGCCTGTTCCGCGCACCGGCGCACCTGCGCGCGGTGGGCGACATCTCGTTTCGCATCGAGCGCGGCCGCACGCTGGCCGTGGTCGGCGAATCGGGCTGCGGCAAGTCGACGCTGGCGCGCATGGTCGCGCTGATCGAGACGCCCACGGCGGGCCGGCTCACGTTGATCGGCGCCGATGCCGTGAACCCGCCGCCCGAGCGCAAGCGCGAGCTGCGCCAGGCCGTGCAGCTGGTGTTCCAGAACCCCTACGGCTCGCTCAATCCGCGCAAGAAGATCTCGGCCGTGCTCGAAGACCCGCTGGCCGTCAACACCACGCTGGGCAAGACCGAGCGCGCCGCCAGGGCCCGCGACATGCTCGCGCGCGTGGGCCTGCGGCCCGAGCACGCCAGCCGCTATCCGCACATGTTCTCGGGCGGGCAGCGCCAGCGCATTGCCATTGCACGCGCGCTGATGCTGTCGCCGCGCCTGCTGGTGGCCGACGAGCCGGTGTCGGCGCTCGACGTGTCCATTCAGGCCCAGGTGCTGAACCTGCTGGCCGACCTGCAGGCCGAGCTGGGCCTGGCGTATCTCTTCATCTCGCACGACCTCGGCGTGGTGCGCCACATTGCGCACGACGTGCTCGTGATGTACCTGGGCCATGCGGTGGAGCAGGGCCCGAAGTCGCGCATCTTCGCGCGGCCGCTGCATCCGTACACGCAGGCGCTGCTGGCCTCGACGCCGGGGCTCGGCAGCCAGCGCATCGTGCTCAAGGGCGAGCTGCCGTCGCCGCTGAATCCGCCCGCAGGCTGCGTGTTCAACACGCGCTGCGCGCACGTGGCGCCGCGCTGCCGTGAAGAGCGGCCGCTGCCGCGCATGCTCGACGAGCGGATGGTGGCCTGCCACTTCTCGGAAAAGTTTCTTGGCGGCGTGCCGGTGGTGCGCGCCGATGTGCCGATGGTGACGAGTTCCTAGCGTTCGCCTGTTCCCCGTTTTCTCAACCGTGTTTCAACCGTGCCTCAAGGAGTCCACATGACGACCCAGTCCACCGTTTCGCGCCGCTCACGAAGCCTGGCGCTCCTGGCACCGACAGCGCTCGCTGCCTTGACCCTGGCCTGCGGCGCCGTGTCCGCCAAGACGCTGGTGTATTGCTCGGAAGGCAGCCCCGAGAATTTCTATCCGGGCATGAACACCACCGGCACCTCGTTCGACGTGACCACACAGGTCTACAACACCATCGTCGAGTTCGAGCGCGGCGGCACCAAGGTCGTGCCGGGCCTGGCCGAGAAGTGGGACATCTCCGCCGACGGCACGCAGTACACCTTCCACCTGCGCAAGGGCGTGAAGTGGCACAGCACCAGCAAGAGCTTCAAGCCCACGCGCGACTTCAACGCCGACGACTTCATCTTCATGCTCGAGCGCCAGTGGAAGGAGAGCGACCCCTTCTTCAAGGTCACGAGCCAGAACCACTCGTACTTCAACGACATGGGCATGCCCAAGCTGCTGAAGACGGTGGACCGCGTGGACGACTACACGGTGAAGATCGTGCTCAACCAACCCGAGGCGCCGTTTCTCGCGAACCTGGCCATGCAGTACGCGGGCATCCAGTCGAAGGAGTACGCCATCGCGATGCTGAAGGCCGGCACGCCCGAGAAGGTCGACCAGGACCCGATCGGCACCGGCCCCTTCTACCTCGTGCAATACCAGAAGGACGCGATCATCCGCTTCAAGGCCTTTCCGCAGTACTGGGGCGGCAAGGCGAAGATCGACGACCTCGTGTTCGCGATCACGCCCGATGCGTCGGTGCGCTGGGCCAAGCTGCAAAAGGGTGAATGCCACGTCATGCCGTACCCCAACCCGGCCGACCTCGACGCGATCCGCAAGGACCGGAACGTGCAGGTGCTGGAGCAGCCCGGCCTGAACGTGGGCTACCTGTCGTTCAACACCACGAAGAAGCCCTTCGACGACGTGCGCGTGCGCAAGGCCGTGAGCATGGCGATCAACAAGAAGGCCATCATCGACGGCGTGTACCTGTCGACCGGCGTGGCCGCGAAGAACCCGATTCCGCCGAGCATGTGGTCCTACAACGACGCGGTGAAGGACGACCCGTACGACCCCGAGGCCGCGAAGAAGCTGCTGGAGCAGGCCGGCTTTCCCGACGGCTTTTCCACCGACCTGTGGGCCATGCCCGTGCAGCGCCCGTACAACCCGAACGCCAAGCGCATCGCCGAGCTGATGCAGGCCGACCTGGCCAAGATCAACGTGAAGGCCGAGATCAAGAGCTTCGAGTGGGGCGAGTACCGCAAGCGCCTGCAGGCCGGCGAGCACCAGATGGGCATGATGGGCTGGACCGGCGACAACGGCGACCCGGACAACTTTCTCTACACGCTGCTGGGCTGCGCCTCGGCCAAGTCGGCCAGCGGCAGCAATGTGTCGAAGTTCTGCTACCAGCCGTACGAAGACCTCGTGGTGAAGGCCAAGAGCACGACCAGGCAGGCCGACCGCGATGCGCTGTACAAGAAGGCGCAGGTCATCTTCAAGGAGCAGGCGCCGTGGTTCACCATCGCGCACGCGGTGCAGCTGAAGCCGGTGCGCAAGGAAGTGGTCGACTTCAAGCTGAGCCCGTTCGGGCGCCATACGTTCTACGGCGTGGACATGAAGTAAGCCATGGCCGCACCCGTCGCCATCGTTGCGGCCATGCATGAGGAGTTGGGCGCGCTGCTCGCGCAGATGCCCGACGAGCAGCGCGTGCGTGTCGCGGGGCGCGACTTCTGGGTCGGTCATCTGCACGGCCAGCCGGTCGTGGCGGTGCTGTCGCGCATCGGCAAGGTCGCGGCGGCGGTCACGGCCACGGTGCTGCTCGAGCGCTTCGGCGTGCGGGCCATCGTGTTCACCGGTGTCGCGGGCGGACTGGCGCCGGGCGTGAATGTGGGCGACGTGGTGGTGGCGACAGCGCTGCTGCAGCACGACATGGACGCCTCGCCGATCTTTCCGAAGCACGAGGTGCCGTTGATGGGGCTGTCGCGCTTTGCGGCGGACGCTGCGATCAGCGACGCACTGTCGGATGTCGTCGCGGGCGTGCTGCGCGACCCGGTGGCGTTGATCGGGCAGGCGGGCGTCGACGAGTTCGGCCTGTGGTCGCCGAAGGTGCACCGCGGCCTGCTGGTGAGCGGCGACCGCTTCGTGTCGACGACGGCCGAGAGCGCGGCGCTGCAGCGCGACCTGCCCGACGCGCTGGCCGTCGAGATGGAAGGCGCGGCGGTGGCGCAGGTGTGCCACGACTACGGCGTGCCCTTCGCGGCCATGCGCACGATTTCCGACCGGGCCGACGACGCGGCGCATGGCGACTTCGCGCGCTTCGTCGCCGTGGTCGCGAGCCGCTACAGCCTGGCGCTGGTCGGCGCGTGGCTGGCCACGCTGCCTGCTGCCGACAGCGCGGCTACTTGAGCCAGCCGCGCCGGCGGAAGTACCACATCGGCCCCAGCGCGCTCGCCGCCATCAGCACGAGGGCGTAGGGATAGCCCATGGACCAGTCCAGCTCGGGCATGAACTTGAAGTTCATGCCGTAGATGCTCGCGATCAGCGTGGGCGGCAGCAGCGCCACGCTGGCCACCGAGAAGATCTTGATGGTCTTGTTCTGGTTGATGTTGATGAAGCCGACGGTCGCATCCATCAGGAAGTTGATCTTGTCGAACAGGAAGGCCGTGTGGTTGTCCAGCGACTCGATGTCGCGCAGGATCTGGCGCGCTTCCTCGAACTGCTCGGCGTTGAGCATCTTGCTGCGCATCATGAAGCTCACGGCGCGGCGCGTGTCCATCACGTTGCGGCGGATGCGCCCGTTCAAGTCTTCCTGCCGCGCGATGAGGCCGAGCACTTCGCCGGCCAGCTCGTCGGTGACGTTGCCCGAGAGCACCTTCTTGCCCGCCACTTCGAGCTCGTCGTAGATGTTCTCCAGCGTGTCGGCCGAGTACTCGGCGTCGGCGTCGAAGAGCTTGAGCATCACTTCTTTCGCGTCTTCGATCAGCCCCGGCGCGCGGCGCGCGCGCATGCGCAGCAGGCGGAACACGGGCACGTCCTCGTCGTGGATCGAGAACAGCACGCCGCGACTGCGCAGGTCGGAGTTGTGCTGGTTCAGGATGAAGGCCACGCGAACGGTGCGGGGGTCTTCGTCGTCGTCGATCAAGAAGTCGGAGCGGATGTGCAGCTCGCCGTTGTCTTCTTCATAGAAGCGGGCCGATTCCTCGATGTCCTCGTCCATCGCGTCTTCGGGAATCGACAGGCCGTAGTACTGCTTGATCCAGCGTTTTTCTTCGAGCGTGGGCGACTCAAGGTCCACCCAGATCGGCTGGAACTTGGAGAGCTCTTCGAGCGACTCGATCTCTTCCTGAACGAGGCGGCCGTTGGCGAGCGTAAAGATGTTGAGCATGGGCTCACTCCCGGGTGTGACTGGAAACGTGGGGCGGGGGAGGGGCGCTTTCAATTCCCGGGCCCGACGCGCGCGAAAAACGTGTCAGTGAAAGGGAGTTGAAAGCTGCCGAGACGGGGCGGTTTCCATGGGAAGAATCTCTGGTTGCAGCGAGGCGCGATTATGTCACCGGCCATATGACGGCCGACGGCCGGACTGGACAGGCATACAGTAAAGTCGGGCGCATGCAGACCGCTGCGCCCCTTGCTTTTCCCGCCGCGCCGAAGACCCAGGCCGAGCGCCTGGCCGCCGCGCTGTCCATGCTCAACGAGGCGCAGCGCGCGGCGGTCGAGCACGGCGTGGGCGCCGCCATCGGTGATGCCGCCACCGAGCGCGACGAACGTCCGCTGCTCGTCATTGCCGGCGCCGGTTCGGGCAAGACCAGCACGCTGGCGCACCGCGTGGCGCACCTCATTGCCGGCGGCGTCGATCCGCAGCGCTTGCTGCTGTTGACCTTCTCGCGCCGGGCCGCGCAGGAAATGGAACGCCGCGCCGGCCAGGTGCTGGCCAGGGTGCTCGGGCTGAAGTCCGAAGCGCCGCCCGTGCTGCCATGGGCCGGCACCTTCCACGGCGTCGGCGCGCGGCTGCTGCGCGAATATGCCCCGCAGATCGGGCTGGACGAGAACTTCACCATCCACGACCGCGGCGACGCTGAAGACCTGATGGGGTGGGTGCGCCATGAACTCGGGCTGTCGTCCACCGTGAACCGCTTTCCGCGCAAGGGCACCTGCCTGTCGATCTACTCGCGCTGCGTGAACACGCGCGCGCCGCTGGCGCAGGTATTGAAGGAATCTTTTCCCTGGTGCGCCGAGTGGGAGGCCGAACTCAAGAAGCTGTTCGGCGGCTACGTCGAGGCCAAGCAGCAGCAGAACGTGCTCGACTACGACGACCTGCTGCTCTATTGGGCCGAAATGGCCGCCGAGCCCGCGCTGGCCGCGCAGATGGGCGCACGCTTCGACCATGTGCTGATCGACGAATACCAGGACACCAACCTGCTGCAGGCGTCGATCCTGCTGGGGCTCAAGCCCGACGGGCGCGGCGTGACGGTGGTGGGCGACGACGCGCAGTCGATCTATTCGTTTCGCGGCGCCACGGTGCGCAACATCCTCGACTTTCCCTCGCAGTTCACGCAGCAAGCCCGCGTGGTCACGCTGGAGCGCAACTACCGCTCGACGCAGCCGATCCTCGACGTGTCGAACCGCGTGATCGCGCAGGCGGCCGAGCGCCACGCCAAGACGCTGTGGACCGACAAGCCCTCGGCCGGCAAGCCGGTGCTGGTGCTCGTGGCGGACGAAGCGGGGCAGGCGCGCTGGGTGGCCGACAAGGTGTTGGCGCACCGCGAGGGCGGGCTCGCGCTGAAGTCGCAGGCGGTGCTGTTTCGCACCTCCTCGCACAGCGCGGGCCTCGAGCTGGAGCTGGCGCGGCGCAACATTCCGTTCGTGAAATTCGGCGGACTCAAGTTCCTGGAAGCCTCGCACGTGAAAGACCTGCTCGCGGTGCTGCGCTTTGCACAAAACCCGCGCGGGCGCATGGCGGGCTTTCGCGTGACGCAGCTCATTCCGGGCATCGGGCCCGCCACGGGTGCGCGGCTGCTGGATGCGATGGACAAGGCGACCGACCCGGCGGCGGCGGTGCGCGACTTCGTACCGCCTTCCGCCGCGCGCGCGCAGTGGGCCGAGTTCGCCGACGCGTATGCGGCCCTGCGCGCGCCGTCGCTGCCCTGGCCGGCCGACGTGGAGGTGGCGGTGAACTGGTACCTGCCGCACCTGGAGCGGCTGTACGAGGACACCTCCGGCGTGCGGCGCGCCGACGTGGAGCAGCTGGCGCGGCTGGCCGCGGGGTACGGCTCGCGCGAGCGCTTCCTGACCGAACTCACGCTCGATCCGCCCGAGGCCACCAGCGACCGCCCGGGCCCGCCGTTGCTCGACGAGGACTACCTGATCCTCTCGACCATCCACTCGGCCAAGGGGCAGGAGTGGAATTCGGTGCACGTGCTCAACGTGGTCGACGGCTGCATGCCGGCCGACGTGGCACAGGGCGCGCAAGAGCTGGAGGAAGAGCGTCGGCTGCTCTACGTGGCCATGACGCGGGCGCGCGACCACCTGCACCTGCTGGTGCCGCAGCGCTTCCACATCACGCAGCAGGCGGCGCGCGGCGACCGCCACCTGTACGCCAACCGCACGCGCTTCATCGCAGACGCCGACCTCGCGGGCTTCGAGCATCAGACCTGGCCGCCCCCGCCGGAACGTGCGCCCGCGGTGCCGCCGCCGAGCGCGGTGATCGACCTGCGCAACCGGATGCGCGCGGCCTGGCGCTGAAACCGGCTGGCCCTGTCGGCGGGAGGGACACCGGGTTTTTCGCCCTGACACACATCTGCGCAAAAAGCCTGCGAGGCCTGCCCCGCGCGCGTGCATTGCTATGGATTGATGAGCATGTGAAAAGCTGCGCCAAAGGCAGCCAGCGCTGCGGGCAACCCTGGTATTGCAATACCGTGACAGCTTGGGCATAGTGAATTGACTGCTTCAACTTCTGTCTCATTTCTCTTCTTCTCCCCCCGTCTCCCACGCACACCAGTTCCCCGGCCGCGTTTCATTCCGGAGCGCGGTCATTTCCCCAACCGTCAATTCCAGGAGGTCATTCATGAATTTGACGATCAGCGGCCATCACCTCGACGTCACACCTGCCTTGCGGACCTATGTCACAAGCAAGCTGGACCGGATCACCCGGCATTTCGACCAGGTGGTCGATGTGAAGGTGATCCTCACGGTGGAAAAGCAGAAGGAAAAGGAACGCCGCCAAAGGGCGGAATGCAACATCCACGTCAAGGGCAGCGACATGTTCGCCGAAGCTAGCCACGCTGATCTCTACGCCGCGGTCGACGACCTGGTCGACAAGCTGGACCGCCAGGTGGTGCGCCACAAGGACCGCCTGCAGGATCACCATCACGCCGCGCCCAAGCGCCTGATGTAAACCGGGCGCCTCGCGCTCCACCCACAGAGCCGCCCCCGGGCGGCTTTTTGTTTTCCGACTGCCGCGCAAGGGCTTTGGCAAGCATCTCAGGCTCCAAGGGGCCTGCGGGCAACATGTAGATAAAAAGTAAGTAGAGGGACTGGGGGTTTTTACCAAGCGGGTGCATAATCGCCCCCGCCCTGCACCCACCATGAATCGCCTCGCGTCCATCCTGCCGCCCGCTCAAGTGCTCGTGAGCGTTGACGCCACCAGCAAGAAACGTGCTTTCGAAGAAGCAGGTCTGCTGTTCGAAAGCCTTCACGGCTTGGGCCGCGCCCTCATCACCGACAGCCTGTTTGCGCGCGAGCGCCTCGGCTCCACCGGCCTCGGCCACGGCGTTGCCATTCCGCATGGCCGCATCAAGGGCCTCAAGGCGCCGATGGCCGCCGTGTTCCAGTTGGCCAATCCCATCGGTTTCGACGCACCCGACGAGCAACCTGTCGCGCTGCTGATCTTCCTGCTGGTGCCCGAAGCGGCCACGCAGAAGCACCTCGAAATCCTGTCTGAAATCGCCGAGCTGCTGAGCGACGCCAGCCTGCGCGAACAGATCAAGTCCAGCACCGACGCGGCCGTCCTGCACGGCCTGATCGCCGGCTGGCAATCCACTCAAGTCGCCTGAGCGCATGCGTCGGCACGCGCGGCTGCTGATAAGCTGCGCGGCTCTCTCCGTCACTCCAACGCAATGCTGGCGCCCGTGCGCCGGCGCCTGAATGCATGAAGCCGACCGTCATCAGTGCCGATGCCATGTTCGAGGAGTTCCGCGGCTCGCTCCGCTGGGAGTGGCTCGCAGGGCTTGGCGCGTCAGAACGCCAGTTCGACCCCGAGGTCATCAGCCGCGCGCAATCGGCGGCCGACCTGGTCGGCTACCTCAACTACATCCACCCGTACCGCGTGCAAATTTTGGGCGCCCGCGAGGTGGCCTACCTGACGCGCGGCAGCCCCGAAGACTGCGCCCGGCGCATTGCCCGCATCGTCACGCTGGAGCCGCCGATGCTGGTGCTGGCCGACGGCCAGGCCGCGCCGGACGAGCTGCTGTCGATCTGCGAGCGTGCCCAGCTGCCGCTCTTTGCCACGCGCGAGTCGTCGGCGTTCGTGATCGACCTGCTGCGCGCCTACCTGTCCAAGCACTTCGCCGAGCGCACCTCGATGCACGGCGTGTTCATGGACATCCTGGGCATGGGCGTGATGATCACGGGCGAGTCGGGCCTGGGCAAGAGCGAACTCGGGCTGGAACTGATCTCGCGCGGCAATGGCCTGGTGGCCGACGACGCGGTCGACCTGTACCGCATCAACCAGAACACCATCGAAGGACGCTGCCCCGACCTGCTGCTGAACCTGCTGGAGGTGCGCGGGATCGGCCTGCTGGACATCCGCGCGATCTTCGGCGAGACGGCGGTGCGCCGCAAGATGCGGCTCAAGCTCATCGTGCACCTGGTGCGCCGCGACAGCTTCGAGCGAGACTACGAGCGGATGCCCTCGGCGCCGCTCACCCAGGACGTGCTGGGCATTCCGGTGCGCAAGGTGATCATCCAGGTGGTGGCGGGGCGCAACATCGCCGTGCTGGTGGAGGCGGCGGTGCGCAATTCGATCCTGCAGCTGCGCGGGATCGACACCTACGCCGATTTCGTGGCGCGCCATCACAAGGCAATGGAAACCGGCCAGGACTGACGCGGCTTCGACTGAGCGGCTTCAGCGTTTCTTGACGCAGTCTCCGCAAAGACCGTAGAGCGACATGGCGTGGTCCTGCAGGATCCAGCCCTTGTCCTTGGAGATCATCTGCTGGCGGCGCTCGATCTCGGCGTCGTAGAACTCCTCGACCTTGCCGCACGAGGTGCAGATCAGGTGGTCGTGGTGCGTGCCTTCGTTCAATTCGTAGACCGCCTTGCCGCTTTCGAAGTGGCTGCGTTCGAGGATGCCGGCCTGCTCGAACTGCGTCAGCACGCGGTAGACCGTGGCCAGGCCGATGTCGGAGCGTTCGTTGAGCAGCACGCGGAACACGTCTTCCGCCGTCATGTGCCGTTGGCTGCCGGTCTGGAAGATCTCGAGGATCTTCAGGCGTGGCAGTGTGGCCTTGAGGCCGGTGTTCTTGAGTTCTTCGATGTTGGCCATGTTGGTTCCTGCGCCCTGGGCTGCGGCAAAGGCCCCGGAAAAGGGGCAGCCGCTACAATGGCCGATCATATCGCTACCCCCTTTTCCTCCCATGCCTGCCATTCTCCAACGCCGTTCCTGGCTGCTGGTCGCCGCCGTGGCCGCCACGCTCTGCCTCGGTGCCTGCAGCGGTTTCAGCGATCGCACGCGCAGCGCGCTGTCTGCGGTCACGCCCTACAAGGTCGAAGTGGTGCAGGGCAATTTCGTGTCGAAGGAGCAGGTCGCGGCGCTCAAGCCCGGCATGTCGCGCCAGCAGGTGCGTGAAATCCTCGGCACCTCGCTGTTGAGCGACGTTTTCCATACCAACCGCTGGGATTACGTGTTCACCATCCGCCGCCAGGGCGTCGAACCGCAGGAGCGCCACCTGACGGTGTTCTTCAACGGCGAACTGATGGACCGCTTCGAGGGCGACGAGATGCCGAGCGAAGAAGACTTCGTCGCCACGCTCGACACCCGCAAGAAATCCGGCAAGGTGCCCTCGCTCGAGGCGTCGGAAAACGACCTCAAGAAGTTCGCGCCTTCCAAGGACGAGAAAAAAGCCGACACCGCCGACGCGCAGGCCTCGCTCCCGCCACTGCCGGCCGCCTACCCCCCGCTTGAAGCCGCGCGCTGAAACGCGCCAGCAGCCAGACAGACAGCCGTAGCGGGCGGCGCCCGCCGAGCCAGGCAGTGCCCGTCCCGTGTTCCCCGTGTTTTTGCATGACTGAATCCGCGTGACCGAATCCACTTCCGCCTCCTCCCCTTCCGCTTCGGGCGCGCGCCGCATCGCCATTGCCGGCGCATCGGGCCGCATGGGCCACATGCTGATCGAGGCCGTGCGCAACACGCCCGACCTGCGCCTGGCCGGCGCACTCGACATCGCAGCCAGCCCGGCCCTGGGCACCGACGCCGGCGCCTTCCTGGGCTTCGACAGCGGCGTGTCCATCGTGTCCGACCTGCGTGCCGGCCTGAAGGATGCGCAGGTGCTCATCGACTTCACCCGCCCCGAAGGCACGCTCGCGCACCTCGCGGTGTGCCGTGAACTCGGCGTGCAGGCGGTCATCGGCACCACCGGCTTCAGCGACGAGCAGAAGGCCGAGATCGCCGAAATCGCCAAGGACATCGCGATCATGATGGCGCCCAACATGAGCGTGGGCGTCAACGTCACCTTCAAGCTGCTCGAGATGGCGGCCAAGGCCATGTCTAGCGGCTACGACATCGAGATCATCGAGGCGCACCACCGCCACAAGGTCGACGCGCCCTCGGGCACCGCGCTCAAGATGGGCGAGGTGATCGCCGACGCGCTGGGCCGCGACCTGAAGGAATGCGCCGTGTACGCGCGCGAAGGCATCACCGGCGAGCGCGACCCCTCGACCATCGGCTTCTCGGCCATTCGCGGCGGCGACATCGTGGGCGACCACACCGTGCTGTTCGCCGGCACGGGCGAACGCATCGAAATCACCCACAAGTCGTCGAGCCGCGTCACCTACGCCCAGGGCAGCCTGCGCGCGGTGCGCTTCCTGGCCGGGCAGCGCGCCGGCCTGTTCGACATGTACGACGTGCTCGGTCTTCGCTGAAGACGTGCTGGGTCTTCGCTAAACCAAAGGACCGCCGATGAGCGTGCTCGAACTGCTGACCCATGGCGACGGCGTCAGCCGTTCGGTGGCCGCGCTGCTGCTCGCGATGTCGATCGCGAGCTGGGTCATCATTCTCTGGAAGGCCTGGCTGCTGCGCGGCGGCACGCGCGACGTGCTGCGCAGCATCGCGGCGTTCTGGCAGTCGTCCACGCTGGCCGACGCAGAGCACAAGCTCAAGGGCTTCGACAAGGCCATGCTCGTTTCGCCCGCTGTGTCTGCCATCAAGAGCGCCGCCGCCGGTGCGCCGGCCGGCACGCTGGGCGCCACGGTCGAGCGCAACCAGCGGCTCACGCGCGTCCTGCGCGACGCCCTGCACGGCGCACTGCGGCGGCTGCAGGCGGGCCAGATCCTGCTTGCCACGGTCGGCGCCACCGCGCCTTTCGTCGGCCTGCTGGGCACGGTGTGGGGCATCTACGGCGCGCTGTCGGGCATTGCGGGCCAGACGGGCGGCTTCACCATCGACAAGGTGGCCGGCCCCGTCGGCGAGGCGCTGGTCATGACGGCCTTCGGCCTGGCCGTGGCCATTCCGGCCGTGCTGGCCTACAACGTGTTCGGCCGCGTCATCGGCCGCATCGAAGCCGAGCTCGAAGGCTTCGCGCACGACCTGCTGGGCAGCTTCGGCACCGCGCCGGCACCGGCAGCGCCGCCGCCCGCGCGGCCAATGCCGGTTTAGGCAGGCAAGGCACGCCGCACCATGGCCTTCGGACGCACATCATTGGGCAGCAGCGCCGGCGGCGGCGGGCGGGCCATGGGCGCGGGCGCGCAGCGGCCACTGTCCGACATCAACGTGACGCCGCTGGTCGACGTGATGCTGGTGCTGCTGGTGATCTTCATCATCACCGCGCCGCTGATGGCCAGTTCGATCAAGCTCGACCTGCCGCAGACCGACGCAGGCCAGCCCAATGACGCGCCCAAGTTCGTGAGCCTGGCGGTCGATGCCGCGGGCAAGGTCTTTCTCAACGACCAGCCCGTGACCGACGAAGAACTTGCCGCCCGCCTCGAAAAGGCCGCGGCCGACAGCAAGGACACCGAGGTGCAGCTGCGCGCCGACCAGACCGTGCCCTACGGCAAGGTGGTGGCGCTGATGGGCATCGCGAACAAGGCGGGGCTGAGCCGCATCGGGTTCGTGACAGAGGCAGCAGCGGCCGCCGAAAAGCCGCGCTGACCCCTGTCTTGGTCTTGCCCCTTCCCCTTCCGGGGGAAGGTTGGGATGGGGGCAAGCGGCGTTCGTTCGGCGCAGTGCTTCATCCAATGCAGTCGTGCCCCCACTCCGACCCTCCCCCGGGAGGGGAGGGAGAAACACGGCTCAGCCGAGGACCACGGGTTTCGTGTGCCAGATCTCATGCGCGTACTGCGCAATCGTGCGGTCCGACGAGAACGCGCCCATTCCCGCCACGTTCAGGATCGCCTTGCGCGTCCACGCGTCCGAGTCGCGGTACAGCGCGTCCACCTCGCCCTGCTTGGCCACATAGCTCGCGTAGTCGGCCAGCAGCAGGTAGTGGTCGCCCCAGTTCACCAGCGCGTCGTAGATGCCCTGGTAGCGCGCCGGCTCGCCCGCCGAGAACGCGCCGTCGCGGATGGCGTCGAGCACGCGCTTGAGCTCGGTGTTCTGCTCGTAGATGTCGCGCGGCTGGTAGCCGTGCGCGCGGATGTCCGCCACTTCGGGCGTGGTGTTGCCGAAGATGAAGATGTTCTCCGGCCCCACGTTCTCGCGCATTTCCACGTTGGCGCCGTCCAGCGTGCCGATGGTCAACGCGCCGTTGAGCGCGAACTTCATGTTGCCGGTGCCCGAGGCTTCCGTGCCCGCGGTGGAAATCTGCTCCGACAGGTCGGCCGCCGGCATGATGATTTCCGCCAGGCTCACGCTGTAGTTCGGCAGGAACACCACCTTCAGCAGCTTGCCCACGCGCGCGTCGGCGTTGATGGTGCTCGCCACGTCGTTGATGAGCCGGATCACCAGCTTGGCCATCACGTAGGCGGAGGCCGCCTTGCCCGCGAACACCACCACGCGCGGCACGATGTCGATGGGCGTGCCCGTGGCCTGCGCGTCCAGGATGCGGTGGTAGCGCGCCACCACGTGCAGCACGTTGAGCAGTTGCCGCTTGTATTCGTGGATGCGCTTGACCTGCACGTCGAACATCGCGTCCGTGTCGATGTCGATCTTCAGGTTCTGCTCGACCCAGTTGGCCAGCCGCAGCTTGTTCTCTCGCTTGGCGTGGCGAAAGGCGCGCACGAAGGTCGGTTGCTCGGCCATCGGCCTGAGCGCCTCGAGCTGCGACAGGTCGCGCCGCCAGCCCTTGCCGATGCGCTGGTCCAGAAGCCCCGCCAGCGGCGGGTTGGCCTGCGCGAGCCAGCGGCGCGGCGTGACGCCGTTGGTCTTGTTGTTGAAGCGCTCCGGAAAGATCATGTCGAAGTCGGCAAAGATCGACTGCTTCATCAGCTCCGAGTGCAACCCCGACACGCCGTTGATCGAGTGGCTCGCCAGCACCGCCACGTAGGCCATGCGCACGCGCCGCTCGCCGGCCTCGTCGACCAGCGACAGCCTGCGCAGCAGCTCGACATCGTTGCCCGCCTTCTGCGTCACCGTGGCGAGGAACTTCGCGTTCATGTCGTAGATGATCTGCAGGTGCCGCGGCAGGATGCGCCCGAGCATCTCCACCGGCCAGGTCTCCAGTGCCTCGTGCATGAGCGTGTGGTTGGTGTAGCTGAACACCTTCTGCGTGTGGGCCCACGCGGTGTCCCAGTCGAGGCCGTGCTCGTCGAGCAGCAGGCGCATCAGCTCGGGCACCGCGAGCACCGGGTGCGTGTCGTTCAGGTGGATGCTGACCTTCTCGGACAACTGGTCGAAGGTCTTGTGGCTGCGCAGGTAGCGGCGCAGCAGGTCCTGGACGCTCGCGCTGCAGAAGAAGTACTCCTGGTGCAGCCGCAGCTCGCGGCCCGAGGGCGTGGAGTCGTCGGGGTAGAGCACGCGCGACACGTTCTCCGACTGGTTCTTGCTTTCGACCGCGCCCATGTAGTTGCCGCGGTTGAAGGCCGAGAGGTCGATTTCCTCGGTGGCCCGCGCCGACCACAGCCGCAGCGTGTTGGTGGCCTGCGTGCCGTAGCCCGGAATGATGGTGTCGTAGGCCACGGCGCGCACGTCGTGGGTGTCGACCCAGTCGGCCGCGCCGTAGGGGGCGTTGGTGCCTTCGCGCCTTTGCACGCGGCCGCCGAAGCGCACGCGGTAGTTCACCTCGGGCCGCTGGAACTCCCAGGGGTTGCCGCGCGTGAGCCAGTAGTCGGGCGTCTCGACCTGCTGGCCGCCGACGATCTGCTGGCGGAACATGCCGTATTCATAGCGGATGCCGTAGCCCATGCCCGGCACGCCGAGCGTGGCCATCGAGTCGAGGAAGCAGGCCGCGAGCCGGCCGAGGCCGCCGTTGCCCAGCGCCGCATCGGGCTCGCGCTCGGCCAGCGCGTCCATGTCGACGCCGAAGTCGGCCAGCGCCTGGCGCACGGTATCGAACAGGTCCACGGCCAGCAGCGCGTTGGTGAAGGTGCGCCCGATGAGGAACTCCATCGAGAGGTAGTACACGCGCTTCAAGTCTTGCGCGTAGTTGGCGCGCGTGGTCATCATCCAGCGCTCGACCAACTGGTCGCGCACCGCCTGCGAGGTGGCGTTGAGCCAGTCGTCCTGACTGGCGGCGACGGGGTCCTTGCCGACCGCATAGATCAGCTTGTTGGCCACCGCGCGTTTGAAGGCTGCCACGTCGCGGTCAGGGTGGTCGTAGGCGAAGTCTTTGATCGTCATGGTGGGCGCTCGGTAGGTGAGTGGTGGGGTGTGGTTTGCCGTGCGCGGATCGGGGCGTCACGCCGATGCCTGCCGGTAGACGTCGATGTACTGCGCGGCCGCGGTCGCCCAGTCGGCAGGCTGCCGCATGGCATGGCCGCGCACGCGGCGCCAGTCGGGCGCGCGTTGGTAAAGGGCGAAGGCACGCCGCACGGCGCGTTCGTAGTCGGCCACCTCGAAGCGGTCGAACACGAAGCCGGTGGCCTCGCCGCTTGCCAGGTCTTCGAGCGAGCTGTCGACCACCGTGTCGGCCAGCCCGCCGACACGGCGTACCAGCGGCAGGCTGCCGTACTTCAGGCCGTACATCTGCGTGAGGCCGCAGGGCTCGAACAGCGAGGGCACCAGCGTCACGTCGCCGGCACCGAAGAGCTGGTGCGCCAGCGCCTCGTTGTAGCCGATGGTCACGCTGACCGACTGCGGCGCCGCCACCGCGCGCTGGCGAAAGGCTTCCTCCAGCCAGGCCTCGCCGGCACCCAGCAGCGCGAGCTGGCCACCCTGTGCGAGCAATGCATCGAGCCCGCCCAGCACCAGGTGCAGGCCCTTCTGCTCGGTGAGCCGGCTCACGAGAATGAAGAGCGGCGCATCCGGCCGGTCGGCCAGCCCCAGCTGGTGCTGCAGCACCGACTTGCAGCGCGCCTTGCCCGCCATGTGGCGGCCTTCCGGCGCGTGGAAGCCCTGCACCAGCGCGGCGTCGCTCGCCGGGTTCCAGACCTTGTCGTCGACCGCGTTCAGGATGCCGCCGAGCACGCCGCTGCGCTGGCGCAGCAGGCCGTCGAGGCCGCAGCCCTGCTCGGGCGTCTGGATTTCCTGGGCGTAGGTCGGGCTCACGGTGGTGAGCCGGTCGGCGTAGCACAGGCCGCCCTTCATGAACGACACCTGGCCGTGGTACTCGAGCCCGTTCATCTGGAACGCCGTGGCGGGCAGGCCCAGGTCGGCGAAGTTCCACGGCGCGAAGACGCCCTGGTAGGCCAGGTTGTGCACGGTGAACACGCTGCCCACGCGGGGTGCGCCGGCCTGCCGCGCGAAGTGCAGATAGGCCGGGGCCAGCGCCGCGTGCCAGTCGTGCGCGTGCACCACCTCGGGCTGCCACAGCGGGTCCAGCCCCTGCGCCAGCTGCGCCGCGGCCCAGCCGAGCAGCGCAAAGCGGCGGTGGTTGTCGCCGTAGGGCTGGCGCGACGCGTCTTCATAAGGGTTGCCGGGCCGGTCGTACAGCGCCGGCGCGTCGATCACGTAGGCGGGAAGGGCCGGCGCGCCCTCGGTGGCGATGTGCCCGAGTCGCAGCGCGAAGCGCTCGCCCCAGGGGGCACTGAATTCGGCCACCGGCGCCAGGTCGCGCACGCCCGCCACGATGGCCGGAAACCCCGGCAGCAGCACGCGCGCGTCTTCGCCTTCGGCCATGAGCGCGAGCGGCAGCGCGCCGGCGATGTCCGCCAGGCCGCCGGTCTTGAGGAGAGGGAAGAGTTCGGCGCTGACCTGGAGGATTCGCATCGTGGAACGGCAGTCAGTCGGCGGTGAGCCGCTTGAGCATTTCGCGCGTGACCAGCACCACGCCGGTCTCGGTGCGCTCGAAGCGCGCGGCATCGGCCTCGGCGTCCTCGCCGATCACCATGTCCTCTGGAATGACGCAGGCGCGGTCGACGACCACCTTGCTGAGCCGGCAACCGCGCCCCACTTCGACGTCGGGCAGCAGCACCGCCTGCGAGATCGTGCAGAACGAGTGGATGCGCACGCCCGAGAACAGCACCGAGTCGGTCACGGACGACCCCGAGACGATGCAGCCGCCCGAGACGATGGTGTTGGTCGTGAGACCGGGCTTGCCGTCGCGCCCGAACACGAACTTGGCCGGTGGCAGCTGGCGCTGGTAAGTCCAGATGGGCCAATTGGTGTCATAGATGTCGAGCTCGGGGGTGATCGAGGCCAGATCGAGGTTGGCCGCCCAGAATGCATCAATCGTGCCCACGTCGCGCCAGTAGGTCGGGCTGTCGCCGCCGCGCATGGCGCGGGTCACGCACGACATTCCGAAGGGGTGCGCCAGCGCGCGACCCTCGGCCACGGCGCGCGGGATGATGTCCTTGCCGAAGTCATGGTCGGAGTCGGGGTCCAGGCTGTCTTCTTCGAGCAGGCGGTAGAGGTACTCGGAATCGAACACGTAGATGCCCATGCTGGCCAGCGCCACGTCGGGCTTGCCGGGCATCGCGGGCGGATCGGCGGGCTTCTCCAGGAAGGCGGTGACATTGCGGTTCTCGTCCACGTGCATCACTCCGAAGGCGGTGGCCTCCATGCGCGGCACCTCGATGCAGCCGACGGTGCAGCCCAGGCCGCGCTCGGCATGGTCCTTCACCATGATCGAGTAGTCCATCTTGTAGATGTGGTCGCCGGCCAGCACCACCACGTAGTCGTGCGGCGTGGAGCGGGTCTGGATGATGTCCAGGTTCTGGAACACCGCGTCGGCCGTGCCCCGGTACCAGTGCTCGTCGCCCACGCGCTGCTGCGCGGGCAGCACATCGACCATTTCGTTGAGCTCGGCGCGCAGGAAGCTCCAGCCGCGCTGCAGGTGGCGCATGAGCGAATGCGACTTGTACTGCGTGACCACCGCCATGCGCCGGATGCCGGAGTTCAGGCAGTTCGACAGCGCGAAATCGATGATGCGGAACTTGCCGCCGAAGTACACGGCCGGCTTGGCGCGCCGGTCGGTCAGCTGCTTGAGGCGGGAGCCGCGTCCGCCGGCCAGCACCAGGGCGATGGTGCGGCGAACCAGTTGATGGGCCTGCAACTCGTGCTGCGGCCGGGCTGGCGCCTGGGGTGTGAGCTTGTCCATCCTGTGTCTCCGTTCGTTCGTTGGAATTCGTCGTCAGAGTTTCTGCATCGAGACTAGCACCGCGCCGTGTCCCTGGCGCCTACGTTCTTGCAATCCCGAGGCTCGAGAACGGCACTTGTGCCGTGTCGCCGAGCCGTTGCGCAACATCGCCCGGATCGAGCCCGGGGTCGCTCATCAGGCAGCAGCGCCACGCGCCCGGCGGCAGCCTGAAAGTGACGTTCTCCGGGCCCGCATTCACCATCACCAGCCAGTCGCTTCCGTCGGTGTTCGTTGTCGTTGCAGCACTCGAAAAAAGGATTGCAAGGGCCGTGCCCGCGCGCCAGTCGTCGGGCGTCATCGGCGCGCCGTCGGGGCGCAGCCAGCGGATGCCGGGCGGCAGTCCCGGCGGTGGCTCGGCCGGCCACCAGCGCGTGCTGCGCAAGGCCGGGGCGTCGCGGCGCAGGGCGGCGAGCCGTGCGACGAAGGCGCTCAGCCGCGCCGCGTCGCCGCCGGGTGCCGACACGTCGGGCCATGCGAGCCAGGTGGTCTCGTTGTCCTGGCAGTAGGCGTTGTTGTTTCCCTGCTGGCTGTGGCCGATCTCGTCGCCGGCCAGCAGCATGGGCGTGCCCTGCGACAGCATCAGCGTGGCGAGCAACGCGCGCTGCAGGCGGGTGCGCAGCGCTCGCACGGCCGGGTCGTCGCTCGGGCCCTCGACGCCGCAGTTGTTGCTCAGGTTGTGGCCGTGGCCGTCGCGGTTGTCCTCGCCGTTGGCCAGGTTGTGGCGCTCGTTGTAGCTCACCAGGTCGCGCAGCGTGAAGCCGTCGTGCGCGGTCACGAAGTTGACGCTGGCCGTCGGCGCGCGGCCGTGGTGGGCGAACTGCGTGCTGGAGGCGGTGACGCGGTGCGCGAAGTCGCCAAGGCCGGCGGTGTCGTCGTGCGCCTGCCGCAGCCAGAAGCCGCGCTGCGTGTCGCGGTAGCGGTCGTTCCATTCGAGCCAGCCGGGCGGAAACTCGCCCAGGCGGTAGCCGCCGGGGCCGATGTCCCAGGGCTCGGCGATGAGCACGGTGCGCGAGAGCACCGGGTCTTGCGCGATGGCGGCGAAGAAGGGCGCGCGCGCATCGAACCCGCGCTGCGCGTCGCGCCCGAGGATCGGTGCCAGGTCGAAACGGAAGCCGTCGACGCCCATCTCGCAGGCCCAGAAGCGCAGGCTGTCCATCACCAGCCGCAGCACGCGCGGCTCGCCCAGGTTCAGGCAGTTGCCGCAGCCGGTCCAGTTTTCGTACAGGGCGCGGTCGTCGGGGCGCAGGTGGTAGTACAGGGCGTTGTCGATGCCGCGCAGCGACAGCGTGGGGCCGAGCTCGTCGGTCTCGGCGCTGTGGTTGTAGACCACGTCGATCACCAGCTCCATGCCGCGCGCGTGGATGGCGTCGGCCATCGCGCGGAACTCGCCGGCGGGCGTGGTGCCGGGGCGGCCGCTCCAGTAGCGGGACTCGGGCGCGAACCAGCCGATGGTGGTGTAGCCCCAGTGGTTGCTCAGGCCCATGCGCTGCAGGCGCTGCTCGTCGGCACGGTGCTGCACGGGCATGAGGCTCAGCGTGGTGACGCCCATGCGCTGCAGGTGGTCGAGCACGGCGGGCTCGGCGAGACCGGCGTAGGTGCCTCGAAGTGCTTCGGGCACCCGGGGGTGCAGCCTGGTGTGTCCCTTCACGTGGAGTTCGTAGAGGACGCGGTCTGCGGCGGGGATGCGGGCGCGTCCTGCGCGCGACGGGCTGTCTGCTCCTGGTGCTACACGGGCCTTCAGGGCGACGGCGGCGTTGTCGCGCGTGTCCCGCTCGGTCGGGGCGCCGGGGACGTGGCCCAGGAACAGGTCGCTGCCGTCGTAGCTGCCGACGATCTCGCGGGCGTAGGGGTCGAGCACCAGCTTGGCGGGGTTGAAGCGCTGGCCCTCATGCGGGGTCCACGGGCCGTGGACTCGGTAGCCGTAGACCAGGCCCGGTTGGGCGCTGGGGAGGTGGCCGTGCCAGACGCCGTCCGTGCATGCCGGCAGTCGCAGGCGTTGTTGCTCGTTCTTGCCGGTGCTGTCGAAGATGCAGAGGTCGACGGCCTCTGCAGAGGGGGCTGCCAGGGCGAAGTTGACGCCTTGGGGTGACAGGATCGCGCCCAGGGGGAAGGGGTTGCCTGGGCTCAGCATGCTTGCTTTCTTGGGAAGTTTTTTCCCGAGGCCGGGACTCGCCCCGGCGGGCGACCTGCTTTTCTTTGCTTCGCCAAAGAAAAGTAGGCAAAAGAAAGGCGACCCCACTGTCTGCGACCCCTTCGCTGCGCTACGGGGCAACCTGCGGTGCTCGCGTTTCGCGGGGTCTCGCAGAACTCGCTGCGCTCAAACAGCTGCGAGCCCTGATCCGCGAAACGCTCCGCTCCTCGGCGCAGCCAGAGGGGGTGGAGACCTGTCGGGCCATCGCTTTGCTCGGCCACCAAGCCGCAGCAGGCGCGAAGCGCCTGCTGCGGTTGGTACGAGTTCTTCGGTCTTGGCTGCTGGCTGTTTGGAGCCGAGCGCAGCGAAGGCGTGTCCGGTTCCCCAACCCCTTCTGGATGCGCCGAGGAGCGGAGCGTTTCGCGGATGAGGGCTCGCCCTTGTTTGAGCGAAGCGAGTTTGGGCGAGACCCCGCGAAACGTGAGCACCGCAGGTTGCCCGGAGCGAAGCGCAGGGACGCAGCCAGCAGGGTCGCCTTTTCTTTGGCTACTTTCTTTTGGCGAAGCAAAAGAAAGCAGTTCGCCCGCCGGGGCGAGTCCCGGCCCCGGAACAAAAACCAGGCCCAACTCCCTCAAACCAGAACCCACATCACCGTCCCCAACGGCGGCACGCTCACAGAAACAGAGTCCGCCTTCCCATGCCAGGGCAAAGAAGCGCTCTGAACCACACCGTTGCCAACCCCGCTCCCGCCATAAACCGACGCATCCGTATTGACGATCTCGCGGTAGGCCCCCGCACGAGGCACCCCCAGCCGGTACCCATGCCGAGGCACGGGCGTGAAGTTGCACACGGCGACCACGAACGACCCGTCGCGCGCCCGGCGCACGAAGGCAAACACCGACTGGTCCGCATCGTCGTGCACGATCCATTCGAACCCCGCCCCCTCGTTGTCCAGCTCGTGCAACGCGGGAAAGTGCCGGTACACATTGTTCAGGTCGCGCACCAGCCGCCGCACGCCCTGGTGCGAGGCATGCTCCAGCAGGTGCCAGTCCAGGCCCCGGTCCGCGTTCCACTCCGCGTACTGGGCGAACTCGCCGCCCATGAACAGCAGCTTCTTCCCCGGATAGGCCCACAGGTACCCATACAGGTTGCGCAGGCCGGCGAACTTCTGCCATTCGTCGCCCGGCATCCGCCCGATCATCGAGCCCTTGCCGTGCACCACCTCGTCGTGCGACAGCGGCAGCACGAAGTTCTCGCTGTGCGCATACATCAGCCCGAAGGTGATCTGCTGGTGATGGTGCCTGCGGTAGACCGGGTCGGTGCCGGCATACGCCAGTGTGTCGTTCATCCACCCCATGTTCCACTTGTAGTGAAACCCAAGCCCGCCGTCTTCCGGCGGCCGGGTCACGCCGAGGAAGCTGGTCGATTCTTCGGCCACCGTGATGGCACCGGGCCGCTCGACGCCCACCACATGGTTCATGCGCCGCAGGAAGTCGATGGCCTCCAGGTTCTCGCGCCCGCCGAGCACGTTGGGCACCCACTCGCCGGCCTTGCGGCTGTAGTCGCGGTACAGCATCGAGGCCACCGCATCCACCCGCAGGCCGTCCACGCCGTAGCGCTCCAGCCAGTACAGCGCATTGCCGACCAGGTAGTTGCGCACCTCGGTGCGCGCGTAGTTGAAGATCAGCGTCTGCCAGTCGTTGTGGAAGCCCTCGCGCGGGTCGGCGTACTCGTACAGCGGCGTGCCGTCGAAGTTGCCCAGGCCGTGCGCGTCGGTCGGAAAGTGCGCGGGCACCCAGTCGAGGATCACGCCCAGCCCCGCCGCATGCGCGGCCTCGACGAAGTGGCGAAAGTCGCCCGGCGTGCCGAAACGCGAGGTCGGCGCATACAGGCCGATGGGCTGGTAGCCCCACGAGCCGTCGAAGGGGTGCTCGCTGATCGGCAGCAGCTCGATGTGCGTGAAGCCCAGGTCGCGCACGTAAGGCACCAGCGTGTCGGCGAGCTCGCGGTAGTCCAGCCACTCGTGGCCGTTCTTGCGGCGCCACGACCCCAGGTGCACCTCGTAGATGCTGATGGGTGCATGGCGCTCGTTCGCCTCGGCGCGGCCTTCGGGCAGCTTCACCGGCGCGGGCAGCGGCTGCACCACGCAGGCGGTGTCGGGCCGCAACTGCGACGAGAAGGCGAAGGGGTCGGCCTTGCGCAGCACCTCGCCCTGCGCCGAAAGAATCTCGAATTCGTAGCTGTCGCCCACCGTCACGTGCGGCGCGAAGATTTCCCACACGCCGCACTCGCGGCGCAGCCGCATCGCGTGGCGCCTGCCGTCCCAGTTGTTGAAGTTGCCGACCACCGACACGCGCCGCGCGTTGGGCGCCCAGACCGCGAAGGCCACGCCCTTCACGCCGTCCATCTCGCGCAGGTGCGCGCCCAGCCGCTCCCAGGGCCGCAGGTGCGTGCCCTCGGCCAGCAGCCACACGTCGGTGTCGCCCAGCACGAAGGGAAAGCGGTAGGGGTCTTCGAGCCGCGAGGTGTGCGAGTCCCAGTCGACCTGGAACGAATAGCCCATGCGGGCCTCCGCCGCCGGCACGAGCCCGCTGAACAGGTCGGACTCCTCGTGCCGCGTGAGGATGGCCAGCGGCCAGCCGGTGCGCGAATGCACCACCGCCACGCGCTGCGCGCCGGGCAGCAGGGCGCGCACCACCAGGCCCTCGGGCGTCTCGTGCGGTCCCAGCACGGCGAACGGATCGCCGTGCTCGGCGCGCATCAATCGGTGGACTTCGGTTTCGGGCAGCGGCTTCAGGGGCATGGTGTTCAGTGGTGTCCTGCGTCGGCGGGCATGCCGATGAAGACGCCGTACGGCGCCAGCACCAGCATGCGCTTTTCGCCTTCGCCCTGCACGACGGCGGTGGTCGACAGCGGTTGTCCGACAAGGGGCAGCAGGCCCTTGGTACCAGGCATCGGCAGAGGAATCGACACCGGCTCGCCGGAGAAGTTGAAGATGGCGTGGAGCGATCGGTTCGCGTCGCGTCGCTCGAAGTGCAGCAGGGGCTCGGGCGCATCGAAGAAGGCGATGTCGCCGGTGCGCAGCAGGGGCTGGTCATGGCGCCAGTGCAGCAGGGCGCGGGTGAAGGCGAGCATCGAGTCGGGGTCGTCCGCCTGCCGTTCGACGGCCAGCGGCAGGTGCGGGCTGTACACCGGCAGCCAGGGCGTGCCGGTGGTGAAGCCGCCGTTCGGCGCCTCGGCGGTCCAGACCAGCGGCGTGCGGCAGCCGTCGCGGCCCTTGAACTCGGGCCAGAAGGCGCGGCCGTACGGGTCCTGCAGCAGTTCGAACGGCACCTCGGCCTCGGGCAGGCCCAGCTCCTCGCCCTGGTAGATGCTGGCGCTGCCGCGCAGCGTGAGCAGCAGCGTCAGCCAGAGCCGGTCGCGCCGGGTGTCGGCAGGGGCCGGGGCCAGGGCCGAAGTGTCGCCGCTCCAGCGCGTGGCCACACGCGGCACGTCGTGGTTCGACACCGCCCAGCAGCCCCAGCCGCCGGTGGGCGCCAGCGCATGGTCGAGCGCCTCGACCTGGTGGCGCAGGTGCCTGGGGCTGTGCTCGGCCGTCAGCAGGCTGAAGCTGTACGCCAGGTGCAGGCGCTTGCCGAGTTCGGTGTATTGCGCCATGACGGGCGGCGCGTTCTCGTCGCCGACTTCGCCCAGCGCCACCGCGCCGTAGCCGTCGAGCAGCCGGCGCAGGCTTTCGAGAAAGGCCAGGTTCTCGGTCTGGCTCTTGTCGTACAGGTGCTGCTGCATCGCGTAGGGGTTGTCGGCGCGCACCGTGCTGACCTCGTCGATGGACGCCAGCGTGGCCGGCGGGTTGTCGCGCAGCAGCGCGTCGTGGAACTGGTGGTTGCAGGCGTCGAAGCGAAAGCCGTCCACGCCGCGCTCGCACCAGAAGCGCACCTCGCCCAGCAGGGCTTGCTGCATCTCGGCGCAATGGAAGTTCAGGTCGGGCTGCTCGGCCAGGAAGCTGTGCAGGTAGTACTGCCTGCGGCGCGCGTCCCACTGCCAGGCCGAGCCGCCGAACACCGACAGCCAGTTGGTCGGCGGCGTGCCGTCGGGCCGGGGGTCGGCCCACACGTACCAGTCGGCCTTGGGGTTGTCGCGGCTGCTGCGGCTCTCGGCGAACCAGGCGTGCTGGTCGGAGGTGTGCGAGAGCACCTGGTCGATGATGAGCTTCAGGCCCAGCGCGTGCATGCGCGAAAGCATGGCGTCGAAGTCGGCGAGCGTGCCGAAGATCGGATCGACCGCGCGGTAGTCGGACACGTCGTAGCCGAAGTCCTTCATCGGCGAGCGGAAGAAGGGCGAGACCCAGATCGCGTCGACCCCGAGGCTGGCCACGTGGTCGAGCCGGGCCGTGATGCCGGGCAGGTCGCCGATGCCGTCGCCGTTGCTGTCCATGAAACTTCGGGGATAGATCTGGTAGATCACCGCACCGCGCCACCAGTCGCGGTGGCTGTTTCTGCTGTCGCTTTTGCTGCCCATGCCGGTCCCTGTGGTCGAAAAACATTGTGGCATGCGAAATTCGGGCCAGTGATACGGCCTTGTCACGTTCTGCGCGCCGCAGGCTTTGCCCGGGCGCGATAATCCGCGGTTCCCGGCCGCCTTGCGCCGGGCTCTTGCCGAACCGTCATGAACCCCAGCTACAAACCCAGCGACGTCGAGTCCGCTGCCCAGGCGCAGTGGACAGCCGCCGATGCCTACCGCGTCACCGAGGACGCGAGCCGCAAGAAGTACTACGCCTGCTCGATGCTGCCGTACCCCAGCGGCAAGCTGCACATGGGCCATGTGCGCAACTACACCATCAACGACATGCTCACGCGCTACCTGCGCATGAGCGGCTACAACGTGCTGATGCCCATGGGCTGGGACGCCTTCGGCCTGCCGGCCGAGAACGCGGCGCTGAAGAACGGCGTGCCCCCGGCCAAGTGGACCTACGAGAACATCGCCTACATGAAGGGCCAGCTGCAGGCCATGGGCCTGGCCATCGACTGGAGCCGCGAGATCGCCACCTGCGACCCGAGCTACTACAAGTGGAACCAGTGGCTGTTCCTGAAGATGCTCGAAAAGGGCATTGCCTACCGCAAGACCCAGGTCGTGAACTGGGACCCGGTCGACCAGACCGTGCTGGCCAACGAACAGGTGATCGACGGCAAGGGCTGGCGCACCGGCGCCACGGTCGAGCGCCGCGAGATCCCCGGCTACTACCTGAAGATCAGCGACTACGCCGAAGAGCTGCTCGAACACACCCAGCACAAGCTGCCGGGCTGGCCCGAGCGCGTGAAGCTGATGCAGGAAAACTGGATCGGCAAGAGCGAAGGCCTGCGCTTCGCCTTCACGCACGACATCCAGGACGCGAACGGCAAGGCCATTCAGGACGGGCGCATGTACGTGTTCACCACGCGTGCCGACACCATCATGGGCGTGACCTTCTGCGCCGTGGCGCCCGAGCATCCACTGGCCGCGCACGCCGCCACGCTCGACCCCAAGGTCGCCGCCTTCATCGAGGAATGCAAGAACGGCGGCACCACCGAGGCCGAGCTCGCGGTGCAGGAGAAAAAGGGCGTGCCCACCGGCCTCACGGTGACGCACCCGATCACCGAGGAGCAGGTGCCGGTGTGGGTCGGCAACTACGTGCTCATCGGCTACGGCGACGGCGCCGTGATGGGCGTGCCCGCGCACGACGAGCGCGACTTCGCCTTCGCCAACAAGTACGGCATCGAGATCATCCAGGTGGTGCTGGTGGACGACGAGCCGCACTTCGACTATCACAAGTGGCAGGACTGGTACGGCGACAAGCAGCGCGGCGTGACCATCAACTCCGACAACTTCAGCGGCATGACCTACAAGGAGGCCGTGGCCGCCGTGGCGCACGCGCTGGGCCAGAAGGGCCTGGGCGAGCTGCAGACCACCTGGCGCCTGCGCGACTGGGGCGTGAGCCGCCAGCGCTACTGGGGCACGCCGATCCCGATCATCCATTGCGATGAGCACGGCGCGGTGCCGGTCCCCGAGAAGGACCTGCCGGTGGTGCTGCCCACCGACTGCGTGCCCGACGGTTCCGGCAATCCGCTGACCAAGCACGAAGGCTTTCACGCCGGCGTGGTTTGCCCCGTGTGCGGCAAGGCCGCGCGGCGCGAGACCGACACCATGGACACCTTCGTGGACTCGTCGTGGTACTTCATGCGCTACTGCGACCCGAAGAACGACCAGGCCATGGTGGCCGGCGGCGCCGACTACTGGATGCCGATGGACCAGTACATCGGCGGCATCGAACACGCCATTCTTCACCTGCTGTACGCGCGCTTCTGGACCAAGGTGATGCGCGACCTGGGCCTGGTGAAGGCCGACGAGCCCTTCAGCAAGCTGCTGACGCAGGGCATGGTGCTCAACCACATCTTCTACAAGCGCAACGAGAAGGGCGGCAAGGACTACTTCCCGCCCACCGAGGTCACGAACGTGCTCGACGCGCAGGGCCGCATCACCGGCGGCACCACCGCCGACGGCACGAAGGTCGAGTACGGCGGCGTCGGCAAGATGGGCAAGAGCGAGCGCAACGGCGTCGACCCGCAGGACCTGATCGAGAAGTACGGCGCGGACACCGCTCGCCTGTACACCATGTTCACCGCACCGCCCGAAGCCACGCTCGAGTGGAACGACGCGGCCGTGGAGGGCAGCTACCGCTTCCTGCGGCGCGTGTGGAATTTCGGCGCCGCGCAGGCGGATGCCGCCCCGGTGGCCCTCGCCGGCCAGACCTTCGGCAAGGGCGCCCAGGCGCTGCGCCGCGAGGTGCACACCCTGCTGCGCCAGGTCGACTACGACTACCAGCGCATGCAATACAACACCGTGGTGTCGGGCGCGATGAAGCTGCTCAATGCGCTGGAAGGCTTCAAGCCCGACGGCAGCAAAGGCGACGCCGCCGCGCTGCGCGAGGGCTTCGGCATCCTGCTGCGCTGCATGTACCCGGCCACGCCGCACATCGCCCAGCAGCTGTGGAACGAACTCGGCTACGACAAGGACCTGGGCGGCCTGCTCGACGCGGCCTGGCCCACGGTCGATGTCGGCGCGCTGGTGCAGGACGAGATCGAGCTCATGCTGCAGGTCAACGGCAAGCTGCGCGGCAAGCTGCTGGTGCCCGCCGGCGCCTCCAAGGACGAGATCGAAAAGCTGGCGCTGGCCTGCGACGACTTCGTCACCTTCGCCGAAGGCGCGCCGCCCAAGCGCGTGATCGTGGTTCCCGGCCGCCTGGTCAACGTGGTTCTCTGACGAACGACTCAAGCATGAACACTCGCAATGTCTCGCTGCCGCGCCGCGGCTTTCTCATGGGCCTGACGGTGGCGGGCGCCTCGCTCGGCCTGGCCGGTTGCGGCTTCGAGCTGCGCAAGGCGCCGGTCTTCGCGTTCAAGACGCTGTCGATATCGGGCAACACGGCCATGATCAACCAGATCCGGCGCGAGCTGCGGGCCACGGGGTCGGTAACGCTGGTGACTGTCGAGCCGCCCGTTGCTGGCAATCCGCCCCCCGTGTCGACCGCCGATGTGGTGCTCGAGATCCTGGGTGAGGAGCGCAACCGCTACGTGATTTCGACCAACTCCGCCGGCCTGGTGCGCGAGGTGCAACTTCAGCTGCGTGTGCGCTTCCGCCTGCGCACGCCGGGCGGCAAGGACTTGCTGCCGTCCACCGAGGTATCGCAGACGCGCGACCTGAGCTTCAACGAAACCAATGCGCTGGCCAAGGAAGGCGAAGCCGACCTGCTGTTCCGCGACATGCAGTCGGACATCGCCCAGCAGCTGATGCGCCGCATCGCTGCCGTCAAGGAACTCTGAGCCCTGGCGCCCAGGTCATTCCCCGGTCATTCCATCTCCATGCAACTTGCCAGCGCCCAGCTCGGGGCCCACCTGCAAAAGGGCCTGAAGCCGCTCTACACGATCCACGGCGACGAGCCGCTGCTCGCGCAGGAAGCGGCCGACGCCATTCGCGCCGCCGCGCGCGCGCAGGGCTACACCGAGCGCAGTTCGTACACCGCGGCTGGCGCGCACTTCGACTGGAGCGCGGTGCTGGCGGCCGGGGGCTCGCTCTCGCTGTTCGCCGACAAGCAGATCGTGGAAATCCGCATCCCCTCGGGCAAGCCCGGCAAGGACGGCAGCGCGGCGCTGCAGCACATGGCCGAGGCCGCGCCGGGCAACGACAGCACGCTCACGCTGGTGATGCTGCCGCGCCTGGACAAGGCCACGCGCACCGGCGCCTGGTTCTCCGCGCTGGAGAACAACGGCGCGAGCATCCAGGTCGAGCCGATCGAGCGCAACGCGCTGCCGCAATGGATCGCGCAGCGCCTGGGGCTGCAGGGCCAGCGCGTGATGGCCGGCGACGAAGGCCAGCGCACGCTGCAGTTCTTTGCCGACCGCGTGGAGGGCAACCTGCTCGCCGCGCACCAGGAAATCCAGAAGCTCGCGCTGCTGCATCCGGCCGGCGAGCTGAGCTGGGAGCAGGTGGAAGGCGCGGTGAACAACGTGGCGCGCTACGACGTGTTCAAGCTGTCCGAGGCCGTGCTGGCCGGCAACCCGCAGCGCGTGGCGCGCATGCTCGACGGCCTGCAGGCCGAGGGCGAGGCCGAGGTGCTGGTGCACTACACCATCGCCGAGGACATCCGGGCGCTCAAGCGCGTGAAGGACGCCATGGCGTCGGGCCGCCCGTTGCCGATGGCGCTGCGCGAGAACCGCATCTGGGGCCCGCGCGAGCGCGCCTTCGAGCGCGTGCTGCCGCGGCTGGACGACCGCATGCTGGCGCGGCTGCTGCGTGCCGCTCACCTGGTGGACGGCATCGTGAAGGGCCTGAAGCAGCCCGACTGGCCCGCGAGCGGCTGGCAGTCGCTGCAGCGGCTGGCGCTGATGCTGTGCCGCGCGTGCAGCAGTGCGGCGGCTGCACCGCGACGCGGCTGATCCACGCCAAAGGCGTCTGTTCCGGTGGCGAGAGCCATCAAAAAGCTTGTGTCATCCAGGCCACAGGTTGGCGTGGGAAAATGCACACATGAATGCGTTCAACGTCAGCGAGCACATGCAGACCCTCGGTCTGCAAGCCAAAACCGCTGCATTCCTCATGGCCCGTGCGGATGCAGCTACCAAAAACATAGCGTTGAAGGCGCTGGCCCGGCGCCTGCGCGAAGCCGGCCCCGCGCTGGCCGCCGCCAACGAGAAAGACCTGGCCCGCGCCACGGCCGCCGGCCTGTCGGCCCCGATGGTCGACCGCCTCAAGCTCACGCCCAAGGTCGTCGAGACCGTGGCCCTGGGCTGCGAGCAGCTCGCCGGCATGGCCGACGTGATCGGCGAGATCATCGGCATGAAGCAGCAACCCAGCGGCATTCGCGTGGGCCAGATGCGCGTGCCGATCGGCGTGTTCGGCATGATCTACGAGAGCCGGCCCAACGTGACCATCGAGGCCGCGAGCCTGGCCATCAAGAGCGGCAACGCGGCCATCCTGCGCGGCGGCTCCGAGGCCATCGAGTCGAACAAGGCGCTGGCGCTGCTGGTGTCCGGTGCGTTGGCCGAAGCCGGCCTGCCGGTCGAGGCGGTGCAGCTGGTGCAAACCACCGACCGCGAAGCCGTGGGCCAGCTGATCGCCATGCCCGAGTTCGTCGACGTGATCATTCCGCGCGGCGGCAAGGGCCTGATCGAGCGCATCGCCCGCGACGCCAAGGTGCCGGTCATCAAGCACCTGGACGGCAACTGCCACGTCTATGTGGACGACACGGCCGAGTTCGACATGGCGCTGCGCATCGTCGACAACGCCAAGACCCAGAAGTACAGCCCCTGCAACGCCGCCGAAGGCCTGCTGGTGTCGGCCGCGGTGGCCGAGCACTTTCTGCCCGACATGGCCGCCATCTTCGCGGCCAAGGGCGTGGAAATGCGCTGCGACCCGGCCGCCGCCGCGATCCTGCGGGCCAGCGAGGCGCTGGGCGCTGCCGGTGCCAAGGCCAAGATCCTCGATGCGGTGGAGGCCGACTGGTCCGAGGAATACCTCGCCGCGGTCATCAGCATCAAGGTGGTGTCGGGGGTGGACGAGGCCATTGCCCACATCAACCGCTATTCGAGCCACCATACCGACGCCATCGTCACGCGCGACCACGTGCATGCCCAGCGCTTCCTGCGCGAGGTCGACTCGGCCAGCGTGATGGTCAATGCGAGCACCCGCTTCGCCGATGGCTTCGAGTTCGGGCTGGGTGCGGAAATCGGCATCAGCACCGACAAGTTCCACGCCCGCGGCCCTGTGGGCATCGAAGGCCTGACCTCGCTCAAGTACGTGGTGCTCGGGCAGGGCGAGGTCCGGACTTGATGCGCCTTCGCGCCGTCTTGTCATTGGGGCGGCCATCCCCAAATCCTACAATTCCGCTCCACCTTTAAGCAAAAAACCAACAAGGCCGCCGCATGGTTCCGCATCTCGTCACTGCCCTGACCGGCCCGATCAATGAACTGGAGCAGCGGGTGCTCGACTCGATGCCCGCCATCGAGCGCTGGTTCCGGCTCGAATGGATGGAGCACACGCCGCCGTTCTACAGCGCCGTGGACATCCGCAACGCCGGCTTCAAGCTGGCGCCGGTCGACACCAACCTGTTCCCCGGCGGCTGGAACAACCTCACCAAGGAGATGCTGCCGCTGGCCGTGCAGGCCGCGCAGGCCGCCATCGAGAAGATCTGTCCGGAGGCGCGCAACCTGCTCGTCATTCCGGAAAATCACTCCAAGAACACGTTCTACCTGGCCAACGTTGCGCAACTGGTGCGCATCTTCCATATGGCGGGGCTCAACGTGCGCGTCGGGTCGATCGACCCGGCCATCAAGTCGACCAAGAAGATCGAGCTGCCCAACGGCGAGGTCGTGACGCTCGAACCGGTGGTCCGCACCAAGCGCCGCCTGGGCCTGAAGAATTTCGATCCCTGCACAATCCTGCTCAACAACGAGCTTTCGGCGGGAACCCCCGGCATCCTCGAAGACCTGCACGAGCAGTACCTGCTGCCGCCGCTGCACGCAGGCTGGTCGGTGCGCCGCAAGAGCAACCACCTGCACAGCTACGAAGAGCTGTCCAAGCGCTTCGGCAAGCTGCTGGGCATCGACCCCTGGCTCATCAACCCGATCTATGCGCGCGCCGAGGGCGTGGACGTGGCCGAAGGCCGCGGCATCGACGTGCTGACCAGCCACGTCGACGCGGTGCTGACCAAGGTGCGGCGCAAGTACAAGGAATACGGCATCAACGAGAAGCCGTTCGTGGTCGTCAAGGGCGGCCACAGCGGCAGCGGCAGTCCGGGCGTGGTGACGGTGCGCGACGCCAAGGAGGTCGAGGCGCTGATCGGCAAGTCGCGCACGAGCACGTCGTCGGTCGCCAAGATCTCGGGCGGGCGCGACCTGCGCGAGCCCACCGAACTGATCGTGCAAGAGGGCGTGCTCACCAACGAGCGCGTGCACAACGGCATGGCCGAGCCGGTGGTCTACATGATGGACCGCTACGTGGTGGGCGGCTTCTACCGCGTGCATGCCGAGCAGGCCGCCGACGAGAACCTCAAGCTGCCGGGCGCGAGCTACGTGCCGCTGGCCTTCTCCGAAAGCGCGCACATGCCGCAACCCGGCGCCAAGCCCGGCGCCAGCGCGCCGAACCGCTTCTACATGTATGGCGTGGTCGGCCGGCTGGCCATGGTGGCCGCCAGCTACGAGATGGAGGCGACCGACCCGGACGCCGAAATCTACGAATGAAAATCTAAATGAAGGGCCGCAGCTTGCGGCGGCGGCGGGCAACGGCAAAATAGCGGCCCCACAGCAAAGGAAACAAAAGGGCGGGAGGGGTGATGCGGGCGTGTCTGACGCGTCGATATTCCAGCAGCCGGCCCTTTTCCCATCGACCTCGTGTCAGCCCCCAAAAACCTCTCAGCCGGCCTGATCGTCGGCGCCATCGGCGTCGTCTATGGCGACATCGGCACCAGCGTGCTGTATGCCGTCAAGGAAGTGTTCGGCCACGGCCATGTGCCGTTCACGGTCGAGAACGTCTACGGCATCCTGTCGATGTTCTTCTGGACGCTCACGGTCATCGTCTCCATCAAGTACGTGGTGCTGGTGCTTCGGGCGGACAACGAAGGCGAGGGCGGGCTGGTCGCGATGCTCGCGCTGGCGTCCCGCGCGGTGGCCGACAAGCCCAGGCTGCGCCATGTGCTGCTGGTGGTGGGCATCTTCGGCACCTCGCTCTTCTATGGCGACGGGGTCATCACCCCGGCCATCTCGGTGCTGTCGGCGGTCGAGGGCCTGGAGGTGGTGTCGCCGCACTTCTCTCACTACGTGATTCCCATCACCCTGGTCGTGCTGTTCTGCCTGTTCGCGGTGCAAAAGCGCGGCACCGCGGGCATCGGCAAGTTCTTCGGTCCGGTCACGCTGGCGTGGTTCGCGGCCATTGCGGTGCTGGGTGTGTGGCAGATCCTGCACCACCCCGAGATCGTCAAGGCGCTCAACCCCTGGTATGCGCTGAAGTTCATCTGGGACAACCCGGGCACCAGCTTCATTCTGCTGGGCGCCATGGTGCTGTGCGTGACCGGTGCGGAGGCGCTGTATGCCGACCTGGGCCACTTCGGCAAGAAGCCGATCCGCATCGCGTGGTTCTCGGTCGTCATGCCGGCGCTCACGCTCAACTACCTGGGCCAGGGCGCGCTGCTGCTGGAGAACCCCGAGGCCGTGAAGAACCCCTTCTTCATGATGGCGCCCGAGTGGGCACTGGTTCCGCTGGTGCTGCTGGCCACGCTGTCCACGGTCATCGCGTCGCAAGCGCTCATCACCGGCGCGTTCAGCGTCACGCGCCAGGTCATCCAGCTGGGCTACCTGCCGCGCCTGAACATCGAGCACACCAGCGTGCGCACCGCCGGGCAAATCTACATTCCGCTGGTCAACTGGGGCCTGTTCGTGGCCATCGTGCTGGCGGTGGTGATGTTCCGTACCTCGAGCAGCCTGGCGGCGGCCTACGGCATCGCGGTGACCACCGACATGCTGATCACCACCATCCTGACCTTCTTCGTGATCCGCTACGCGTGGAAGCTGCCGCTGGTGCTGTGCATCGCCTCGACGGCCGTGTTCTTCTTCGTCGACTTCATGTTCTTCGCGTCGAACCTGCTCAAGCTGTTCGAGGGCGGCTGGTTCCCGCTGATGATCGGCGGCTTCGTCTTCACGCTGATGATCACGTGGAAGGAAGGCCGGCGCCTGATGGGCGAGGCGCAGCATGCGGATGCCATCGACCTGAAGTCCTTCCTCGGCTCGGTGTTCGTCAGCCCGCCGGTGCGCGTGGAAGGCACGGCGGTGTTCCTCACGGCCGAGCCCGGCACCGTGCCCAACGCGCTGCTGCACAACCTGAAGCACAACAAGGTGCTGCACGAGCAGAACATGTTCGTCACCGTGCGCAACCACGAGGTGCCCTGGATCCCGATGGACAAGCGCATCGAGATCGACGCGCTGGGCAACCATTGCTGGCAGGTGATGGTGCACTACGGCTTCAAGAACGACATCGACCTGCCGCGCGCGCTCGACAACGCGCGCCTGCGCGGCTGCCAGCTGGAGCCGATGACCACCAGCTACTTCCTGTCGCGCGACGTCGTCATTCCCACGCTGGGCAGCGGCATGGCACCGTGGCGCGAGAAGCTGTTCGCGCAGATGCACCACAACGCCAGCGGGGCGGCCGCCTTCCTGGGGCTGCCGAACAATGCGGTGGTGGAGCTGGGCTCGAAGATCGAGATCTGACGCGGCCGCGGGTGTGTGCGTCGGGGTGCCGGTTCAGCCCAGCCCCAGCATCTGCCCCAGGCTGCGCTGCGCCGCCGGCCGGTCCAGCGCGATGTTCCGCTCGAGCACCAGCAGGTGCGCTTCCATCAGATGCACGGCCGTGTCCGCGTCGCCCCGCGCAATGGCGTCGACCACCTCCGCATGCTCGCCGTGCTCGCACGCGGCGTTGCCTGGCGGCTCGTACAGCGCCACGATGAGCGAGCAGCGCGACATCAGCTCCGTGAGGTAGCGCTCCAGAATCGGGTTGCGCGCGAGCCGCGCCACGCGCAGGTGGAACGCGCTGGCCAGCCGCGCCCACTCGGGCTGCGTGTGGCGGTGCATGGCTGCATGCTCTTCTTTCAGGTGCCGGCGCAGCTCGGCCACTTCGGCCCTGGTCGCGTTGCGCGCCGCCATGCGCACCAGCGCGGCTTCGAGCGCGCGGCGCGCCTCGAAGATCTGCCGCGTTTCTTCCGGCGAAGGCATCGCGACGATGGCGCCGCGGTGGGGCCGCAGGTCCACGATGTGGTCGTGCGCCAGCCGCTGCAGCACCTTGCGCACCAGCGCGCGGCTCACGCCGAACAGCTCGCACAGCGAGGCCTCGGGCAGCTTGGTGCCGGGCGCCAGGCGCTGGTGGGTCACGCCCTCGAAGACCGAGCGGTAGATGCGCTCCTCGATGTCGCCTTCATCGCCTTCGCCCGTGGTCGTTGCGGCTTTCGTGGCCGGCGACGGCTTGCGCCGGGCGGCAGCGGGCTTCGACGGCGAGGGAGAACGGGCCATGGGGTGGAAAGGGGGCGGTGGGAGCGCGCCGATTATCGAGTGCGCCCGCGCACCCCGCGGCTCAGTCGAATTCTCCGGGCCGCTGCGCGGCCAGCTGTGTCATGTGCGCCGCAATGGCCCCCGGCGTGGTGAACCAGATGTCGCCCCGGTCGCGCGCCTGCGCCAGGTGCGCGAGCGCGGTGCGCAGGTGCCGCAGCCGGTAAGGCTGGCCCACGATGTACGGGTGCAGCGCCAGGCCCATCACCAGCGGCTGGCTGCGCGACTGCATGAGCATTTCTTCGAAGTTGTCAACCACCATCGCGCTGAAGTCCTTCGCGTCCATCAGGCGCCCGACGATCATCGGAATGTCGTTGAGCTCCTGCGGGTAGGGCACCGACCACAGCGCACCGCCGCCGCGCGTGCGCATGCGAATCGGCTGGTCGTCGTGGCACCAGTTCAGCGTGTAGCCGTAGCCCGTTTCGGCCAGCAGGTCGGACGTGACGGCGCTCTCCGAGATCCACGGCGACAGCCACCCCGAAGGCGCCTGCCCGCTCTCGCGCACCATGCGCTCGCGGCAGCGCTGCAGCAGCGAGCGCTCGTGCGCCTCGTCGAGCACGCCCTGGCGTTCGGCGTTGCTGTGGCCGTGGCCAATCAGCTCGTCGCCGCGCGCCACCAGCGCCTGCACCAGCTCCGGGCAGTGGTCGTACAGCGCGGTGTTGATCAGCGCACCCGTGGGCAGCGCGAGCGCGTCGAACAACTCCAGGCAGCGCCATGCGCCCACGCGGTTGCCGTACTCGCGCCAGCCGTGGTTGAGCACGTCGGGCTGCGGCGAGGCCGGGCCGATGCACGCACCCAGCCCGTCGCCGAAGGCGAAGTGCTCCACGTTGAAGCCCAGGTACACCGCCAGCCGCGCGCCGTTGGGCCACACGTGGTCGGGCCGCCGCGTGATGGGCCGGTAGTCGAAACGGTCGTGCGAGGGCAGCAGTTCGGGCCAGCGCGTGGTCATGCGCCGGTCCTCACAGCACCGCGAGGCCGGCGCGCACCAGCAGCCATTCGGCGCTGTCGTTCCACACGTCCATCTGCACGATGAGGCCGTGGCTCACCACGTAGCGGTCGACGTAGCGGTTGTCCTCGAACGCGGTGCCGTCGGGCCATGCGCCGTACAGCGTACCCAGGCTGTAGACCACGGTGGCTTCGGGCGTGCCGCCGGCCACCGTTTCGGTTCG
Organism: Variovorax monticola; assembly: GCF_051216855.1. Classification (NCBI taxonomy): domain Bacteria; kingdom Pseudomonadati; phylum Pseudomonadota; class Betaproteobacteria; order Burkholderiales; family Comamonadaceae; genus Variovorax; species Variovorax monticola. The sequence goes on from NZ_JBPJZP010000007.1 coordinate 402,172, forward strand.
CTCGATCTTCTTCTTCACCCACGCATAGCGCTGGGCATTGAAGGCCGAGGTGTCGCCGGGCGCCTGCATGGCCCGGTTGCCGGTGAAGCGGATGCGGATGCCGGGCGCGGTGAAGCGCGAGGCCGACTGCGGGTCGGGAATCATCACCAGGCGAAGGAACTCGTCGACCACGGCGGCGGGGTCTGGCGTGTGGGGTGCCGGTGCGGCGGGCGCGGTCATGCGGTGCTCCAGTCGTGGTGGGCCATGGCGGTGCATGGCGGTATGCGATGGCGGTATACGATGGAGAAATCCAGCAATTCCTGTGCCCGATCGTTGACATTCTTGAATTGAGATTGTCGACAATTCGATGGCTGAATTGTCAATGTGGCGTGCCGTTTGCACACGGGTCGAGCCTGCCGCCTGGACGCATGCCGGCATGCCGCAGCACGGCGGCACAATCGCGCGATGCGATTTTTCAAGGACCTGAGCCTTTCGGCTTTCACCGCGGGCTTCGTTGCCGTGCTCGTGGGCTTCACCAGCTCGGTGGCCATCGTGTTCCAGGCCGCCCAGGCGTTCGGCGCCACGCCGGAAATGGCGGCCTCGTGGATGTGGGCGCTGGGCATCGGCATGGGCCTGGCCTCGGCGCTGCCGTCGCTGTGGTGGCGCCAGCCCGTCATGATTGCCTGGAGCACGCCCGGCGCGGCCGTGCTGGCGGTGGCGGGCATGGGCTACAGCATGAACGAGGCGGTCGGCGCCTTCATCGTCTGCGCGGTGCTGATGGTGCTGGCGGGTGCCACCGGCTGGTTCGAGCGCGTCATGAACAAGATCCCGATGGCCATCGCGTCCGCGTTGCTCGCCGGCGTGCTGGCGCGCTTCGGGCTCGGCGCCTTCATCGCGGCGCAAACGGCGCTGCCGCTGGTGCTGCTGATGCTCGGCACCTACCTCGTCGCCAGGCGGCTGATGCCGCGCTACGCGGTGCCGCTCACGCTGCTGGTGGCCATCGTGTTCGTGGCGGCGCGCGGCCAGCTGGCATGGTCGGCGGTGCATTTCTCGCTCACCTGGCCGGTGTTCACGATGCCGGTCTTCAGCTGGCAGGCCATCGTCAGCCTGGCGCTGCCGCTGTTCGTGGTGACCATGGCCTCGCAGAACCTGCCGGGCGTGGCGGCCATCCGCGCGGCGGGCTACGGCGGGCTGCCGGTCGGCAAGCTCATCACCATCAGCGGGCTGACCACGCTGGTGCTGGCACCGTTCGGCGCCTTCGCGCTGAACCTGAGCGCCATCACCGCGGCCATCTGCATGGGCCGCGAGGCGCACGAAGACCCGGCGCGGCGCTACACGGCCGCCGTGAGCTGCGGCGCGATCTACGTGGTGATCGGGCTGTTCGGCGCGGCCGTCACGGGGCTGCTGACAGCGTTTCCCAAGGAACTGGTCGCGGCCATCGCCGGGCTGGCGCTGCTGGGCACCATCGGCGGCGGGCTGGCGGCTGCCGTGCGCGACGAGTCGCACCGCGAGGCGGCGCTGATCACCTTCCTGGTCACGCTCTCGGGCGTGACGCTGGCGGGCATCGGCTCGGCTTTCTGGGGCGTGGTGGCCGGGGCGGTGGCGCTGGCGGTGCAGCAGATCGGCCGCTCGCCAGGCTCGAAAGCCTTTGAAAAGGCCCCGCCCGGCAAGGACATCGCCCCTTCCGGCAACATCGCGCCCGATACCCCTCACGCCGCCGCTCCCGGCGCCGGAAAGAACATCTGATGAAAAACATCCTCTTCGTCGCCGATCCGCTGGCCCAGTTCAAGATCTACAAGGACACCACCTTCTCGATGATGCGCGAGGCCCAGCGCCGGGGCCACCGCATCGCGGCCTGCCTGCCGCAGGACATCCAGTGGAAGTCGGGTGGGCTGGTGACGGCCAACGTGCAGCAGATCACGCTCACCGGCGATGCGAAAGACTGGTACACGGTCGACATCGCCGAAGGCAAGGCGCTGAAGGACTTCGACGCCGTGCTCATGCGCAAGGACCCGCCCTTCGACGCCGAGTACATCTATTCGACGCACCTGCTGCAGCAGGCCGAGCGCGAAGGCGCGCGGGTGGTCAACTCGCCGCGCGCGCTGCGCGACCACCCCGAGAAGCTCGCGATCATGGAGTTTCCGCAGTTCGTGACGCCCACCCTCGTGACGCGCAGCGCGCAAGCCGTGCGCGACTTCCATGCGGAGCACGGCGACATCATCCTGAAGCCGCTCGACGGCATGGGCGGCATGGGCATCTTCCGCGTGAAGCAGGACGCGCTGAACCTGGGCTCCATCGTCGAGACGCTCAACAAGGACGGCGCCGAGACGATCATGGTGCAGCGCTTCGTGCCCGAGGTGGTGCAGGGCGACAAGCGCATTTTGATCATCGCGGGCGAGCCGGCGCCCTTCGTGCTGGCGCGCATTCCGCAGGGCACCGAGGTGCGCGGCAACCTGGCGGCCGGCGGCAAGGGCGTGGCGCAGCCGCTCACCGCGCGCAACCGCGAGATCGCCGAGGCCATCGGCGGCGTGCTGGCACCGCGCGGTCTGCTCTTGATCGGGCTCGACGTGATCGGCGATTCGGTCACCGAGATCAACGTGACCAGCCCGACGTGCTTTCAGGAGATCACCGACCAGACGGGCTTCGACGTGCCGAAGATGTTTGTCGATGCGCTGGAGGCGCACCTCGCGCACCTCGCCAATTAAGTAGCGCGAGGGGCGCAGGCGCCTGCGGTCAGAAGTCGATCGTGCCGCTCACAGCGAAGGTGCGCGGCGCGCCCAGCACCAGGTAGTTGGAGCCTTGCGTGCCGCCCACCGACGCCCAGTACGACTTGTTGAACAGGTTGTCGATGCGCGCGCGCAGCGTGAGCGCGCGTCCGTTGCCCAGGTCGACCAGGTAGCGCGCGCCGATGTCGAAGCGCGTCCACGACGGCACCGACTGCGTGTTGGCGGCGTTGGCGTACTGCTTGGAGGTGTAGAGCAGGCGTGCGTTCAGCGCCAGGTTACGCAGGCCGGGCACGTCCCACTCGGCGCCCAGGTTGGCTTGCTGCCTGGCCACGCCGATGGCGTTCAGGCCGTCGGTGGCGCCGCCTTGGGTGTTCTTCTGCTTGGCGTCGAGCAGCGTCACGCCGCCGAGCAGGCGCAGGCCCTTCACGGGCTGGCCGAACACCGAGAACTCCAGGCCCTGGTTGCGCTGCTTGCCGTACAGGCCGTAGGTCTGGCCCGCGTAGGCGTAGGTGGGCTGGTCGGTGGTGAAGAACGCGGCGCTGGCGCCGAGCGTGCCGCCGTCGTACTTGACGCCGACTTCCTTCTGCTTGGCCTGGTACGGCGCGAAGATCTCGCCGCTGTTGGTGACCGGGCGGTTGTTCGCCGTGCCGGGCGCCACGTTGCCCTTGACCAGGCCTTCGATGTAGTTGGCGTAGGCCGACACGTTCGGCGTGATCTTGAACACGATGCCGGCCACCGGCGTGGTCTTGCTCTTGTCGTAGGTGCTCGTCTGCTTGAGCGTGGTGTAGGCGAAGCTGGTCTGCTCAATGGTCTGGCGGCGCGCGCCGAGCGTGACGAGCAGGCGGTCGTCCATGAAGGTCATGGTGTCGGCGATGGCCACGCTGGAGGTGTCGATCTTGTCGGTCAGGCGCGGGTCTGCCAGCGTGTTGCCGACGAAGCCGCCCGCGCCGTTGGCGATGGGGTACGGCGATGCGTACGGCGCGTAGATGTTGTTGCGCACACTGCCCGACGAGATGGCGTAGGCGTTGTCGCGGTCGTTGCTGTACCTGGCCACCGAGGCCACCACGGTGTGCTTCACCGGGCCGGTGGCGAAGTTGCCGCGCACGCCGAGTTCGGCCGTGCCGATGCGGTCCTTGCGGGTGTTGCTGAAGCGCGTGTTGCTGGTGTCGCCGAAGGCGTTGGTCAGCGTCGGGTTCGACAGCACGTTGTCTTCGTCGCTGCGGCGCACGCCGCCGGCGGCCCAGGCCGTGATGTTGTCGGTGATGTCGACTTCGCCGCGGAAGGTGGCGAACTTGTCCTTTTCCTTGGAGTAGGTCCAGGGCTGGGCGAAGTTGGCGCGGGCGTCGGGCGCGCGCGGAATCGGCAGCGTGGAAGAGGGCGTGACGCTGGGTCGGCCGTCCTTCAGGTCGAAATCCTGGTAGCCGAAGTCGGCCGACAGGCGCACGTTGCGGTTGTGCCAGTCGAGGCCCACGCCGAAGGCGCTGAGCTGCTGGCTCTCGTTCTTGATGCCGGTGCCGCCTTCGCGGCGTACCGCGTTCACGCGCACGCCCAGGCTATCGTCAGGGCCGAAGCGGCGCGCCAGGTCGAGGTTGACGAAGCCCTGGCCGCCGGTCTGCACGCCGAAGCCCACGCGCGTGAGCGGTTCGTTGGGCGCGCGCTTGGGCAGCAGGTTGATGGCACCGCCGATGCCGCTGCCGCCGGGGGCCGCGCCGTTCAGGAAGGTGTTGGCGCCGCGGAACACTTCCACGCGCTCGAAGAATTCGGAGGCGATGTACTGGCGCGGCAGCATGCCGTACAGGCCGTTGTACGAGACGTCGTCCGAGAACACGGGGAAGCCGCGCACCACGTACAGCTCCTGGAAGTTGCCGAAGCCGCGGGCCTGGCGCACCGACGGATCGTTCAGCAGCACGTCGGCCACGCTCTTGGCCTGCTGGTCCTGGATCAGCTCGTTGGTGTAGTTGGTGCTCGAGAACGGCGTGCTCATCATGTCCTGGTTGCCCAGGATGCCGACCCGCCCGCCGCGCGCGACCTGGCCGCCGGCGTAGGGCTTGGTGAGGCCTTCGGCCGAGGCGTCGGCGCTGGCTTCCACGTTCACCGTGGACAGCGTGCCGCTGGAGGCCGCAGCAGCAGCGGGTACGGCCGTGGTGGTCTGGGCCAATGCCGCTACGGCATGGAGCGCAAGCAGCGATGCGGCCACGGTAGGCCGGAGATGGAGCGAAGGAGCGGGCATGGGTCGTCCGAAAAGATGCAAATGAGAACCGTTATTGTTCCCGTGTTCGTACCTGCCCACCGATACTTTCATGCGCTGTTGCTAAAAAGTGTCAGTCCAAAGACCGCACTTTGTTTGCAGTCAGACCCCCGACAAGCGCCCGTCCACGAACACATGCAGCTCACCGGGCACGAACTGCGTCCACGTTTCGTTGGTGGTGAGCGGCGCGGTCACCACCACGGCCACGCGGTCGGTGGGCGTGGTGTGCTGCGCGAAGTCGATGGCCAGGTCTTCGTCCGACAGCTGCGCGGTCACGAAGGGGTGCCGGCGCTCCACGTACCAGAGGTTGGTGGAGGCATGCGCCCACAGTGCCTGGCCGTTGGACAGCATGAAGTTGAAGGTGCCGTGGCTCGCGAGCTGCGGCGCCAGTTCGCGCAGCGTGAGCGTCAGCTCCTCGATGCTCGGCACGCCGGCGTGCGACTTGGCCAGTTCCTGCATCAGCCAGCAGAAGGCGTGTTCGCTGTCGGTGTTGCCCACGGGGTGGAAGTTGCCGTGCAGCCGCGGGCGAAAGTTCTTCAGGTCGCCGTTGTGGGCGAACACCCAGTAGCGCCCCCACAGCTCGCGCACGAAGGGGTGGCAGTTCTGCAGGTTCACCTCACCCTGCGTCGCCTTGCGGATGTGCGCGATGACGTTGCGGCTCTGTATGGGGTAGCGGCGAATGAGCTCCGCCACCGGCGATTCGCACGCCGGCTGGTGGTCGACGAAGTGGCGCAGCCCCAGGTCCTCGAAGAATGCGATGCCCCAGCCGTCCGCATGGTGGTCGGTGCGGCCGCCGCGTTGCGCGAACCCCGTGAAGCTGAAGGTCACGTCGGTCGGCGTGTTGCAGTTCATCCCTAGCAATTGGCACATGGCAGTGATTAGACCGCGATTCGCGCCAGCCCCTGCCCGCCGAACCGCTTGCCTGACCGTCGGACTGCGGCTAGCGGATGAATTTGCCCTCTTTGGTCACCCGCACCATTTCGATGAAGCGCGAACCCGTGTTGCTCGGGCCCGTGAAGTCGATCTCCATGCCCCCGATGCGCAGCTTCATCGCCTTCAGCGCCGTGTGCAGCCGGGCGCGCGTCAGGTCGCGGCCGGTGCGGCGCAGGCCCTCGATCATCACCAGCGCGTTCACATAGCCCTCGTAGGCCAGGTAGCCGATGTCCACCTTGGCGCGTTCGGCCAGCTGGCGGAACTCGCGCGCGGCCGTGTCGACCTCGCTCCACGGGTAGGGCACGATCTGCGAAATGGCCAGCCCGCTGGTTTTGTCGCCCACCAGCTTGGCCGTGACGTCGCCCGGCACGATCGACATGCCGTAGTACATCTGGCGCCCGCCGGCCGCCCAGGCCGCCTTCATCACCTCGCCGCCGATGCCGCCGCCCAGGTACATGATCACGGCCTGCGCCTTGCTGTCGGCCAGCGCCTTGCCCGATGCCTCGTTGGTCGTGCCGTCACCCTTGACCGCCACGGCGGCCTCGGGCTTCAGCTTGAGCGTGGCCAGCGCGGCCTCGACCAGCTGGGCCACTTCGGCGCCGCCGGGGTTGTCGAGGTAGGCCACGCCGATCCGCGTCACGCCGATGGTGGTCAGGTGCTGCACCAGCGCCTGGGCCTCGCGGGCGAAGGTCGCGCGCACGAAGTACCCGGCGCCGCCCATCTTTTCGCGCGCCGTGTCCGACACCGCATAGCCGCCCACCGTCGGCGCGCCGCTCTGGTTCACCACCTTGGCGCCCGCTGCCGTGGTGCCCGAGCCCACGCAGCCGAAGAAGGCGAAGACGCGGTGCTCCGCCAGCAGCTTCTCGTAGTTGGCCAGGGCCTTCTCGGGCTTGAGCTCGTCGTCGAGCGAAACCACCTTGATCTTGCGGCCCGACAGCCCGCCCTGCGCATTGACCGCATCGAAGGCCAGCCCGGCCCCCGCCATCACCACCTTGACCGGCACCCCGAGCGGGCCGCTCAGGATGCCGGTGTGGCCCAGCACGATGTCGGTGTCGGTGACACCGTTCTCGGCGGCGAAGGCGGACGAAACAGGGCCGAGAGGGCCAAAGACGGCCCCGGCCGCGGCCGAGGCGGCGATGAAGTTTCTGCGGTGCATGGGAACCCGAGTGCGATCTGGACCATTTGGATACAACTGATAACAATTGAATGCCAAAGTCCCCGCTTCCGTCGCCGGGGTTTACCCCGTGTTGCGTGCAGGCCCACTGGCCGTCGTGGCCCCTGTGCGCAACTGCCACGCCGCGCAGATCGCCAGCGCGCACAGCCCGGCCAGCATGGCGAACACCTCGTCGAAGGCCGCCAGCCGCGCCGGGCTGGTCATCGGGTTGGCCAGCGAATCGCCGTGCGCCGCCAGCCGCCACTCGAGCACGATGGCGCACAGGCTCACGCCGGCCGCGCCGCCCAGCATGCGCACGAAGTTGATGGCGCTTGCGCCCTGCGGAATCAGCGGCTTGGCCAGCGGGCGCATCGAGCCCAGGTTGAGCGAGGGCAATATGAACCCCAGCCCGATGCGCCCGATGACCGCGAACGCCACCAGCAGCCACAGCGCGCTGTCCAGCCGCAGCACGATCATCAGCGCGAACGACGCGGCCAGCAGCGCCAGGCCGATGGTCACCAGCAGCCAGGTCGGGTGCCGGTCGGCCAGCCGGCCCACGCCGGCGATGGTCAGCGCCAGCACGAGGCCCGCCGGCAGCAGGATGGTGCCCACGTGCGACGCCGACAGCTGCAGCCCCACCTGCATGTACACCGGCAACAGGTAGGTCGAGCCGAACAGCGCCGTGCCATAGATGAAGGCCACCACGCTGCCCATGGCGAACTGCCGGTACCGGAACAGCGCCAGGTTCATCAGCGGCGTGCCGCCCGAGGCCGCCAGCCGCCGCTGCCACCACACGAAGGCGGCGAACCCCGCCAGCGCGCCCAGCAGCAGCAGCGCGGCCTGCAGCGGCGAGTCGCCGCGCAGCGCCACCAGCCCGTTCAGCAGGCACAGCGTGCCCACGGTGCCCAGCGCCAGCCCGCGTGCGTCGAGGCCGCTGCCGCGCACCGCGGCCACGCCGCCCGGCGCCGTCTTGGGCACGAACTTGTAGGCCAGCCAGATCGAGGCCAGGCAGAACGGCACCACCATGAAGAAGATCGAGCGCCAGCCGAACAGGTCGACCAGCACCCCGCCGATGCTCGGCCCGATGGCCGGCGCCAGCACCACGCCCATGCCGAAGATGCCGCTCGCGCGCCCCTGCTCGTGCGGCTCGAAGGCGCGCAGGATGATGATGGCCGGAATGGGCTGCACCACGCCCGCCGCCAGCCCCTCGGCCACGCGCGCGAACAGCACCAGCGAAAAATTGTTGGCCAGCCCGCCCGCGATGCCCCCCGCGAGCAGCAGCAACATGGTGCCGACGTAGGTGCGCCGGTAGCCGTAGCGCGACAGCAGCCACGGCGTGGTGAGCATCGACACCGTCATCGCCACCATGAAGCCAGAGCTCACCCACTGCGCGCGCTCCTGGCCGAGCGAGAAGTGGTGGCTCATGCCGGGAATCGCCACGTTGACGATGGTCGAGGACATGATCGACGCCATCGTTCCCACCATCACCGACAGCAGCAGGTACCAGCGGTAGCGCTCGCCGTAGCGTTCGCGCAGGGTGCCGATGGACGGTGGGGCCGGCGCGGTCGCGGCTTCTGAAGGCTGTGGGGAGGTCATGGGGCGGCGGGATGTCTGGGGGTCCGTCGTCCTACAAGCATATCGGCGATTGCATGGCGGAGGACGCGGTGGGCAATCGCACAATGCAGCGGCTGTCCCCTCCGCGTCAAGACCGATACACCCCATGAACTCCCCCGTGAACGAACAAGCCGCCCTTGCACAGGACGTGGCGTCACAGCCCGAAGGCGCGACCACGCTCGCCACCGAACTTGCCGCACCCACCGTCAGCCGTTCGTACCGCTGCCAGTGCGGGCGCCCCGTGTTCCTGCGCAACAGCCAGTGCCTGGCCTGCCGCACGCCGCTCGGCTATGTGGCCGACCGCTTGGGCGTCATGCCGCTGGCACCGGCGCAAGGCGCGGGCGCACCGCCCGACACCTTCACCGTGTTCGGCGACCCGCAAGGCCCCGTGTACCGCCGCTGCGCCAACCTCATGACCTCCGCGGCCTGCAGCTGGATGGTGCCCGCCGCGCGTGACGGTGAAGCGTTGCCCATCGACATGCACGGCCTGGCGCCGGGCTTCTGCCTGGCCTGCAGCGTGACGCGCACCATTCCCGACCTGTCGCAGCAGGCCAACGGCGTTTTCTGGGGCAAGCTCGAACAGGCCAAGCGCCGGCTCGTCTCGCAGCTGCTGGCGCTGGGCCTGCCGGTGGTGAGCCGCCACGCCGACCCGGTACACGGCCTGGCCTTCGATTTCCTCAGCAACATGCCCGGCGCCCCACACGTGATGACGGGCCACGACGACGGCGTGATCACCCTGAACGCCGAGGAGGCCGAAGACGCGGTGCGCGAGCGCATCCGCGCCGAGATGCGCGAGCCCTACCGCACGCTGCTGGGCCACTTCCGCCACGAGATCGGCCACTACTACTGGGACCTGCTGGTGCTGCCCACGCCGTGGATCGACGACTTTCGCGCGCTGTTCGGCGACGACCGCGCCGACTATGCGACCGCGCTGCAGGTGCACTACGACCAGGGCCCGCCGCCCGACTGGGCCGACCGCTATGTGAGCAGCTACGCCAGCACGCACCCGTGGGAAGACTGGGCCGAGACCTGGGCGCATTACCTGCACATGGCCGACACGGCCGACACCGCCATGAGCTTCGGCGTGGACGCCTCCAACGTCGAGTTGACCAGCGACCTCTTCACCGTCGACGACCTTTGGCAGCCCGACCACGCCGACGCGGCGAAGTTTCTCGACTTCATCAACGGCTGGGTCAAGCTCACCAACGTGCTGAACGAGCTGTCGCGCAGCATGGGCCAGCCCGACTACTACCCCTTCGTGCTGCCGCGCGCGGCCGTGGGCAAGCTGCAGTTCATTCACCGCGTGATCACCGAGCAGCGCCCGGGCAGCGCGCCATCGATGGTGGTGGCCAGCGAGGTGACTGCGGCACCGGCGCTCGACGCTGCGGCGCCCATGCAGTCGCAATCGCAGGGCCAGTCGCAAAGCCAATCGCAAACGCAGTCGCAGGATTTCGTTCAGTCCTGAGGCGCTGGCGCGTCCGTCGCTCCCGTGGCGCAGCGCGCGCATATGCATGCCAGGCCGCGCATGTCTTCGGGCAGGTTCGTGAGCGGCGCGTTGCTGAAGTCCACCTGCATGCACCAGCACGCAGGCTGCGGCTGGCCGGTTTCGCGCTCGACTTCCATCGCGCATCGGTTCGGCGCGCCGCAGAGCGGGCAGCGTGTGGCGTCGATGACCGCGGCGGCGGGGGTCATGCGAGCTCGAAGGCCGGCAGCTTCTTCGCCACCGAGACATTCTTCAGCGTCACGTACACCGGCAGGCCGCCGCTGTAGGCCGGGTAGTCCTCGCCCTCGATCAGCGGCAGCAGGTAGCGCCGGCACTTCTCGGTGATGCCGTAGCCGTCGTGCGAAATGAAATCGCGCGGCATCGGCTTCTCTACATTGGCGACCGACTCGAGCGGCGCGCTGCCCAGCGTGTAGGCGTAGGGCACGTCGGACGTGCGCTCGATGGTCGGCATCACCGCGTTGCGGCCTTCCAGCGCGAGTTCGACCGCGCGCTGCCCCAGCTCGTAGGCCTGCTTCACGTCGGTGGCCGAGGCGATGTGCCGCGCCGCGCGCTGCAGGTAGTCGGCCACCGCCCAGTGGAACTTGTGGCCCAGCGCGTCCTTCACCATCTGCGCCACCACCGGCGCCGCGCCGCCCAGCTGCGCATGGCCGAAGGCGTCGCGCGTGCCCTGCTCGGCCAGGAAGGTGCCGTCGGGGTGGTGGCAGCCTTCGGACACCACCACCGAGCAGTAGCCGTGCTGCTTCACCAGTTCGTCGACACGCGCGATGAAGCGCGCCTTGTCGAACTCGATCTCCGGGAACAGCACCACCACCGGAATGCCCTGGTCGGCGGCCAGCCCGCCCGCCGCGGCGATCCAGCCCGCATGCCGGCCCATCACCTCGAGCACGAACACCTTGGTGGAGGTGGCCGCCATCGAGCGCACGTCGAACGAGGCCTCGATCGTCGACACCGCCACGTACTTGGCGACGGAGCCGAAGCCCGGGCAGCAGTCGGTCAGCGGCAGGTCGTTGTCGATGGTCTTGGGCACGTGGATGGCCTGCAGCGCATAGCCCATCGACTGCGACAGCTGGCTTACCTTGAAGCAGGTGTCGGCCGAGTCGCCTCCGCCGTTGTAGAAGAAGTAGCCGATGCCGTGCGCCTTGAACACCTCGATGAGCCGCTCGTACTCGCGCCGGTTCTTCTCCAGCGACTTGAGCTTGTAGCGGCACGAGCCGAAGGCGCCCGAGGGCGTGCTGCGCAGTGCGGCGATGGCTTCGGCCGATTCGGCGCCGGTGTCGATGAGTTCCTCGGTCAGCGCGCCGATGATGCCGTTGCGTCCGGCGTAGAGCCGGCCGATACGCTCGGGGTGTTTTCGCACCGTCTCGATCACGCCGCAGGCCGACGCGTTGATGACCGAGGTGACACCGCCCGACTGGGCGTAGAAGGCGTTGAGGATGGGCATGCGGGCATTCTCCCGCAGCCCTCCGGCAGGCGCCAGTGTCAGGATGTCAGCGCGCTCAGCGGCTTTCGAACACCGGCGGGCGCTTCTGCAGGAAGGCGCTCACGCCCTCGCGGAAGCTGGGGCTGTCGATCAGCGTGCGCTGGCGTTCGCTTTCGTAGTGCAGTTGTTCCTTGAGCGTGTGGCGCTCGGAGGCCTCGAAGGCTTCGCGCGCCTCCACCACCGCGTGCGCGGGCAGTCGTGCCAGGCGTTGCGCGATGGACCTGGCTTCTTGCGTCAGCTGCTCGTCGTCCACGCAGGCCCAGATCAGGCCCCACTGCACCGCGCGTACCGCGTCCACGCGCTCGTCGAGCAGCGCCATGCCCATGGCGCGCGCCCGGCCGGCGAGGCGCGGAATCGCCCAGGTGCAGCCCAGGTCCGGCACGATGCCCAGCTTGGGCAGGAAGGGCAGGTAGAAGTAGGCGCTGCGTGCCGCAATGGTCACGTCGGCCGCCAGCGCCAGCCCCACGCCGGCACCGGCCGCCGGTCCGTTCACCGCGGCCACCACCGGCACGGGCAGCGTGCGCAGCGTTTCGATCAGCGGGTTGCTCAACGCCTGCATCGCCTCGGCAGTCTGCGTGCCGAGCGACTTGCCGGCCTCGCCCGGCGCCATCGCGCTCAGGTCCGCGCCCACGCAGAAGGCCTTGCCCGCGCCCGTGAGGATCACAGCGCGCACCGCGCGGTCACCGCGAATGCGCTCCAGCGCATCGCGCAGTTCCACTTGCAGGTCGCGCGCGATCGGGTTGAGCTTGGCCGGCAGGTTCAGCGTGAGCGTCGCGATGCCGTCGTTCAGGTCGTACAAGACGAATGGCTGGTCGCTCATGCTCACAGCCTTTCGACGATGGTCACGTTGGCCATGCCGCCGCCTTCGCACATGGTCTGCAGGCCGTAGCGCTTGCCGCGCTGGCCGAGCGCGTGAACCAGCGTGGTCATCAGCTTGGTGCCCGAGGCACCCAGCGGATGGCCCAGCGCGATGGCCCCGCCGTTCACATTGAGCCGCGCCGGGTCGGCGCCGAGCGCCTGCAGCCAGGCGATGGGCACGGGCGCGAAGGCTTCGTTCACTTCGTACAGGTCGATGTCCTCGATGCGCATGCCGGCTTTCTTCAGCGCGCGCTGCGTGGCGGGCAGGGGCGCCTCCAGCATGACGACCGGGTCGTGCCCCATCACGCTCATGTGGTGGATGCGCGCCAGCGGCTTCACGCCCAGCGCCTTCAAGCCGCGCTCGTTCACCACCAGCACGCCGCTGGCGCCGTCGCAGATCTGGCTGGCCGTGGCCGCGGTGCAGCGCCCGCCCTCGGCGATGAGCTTCACGCCCGCGATGCCTTCCAGCGTGGCCTCGAAGCGGATGCCTTCGTCCACCGTGTGCCGTTCGCCGGCGCCTGTGCCTGTGCCGGTCCCGTCCCCCAGCAGGATCTCGATGGGCACGATCTCCTCGTCGAACGCGCCCGCGCGGGTGGCCGCGATGGCGCGGTGGTGGCTCTCCAGCGCATAGCGGTCGAGCGCGTCCTTCTCGATGCCGTAGTTCTTCGCGATCATCTCGGCGCCGGTGAACTGGCTGAACGCCACGCCGGGGTAGCGCCGCGCCATCGCGGGGCTCATGTAGGTGCCCAGTCCGGCCTTGGCCGGCAGCGCATTGGGCGTGAACATCGGCACGCGCGTCATGCTCTCGACGCCGCCGGCAATCACCGCGTCCATCGCGCCCGACATCACCGCCTGCGCCGCGAAGTGCAGCGCCTGCTGCGACGAGCCGCACTGCCGGTCGACCGAGGTGCCCGGCACGGATTCGGGCAATCGTGACGCCAGCACCGCGTTGCGCGCGATGTTGGTCGCCTGTTCGCCCACCTGGCTCACACAGCCGAGGATCACGTCCTCCACCGCCGCAGGGTCGATGCCGCTGCGCGCCACCAGCGCGTCGATCACCTGCGCCGCCAGGTCCGCCGGGTGCCAGCCCGCGAGCTTGCCGCCGCGCCGGCCGCCGGCCGTGCGTGCCGCGGCCACGATGTATGCCTCTGCCATGTTCATGTCCTTCAGGTAACGGGAATTCGGGGTGCCCCAAAGCAGAAAGGCCGCCCGTCACGGACAACGGCGGCCATCGATGCGTCAGGACTCATGGGCATCGATGGTTCGACGCCCATGGCCCTCGGTCAAGCCGGGGACAACCCGTGGGGCAGGAGTCGCCAAGGCGACCGTGCCTGCGTGCGGCGCGTCAGGGGAATGGCAGCGGCTTGCGCGTCGGACACCGTGATGCACGAGGCCTCCAGCGCGGAGACCAGCACGCGCCGGTGGTCGGTGCTTTCGAAGCGTTCGCCCGGCGCGAGCACGATGTCGCGCGGGTCGCGGTCGAGCGTGACCCAGACCGAGCCGCTGCGGCATTCGATGCCCACCCCGGCACCGTCGGGCACGGCGAAGACGGCGCGGTGCGGCAGGCTGACGTGGAAGCGGGAGGCGTCCGAGGATGGATGGGAGGGGTAGGTGTTGCTCATGGCAAGCTCCATTGCATTCGTGATACGAATGAATATAGTGAGCCGCACCCTCCTTTACACGCGGTCATTCGGAACTCGTTGCATGCACCCAGAGAATGCGAAAGCCTTCGGCGCGCAGCCTGCCGACCTGCCGCCGCTCGAGCTGCTGCGCAGTTTCGAGGCGGCCGCGCGCCGGCTGAGTTTCACGCTGGCGGCCGGCGAACTGCACCTGACGCAATCGGCCGTGAGCCGGCAGATCCAGCAGTTGGAAGCCAGCCTGGGCGTGCCGCTGTTCGAGCGCCGGCACCGCGCGCTGTCGCTCACCGAGGCCGGCGGCGTGCTGCAGCGCGCCGTCACCGACAGCCTGGAGCGGCTGCGCGACGCCACGGCACGCGTGCGCGCGGCCTCCGCGCCGCGCCAGGTCGCGATCACCACCACGCCGGGCTTCGCTTCGCTGTGGCTCATTCCGCGGCTCGCGCGCTTCACCGGCAACCATCCGCAGGTCGACGTGCGCGTGTCGGCCACGCTGGACGTGCTCGACATGGAGCGCAGCCGCATCGACGTCGCGGTGCGGCTCATGCCCATCGGCAAGGGCGTGGGGCCCGCGCTGTTCGAGGAATCGGTGGTGCCGCTGTGTTCGCCCACGCTGGCCGATGCCTTGCGCGTGCCTGCCGACCTGGCCGCGCTCACGCTGCTGACGGTCGACTATCCCGACCACAGCGAAGCGCCCCTGGCCGACTGGGAACCCTGGCTCAAGGTGATGGGGCTGGAAGACCTGCGCATGAAGAGCACGCTGCGCTTCACGCAGTACGCCGATGCGGTGGCCGCCGCGGTGGCGGGGCAGGGCGTGGTCATCGGAAGGTTGCCGTTGCTGCGCGAACTGCTGCTCGAGGGCCGGCTGGTGGCGCCGCTGGGCGAGCAGGCCGTGTCGCGGCGCGGCTACTTCGTGGAAACAGCAAAGCGCGCCACGGGCAACCGCGACGCGCTTGATTTTGCGCAGTGGCTGCGCGACGAGGCGGAGGCTGCTCAGCGAACCTGAAAGCTCGCCGCGCCGGTGCCTTGCCGGGAAAGAATCAACCCGGCAGCAGCACCTTGTTCACGACGTGGATCACGCCGTTCGACTGGTACACGTTGGCGATGGTCACCATCGCCGTGCCGCCCTTGGCGTCGGTCACCAGCACGTTGCCGCCGCTCATGGTGGCGGTCAGCGTGCCGCCGCTGGCGGTCTTCAGCACGGCCTTGCCGCCGCCTGCGTTGATGGCGCTCATCAGGGCCGGGCCGTCCATCTTGCCGGGCACCACGTGGTACGTCAGCACCTTGGTCAGCGTGGCCTTGTTCTCGGGCTTGAGCAGCGTGTCGACGGTGCCGGCCGGCAGTGCGGCGAAGGCCGCGTTGGTCGGTGCGAACACGGTGAACGGGCCGGGGCTCTTGAGCGTGTCGACCAGGCCGGCGGCCTTCACTGCAGCCACCAGCGTGGTGTGGTCCTTCGAATTGACGGCGTTGTCGACGATGTCCTTCGTCGGGTACATCGCGGCGCCGCCGACCATCGGGTTCGACGACATGCCGGTGCTGCCGCTGCCGCTCATGCCCATGCCGCCCGCGCAAGCGCCGAGCAGGACCGAAACGCCGACTGCAATCATGAGTTTTTTCATTGAAGGCTCCTGGATAGAAATGGTTCTTGGAAGGTGTCTGTGGAAACCGCCATCAGCTCGGGGGCGCGATGCGCTTGAATCGAATACGGGGGCGCTTCGCGTTTGGATTCGCAGCCGGTTTCAGATTTGTTGCGCGTCGGCTTTGCGCCACAGCCGCGCAGGGCACGCTTGCGCATCGCGCGCGTGCTCGCCAGAATCCGCCCTTCGTTTTTCAGCAACAGTTTCTTTTCACCGCGCCTGGTGACGATCGACCTCCCGGGCGCTCAACGCAACCAATGAACCGTTTCCTGAACACCTGACCCGCACACCGACCGCCCCGGCCGGATGTGCATCCATGCATCCGCCCGAGGCCCTGACGACAAAGGCCCCGCGCAGCCATTCGCCGGGGCTTTCCTGTTTCTGGAGTGTGCGCACAGATGAGTGCTCAACGAAGGGCCCGCGACGACGACAAGCGTCTGGGCCGGTTTTACTTTTCGGTGCCCATGGCGGTACCTCGCAATCCCGTGGTGGCCGCATTGGCCCGCGGCGAATCGAACCAGAACGCAGGCCGCCACCTGCGCACGCACCGCGCGGAGCGGCGTGCGCAGAAGGTGGCGTTGCAGAAGGCTGCGCGCAGCCTGCACCGGGAGGACTGACGGCATGCGCGAAGACATGAGCAAAGTCATCGTCGAGCGGCCTCGCCGCGGCCGCGGCGGCGGTTGCTGCGGCGGCGGTTGCGGCTTCGAGGTTCCCCTGCCCGTGCCGTCCGGGTGACGAGCGGTGAGCGCGCTATGCGGCCGGAGCCGGTGCGGTGCCCTGCGAGCGCGGCAGCCAAAGAAACGCGAGCGTTCCCACGGCCAGCATGCCCGCCACCGTGAGGAACACCGCGCGGAAGGGCTCGGCACCGTGGTCCACGGCCCACGACGCGGCCACGCCGGTGGTCCACTGCATGAGCGACACGCCGAGGAACATGGCCATGTTCATCAGCGCCAGGGCGCGTCCCGTCATGGCCGCGGGGTACGCGTTCTTGGTGTACGCGTACTGCAGCACGCTGTAGCCGGAGAGCAGGCCATAGACGATCGGCAGGCCGATGTCGATCGCGCGCGAATTCGTGAACGCCATGGCGGCGAACATCAGTGCGCCGGCGAGCGCGCAGCCCATCATCCAGCGAGCGCGCCGTGCACCGCCCGGGTCCATGCGCCCGAACAGTGCCGGGCTGATCATGCCGGCGACCGTCATCACCAGCGCCACGTTGCCGCTGGCGACCAGCGACAGGCCGTGGCGGTCGTGCAGCACCGGTCCCAGCCACAGGCCGCGCAGCGTGATGAACGCCGCGTAGGACACGCAGGCGAAGCAGAGCAGGCCCAGCGTGTGCGGCATGGCGAACAGCGGCAGCAGTTCGCGCACCGCCTTGCCCAGCGACTTGCGCTCGGCCGGTGCAGCCTGCGGATCCACGTGGTCTGTTGCACGGGCAGGTTCGCGCACGCGCCAGAAGATGACCACCCACGAGAGCACCGCGAAGCCGGCCAGCACCGCATAGCCGGCGCGCCATGAAGCCGCCTCGATCAGCAACGCCAGCGGCGTGCCAGTGAACACGATGCCCAGGCCGGCCATGCTCATCACCAGCCCCGACATGGCGGTGAAGCGCGAGGCATCGAAGTGCCGCGCGATGAACACCGTGCACGCCAGGAAGGCCGGCGCGCAGCCGATGCCGATCAGCGCCTGTCCCAGCAGCAGCGCGTGGTAGTTCGGCGCCACCGCGCACAGCGCGGCGCCGGCAACGGCCAAGGGGAAGGCGGTGAGCACCGTGCGGCGTACGCCGAACATGTCGATCGACACGCCCATCGCGAGCTGCATGATGCCGAAGGCGAAGTGAAAGGTGCCGGCCCACATGCCGAGCTGCTGCGGCGTGAGTCCGAAGTAGCCGGTGAGCGGCGTGGCCATCATCGCGCCGACCGTGCGGAAGGCCTGGCTCAGCGCGAAGGCCGAGGCCAGCGCGACCAGCATGGCGGCTGCCGAAGACGACCAGCGGGGGGGAGGGGAAGGAGAAGGAGATGCCTGCGCGGCATGGCCGGCGCGCGGCGGGGGCGGCGGGGCCGCGTTCGTGTTCATCGAGAGGGAGGGCGCTGGAAGAAGGGAGGGCGGCATGGATGCTAATGGCATGCCGCCCTTCATGCAGAACGGCGCCCTCGGGCGCCGTTCGTTCGCTTCAGCCCGGCGGAGTGCCGGGCAGGGAAAGGATCAAGCCTCGCCCTTGACCTTCAAACGCCACGCGTGCAGCAGCGGCTCTGTATACCCGCTCGGCTGCTCGATCCCCTTGAAGACCAAGTCCTGCGCCGCCTTGTAGGCCGCCGAGGTATCGAAGTGCCCGGCCATCGGCAGGTACTGCGCGTCGCCCGCGTTCTGCTCGTCCACCACCTTGGCCATGCGCTGGAAGGTCTCGTCGACCTGCGCCCTGGTCACCACGCCGTGCAGCAGCCAGTTGGCGATGTGCTGGCTGGAGATGCGCAGCGTGGCGCGGTCTTCCATCAGGCCCACGTTGTGGATGTCGGGCACCTTGGAGCAGCCCACGCCCTGGTCGATCCAGCGCACCACGTAGCCCAGGATGCCCTGCACGTTGTTGTCGATTTCCTGCTGGCGCTCTTCGGCCGTCCACTTGGCTTCGGCCGCAATCGGCACCTGCAACAGCGCATTCAGGATGTTGTCGCGCTCCGCGTCGGCGTCGATCTTTTCCAGCTCCTGCTGCACGGCTGTCACGCTGACCTGGTGGTAGTGCAGCGCATGCAGCGTGGCGGCGGTGGGCGAGGGCACCCACGCGGTGTTGGCGCCGGCCTTGGGGTGCGCGATCTTCTGTTCGAGCATCGCGGCCATCAGGTCGGGCATGGCCCACATGCCCTTGCCGATCTGCGCCTTGCCGCGCAGGCCGCACGACAGGCCCACCAGCACGTTGTTCTTTTCGTAGGCGCCGATCCACGCGCTGGACTTCATGTCGCCCTTGCGGATCATCGGGCCGCCCTGCATGGCGGTGTGCATCTCGTCGCCGGTGCGGTCGAGGAAGCCGGTGTTGATGAAGGCCACGCGCGCAGCCGCTTCGGCGATGCAGGCCTTCAGGTTCACGCTGGTGCGGCGCTCCTCGTCCATGATGCCCAGCTTCACGGTGTTGGCGGGCAGGCCGAGCAACTGTTCGACGCGGCCGAACAGCTCGCTCGCGAAAGCCACTTCGGCCGGGCCATGCATCTTCGGCTTGACTATGTAGATGCTGCCGGTGCGCGAGTTGCCCTTGCGCTTCAGGTCGATGGTGGCGATGGTGGTGGTGACCACGGCATCGAGGATGCCTTCCGGAATTTCCTTGGTGCCCTGGCCGGAGGCATACAGGATGGCCGGGTTGGTCATCAGGTGGCCCACGTTGCGCAGGAACATGAGCGAGCGGCCGTGCAGCTTCACGCTCTGGCCGTCGGCGCCGGTGTATTCGCGGTCGGGGTTCAGGCCGCGCGTGAAGGTCTTGCCGCCCTTGGCGACTTCTTCGGTGAGCGAGCCTTCGACGATGCCCAGCCAGTTCGCGTACGCCACCACCTTGTCGGCCGCGTCGACCACGGCCACCGAGTCTTCCAGGTCGAGGATGGTCGAGAGCGCGGCTTCGAGCACCAGGTCGCTCACGCCGGCCGCGTCGGTCTTGCCGATGGCGGTGCTGCGGTCGATGCGGATGTCGAGGTGGATGCCGTTGTGCTTGAGCAGCACCGACGACGGCGCGGCTGCGTCGCCCTGGTAGCCGATGAACTGCGAAGCGTCGGCCAGGCCGGTGCTGCTGCTTTGCAGCGCGACGACGAGCTTGCCGTCTTTCACGCTGTAGCCGGTGGCCTGCTTGTGCGAGCCGTTGGCCAGCGGCGCGGCCTGGTCGAGCACGTTGCGCGCGAAGGCGATGACCTTGGCGCCGCGCACGGGGTTGTAGCCCTTGCCCTTTTCAGCGCCGTCGGCTTCGGAGATGGCGTCGGTGCCGTAGAGCGCGTCGTACAGCGAGCCCCAGCGCGCGTTGGCGGCGTTGAGCGCATAGCGCGCGTTCAGGATCGGCACCACCAGTTGCGGGCCGGCCTGCAGCGCGAGTTCGGAGTCGACGTTCTCTGTGGTGGCCTTGGCGCCCTGGGGTGCCGGCAGCAGGTAGCCGATCTTTTCGAGGAAGGCGCGGTAGGCCGGCATGTCGGCGATGGGGCCGGGGTTCGTCTTGTGCCAGCCGTCGAGCTCGGTCTGCAGGCGGTCGCGCTCGGCCAGCAGGGCGATGTTCTTCGGTGCGAGGTCGCTCACGATGGCGTCGAAGCCCTTCCAGAAGACGTCGCTGGCCACGCCGGTGGCGGGCAGGACCTTGTCTTCGATGAAGCGGTGGAGCTCGGTCGCGACCTGGAGTCCGTGGGCGGTGGTGCGGGCAGTCATGGGGTTTCTCCTTGAGAAAGATGCAATCTTGGATCGAACTTTATTCGATACTTTGCTGGCGAGTAAGAGCCGGAAGCGGGATTTATCTGTGACAAAAATGAATGTAATCGACGGTGCTTGACCAGCGATGCAAAGGGTAGGCACTGACAGGTGCCCCGCAAGCGCGAGATATATTTAACTTCTTAAATGAATCCGGACCCGCTCCCATGATCCTCCTGGCCTCCAACGAAAACCCCCTCGGCATGCCCGAATCGGCCCGGCGCGCGGCCGCCGCGGCGCTCGAAGGCGCGGGCAATTACCCCGACAGCAACGGCACCGCGCTGAAGAACGCGCTGGCGGCCCGGCTCGACGTGCCGCCCGACTGGCTCACCCTCGGCAGCGGGTCGAGCGAAATCCTCGAGCTGGCGGCGCAGGTGAGTCTGAAGCCGGGCGAGGGCGTCGTCTATTCCCAGTACGGCTTCGTCGTCTATGCGCAGGCTACGGCGCATGCGCATGCGCGCGCCACCGTCGTGCCGGCGCGGGAGTTCGGCCACGACCTGGGCGCCATGCGCGCCGCCATCGGCGACGACACCCGGCTGGTGTTTGTCGCCAACCCCAACAACCCGACCGGCACCTTCATCGATGCCGCACCGCTGCTGGCCTTTTTGCAGTCGGTGCCGTCGCACGTGACGGTGCTGCTGGACGAGGCCTACACCGAGTACCTGTCGCCCGCGCAGCGCTACGACAGCGTCGCGTGGGTGCGGCGCTTTCCGAACCTGATCGTGGCGCGCACCTTTTCCAAGGCCTTCGGCCTGGCCGGGCTGCGCATCGGCTATGGCGTGTCGCAGCCGCCGCTGGCCTTGCGCATGAACGCGCAGCGCCCGCGCTTCAACGTAACCACGCCGGCGCAGGCCGCCGCGGTGGCCGCGCTGGACGATGCGGAGTTTCTGGCGCGCACCTACGAACTCAACACCACCGGACGCGACCAGCTTGCCGCGGGCTTCACCGAACTGGGCCTGGCGTACATCCCTTCGTCGGGCAACTTCCTGATGGTGCAGGTCGGCGATGCGCAGGCCGTGCATGCGCGCCTGCTGGTCGCGGGCATCGAGGTTTCGCTGCTCGGCCCGTACGGCCTGCCGCAATGGCTGCGCGTGAGCGTCGGCCTGCCCGAGCAGAACAAGGCCGTGCTCGCAGCGCTGAACTGACTCCGTATTTCTCCCTCCCCTTCCGGGGGAGGGCCGGGGTGGGGGCCATCGGCGTATCAGGCACCAGCGGCGCATCCAAGGCCGCGTGCCCCCATCCCAGCCTTCCCCCGGGAGGGGAAGGAGCAATGCCGAAGGCCGCGTCAGACCTGTCCGCCGAGCTCCGTCGCCGCGGCGCGCACGGGCTCGATGTAGCGCTCGTCGTATCGGTGCGTGGGCATCGTCAGCGTGACGGCCGCGGCCAGGCTGCCGTCCGCATGGAACACCGGCGCCGAGATGCCGGCCAGCTCGGCCGTGCGGTCGCCCACCACCGCGCAGTAGCCCTGCGCGCGAATGCCGTCGTACAGCTTTCGCTCCTTCGCGCCGCGCGGCAGCCCGGCCTCGGGCCCGAAGGCGATCAGCACCCGCGCGCCCGCGCCGCGGTCGTTGGGCAGCAGGTCGCCCACGCGCACGTGGTCGCGCACCACGTGCGACGAATCGATGCGGAACTGGCACAGCCGCGCCCAGCTGTCGCCCTGGACTTGCCGCACGTGGTAAGCCGCGCTTTCGCCCGTGGCCGCTGCCAGTGCGCGCAGCACTGGCAGCACGATGCGCTCCAGCGACTGCGACACCGTGTACAGCCCGTGCAGCCGCGCGATCTCCATGCCCAGCGCATAGCGCCCGTCGTCCTGTCGGCGGATCAGCCGCGCGTGCTCCAGCGAGGCCAGCAGCCGCAGCACCGTGCTCTTGTAGAGCTGCGTGCGCTCGGCGAACTGGGCGAGCGACAGGGCTTCGTCGCCCGGCTGAAAGGCCGACAGCAGGCTCAGCGCGCGGTCCACCGCGGCGGCGCCGCCGGGGGCGGCATTGAGGTCGGAAACCGATTCGGTCTGGGCTTTGCGGGGCATGGGTGCGCTTGACAGTGAAAGTCGATTGGCAGTCTAATTCTGTTTAACGGAATTTAGTTCTGTCTAGCAGAACTGTCAAGCGGCCCACTCCGAACCCTGCCGGACCGCTTCAAGGAGACAAAGTCGATGACATCCCCCGACGTCCTCATCAGCGAGGTCGGCCCGCGCGACGGCCTGCAATCGGTCAAGGCCACCATGCCGACCGCGGACAAGCTGCGCTGGATCGATGCGCTCTACGCCGCCGGCGTGCGCGAGATCGAGGTCGCCTCTTTCGTGCCCGCCAGGCTGCTGCCGCAGATGGCCGACGCGGCCGACGTGGTGCGCCACGCCGTCACGCTGCCCGGCCTCGTGGTGATGGCGCTGGTGCCCAACCGCAAGGGCGCGCAGGCCGCGCTCGAAGCCGGCGTGCACAAGCTCACGATGCCGGTGTCGGCCAGCGTGGCGCATTCGCTGGCCAACGTGCGCAAGACGCCCACCGAGATGGTCGAAGAGGTGCGCGCCATTGCCGACCTGCGCCGCGCCATCGCGCCGCAAGTGAAGCTGGAAGCCGGCATTTCCACCGCCTTCGGCTGCACGCTGCAGGGCCTGGTGCCCGAAGACGAGGTGATCCGCCTGGCCGCGCAGTGCATCGAAGCCGGCGCCGACGAGTCGGGTCTTTCGGACACCGTGGGTTATGCCAACCCCGCGCAGGTGCGCCGCCTGTTCAAGCGCCTGCGCGCCGAAATCGGCCGGCATGCCGGCGCGGCCCACATGCACAACACGCGCGGCCTCGGCATTGCGAACTGCCTGGCGGCGTGGGACGAAGGCGTGCGCACCTTCGACGCCTCGCTCGGCGGCCTCGGCGGCTGCCCCTATGCGCCGGGCGCCTCGGGCAACGCAGTCACCGAAGACCTCGTGTTCATGTTCGAAGCCATGGGGGTGCGCACCGGCATCGACATCCACAAACTCATCGCGGCGCGCGCGCCGCTCATGGCCGGCCTGCCCGGCGAACCGGTCTACGGCATGACGCCCGAAGCCGGGCTGCCCAAGGGCTTTGTCCAGGAAACCACCGTGCATGTCTGAAGCCAATCCCCTGCCGTACGCCGGCATCCGCGTCGTCGAGTTCACGCACATGGTCATGGGCCCGACCTGCGGCCTGCTGCTGGCCGACCTGGGCGCCGAGGTCATCAAGGTCGAGCCCATCGAGGGCGACAACACGCGCCGCCTGCTGGGCTCGGGCTCGGGCTTCTTCCCGACCTTCAACCGCAACAAGAAGAGCATCGCGCTCGACCTGAAGCAGCCCGAGGGCGTGGAGGCCGCGCTGCGCCTCATTGCCACGGCCGACATCGTGAGCGAGAACTTCAAGCCCGGCACCATGAAGAAGCTGGGGCTCGACTACGAGACGCTCGCCAAGCTCAACCCGCGCCTCGTCTATGTGAGCCACAAGGGCTTCCTGCCCGGCCCCTACGACCATCGCACCGCGCTCGACGAAGTGGTGCAGATGATGGGTGGCCTCGCCTACATGACCGGCCGCTCGGGCGACCCGCTGCGCGCGGGCACCAGCGTGAACGACATCATGGGCGGCATGTTCGGCGCCATCGGCGCGATGGCCGCGCTGCGCCAGCGCGAGCTCACGGGCAAGGGCTGCGAGGTGCAGTCCGCGCTGTTCGAGAACAACGTGTTCCTGGTGGCGCAGCACATGATGCAGTTCGCCGCCACCGGCAAGCCCGCCGACCCGATGCCCAGCCGCATCTCGGCCTGGGCCGTGTACGACGTGTTCACCGTGAAGGACGGCGAGCAGATTTTCCTGGCGGCCGTGAGCGACAAGCAGTGGGCCATCTTCTGCAAGGCCTTCGGCCTGGAAGACATGCTGGCCGACCCGCGCCTGAAGACCAACAACGACCGCGTGCGCGCGCGCGACTGGATGATGCCGATCCTGCGCTCGCACCTTGCGAACCACAGCGCGGCCGAACTCAGCGCCGTGTTCGAGCAGAACGAGCTGCCCTTCGCCCCCATCACCAGGCCGCAGGACCTGTTCGACGACCCGCACCTGAACGCCACCGGCGGCCTGGCGCCGGTGCGCATGAACGACGGCCGCATGGCCAAGGTGCCGCTGGCGCCGTTCACGCTGGGCGGTGAACGCCCCGGCATCCGGCTGCAGCCGCCGCACATCGGCGAGCACAGCCGCGAGCTGCTGAAAGAAGTGGGCTACAGCGATGAAGAAATCGCTGCGCTCCGGACACACCACATCACCCTCGGAGACTGACCCCATGTTTTTCACCACACGGCGTGCGACGCATGCCGTTCTCACCACCCGGCGCGCACTGCTCGCCTGCGCCGCGGCCGCGGCATGCCTGAACGCCGCACCCGTCCTTGCCGACACCACCTGGCCCGACAAGCCCGTGCGCCTCGTCGTGCCCTACACGCCCGGCGGCGCCACCGACATCGTGGCGCGCCTCGTCGCGCAGAAGCTGGTGGAGGACACGAAGTGGACCTTCATCGTCGACAACCGCGCCGGCGGCAACGGCAACATCGGCATGGACGTGGTCGCCAAGTCCAGGCCCGACGGCTACACCGTCGGCCTGGGCCAGACCGCCAACCTGGCGATCAACCCGACGTTGTTTCCCAAGATGCCCTACGACGCGCTGAAGGACCTGGTGCCGGTGGCGGTCGTGGCCTCGCAGCCGGTGGTGCTGGTGGTGCGCGCCGATGCGCCGTACAAGTCGCTGGCCGAGTTGATTGCCGCCGCAAAGGCCAAGCCCGGCGAGATCAAGCAGGCGCTCGCGGGCACCGGCACGCTGGGCCACATGGCCGGCGAGGTGCTGGCGCAGCGCGCGGGCTTCAAGGTGCTGAACGTGCCGTACAAGGGTGCCGCGCCCGCCATCACCGACCTGCTCGGCGGGCAGACCGACTACATGTTCGCCACGCCGCAGGGTGCGCTGGCCATGGTGAAGGGCGGCAAGCTGCGCGCGCTGGCCGTCACTTCGGCCAAGCGCCTGCCGGTGATGCCCGAGGTGCCGACCGTGGGCGAGAGCTACAAGGGCTTCGAGGCGGTGGACTGGAAGGCACTGGTGGTGCCGGCCGGCACGCCGGCCGACATCGTGAAGAAGCTCAACGCCGCCGTCGACAAGGCGCTGGCCAAGCCGGCCACCATCTCGCAGCTTCTGGCCGAAGGCAGCACGCCCGTCGGCGGCAGCCCGGAGCAGGCGGCGCAGTACGTCAAGTCGGAGCACAAGCGCTGGGGCGCCGCAGTGCGCGAGGCCGGGGTGCGGCCGGAATAAGCCGCAACAGGCCGTGCGTGCCCGGCGGTGGGCGATATAGTTCCGCCGCCATGGACCGCCTCAAGCAGCTCGAATCCTTCGTCTCGGTCGCGACCCGCGGCGGGCTCACGGCCGCGGCCAAGGCCGAGGGCGTGGCGCCGGCCATCATGGGGCGGCGGCTCGACGCGCTGGAAGAGCGGCTGGGCGTGAAGCTGCTGGTGCGCACCACGCGGCGCATCACGCTCACGCACGAAGGCACCGCTTTTCTCGAAGACTGCCAGCGGCTGCTCACCGAGTTCGCCAACGCCGAGGCCAGCGTGAGCGCCGGCGGCGTCAAGGCCAGCGGGCATCTGCGCGTGACCGCGCCGGCCGGCTTCGGCCGCCGCCACGTCGCGCCGCTGGTGCCGCGCTTTCATGCACTGCACCCGGAAGTGACCATTTCGCTCAACCTGAGCGACCGCGTGGTCGACGTCACCGGCGAGAGCTTCGACTGCGCGGTGCGCGTGGGCGACCTGCCCGATTCGTCGCTGGTGAGCGTGCGGCTGGCCGACAACCGCCGCCGCTGCGTGGCCACGCCCGAGTTCGTGCGCCGCCACGGCAGGCCGTCGCACCCCGGCGAACTGTCGCGCTTTGCCTGCCTCACGCTGTCGAGCGACGCCTCGCAAACGCGCGGCTGGGCCTTTCGCGTTGCCACCGAGGGCGGCGCGCAGGAGCTGATCCACCTGCGTCCCAGTGGCCCGCTCGATTGCTCCGACGGCCAGGTGTTGCACGACTGGTGCCTGGCTGGCCACGGCATCGCCTGGCGCAGCACCTGGGAGGTCGAGGCCGAGATCGACGCCGGCCTGCTGGTGCCGCTGCTCGACGACTTCGCCGCGCCGCCCAACGGCATCTACGCGGTGTTCGCGGGCGCCAAGCACCTGCCGCTGCGGGTGCGGCTGTGGCTGGATTTCCTCAAGGAACAGTACGGGAATCCGGAATTCTGGGGTGGCAGGGCGTAGCTTGGAGGCAACGACCTGGGAGCGGCGGCACAATCTGTTCTCAATTGCAAACCCGCTGCATTGAGAAGAAAGCCATCGATGACGATCCTCGAAGCCATCCTCGCGTACATGCATCTTCTGGCCATTCTCACGATGGTCGTGTTCATCTCGAGCGAGGCGGCGCTGTGCCGCGTGCAGTGGCTCAATGCCGCGGTGGTGGAGCGGTTGGCCAGGATCGACATGGTCTACGGCATCGCGGCCATCGCGGTGCTGGCCACCGGCATCGCGCGCACCGTGTGGGGCGTGAAGGGCACGGCCTGGTACTGGACCAACCCGCTGCTGCACGTGAAGCTGGGGCTCTTCGTGATCGTGGGCGTGCTGTCGATCTTTCCGACGCTCACCTACTTCCGCTGGCGCAAGACGCTGCGCGCCACCGGCAAGCTGCCGGCCGAGGACGACATCAGGAAGACGCGCAAGCTGGTGATGGTGCAGGCGCACGTCATCGCGGTGATCCCGCTGGTGGCGGTGTTCTTCGCGCGGGGCTTCGGCAAGTAACGCCAGGGCGCGGGCGACCGCCCCATTGAGACCGCGCCATTGAAAAAGCCCGCACGGGGCGGGCTCCTTCTCGTTGCGCCAACTTCAGCGCAGCATGGGCTTCGTCAAGCCTTGGCGTCTTTCTCGCACTTCTTGACGAAGCTGCTCTTGGCGGCGCCGGCCAGCGGCTTGCCGTTCTTGTCGATGGCCTTGTCGGCGCAGGCGGGAGCGGTGGCAGCCTTGGTGTCTTTCTCGCACTTCTTGACGGAGCTGGCCTTGGCGGCGCCGGCGAGCGGCTTGCCGTTCTTGTCGATGGCCTTGGCGTCGCAGCTGGCGCCGGCAGCCGGGGCAGCCATGGCGGCGGGGGCCGCGGCAGGCGCGGCGGCCTTGTCCTGCGCGAAGGCGCTGAACGACAGGCAGGCGCCGAGCGCGACGGTGGAGGCGACCAGGGAAAGGAGCTTTTTCATGATGGGATGTGTCCTTGCAAGGTTGGGTGGAGTGACGGTTGCCCCGCCCCGGGGCCGACCACCCTAACGGGCGAAGACAACAATCGGATGACGATCGTCAACTGAGTCCGGGTTTGCCCCCGGTAAAATTCCCGGATGCTATTGGTCAAACAGGAGCTGCTCGCGGCGCTCGCGAACACGCTCGAATCCCTCTCGCCCGGCGCTGGCTCCAAAGCCGCGTTCGAGTCGCCCAAGGTGGCTGCCCATGGCGATTTCGCCAGCACGGCCGCCATGCAGCTCGCCAAACCGATGGGGCGCAAGCCCCGCGAACTGGCCGAGCAACTGAGCACCGCGCTGCTCGCCACCCCCGCTTTCGGCCAATGGGTCGAGGGCATCGAGATCGCTGGTCCCGGTTTTCTCAACATCCGTCTCAAGACGGCGGCCAAGCAGCAGATCGTGCGCGAGGTGCTGGCCGCGGGCGAAGCCTTCGGCCAGCAGCCGCCCACCGGCGAGAAGGTGCTGGTCGAGTTCGTCTCGGCCAACCCGACCGGCCCGCTGCACGTGGGCCACGGCCGCCAGGCTGCGCTGGGCGACGCCATCTGCAACCTGCGCGCCTCGCAGGGCGAGAGCGTCTGGCGCGAGTACTACTACAACGACGCCGGCGTGCAGATCCAGACGCTGGCCAACAGCACGCAGCTGCGCGCGCGCGGCTTCAAGCCCGGCGACGCCGAATGGCCCGCCGGCGAAAAGGCCCCGGCCTACAACGGCGACTACATCGCCGAGATCGCCGAGGACTTCAAGGCGAAGACGACCGTCAAGTCGCAAGACCGCGAAGTCACCGGCACCGGCGACATCGACGACCTGGACGCCATCCGCGAGTTCGCCGTGGCCTACCTGCGCCGCGAGCAGGACCTGGACCTGCAGGCCTTCCGCGTGCGCTTCGACCAGTACTACCTGGAGTCCAGCCTGTACACCAGCGGGCGCGTCGAGGCGGCCGTGGCCAGGCTGGTGGCCGCGGGCAAGACCTACGAGCAGGACGGCGCGCTGTGGCTGAAGTCGACCGACTACGGCGACGACAAGGATCGCGTGATGAAGAAGCAGGACGGGACGTACACATACTTCGTGCCCGACGTCGCGTACCACATCGCCAAGTGGGAGCGCGGCTTTCACAAGGTCATCAACATCCAGGGCACCGACCACCACGGCACCATCGCGCGGGTGCGCGCCGGGCTGCAGGCGGCGGGCGAAGGCATTCCCGAGGGCTACCCCGACTACGTGCTGCACACCATGGTGCGTGTCATGAAGGGCGGCGAAGAGGTCAAGATCAGCAAGCGCGCGGGCAGCTACGTCACGCTGCGCGACCTGATCGAGTGGACCAGCACCGACGCCGTGCGCTTCTTCCTGCTGAGTCGCAAGCCCGACACCGAGTACACCTTCGACGTCGACCTGGCCGTCGCCAAGAACAACGACAACCCGGTGTACTACGTGCAGTACGCGCATGCGCGCATCTGCTCGGTGCTGGCCGGCTGGGGTGGCGATGCGGCCACGCTCAAGGGCGTGGACCTGTCGCCGCTGGAAAGCCCGGCGGCCCAGGCGCTGATGCTGCTGCTGGCCAGGTACCCCGAAATGCTGACGGCCGCGGCCAAGGACTTTGCGCCGCACGACGTCACCTTCTACCTGCGCGAACTGGCCGCCAGCTACCACAGCTACTACGACGCCGAGCGCATCCTGGTGGACGACGAGAAGGTCAAGCTGGCCCGCCTGGCGCTGGTCGCCGCGACCGCGCAGGTGCTGCACAATGGCCTCGCGATTCTTGGCGTCAGTGCGCCGAGCAAGATGTGAACCTCACCATGAAGAAGACAACCAGACAACGCGGCAACATCGTCATCGGCCTGATCATCGGGCTGGTGCTAGGACTTGGCGTCGCGCTGGGCATCGCGGTCTACGTGACCAAGGTGCCGATCCCGTTCGTGACCAAGACGCAAAAGGGCGGCGCCGAGCAGGACGAGGCCGAAGCCCGCAAGAACCGCGATTGGGACCCGAACGCGCCGCTGGCTGGCAAGGCCGGCGCCGCCAAGCCGGCACCGGTCGCCACCGGTCCGGTCAACCCCGTCACCGGCGAGCCGGCCACCGCCGTGGCTCCGGGCGCGTCGCCGCCCACGACGGCACCGCCCGTGCCCGTGGTGGTGGCGCCCAAGCCGCCGCGCACGGCGCCGGTGCCGGCCGAGGCTTCGAACGATCCGCTGGGCGACCTGGCCCGCGCGCGATCGGGCAGCGTGACCACCGCGTCGGCCGCCCCGAGCAGCAGCACCAACAGCACCGCCGCCAGCAGTTCCGGCGCCGATCCGTTCATGTACTTCGTGCAGGCCGGCGCCTTCCGCACCACCGACGACGCCGAAGCGCAGCGCGCCAAGCTGTCGCTGATGGGTGTGGAGGCCCGGGTCACCGAGCGCGAGCAGGCGGGCCGCACCGTCTACCGCGTGCGCGCCGGCCCGTTCAACAAGAAGGACGACGCCGACCGCCTGAAGGACCGGCTCGACGGCGGCGGCATGGAGTCGGCGCTGGTGCGCGTGCAGCGCTGACCCGGCGCCCGGCGCGAATAGCCCTTAAGCTTCGCGCCGCGGCGTTTGTCGCCACCATTCATCGACCTGATCGCGCCTGGGCGCACCGGCTGCGGGGGAACTCCCCGCGGCGCGACGGCTCAGTCTGCCGTACCAACTGGAGAACCCTTTCAATGAAACGTCGTGACTTTTCGCTGGCCGCCACTTCGCTCGGGCTGTTGTCCCTGGCCGCCAGCCCGGCCCATGCCCAGCGCGCGCCGAAGGCCGGCACCGAGTACCTGGTGCTCGACAAGCGCGCACCGGTCGACGCACCGGCCGGCAAGATCGAGGTGGTCGAGTTCTTCTCGTACAACTGCCCGCATTGCAACGACTTCGAACCGGCCCTCGAAGCCTGGGTGAAAACGCTGCCGAAGGAAGTCGCCTTCCGCCGCATTCCCGTGCCGTTCGTGGGCAACGACGTCGAAGCCAAGCAGCGCCTGTACTACGCGCTCGAAGCCATGGGCAAGGTCGACGAGTTCCAGCCGAAGGTGTTCAGCGCGATCCATGCCCAGCGCCAGAACGTGAACGGCGACGCCAACATCATTGCCTGGGCTTCGGCCAACGGCCTGGACGGCGCCAAGTTCAAGGAAACCTTCACCTCGTTCAGCGTGGCCAGCAAGGCCAAGCGCGCGACGCAGATGACCGACGCCTACAAGGTGGCCGGCGTGCCGGCGATGGCCGTGGCCGGGCGCTGGTACGTAGACGGCGAGACCGCCGGTAACATGACCAAGGTGCTGCAGGTCGTCAACTACCTGGTTGGCGAAGCGAAGAAGGGTTGAGCCTTGAGGCGGCGCGCATTTGCTGCCGCTGCCTTCTCCCTTTTTGCAAGGGATACCTGGCCCGCTTCGGCGGGCTTTTTCATCTGTGCGTGCGGGGCTGGCGCAATCAGCCGCATACAATGCCGAGCAAGTTTCGTGCCTCTATGACATTGCATTCTTACCCCATCACCACTCCCTTCCTTCGTCGCATCGGCCGCCTGGCCGGCGCCGTGCTGTTGCTGGCCGGCCTCGCCTCGGGCGCGCTGGCCGAAACCGCCGACCGCACCAAGCCGATGAACATCGAGTCGGACGCCATGCGTTACGACGACCTGAAGCAGACCAGCGTGTTCACCGGCAACGTGCTGGTCACGAAGGGCACGATCATCATCCGTGGCGCGCGCATGGACGTGCGACAGGACGCCGAGGGCTACCAGTACGGCGTGGTCACGGCGGCGCCCGGCAAGCGCGCTTACTACAAGCAGAAGCGCAATGCGCCCGACGAGTGGATCGAGGGCGAGTCCGAAGTCATCGAGTACGACAGCCGCGCCGACAACGTCAAGTTCATCCGCAACGCCGTGATGCGCCGCCTGCTGGGCGCCACGCCGAACGACGAGAGCCAGGGCGCGCTGATCGTCTACGACCAGAGCAACGACACCTACACCGTCAACGGTTCCACCGTGCCGGCGAACTCCGCCGTCAACGCATCCGCCCCCGGCGGTCGCGTGAAGACCATCCTGACCCCCAAGGCCGCGGCCGCGCCGGCCGCCGGTGCCTCGGCCCCGGCGGGCGCCAAGGCTGCGCCGGCGGCACCCACCCCGGCGCCCGGCAAGGGCCTGCGCCAGAGCACCACGCTCGACGACGGAGACACCCGCAAGTGATAGAAACCGCTGGATCGCACGACGCCAACGGCGCGCCGGGCAGCCGCCTGGTGGCGCGCGGCCTGAAGAAGAGCTATGGCAGCCGCACGGTGGTGAAAGACGTGTCGCTCAACGTGCAGAAGGGCGAAGTGGTCGGGCTGCTCGGCCCCAACGGCGCGGGCAAGACCACGTCGTTCTACATGATCGTGGGGCTGGTGCGCGCCGACGCGGGCGAGATCACCATCGACGGCGAGCCCATCGCCCACATGCCGATCCACCGGCGCGCCCGCATGGGCCTGAGCTACCTGCCGCAGGAAGCCTCGATCTTCCGCAAGCTCACGGTCGAGGAAAACGTGCGCGCCGTGCTCGAACTGCAGCAGGAGCCCGACGCCAGCGGCAAGCTGGCGCCGCTGTCCAAGGCGCACATCGAGGAGCGCCTGTCCGAGCTGCTGGCCGACCTGCGGGTAGACCACCTGCGCGATTCGCCCGCGCTGGCGCTGTCGGGCGGCGAACGCCGCCGGGTGGAAATTGCGCGTGCGCTGGCCACCCAGCCGCGCTTCATCCTGCTGGACGAGCCCTTTGCCGGCATCGACCCGATCGCGGTCATCGAAATCCAGCGGATCATCAGTTTCCTGAAGGAACGCGGCATCGGCGTGCTCATCACCGACCACAACGTGCGTGAGACGCTGGGCATCTGCGATCACGCGTTCATCATCAGCGACGGGCATGTGCTGGCACAAGGCACGCCCTCGGAGATCGTCGACAACGCCGAGGTACGACGCGTCTACCTTGGCGAGCACTTCCGGATGTAAGGGCGGGTGGGCTCTCCATGAAGCAAGGGCTGTCCCTTCGCGTCTCGCAGCACCTGGCGCTCACGCCGCAGCTGCAGCAGTCCATTCGCCTGCTGCAGCTCTCCACGCTCGAACTGAGCCAGGAGGTCGAGCAGATGCTGGACGAGAACCCGTTCCTCGAGCGCACCGCGGAAGAGGCGGCACGCGAGGAGTTCGGGCTCGACACGGCCGATGCGCCGGTACCGCGCGATGACGGCGGCAGCGATGGAAGCGACGCCATCGAAAGCGAAGGCGACTTCGCCCCGCCGGCTGCCAGCACCTCCACTTCTTCCACCGAGACGACCACCACCAGCACCGCCGAGTCAGACGGACCGGCCACGGAAATCAACGAGCGCGAGCCCGACTGGGAAGGCGACGGCACCGTCGACATGGCCGCGCCCGACGACAGCGAGTGGGGCAGCGACGCCCCCGCGCGCCAGAACAACCTGGGCGACGACGAGCGTGCCGACGCCACCGAGCTCGCGCGCAGCCAGGAGTCGCTGCAGTCGTTCCTGCACCGCCAGGCGCTGAGCCTGCGCCTGAGCGAGAACGACAGTGCCGCGCTGCGCTTCCTGATCGAGTCGCTCAACGACGACGGCTACCTCGAGGACTCGCTGCCCGCGCTGGCCTCGGGCCTGGCCGGCGACGACAACGACCAGTTCGACGACCTGGTGCACCACTTCCAGGTGGCGCTCGGCCTGCTGCAGAGCCTGGAGCCCGTGGGCGTGGGCGCGCGCGACCTGGGCGAATGCCTGGGCATCCAGCTGCGCGCGCTGGCCCGCCCCAACGAGACCGAGCAGGAACAACTGGTCCGCAAGACCGCCATGGCCGTGTGCAAGCAGTCGATGGAGCTGCTGGCGCGGCGCGACTTCAAGCGCCTGGCCACGCTCACGCGCACCAACGAAGAGCTGGTGCGCCTGGCGCTGCAGATCATTGCGCGGCTGGAGCCCAAGCCGGGCCGGCGCTTCGTGGACGTGGAGCGCAACATCGTGGTGCCCGACGTGATCGTCACCAAGACCGGCCGCGGCACCAACATCAAGTTCCGCGTCATGCTGAATCCGGAAGTCATGCCGCGCCTGCGCGTGCACGACATCTACGCGGGCGCCCTGAAGGCGCACAAGGGCGAGGGCAGCCAGGCGCTGTCGCAGCGCCTGCAGGAGGCGCGCTGGTTCATCAAGAACATCCAGCAGCGCTTCGACACCATCCTGCGCGTGAGCAACGCCATCGTCGAGCGGCAAAAAAGCTACTTCGTGCACGGCGAGCTCGCCATGCGCCCGCTGGTGCTGCGCGAAATTGCCGACGAGCTGGGCCTGCACGAGTCGACCATCTCGCGCGTGACCACGGCCAAGTACATGTCCACGCCGTTCGGCACGGTCGAGCTCAAGTATTTCTTCGGCTCGGCGCTGGGCACCGAGACCGGCGGCAATGCGTCGAGCACCGCGGTGCGCGCGCTCATCAAGCAGTTCGTCAGCTCGGAAAGCATCAAGAAGCCGCTGTCGGACAGCCAGATTTCCGAAATGCTGAAAGAGCAGGGCATCGAGTGCGCGCGCCGCACCGTGGCCAAGTACCGCGAGGCGCTGCGCATAGCGCCCGCCAACCTGCGCAAGGCGCTGTAGCGACCCGGCCATGAGCCCTTGCCTCCCTCGCCGCCCGCATCCGTTGTCGCGCCGGGGGCTCGGGTTCTTCGCCTTGGTGGCCGTGCTGCTCTTGCTGCTGTCCACCGGCTGCGCCACCTTGCCCGACGAGGCGCCGCGCCCCGCCGTCAAGGCCATGGCGGTGTCGGGAGACACGGCGCTGGGCAAGATCGCGATGGCCGCCCAGCCCGACCCCGACCTGAGCGGCTTTCGCCTCATGCCCGGCGGCGACTTCGCCTTCGACACCCGCATCCAGCTGGCGCGCCGCGCCCAGCGCACGCTCGACGTGCAGTACTACCAGATCGAGAACGACGAGACCGGCCGCTACCTGCTGCGCACCCTGCGCGACGCCGCGTTGCGCGGCGTGCGGGTGCGCCTGCTGATGGACGACCTCTACACCTCGGGCGAAGACGATCTGCTGCTGGCCTTCGCCGCCACGCCCAACGTCGAGCTGCGCCTGTTCAATCCGTTCCCGGCCGGGCGCGGCAGCATGCTCAAGCGCTTCGCCGCCTCGCTGTTCGACTTCAGCCGCGTGAACCGCCGCATGCACAACAAGCTGTTCATCGCCGACGGCGCGATGGCGGTGGCGGGCGGGCGCAACATCGGCAACCAGTATTTCCGGCGCACTGCGGGCGAGAACTTTCTCGACCTCGACACCTTCGTGACCGGCGCGCTCGTTCCGCGGCTGGGCAGCCTGTTCGACCAGTACTGGAACAGCGTCTACGTGCGGCCCATCGGCGCCGTGGTGCGCACGGAGGTGCCGCGCGACGAACTGCAGCGCCGCTTCGAGGCCGCCACCGGCCCCGACACCACGCCGCCCCCGCCGCCGCCCGCGCCCAACGACCTGCTCGGCTACAGCCCGATGGCGGACGACCTGAACACCGGCAAGCTCAACCTGATCTGGACCCTGGCCGAGGCCTACGCCGATTCGCCCGACCGCGTGATCGGCAAGACGGCTTCCTACGGCGGCGTGCCGCTGCTGGACGTCGACAGCGTGCGCTACAACGTGGTCGAGCAGATGCGCCGTGCGCGCTCCGAAGTGACCATCGTCTCGCCGTACCTGATTCCCGGCGCCACGGGGCTGGAGGTGATGCGCGAGATTCGTCGGCGCGACGTGAAGATCAGCGTGGTCACCAACTCGCTGGCCGCCACCGACGAGCCGCTGGTGCACACCGCCTACCGCCGCTACCGGCCCGACATGCTCAAGCTGGGCGCCGACCTGTACGAGCTGAGCTCCAGCCGCACCCGCCGCAGCGTGCGGCTCGGGCTGTTCGGCACCTCGGTGGGCCGGCTGCATGCCAAGTCGGCGGTGATCGACCGGCGCACGCTGTTCGTCGGCTCGATGAACTTCGACCCGCGCTCCGAGTCGGCCAACACCGAGATCGGGCTGATCATCCACAGCCCCGAGATGGCCCAGCAGATGCTCAAGCTGCTCGACGTGCTCAAGCAGCAGGGCGCCTACCGGCTGCGCTTTGCCGAGGGCAGCAACGAGTCGCGCATCGAGTGGACCAGCGACGACGCCGGCAAGCTCACCGTGCTGACCGAGGAGCCCGACTCGGGCTTCTGGGACCGCACGATGCTGGAGATCCTGGCGCCGCTGACGCCAGAGAGCCTGCTGTAGCGGCGCGGTGGCCGCCCACGGTCACTTGCCGCTGACCGCCGACCACACCAGGCGCAGGCCCAGCAGGCCCATCACGCCGCCGGCGGCGCGATCGATCCACACCTTGTAGCGCAGGTAGGCCAAGCGCGGCGCGGCCGAGGAAAGCGCCAGCGCGACGACGGTGTACCAGCCGGTCTCGATGCAGAAGATCACCACCGGCACGGACAGCGCCAGCACCAGCGGCACGTCGCGCGGCAGGAAGGCCGCGAAGATGCTGGCGTAGACCACCGCCGTCTTCGGGTTGCTCACCTGCGTGGCCAGGCCGAGAAGGAAGGTGCGCAAGGGATGTGCGCCCCTACCCTGCGCGCCCGGCGAGGTACCCCCCGGGGCCGCCGCCATGGCCAGCGGCTGCCGCGCGCCACGCCAGATGCGCACGCCCAGGTACACCAGGTAGGCGCCGCCGAAACCCTTGATGGCAAGGTACAGGCCCGGCACCGCCAGGAACGCCGCCTGCAGGCCGGCCAGCGCGGCAACGGCGAAGACCAGTCCGCCTGCTCCCATGCCCAGCGCGGCCGCCAGCCCGTCGCGCCGGGAGGCCACCGCCGTGCGGGCGACCATCACGAAACTGGGGCCGGGACTCATCGCGCCGACGGCCATGGCGCCGGCAATGCCGAGCAGGGAAAGGGTGGTGTTCATCGGTTTCGACGCATCGCCTCGAGACTGAATGGTCGATCAGCGTGCATTAATGCACGCTGATCGGCGTTTGAAAACTAAACTTTAAGTAGTACTTGGGTAACTTTTGGTTTACATTTTCTGCATCGGAGTTACTGCGATGCAAAAAATGAAAAACCTCATTCTTCTGGCCGTCTGGGCAGTGGTGCTGTCGTTTTTGCTGAGTTTCTTCTACTGGAGCGACGCCCCGCTGGCCGAGCAGCTGTTGTTCGGCGCGCTCATGACGGTCGCAACCGGCGCCTGGATGCTCGTGCTGTTGAATCTCCCCCGCGCTTTCGTCGCCTCCCGCAGGTGGTTGACGGTGCCCAAGGACGGCGAGCGCAAGCGCATGGGGTCCGGCGTCTAGGGCTGGATGTTGACGGCTTCGACCTGCACCAGCAGTTTCACCTTGTTCTCGAAGCCGAAGTTCAGCCCCCAGGTCATTCCCCAGTCGCTGCGCTCCACCGTCGTTTCGAAGTCGCCGCCGCAGACCTGGCGGTTGATGAGCGGGCTCAGGTAACAGTTGAAGCGCGCGGCCTTCAGCGTCACCGGCCGGGTCTGGCCCATCAGGGTGAGCGTGCCGGGCACGTCGGCCACCTTGTCGCCGCTGAAGTCGATGCGATCGGCCACGAAGCGCGCGGTCGGAAACTCCGCCACATTGAAGAAATCCTTGCTCTGCACGTGACGGTTGAGCAGGTCGACGCCCGTGTTGATGGAGCTGATGTCCATCGTGATGTCGACCGCGCCGCTGGTGCCGGTGCCGTCGATCTTCACCGTGCCGTCCTTGGTGCTGAAGCGGCCCCGGTTGGTGGTGGTGCCGTAGTGGCCCATCTCGTACATCACGAAGGTGTGGGTCGGGTCGACCACGTAGCTGGCGTTTTTCACCGGTCCGCCCGCGGGCTTGGCGGCCACGGGCAGCGCCGTGTAGTCCTGGGCCCTGGCGGGGGTGCCGGCGAGGGCGCAGGCCGAGAGCGCCGTGGCGAGGAGGAGCTTCTTCATGGCGTGGGGTGTGTGAGGCATGGGCGGGTGATGGGGTGGGCGGTGCGGCGGTTTCGGGGGGTCAAAGCGGCCCGAAGCCCGCGAGCGTGAACTTGAAGCGCACCTGCACTTCGTTGCCGACCATCGAGGTGTCGGTCCATTCGCCGTCGCCCACCTTGAAGTCGAGCCGCTGGATCGTAAAGCTTCCGGTGGCCACCGCGTAGCTGCCGGCTGCGGCGATGCTGACGGGCACCGTCACGGCCCTGGCCGTGCCCTTGAGGGTGAGCTTGCCCGCCATCTCGAACCTGCCGTCGCCCAGCGCCTTGATGGCGCCCGACTGGAAGCTCGCCTGCGGGAAGTGCGCGGCGTCGAACCAGGGCGCCTTGGGCAGCTCGGCGTCGCTCATGGGAATGCCGAAGCCGGCGCTGGCCGTGTCGATCTGCAGCGCCACGGTGCCGCCTTCGGGCTTCTTCGGGTCGAAGGCCACCTGGGCATCGAACTTCTTGAAGGTGCCTTCCAACGGCACGCCCATCTGCTTGGTGACGAAGACGATCTGGCTCTTGTCGGCCACCAGCTTGGTGGCCATGGGCTCGGCCACTGCGAGCGCGGGCATGGCCGCGGCAAAAGCCAATGCGGCGCAAGGCAGCAGGCGGGAGAAAAGGCGCGTCATCGAGCAGATTCCTTGCGTGGCCCGGGCCACATGCGTTTCATGAGACCGTCGCGGTCGATGCAGTGGTGCTTGAGCACCGCCGCCACGTGCAGCAGCGTGACGCCCGCCAGCATGAAGGCGCTGTACTTGTGCAGCGGCTGCAGCGCCGCCTCGGCGAAGACCCGGTCGACCGGCACGAAGTCGGGCAGCGCCAGCACGCCGAACCACGCCACCGGCATGCCCATGGCCGAGCTGTAGGCCCAGCCCGAGAGCGGCACCGCGAAGAACAACAGGTACATCAGCGTGTGGCTCACGCGGTAGCTCGCCAGTTGAAGGCGCGACATGCCCGCCGGCAGCGCGGGCGGCCGGTGCCCGATGCGCCACAGCAGCCGCAGGGCCGACAGCGCCAGGATGGTGAGGCCCGCCCACTTGTGCCAGCTGTACACCTTCAGGCGCAGCGGCGAAAACGGCAGGCCCGTCATGTAGAGCCCCACGCCGAGCGAGCCGAGGATCAGGGCCGCGAGCAGCCAGTGCAGCGCGATCGCGAA
The DNA here is from genome assembly GCF_051216855.1 of Variovorax monticola. Taxonomy (NCBI): domain Bacteria; kingdom Pseudomonadati; phylum Pseudomonadota; class Betaproteobacteria; order Burkholderiales; family Comamonadaceae; genus Variovorax; species Variovorax monticola. The sequence continues at coordinate 440,750 of NZ_JBPJZP010000007.1, forward strand.
TCCGTCGTAGCGCAGGGGGCGGGCGTCGGCGGCAAGGGAAAGTGAGGAGGTGTCGGCGGACATCGGAAGCAGGCCCGGCGGCCTGTGCGCGGAGCATATATCGGAAGCGGTGACAGCTGCACTGCACGGCCCGTGCCAGCCGGGCCGCGCGGCTTCAGCCCGGCTGCTGCGCCCGCAGCAGCATGCCGTGCTGCTGCGCCTGCAGAAGCACCCCGTGCAGGTCGCCGGGCTGCACCGGCTTGCGCAGCGCATGCCAGCCGCGCTCGGCCGCGAGCCGTTGCGTGGCTTCGTTGATGTCCGCCGAAATCAGCGCGATGGCCAGCGACGGCTTCTGTTGCTGCAGCGCCTGCGCCAGCGCAATGCCGTCGAGCGCCCCCGGCAGGCGGATGTCGCACAGCGCCGCGTCGAGCGCGCGCAGGTCGGCCAGCGCCAGCGCTTCGGCCGCGCTGGCATACACGCGCGGCTCCACCTGCCATTGCCGCAGCAGCGCGCACAGGCTGTCGGCCACCACCGCGTTGTCTTCCACCACCAGCACGGCCAGTCCGGGGCGCAGCGTGCTCACGGCACGGGTGCCATCGGCAGGGGGCGTGGAAGCGGCGTGCGCGGGCACTGCCGCGCTTGGCGAGGCGCTCGACATCTCCGCGCCCGGCAACGCAGCCGGCAGCTCGAAGCTGAACACCGACCCCCGCCCCGGCGCCGAGCGCAGCGACACCTCGATGCCCAACTGCGCCGCCAGCCGCCGCACGATGGCCAGGCCGAGCCCGTGGCCGCGCTGCAGGTTGCGCTCCACGTTGCCGATCTGCTCGAAGTCGTTGAACACCCGCGCCTGCGCGTCCGCTGCAATGCCGATGCCGCTGTCGCGCACTTCCACGCGCCAGTCCAGGGCGTGGGGTCCGCGCCGGCGCGCGCGCACCGCCAGCAGCACCCGCCCGCGCGGCGTGAACTTGACGGCGTTGTCGGCCAGGTTGGCCAGCACGCGGCGCAGCGACACGGCGTCGGTGAAGGCCACGGCGTCGGCCGGGCAGCGCACCCGCACGCGGGCGTCACCGGCCTGGCGCGCCAGTTCCTGCAGCAGCGGCGCCAGCGCCACCGCCGCCAAGCGCAGCGGATCGACCGCCGCCTCGATGCGGCCGATTTCCAGCAACTGGTTGGTCAGCCCTTCGAGCGCCTGCTGCGCGCGCGCCAGCGAGCCCACCGTGTGCTGCACCGCCTGCATGTCGGCGCCGCCGTTCAGTTGCTGGCGCAGCACCTCGGCCTGCAGCCCGATGGCCATCACCGGCTGGCGCAGGTCGTGGTTGGCGGCCGAGAAGAAGCGCAGCCGCTCGGCCTGCGCCTGCTCGGAGGCGCGCAGGCCGGCCAGGGCCTGTTCGCGCAAGGTGCGTTCGTTGAGCCGCAGGCCGATGTTTTCCTCGAGCTGGCGCGAGCGCTCGGCCACCAGCTTCCACATCATCGCGATCAGCCCGCAGCCGATGACCGACACCGCCATCATCACCGGCGCCCCCAGCCAGAGGCCGGTGACGATGACCGGCGCCAGCAGCAGCGTGATCGCCAGCTGGGTGGCCGGTGTGTAGAACGACACCGAGAAGGCCGAAGACAGCGTCATGCCCATCAGGATCAGGCCCAGCAGCAGCTGCAGGTCGGCGCGCTCGGGGTTGAACAGCAGCAGCCCGGCCAGCCCGTGCGCCAGCTCCCAGACGGCCGTGCGCAGCGTGTGCGTGCGCTGCGCCTCGCGCAGGCTGCGCGGTGTGAAGGGCTGCGGCAGGCGCTGCGGGAATAGGCCGCGCATGGCCGTGACGGCGGTGATCAGCGCGATCCAGGCCAGCGCGCGCGGCAGCGAATACTGCCAGGCGAACAGCGCCGCCACGCCGCAGTTCAACAGGTATTGCACCAGCAGCACCGGCCCGATGGGGCGGATGGACAGCCGCAGCACCTCGCACTGGATCTCGAAGCGATCACTGCCGCCGGCGGGTTCGCTCGAAGGTGCGGGGGTGGAGTTGGGGGTCATCGGCGAATTGACTATATAGAGAAGGACTGTGACGCGGCGACAATGGAGGGCCCGAGTCGGGCTTCCCGATAGCGAAATTCCCGTGAACGATCTCTCCCTATTCCTGCCTTGCGCCGCCGGCGTCGAGGAATTCCTTGCCCAGGAGGTGCATGCCCTGACCGGCCGCTCCGGGCAAGACCTGCTCACGCTGCGCGGCGGCGTGCGCGTGCGTGCCGACTGGCGCGACGCCCTCAAGCTCAACCTGCACAGCCGGCTCTCGCAGCGCGTGCTGGTCGAGCTGGGCCACGCGCCCTACCGCAACGAGAACGACCTGTACGCCATCGCCAACGGCGTGGCCTGGGAGATCTGGTTCACGCCCAAGCAGACCTTCAAGATCGAGACCACCGCGCAGCACAGCCCGCTGCAGAGCCTGAACTTCGCCACCCTGCGCATCAAGGACGCCATTGCCGACCGCTTTCGCGCCAAGGCCAACGGCGTGCGCCCCAGCATCGAGACGCAGTGGCCCGACTGCCGCGTGTTCGCGCACCTGACCACCGAGACCTGCACGCTCTACATCGACACCTCGGGCGAGCCGCTGTTCAAGCGCGGCTGGCGCCAGGACAAGGGCGACGCGCCGCTGAAGGAAACCCTGGCCGCCGCCATGCTGGCCGCCAGCGGCTGGTGGAACCCCGAAACCGGCGCCGTGTCCGACCAGCCGCTGTACGACCCCTGCTGCGGCAGCGGCACCATCGCCATCGAGGCGGCGCAGATCGCGCGCGGCATCGCCGCGGGGTCGCTGCGGCACTTCGGCTTCGAGAAGCTGCTGCCGTTCCAGCCGCACGTATGGGCGGTCATCAAGCAGGAGTCGCAAGCCCAGGTGCGCGAGGGCGGCGTGGCGATCTTCGGCTCCGACGTGTCGCACCGCATGGTCGACTTTGCCGAGCGCAACGCCGAGCGTGCCGGCGTGGCGCAGGCCATCGAGTTCCGCGGCGGCGACGCGCTGCAGCGCATGCCGCCGGTCGAGGCCGGCACGATCATGCTCAACCCGCCGTACGGCGAGCGCATCGAGGTGGGCGGCGTGGCCGGCCCGGGCCGTTCCGGTGCGCGCGAATCGGCGCAGACCGCCGAAGGCGCGGGCGGTGAAGCAGGCGACGGCGGCGAATTCTTCCCGCAGCTCGCCACCCACTGGAAGAAGAACTACGCCGGCTGGACCGCCTGGGTGCTCACGCCCGACCTGAAGCTGCCCAGGCAGATGCGCCTGAAGGAGTCGCGCCGCGTGCCGATGTGGAACGGCCCCATCGAATGCCGGCTGTTCCGCTTCGACATGGTGGCCGGCTCAGCGCGGAAGTAGCTCGCCCTCGGCCGCGGACGGCGCTTTCTGTTCCCTGGGCCGCACGCTGCAGGCCGCGTTGACGGTGCGCCCCGCCAGGTCGCGCGGTGCGTTGTCCAGCGTCATGGGGCGCACGTCGTCGTCGGCGAAGTGCCGCACCGCGATGGGCTCGCCCACGAAGTTCGGCTGCCCGAAGTAGGTAGCGCTCACATAGCGCGCATTGCGCGCCGCGCAGTCGACGTCGACCCTGGCGTCGAACGACCGGAACAGGATGCCGTCGCGCGTGGTGCGCTCGCGCGCCAGGCTCAGGCGCAAACGCACGATGCGGTGTGCGCCGTCGACTTCGACGCTGGTCGGATCGACCTGCACATAGCTGTTGCCGGCGTCGCCCGGCGAGCCCACCAGGGTCAGCCACTCGGCCCGGGCACCCGCACAGGCAAGCAGGGCGAGGCAGAGCAGCGAAAGTCGTTTCATGAAGGAAGAAGTAGGAAGCAAGGGGGCGAGAGGGGTGCCCGCGGCATTGTCCGGCAGCGAACCGACGCGAGCCTGACACAGCCCATGGTGCAACATCGGCCCTGTTCCCCCCACATTCCATGACGTTGACAGAAACCGCCCCCGTCGTCATCGACACCAACATCGCGCTCGACCTGCTGGTGTTCGACAACCCCGACTGCCTGCCCCTGCGCGCCGCGCTGGCGGCCGGCGCGCTGCGCTGGCTCGCCACCGCGCCGATGCGCGTCGAGCTCGCGCGCGTGCTGGGCTATCCGCTCATCGTGAAGCGGCTCGCGCAGCGGCAGATGGCCGCGGCCAGCGTGCTCGAAGCCTTCGATGCACAGGCGCACCTGCTGGCCGACACGCCGCCGCGCGCACCCTGCGTGTGCAAGGACCCCGACGACCAGGTGTTCATCGATCTCGCGGTCGCGCAGCGCGCGCAGCTCATCAGCAAGGACCAGGCGGTGCTCGACCTGCGCAAACGCTTGGCCGCGCACGGCGTGACGGTGCAGGCGGTGCTGGCGACGACCTGAACCTTCGTGGACGAGCGAAAAAAACTGACGTTGCGACGGCCTCGCAACGGCTTCTAGACAAGCACCGCCCGCGCATCTACTGGGCGGCAAATCACAGAGGGAGTCGCCGTTGCCCGAGCTGTCTAGACAACGCCGGCAGGTGTGCAAGGCACCTGTCGCACGCGCCTGCCATGCGCGCATATCTTCTGCCGCCACCCGCATAGGGTCTGGCAATTGCATGGCCCCCCCACTATCGTCCGCCGCGCCGAAGTGGTTGACGCACACCTCTTGCGGGCCCGTGTGATGCGGGCCATGCCGACTTCGAAGACCGCGACCGTTTGCAGCGCTTTCGCGCCGAGCATCCGTGCGCTGCAAACGCCTCCTGTCCTTCAAGAAAAGTCATGCAGAGTCCACACCAGCGATCGCCGCGCCAACTGTTGCCCGAACTCGAAGTCGAGCTCGCCCGTTCCACCGAACTGGGCTACGAACCCTCGGAAGAGGTGGGGCTGGTGCGCTGCCTGGAGCACGGGTTTCCCACGCCGCTGGCGCGCTGGCATTGCCACGAAGAGTACGAACTGCACCTGATCGTGGCCACCTCGGGCCAGGCGTTCGTGGGCGACTGGATCGGCGCCTTCGAGCCCGGGCACCTGGTGCTGTGTGGCCCCAAGCTGCCGCACAACTGGATCTCGCTGGACGCGCCGCCCGAGGGCGTGGCGCAGCGCGACCTGGTCATCCAGTTTTTGCACGACCCGATCTTCGAGGCCGCAGAGCGCATTCCCGAGCTGCTCGAAGCGGTGCGCATGCTCGAGCGCGCGCGCTACGGCATCGAGTTCTTCGGCATGGCCGCGTGCGCCGAACGGCACTGGCACCGTGTGAAGGACGCGCGCGGCCTGAAGCGCTTCAGCCTGTTCTGCGACTTCCTGGCCGACATGGCGCAATGCACCGACTACCGCCTGCTGTCGGGCATGCAGACCGACGGCGAAAACCCGCTGGAGGCCATCAACGACATCGTGACGCGCATTGCCAGCGAACCCGCCAAGGACGTGAGCGCGGCCGACATCGCCGCGGAGCTCGGCATGAACGCGGGGCGCTTCGGCAGGCTGTTTCGGCGTGCCACGGGCCACAGCTTCCTGAGCTACGTGAACCAGGTGCGCGTGAACAAGGCGTGCCTGCTGCTGATGCACAGCGACCGCTACGTCACCTCGATCTGCTACGACGTGGGCTTCAACAACGTGTCGAATTTCAACCGGCAGTTTCTTGAAATCAAGGGCCTCACGCCTACGGAATTTCGCAGGCAGAGCCAGCTGCGTCTGGAGGGCGCGACGAGTTCAGCGAACTAAAGACTGCGAATTGTTTACACCCAGTTGCAAACTGTTTCCTGAAAGTTATTTCGTATCGGCAATCGCAAAAAGTGTATCGAACGCAGTGCAAGAGCGTCCCTACGATCCGGCTGTCCTTTCAGCCACCTTTCAGGAAACCCTCTCATGCAAACACTTCGTTCGACCCCGCTGAGCCGCCGTATCGCCTCGCACATCAAGATCCGCGGCCAGGGCATGACCGAGTACCTCGTGATCCTCGGCCTGATCGCCATTGCCGCGATCGCCGTGTTCAGCTTCTTCGGCCAGACCATGCGCAACCAGGTGGCCGGCATGGCGCAGGAAGTGGGCGGCAAGACCGGCACCGCCGAAGTCACCAACGCGCAGACCGCCGCCGGCAAGGCTTCCACCAACGCCCAGGTCAACATGAACATGAGCACCTACACCAAGGGCGGGGCGGACGGCGCGAAGTAAGCCCAGCCGCTTGCACCACGGCCTGACCGACATCGCCCGATGCCTCCAGTTGCCGCTTCGCTTCCCCTGGCAGCCACCGAGGCGCCCACGCGCCGGCGCCAGTCGGGCCAGGCGATCGTGTACCTGGTGGCGATGCTGCCGATCCTCTTTCTGAGCGTGCTGGTGGTCTACAACACCGCCACCGCCACGCGCGAGAAGATGAAGCTGCAGAACACGGCCGACGCCACCACCTACAGCGCCAGCGTGCTCACGGCACGCAGCCTGAACTACCTGGCCTACACCAACCGCGCGATGGCCGCCAACGAGTCGGGCATCGCGACGCTGGCCAGCGCGCAGACCACGATGGGCGCCGTCCTCACCAGCGCAGCCAACATCCGGGAAGGCCAGGTCATCGTCGAGGGCTTCAAGGCCGTGCGCAACCTCAGGAACATGCGCATCCCGGTGGTGGGCCTGCTCGTCTACGGGCCCATGTATCTCAAGAACATCGACGACGCCCGCAAGGCGCACGACAGCGCGGAGACCCTTGCCGGCCTGGTCGACACGGTCGCCAAGCCGCTGCAGGTGGGTGTGGACATGCTGCGCGTGCTCAACCAGGGCATCTCGGCCAGCCAGGTCGTGATGCTCGCGGGCACCGTGGCGCAGCTTCCGCAGGTCATCAAGGACGTGCTCAATTCGAACGACCCCGACGTGTCCGTGCCGCCCGGCGAAACCGCGATCTTCGCGACCAAGTTCGTGGCCGATCTCGGGCTCTACCTCAAGAGCTACCACCAGTCGGGCAGCATCTCGTTCGACGACGAAGAATTCAACGAGGTGCTGCGCTTTGCCCACTCCGCGCAGGCCATGCGCGACGACTGGACCAAGAAGCGCCGCTTTCTGCCCGATTGGGCCACCATGATTGCCTCGGGCCTGTCCGGCATGGTCAAGGGCCTTGCCACCGAAGCGCCTGTTTCGCCGCCGGGACTGTCTGAAATCGCCGGCGACGTTCTCGGCGGGCTGGTCGACTGGAAGGGCGGCACCGAACTCGTCGCGAGCGAAACCGGCGACGAGACCGGGCGCATCCGCTGGCAGTCTGCCGATGTCATCGATATCAATCTGCCGATCGGGCCGCTGTTCACAGCCTTCGTTGCCAGTGCCGAGGACACCGCGCACGCCCGCTTCGGCCTGGGCGCCGCTGCGGCCGCCGCGGGCGGACCCAACCGCCGCGGCAGCTGGCGCGGCCAACGCCTGGCGCTGGAAAGCTATTCGCGCGAGGCCCGCACGTACGGCGGCCTGAACGACGACGTCAACAACAACGGCATCATGGTGCGCGGCTCGTTCAGGGCGGCCGCCAACAACACCAACTGGGGACCGCTGGGCATCCTGCCGGGCGCCCTGCCGGTGTTTCAGTTCGGTGCCAAGCTGCATTACGGCCCGCGCACGGACATCGGCACCGGTCTCACGAAGAACTGGGTCATGCCCCGGTTCATCGACATCAAGGAACACCCGCCCATGCGGGCCAACGAGTCCGACAACTGGCTCGCGGAAAACGGCTTCAAGGGCGGCAACCCCCTCAAGTGGGGCAAGAACACCGACAAGGGCCCGGCGTTCACGCTCGTGGTCCAAAAGGGCGGCGACAAGGTGCGCACGGGCGAAGTCGCCGGCTTCGGCAACTCCGCGGCCGACGGCAAGGCGGGGCTGCGCGACAACTTCCAGGGCCGCGAGATCAAGGCCGTGTCCACCTCGCAGATCTACTTTCGCCGGCCGCAAGACCGCTGGGCGCGGCGCGACTTCTCGGCCGACGACCCGCCGCAGATCGGCAAGTACAACGTCGGCTTTGCCGGCGGCTACATCGAGCACCGCAGCCTGTTCAGCCCTTACTGGCACGTGCACAACATCGAGCCCTCGCTGTGGGCGCGTGCCATCGCCATGGGCGGCGCGGCCGTGGGCGGCTCGGCCGACGAAGACAACGGCAACTGACAGGCAAGACCGCGCATGACACCTTCGCACCGACGCCTCTTCGCACGCCCGTCCCGCGCCGGCGCGCCCCGGGGTCATGCGATGGTCGAGACCCTGCTCATGGTCAGCTTCGCCGCCGTCACGCTGGCCGCGATCCCGGCCATTGCCGAGTACGGCACCAAGCGCATGCAGACCGTGGCCGCCGCCAAGCTTGTTGCCTGGCAGCGCACGGTGTGGATGCCCGAGCCGACGGCCATCAGCGCCGAGGAAGCCAAGGGCGCGTCGGGCGCCATCAAGAAGACCGATGCGGAGGTCACGCGCGACCTGCGGCGTCACATCTTTCGCGACCGCACGGCGCCCGGCATTTCCATCCACGCCGCCGACATCGCCGAGTTCGAGCCGATGATGCCGGCCATCGATCCGCGCACCACGGCCGTCACCGCATCCAGCACGGCTGCGCCCATGCCCTCGATACTCAGCGCCAGCGACAAGGCGTTCGACGGCATCCGCGTGGCGCAGGCCGCCCTGGGGTCCAACGTGGTCACGGGGTCGTTGAGCAAATTCCAGTTCGTCAGCAGCGGCTACCTGCGCCACGAGGTGAAGGTGAGCCAGACCAACACCAGGTTCGCGATGGTGCCGGCGCTGGACATGAGCGAACAGGTCACCATGCTCACCGAGGCCTGGAACGCCGGCGGCACGAACCGGGAGGAAACCAAGATCCAGGGCCTTGTGCTGCTCAAGCTTGCCGACCCGGTCTTCTACCAGCAGATGCGAGGCGGCTTTCACCAGGCGGCCTACGCGATCAGCCAGGTCTTCCCGAGCTTCACCAACGCCAACCTCACCTTCGGCCTCACGCCGGGCGACGCCGCCGAGAAGTCGCCGCTGGACCGCTTCGAGCGCGTGCCGCCCGGTGCGGCCGCGAGCGGCGAGCCTGCCAGCGGCGGCGACGCCGTGGGCGGCAACCCGAAAGACAGGTTCCGCTACTACCGCGCCTTCCCACCGACGCCCGTGGTCAACGTGCTGCCCTGATGAGTTTGCGCGCGCCGTTCATTCAATGGCTGTTCGCCGCCGCATGGCTCTGCCTTTGCGGCGCGGCTGCAGCGGCGCCGCCGCAGCGCGACTGGCCCGCCATTCCTTCTCCCTCGGGCGCCAAGACCTTCTGGATCGCCGAGTACGTCGAGCAGAACACCGTTCCCATGCAGATCCGCGGTATCGAGTCCGCGGAGTCGATGGAGGCCGTGTCGCGTTTCTACGAAAAGTGGTTGGCCGACAAGGTGGGCTACGGCGTGAGCAAGGTCGGCGCTTCGCGCGTTCTCGGCGCACGGCTGGGCATCTACCAGGTGACGGTGCAACTGCGCGCGCGGCCCGAGGGCACGGTGGGCCGGCTGGTGGCGGCGGTGCTCTACGAGCAGGAACAAAGCGAGCAGAGCCTGCGAGAGCGCGCCGAGCGCATCGGCAAGGGCTTTCCGCGCCCGACCGGCTCGCAGGTGGTGTCGGACACGCTCTCCTTCGACGAGGGCCAGCGCAACCGCACCATCGTCGTCACCAACAACGTGAGCGTGGAGACCAATGCCCTGTACCTGCGCGAACAGATGATCCGCCTGGGCTGGTCGCTGCTGCAGGACCGCACCATCGAAGGCGGCACGCGCTCGGCACTGGTGTTCCGCCGCAACAACGAAGAGATGGTCGTGACCATCTCCAGGAACGACGGCGCCTATTTCATCGTCGCCAGCCAGACCACCCCCGAATAGCGGCGCCTTCCCCATGCGACCCCCCCACCGCCTTTCTTCTTCCCGCCACGCCCAGCGCGGCCAGGTCATCGCCGAATACGTGATCGTCGCGGGCATCCTGGCGGTGATGCTGTTCGCCACCTTTCCCGGCTCCGACCGCTCGGTGATCGCGCTGCTCATCAAGGCCTTCCGCGATGCCTGGGCGACCTATTCGTACACCCTTTCCTATCCTTTGTAGCCAGGCATGAAATCATCTCCGGGACTTCTCAAGTTCAAGCAAAGCGTCAAACGGCTGTCCCCCCTCATCGGTGCCCTGATGCTCGGCCTGCTGGCCGCGGGGCTGGGCTGGTACTACCTGCGGGCCAGCGAGCGCGAAATCGCCGCCAGCCTGGAGAAGGACGCCGACAGCCAGCGCCGCGACGTGGTGGTGGCGCGCCAGGCGCTGCCCGACGGCACCACCGTGCTGCCCGGCATGGTGGCCAAGCGCTCGGTGCCCAACGAGTACGTGCACAACGACGCGCTCACGCCCGAGACCTTCGCGCAGTTCGCGGGCCGCCAGCTCAGCGTGCCGGTGGCCGCCGGCAAGCCGCTGCTGGCCTCGTTCTTCTCCACGCCGCGCAAGGTCTTCGCGCAGGAGATCGAGCAGGGCGTGCGCGCCATCACCATTCCGGTGGACGAGATCAGCTCCATCTCGGGCATGCTGCGCGCCGGCGACCGCATCGACTTCATGTACGTGGTCGAGAAGTCCGCCGCCAACGATCCCTCGGTGGTCGTTCCGCTGCTGCAGGACGTGGAGGTGCGCGCCACCGGCCAGATCACCTCGGAGCAGTTCGCCTCGATGAGGAAGCGCGCCGACGTGTCGGCCGACACCGACCCCTACGCGCAGCAGCGCTACTCCACCGTCACCGTCGCCATCCAGCCGCAGGACGCGCAAAAGCTCATCCTGGCCCAGCGGCTGGGCAAGATCATCGCCACGCTGCGCAACCCCGACGACCGCGCCACCATGACCAGCGGCGTCGACGCGGTCGACCTCGACGCCATCGTGGCCGGCTTCCGGCCGCAGCGTGCGCGGCCGATGGCGGTGGCCAGCGGACCCGCGCGGCCCATGAGCGCCGGCGTCGAATACATCGTGGGCGGCTCCGGCAACCGGGGCGCGCCCGGTGCGCCTGGCCTGGGCGCCATGCTGCCGACGGGCGACGCCTTGCCGCGCTGAGGCCCCATCGCCCCGAACACCGCCCCCTTCGCTCTCTTGCTCCCGTGCTCCCTTGCCCTCACGTCGCCCCGCAGGACGTGCCCGTTTTATTGATGTCCAGAAAAGTTCGATGAATCTCAAGCGATGCTCCCTGGCAGCGACGGCGCTGTGTCTTGTTTTCCAGGCCCCTGCGCATGCGCAGGGCCCGTACCCCGGCATGCCTGCGGCACCCTCGTTGCCCCTGGGCACGGTGGCGCCCGCGCCGTCGGCGCAGCCCTCGGGCGCAACGGGTGCAACAGGCGCAGCGGGCGCCTCGGCCTCCGGCGGCGGCGAACGCTCGCCCGGCATCCGTGCGGCCGCGCCGCCGCCGCCGGCCTCCATCACCGAGGGCGAGCTGGCGCGCATCGCCGCGCGCGCCACGGTGATGCAGCGGCTGCCCGACACGCTCACGCTCTATGTCGGGCAGATGGTGCTGGTCAAGATGCCGGGCGTGGCCCGCGTGGCCATCGGCAGCGGCAAGATCATCGAGGCCCGCGTGCTCGACGGCGCCAACATGCTCATCACCGCGCAGGACGCGGGCGACAGCACGCTGCATGTCTGGGACAAGAACGGCACCGTGCGCAAGCTCAAGGTGCGCGTCAACGTGATCGACCTGGACCGCATCGCCGACGAGCTGCGCGAGATCACGCACGGCATCTCGGGCGTCAACATCCGGCGCATCGGCGAACGCATCATCATGGACGGCAACAGCCTGGACCCCGCCGCTGTGGAGCGCCTGAACACGGTGGCCCAGCTCTATGCGCCCGCCGTGGTGTCGCTGGCCACGGCCGAGCGCATCCGCGTGGACCGCATGGTCGACATCCAGGTGCGCATCGTGGAGTTCAGCAAGACCGCGCTGGACGACCTGGGCGTGCGCTGGCAGACCGGCGGCGACGGCTTCAACTTCGGCCTGTTCTCGGACATCGCCTCCAGCGGCAGCTACCGCATCCTGCCCGACGGCTCGGCGTTCAACGGCTCCAACACCGCGAACCTGCTGAGCCAGAACCGCCGCACGCCCGAGGCCTACTTCGGCATCGGCCTGAGCCTGACCTCGCGCATCAACCTGCTGGTGCAGCGCGGCAACGCCTTTCTGCTGGCGTCGCCCAACCTCTCCACGCGCAGCGGCGGCGAAGCCAAGTTTTTGGCCGGCGGCGAAATCCCGCTGCCTGCGCTCAGCACGCAGGGCGCCGGCTCGGTGGAGTTCAAGCCCTACGGCGTGCGCCTGAACATCAAGCCCATTGCCGACGGCGAGGGCAATGTGTCGGGCAGCATCCTCACCGAGGTGAGCAGCATCGACCGCAGCGTGGCGGTGCAGGGCATTCCGGGCCTCTTGATCCGGCGCACCGACACCGAGTTCAACGTGAAGGCCGGCGAGACCATCGTGCTGTCGGGGCTGCTGAGCCGCGAATCGACACGCTCCAGCGACGGCGTGCCGGGCCTGCGCAAGGCGCCGATCATCGGGCGCGCCTTCCGTGCCGACAACGACACCGACAAGGAGCAGGAGGTGGTGGTGTTCATCACGCCGCGCGTGGTCGGCCCGGCGGACAGCCGCGCGCGCATCGAGCGCTCGCGCCAGCTGGAGCAGGACGTGGGCAGCAACTTCGGCACGCTGACCGAAGACAAGTCGGACCCGCGCGGCACGCGCCCGCCGCCCGCTGCCGCCGACATCGGCGGCATCCCCCCCGGCGCGCCCGGCCAGCCCCTGGCGCCTTGAGACCCACTCACCATGCACAAGGTCTTCGTCAATTCCCCGCAGCAGGGCGTGCGCGAGGTCGCCATCGACGTCGCGGAACTCCAGGTCGGCAAGGACAGCACCAGCCACATCGTGCTGTCGGGCTGGAACGTCGCCAAGCTGCATGCCCAGTTCGTGCTGCACGACGAGGAGGTGTTCGTGCAGGACCTGGGGAGCCTCTTCGGCACCTGGGTCGACGGCAACCGCGTCACGCGCTTCGGGCCGATGAAGGGCGGCGAGGAAATCATCATCGGCGGCCACACGCTGGTGGTGTCGCTCGACGTCGCGCTCAGGCCGGCGGGCGAGGACCCGCAGGACGCGGCCGATGCCGCGCAGATGGCCGAAACCTCGCTGGCCATCGAAGACCCGCTGCTGCAATGGCGCCGCACGCTGCACCGCACGCTGCTGCAGCAGCTGGACAACCGCCGCATCGACACCGCGCAGATGAAGGACGAGGAGCTGCGCTCCAACATCCGCGCGCTCATTGCCGAGATCATTCGCGACACGCGCGAGCTGCCGCCCGAGCTCGACCGCGCCTTGCTGAGCCAGCAACTGCTCGACGAAGCCATCGGCCTGGGCCCGCTCGAGGTGCTGCTGAAGGACGAGAGCGTGACCGAGGTGATGGTCAACCGCTTCGACGAGATCTGGATCGAGCGCGCCGGGCGGCTGGAGCGCACCAACGTCGCCTTCACCAGCAACATCGCGGTGCTGGGCGCCATCGAGCGCATCGTGACGCCGCTGGGACGGCGCATCGACGAGAGCTCGCCGATGGTGGACGCGCGCCTGAAGGACGGCTCGCGCGTGAACGCCATCATTCCGCCGCTGGCGCTGCGCGGGCCCAGCATGACGATCCGGAAGTTTCCGAAGAACCGCATGGGCCACGAGGGCATGATCCGCACCGGCTCCATCACGCCGCAGATGGTGGAGTTCATGCGCATCGCGGTGGAAGAAAAGCTCAATATCATCGTCTCGGGCGGCACCGGTACCGGCAAGACGACGCTCTTGAACATGGTGTCGAACTTCATTCCACCCAACGAGCGCATCGTGACCATCGAGGACGCGGCCGAGCTCTCGCTGGGCCAGCCCAACCTGGTGTCGCTGGAGTCGCGCCCGGCCAACATCGAAGGCAAGGGCGCCATCGCCATTCGCGACTTGGTGCGCAACTCGCTGCGCATGCGGCCCGACCGCATCGTGGTGGGCGAGTGCCGCGGTGGCGAGGCGCTGGACATGCTGCAGGCCATGAACACCGGCCACGACGGCTCGCTCACCACGCTGCACAGCAACTCGCCGCGCGACGCCATGTCGCGGCTCGAAGTGCTGGTGACCATGGCGGGCATGAACATCCCGGTGTCGGCGATCCGTGAGCAGATCGCCTCGGCGGTCGACCTGATCGTGCAGCTCACCCGCTTTCCGTGCGGCAGCCGCAAGGTCACGCAGATCACCGAGATCACCGGCTTCGCCGACGGCATGATCCAGATGCAGGACGTGTATCTCTTTCGCAAGACCGGTGTGGACGAGTCGTTCAAGACCGTGGGCCACTTCACCGCCGCCGGCACCGTGCCCGAGTTCTTCACGCGCCTGCAGGAGCACGGCCTGAAGCTCGACCTGGAATACCTCTTCGGGGAGACCGTGCCATGAAGGGAATGATCCTGCTGGCCTCGGTGCTGTGCGGCATGGGCTTCATCACGCTGTGCGGCTACCTGCTGCTGCAGCGCTCGCCCGAGCTGGTCGGCAAGATGATGAGCAAGCTGCAGGCCAGCGGGCGCCGCACGCTGAACCTGTCGGAGTTCCAGGCGCAGCACGCGGTGGCCTTCGCATCGGGCCATGCCTTCCTCGTGGCGCTGTGCGGCGCCGTCGGCTGGCTCGTGTCGGGCAACCTCATCGGCGGCGTGGTGGCGGCGCTGGTGCTCTACCTGCTGCCCGCGCGCTGGTTCGCCTGGCAGCGCAAGAAGCGCAGGCAGCAGATCGAGTCGGAGCTGCCCGATGCGCTGCTCTTCATTGCCAGCGCCTTGCGCGCCGGCAGCGCGCTGTCGGTGGCCATCCAGGTGCTGGTGCGCGACCAGGTGGGGCCGCTGGGGCAGGAGTTCGGCCTGGTGCTCAAGGAGCAGCGCCTGGGCGTGAGCTTCGACGACGCCATCCAGAAGATGTCGCAGCGCCTGGGCATTCCGGACTTCGTGCTGGTGGTGGTGGCGCTGCGCGTGTCCAAGGAAGTGGGCGGCAACCTGTCGGAGCCGCTGCAGGTGCTGGCCGAGACGCTGCGGCGCAAGGCCATCCTGGAAGGCCGCATCCAGGCGCTCACGGCGCAGGGGCGCATCCAGGGCCTGGTGATGACGCTCTTTCCGCTGCTGCTGATGGGCGTGCTCTACCTGATGCAGCCCACCATGGGCCTGATGTTCTCCACGACCATCGGCTGGATCGTGCTGACGGTGATCGCCGCGATGCTGCTGCTGGGCTACGCGATGATCCGCAAGATCGTGGCGATCGACATCTGACGATCCGGAACCGCCATGCGTTCGCTCATCCTCCTTGCCATCATCTTCCTGTGCGCGACCACGGGCGTGATCCTGCTGCTGTACATGATCTCGCTGATCCGCAAGGCCAGGCCTTCGGAGCGCACGCACATGGACCCGCTGCCGCGCATGCTGCGCCTGGTGTGGCCGGTGGTGAACATCCTGCAGTTCCACGTGTCGGAGATCGCGCCCACCTCGATGCTGGTCAAGCGCAAGCGCCAGCTGCAGCTCGCGGGCCTGGAGTTCGTGCTCCGGGCCGAGGAGTTCATCGCGGTGCAGTGCGTCTCGATGCTGGTGGTGGCCGCGCTCGGCCTGTGGACCGCGGGCTTGCTCGACGCGATGGCGGGCACCAAGGTGTGGGTCACGCTCGCGTCGTGCGTGGTGGGCTGGTACTACCCGGTGATGTGGATGCGCGACCGCCGCAAGCGGCGCGAGAAGGACATTCTGCGCACGCTGCCGGGCTACCTGGACATGATCACGCTGTGCTGCCAGGCCGGCCTGAGCCTCACCGGCGCCATTGCGCAGGCGGTGCAGAAGGGCCCGGGCGGCGCGCTGGGCCAGGAGTTCGACCGCATGATGCGCGAGATGCGCACCGGCGCGAGCCGCATGGACGCGCTCAACGCGCTGGCCGACCGGCTGGACAACAAGCACATCAAGAGCCTGGTGTCCAACCTCACGCAGGCCGAGTCGCTGGGTGCGAGCCTGGCCGACACGCTGTCCGCCATTTCGGACCAGCGCCGCACCGAGCGCTTCCAGATGGCCGAGAAGCTCGCCATGGAAGCGCCCGTGAAGATGATCGGGCCGCTGGTGATCTTCATCTTCCCGGTGACCTTCATCATCATCTTCTTCCCGCTGGTGATGCAGTTCCTCGAAACCCAGAAACTCTGAAGCCCTGAACCCCTGGACCTCCGTTCCATGCGCATCGTCTCCCTCCGATCCCCCCAGGCCCAGCCCTTCGGTCCCGTGCGCGTGGCCGAGCGCGGCTGGGACCGCACGCGCGGGCTGCTCGGGCGCCCGCGCCTGGCCGCCTGCGAAGGCCTGCTCATCATGCGCTGCCGCTCGGTGCACACCTTGGGCATGCGCTACCCCATCGACGTCGTCTTTCTGGACCGGCACGGCGGCATTGCGCGCGTGGTCGAGAGCCTGCGCCCGATGCGCATGGCCATGTGCCTGGGCGCGGCCAGCGTGCTCGAACTGGCCGCCGGCCAGGCGAGGCGGCTGGCGCTGCGCCCGGGGTTGAAGTTGTCGGGCTGGTAAACACACTCAGGAGCAGCGGGCCATGCCATCCACTCTTCACACGCGCCGCCGCGCGAATCACAAGCGGCAGCGGGCGCAGCGCGGCGCCTCCATGACCGAGACGATGATCGCGCTGCCGGTGCTGATTCTGTTCGTGATGTGCGTGGTGCAGTTCGGCCTGATCTACCGCGCGCGCCTCACGCTGGAGTACGCCGCGCACGAGGCCGCGCGCGCGGGCTCGCTGAACAACGGCATGCCGCTGCCCTTCGTCTTTCGCATCGCCAACTCGACCACGCCGGGGCTGGGCACGCTCAACAGCGCCGCGCTGGAGCTCACCACCAACGCGCTCACGCGCGGCAGCGTGTGGCAGGGGCTGGTGAAAGGCATGATGCCGCTGAACGTGCGCGACGCCAGCGTGGGCGGCATGTTCAAGGGCTGGGTGGACACCAACACCGACCTGATCCAGTCGGCCTGCATCGAGTACCTGAACCCCACGCAGACGTCCTTCGTGGACTGGGCCTTCGTGGAGAACTTCGGCGAGAACCGCTGGATCGTGCAGATCCCCAACGACACCATGCGCTACCGCAAGCCGCTGCCCTACGACTTCAAAGCCAAGGCCCTGAGCACCACCGCGGGCATCGGCGACCCGCTGCCACCCGACGCCGAACTGCGCGGCAACGTGTCGAACAAGACGCTGGGCGAGTCCAGCGTGCTGCACCTGCGGGTGCACTACGGCTACCGGCTGGGCATTCCGGTGGCCAACAAGATCATCCTCACGGCGCTCAAGGGCTACCAGTTCGTGGGCGAGGCGTGGTTCAAGCTGCTGTCGGTGGACGGCGCCAGCGCCCCGGGCACCGACTTTCGCCTGAACCAGCTGGACGCCTACTACATCGCCAACGGCAAGATCCCGCTGGCCGCCGACGGCGTGGCGGGCATGGAGTCGCCGATGTTCTGGCATCCGTTCTATTCGTTCGGACCCAAGAGCGACCGCAGCATCGACCTGCAGTGGGACCCGGCGTGGAGCAACAACATCGGCATCAACGTGCTGGAGAAGCCGCAGGACGCCATGACCAACATCTTCGCCTTCGTGCGCAACAACAGCACCGAGTGGGCCTCGCAGCTCACGGCCAAGGGCATCGACGCGCTGGCCGACAAGGTGGGCGGCGGCAACTCCTTCTGCCCGGCCATCTGGGACGCCTCGGTCAAGGGCCAGCTGGTCAAGGTGCCCAACCCGGGCAACCCCGGCTGATGCGCGCGGCGACGGACGAGGCGCACGCGGCGCAAGCTGCACAGGCTGCGCACGGTGCGCACGCGATGAGCGGCGCGGGCGCGCTGGCGCTGTGCGCATCGACGATCTTCGTCTCGGCCTTCCTGCTGTTCCTGGTGCAACCGCTGATCGCGCGGCAGATATTGCCGTGGTTCGGCGGCTCGGCCGCGGTGTGGACGCTGTGCCTGGCGTTCTTCCAGGTGGTGCTGCTGCTGGGCTACTTCTATGCCGACCGGCTCTCGCGCCGGTCGCTGCGCACGCAGGCCGTGGTGCACGCGATCTTGCTGCTGGCCGCCTGCGCCATGCTGCCGGTGATTCCCGATGCCGCATGGAAGCCGACCGGCCAAGGCGACCCGGCGGCGGGCGTGCTGGCCGTGCTGGCCGCGACCATCGGACTGCCTTACCTCGCGGTGTGCACCACCGGGCCGCTGGTGCAGAGCTGGGTGGCGCGGCTGCATGCGGGCGATGCGCCCCGGCAGGCGAGGGTGTACCGGCTTTTCGCGCTGTCGAACCTCGCGGCGCTGGCCGCGCTGGTGGTGTACCCCTTCGTGCTGGAGCCGGTGTTCGCGCTGCGTGCGCAGGCGGTGGCGTGGTCGGTGGGCTTCGGGCTGTTCGCGGTGCTGGCGATCGTGTCGGTGGTGGCCGTGGGCAAGGCGCAAGCCGCGCTGACTGGCGCCCCGGCGACCGGCACATCGGCCTCGGCCTCGGCCGCTGCGGCGCCGCCGCTGTCGTGGTCCGACCAGCTCCTGTGGCTGGTGCTCGCCGCGCTCGGCACGGTCGCGCTGCTCGCGGTGTCGGCCTTCATCACGCAGGACATCGCCTCGGTGCCCATGCTGTGGATCGTGCCGCTCGCGCTGTACCTGCTGAGCTTCGTGCTGTGCTTCGACAGCGACCGCTGGTATCGGCGCAGGCTGTTCTGGCCGGCGGTGCTGCTGCTCACGCCGGTGATGGGCTGGTACCTGAACACGCCGCAGCGCTCGCTGCCGATCGCCGCGGCCATCGGCCTCTTCTGCGCGGGCCTCTTCGCGATCTGCATGTTCGCCAACGGCGAACTGGCGCGCGCGCGGCCCGGGCCCGAGCGGCTCACGCGCTTCTACCTGCTGCTGGCACTCGGCGGCGCGGTGGGCGGCCTCTTCGCGGGCGTGGCCGCGCCGCATTTCTTCAACGGCTACTGGGAGCTGCCCGCGAGCCTGGCGGTGCCGGGGCTGGTCATGCTGTGGCTCTCGCGGGCGCGCCAGCAATGGGTGTGGCTGGTGTTCGCCTTCGCCATCGTGGTGGGCTTCGCGGCGTTCCTGAAGATGGACGCGGTCGCGGTGTCGCTGAACGTGTCGTATGCGTCGGTCGCTGCGCTGGCCTGCTTCGCGGCGGGCTACACCGCGTGGCGGGCACGCTCATGGGCGGCGGGCGCCGGCCTCTTCGGTGCGCTGGCGTCGGTGGCGGTGGCCTGGCTGTCGGTTTCCTCCGTGCTGGAAGCCGACAACCGCACGATGCTGCGCGTGCGCAACTTCTACGGCGCGCTGCGCGTGGAGCAGTTCGGCATTCCGGGTGCGCTGACCGCGTCGCGCCGGCTGATGCACGGCGTGATCTCGCACGGCGAGCAGCTGCAGGGCGCGGTGCAGCGGCGCCTGCCGAGCACCTACTACGGGCCGAACTCCGGCGGCGGCCTGGCGCTGCTCACCCACCGCCCCGCGACGCAGCGCGTGGGCGTGATCGGCCTGGGCGTGGGCACGCTGGCGGCCTACGGGCGCGCCGGCGACACGGTGCGCTTCTACGAAATCAACCCGCGCGTGACCGAGGCGGCGCGTTCGCATTTCACCTACCTGGCCGACTCGCCCGCCAAGGTCGAAATTGCGCAGGGCGACGCGCGGCTGCTGATGCAGCAGGAGCTGGAGGCGAACGGGTCGCAGCGCTTCGACGTGATCATGGTCGACGCCTTTTCGGGCGACGCGATTCCCATGCACCTGATGACCCGCGAGGCGCTGGCGCTCTACAGCAGGCACCTGCTGCCCACGGGCGTGATCGCGTTCCACATCAGCAACCGGCATCTGCTGCTCGCGCCGGTGGTCAAGCGCCTGGCCGAAGACGCGGGCATGCAGGCGGTGCGTGTGCACTTCACGCCCGTGCCCGGCAACCTCACGCTCGAGCATGCGTCGGAGTACGTGCTGCTCACGCGCGACCCGAGCTTTGTGCAAGACCCGGTGATCCGCGAGCGCGGCGAAGCCATCGATGCGAGCGGCGTCTCGCTATGGACCGACGACCACAGCAACCTGTTGGCTGCGCTGCGTTGGGCCGAGCGCTGAACTGAAAACGAGCCTGCGAAGGGCCGTGCTCAGGCGGCCGGCGTGTCGTGCCACTGGCCCAGCAGCCGCGCCACGGCGCGCACCCGCTGCGTGTCGCGGCCCCAGCGTCGGCTGGCCGGCAGCTTCTGCGCCCAACGCATGCGGCGCGCCGCGTTGGCGATGCGCTCGCGCACTTCATCGCTCACGCCTGCCAGCGCGGCATGCCAGTGCAGGCCCGCGGCCTGCGGCGCGGCGGCCTCCAGCATCATGGCGGTGGAGTGCAGGTAGCTGAGCCAGTCGCGCGCCTGGCATTCGGCCAGCGTCATCACCTCGGCGGGGTCGTCCTCGAAGTCGATGTAGCCGATCACGCCGTCGGGGCACTGCACCAGGTTGCGGTCGAAGGCCTGGCTCAGGTGCTGGCCGCACAGGTGCACCGCGGCGATGGCGGCCAGGCCTTCGCGCCACACGGCCAGCAGCGCGGCGGGGCCGGCGGCGGCGGCCTGGTCGAGCCGCTCCTGCAGCACCACGG
Organism: Variovorax monticola; assembly: GCF_051216855.1. NCBI lineage: Bacteria > Pseudomonadati > Pseudomonadota > Betaproteobacteria > Burkholderiales > Comamonadaceae > Variovorax > Variovorax monticola. The sequence goes on from NZ_JBPJZP010000007.1 coordinate 461,307, forward strand.
TGGCACGGCCGCTTTCGCCCAGGTCAGAGATCAGCAGGCCGTCGGGCTGCTGCGCCAGCACGGTGGGCACGCGCAGGCCCGCGGCCGCCAGTTGCTTCAGCCGCCGCGCCTCGGTGGCGATGGCCGCTTCGCCGCCCGGGTTGGGCACCGGCTTGATGATGTCCAGCCGCACCATGCGCGCGACCGCCGCCATCACGCGGTAGCCCCATTTGCCGTGCCGGGGGCCGGCCTTCTTGAGCCACACGCGTTCGCTGCCGAAGCGGTGGCTGGCCACGTTCTTCTGCTGGCGGGGCAGCGTCACGCGCAAAAATTCGGCGTAGTCGCCGGGGGCCGGCGTGCGCGGGAGCGTGTCCAGCGGCGTGGGTGCCGAAGCGGCGCCCTTGCGCGATGGCAGGCGCGCGTTGGCGCCTCGTTTCAAAGGATTCATGCCGCCATTGCAAAGCCCGCGACCAGCCCTTGCGGGCCCTGCGTCACGGGCTGGAAACTCTCTGCACTGGCCAGCGGCCAGTAGGTGCGAAAAACGTTGTGCTGCGCGTCGAGCGCGCCGAGCAATGCGCCCGGCTGCACCTGCATCACCAGGTTGCTCAACAGGCGCACCTCGGTGTCTGAAATGCGGCGCACGATGTGGTGCGCGGTGATCTGTTGCGGATGGTCCAGGCCCGCGGCCTGCACCAGCTCCTGCAGCGCATGCAGCGTGCTGCGGTGGAAGTTGCGCACGCGGTCGGCCTTGGTGGGCACCACCAGGGCCTGCTGGCGCAGCGGGTCCTGCGTGGTCACGCCGGTGGGGCAGTGGCCGGTGTGGCAGCTCTGCGCCTGGATGCAGCCCAGCGCCATCATGAAACCGCGCGCCGCGTTGCACCAGTCGGCGCCCAGCGCCATCATGCGGGCCACGTCGAAGGCGGTGATGACCTTGGCCGCGCAGCCGATCTTGATGCGGTGGCGCAGGTTCACGCCGACCAGCGTGTTGTGCACCAGCAGCAGGCCCTCTTGCAGGGGCGCGCCCACGTGGTCGCTGAACTCGACCGGTGCCGCACCCGTGCCGCCCTCGGCGCCGTCGACCACGATGAAGTCGGGCGTGATGCCGGTGGCCTGCATCGCCTTGACGATGGCGAACCATTCCCACGGGTGCCCCAGGCAGAACTTGAAGCCGGTCGGCTTGCCGCCCGACAGCGCGCGCAGCTTCGCGATGAAATGCATCATCTCGGTCGGCGTGGAAAACGCGCTGTGCGACGAAGGCGAGATGCAGTCCACGCCCACCGGCACGCCGCGCGCGGCCGCGATCTCGGGCGTGACCTTGGGCGCGGGCAGCACGCCGCCGTGACCGGGCTTGGCGCCCTGGCTCAGCTTGAGCTCGATCATCTTCACCTGCGGGTCGCGCGCGTTGGCGCTGAAGCGTTCTTCGTTGAAGCTGCCGTCGTCGTTGCGGCAGCCGAAGTAGCCCGAGCCGATTTCCCAGATCAGGTCGCCGCCGTGCACGCGGTGGTGCTGCGAGATCGAGCCCTCGCCGGTGTCGTGCGCGAAGCCGCCCAGCTTGGCGCCCTGGTTGAGTGCGAGGATGGCGTTGGCCGACAGCGCGCCGAAGCTCATTGCGGAAATGTTGAACACGCTCGCGCTGTACGGCTGCGTGCAAGCCTGCGCGGCATTGCCCTCGGCCGGCTGCGGCGTGCCGCCGATCACGATGCGAAAGTCGTGGTTCGCGAGCTGCGTCGGCTGCATCGAGTGGTTGATCCACTCGTAGCCCGCGATGGTCACGTTCAGCTGGGTGCCGAAGGGCCGGTTGTCGGGCTCGCCCTTGGCGCGCTGGTACACCAGCGAGCGCTGCGCGCGCGAGAAGGGGGCGGCTTCGGAGTCGCTCTCGATGAAGTACTGCCGCATTTCGGGGCGGATGTACTCGAGCAGAAAGCGCAGGTGCCCGATGACCGGGTAGTTGCGCAGGATGGCGTGGCGGGTCTGGCGCAGGTCGTGGATACCGGTGCCCGCGAGCACCGCAAAAACCACCACGCCGACCCAGGCGAGCCACAGGTGCGGCGACACCAGCACGAAAGCCAGGCAGGCCACCAGCCCGATCAGGCACAGGGCGAATGCGCTGTAGCGCGTCGGAAACGGAATAATCGTGGGCATAGAAATTGTGTAGACCGAAGCCTGCTGCATCATAGAGGGCTGCCCCGAACCTGCCATGACGACCATTCCAGCCCCTATTCCAGCCACTGTTGCGGCTTCTGAAGCCACTCCTTCCGCCGCTGCCACGTCCGACGCCCAGGCGCCACTCGGGCCCGACGATTTCGACGCCCTCGACCAGGCGCTGGACGCCATGCGCGAGCACGACGAGGAAATCCCGCAGTGGGAGTTCTGCGAAGGCTTCATGGCCGCGCTGATCTGCACCCGCCGCCCCATCCCCCCCGCCGAATACTGGCCCGTGCTGCTGGGCGACGACTTCTCGTCGGCGCAGCACATGGAATTCGTCTGGAACTGGAAGCGCCGCTGGGCCGAAATCGTCGAGGGCCTGGACGCCCCCGTCGAAACGCTCGACGACGAGCGCAGCTGGCAGCCCGAGGTGCTAGACACCCGCGGCGCCATCGCCTCGCTGCCCGAGGAAGAGCGTGCCGAAGTGGCCGGCGAGGAAATTCCGTCCTTCGCCCAGGTCTGGGCGCTGGGCTTCATGTACGCGGTGGAAAACTGGCCCGAAGAGTGGGCAGCGCCGCGCGACAAGGAAGCCGCGCAAATGCTCGACGACGCGCTCGACAACATCGTCGCGCTCACCGAGGACGACACCGCCAAGCCCACGCTGTCGATGTACGCCGACGACGCCCCGCCCAGCGTGAGCCAGCAGCGGCTGGACGACTTCGGCGCCGCCATCTGGGCGGTGTACGACCTGCGCCAGCTCTGGAAGAGCCTGGGCCCGAAGGTCGAAACCATCCGCAAGGAGGCCGAGCCGGGCCGCAACGACCCCTGCCCGTGCGGCAGCGGCAAGAAGTACAAGAAGTGCCACGGTGCCTGACACCGCGGCCGCCCGCGCGCCCCTGACGCCGCGCGCGGCCTGGACGATGGTCCTGGCGCTGTGCGCCGGGGTGGCGCTCAGCCAGGCCTTCCGCACCGTCGGCGCCATCATGGCGAGCCCGCTGCAGACCGACTTTCACCTGTCCGCCCAGGCCCTCGGGATCTTCTCGGGGGCCTTTCACTTCGCGTTCGGCGCAATGCAGCTCTTCATGGGCATCGGCATCGACCTGCACGGCGTGCGGCGCACGGTGCTGGTGGCGTTCCCGATCGCCATCGCGGGCGCGCTGCTGTCGGCGGTGTCGTCCAGCTACCTCGTGCTGGTGGCGGGGCAGGCGCTGATCGGCGTGGGCTGCGCGCCGGCCTTCCTGGTGTGCACCGTGTTCGTCGCGCGGCACTTTCCGGCGGCGCGTTTCGCCACCGTGTCGGGCATGGTGCTGGCCATCGGTGGCTTGGGCATGCTGGTCACCGGCACGCCGCTGGCGTGGCTGGTGCAGGCGTATTCGTGGCGCGCGGGCTTCGTGGTGCTGGCCGTGGCCGCGGCGCTGGCCTGGCTGGCCATCTGGCACTGGGTGCATGAGCCGGCCTCCGCCACGCCGCGCACCCAGGAGTCGGTTCCCGAGGCCATCCGCCAGTTCGGCGCGCTGTTCGCCATGCCGCACACCCTGGGCATCGTGGTGCTCGGCGCCGTGACGTACGCCGCCTTCATCTCGCTGCGCGGCCTGTGGCTCGGCCCGCTGATGATGGAGCGCCACGGCTACTCGCTGGTGCAGAGCGGCAACGTCGCGCTGGCGGTGTCGGTGATCTCGCTGTTCGGCGCGCCGCTGTTCGGCCGGCTCGACCGCGACGGCGCCTCGCGCCGGCGCTGGATCGTCATTTGCGCGCTCGGCTACGCGGCCCTCTTCGCGCTCATCGCGGTGCTGCACTCGGCCTGGCTCGACATTGCGGGCATGGTGCTGATCGGCGCGCTGTCGGGTTTCATCGTGTGGCAGTACGCCGACGTGCGCGGCGCCTACCCGTCCACGCTCACCGGCCGCGCGATGGCCGTGTTCACCATGGCCATGTTCCTCGGCGTGGCGCTCATGCAGTGGGTGACCGGCGTGGCCGCCTCGGTGGCGGCGGCGCACGGTGGCGATCCGCTCACGGCCGTGCTGGGCACCATCGCCGCGCTGCTGGTGCTGGGCATCGTGGCTTTTGCGTGGCTGCCGGCGCCGAGGGCTGGTGCCGTCAGATTTTGAAAGCGCGTTGTATGTCCGGCCGCACCAGGTCTGCGTACTCGCGGTGCTTGCGGATGTACCCCGCGATGAACTGGCACACCGGAATCACATGCAGCCCCTTGGCGCGGGCTTCGTCGAGCACGTGCTTCGCGATGCCCGAGCCCACGCCCTTGCCCTCGTGTTCCGGCAGCACTTCGGTGTGCGTGAACATGATCGCGTCGGTCAGCAGGTTGTACTCGGCATAGGCGGCGAGCTTGCCGTCCAGCGCGGCTTCGTAGCGGTGCTGGGCTTCGTTGTTCGAAAAGACGAGGTCGGTGTTGCTCATGGCTGGCGCGCAAGGTAGTTGACAAGGTTGGCCGCGGCGGTGGCACGCACCTTCTTGCGCAGCATCGGGCTCCAGCCCAGCAGCAGGCCCGGCGTACCGAGCGCCTGGCGCGACCAGGTCCAGAACGCGAAGCTGTCGTGGTGCGTGGCAATGAGCCCGTCGGGCGTGAAGGTGAAGCGCGCATCGACGCTGTTGTCCACGATGCGCCCGGTGGCGCTGAAGCGGTAGTGCGCGTCCCAGTGGGCGCTGCCGGTGGTGTCGTCGGCCTTCACGTCGCGCCAGGTCAGGCGCCACACGTCGGCGCCCTTGGCCTGCGTGGCCGACGCCAGCATGCGCCACATGCCGCCCACCTCGCGCCGCCCGCGCAGCGAGAAGGCCTCGTCCTCGAACACCGCATCGCTGGCGTAGCACGCCTGCATGGTGGCGGCGTCGAGCTTGGCGAACGCGCTGTAGAAGCGCTCGATGGTCTGGGCATGGGTGGCTGCGGTCATGGGGCCTCTCGGGGTTGCAAAAAAGGGGCGGTCAGCGGCCGAGCAGCCCGACCAGCGTGTGCAGCGCGTGCCGCACCGTGGCGGCGCGCACCGTGGCGCGGTCGCCGTCGAAGCGGCGGCGCTCGGTGCGCACACTGCCGTCGACCGACCAGCCGAACCACACCGTGCCCACCGGCTTGTCGGGGGTGCCGCCGGTCGGGCCGGCCACGCCGGTCACGGCCAGTGCCACGCACACCGGCACCGAGCGGGCCGAATGCGCGATGGCGCCCGTGGCCATGGCGCGCGCCACCGGCTCGCTGACCGCGCCGTGCGCCGCGATCACCGCCGCGTCGACGCCCAGCAGCTCGGTCTTGGCTTCGTTCGAATACGTGATGAAGCCGCGCTCGAACCATGCGCTCGACCCGGCCAGCTCGGTGCAGGCGGCGCCGATCAGCCCGCCGGTGCAGCTTTCGGCGGTGGCCAGCATCCAGCCCTTTGTCTGCAGCAGGCCGGCCAGCACTGCCACGAGCTCGGGGGTGTCGAGGTCGGCGCAAGCCGAAGACATAGGCAACGTCGAGGAAGAAGAGGAGGAAGAGGAGGGAGAGGAATCCATCGGGTTCACCATGCGCGCCACAGCGCAATGACCAGCAGCGTGCAGAACGCCGCCACCAGGTCGTCGAGGATGATGCCGAAGCCCGCGTGCCACCAGCGCATCTGCGCCGCGTCGCGCTGCTTGAAGAGCGCGTCGGCCCAGGCCACCGGGCCGGGCTTGGCGGCGTCGAAGTAACGGAACAGCGCGAAGGCGATGGCCTGCGCCAGCAGCCCGGCCGGGGTGACCAGCCAGAGCACGATCCAGAAGGCGACCACCTCGTCCCACACCACGGCGCCAGGGTCGGCCACGTTCATGTCGCGCGCGGTCACCGTGCAGGCCCACCAGCCGACGGGCAGCGACGCCAGGATGATCCAGCCGATGGTGGCGGGCGTGAACCAGAGCTGCATCACCGCGAAGGCGGCCCAGGCCCACAGCGTGCCCACCGTGCCCGGCGCGAAACGCGGCATGCCCGAGCCGAAACCCAGCGCGATGAAGTGCGCGGGGTGCGACAGCAGAAAGCGCAGCGTGGGGCGGCGCATCGAGGGTCGGGGCATGGCGCCGGAGTCGGGTGTCGGTGTGGAAGAAGCGGCTTGCATCAGGGGCAGGAGTGTCGCGCATCTGCGGCCGCTGCTGCGTCGGCGTCTGCGCGGCGGCATTTATTTATCAAAGTAATAGCTTGTTTAATTGGCGATCGCCGCCTAGTATCCGGGCTTCCTTTCGACCTTCGCATTCCTCCATGTCTTCCTCTTCCGCCGCCTTGCATCCACCCCCGGCCACTGCCGCATGGAGCGAACTTTTCAGCGGCCGCAACGGCTGGCGCGCGCTGGCGCTCACCGGCGGCGTGGCGCTGCATGCCGTCAACGTGCACATCGTGACCACGGTGCTGCCGTCGGTGGTGCGCGAGATCGGCGGGCTCGACTGGTATGCATGGAGCACCACGCTTTTCGTGGTCGGCTCGATCCTCGGTGCCACGCTGTCGGTGCGGCTGCTTGCGGTGCTCGGGCCGCGCGGCGCGTGCCTGGCCGCGCTGGCGGTGTTCAGTGCCGGCTCGGTGGGTTGCGCGCTCGCCTCGGCCATGCCCTGGCTGCTCGCGGGCCGCACGGTGCAGGGGCTGGGCGGCGGGTTGCTGGCGGCGCTGAGCTACGGGCTCATCCAGCTGGTGTTCGCGCAGCGGCTGTGGCCGCGCGCGGTGGCGCTGGTGTCGGGCATGTGGGGTGTGGCCACGCTGTGCGGGCCTGCCGTGGGCGGGCTGTTCGCGCAGGCCGGGCACTGGCGCTGGGCCTTCTGGTTCCTGCTGCCGGTGGCGGCCGCGCAGGCGGTGCTGGTGCTGGTGCAACTGCGCCCCTCGGCGGGTGTGACACACCGGCGGCCGGCCACGCTGCCGCGCGTGCCCGGCGTGCAGATCGGCCTGCTCGCGGCCTCGGTGCTGGTGATCGCGGCCAGCGGCCTGTGGTCCAGCCTGCTGTGGCAGGCCGCCGGCGTGGCGGTGGGCCTCGCCATCGGCCTTGCGGCCACGCGCATCGACAGCCGGGCCACCGTGCGCGTGCTGCCGAGCGGCGCCTATGCGATGAGTGCGCCGCTGGGCGCCATCTACGCGAGCGTGGCGCTGCTGCTGATCGGCACCACCACCGAGATCTTCGTGCCGTACTTCCTGCAACTGCTGCACGGCCATTCGCCGCTCGCGGCGGGTTACCTCACGGCCGCGATGGCCGGCGGCTGGAGCGTGGGCTCGCTGACGTCGTCGGGCCGCAGCGGGGCGGGCGCCGACCGCATGCTGCGCGCCGGACCGGTGATCTGCACGCTGGGGCTCGTGGCGCTCGCGCTGTTGCTGCCGGCGCCGGGCCGCTTCGGCGCGGGGTCAGAGACCTTGCTGGTGGCCATTGCACTGGCGGCCGTGGGGCTGGGCGTGGGCATCGGCTGGCCGCACCTGCTGACGCGCGTGATGTCGCTGGCACCCAAGGGCGAGGAAGGCCTTGCCTCAGCGTCGATCACCACCGTGCAGCTCTACGGCATGGCCGTGGGCGCCGCGGTGGCGGGGCTGGTGGCGAATGCGGCGGGGCTCACCACGCCGGGCGGCGTCGAGGGCGCGCAGTCGGCCGCCGTCTGGCTGTTCGCGAGCTTCGCCCTCGCACCCGCGGCGGCTGTCTGGCTTGCTTGTCGCGCAGTGGCCAGACGCGGTGGGTGATGGCCGGCTGGCGCTGCAGGTCGCGGCGCTCGCCTGCATCGATGCCATGAGGCGCTCCCTATAATTTTTTGCTTTTGCAACAAACGGGAGGGCACTGCCCATGAGAAATTTCGTTCAACGTCTCGGGGCCCTGTCGCTCCTGGTGGCTTTCAGCTTCGCGCTGGTGGCCTGCGGCAACAAGGAGGCCGAGCAGCGCAAGGCCTTCACCACCTTCCTGCAGACCCGCGTGCTCGACAAGCCCGGCATTCGCGTGCCCACACCGACCGCGGACGAGAAGGCCTCCTTCGGCGACTACGCGCAGCACTACGCGGTGATCACCGATTTCAACGAGGGCATGAACCAGTCGGTGAGCCAGCCCATGACGCAGATCATGGCCAAGGGCGGGCTGCGTTCCATCGGTGACCTGGTCTCGCGCCGCGAAGACATCAAGGCCGCGAAGGACGGACTGGCCGGCCTGCGCACCGCGCTCGACCAGCAGACCGCCAAGGCCGACGCCGCGCACGCGCAGCTCAAGCAGCCCGACGACCTGAAGCAGGTCTACGACAAGGCCTACGAGAAGACCGTGACGGCCCCCTCGACCACCTTCAAGGAAGTGTTCCCCGCGCTCGACACCGTGTTCGACAGCGCGCTGGCCATCGGCGGCTACATCGAGCAGAACAAGTCGAAGATCCAGGTCTCGGGCAGCACCATCAGCGTGACCGACCCGGTGGTGCAGGCCGAGCTCAACAAGATGCTGCAGCAGCTGAACAGCCAGTCCACTGCGATCAACGCGGCGCAGCAGAAGCTGCAGACGGTGGTGCGCGGCTCCTGACCGCGCGGCGCGAGCCCTCAGGCGAAGTGATCGAACGAGCCGAAGCGCTGTGACACCGGCGCGCCTGCCGCGTCGACGATGCGCAGGCCGGCATCGGCCTCGATGCGGCCGATGCGCGTGACGCGCGTGGCGCTGTTCGCGCCGGCCTGCGCCACCGCAGTGCGCGCCGAGGGCGGCGCGGTGAAGACCAGTTCGTAGTCGTCGCCGCCCGAGAGCGCGCAGGTGCGCAGGATCTCGGTGCGCAGGCCGGGCGCCTCGACGGCAACGAGTGCCGTGGCGGCATCCGCGTCGAGCACGGCACCGACCCGGCTCGAAGCGAGGATGTGCCCCAGGTCGCCGATCAATCCGTCGCTCACGTCCACCGCCGACGTGGCGATGCCGCGCAGCGCCTGCCCCAGCGCCACGCGCGGCGTGGGTTGCTCCATGCGGGCGCGGGCGGCCTCGAAGGCCTCGGCCGACAAGGCCACCGTGCCCCGGAACACCTCGAGCGCCAGCCGCGCGTCGCCCAGCGTGCCGCTCACCCAGATGTCGTCGCCCGCGCGCGCGCCCGAGCGCAGCAGCGCCGCGCCGGCCGGCACCTCGCCGAACACCGTGATGCAGATGTTGAGCGGACCGCGCGTGGTGTCGCCGCCCACCAGTTCGCAACCGTGTGCGTCGGCCAATGCGAACAGGCCGCGCGAGAAGCCCTCGAGCCAGGGCTCGTCCACGCCCGGCAATGCGAGCGCGAGCGTGAAGGCCAGCGGCTTCGCGCCGCAGGCCGCCAGGTCGCTGAGGTTCACTGCCAGCGCCTTGTGGCCCAGCCGCGCGGGAGCTACGGTGGAAAGAAAGTGCCGGCCCTCAACCAGCATGTCGGAGGACACGGCGAGCTGCATGCCCGCCGCGGGCGCCAGCAGCGCGCAGTCGTCGCCCACGCCGAGCGGAGAGCGCACGGCGGGGCGCTTGAAGTAGCGTGTGATCAGGTCGAATTCACCCATGGGGTTGCGAGCATAAGCGGTGCGTGGGCCTTCTTTCTCCGCCCCCTTTCGGGCGCGGGCCGGGGTGGGGGCAAGCGGCTTGTCCAATGAGCGCTCTGCCTGCCCCCATCCCAGCCTTCCCCAGAGGGGGAAGGGGCAAAACCATCAGGCCGCGCCTCGGAACCTCAGTGCCGCCTGCCGCACCACCTCCGCCAGCAGCCGCTCTTTTCCCTGCTTTTCCCGCAGCCAGCGCGCGTCGTTGCGGTTGGCTTCCACGCTGGTGCGCAGCTCGCCCAGGGCCTGCGTGGCGTTGAGCGCCTCGCTGTGCCATTCGAGCTGGGTCATGGTCATCAGGATGTGGTCGCGCAGCGGCATGTGCTGGCCGGTGGCCGGGTCGACGTACACCGCGTCGAGCCCGAAGCGGCAGGCCTGGAAGCGGTTGTAGGTGTACACGAGGTAGTCGTCCTCGCAGGGCTCGAAGGGCTGCTCCTGCAAAAACCACGCGGCCAGCGACTGCACGTAGCCCGCCAGCGCGGCGGCGCGCTCCACCGTGAGCGGCGTGTCGAACACGCGGATCTCGATGGTGCCGAACTCGGGCTTGGGGCGGATGTCCCAGTAGAAGTCTTTCATGCTGCGCACGACGCCGGTGCGGGTCATGCGCTCGAAGTAGGCCTCGAACTCCTTCCAGCTGGTGGTGAAGGGCGCGCGGCCCGACAGCGGAAACGCGAACACCGAGTTCAGCCGTGCCGAATCGAACTGCGTGTCCTGCCCCTGCACGAACGGCGACGAGGCCGACAGCGCAATGAAGTGCGGGATGTAGCGCGACATGCGGTGCAGCATCAGCAGCGCCGAGTCGGCGTCGGGGCAGCCGATGTGCACGTGCTGGCCGAATATGGTGAACTGCTTGCTCAGGTAGCCGTACAGCTCCGACAGTTCGCGAAAGCGCGGTTTGTCATAGATGCGCCGCTCGTGCCACTGCTGGAACGCATGCGTGCCGCCGCCCACCACCGCGATGTTGAGCTTGTCGGCATTGCGGATGAGCGCCTCGCGGATGGGCGACAGCTGCGTGATCACGTCCTGCGCCGAGTGGCAGATGTCGGTCGAGATCTCGATCATGCTCGACGTCATCTCGGGCACCACGCTGCCGGGCAGCGGGGTCTGCGCCATCAGGCGCAGCATGTCCTCGGCATAGGGGGCCAGGTCGAAGTCGTGCGTGTTCACGAGCTGCAGCTCCAGCTCCACGCCGAGCGACAGCGCCTCCGACTTGTTGAAGGGCTCGAGCTTGACGACGCGGCTTGCCGGGTCGGCGGGCAGGGCGGCCGAGCGCACGTCGTCGCTGTCCGGATCGACGGGCTTGTGAAGGGTGGTGCTCATCGCTGCGTGTCCTCGGTGGTGCTGAAGGCCTGGGGCGCCCAGGGCACCGAACTCTCGCCCACCGCGTGGATGGCCACGGTGGCAAGCACCGCGCCCACCACTTCCATCAGCAGGATGGAGGGCAGCGCGACCTGCGTGATCATGGTGCCCAGCAACGGCGAGGCGGTGGCGAAATTGGAGGCGATGAGCAGCGCGATCGACGACAGCGGCGACATCGCGCAGCCGACCCAGAAGGCCTGCTTCCAGCTGGCGCCGCTGCCGGGGTTGGCAATGGCCACGCCCGCGATCTTGGCGACCAGGCGCACGCCGATCACCGCCAGCACCACGCTGGCCACCGGCAGCGTCCAGTCGGCCTGCGCCGCCACGATCGACACCAGCACGAACATCAGCATGGTCAGCAGCGAGGCGGCCGTGCCCAGCTGGCGCTGCCAGGCCCAGGGCTTGGGGTTGAGCGCCTTCAGCAGCACGCCGCCGATCAGCGCGGCCAGCGGCGCCGAGCCGCCGATGTGCGCGGTGAGCGCCGCACCCGCCGCAATGAGCGCCAGCAGCAGGATGGAGGTGTTTTCGCTCGTCGGGCTCATCACCCTCAGGGCCGAGCGCAGGGCCAGCGCCATGATGGCGCCCACCACGAACGACAGGCCCAGCACCACGCCCACCGGGTAGAGCTTTTGCAGCAGCGTCTGCGGCGCGCGCTCGATCAGCCCGGCCTGCGCGTAGCCCAGCGCCAGCGCATAGAAAGTGTTGAGCGTGGCCAGCGTCATGGCGCGCTCGGTCACCGGGCCGGCGGCGCGGGTGTCGATGATCACGCGGCTGAGCACCGCGGGCGAGGCGACGATGGCCATCAGCGCAATGGGGTTGGCCACCGGCTCTGGCAGGCCCAGCAAGGTCAATATCCAGTACACGCCGAAGTAGGTCAGCGTGGCTTCCAGCAGGCTCTGCACCAGCACCATCGGGTTGTGGCGGAACCAGCGCAGCGGCAGCCGGCCGCCGGCCTCGAACAGCACCACCGCCACGCCGAGTTCCAGCAGGAACAGGCTCAGGCCGCGCAGCGGCCAGATGGCGCCCTCGAAGCCGGCAAAGCCGACCACCGCGCCCACCAGCGAATAGCCGATGACCTTGGGCAGCCCCAGGTAGCGCTGCACCAGGTGGCCGGACGCCGCGGCCGCGGCCAGCAGCAGCGACCACAGGATGGTGGGCAGGCCGGCCGAGGGGCGCACCCATTCGGACCAGAAGCCCAGCAGATCGTTGATGAAGCTCGTCAAATTCATGCAGGTAGGAAGAAGCTCACCGGCCGGCTGCGCCAGCGCGCCCAGATCGCGCCGCGAATGCGCGCGCGGTCGGCCAGGCTCACGCTGTGCGCGCGCAGCGCCAGCCGGAAAGCGAAATAGAAACTCACGCTCACATTGAGCGCGCCGATGACCGGAACGGCCGCCACCGCCCACCACAGGGCAGGCTGGTGCAGCACGGCGAGACCCGTGGACGCCGCGGCGGCAGCAATCTGCCCGGCCGACAGTGTCACGTGCCGCACGTCCAGCCCGAGCCCGAAGAAACCCGCGAACGCGGGCAGCAGCCCGAGCATGAGTCCCAGGGAAATGTTGGAGGCAAAGCCCGAGATGTGTGTGCGCATGAAGTCGGCCCAGCGGCGTGCCCGGGCGGCGCCGAGAAAAGCGCCGATGCGGGGGTTGTAACGCATGGCGGAGTCCAGGCGATGCAGGACAAAGGCGTTTTCTGTCCAACCCGCGATGATGCTGGCCGAAAACAGCAGGATGCCGGTGATTGCCGCATAAAGCGCGGTCGGGCCGGCCAGGGACAGCGAATCAAGCGTGGCTGCGGCATGCGCGGCGTCCAGCAGGGGCCGGCCCAGCGCCAGTTGCACCAGCAACGCCAGGCCCAGCATGGCCGGCACCACCACCAGCACATTGCCCAGCACGGCGGCCACCTGCGAGCGCACGAGGTTGGCGACTTCGTCGACGAAGTCGACCACCGCGCCGTCCGACTTGATGTCGCGCAGCCGCGCCGCCAGGGCCGGCGCCGTCATCGCGGGCTGCTTGGTGGCCAGCGTCAGGTGCAGCAGCTGGATCGCGACGAAGCTGGCCGCGTACATGAGCCCGGCTGCCAGCCCGCTCCAGAAGGCCGACAGCCCCAGCGCGTAGATGCCGAACTTCAGCAGCACGGTGAAGGCCGTGAGCGCGCCGCCGCCGGCAGCCTTCTTCACCATCTGTGCATAGCTGGCGCGGTCGCGCGTGATGTAGTGCTCGCCGGTCTCCGCGCTGCGCTCGGTCACCTTGGCGGCCAGCATCGACGAGTTGGAGGCGATCAGCGCGCGGATGCTGTTGCGCTCGCCGCCCGCCAGCACCAGCCGGCCGACCAGCCGCGCCACGCTGGGCGCGGGCACGGGCGACATCAGGCAGTCGAGCAGCTCTCGAATGCGCAGCACGCGCTCGCGCAGCTGGCGCAGCCGGAACACCAGGCCCACCGAGATGCCGTTGTCCTCCAGGTGCGTGTAGACCGACGAGGCCACCGTGCGGCAGGCGTCGAGCCGGTCGCGAAACGCGATGAAGGCGGCCTGCAGGGCTTCTTCGTTGCACGGCGGGGCGAACATCTGCTCGCGCAGTTCGTCCAGGTCGGCCATCAGCGAATGAAAGGGCCGCGCGGCCCCCAGCTCGGCGCTCATGCGCAGGCGCAGCTCCGGGGCGAAGCCGGCCGCCACCACCTGGCTTGCGCAATACGTGACGGCGTCCATCACCGTGTGGCGCCAGCGCGGCGCACCGTCGTCGACGGCTGCATCGGCTGCATCGGCCGAATCGGCCAGCAGCACGCCGATGCGCGCGAGCGGCGCCTCTTCGAGCAGCGCGATCCAGCCGGCGTCGAACACGCCGGGCAGCACCATGCGAAACAGCTCCGACGCGTCGGTGGTCTCCGGCGTGCCCGGCAGAATCTTGCGGCGCAGGCGTTCGGCCAGTTCGCTGGCGAAGGCCGTGCGCGGCGCAAATCCGTAGTCGGCCAGCAGCGTGGTCAGGTCGACCGACTGCGTGAACACCCGCCACCAGGCGCGCAGGCGCTCGCGCAGCTCCGGCCGCGCCTCGATGGCGTCGAGCAGCAGCAGCACGCGGCCCATGGCCGCCTGGGGCGACGCACGGTCGCCGCGCAGCCAGTCGAAGAGGTTGATGAGCCAGATGTGGCGCTGCGCCACATCGGCCGTGGGGTCGAGGCCGGCAAGCAGCCCCTGCAAGTCGCGCGAAGCGGCAGCCATGTCGGGGGGCGGGGAAAGAAGGAAAAGAAGGGGAGCGTCGTGGCGCTCAGTGCAGGATGCGCGACACCGGCGTGCCGTCGACATCCGCTTCCAGCACGAACATCGGCACCGGCACGTCGAAGCGTTCGCCTTCCTCCGTCACCACCAGGAAGCTGCCATGCATGGTGCCGCTGGGTGCCTGCAGGCGGCAGCCGCTCGTGTAACGGAAGGATTCGCCGGGCGCCAGCAGCGGCTGCTGGCCGATCACGCCGAGGCCCTTGACCTCCTGCGGATGGCCCGATGCGTCGTTGATGCGCCAGTGGCGGGCAATCAGCTGGGCCGCCACCGAACCCGTGTTCGTGACGGTGATCGTGTACGAAAACGTGTAGATGTGGTCCTTCGGGGAGGACTGGTCGGCCAGGTAGCGCGGTTCGACCTGGACGCTGAAGGGGCTGTTTGACATGGGGCGCATGGTAACGGAGGCCTTTCGTCGGACTTCCATCGGCTGCGAGAATCGGGGGCATGAGCACCCCGTTCCGCATCGCGCCCTCCATTTTGTCCGCCGACTTCGCGCACCTCGGCAAAGAACTGACCGACGTGATTGCCGCCGGCGCCGACTGGATCCATTTCGACGTGATGGACAACCACTACGTGCCGAACCTGACCTTCGGCCCCATGATCTGCCACGCGCTCAAGCCCTACGCCAAGACCGCCGACGGCACCCCGGTGCCCATCGACGTGCACCTGATGGTCCAGCCGGTCGATGCCCTTGCCGCCTCGTTCGCGGAAGCGGGCGCCGACTGCATCAGCTTCCACCCCGACGCATCGCCGCATGTGAACCGCAGCATCCAGGCCATCAAGGGCGCGGGCTGCAAGGCCGGGCTGGTGTTCAACCCCGGGCTGGGCCTGGAGGCGCTGGACTGGGCGATCGACGACATCGACCTGATTTTGATCATGAGCGTGAACCCCGGCTTCGGCGGCCAGAGCTTCATCGACTCGGCGCTGCGCAAGATCGAACTCGCGCGCAAGCGCATCGAGCAGAGCGGGCGCGACATCCGCCTCGAGGTGGACGGCGGCATCAAGGTCGACAACATCGCGCGCGTGGCCTCGGCCGGCGCCGACACCTTCGTGGCGGGCAGCGCCATCTTCAATGCCAAGGACTACGGCGCGGTGATTGCGGACATGCGCAAGCAGCTCGCGGGCATTCCCGCCGCCTGACCGCCGAGGGTCAGCGCTTGACCTTCTCGTTGTAGACGCGGTCGGCCTCCGGGCCGCGGTCGGTGTCGACCACGCCGCGCTCCACGTCGTCATGGGCCTTGCGACCCACCTCGGACGGCTTGCCGTCCTGGGTCTGCTGGCTGTCCGACGACTGGTCGCGCTCGTTCGGCAGGCGCGGGGCCGCTTTGCCGCCCTGCTGCACCTTGGTCTTGCCGTCGTTCTGGTCCGCCGTCTTGTCGCTGGGCTGAGTCTTGGTCTTCGTGTTCATGGGGATGCTCCTTGTGATGCGCTCCACAGAGCGTGCCGCGCGCGCACCGGCAGGGCGGTAGGACATGCAAGGCTGCCCCTGTAGGTGCCGCAGGTGCGCGCTCGGACGCCATGGGGCGCGCAGTGCCTTTGCACCGGGCCATGGGGCTCCGCAATAATCCCGGGCATGTCCTCCGATCCTTTTGCCGGCGTGGCCACCGACAGCCTGCGCATCCACACCTTCGCCTCGCTGACCCCCGGACCGCGGCTGCTCGTGGTGGGGGGCGTTCACGGTGACGAAATCTCCGGCACGCTGGGCATCGAGCGCATCCTGGGCGAGATCGACGCCGGCACGCTGCAGCTGCAGCGCGGCGAACTCACCCTGGTGCCCGTGGCCAACCCGCTCGCGCGGCGCCGCCTGCAACGCGAGGGCGAGCGCAACCTCAACCGGCTGTTCCGTCCGAGCGAACAGCCCGCCGACTACGAAGCCCGCATCACCAACGTGCTGGCCCCGCTCATCGAGCGCCACGAGGTGCTGCTCGACCTGCACTCCTTCCAGAGCGAGGGCGAGGCCTTCGCCATGATCGGCCCGCGCGACAACAACGGCACGCTGGAGCCCTTTGCCCGTTCGTTCGAGGAAGGCCAGCTGGCCCTGCACATCGGCACGCCGGTGGTGGTGGAGGGCTGGCTCGACATCTATGCCGCGCACCTCGCGCAGCGCGCGGGCGGCGCACCCGCCGACGAGGCCGCGCTCGACTTCGGCCGCGGCACCAACGAGTACATCCGCAGCCGCGGAGGCTATGGCGTGACGCTCGAATGCGGCCAGCATATGGACCCGCAGGCGCCCGAGGTGGCGTGGCGCGCCATTCGCCGCGCGCTCGCGCTGCTGGGCATGGCCGCGCTGCCGCCGGGGCTCGCGGGGGCGCCGGTGCAGGCACCCCGGCTGCTGCGCCTGGCCAGCGTGACCGACCGCCTGCATGAGGACGACAGCTTCGTGCGCGACTGGGCCACCTTCGACGAGGTGCAACGCGGCGAGCCCATCGGCATGCGCCACGACGGCACGCTGGTGAGCGCGCCCGATGACGGCTTCATCGTGTTCCCCAACGCCGTGGCCCTGCCCGGCACCGAGTGGTTCTACTTCGCGCACCCGAGCGAGCGGCAGCTGGGGCCCGTGGCGGGTTCGACCGGCGCCGCCTGACCGCGTCTGGGGCGGCGCTCCTACAGCGCTGCGCCACGGAGGGCGCACATTCCGAGACCGAAGGAGTGTGCCCATGCCCGTCTCTCAAAAATCCCCTGCGCCGCGCGTCCTGTGGAAGGGTGCCATCAGCTTCGGCCTGGTCCACATTCCGGTCGCGCTCTACTCGGCCACCACCGACCACGGCATCGACTTCGACTGGCTTGACAAGCGCACCATGGACCCGGTCGGCTACAAGCGCATCAACAAGAAGACCGGCAAGGAAATCGCGCGCGAGCAGATCGTGAAGGGCATCGCCTACGAAGACGGCGAGTACGTCGTGCTCAGCGACAAGGAAATCGCGGCGGCCTACCCCAAGACCACGCAGACCATCGAGATCGAGACCTTCGTGCCGGCCGACGGCATTCCCTTCGTGTACCTGGAGCGGCCCTACTACGTGGCGCCCATCAACCGCGGCGCCAAGGTGTACGCCCTGCTGCGCGAGACCCTGCAGCGCAGCGGCCGCGTGGGGGTGGCGCGTGTGGTCATCCAGACCAAGCAGCACCTGGCCGTGCTGGTGCCCGTGGGCCCGGGGCTGGTGCTGAACCTGCTGCGCTGGGGCGCGGACATCCGCCCCTGGACCGACCTGCCGCTGCCCTCCGAAGACGTGAAGAAAGCGGGCCTGAGCGAGCGAGAGCTCAAGATGGCCAAGCAGCTGGTCGAAGACATGAGCGCCGAGTGGGACCCGAACGAATTCAAGGACGAGTTCAAGGACGAGATCCTGCGGCTGGTCGAGAAGAAGGTGAAGGCCGGCCAGACCGAAACCGTGACGCAGCCCGAGCCCGGGGAGGGGCAGGCCAGCGAAGGCGGCGGCGCCAAGATCATCGACCTCACCGAGCTGCTCCAGCGCAGCCTGCGCAAGGGCGGCGGCAAGGCCAAGGCAGCCGCCGACGACGAAGAGGAGGAAGAGGCCGAGGAACCCCCTCCCAAGGCCGCCGCGAAGAAGCGCAAGCCGGCCGCGAAGGCGGCTGGCAAGACCGCCGCCGCCAAGGCGCGCCGCGCTGCCTGACGCGGGCCGACCGCCATGGGCACGACCGCATCGGCCGCAAGCAAGGCGCTGGCGCGCTATCACGGCAAGCGCGACTTCACCCGCACGCCGGAGCCCAGGACCGGCGGCAAGCCAGGCAAGCCAGGCAAGGGCGTGCTGTCCTTCGTCATCCAGAAGCACCACGCGAGCCACCTGCACTACGACTTCAGGCTCGAGCTCGACGGCACGCTCAAGAGCTGGGCCGTGCCGAAGGGGCCTTGCCTCGACCCGACGGTAAAACGCATGGCGGTGCACGTGGAAGACCATCCGATTTCCTATGCGGACTTCGAGGGCACCATCCCGGCGAAGCAGTACGGCGCCGGCTCCGTCATCGTCTGGGACCGCGGCGACTGGCTGCCGGACGGCGACGCGCGCCAGGCGCTGGCCGCCGGCAAGCTCAAGTTCGAACTGCGCGGCGAGAAGCTGCACGGGCACTGGACGCTGGTGCGCATGCACGGCAAGGGCGACGAGGCGCATGAACCGTGGCTGCTCATCAAGGAGCGCGACGGCGAGGCGCGGCCGATCGGCGACTACGACGTGCTGGAAGCACAGCCCGCGAGCGTGATCACCGGGCTGGGCGTGGACCAAGTCGGCCAGCCGCCGAAGAAGGTCGCGACCCGGTCGCCCGCAAAGGAGGCCGCAGCAAAGAAAGCCGTCCCCAAGAAGGCCGCCCTCAAGGCGGCGAAGAAAGTCGCGCTGCCCGCCACCCTGCAGCCCCAACTCGCCACCCTCGCGACCGCGCCACCCGCTTCGCCCGACGGGTGGCTCTACGAACTCAAGTTCGACGGCTACCGCCTGCTGGCGCGCATCGACAAGGGCAAGGTGCGCTGCTTCACCCGCAACGGCCACGACTGGACGGCCAAACTGCCCGCGCTCGCCAAGGCGCTGGCGAAGCTGCCCACCGGCTCGGCCTGGCTGGACGGCGAGATCACCGTCGACGGCGAGAACGGCGCGCCCGACTTCCAGGCGCTGCAAAACGCCTTCGACAGCGGCGCGACGTCGTCCGTCGCGTACTGGCTGTTCGACGCGCCATTTCTCGACGGCGAAGACCTGCGCGAACTGCCCGTGGAGGAGCGCCGTGCACGGCTGGCAAAGTTGCTCGGCAAGAAGCCGCCCGCGTCGCTGCGCCTGAGCGAGGCCTTCGACGCGTCGCCGCACGACCTGCTGGCGTCGTCCGCGCGCATCGGCTTCGAGGGCATCGTGGGCAAGCTGAAGGGCTCGCCCTATGTGTCACGCCGCTCTGCCGACTGGATCAAGCTGAAGAACGAGCAGCGCCAGGAGTTCGTGATCGGCGGCTACACCGCGCCGAAGGGGTCGCGCACCGGCTTCGGCGCCTTGCTGCTGGGCGTGCACGACGAGGCCACCGGAAAACTGCGCTATTGCGGCAACGTGGGCACGGGCTTCGACGCGAACCGCCTTGCCGACATCAAGTCGCGCCTGGACAAGCTGGCCACCGACGACTGCCCCTTCGAGCCCAGGCCGAGCGGCGTGAAGGCGCAATGGGTCGAGCCCACGCTCGTGGCCGAGGTGTCGTTCGGCGAGTGGACGCGCGAGCACCGCGTGCGCCACTCGGTGTTTCAGGGCTTGCGTGCCGACAAGCCCGCGCGCGACATCCGGCGCGAACGGGCGCAGCCGGCCGCTGAATCCGCGCCATCGCCGAAGCGCAAGGAAGCAGGAACGCCCATGGCCCTCAAGATCAGCCACGCCGACCGCGTGATCGACACGCACAGCGGCATCACCAAGGGCGCGCTTGCCGCTTACTACGACAGCGTGGCCGCGCTCATGCTGCAGCACCTGCGCGGGCGCCCGGTGTCGCTGGTGCGCGCGCCCGAGGGCGTGGGCGGCGAACTGTTCTTCCAGAAGCACCTGCAGAACCGCGAGATCCCCGGCGTGAAGCTGCTCGACCCCGCGCTCGACCCGGGGCACGAGCCGCTGCTGCAGATCGACACGAAGACAGGGCTCATCGGCGCCGCGCAGATGAACGTGATCGAGCTGCACACCTGGAACGCCACCTCGCGCGCCATCGGCAAGCCCGACCGCATGACCTTCGACCTCGACCCGGGCGAGGGCGTGGCGTGGGGGCAGATCCAGGAGGCGGCGATGCTGGTGCGCACCCTGCTCGACGAACTGGGCCTGCCCTCGTTCCTGAAAACCAGCGGCGGCAAGGGGCTGCACGTGGTGGTGCCGGTGCGCCGCCAATACGACTGGGACACCGTCAAGGGCGTCTCGCAGGCCGTGGTCGTGCATCTGGCGAAGACCATTCCGCAGCGCTTCGTCGCCAAGAGCGGGCCGCGCAACCGGGTGGGCAAGGTGTTCGTCGATTACCTGCGCAACGGTTTCGGCGCGACCACGGTCGCTGCGTGGTCGGCGCGTTCACGGCCGGGGCTGGGGGTGTCGGTGCCGGTGGCGTGGGAAGAGCTGCCGGTGCTCACGAGCGCCTCGCAATGGACGGTGGCCAATGCGGCGGAGCGCTTCGCCATCGGCAACAAGCCCTGGGAAGCCATGGAGCGCAGCCGCAAGGGACTGGCCCCAGCGATGAAGCTGCTCGGCTACAAGTAGCGGACTGGTATTTCTCCCTCCCCCGCTGGGGGAGGGTCGGGGTGGGGGCACGACGGCCTCGACCTTCTCGCGGCGCTCGTTGGCCGCTGCCCCCATCCCAGCCTTCCCCCGGAAGGGGAAGGAGCAAATCCCAGGCTGCTAGAGCACTTCTTCCGTCGTCACATCGAAGCGCTGAAGCGTGTTCGCCCCGAACATCATCGTGATAGGCACGTCCGCCGCGTCGCGCCCGCGCGCGATCACGACGCGCCCGATGCGCGGCGTGTTGTGGCGCGCGTCGAAGGTGTGCCAGCGGTTGCCCAGGTACACCTCGAACCACGCGCTGAAGTCCATCGGGTAGCGCACCGGCGGAATGCCGATGTCGCCGAGGTAGCCCGTCACGTAGCGCGCCGGAATGTTCATGCAGCGGCACAGCGTGATCGCCAGGTGCGCAAAGTCGCGGCACACGCCCGTTCCCTCGCGAAAACCCTCCAGCGCGGTGCGCGTGGCGCGTGCGTTCTGGTAGTCGAAGCGCAGGTGCCGGTGCACGAAGTCGCAGATCGCCTGCACGCGCGACCAGCCCGGCGCCACATTCAGGAAGTTGGCCCAGGCGAACTGCAGCAGTTCGCTGTCGACCTCGCAGTAGCGGCTGGGCAGCACGAAAGGCAGCGTGGACACCGGCAGGTCGGCCGCCGCGTGCTCGATGGCACCGAAGTCGATGGGGTCGGGCCAGCCGGTGTCGTACACCACGGCTTGGTTGCGCAGGCGCACGCTGCTCACGCCGAACGGAATCTGCACGCGCGCGCAGTGGTTGTCGAAGCTGTCGCGGTAGTGGTCGGTCACCAGCGGCGGGCTGATGGTGATGTTCTCCGGGCCCTGCAGGTCCGCAGCCCGCGAGGGATGGACCTGCAGCATGTAGATCAATGCCGTGGGCGCGGTCACGCCGAGTTCGATGTCGAAGCCGATCCTGATCTGCATGGGTGTCTACTTTCTTCCCTGGGTGATCCGGGCAGTGCGGCCGGTGCGCGAGGCAAGGAACGACAAGCACGATTGATGCCGCCCCCGAGTCCCGTGCCCATGCTATGCGACGAAGGCGCCCACGCCCCACCGTCATGACGCCCGAACCCGCGTAGGCCGCCGCTCTTGGGGTGTCGGCGTGCTCCTACCGAAGCCGGCCGCTTTCTCCGACAAATGGGGAAGGGCGGCCACTACGGCCCCGGACCGCCGGGAAACATAACCTTGCATTTCGCTTGCAGCCACCGATTGCAAGCGCTTCAACCCGCCGCTCGACCCGGTTCATTCTGTTTGTTTCCTTGGAGGGAATCATGGACCTTTCTTCGCTTTTCGACACGCTCACCACCAGCACCTTGGGCGATGAGATCCTTGTGTGGTCCGTCGCCGCCGTGGCGGGCTGCATCTGCCTGGTGGCCGTGGTCAACGTGCTCGACATGTTCCTCGACAACAACGAAATGGGCTGAGCGCCCCTCCCATGAAAGACTCCAGGTCCACGATGACGCCACAGAACAAGGCCGCAGCCGGCCGCCGCACCGGTGCCTCCAAGGCGGGCGACGGCGGCAACGCCAAGCAGCAGCAGCTCGAAGGCTTCACCGTCGAGCATCCGGCGACCCTCACCACGAACCAGGGCCTGCAGATACCGGACAACCACAACTCGCTGAAGGCGGGCGTGCGCGGACCCACGCTGCTCGAAGACTTCATCCTGCGCGAGAAGATCACGCACTTCGACCACGAGCGCATTCCCGAGCGTGCCGTGCATGCGCGCGGCTCGGCGGCGCACGGCTACTTCCAGGTCTACAAGTCGATGTCGCAGTTCACATGCGCCGATTTCCTGCAGGACCCGGATGCGAAGACGCCCGTTTTCGTGCGCTTCTCCACCGTGGCGGGCTCGCGCGGTTCGGCCGACACCGTGCGCGACGTGCGCGGCTTCGCCGTCAAGTTCTACACCCGCGAAGGCAACTACGACCTGGTGGGCAACAACATTCCGGTGTTCTTCATCCAGGACGCGATGAAGTTCCCCGACCTCATCCACGCCGTCAAGCCCGAGCCGCACCACGAGATGCCGCAGGCCGCGAGCGCGCACGACACCTTCTGGGACTTCGCCTCGCTGATGCCCGAGAGCACCCACATGCTGATGTGGGCCATGAGCGACCGCGCCATTCCGCGCAGCCTGCGCATGATGGAAGGCTTCGGCGTGCACACCTTCCGCTTCATCAACAGCCGCGGCGAAAGCCACTTCGTCAAGTTCCACTGGAAGCCCAAGCTCGGCGTGCACGGCCTGGTGTGGGACGAGGCACAGAAGATCGCCGGCAAGGACGCGGACTTTCACCGCCGCGACCTGTGGGAAGCCATCGAGAGCGGCCACTTCCCCGAATGGGAGCTCGGCGTGCAGATGATCCCGGCCGACAAGGAGCATTCGCTCGGCTTCGACCTGCTCGACCCCACCAAGCTGATCCCCGAGGAAATGGTGCCGGTGCAGAAGATCGGCCGGTTGGTGCTCAACCGCAACCCCGACAACTTCTTCGCCGAGACCGAGCAGGTGGCCTTCCATCCGGGCCACGTGGTGCCTGGCATCGACTTCAGCAACGACCCGCTGCTGCAGGGCCGCCTGTTCTCGTACACCGACACGCAGATCTCACGCCTGGGCGGCGCCAACTTCCACGAGCTGCCGATCAACAAGGCCGTGTGCCCGTTCCACAACATGCAGCGCGACGGCATGCACCGCCAGAGCATCGCGCGCGGCCAGGTGGCCTACGAGCCCAACACGCTGGGCAGCGGCACCGAGTTTCGCGTGGACGGCGGCAGCAACGGCTTCCAGTCGTTCCCCGAAGAGATCGACCCGCCCAAGGTGCGCCGCCGCAGCCCGTCGTTCGACGACCACTTCACGCAGGCGCGCCTGTTCTTCAACAGCCAGAGCGCGCCCGAGAAGGAGCACATCATCGCGGCCTTCCGCTTCGAGCTGTCCAAGCTCGAAGTTCCGGCCATCCGCCAGCGCATGGTCGACAACCTGGCGCACGTGGACGAGAAGCTCGCACGCCGCGTGGCCGAGCCGCTGGGCATCGGCGAGCCCGATGCCAAGGCGGCCGCGGGCCGCGCGGGCTTTCGCGACCACCGCATGTCGTTGCCCATCGACGAATCGCCGGCGCTCAGCATGGCCGACACCGGCGACGGCTCCATTCGCACGCGCAAGATCGCCATTCTGGTGGCCGACGGTGTCGACTCGGCCTCGCTGAAACCGATTCGCGAGGCGCTGGAGCAGGCCGGCGCGCAATGCAAGGTGGTGGGCCCGCGCCTGGGCACCGTGGCCAGCGCGTCGAAGCGGCAGATCGATGTGGACATGACGTTCTCGAACACGCCCTCGGTGATGTTCGACGCGGTGCTGGTGCCCGCCGGCAGCGAAGCCGCTGCAACGATGTCGGGCATCGGCGACGCGGTGCACTTCGTGCTGGAGGCCTACAAGCACTGCAAGGCGATCTGCACGGTGGGCGACGGCGTGAAGCTGCTGTCGACGCTGGGCATCACGCCGGAGTCCGACGCGCCTGCAGGTGTCGTCGTGGCGGCCACGCCTGTCACCAACATGGGCGACAGCACGGCCGCCACGCAGATCGCGCAAGACTTCATCGCGGCGATTGCGAAGCACCGGCATTGGGACAGGGCGAATGTGGACGCGGTGCCGGCGTAGGCAAAAGGGAGCAGCAGAGAAGCAGAGGCGAATGGCTAGAGGGCGATCGGGGTCGACGTGATGTGCACATGCCCCGAGGCATCCGCCTGATTGGCATCGCCCACCCAATGCCATCGGATGTCCCTGGCCGCCACCGTGATGCCGCCCGCTTCGCGCAGCGTGGTCGGGTCCGGGAACGGTTGGCCCTTTTCCATGTAGGTTTGCTGCCACTGCGCGTGGAACACCGCGTGGTGCGCGTGCTCTTGCTTCAGTCGCGCAGACCAGATGCCGGTCTGCGGACAGCGCACGGTCCCGCTACAACTGCGGGGCATTTCAGGTGCAGGTACATACCGCGCAACGCCCTGCGCAACATAAGGATGGACCGGTGACACCTGCTGAACCGGCAGGCCCTTGTAGTCCCAGGACACGGCGCCATAGCCGGGCGGAATCTGTTCGGCCAGACTTGGAAGAGACTCGCCACGTTCGAAATGTTGCGGTGCCTGTGCTGCGTTCCAGTCGCGTTGCCAGTCACCCCGCACCACATCGATCCTGGGTTGCCAGTAGCCGGTGAAGTGAGCGTGCTGTTTGGTTGTGAGGCTCCACGGCCTGCCGTGGTTGTCGAAGGCGTTCTCGCCGGGTGGCAATGTGATATTGCTGGGCAGTACATGGCCTTGAGGAACATGAGCACGGCCGGTGCGGTTGGCCCCTGGTGTGGCGGGTGTCGGGTGCTTGACGATGACCGCTTTCGCTGCGTCGATCAACGTCTCGCGCTTGCCGTCCCAGAAGGGCAGCGCCGCGGGCGGCAGGGGCAGGACCTTGTCGAGATTGGGGAGGCGGAGGTCTGGGTTGAGTTCGAGGGCCGCTGCAATGGTGCTGTAGCGCTCGGCACGCGCGCGGTCAATAAGGTTGAAAGTCAATGGATCAACATCGTCAAAGGAGGCAAACAAATAACTGGCGGCGTCGCTGCTCCCGAATTTCACGCCTTCATGCAGAACGGCAAGCGCTCGGGCGTAATTCTTGTCAACAAGATTGAGCGTTTGCCCCAGCTTGTAGGCAGCCTCCCCATGTCCTTGTGCAAACGCGCACTCCAGCATCTTGATGCCAACCTTGCTGTTGCCCCAGACGCCCATTTGGGCATCGTCATAGGCTGCGTCTAATTTGTAGCCGAGATATGTCTGAGCTCCAGGGCTGCCCATATCCGCTGCGAGTTGCCAGAACCCGTAGGCCCTGTCGATGTCCCGTTTGACCCCGATGCCACTCTGGTGATAAGTGCCCATCTTGTCGAAGGCGCCTGGCACATCCTGCTTCATCAGCCCTTCAACCATCTGCACCGCCCGTTCGGCATCACGTTGCACGCCTAGGCCGCGCTCATAAAAGCCCGCAAGATTCATCGAGGCCTTCCAATGGCCCTTGGCTGCAGCCTGCTCCCAAAGCTGAGCCGCCGTCCTGTAGTCGCGCTGGTTGGGCCATAGTTCGTTGCTGGTCACCGCCATACCTTGCTGGAACAGAACTTCAACTTCGTTCGTGATCGGCGCCAGCTTGGACGCTTCATGCACGCAGGCGAAATCGGTACGGTGTGGATTGAAGGCCTTCAGGCCCATGTTGCGGGGTAGATCGTTCATGGTGCAGTCTGTCAGGATGAAAGGAATCAGCAGCGCAGGCCAGGCTGAGCGCGGATAGGAAATGTCGCAAAGGCGGAATAGCTTCATGGCGATCAGCCCAGGCGAATACTGCTGACGCGGTCATCCTGGAACGCGACAAGAAAGCAGGACGGGCTTAGGCCTTGTTTTTTGTTAAGCAGGTTGTCCCACGCTGCTTTTTGCCATTTCTGAAATGTGTTGAACATCACCTTCTGATCCGTCGCATCCCCCCCCGCGAACTTCCCGTCGGTATGCTGCCCCCACACCCGTTCGCGCAAATTCGTGGCCGTCACCGCATCGTCGCTGGCGATATTGATCTCGCTGTCCACCGCGAAGCTGCGCAGGTTCAGGTTGGCACTTCCCAGCGTGAACATGCTGTCGTCGATGATCATCAGCTTGCTGTGGATGTAGATCTCGCGATAGCGCGCCTTGTACAGCGTGTCGCTCATGCTCTTGATGCGCTGGCGGTTGTGGCTGATGTCTTGTCCGCTCTTGTCGTAAGTCGACGTGCTGCTCCACTCCTTGAGCCTGCCCAGATCTCCTTGTTGCTTGCTTTGCCAGTTCGTGTCGAAAGTCCAAAGACTGGCCACCAACGAGCGCATGGCGAACTGGCCCTCCAGCTCCTTGCGCGCCGTCTCGTCGTCCTTGCCGCCGCCTGCGTCCTTGTAGGCTTGGGCAATGCTGGAAAGGGGCGCTGGCGGCGGGATCAGTAGCGGATCGCTGCTCCGCCTGCGGGCCTCTTGCACGGCTTCGTGGCGCGCGATTTCTTCTTCCACCATCTTCGCCTGATGGGGCATGGACGAACCATGCCCCAGTTCCGTCACGGTGTCGTGCGTGCGCGGCACCATCTGCGCACGCTCCGGCGTCGGCGTCACGACCATCACATGCAGCTTGGGCACGTCGGCCATGTCCAGCTTGCCCTTCTGGCAATCTGCGACTTGCTTCGCACGCAGGCGCTTGAGTTCCTTGACCCAGGCCGCGTGCTGGAAGTACTGGTTCTCTACATACAGATAGTGGCGCGCAAAACTGATCGCTTGGTCATAGAGGCGGTGGATGGACTTTTCGCTGCCATCGGCGGCAGGCAAGGTGCGCAGGATCTGCGCTTTCTGGCGGGGGGCTACCAGGTTCCTGGTCAGGTTCGCAGGTGTCGCCTTGAAATCGAATGTGCGGTTCACGTTGCTGCCCGCACCTTTGCCGTTGGCGTCGGCCTTGTTCCACGCCTCGGTGAAGTTCTTGCACACCACGGCCAGCACCTCGCCTTCGATACGGCAACCGTAGTCCTGGTAGGGCTTCAGGCCGGGCTTTGCATCGTTCGCGCCCTCCCAGCTTTTGCCGCGCCGGGGGTCGTCGAAGGTGTGGGACGTCGTATCCCAATAGTCGGTGACCGAGTTCAGGCCGAGCACGTAGCCGCAGGGTTTGTCGCCCTCGTAGTCGATGACGATGGTTTTCTGATGATGCGTGGCCAGGTACTCGAAGCCCAGGCGCTCGATGCGGCCCAGTCCCTTGGCGCTCGCTTCGGCCTGCAGGCTGGTCATCACGTCGGCATGAACGCCGCCGCGCGTGCGCAGTGAGATGCCTTTGTGCGCTCCCGCCGCGACATCTCTGTACCAGTACGAATTGAATACCTCTCGCCGGTCGCGCGCCTCGATGGGGTCGGCCAGTGAAGGCGTCTCGCCATGCGGTGACACGCCAGCAGACATGCCGCGCCGGGCCGCAGTTTTCAACACGTAGGGGGCTTCTTTCTTGTAGCCCGGCATGTTGTTCACGGCGGCGCTGCCAATGAAGTCGTACCACACCAGAAGACGCACCTGCACCGGCTTGCCGTTGTTGAACTTTCCCTGCGCAGCCCCCAGCAGCAGATCGCCCCAGGTGTCGCCGCGCGGCCATTGGTCGCCCGTGCCGCGTGTGAGTTCCATCGCCGGATCGAAGCCCCAGCACACGAGGTCGATGCTGTGCTGTGCTTTTCGGATGTCGGTCGCGATCTGCTTGAAAGTTTCTTCGCCGCAGATGCAGAGCCGCAGATTGTTGTGGTTGAGGACCGGCGACTTCTCGTCCTCGCCCTTCTTCTCCAGGAGCCATTGCGCGCTGCCGATGGCGACGCCTGTGGCGGTGCACAAAGGCACCGTCGATGGGTGCTGGGTATCGTTCATGGGTTGCGGGTCGCTCATGGGTTGCCTTCTTCGTCGCTGTGACGCAGGTAGTGCTGCATCCGGTTTCTGGTGTCGCCGTGCGCCGCGCGATACCCGGCGGCAGCCAGCCTGTCATCGTTGGATTTCAGCTGCGCCCTGACGGGCAATTCGTATTCGTTGCCGTTTGAAAGCCGGACCTTGTAGGAGGTCGTAGCGCTCTGGTGGTCTTCAATGAGCACTCGCCCATCGGCATCGGTGATGCCGTCGGCCACTTTTGCACCGTCTCTGAACAAGGTGTAGGGCTCCAGGCCCAGCGGCCGGCCGTCTTGCGCGTGCGAAATCAGCACGAAGCTCAGCGTCCCTTTTTCCTTGAGGTCCAGGCTCGACAGGCCGCTCACCGACCGGGTGGGTGCGTTCTTCGGTCCGACCATGCTGTGCACGGCGGCGTATTCCACGTGCTTGCCGGAGGTGGCTTCTTCGATGCCTGCTGCGTTCAGGCGGATCGTGCTTCCGCCGCCATTGAGCACCAGCTCCTCTTTGGCGGTGATGGTGATGCGGTTGGCGACCTGAACGATATCGAGCTTGGCCAGGATGTTGATGCTCTCCTTGAGCGCCTTGATATCGATGTTGCCGCCGAATGCGAAGAGCCTCATGCCTGCCTGGTAGGCAAAGAGCCGAACCGCCTGTCTGGCGCTGACCAGAAAGCTCTTTGCTGCGGAGATGCTGGTGTGCCCTCCACTGGTCAGGGCGTTGTGCTCGACGCTGGCGATGTGGGTCGACTTGGACGTGGTGCTCGCTATGCCTGCGGGGCTCGCCAATACGAGATGCGGCTCGGCCAGCTCGGGGAAACCGTCTTTGCTTGCGGGTGTGCCGCCCTTGATGGCGTCGTTCTGCACCTTGAGGGCCTGAGTGACTTCGTCCTGATCTCCCGAGGAATGCGCTTCGGCCTGCAGCGCGGAGCCGGACAAGCCTTCGTGATGTTCTCTGGCCTGCGTCAGCCGTGCCGTTGTTTCGCTCATGTCGGTGATGTGGGCCCTGGCGTTGGCTCGCCCCTCGGTGGTGATCAACAAGCCTTGGGCGGCACGAATGGCACCGTGACCATCGGTGCGCAGTTCCACGCCTTCACCCCGAAGGTCCTTGCGCCCCGCGTTGTCTTCGATGCGCGCGATGTGCCCCATGCTCAGCTGGCTGTGCCCATGGTCGCTCTTGAGCTGCACCTGGATCTTGCCGCTCGTGTCGTCGAACGAGAGGTGGTTGCTGCGGCCGGCCGCGCTGTTGCCGCCCTGCTCGATCAGCTCACGACTCCGGTAACCCGACAACGCCTGCTGGTCCGGCAGATTCCAGGACGGCTTGTTCGACTGGTTGTAAGCCTGCCCGATGCAGATGGGCTGGTCGGGATCGCTCCCAATGAAGCCGATGGTCACCTCCTGCCCGATGCGAGGGATATGAACGGTGCCCTGCTGGTTGCCCGCCCCCGACGAAGTCACACGGATCCAGCAGGAACTGTGCTGGTCCTTCCTGCCGATGCGGTCCCACGGAAACTGCACCTTGATGCGGGCGTACTCATCGGTCCAGATGTTCTGGCCCGGCGGGCCGACGACCACCGCGGTGTGCAGGCCGTGGGTGAGCGGCCTGGCCTGCGTCGGCGCGGGACGCAGCGGCTCGGTCATCTGGTGCGCGGCAAAGTCGACTTCCACTCTCCACTGCTGCTTGCGGCCGGGAGAGGCGTCGCCGACCTGACTGTCCTGGGCGATATCTTCGATCAGGAAGCGGGTGTCCAGGATCAGGTACTCGGTGTTGGCCTTCTGGCGCGGATGTTTCTGCAGCAGGAAGCTGCAGCCGGGCACCATGCCGCGCAGGTTGCCGCTGGCCCGGGCCCTGGCGCCGTGCGTGCACAGGGCCTGCACGCGAAGCAGGGCGAGTTGCCGCCCTTCGGCGTGCGGATCGTTCGCCTCGCTGGCGCCGGCGCGAGGCTGCGCGTAGTGGCTGCCGGCCGCGCTGCCTTCGTGCCATTGATACACCTCGCCGTCGGCCTGGCCGCTGTGGCGTGGATCGCTGCGGCCAACGCTCAGGTCGGCCCCGGGGCGCGTGTAGTCGTAGTTGCGGGTCGCGTACCTGCCGCTCGTCAGTTGGTAGTGTGAAACGAAGCTGCTGACGTATTCCGCGTCCGCCTTCCAGCCGGGGGCGTGGTACTCGACCTCCTGGTAGGCGGCGCTGTCGTTCTTCTTGTAGGCGCCCATGTTGTCGATCAGCACGAGCCGGTGCTTGCCTTCGCCGTGCTCGAAGAAGTAGCTGATGCCCCATTTCTGGCACAGGCGGCTGAAGAACGCGAAGTCGCTCTCGTTGAACTGGACCTGGTAGTCGCGCGGCGGGTAGGTCTCGATCAGGCGCTTGTCGACGGGAAAGTTGTAGTCGGCCAGGAGTTCGTCGAGGATCTGAACGACAGTCTTGTTCTGAAAGATCTTGCAGTCGGTGGTCAGGGTGGCGCAGTGCAGCCAGGGGCGCAGGGTGAGCTTGTATTGCACGTGGCGGCCTTCTTCGCCCACCACCTCGACGCCGGTGATCTGGGCGTTGATCTGGCGCACGCCTGCGCCGATGCCGTCGACCGAGGCGCCCACTGCACCGGGCAAGAACTGGCCCGCGCCGTCGAGCTGGATGCTGCAGGAGATATCGCAACCGATGAAGGTGTCGGCGTCGAAGTCCATCGCCCCACTGGCCCCGAGGTTCAGGGCATCGGGGGTCTTGAGCAGCAGTTCGTAGGCGAACAGGCTGTCGAGCCCTTCATGCCCGGCCAGGCGGACCGGTTCCAGCGTCGGCTGTCCGAGAAGCAAGGGAATGGCGGGAGACTGAACTGAGAGCGTGCGCTGCATCGCGATCTTTCATGAGGGAAAAGAGATCGCGCAGTTTGCGAGCGCTCATCGACCCGCATTGCGAACAATCGTCACCCACCCGTGAAACCAGCGCATGCCTCCCGAATACGCCGTGCAATGTGTGACGGATTCGACAACATCAATGCAGACATGCCAATCGGCCCGTAGTCCTTTTGCGCTAGACCTTCTTGCGAATAGGCGCGACAAAGCCCCCCTCCTAGACTTTCCCCACGAGGCCCGAACGGCGCGCACTTCTGCGACGCCGGCGGCCCGCTTCCGGCGGGCACACATGGGCCATGTGCGGGGGTCCAATGGCTTGGTTTTCGAGATGGGGATGTGAACGCCCGGCGCGCCTTCGTGCGCGTGCCGCAGGTGCACTGGGTCTTGCGTGCATGCTGGCCATGGGCTTCGGTCCGTCGGCATCGGCGCAGCAGCAGCCGTCGGCGCAGGCGGTCTCGAATGCCGAGGCCGCGGGCAGCAAGATGGAACAGGCCCGGCTCGACGACACCGACACCCTGCTGGCGCTGACCAGCCAGGGCGCCGTGCTGTACGGCGACGACGCGGTCAAGCTCTCGGGCTACCAGTACTGCAGCCAGGCCGTCGCATTGGCCGAGGCCGGCGAGTTTCGCCAGAGCGTGCGCGCCGCCAGCAAGGCGCTGCACCTGGCCGGCGCCACCAACGACCCCAACCTGCTGGCCATGGCCAACCGGGACCTGGCTATCGTCTACAGCTACTCCGGCCAGCTCGAGAAGGCCGAGGAGTTCGCGCGCGAAGCGCTGCGCCACCCGGCGCGCGATCCCAAGCTGGTGGTCGGCCCGGTGCAGAAAGTGATCGGCGACGTGCGCACGCGCCGCGGCGATTTCGCGGGCGCGGTGCTCAGCTACGACGAGGCACTGGCCAACAGCTCGGCGCGCTACGCGCCGCTGGTGCAGGCCTCGCTGGTCAACGCGTTGATCGAGTCGGGCGACCCGGTGCGCGCACGGCAGGTGCTCGGCACCATGGCGCCGCCCAGGGACGCACCGCTCACCGCCCTGCTCGACCGCACCCGCGCGCGCCTGCTGCTGGCCGAAAACAAGCCGGGCGAGGCGCGCGACATGTACCGCGCGCTCACCGCGCGCCAGGTCGGTGCCGACACCGAGTACTACCGCCTCTGGGCCTGGGACGGCGTGGCGCGCAGCGAACTGGCGCTGGGCCAGAAGCAGGCCGCCGCCGAAGCCGTGGGCCGTGCGCTGGGCGACGTCGACAAGGTGCGTGCCAGGTTCCGCAGCGAAGAATTCAAGATGGGCCTGTTCTCCGACCTGCAGTCGGTGTTCGAGCGCGGCGTGGCCATCTACAGCGACGCGGGCGATGCGCGCGCCGCCTTCGAGGTGAGCGAGCACAGCCGCTCGCGCGCGCTGCTCGACGCGGTGCGCGGCCGCGCGAAGATCAGCGAGCAGGCCGCCACCACCATCGACCTTGCCGCGCTGCAGCGCACGCTGGCGCCCGACGAGCGCGTGGTGCAGTTCCACGCGCTGCCCGACCGCCTGGTGGTGTGGATCGTGAGCCCCGACGGCATCGCCGAGAAGACGGTGGCGGTCAAGCGCGACGACCTGACCGAGCTGGTCGAGACCTTCCGCAACGCCATCGTGCGCGGCCGCCGCACGGCCATTGCCAATGCCGACAAGCTGGGCGCCGCGCTGCTCGGGCCGCTCGGCCTGGTGCCGGGGCAGCGGTTGATCGTGGTGCCGCACGGCCCGCTGCACTACCTGCCGTTCCAGGCGCTGCGGCTGGACGGGCGCTACGTCATCGAGACGCACCCGGTGGCCGTGGCGCCGTCGATCAGCATCGCGGTGCAGCTGGCGCAGCGCACGCCGCGCGTGAACGCCGCGCTGGTGGCCTTCGGCAATCCGCGCATCGAGGACAAGTACGACCTGCCCGGCGCCGAGACCGAGGTGAAGCAGCTCGCGCAGCTGTTCCCGCGCAACACGGTGTACATGGGCGCGGCCGCCACCAAGACCCAGTTCCGCGACGTGGCGGCGCGCTCGCCGCTGATGCACGTGGCGGCGCATGCGGAGGCCGATGCGGTCGATCCGCTGTACTCGCGCATCCTGCTGGCCAACGAGGGCGGCAAGCAAAACTTTCTCGAGGCCCACGAGATCCTCGGCCTGCCGATGGAGGGCACCGCGCTGGTCACGCTGTCGGCCTGCGAGTCGGGCCTGGGGCGCATCGCGCAGGGCGACGAGGTGCTGGGCTTCACGCGCTCGTTTCTTTCGGCCGGTAGCTCCAGCCTGATCGCGTCGCTGTGGCCGGTGTCGGACGACGCGACCGCGGTGCTCATGAGCACGCTCTACGGCGAACTGGCCAAGGGCCGCGACATCCAGAAGGCGATGCAGGCCGGGCAACTCGCCGTGTTGAAGGACCCCAAGATGTCGCACCCCTTCTTCTGGGCGCCGTTCAACCTGATCGGCAACTGGCGCCTCACCGTGGGAAGTTGACATGCCTTTCGCTCGCCAACGCCCCACTCCGATCGCCCTTGCGCTCACCGCCCTCGTGGGCGCGACGCTGCTGGTCGCCGCCCCGCGCACGCACGCGGCCGACACCACCGAACTGCTGCCCACGCAAGACCCCTGCGGCACCTGCGACCGGCCGCTCGCGCAGGCCGCCGGCGCCGTGGCGCCGCAAAGCCTGCCCGCGCCGCCGCGTCCCGAGGGCACCTCGTTCAAGCTCAACGACCTGCGGCTCAACGGCGTGAAGGCGCTGGGCAACGAAGAGCTGCAGTCCATCACCGCGCCCTACATCGGCCGCGACGTCACGCTCGGCGACCTCGAGGCGCTGGCCAAGGCCATCACCGCGCGCTACAAGGAGCGCGGCTACTTCCTCGCGCAGGCCGTGGTGCCCGTGCAGACCGTGCGCGACGGCATCGTCGAGATCAGCGTCATCGAAGGCCGCCTGGGCAAGGTCGACGTCGTGGTCGCGCCCGACGCGCCGCTCGGCGAGTCGCGCGTGCGCGGCTTCCTCGCGCCGCTGCAGCCCGGCGAGGCCGTCAACGCGCAGTCCTACGAGCGCGCCATGCTGCTGTTGTCCGACCAGCCCGGCGTCAAGGTGTCGTCCGGCCTGCAGGAAGGCGGGCAGACCGGCACCACCGACCTGTCGGTCGAGGTGGCCGCCGCGCCGCGCTGGGCCTTCACCGCCGAGGCCGACAACCATGGCACCAGGGAGTCGGGCCGCTACCGCGTGGGCGGCACGGCGCGCTGGCTCAGCCCCTTCGGCATCGGCGACAACCTGGACATGCGCGTGATGGTGTCCGACAGCAATGCGCTGCAGTTCGGCCGCATCGCCTACGAGGCGCCCATCGGCACCAGCGGCCTGCGCGCGGGCATCGGGCTGTCGCGCGTGAGCTACGAGCTGGGCGGCCAGTTTGCCGACCTCGATGCGCGCGGGCGCGCCAACGTGCTCGACTTGTCGCTGAGCTATCCGCTCATCCGCCAGCGCCAGCAGAACCTGTTCCTGCGCCTGGGCGTCGACGTGAAAGACCTCACCGACGAACTGCGCGCGGCCGATTTCACCTCGAAGAAGCGCGTCAACGGCCTGAGCCTTGGCTGGACCTGGGAGCGCCGCGACGAGCTGCTGGGCGGCGGCTACTGGGCCAGCTCGGGCACGCTGTACCACGGCAACCTGTCGATCCGCGACCCCGAGAGCCGCGACTTCGACAGCAGCATCACCGGCCACCGGACGGAAGGCGGCTTCACCAAGCTCAGCTTCCAGTTCTCGCGCCTGCAGTCCATCGTGGCGCGCCATTCGCTGTACCTCTCGCTGGGCGGCCAGTGGGCCGGCAAGAACCTCGACGCCTCCGAGAAGCTCGCGCTCGGCGGCGCACGCGCGGTGCGCGCCTACCCTTCGGGCGAGCTGCTGGTCGACCAAGGCCTGATCGGCACTGCCGAGTGGCGCTGGTCCTACAACGAAGAGCTCACGCCCTTCCTGTTCTACGACGCGGCGCACGGAAAGATCGTGCGCAACCCGACGCCCTACGACGGCATCAACAGCCACAGCCTGCGCGGCTACGGCCTGGGCCTGAGCTGGTCGCGCCCGGGCAACTTCTCGATCAACGCGACGCTGGCCTGGCGCGCGGGCACGCCGCCGGCATCGACCGACGGCGGCGGCCGCAACCCGCGGCTCTACGTGCAGCTCATCAAGGCGTTCTGACCATGAAGCAACGCAACCGACCTTTACGCCCGCAGCAGCAGCAGCAGCGCCTGCGGCTGTGCCCCCTTGCGTTCTCGTTGATCTGCGCGGGCGTTGCGCCCGCCATGGCGCAGGTGGTGCTGCCCGGCGGCTTCATGCCGGCGCCCGGCAGCGGCGTCACGATGAGCCAGACCGGCAACGTGATGAACATCCGCCAGCCGATGCAGCGCGGCATTGTCAACTGGCAGACTTTTTCCATCGGCGCGGGCGGCACCGTCGACATCGCGCAACCGAACACGCGCGCCGTGCTGCTCAACCGCGTGGTGGGCGACGGGCTGAGCATCCAGGCCTCGCGCATCGACGGCACGCTGAAAACCTCGCTCATCGGCAACCCCGCCCTGCCGGGCGGCAGCGTGTTCCTCATCAACCCGAGCGGCATCGTGTTCGGCCGCGGCGCCTCGGTGAACGTGGGCGGGCTGGTCGCCTCGACGCTCGACATCGCAGACGAAAAGTTCATGCCCGCCGGCTCGCAGGACAAGGCCTTCGGCCGCAACGAAGAGCTGCTCTTCATGGGGCCCTCCGGCAGCATGGCCCAGGTGAAGGTGGAAGGCGGCGCGGCTATTACCGCCTCGCCCGGCGGCACCATCGCGCTGCTCGGCGGCGTGGTGCGCAACGAGGGCGAGATCAGCGTGGCGCGCGGCTCGGTCGGCCTGGTGTCGGCCAGCAAGGTGACGCTGAACCTCGACTTCGACGGCGACGGGCTCACGACCTTCAAGATCCCGGCGGACGGACAGACCACCTTCAAGCTCGCCCAGCTGCAGCAGGAAGACCCGGCGGCCGTCGCGCAACTGGCCAACGGCGGCAGGGTCGCGGCCGACGGCGGGCGCGTGGTGCTGATGGCGTCCGCGGCCAATGTCGACGCACGCCAGCTGGTGGTGAGCCAGACCGGGGTGATCCAGGCGCGCTCGCTGTCCAGCCGCAACGGCGAGATCGTGCTCGACACCGGCACCTCGGCGAACACCACCAGCGAGATGCGCCTGGGCGGCACGCTCGACGTGAGCGGCAGCGCGGCCGGTGTGGCGGGCGGTTCGGTCACCGCGCGGGGCGACTACATCCGCCTGGCCGGCCTCGGCGTGGACGCCAGCGGCAGCGCGGGCGGCACGGTGTCGGTGAAGGCCGTCGGCGCGCTCGACATGGCGCCGGACGCCACCATCGCGGCCAACGCCACGGGCGCGAACGGCGCGGGCGGCACGGTGGCGCTCGACGCGGCCCGCACGCACGTCTCGGGCGCGATTTCCGCGCGCGGCGCGGGCAGCGGCGCCGGCGGCACCATCGGCACCTCGGGCGGCGCGCTCCAGGTGAGCGCGAGCGCGCGCATCGACGCGGCGGGCGGCGCATCGGGCGCCAACGGCCAGTGGAACGTGGCCGCGCGCAGCGACCTGAACGTCGACGAGGCCGTGCCCGCCTACGACGCGGCCGGCTACGGCAACTTCGCCGGCGGCACGCATGTCAGCGCGAAAGCCTTGGGCGATGCCCTGGGCCGCGCGAGCGACGTCAGGCTGTCCACCGGCTCGGTCGCAGGCGAGGCGCACGACGTGGTGTTCCAGGACAACGTGGCGCTGCTCAAGTCGCAGGGCCGCGACGCGCGCCTCACGGTGGACTCGCTGCGCGACGTGCGCATGAACAATGGTTCGTCGATCGGCTCGACCGCCGGCGCGCTGCACGTCGACTTCGACGCCAACGCGAGCAACAGCGAGCGCGGCGGCGCGGTCCAGCTGGACCGCGCCACCATCGCCACCCACGGCGGCAACATCCGCTTCTACGGCCAGGGCAAGGCGGACACGGGCTACGCCGTGGGCGGCGTCGCCAGCCTCGACGGCAGCCCGTACAGCGGGCGGGCCGGCATCACGGTGACGGACAGCGCGCTCTCGACCTGCGCAGCCGGTGCGGGCGCCGCGTGCGGCGGCACCGGCGCCATCACGCTGCGCGGGCAGGGCGTGAGCCAGCAGACCGGCGAAGACGCCGACTACCGCATCAGCTCCGACGGCGTCGTGCTGCTGGGCAGCGACCTGCGCACCGGCGCGGGCAGCATCGCCATCGACGGCAAGGGCGGCATCGGCGCCAACGGCGTGCGGCTGGGCAGCACCGAGAACCAGGGCACGGCACTGCGCACCGGCACCGGCGACGTGAACATCACCGGCACGTCGCGCAGCTGGACGCCCGACGATGCGGTCGCGGTGTATGCGAGCCGCATCGCCACCAGCACCCTGTCCGCGCCCGATGTGACGATGGCGAACACGGCCGGCGTCTCCATGGGCGCGGTGACCATCGCGGCGGGCGGGCGCGTGGCCATCGACGGCACCGGCAGCGACATCCAGGGCCTGCTGGCGAGCTCGGCCTTCGTCACCTCGGCGGCGGCAGCCAACGGCGGCACCGGCATCGGCTTCGGCCCGGGCGACGGCGTGTCCATCTCGGGCGGCAGCATCTCGGCCGGCAAGGGGCGCGACGTGTCGATCTCGGGCACGGCGGGCGGCGGCGGCTTCGTCGTCAACAACGGCGGCACCGTGGTCCAGGGCCAGGACGCGAGCGCCGTGCAGATCACGATGGAAGCGGGCGAGACGGTGCGCGCCGAGGGCGGCCGCGTGAGCCTGGACGGGCGCGGCGGCGACGTGCGCGTGGCGCGGGTGGCCAGCCGCTTCGAAGGAGAAGGGCCGGGCCTCGCGGCGGCCAGCGCCGGCAATGCCGTGCTCGACGTGTCCAGCACGACCGGGGCCGGCGGCACGGTCTCCATCACCGGGCGCAACGTGCTGGTCGACGACGTGTACGACACGCTGCCGACCATCGACGCGGGCGGCGCCGGGCAGGCCGGGAGCATCGGCATCCAGGCGAGCAAGACCATCGCCATCGGCGGCGACGCCAGCCTGCGGGCCGATGCGAATTCGGCCACCGGCAACGGCGGCACGGTGCGGGTGATCGCGGGCGACACGCTGCGCGCCTACGGCAGCCTGTCGGCGCGCGGCGGCGCCGCCGGGGGCCACGGCGGCAGCATCGAGACCTCGGCGCCGCACTTCGCGCTGCAGGGCCTGCGCGTGGACGCATCGGCGCCCGTGGGCCTGGCCGGCACCTGGACCATCGACCCCTTCAACGTGACCATCGCGCACGGCACCGGCCCCGGCAGCCTGACGGGCAACCCCTTCGCGCCGATGGCCAACTCGACCGTGCAGGACGGCGACATCAGCGCGGCGCTCGACAAGGGCACCAGCGTGACCATCACCACCGGCACCGGCGGCAACGCGGTCGACGGCAACATCACCTTCGACACGCTGGCCGCGATCCAGCGCACGACCGGCGGCGCGCCCGTGACCTTCCAGCTGGACGCGGCGCACAACATCAACGGCGGCGCCACCAACACCATCCAGTCGACCGGCGGCGCGCTCAACGTGGTGTTCAACGCGGGCGTGGGCGGGCAGGGCGGTGCCATCGGTTTCAACGGCACCATCACCACCAACGGCGGCAACGTGACGATGACCGCCGATGCCGGCGCCAGCAGCGGCTCGGCCATTGCGCTGAACGGCACCCGGATCGACACGCGCGTCACGGCGACGGGCGACGCCGGCCCCGGCGGCTCCGTGCAGCTGAACGGCAGGCGCACCCTGCCGAACGGGATCTTCAACACCGTGCCGACGCTGGACCTCACCGGCGTCAGCATCCAGAGCAGCACCGGCGATGTGTCGATCACGGGCATCGGCCAGCACGGCGACGGCGTGCGCATCCAGAACGGCACGGCGCCCAGCCAGATCCTGACGACCAGCGGCGACATCGACATCGTCGGCATCGGCGCCAGCTACACCTACAGCCAGTCGGCGCTGTCGGTGCAGAGCATCGAGATCACCGGCGCCACGGTGATCCGAAGCGTCGACGGCAACATCGCCCTTCGCGGCCTGGTGACACCCGGTCCGCTGGACGCGCCCTCGGGCGGCGTGCTGGTGGCCGGCACCACGCTGCTCACCACGCTGGGCGTGGGCAACATCGACATCGCCGGGGAGTCGCAGGCCAACGGCGCGGGCGTCACCGTGGGCACGGGCGCGCGCGTGGACGGCAACAACAACGTGGTGCTGCGCGCCGCCAACAACGGCACCACCGACGCGCTGGTGCTGGGCGGCGACGTGCGCGCGGGCAACGTGCTGAACCTGCGCCCCGGCGGCGTGGACGCGGCGGGCAACGCGGTCGACCGCACGGCCAACCCCATCACGCTGGGCGGTGCCGCGGCCACCGGCTTCGCGGTGTCGGCCGCCGAGTTCGCGCGGCTCGATGCACCCACCATCGTGGCCGGCAGCAACGCGCACGCGGGCGACATCGCCGTCGTCGGCCCGCTGAGCGTGCCCAACGCGCTCACGCTGCAGAACGGCGCGGGCGGCAACATCCGGCTCGGCGGCGCGGTCACGGCCGCGAAGCTCGGGCTGGTCTCGCGCGGCGACATCACGCAGACGGCCGCCGCGCCGATCGTTGCCGGCACGCTGCTGGCGCGCTCCACCGGCGGCAGCGTGCTGCTCGACCAGGCGCCGAACAACGTCAGCGCCGACACCCTGGGCGGCGGCGCGGCCGGAGCCTTCCGCTATGTCGACGTGGACACGGTGCAGCTGGGCCCGGTGTCGGTCACCGGCTTCGATGCCGCGGGCAATGCGCCGCAGGTCGTGTCGGCCACCTCGATGGCGGCCGACACGGTGTTCGTGCGCACGCTGAGCGGCGACCTGCTGCTGGGCACCGGCGTGAGCACCACCAACGGCGTTGATCTGGTGGCCGGCGCGCGCTTCCAGAACCCCGGCGGCTACACCATCACCGGCGCGCCGTGGCGCGTGTGGGCCGACACCTGGCTGGGCGAGACGCGCGGCGGCCTGCAGGGCTCGGGGCTGTATCCGAACCTGTACCACTGCGCCTACTCGGGCCTGTGCGCGGTGAGCATTCCCGCAGGTGCCAACCACTTCATCTATGCGCAGCAGCCGGTGGCCACGGTGGTGGTCGGCAACGCCAGCCGGCCCTTCGGCTTTCCGAACCCGCTGTTCAGCTACGGCATCGGCGGGCTGATCCTGGGCGACACGGGCGCGGGCTTCGCCGGGTTCCTGTTCTCGCCGGCGCTGCAGTCCAGCCGTCAGGGCGTGTACCCGATCAACGGCGTCTTCACCTCGGCCGAGGGCTATGCGGTCAACGTGGTGCCGGGCAGCCTGTTCGTCGGCGGGCTGCCCAACCTGCCGCGGCCCGACACGCTGCGCGACCTGCCCGCCACCTGGGTGTACGACCGCAACATGGGCCCGCCGCCGATCTGCTTCGCCACCGGCACGCTGGACGGCGACCGCGCGGCGCAGGGCGGCGACGTGCTCGCGCGCGAATGGTCGCGCGTGCGCTCGCGGCCCAACCTGTCGAGCTGCGTGGACACCGAGAAGCGCAACGGCTGCGCCGATTTCTGAGTCGCGCGCGATCTGCCTGCCTGCCTGCCGGGTGACCCCGCTGGGCCCGGCGCTCAGACGCTGTGCGCGTGCCGCCGCGTGGTCAGCAGCGCCCGCAGCTTGGCCGGTGCCACCGGCTTGGTCAGCAGCATCACGCCGCCGTGGCGCAATCGCTGCAGCACCTCGGGCCCCGTCGCGCCCGACACCAGCACGGCGAGCGCGTCGGGCTGCAGGCGCTTGGCGGCGTCGATCACGTCCACACCGTCGCCGTCGCCGGCCAGCTGCAGGTCGCACAGCACCGCGTCGTAGGGGATGTCGCCGGTGCCCATGCGCGCGATGGCTTCCGCGCCGGTGGTCACGCATTCGACCTGGCAGCCCCATTGCGCCAGCAGCGTGCGGCTGCCGTCGAGGATGGCGGGGTCGTCGTCCACCACCAGGCAGCGCAGGCCTGCCAGCGGCGCCGATGCCGGCGGGGGCGGTTCGGGCGGCACCACGTCGGCGGCGCGCGCCGCGGGCAGCGTGAAGGCGAAGGTGCTGCCGGCCTGCAGCGCCGAGCGCACGGTGATGCGCGTGCCCAGCAGCGCCGCGATGCGCGCGCAGATGGCCAGCCCCAGCCCGAAGCCGCGGCGCCGGTCGCGCTCGGTGTTGGCGACCTGGTAGAACTCTTCGAAGATGCGGCCCTGGTGGATGGGCGCGATGCCCACGCCGTTGTCGCGCACCTCGATGCGCACTTCGTCCTGTGCATGCGCCGGCCGACCACCCGCGATGCGCCGTGCCGCCACCAGCACCGTGCCGCCTTCGGGCGCATGGCGCAGCGCATTGGCCACCAGGTTGCCGACGATGCGCTGCAGCATCGCAGCGTCGGTGCGCACGGCCAGGCCGTGGTCGCTCCAGCGCAGCCGCACGCGGGCTTGCGTGGCCGTGGCGGCGTGCTGGGCGTCGAGCTGGTCGAACAAGGCGGCCAGCGACACGTTCGCGATCGAGGGCGTGAGCACCTGCGCGTCGAGCCGCGAAATCTCGAGCAGGTCGTCCAGCAGCACGCCCATGAACTCGGTGCTCTCCTGCAGGCGCAGCACGGCCGGGCGCTGCGCAGGCGAGGCGCCCGGCAGCAGGCCGTCGATGAACAGGCCCATGGCGTGCAGCGGCTGGCGCAGGTCGTGGCTGGCGGCGGCGAGAAAGCGCGCGCGAGAGAGCGCGGCCTGCTCGGCCTCGGCCATGCGCTGCAGCGCGACGGCGGTGGCCTCGCGCACGCGCTCCTCGCTGATCTCGCGGTTGCTTTGCAGGCGCTCGGCCAGCCGGTCGATGTCGTGCGCGAGCGTTGCGAGCTCGTGCGTGCCGGGCGTGCCGCCTTCCACCACACCGCAGCGCACCTCGAAGTGGCCCGACTCCAGCGCCGCCACGGTGCGCGACACGCGCCGCAGCGGCCGCGCCACCGT
The DNA here is from genome assembly GCF_051216855.1 of Variovorax monticola. Lineage (NCBI taxonomy): Bacteria > Pseudomonadati > Pseudomonadota > Betaproteobacteria > Burkholderiales > Comamonadaceae > Variovorax > Variovorax monticola. Next base: position 503,076 of record NZ_JBPJZP010000007.1, read on the forward strand.
GCGCGCCATGTGGCGCACCGAGGCCCATGCCGCCAGCAGCGCGACCAGCGCGATGCCGATGCCCGCGAACAGCGAGCGGCTGCGCTCGCGCGTGTAGGCCGTGGTGTCGCGAAAAGTCTGCACCAGGCCGATGGGCGTGTCGCCCGCCGCGGTGGAGCCCGCGGGCGCGAAAGCGCTGGCGCGCGACGCCTCGCGCAGCGTGACCGGCGAGGTGAACATGCGCAGCTGCGCGAGCGACCCGGTCTTGGGCCCGGCCGTGACGTACACGCCAGCGCTGTTGCTGATTTCGACCCGCGTCACCTGCCCGCCGCGCAGCGCCGCATTGGCCACGTTCTGCAGCGCCGGCAGGTCGCCCGCATACAGGCTCAGGTCGGACATGGCCGCCACCTGGCGCGCCACGGCCTGGCCTTCGGCGTCGAACGCGGCTTCCAGGGTCTGCAGGCGGTTGTGCGTGAACCAGCCGGTGAGCGCCAGCGCCACCGCGGCGCACGGCACCACGCCCAGGCGGAACAGGTCGCGCTGCAGGTTGCCGCGCACCACCAGCGTGTGCGCGCCGGCGGTCCCTGCGGACCCCGGGCCTTCGGTGGGCGCGCCGGTGCTCATCGCGGGGCCGCGAGCCGCTCGGTCAGTTCCCGTTCCTCCGGCAGGCGCAGGCCGAGTCCGCGTGCCACGGTGGCGTTGACGCGCACGGTGGCGGGCGTGGCCGCCTCCACCAACGGAGCGTTGTTGTTGCCGTTGCCGGCCGTGGCCGCGCTCGCCACTTTCTGGCCGAGCAGCCGCGCCTGCTGTGCGAGCTGCGACGGCGTGGACACGGCCGCGGCCAGGCCGCCCGAGCGCACCATTCCCTCGCTGGCGCCGAACACCGGCAGGCCGGCACCCGCGCCCGCGCGCAGCACCGACAGCGTGGCCGCCTGGCTGTCGCCGATCAGGTCGGGCAGCACCATCAGCGCGTCGCTCTGCGGCACCACCTGGCGCAGGGCCTTGGCCAGGGACCCGGCATCGGGCGCGTATTCCACGCGCACGTCCCAGGCCGGGCTCGCGCCCTGCGCGGCGCGCTGCAGTTCGCGCACCAGCGGCTCCGACTCGGGCGTGGCCACCACGCCGATGCGGTGCTTCTGCGGCAGCACCGCGTTGATCAGCGCGAGCTGGTCGGCCATGGCCGGGTCGCGCAGCAGCACGCCCACGCGGCGGTCGCCGCGCCGCAGGGCCGGGCTGCTGGCCTTGAGGGTTTCGTAGTCGAGCCGGCTCAGCATCGCCAGCACCAGCGGTTCCTGGCCCGGCCGCTCGACGGCGGCGCGGGCGGCGGCGGGGCCCACCGCCATGGTGAGGGGCGCGTCGGCGGCGGTGCGCAGGCTGCGCGTGCGCACGCCGGCATTGGCCGCGCGTTCGATGTCGGAGCCCACGATTTCCGTGGCAGGCTGCGGCTCGGCGCCGCCGGGGGACAGCCGCACCAGGTCGAACTTGCCGTCCGGTCCCTGGTCCGCGCGCAGCTGCTGCACGAACTCCGACGACGCCGCGGCGTCGTCGCCCATCAGCACCGTGAGGCTGGTGGCCGAGGCGGCGCCGCCCAGGCATGCCGCGCCCACGGCCAGCGCCACGCGCACCGTGTGCGCGGCACGGCGCAGCCTTCCGGCAAAGGGCGACAGGACAGGGTTCAGGGCAACAGGCATGGACTGCTTTCGCAGCGAGGGGCGATGGTCCAATGTACGGACGGGCCCCGCGTCGCGCGATAAGGCAGAGGGCTTATGTCAGGCCCCGCGAGGGCCTGCCCGCGTGATGAATTTCACAGCGCGGCAGCCGCACGGCCTATGTCCGACGGACTACCTACGCCCCTACCTTCGGACCGGCATGCGCGCCGGCAGGCACGACGAGCTGCACGACGGCGACCGCGCCGGCCCCCTGCGCGGCCGCCGCGCGCTGCGCCTGGATGGCCTGGCGCAGCACGCGCGGCGACACCGGCTTGTAGAGCACCGTGATGCCCGCGCTCGCCACTTCGCGCAGCCGGTCGGGCTTGGTCTCGCCCGTCACCAGCAGGCGCGCGGTGTCGGCGCCGATGCCGCGCGGATGGCGCTCCAGGGCCGCAATCACGTCCAGCCCGTTGTCCCCGCCCTGCAGCAGCAGGTCGCTGATGACCACGTCGGGCGGCTGCGCCCAGGTGTCGGCCAGCGCCAGCACCTCGGCGCGGGTCTGCGCGGCCAGCACCTCGGCGCCCCAGTTGGCCAGCACCACGCTCAGGCCTTCGAGGATGGTGCGCTCGTCGTCGATGATGAGGATGCGCACCTGCGCCAGGCTTTCTTCCTCCTCGATGGCGGCCGCCGCGAGCGAGGCGCCCGGCGCGGGCAGCACCGCCTGGGCCGCGCGTACCAGCACCCGCACGCAGGTGCCCTTGTTGAGCGTCGAGCTGAGCGCCACGCGCATGTTCAGCAGCTGCGCGAGCCGCTGCACCGTGGCCAGGCCCAGGCCCATGCCGCGCGCCCCGCGTGCCGCCTGGCGGCCGGTGGGCTCCACCTGGTAGAACTCCTCGAAGACCCGCGCCTGGTGTTGCCTGGCGATGCCCACGCCGGTGTCGGCCACGTCGATGCGCACGCCCTTGCCCCGGCGCCGCGCGCCGATCAGCACGCCGCCCTCGATGGTGTGGCGCAGCGAGTTCGACACCAGGTTGTTCAGGATGCGCGAGAGCATCACGTAGTCGCAGCGCACCCACGCGTCGGTCTTGCGCACCACCAGCCGCAGGCCCTGCTGCTCGGCCATCGATCGAAAGTTGCGGCTGATCTCCTCGAACAGCCGGTCCAGCGGAAAGTCGGTCCACTGCGGCTGCAGCACGCCGGCGTCGAGCTGCGACAGGTTGAGCAGTTCGGAGAACAGCCGGTCGAGCGAATCGACGCATTCGCGGATGTGGCCGATGCGCTGCAGCTTCACCGGGTCGGTCTCGCCGTTGGCCAGGCCGTCGGAGAACAGCGTGAGCGCATGCAGCGGCTGGCGCAGGTCGTGGCTGGCAGCGGCCAGCAGGCGGGTCTTGGCCTGGCTGGCCACTTCGAGCTGCGCGTTCTTGCGGGCCAGCTCGGCCGTGGCCTCGTTGATGCGGCTTTGCAGCAGGCCGCGGCTTTCGGCGAGCGCACGGGCGGCCTGGTTGAAGCCGTGCTGCAGGTGGCGCACCTCGGACGTGCCCTCGATGGCCACGCTGGCGTCTTCGCCCGCGCCCAGGCGGTCGACCGCCTCGCCCAGCGCGCGGATAGGCTCGCTGATGCGCCGCGCCGCCCACCAGCCCGCCAGGCCCACGCCCACCAGGCTGATGGCCAGCACCAGCCCCACGTTGAGCCACACCGAGCGCCGCGCGCCCTGCACGGCGGCCAGACTCATCTCGACCATCACCTGGCCGGTGTGCACGCCGCTGTCGCTCACGATGGGCACCACCACCTGCAGGCCCTCGCCACGCGCGCGGTCCACCGTCTCGGAGTTGGCGACGATCTCGCCGTCCTCCGTCCAGATCTGCACCTGCTGCACGTTCGGCTGGTAAGTGCCCGACTGGGCGGTGCGCTGCAGCGCGCGGCGGTCCATGCGCGCCAGCGGGGCCTGCGCCACCGTGGCCACCTGCATCGCCACCGTCTGCGCGTTGGCGCGCATCAGCTCCGTGAGATTGCCCAGGTGTTGCCGCGTCAGCACGGCGATGGCCGCCAGCGTGGCCAGCGTCGCGGGCACCAGCGCCAGCAGGATCAGCTGCTGCGCGAAGGTGAGGCGGGCCAGGCCGCGCAGGACGCGGAAGTTCCAGTTCATGGGGGCAGTGCAGGCATGGGTGCCGAGCTTAGGGGGGTTCCCTGTCACAGGGAAGACATGAAAACATCACCGAAGAAGTTTGCATTTGTTATCTAATTGCAGCCGCTCTGACTTTGCCCGGTCCCGGCAGCCGTCGGGTTCCTGGGTCTTCCGGTTCAAAAATGCAGCCTTTCGCGCGCCGCTTCACCGATGCCCTGCGCACCCCGCGCAAGGCCATGCTCGCGCTGCTGCTGTGGCTGGCTGTTCCGCTGTGGGCCGGGGCGCAGGCGGGTGCGGCCGACACCGCCGTGCGCTTCGGCATCCTCCCGCTCGGCGGTGCGTTCGAGTCGCGCAGCGACTGGGACCCGCTGCTGGCCGAGCTCAGCCGCGCCATCCGCCGCCCGGTGAGCGTGTTGTCGGTCAACTCGTACGAGGCGCTGGAGCAGGCCATCCAGCGCGACGAGGTCGACATGGCCTTCCTGTCGGGAAAGATGGCGCTCGACGCCGTGACCCAGCGCCGCATGAAAGTGGTGGCGCAGGTGGTGCGCCACGACGGCCTGCCCGGCTACCGCGCGCTGCTGCTGGCGCGCAAGACGCCGCCGCTGAACACGCTCAAGGGCCTGCTGGCGCAGCCGGAGAACTGGCGCCTGGCGCGCGGCGAGAAGCAGTCGGTGTCGGGCTTCATCGTGCCGCAGCTGCAGCTTTTCTTGCCGAACCACATCGCCATGGAGACGCGCTTCCAGAGCGAGCTCGTCGGCACGCACCAGACCACCGCGCTGGCCGTGGCCAACAGCGAGGCCGACGTGGCCACCAACAACACCGCCGACTTCGAACGCTTCAGGCTGCGCTTTCCGGCCGAGGCCGAGCGGCTGCAGGTGCTGTGGGAGTCGGAGCTGATTCCGCATGCGCAGATCGTGGTGCGGCGCGAGTACCCGCTCGATCTGCGCAAGGCCCTGCAGGCCTTCCTGACCGGCTACGGCCGCGCCAAGGGCCCGCGCGGCGACGCCGAGCGCGTGGTGCTCAAGTCGCTGCACGACCTGGCCGGCTTCGTGGCGGCCGACAACAGCTCGCTGCAGCCCGCTGCCAAGCTGGCCTACCAGCTGGCGCGGCAGAACGCCATGACCGCGCAATGGGTGAACGACGCCGCCCGCGAGGCGCGCCTGCAGCGCATCGACAGCGGCTATGCGCAGCAGGTCGGCGTGCTGCAGGACGTGTCGCCTTGACGAAGACCGCATCGCGTCTGCGCGCGGGGCTGCCGGCGCTGGCGGCGCTGGCGGTGATGTGGGCCGGCATGTCGAGCGCCATGGCGCAGGGCGCCGGCGGCGCGCAGGAGAAAGCCGAAAAAGCCGAAAAATCTGCGCCGGCCTCCACCCGGCTGATCCGCTTCGGCGTGCTGCCGCTGGGCGGCACCGTCGAGTCGCGTGCGCTGTGGACGCCGCTCATGGCCGACATGAGCCGCGCCCTGGGCATTCCGGTGAGCGCCTATTCGGTGCCGTCGTACGAGGAGCTCGACCGCGCCATCGGCCGCGACGAGATCGACATGGCCTTCCTGTCGGCCAAGATGGCGCTGGACGCCGTGATGCAGCGGCGCATGAAGGTGGTGGCGCAGATCGCGCGGCACCCCAGCGTGCCCGAGCACCGCGCCGTGCTGCTGGCGCGCAAGGCGGGCCCGCTGAACACCATCGAAGGCATGCTCGCGCAGCCCGAGAAATGGCGGCTCGCGCGCGGCGACAGCCGCTCGGTCACCGGCTTCATCGTGCCGCAGAGCCAGCTCTTCCTGCCGAACCGCATCGAGATGGAGACGCGTTTTCGCAGCGAATTCGTCGGCACGCACCAGGCCACCGCGCTGGCCGTGGCCAACGGCGACGCCGACGTGGCCACCAACAACACCACCGACTTCGAGCGCTTCCGCCAGCAGTTCCCGGTGGAGGCCGAGCGGCTGCAGGTCATCTGGCAATCGGAGCCGCCGCCCGGCGCGCCGATGGTGGTGCGGCGCAACTACCCGCCCGAGTTCCAGGCGAAGCTGCAGAACTTCCTGACCGGCTACGGCAAGGGCAAGGGCGCGCGCGCCGATGCCGAGCGCAAGGTGCTGGAGACCCTGCGCGCGGCCTACGGCTATGTGGCGGCCGACGACAGCGCGCTGCTGCCCGAGGCGCGGCTGGAGTACCAGCTGGGCAAGCAGCGCGCCATGGCTGCTGCGTGGGTCAACGACGCGGCGCGCGAGCAGCGGCTGCAGCGCATCGAGAAGGTCTATGTGCAGCAGGTCGAGGCACTGCGCGGCACGCCCCCCTGACGACCGAAGCGCGCTTCCTACTCCCTTCGCCGTAGCTCCAAACCCCCCCGCCTAGACCTTTAGGCGGATTTGCCTCCTGCCCCCCGCGCCGGAAACTTCGTGTTTCTTTTCAGGCACCCTTGCCGTTGACGGAGTGCGGATGAGTTGGCGAACCAAAGTGGTCTGGAGCGAGGGGATGCTGCTGCAGCCTCAGCACCTGCAGCAAAGCGAGCGTCACGGCGACCATGCGCGGCATGTGCTGTTGCGCTCGACCACCCCTTGCGCCTGGGGCTTTGCCGAGCTCGAGATCGACACCGCCGCGCTCACGCTGGGCAAGCTGGCGCTGGTGCGCGCCGTCGGCATCTTCGGCGACGGCACGGTGTTCGACATGCCGGCGGTCGATCCGCTGCCCGAGCCCATCGACATTTCCCCTTCCATGCGCGACGAGGTCGTGGTGCTGGCACTGCCGCTGCGCCGCGCCGGCGCGCGCGAGGCCGACGCCGAAGACTACGAAGAGCTGGTGCGCCACCGCGTGCTCGAGTCGGAGGTGCCCGACTCCAACACCGCCGGCGAGCGCACCGCGATGCTGCAGCTCGGCCAGCTCCACACGCGCCTGATGCGCGCGGGCGAAGCCACCGACGCCTGGACCACGCTGGGCGTGGTGCGCGTGGTGGAGCGCCGCGTCGACAACCAGGTGCAGCTCGAGCGCGCCATGCTGCCGCCGCTGCTCGACGTGGCCGGCCACGCGGTCCTGCGCGCCTGGCTCGACGAACTGCTGGGGCTGCTGCGCCAACGCGGCGAGGCGCTGGCCGGACGCATGACGCAGGGCGGCACCGGCGGCGTGGCCGAGATCGCCGACTTCATGCTGCTGCAGGCCGTGAACCGCAACGAAGCCGTGTTCGCGCACCTGGCCCAAAGCGCCATGCTGCACCCGGAACGCTTCTTCGCGCAGGCGCTGGCGCTGGCCGGCGACCTGTCGAGCTTTCGCGACTCGCGCCGCGTGGCGCGCTTCGGCCCCTACATCCACGACGACCTGGCGCTGAGCTTCCGCCCGGTCATGGACGACCTGCGCCGCAGCCTGTCGATGGTGCTGGAGCAGTCGGCCATCCGCATCGACCTGCACGACCGCAAGCACGGCGTGCGCGTGGCGGTGGTCACCGACGTGGAGCTGCAGCGCAACGCCACCTTCGTGCTGGCGGTGAATGCGCACATGCCCAGCGAAGCCCTGCGCGCGCGCTTCCCCACGCAGGTGAAGATCGGCCCGGTCGAGCGCATCCGCGACCTGGTGAACCTCGCGCTGCCGGGCGTCACGCTGATGCCGATGCCCGTGGCGCCGCGGCAGATTCCGTTCCACGCGGGCGCCAGCTACTTCGAGCTCGACACGCGCAACAGCGACCTGTGGCGCCAGCTGGAGCAGTCGGGCGGCATCGCGATGCACATCGCGGGCGACTTCCCCGGCCTGGACCTGGCCTTCTGGGCAATACGGGCATGACCCCATGAGCACACCTCCCGATCCCTTCGCGGCCTTCGAATCCGAGCGCACGGTCATCAAGCCCAAGCCGCGCACGCCGGGCGGCATGCCGGGCGCACCGGCACCGGCGCCCGCGCCGTTCTTCGGCGGTGCCGACCCGACGCCCGCCGCCGAAGTCGGCGAGCTCGGCCTGCTCAATCCACTGGTCTCCGCCGCCGGCAAATTGCTGGTGCTCATCGGCAAACTGCGCAACCTTGCGCAGCCGCCGAACGTGCCGGCGTTGCGTGCGTCCACCGCCGACGCGGTCAACCAGTTCGACGCCGGCGCGCGCCGCGCGGGCGTGGGCAACGAATCGGTGCTGGCCGCGCGCTATGTGCTGTGCACCGCGCTCGACGAAGCCGTGGCCAACACCCCGTGGGGCGTGCAGGCCGGCTGGAACAAGCAGAGCCTGCTGGTGCAGTTCCACAACGAGACCTGGGGCGGCGAAAAGGTGTTCCAGCTGCTGGCCAAGCTCGCGCAGGACGTGCCCACGCACCGCCAGTTGCTGGAGCTGATCTACAGCGTGCTCGCGCTCGGCTTCGAAGGCCGCTACCGCGTGGTCGACAACGGCCGCGCGCAACTCGACTCGGTGCGCCAGCGCCTGGCCGACCTGATCGCCAAAGACCGTCCCGCCGTGGAGCCCGAGCTCTCGCCGCACTGGCGCGGGCAGGGCGCGGGCACGGTGCGCCTGCGCGAGTCGCTGCCGCTGTGGGTGTTCGCGGCCGGCTTCGCGCTGCTGCTGGCGTTCGCGTGGTTCGGCCTGCGGCTCACGCTGAACTACCGCTCCGACACGACGTATGCCGCGGTGTCCGGCCTGCGCGCGCCCAACCTGCAGATCGCGCCGCCTGCGCTGCCGGCGAAGACGCCGCGCCTGGCGCGCTTTCTGGAGCCCGAGATCAAGCAGGGCCTGGTCACGGTGACCGACGAGGCCGACCGCAGCGTGGTGCGCCTGCGCGGCGACTCGTTCTTCGGCTCCGGCAGCGCCGAGCCCATGTCGCAGTCGCTGCCCGTGCTGCGCCGCATCGGCCAGGCGCTGGCCGAGGTGAAGGGCGAGGTGCTGATCACCGGCCACTCCGACAACCAGCCGATCCGCTCGCTGCGCTACCCGTCGAACTGGCACCTGTCGGCCGCGCGCGCCGATGCGGTGAAGGGCGCGCTCACCACGCTGGTCGACCCCGCGCGCATGCGCTCCGACGGCAAGGCCGACGCCGAGCCGGTGGCCGCCAACGACACCCCTGCCAACCGCGCGAAGAACCGCCGCGTCGACATCGTGCTGCTGAGCGAGCCCGACCGTGTTGCTGCCTCCAACGGAGCGACGAAATGATCAAGAAAATCTTCGGCTTCCTGTTCAGCCCGTTGCTGCTCACGCTGCTGGCGTTGCTGGTCGTCGCGGTGCTGGTGTGGTGGATCGGGCCGCTGGTGAAGATCGGCTCGCTCGCGCCGCTGGAAAGCGAAACGGTGCGCGCCGTCGTCATCGGCGTCATCGTGCTGGTCGTGGTGCTGCGCGCGCTGTACCGCCGCTGGCGCGCGCGCCGTGCGAGCCGGCACCTGACAGACGGGCTGATGAAGGCGCCCGCCGCCAGGACGGGCGCTCCCGTCGATGGTGAGCAGCAGATTCTCGACACCCGCTTCAGCGAAGCCGTCGCCACGCTCAAGCAGATGCGCATGCACGCCGCCGGCAAGAAGCCGGGCTGGCGCGACTGGATGTCGATCTCGGGCGGCAGCTACCTGTACGACCTGCCGTGGTACGTGTTCATCGGCGCGCCCGGCGCGGGCAAGACCACCGCGCTCGTCAACTCGGGCCTTTCGTTTCCGCTGGCCGAGAAGTTCGGCCCCGGCGCCATCCGCGGCGTGGGCGGCACGCGCAACTGCGACTGGTGGTTCACCGACGAGGCCGTGCTCATCGACACCGCGGGCCGCTACACCACGCAGGACAGCCACCAGTCGGAAGACAAGAGCGCGTGGGAAGGCTTCCTGGGCCTGCTGAAGAAGGCGCGCCCGCGCCGGCCGCTGAACGGCGTGTTCCTGACCGTGAGCGTGGCGGACCTGCTGAGCCAGGGCCCGGAGGCGCGCACCCAGCTCGCGGCCTCGATTCGCGCGCGCCTGCTGGAGCTCGACAGCAAGCTCACCACCCGCCTGCCGGTGTACGTGCTGGTCACCAAGAGCGATTTGCTCTACGGCTTCACCGACTACTTCGACGACCTCGGCAAGGAGCAGCGCGCGCAGGTCTTCGGCTTCACGCTGCCGGCCACGGAGAACGTGCAGCTGGAAGAGAAGGGCCTGTCCGAGGCCTTCCAGCGCGAGTTCGCGCTGCTGCACAACCGCGTGAACGACGGCCTCATCGCGCGCATGCAGCGCGAGACCGACGGCACGCGCCGCGCGGCCATCTTCGGCTTTCCGGCGCAGTTCGGCTCCATCGGCTCGCTGCTGTCCGACCTGCTCGACCAGGTGTTCACCGGCTCGCGCTTCGCGCAGCCGCCGTGGGTGCGCGGCGTGTACTTCACCAGCGGCACGCAGGAGGGCAGCCCGATCGACCGCGTCATGGGCAGCCTGGCGCGCAGCTTCGGCATCGAGCGCGCGATGCTCGCGCCGCAAAAGAGCAGCGGGCGCAGCTACTTCCTCACCGCGCTGCTGCGCGAGGTGGTGTTTCCCGAGCAGCGACTGGCCGGCGCCGACGTGAAGCTGGAGCGCCGCCGCCACACGCTGCGCGTGGCCGGCGTCACCGCGATGACGCTGCTCACCGTGGGCCTGCTCGCGGCCTGGGGCTACAGCACGCTGCAGAACCTCAATTACCTGAAGTCGGTCGAGGCCCGCGTCGAGCCTGCCAGGCAGAACCTGGCCGCGCTGCCCGCGCGCGTGCAGAACCTGGTCGAGGTCGCGCCGGTGCTGCAGAGCCTGCGCGACATCTGGAAGACGCCCGACAACCGCCAGGGCGACGAGCCGTTGTCGATGACGCTGGGCCTCTACCAGGGCGACAAGCTCGACGCCGCCGCCATGCTCACGCACCAGCGCGCGCTGAACGACGCCTTCCTGCCGCAGATCGCCAAGCGCATCGAGGACCAGCTGCGCACCGCGCAGAAAGACAACCTCGAGTTCACCTACGAGGCGCTCAAGAGCTACCTGATGCTCTACCAGCCCGAGCACTTCGACCCTGAGGCGCTGAAGGCCTGGATCACGCTCGACTGGTCGCGCAACCTGGACCGCGGCATTCCCGAGGACCAGCGCAAGGCGCTGGAAGACCAGCTCGACGTGCTCATCGCCCAGGGCCCGCCGCGCTCGCCGCTCAAGATGGACGAGAACCTGGTGCGCAGCGTGCGCGCCGTGCTCGCCAGCTACCCGCTGGAGCAGCGCGTGTTCAGCCGCCTGAAGCGCCAGCGCGCCACCAAGGACATTCCGGGCTTCAGCGTGGCCACGGCCACCGGCCCCTCGGGCCCCCTGGTGTTCGAGCGCATCAGCGGCAAGCCGCTGACCGAGGGCGTGCCGGGCATGTTCACCTACGACGGTTATCACAAGCGCTTTCAGAACGAGGTGACGGTGCTCACCGGCCTGCTGGCCAACGAAGACCCGTGGGTGCTGGGGCAGGACCGCAGCGCCGCCGACCGCCTGCGCGACGTGGCCGCGCTCGGCGCGCTGACCGACCGCGTGCGCCGCCTGTACCTGGAGGAGTACGTCAAGCAGTGGGAAGCGCTGCTGGCCGACGTGCGCCTGATCCGCGCCACCGGCCTGGAGAAGAACATCGAGACCGCGCGCATTCTTTCGGGCGTCGATTCCCCGCTTGCGAACTTCCTGCGCGCGGTGGTCAGGCAGACCACGCTCATTCCCGCGGCCGATGCCGGCAAGGACGTGGTCAGCAAGGCGACCGAGACGGTGCGCAACACCCGCAAGGGCCTGGAAGACCTGTTCGGCAGCGACCCCGGCCGCCAGGTGGCACCGGGCAGGCGCATCGAGAGCATCGTGGACGACCGCTTCGAGCCGCTGCGCCGCCTCGTCACGGCCGGCGGCCCCAACCAGCCCGCGCCCATCGACGACGCGCTCAAGCTCTTCAACGAGGTGTACGTGTACCTCAACGCGGTCGACACGGCCGTGAAGGGCCGCACCTCGCCGCCGCCCGGCGACGTGGCCGGCAAGCTCAAGTCCGACGCGGGCCGGCTGCCAGAGCCCGTGCGCTCGATGGTCGAGAACCTGAGCCAGTCGGGCGCCGCGCAGGCGCAGACCGCCGAGCGCGGCAACCTGAGCCAGGACCTGCGCCCCGTGGCCGAGTTCTGCGCGCGCGCCATCGCGGGCCGCTACCCCTTCGTGGGCACCAGCAAGCGCGACGTGCTGCCCGAAGACTTCGGCCAGATGTTCGGCCCCGGCGGCCTGATGGACGACTTCTTCCAGAAGCGCCTGGCCGCGCTGGTCGACACCAGCACCAAGCCCTGGCGCTACAAGCCCGTGGCCGAGCGCGGCGCCGTCACCACGCAGGCGCTGGCGCAGTTCGAGCGGGCGGCGCGCATCAAGGACATCTTCTTTCGCGGCGGCGGGCGCGGGCCTGCGATGCGGCTGGACTTCAAGCCGGTGGAGATGGACGCGGGCATCACGCAGTTCATCCTCGACGTCGACGGCCAGCTCGTGAAGTACGCGCACGGCCCGGTGGTGCCGATGGCCGTGCAGTGGCCGGGGCCCAAGGGCAGCAACCAGGTGCGCATCCAGGTGAGCCCGCCGTCGGCCACCGGCAGTTCGGGTTCGGCGGTGGACGGGCCGTGGGCGCTGTTCCGTGCGCTGGACGACGGGCAGCTGGAAGCGGGGGATGCGCCGGAGAAGTTCTTCATCACCTTCCAGGTGGGGGCGCGCAAGACGCGCTTCGAGGTGACGACGAACAGCGTGCAGCATCCGATTCGCTTGCGTGAGCTGCGGGAGTTTTCTTGTCCGGAGGGGCTGTGAACTTGGCCTCTTCTTCTTTTTCTTCTTCTTCTTCGCTCTTCGTTTCGGCGGAGCTGCCCGGGTGGTACGGCAAGTTGCCGGGCATGGGGGACTTTGCGCACCGGCGCTTGCCCGAGTCGTTTCGCTCGGTGTGGGACGCGTGGCTGCAGCGCGGGTTGGCGCGGCTGCGGGATCGGCATGCGGACTGGACGGAGCGGTATCTGGAGGCGCCTGTCTGGTGCTTTGCTTTGGGGCCCCTGGTGGTTGGCGAGCGCGCTTGGATCGGGGTGCTGATGCCTTCGGTGGATGGGGTGGGGCGGTACTTTCCTTTCACGCTGGCTGTGGAGCTGGATGCGGCGGTGGGGGAGTCGCTTCAGGGTGAGGTGCTGGGCGTTGCGCTGCGGTGGTGGTTTCTTGCTGCACGGGCTGCGTTGGAAGGGCTCGAAGGGGATCTGGATGGGGTGCGGTTCGATGCTGTGCTGCAGAGGTTGTTTGTTGCTGCCGAGGCTTCTGAAGCCTTGAAGAGCAGCGTTGAGTTTGTTGCTTTGCCTGCTGCTGGGGATTCTGTTTGGTTGGGGGATCCTTCGGGTGTCGATGGGGTTCGGATGGGTTGTGCCGGGTTGCCTTTGGGGGCGGAGTTCGATGGGCTGTTCCTCGGCTTTGGGGGGGAGGGGTCTAGATGACGGGCTGTCTTCGTTTTTGCTTTCGAGGCCGGGTCTCGCCCCGGCGGGCGACCTACTTTTCTTTGCTTCGCCAAAGAAAGGTAGGCAAAAGAAAGGCGACCCCACTGGCTGCGACCCTCCGCTGCGCTACGGGCAACCTGCGGTGCTCGCGTTTCGCGGGGTCTCGCAGAACTCGCTGCGCTCAAACAGCTGCGAGCCCTCATCCGCGAAACGCTCCGCTCCTCGGCGCAGCCAGAGGGGAGGGAACCACACGGGCCATCGCTGCGCTCGGCACCGGAGTTGCCAACAGCCTTCAGCACCGGCACCAGCACCAGCACCAGCACCAGCACCAGCACCAGCATCAGCATCAGCATCAGCACCAGCACCAGCATCAGCATCAGCATCAGCATCAGTGCGAGCACCCTCGATACCAACCGTTGCAGGCGCAAAGCGCCTGCAACGGCTTGGTGGCCGAGCGAAGCGATGGCCTGTGTGGTTTGCAGATCCCCTCTGGCTGCGCCGAGGAGCGGAGCGTTTCGCGGATGAGGGCTCGCCCTTGTTTGAGCGAAGCGAGTTTGGGCGAGACCCCGCGAAACGTGAGCACCGCAGGTTGCCCGCAGCGAAGCGGAGGGTCGCAGCCAGTGGGGTCGCCTTTTCTTTGGCAACTTTCTTTTGGCGAAGCAAAAGAAAGTAGCTCGCCCGCCGGGGCGAGACCCGGCCCCGGGAAGCAAAGCCAAGCCAACGCCCAAAAAGGAGCCAGTCGATGACCGACTCCAACAAGCAAGACGACCGCACCCGAGTAGTGCCCCGGCCGGCGCAGCCCATAACCACGTCGAGCGACACATCCGCCACAGTCATCACAGCCGGCACCCCCACCAGCATCCCAGGCAGCCAGCAAGCAAACACAAGCCACGACGCAGGCCTCCTCCCCGTAGGCAGCCGCCTCGCAGAATTCGAAGTCACCAAAGTCATAGGCCAGGGCGGCTTCGGCGTCGTCTACGAAGCCTGGGACCACACGCTGGAACGCGTCGTAGCCATCAAGGAATACCTCCCGACGTCGTTGTCCACAAGACAGCACGACGGCACAGTCGCCCCCCTGTCGGAAAGACACAGGGAAACCTTCGACCTCGGCATGCGCAGCTTCATCAACGAAGCCCGCCTGCTCGCCCAGTTCGACCATCCGTCGCTGCTCAAGGTCTACCGCTTCTGGCAGGAGAAGGGCACCACCTACATGGTCATGCCCTTCTACCGCGGCGACACGCTCAGGGAGGCCCTGGTCGCCATCCCGGCCGGCGTGGACGAGGCCTGGCTCATCCGCATCATGGACGGCGTCACGCAGGCGCTGGCGGTGATGCACAACGCCAACTGCTACCACCGCGACATCGCGCCCGACAACATCATCCTGCTCGAAGGCTCGGGCCGCCCGGTGGTGCTCGACTTCGGCGCCGCGCGCCGCGTGATCACCGACAAGACGCAGGCCATCACCGTCATCCTCAAGCCCGGCTACGCACCCATCGAGCAGTACGCCGAGATGCCCGAGATGTCGCAGGGCGCGTGGACCGACGTGTACGCGCTCGCGGCCGTGATGCACGTGGCCGTATGCGGCCGCGCGCCGCCACCCTCCGTGGCGCGCCTGCTGTCCGACAGCTACGTGCCGCTCGCGGGCAACGAGATCCTGCGCCAGCGCTACAGCCTGGGCCTGCTGCAGGCGATCGACGCGGGCCTGGGCGTGCGGCCCGAGCAACGGCCGCAGTCGATGGCCGAGCTGCGCGAAGCGCTCGCCCTCGACGCGGGCCACAGCATCGCGCCGACACCGCGCACGCAGCCGCCGCGCCACACCGGCGCGACGAACGCCGAAGCCGCGACCGTCATCGCCGGCGGCAACAAGGCCATCAGCAAGGCGGGCGGAAAGACGCCGCCGCCGGCACCTGCGCCCGCAAGCAGCAACAGCAACGCAGGCAAGAAGGGCAACAAGACGATCGCAGCGCTCGCATCGGTCGCCGTCCTCGCGGCGGCAGCCGGCGGCGGCTGGTGGTGGCTGCAGGGGCGCGCGGGCGGTGGTGCGGACGCCAGCGGCGGCAAGCCGACCGTCGCCGTCACGCCGCCGCAGCAGCAGCAACAGCAACCCGACACCAAGGTCGCCGAAGCCCCGCCACCTCCAGCGCCACCACCACCTCCCCCGCCGACACCGCGCACGCCCACCGAATCGCTGCAGTCCCTCGCGGCCGGCGCCGCGGCGGGCTTCGACGTGACGGCCGCGCCGAAGAAGCCCGAGGTCGCCATCGGCAAGGACCGCCTGGCCTTCGAGGTGCGCAGCAAGCGCGAGGGCTTCGTGTACGTGTTCCTGCTGTCCAGCGGCGGCGAGATGTTCCTGCTGTTCCCCAACCTGCTGGACAAGTACAACAAGATCGCCGCCGGCGGCGCGCTCTCGCTGCCGCGCGCCTCGTGGCCGATGGACGCGGGCGGGCCGGCCGGCACCGACCAGTTCGCGGTGCTGGTGAGCGAGCACGAGCGCGACTTCAGCGCCGCGGGCGTGCGCAACGACGGCGTGTTTCCGGTGTTCCCGCTGCCGGTGCTCGCCGCGCTGGAGGCCGCGCGCGGCACCGGTCCGTCACCGCTGCTGGGCAAGCCCGTGTGCGGGCCTGGCGCGCCGGGCGCCCCATGCAACGACGTGTACGGCGTCGCGAATTTCAAAATCGTCGAGAAGTAATCGTCTGCAGAGGGTCGGCCTCTTTCGGGCCGCCGTTCTTTGGACAAGGAGGCTTTCATGAACACCCGGCAGCAGCAGCATCTCGTCACCTCAGCGCTTCGATGGGCCTCGGTCGCGGCCATGGCCTGCCTGGCCGGCTGCGCCGTGCCGCCACCGGCGGGAGGCGACGCCACGGCCACCGCGCCCGACGCCGCCACCCCGCGCCCGTCGGCGCCCGCCGGCGCCAGCGTGGCCGGCCAGGCGCGCACCTTCTCCACGCAGCTGGCCACCTACACCTCGGTCGGCTTCGACGCGGTGCCGGGCTGGTCGCGCGACGACTTCTCCGAAAGCTGGCCCGCCTTCCTCGGCAGCTGCAAGGTGCTCACCGGGCGCGGCGCCGAATGGAAGGACGTGTGCGCCCGCGCGCTGAAGATCGACGGCAAAAGCACCAACGCCATCCGGGGCTTCTTCGAAAGCGAGTTCTCGGCCTACCAGATCCGCGACGACGACCGCCGCCCCGACGGCGTGGTCACCGGCTACTTTGAGCCCGAGATCGCAGGCGCCCGCCAGTACGGCGCGCCATTCATCTACCCCGTGTACGGCCAGCCGGAAGACATGCTGTTCGCCGATGCGCGCAAGCTGCCCGCAGGCAACGGCACGGTGGCCGCGCGCGTGGAAGGGCGCAACGTGCTCGTGCAGACCGGCCTGAGCACGCGCGACATGGGCGCGCCGGGCCTGTACGCGCTCGACCTCTCGGGCGTTGCGCGCGACACGCTCGACCGCAAGGTGCGCCTGCGGGTCGAGGGCAAGCAGCTGCTGCCGTACTACACGCGCGAAGAAATCGAGACCAAGGGCGCGCCCAACGCCAAGGTGCTGGCCTTCGTGAGCAGCGCCACCGCGCTGTACGAGATGCAGATCCAGGGCTCCGGGCGCATCAGGATGGCCAACGGCGACGTCGTGCGCGTGGCCTATGCCGAGCAGAACGGCCAGCCCTTCCGCCCGACCATCGCGCAGGCCGCCAACGGCAAGCCGCGCAGCGCGGTGAAGGTGCGCGGCTCGTCCATCGAGCTGCAGCTGGACGACGGCAGCGACGACGACGACGCGGGCGCCGTCGACAGCAGCGCGATCCGCACGCGTGGCTTCACGCTCGCGCGGCCGGTGGCCAGCGGCCCGGTCGTGGTGCCGGGGCGGCGCACGGCCGGTGCGGTGGCGGGCTCGGGCATCAAGGACCCGAGCTACGTGTTCTTCAAGGAGGCCACCTCGCCCGTCGGCGGGCCGGTGGGGGCCTTCGGCGTGCCGCTGTCCGCCGGGCGCTCGATTGCGGTGGACCCGCGCAGCACGCCGCTGGGCTACCCGGTGTTCGTGTCCACGCGCACGCCCGGCAGCGGCGCGCCGATGCAGCGCCTGACGATTGCGCAGGACACCGGCGGCGCCATCCGCGGTGCGGTGCGGGCCGACTATTTCTTCGGCAACGGCCAGCAGGCCGCGACCAACGCGCGCCGCATGAAGGAGCGTGGCCAGCTGTGGATTCTTCTGCCGCGCGGCCTGGCCGTGGCGCAGGCCGCGGTGTCGTCCACCATCCGCACGCGCGGCGCCGCGGTGGGTGCGGACCTGCCGCAATGCCTGGTGCCTTCGGAAGGCAGCTGCGTCGACGACTGACCGATCGGGCGCTTCGAATCCCCATGCAAGAGACGCTCTCGTCCGCGGAAAGCTCCGAACTCGTCCGCCTCTGGCGGCGCAGGCAGACGCTGTCCCCGAACGACATGGGCTCGATGTACCGCATCGTGGGCGAGGCGCTGGGGGCCTGCAACCCGCCCGAGCTGCAGGTGCTGGGCGAGGGCCGGCAGGAGCTGGTGGCGCAGTTCATCTACGTGAAGGTGCTGCGGCTGAACACCGACCCTGCCGATCCCGACGAGGCCGAAGAGCGCGCGGGCCACAGCGCGCCGTCCACCGCCTTCGCCCTGTGCGCGTACTTTCGCCGCTACCTCATCGACTGCACGCGCGCGAGTTCGTTTCGCCGCAAGCTGTCCATCGGCGACCAGATCACCGAGGCGCAGCTCGAAGACGAAGTCGGCGCGGGCGAAGACCCCGAGGGCTGCCTGGCCGAGCACGGCCTGAGCGCGCAGCAGGTGCAGCTGGCCGCGCGGGCCTTCATCGCCGAACTGCCCGAACCCGAACGCCTGCTGCTGTGCGAGGGCTTCGGCAAGGAGGCGGAGGGCGGGCTGTCGGGCATCGCGTCTCGCCACGCCATTGCGTCGTACCACTACCGCGCGGGTCGCCTGGGCCTGGTGCACAAGCGCGAGGGGCTCACGGCCGACTACGCGAAGACCCGGCTCGGCGGCTGGCTGCAGCAGACGCTGGGCATTGCGCTGGAGCCCGGCAACATGGACGCGATCCTGCAGGTTTTCAAAATCCTGGGTGCTGAAGCGTCTTATGCCTGAAGACATAGCCATTCAGGAACAGACGCCATGACCCACGACCTCTGGCCCCCGCTCAGCGTGATCCGCAACGCGCTGGAAACCGGCGCGGCCGTGCCCGATGCCGAAGCGGACGACGGGCCTCTTGCCTCCGGTTCGGTGGTCGTGGCCATGCCGGGTGCGGCTCCCGGGACCAGGACCCCATCCGCATCGATGGCCACCGCCTCCGACCTGCTGCTGCCTTTGGCCGAACTGGCCCGGCGCCGCGAGGCGGTCGCGCGGCGCGCTTTCCCGGCGCGTTGGGCACCGGGGCGGCTCGTCAGCGTGGTGCATGAAGGCCGGCTGCTCGGCGTGCTGCTCGACCGCTGCATCCACCGCGAGCTCTGGCAGGGCTGGATGGCCGCGGGCGAGGCCGACTGGGCCGGCGTCTTCGACGTGCTGCTGGAGCCTGAGGACGAGCCCTTCGAGCCGATGTTCGGCGTCGTCCAGACCTGGAACGTGCTCACGCTCGAACCCCGGGCGCAGCTGTGCGCGCGCGTGCTCGGCGAGCTGTCGGCCACGCGGCTGGCGGCGGTCCGCGCGGTGCACGACGAATGGGCCGCGCACGCCGCGCCGGACATCGCGCCCGAGCCGGGGCGCATCGCGCTGCGCACCGTGGGCGGTGTGTTCTCCGTGCTGTCGGGCACGCCGCTGGGGCCGCAGGACCCGCGGGCCGACTACCAGGGGCTGTACCGCAACGCGGGGCTGCAGCTGGCCGGGGCGCTGGTGCCGCCGCCGGAAGAGGGCGCCGAGCCGTCCGTGCGTGCACGGCCGCAGGCTCGGCCCGAAGGCGGCTGGTGGGGCAGCATCCGCCGCTGGTTCGGCGCGGAAGGCTGGGCGCGCCCGGCGTTCGCGGTGCTGGCGTTGTTCGTGCTGGTGCAGAACATCGGGCTGCTCGGCGGGCGCGATGTGGCCGAAGACGACGAGGTGCGTTTTCGCGCCGTGCCGAGTGCACCCGCGCCCGCAAGGGCCGACCTGGTGGTGCGCTGGAAGGACGGCGTGCGCATGGACGAGGCCGACCGGCTGCTGCAGTCGATCTCGGCGGACGTGGTGGGCGGGCCCGGCGGGGGCGGTGCATGGCTCTTGCGCGTGCCGGAGCCGGTGGACGCGCTGGCGGTGCTGGCGGATTCGCCGCTGGTCGAGTCGGCCGGGCCGGCGTCGGAGCGGCCATGAGTTGCCGCGCCCTGCTTTTGTCTTTCTCCCTCCCCTTCCGGGGGAGGGTCGGGGTGGGGGCCAGCGGCGTATCCGTTGCTGTCGGCCCGTCCAACGCCGCCTGCCCCCATCCCAGCCTTCCCCCGGAAGGGGAAGGAGCAAGGCAGCAGCGTCTCTTGCAGGCCCTGCTCGTGCTGTGGCTGCTCGCCTGCGGCAGCCTCGCCTTCGCCACGCCGCGCGCGCTGCTCGTCGGCGTCTCCGAACTCGTCAACCAGCCGCAGGCCCTGTGGCTGCAGGCGCCGCGCAACGACGTGATGCTGATGCGCGACGCCCTGCTCAAGCAAGGCTTCGCCGCCCCCGACATCACCGTGCTGGCCGACGGCGTCGGCGGCGCCGCGTTGCCCGAATCGCAAGCCATCCACGACGCCCTCGCGCGCCTGCTGGCCCAGTCGAAAGGCGGCGACTTCGTGCTGCTGTATTTCTCCGGCCATGGCACCCGCCTGCGCGACACCGCCAAGCGCTACCAGGAGCCCGACGGCCTGTCCGAGAACTTCCTGGCGCGCGACGTGCGCGGCACGCTCGGCGCCGACACGGTGCTCACCGGCGACCTGCGCGATGTCGACTTCGATGCGTGGATCCAGTCCTTCCTCGCGAAGAACGTCTTCATCGCCTCGGTGTTCGACACCTGCTCCGCCAACTCCATGACGCGCGGCACCGCCGACGCACCGGCCACCGCCGAAGGCCCGCCCGGCGACGAGGTGCGCTGGCGCGGCCTGCGCGCGACGCAGCTTGCCGGCGGCAACGCACCCGCGCGCCTCATGCCGGTGCCCATGCCGGCAGAGGCCGTGCCGCGCGCCCGCTACGTCGCCTTCTTCGCCTCCGAGAGCCACCAGATCACGCCCGAGCTGCGCCTGCCCCGCAACGCGCGCAATGCCCGTCCGCAGGGCCTGCTGACCTGGGCCGTGGTCGAGGCGCTGTCGCGCAGGCCCGCCACCTGGCGCGACCTGTTCGAAAGCGTGCTCGCGCTGTACCCGCCGGTCATCGACGAACTGGCGCAGCGCTTTCCCACGCGCGAGCTGCCGTCGCCCGTGGCCGAAGGCAACCTCGACGCGCCGCTGTTCGCCAACAGCGGCGCACCCGCGTCCACGCGCCCGGTGTGGCGCGCGCAGCGCAGCGGCGACAGCCTGTCGGTCAAGGCCGGCCTGCTCGACGGCCTGGCGCCGCAACAGGAGGTGCGCGTGCTCGCCACGCTCGACGACGGCACGGTGCGCAGCGCCGCGGCCACCGTCGCGCAGATCAAGCTGGGCGGTGCGTGGCTCGCGGTGCCCACGGCGTTGAAGGAGGTGCCGGGCAGCGCCTTCTGGAGCGTCACGCCCTTGGGAGAACCCGCCGCCACCGCCTTGCGCGTGCGCACCGACAAGCCCTTGCCCGCCGGCCTGAGCCTGGATTACCCGGCTGCGATCCGCACGGCCGACGAGGCATCGGGTGCCGACGTGCGCTGGACCGACCAGGGCGCCTCGGGCCACCGCCTCGAACTGCTCGCGCCGATGTTCGGCGCCGCGCTGTCCACCGTGGCTGTGCCCGCTGTGCTCGTGCCCGACACCGCCGCGCTGCGCCGCCGCCTGCAGGCCCTGGCGCAGCTCAAGTGGCTCGGCCAACTGCAGGCCTACGGCAGCGGCGGCCAGCTCGACGGCTTCGATGCCGCGCTCGAAGTCTGGAACGGCGACACCCTGCTGCGCAGCACGAGCGTCGCGCAGGCCGCCAGCGTGCTGCCTTCGCTGCGCGCGGGCGAGCGCATGCGCCTGAGCGTGCGCAACACCGGCGGCCGCTCGCTCGACCTCGTCGTCGCCGGCATCGACGCACGCGGCACGCTGCAGTCGGTGTACCCCGACGCACTCGGCGACACCAACCGCTTCAAGCGCGGCACACCCGAACAGCCCGCGGTGCAGCGCTTCGAGCTGCCCTGGCTCGACGCGGCCGGCGACGCGCGCCTGCTGGTCATGGCCGTGCCGGTCGTGCCTTACAGCGCCCCGCGCCTGTTCGGCCTGAGCTTCGCGCAGGCCGATGTGTCGCAGGTGCGCGTGCGCGGCGGGCAGCCGCCGCCCGAACGCGGCGAGCGCGAGGTCTTCGCCGCGCTGCTGCGGCGCGACGGTACTGCAGGCAGCGGGGCGCGGCCATGAGGCCGGTGCCCCGGAGCCCGGTTCAGTCTTTTTTCCGAACACCGGAGGTGATATGGCTTTTCTCGACGACGGCTCCTGGAGCCCTGAAGACGCGCGGCAGTTCTACGAGTTGGTGGGTGCGGGCTCGGCCGACACCGACCTGGTCATGATGATCGAGAGCAAGGGCGCGCCGGTCGAAGGCGAGCTCGAGCGTTCGTTCGAGGACGGCAAGGCGCGCCTGAGCATCGGCGGCTACTACTGGTCGGTGCAGGTGCCCGAGTCGTCCGCGCAGAACCAGGTGGTGCCCAACAACCTGATCGTGGCGCGGCGCAGCGACGCGGCCACCGGCACCATCGCCAGCCTGCTGCGCGCGCAGGAGAAAGACCTGAAGGTGGTCATCAGCGCCTTCAAGTCGGGCGGCGACCAGCGCGCGCCCGACGCTCAGTCGACCTTCGAGATGGTGCTGGAGAACGCGCGCATCTGCCGCCTGGTGCTCAACTCCGGCGGCAACTGGGGCGTGCCCTCGGAGCTCATCTCCATCAGCTACCGCACGGTGAAGATCAAGTCGGCCCCGCAGAAGGCGACCGGCGCGCGCGGCGCGGTGCGCGAATGCCAGTTCACCCGCGCCTGAACGCATCAGGCACGCCGCAAGGACCACACGCCATGACGACCGCCGCCCAATTCCTCAAGGCCGCCGATCCGGTGGCCGCCCTCCAGGCCCTGAGCGACGATGTGCGCGCCAAGCCGGCCGACAGCAAGCACCGCGTGTTCATGGCGCAGCTGCTGTGCGTGCTCGGGCAGTGGGAGCGCGCGCTCAACCAGCTCACCGTCGCGGCCGAACTCGACGCGCTGGCCGTGCCCATGAAGCAGGTGTATGGCGAGGCGGTGCGCTGCGAAGGCCTGCGCGCCGAGGTGTTCGCCGGCACGCGCACGCCGATGATCTTCGGCCAGCCCGACGAGTGGCTGGCGCTGCTCATCGAGTCGCTGCTGCGCCAGGGCCGCGGCGAAAGCGCGCTGGCCGAAGACCTGCGCCAGCGCGCCTTCGACGGCGCGCCCGCCATCGCCGGCACCATCGACGGCGCGCCCTTCGAATGGCTGGCCGACGCCGACATGCGCCTGGGCCCGGTGCTCGAGGCCTTCGTCAACGGCAAGTACTACTGGATTCCCTACGCACGCCTTGCGCACATCAAGATCGAACCGCCCGAAGACCTGCGCGACTGCGTGTGGATGCCCGCGCACCTGCAGTTCGAGAACGGCGGCGAAACCCTGGCGCTCGTTCCCACGCGCTACGAAGGCACCGAAAAAAGCGAGGACGGCGAGCTGCGCCTGGCGCGCAAGACCGAGTGGCGCGAACTGCGCCCCGAGGTGTGGGCCGGCCACGGCCAGCGCGTGCTCGGCAGCGATGCCGGCGAGTACGCGCTGATGGACGTGCGCGAGATCCTGTTCACGCCGGCGGCCGATGGTGTCGAGGGCGCCGGGGGCCTTGTCGATGGCTGAGCTCACCGCGCAGGAGCGCCTGCAGCCCTCGCTGCTCGACCGCCTCGTCGACCATGCGCCCACCGAGCAACGCGAGGGCGACGACAAGCGCACGTTGACAAAGCAGGCGCTGCGCCAGGCCGTGCTGCGCGACCTGGGCTGGCTCTTCAATGCCACCGGCCACGGCCTTGCGATGGACGACAAGCAGTACCCGAACGTGGCGCGCTCGGTGCTGAACTACGGATTGCCTATGCTGTCTGGCCAGTTCACCTCGTCGGTGCAGCGTGTCAGCATGGAACAGGCTTTGAAGAACGCGATCCTGCAGTTCGAGCCGCGCATTTTGTCCCGCACCCTCGAAGTGGAACTCGTCATGGAAGGCGCCGCACTGGACTCCCACAACAGCATCGGCCTGCAGATCCGCGGCATGCTGTGGGCGCAACCCGTGCCGCTCGAGTTCCTGATGCGAAGCCGCGTAGACCTCGAAGAAGGCCGCATCGAGATCGTGGACATGGCGCAGAAATCATGAGCCCCCCGGCTTTTCACTGCGCTGCGCTCCGTGTAATTCGCCACCCCCCGAGGGGGAGGCGCGGCTCGCCTTGGGGCGGCCCGGCGGCGGCCGCCTTCCCGGAGAAATGACATGGACCCTCGGCTGCTGAGCCTGTACGAGCAGGAACTGCGCTACTTCCGCGAAAGCTCCGCCGAGTTCGCGCGCGCGTTCCCGAAGATCGCGCACCGCCTGGGCATCGAAGGCCAGGAAGTGGCCGACCCGTATGTGGAGCGGCTCATCGAGGCCACCGCATTCCTGTCGGCGCGCGTGGGCCTGAAGCTGGACGCCGAGTACCCGCGCTTCACGGGCCACCTGCTGGACATCGTCTACCCGCACTTCCTCGCGCCCACGCCGGCGATGGTGGTCGCGTCCTTCGTGCCCGACCCCGACGACGCGAACCTCGCGACCGGCCCCACGCTGCCGCGCGGCAGCGGCCTGCGCGCGCGCCAGGCGGTGGGGCAGAACACGCACTGCGAGTTCCGCACCGCGAGCGCGCTGCGCATCTGGCCCGTGGAGATCCAGCGCGCGCAGTACTTCACCTACGCGCCCGACCTGCCGCTGAACACGCACCCGCAGTCGCGCGCCATTCGCGGCGGCCTGCGCATCGCGCTGCGCGCAACGGCGGGCCTGAACTTCAGCCAGATCGCGCTGGACGACCTGGTGCTGCATTTCAGCGGCGCGGAAGACGTGGCCTGGCAGCTGCACGAATGCGCGCTGGGCCAGCCCGTCGGCGTGCTGGTGCGGCCGCTCGCGCCCGGCGGTGCATTGCAAGGCACGGCCCGAAGCCTGCCGGCCAGCGCCATCGGCGCGGTCGGCTTCGAGGAAGACGAGGCCTTGCTGCCCACCACCGCCACCGGCTTCTCGGGCTTTCGGCTGCTGCAGGAGTACTTCGCGTTTCCCCAGCGCTTTCAGTTCGTGCGCGTCGGCGGGCTGAAGGCACTGCTCGCAGCGATGCCGGTGACCGAGGTCGAAGTCGTGCTGCTGTTCTCGCGCGGCGATGCGGCGCTCGAAAAGCTGGTGAGCGCCGACAACGTGCAGCTGCACTGCGTGCCGGCCGTCAACCTGTTCACCAAGCGGCTCGACCGCGTGCCGCTGAGCGAGGGCGTGAGCCAGTTCCACCTGGTGCCCGACCGCACGCGCCCGCAGGACTTCGAGGTGCACACCGTCACCGAGGTCGTCGGCCACGGCGCGCCCGGCGCCGACGCCACCGCGGCGGAGCAGGCGTTCCGGCCCTTCTATTCGGCCTTCCACGGCAGCCGCAACAGCCACCCGGCCTACTTCACGACCACGCGCGAGCCGCGCATGCTGTCGGTCCGCCAGCGCACCGAGGGCCACCGCAGCAGCCACATCGGCTCCGAGGTCTACATGCAGATCGTCGATCCGCAGCAGGCGCCCTATGCGGCCACGCTGCGGCAGCTGGCGGTGACCGCGCTGTGCACCAACCGCGACCTGCCGCTGTTGATGCCGCTGGGCCGCGAGAACGACTTCGACTGCGTCGACTCCTTCCCCGTGCAGCGCGTGCGCATGGTGCGCGGGCCGTCGCGGCCGGTGTCGCCGGTGGTGAGCCAGGGCCTCGGATGGCGTGTGGTCGACCACCTCGCGCTCAACTACCTGTCGCTGTCCGACAGCACGCCCGAGCAGGGCGCCGCCGCGCTGCGCGAAACGCTGATGCTCTACGCGGTGCATGCGGACGAGATGCGCCAGGGCCAGGTGCGCGGCCTGCTGTCGGTGAAGAGCAAGCCGGTGGCGCGCCGGCTGCCGCTGAAAGGGCCGATCGCCTTCGGACGCGGCCTCGAAGTGACGCTCGAGGTCGACAAGGACGCCTTTCACGGCCACAGCGCCTTCCTGTTCGGCGCCGTGCTCGCGCGCTTTCTGTCGCGCCATGTCGAGGTGAACCATTTCGTCGAGACCGTGCTGCGCGTGGCGGGCCGGGGCGAGACCATGCGCTGGAGACCGCTGTGCGGGACGCGGCAGATTCTGTGAGCGCCGCCCGGCCGCCCGAAGGCGCTCGCTCCCTCGCTTGCGAGGGGGGAGGCGAAGTCCGCGAAGCGGCGAGCCCGGGGGAGTCGGTACGCGCAAGGGTCGATGCCGCGCTGCGCGCGTGGTCGGCGCAGCCGTGGGCCTTCGACTACTTCGCGGTGATGCGCCGGTTGGAATCGGTCGCCGCCACCACGCCGCGCTGGGGCCGCGCGCTGCTGCCCGGTGCCGAGCCGGTGCGCGTAGGGCAGGAGCCGTCGCTGTCCTTCGCGCCTGCCAGCCTCAGCCGCTTCGAGCCCGCCACCGCGCATTCGCCGCCGCGCCTGCGCCAGCAGTTCTTCGGCTACATCGGACCCAACGGGCCGCTGCCGGTGCACCTGAGCGACTTCATTCGCGAGCGCAGCCTGAACCACGGCGACCCGACGTGGCTGGCCTTTCTGGACAGCTTCTCGCACCGCTTCTCGCTGCACTTCTACCGCGCCTGGGCGCAGTCGCGCCCGGCCGTGGCGCTCGACCGGCCGGGCGAAGACCGCTTTCGGCTGCAGGTGGGCGCGCTGGTGGGCATCGGCACGCCGGGGCGCACCGACCGCGACGAGATCCATGACGACGCGCGCCTGCATTTTTCAGGCTGGCTCGCGCGCCGCGTGCACAACGTGGAGAGCGTGGAGCGCGTGCTGTGCAGCTACTTCGGCGTGCCCGTGACGCTGGAGCGCTGGGTCGGCCACTGGATGCGCTTGCCCACCGAAGAGCTCACGCGGCTGGGGCAGGGCGAGAGCTCGCGCTCGATGGGCATGGGCGCGATGCTGGGCACGCGCGCATGGGACCGCCAGCACCGCGTGCGCCTGCACCTGGGCCCGCTGACCATCGCGCAGTACCGCATGTTCCTGCCGACGGGCGATGCACGGCCCGTGCTGCAGCGCTGGATGCAGCAGCTGCTGGGCGACGAGCTCGAATGGGACGCCGAGCTCGCGCTCGAAAAGGCCCAGGTGCCCGCCACGCGGCTGGGCAGTGCCAGGGGCAATGCACCGCGCCTGGGCTGGGTCTCGTGGCTCGGCGAGCGCGCGCGCAGCCGCGATGCGGCCGATGTGCGCATCGGCAGCCAACCGGTGGGCGCGCGTTGATGCGGCCCGGTCTTTCAGCACGTCTTTCAATCCACCCAGCGTCATTCGTCCAGAAGAGATACGGAGTCCTCCATGAGTGAAATCAGCCGCGCCGCCCTGTTCGGAAAACTCAATTCGCTGGCCTACAAGGCCATCGAAGGCGCCACGGTGTTCTGCAAGATGCGGGGCAACCCCTACGTGGAGCTGGAGCACTGGTTCGCCCAACTGCTGCAGGCACAAGACTCCGACCTGCACCGCGTGATCCAGCACTACGGCCTGGACGTGTCGGTCGTCGCCAAGGACCTGACCGCCGCGCTCGACCGCCTGCCGCGCGGCGCCACCGCCATCAGCGACTTCTCGCCGCACATCGAGAACGCCATCGAGCGCGCGTGGACCTACGCCACCCTGCAGTTCGGCGAGGCGCAGGTGCGCACCGGCTACATCGTGGTGGCCATGCTGAAGACGCCGAGCCTGCGCAACCCGCTGTTCAACCTGTCGAAGCAGTTCGAGCGGGTCAAGGCCGAAGACCTGGCCGACAACTTCGCCAGGATCTGCGATGCGTCTCCCGAATCGCAGATGCGCGCGCAGGACGGCACCGGCTTGGGGCAAGGCGCCCCCGGCGAAGACACGGGCGCGATGGCGCCGGCTGCCATGGGCAAGGGCGACGCGCTGAAGAAGTTCGCGGTCGACCTCACCGAAAAGGCGAAGAAGGGAGAGATGGACCCGGTGACCGGGCGCGACGAAGAGATCCGCCAGATCGTCGACATCCTCATGCGCCGCCGCCAGAACAACCCGCTGCTGACCGGCGAGGCCGGCGTCGGCAAGACGGCGGTGGTGGAAGGCTTCGCGCAGCGCCTGGCGCGCGGCGACGTGCCGCCGCAGCTGAAGGACGTGAAGCTGCTCACGCTGGACATCGGCTTGCTGCAGGCCGGCGCGAGCATGAAGGGCGAGTTCGAGCAGCGCCTGCGCCAGGTGATCGACGAGGTGCAGAGTTCGCCGACACCGATCATTCTTTTCATCGACGAGATCCACACGCTGGTGGGCGCGGGCGGTGCTGCCGGCACCGGCGACGCGGCCAACCTGCTGAAGCCCGCCTTGGCGCGCGGCAACCTGCGCACCATCGGTGCCACGACCTGGGCCGAGTACAAGAAGTACATCGAGAAAGACCCGGCGCTCACCCGCCGCTTCCAGGTGGTGCAGGTGCCCGAGCCCGACGAGGTGAAGGCGATCTTGATGCTGCGCGGCGTGGCCAGCGTGCTGGAGAAGCACCACCGCGTGCAGCTGCTCGACGAGGCCATCGAGGCCGCGGTGAAGCTCAGCCACCGCTACATTCCCGCGCGGCAGTTGCCCGACAAGGCGGTGAGCCTGCTCGACACGGCGTGCGCGCGCGTGGCCGTGAGCCAGCACGCCACGCCGCCCGAGGTGGAAGACTGCATGCGGCGCATCGAGGGGCTCGCGGTGGAGCAGGAGATCATCGGGCGCGAGGAGGCCATCGGCATCGACGTGACCAAGCGCGCGGCGCAGGTGGTGGCGCTGCTGGCCGAATCGAATGTGCAGCTCGATGCGTTGAATGTGCGGTGGAAGGAAGAGAAGGGGCTGGTCGACCGGTTGCTCGAGTTGCGTGCGTTGTTGCGCAAGGGGAGCAAGCCGGTGGATGCGAAAGGCGAGGGCGATGCCAGCGCCGTCGTGCCCCCACCCCAACCCTCCCTCAGCGGGGGAGGGAGCGAAGACCGGGCGGCGCTGCTGGTTGAACTGCATGCGCTGCAGGCGAAGATCCAGGCGGTGCAGGGCGATAGCCCGCTGATTCTTCCCTCGGTCGACGAGCAGGCGGTGGCCTCGGTGGTTGCCGACTGGACGGGCATTCCCGTCGGACGCATGGTGAAGAACGAAGTCGAGGCGGTGTTGAAGCTCGCCGACACGCTCAACCTGCGCGTGATCGGCCAGAAGCACGGGCTGGAGATGATTGCGCGGCGCATCCAGACTTCTCGCGCGCGGCTGGACAACCCGCAAAAGCCCATCGGCGTGTTCATGCTGTGCGGCACCTCGGGCGTGGGCAAGACCGAAACGGCGCTGGCGCTGGCCGAGGCGCTGTACGGCGGCGAGCAGAACATCATCACCATCAACATGAGCGAGTTCCAGGAGGCGCACACCGTCTCCACGCTCAAGGGCGCGCCGCCGGGCTATGTGGGCTACGGCGAGGGTGGCATCCTGACCGAGGCGGTGCGCCGCCGCCCGTACAGCGTGGTGCTGCTCGACGAGGTGGAAAAGGCCCACCCGGACGTGCACGAGATTTTTTTCCAGGTGTTCGACAAGGGCTGGATGGAAGACGGCGAGGGCCGCATGATCGATTTCAAGAACACGATCATCCTGCTGACCACCAACGCGGGCAGCGAGCTGGTGATGAGCATGTGCCGCGACCCCGAGCTGCTGCCGGACTCCAATGCGTTGGCCGACGCCCTGAAGGCACCGCTCATGAAGGTGTTCCCGCCCGCGCTGCTGGGCCGCATCGTCACCATTCCCTACTACCCGTTGTCGCCGGACATGATGAAGAAGATCGTGCGGCTGCAGTTGGGCCGCATCAAGAAGCGCGTGGAGGCGAACCATGGCGTGCCGTTCGACTACAGCGAGGCGGTGGTGGACCAGGTGGTGGCGCGGTGCCAGGACCCGGAGTCGGGGGGGCGCGTGATCGACGCGATCCTGACCAACACGGTGTTGCCGACGATCTCTGTCGAGTACCTGCAGCGGCTGGCTTCCGGTGGAGAGATTCGCCGTGTTGCGCTGGATGTGAAGGACGCAGACTTCACTTACGCGTTCGACTGACATGGACTGCTGTTTTCCTGTTTGTCGCTGTAGGGGGCATTCGAGGCGCGCTCACGCCGACGGGGTACCTTGCTCCGCGAATGTCCCCCGGGGCTGCGCCCCTCCTCCTTTATTTCGCTGCGCAAGGCACCCCATCGACGTGAGCGTCTTCAGAACCGTCGTTGATCGCCGATCACCAGCAGCGAGCTCAGTGCTCAGAGCAGTCGTTGATCGGGACGCACCAACAGCGTGTCTCGTGAACAGGGCGTCGGGTACTCCCCGCAGCGAAATAAAGGAGGAGGGCGAAGCCCGGGGGACATTCGCGGAGGGGAGTACCCGGCGTCCTGTGCACACGCCCTGAACAGCAGATCAAAGAACAGCAGCGCAAAGAAGCACAGCAAATGAGAAAACAATGGCCGACAACGAGTTCCGCATAGACAGCGATTCCCCCGCCAAGGACGAGCTCATGTTCTGGCGCATCGTGGGCCACGAGGCCCTGGCGCGTGCGTCTGCCTACGAGCTCACGGTGCTGTCGAAGAACAAGGCACTCGACGCCAAGGACATTCTTGGCCATGCCTTCGACATCGTCATCGAATTCAAGGACGAAGACGGCGGTACGCACGAGCGGCACTGCCAGGGCCACGCCGTGCGCTTCGTGCGGACGGGCCACGTGGGCCGGCACTGCGAGTACCGAATCACCCTGCGCTCCTGGTTCTGGCTGCTCACCAAGCGCGTCAACTCCCGCATCCTGCAGGACAAGAAGATTCTCGAAGTGCTCGACGCCGTGTTCGAAGACAGCCCCATCCAGCGCTTCAAGAAAACCCGGGCCGACAACGTCATCGGTACGCACAACCCACGACGCTACTGCGTGCAGCACCAGGAAAGCGACTACCAATTTTTGTCGCGCCTGCTCGAGGACGAAGGCATCTACTACTGGTTCGACGCGCACGATGCGCCCGGCACCATGCACCTGTCGGACGCCAGCGACATCGCGCACGACAAGCTCCCCGCGGCCGACACCCTGCGCCACATGGCCACCAACGCCGCCGAGCCGCGCTTCAATGAAATCTCGCGCTGGGTGAGCGCACGCCAGTTCGACACCGGCAAGCATGCCTCGCGCGACAGCGACTTCAAGGCCATCAAGAAAAAGCTCGGCGCCGACATCGATTCGTCCGACGACCACGAGCTGGCCAACCTCGAAGTGTTCGAGTTTCCCGGCGGCTACTTCAGCGGCGACGACGCCGAAACCCGCGCCAAGCTGCGCGGCGACGAACTCAACGCGCGGCGCGACCGCCACTGGGCCGTGACGCCCTGGCCGGACGTTGCCGCCGGTCGCGGCTTCACGTTCGAGGGCGACCCCGACGGTACGCGCAACGGCGACTATGTCATCGCGGCATGCACCTTCGTGGCCAGCCACCGCGGCTACGAAGGCGTGAGCGCCGCGAACACCGCGGCGCGGTCGGTGCACGACGCGCTGGCCGACGTGCTGCGCGACGACGCCGTCAACGCCGACACGCTGCCCGTGCTGCAGGAGCTGATGGCCGCCACGCCCGCGCTGGCCGCCGCGCAGACCGGCGTCAGCATCTTCCTGCTCACCGTGATGCCGGCGCAGCGCCTGTTCCGCGCGCCGCGCCTCACGCCGCGCGTGACCATGCCGGGCCCGCAGACCGCCATCGTGGTCGGCCCCAAGGGCGACGAACTGCACGTGGACGACCACGGCCGCGTGAAG
The DNA here is from genome assembly GCF_051216855.1 of Variovorax monticola. Classification (NCBI taxonomy): domain Bacteria; kingdom Pseudomonadati; phylum Pseudomonadota; class Betaproteobacteria; order Burkholderiales; family Comamonadaceae; genus Variovorax; species Variovorax monticola. Next base: position 534,259 of record NZ_JBPJZP010000007.1, read on the forward strand.
GTGCACTTTCACTGGGACCGCTACGACGAGAGCAACGAAAAGTCGACCTGCTGGGTGCGCGTGTCGCAACCCTGGAGCGGCAAGGGCTGGGGCGGGTACTTCATTCCGCGCATCGGGCAGGAGGTGATCGTCGACTTTCTGAACGGCGACCCCGACCGGCCCGTCATCGTGGGCCGCGTCTACAACGACGACCAGCCCATTCCCTACAAGTCGCCCACGCAGAGCGGCTTCAAGACCCGCTCCACGCCCGGCGGCGGGCCCGCGAACTACAACGAGATCATGTTCGAGGACAAGAAGGGCGAGGAGAACATCGTCATCCACGCCGAGCTCGACATGAGCCGCAGCGTGGAGCGCGACGACGGCACCACGGTGGACCGCGACCAGAGCATCACCGTCAAGCGCGACCAGACGAACCACGTGGACCGCGACCGCAAGAGCACGGTGACGCGCAACGACACCAACATGGTGGCGGTCGACCAGAAGAACACGGTCAAGGGCAAGCAGAACAACCAGGTGGTGGGCAACCGCGACAGCTTCGTCGACAGCAACGACACGCTCACGGTGACCGGCACGCACACCACCGACGTCACCGGCGCGCGCAAGGACACCTCGCGCGCCGGCGAAACCCGCAGCGTGATCGGCAACCAGACCGTCACCGTGAGCGGCAACCTGACGTACAAGGCCGCGAAGATGAGCTTCGAGGCCGGCCACATCGACTGGCTGGTGACGGGCGCCAGCTCCAAGTACATCACCGTGCCCACCGGGCCGCTGGGGCTGATGGCCAACAAGATCAAGATGATGAGCAACACCGGCATCGAGATGATGGCGGTGGGCAGCATCGACGCCACCTCGGTCGGGGCGAACACCACCATCCTCGGGCCCAACACCAGCGGCTACATCGGCATGAACAGCGAGGCCAACCTGGGCATCGCGCGCTCCACATTCATGGGCATGAGCATCGAGAGCGCGCTGGCGATCTCCATCTCCAACTTCGTGGGCGTGGCCATCGAGAACTCGCTGGGCGTGAAGCTGCTGAACGGCGCGGCGCCCGAGATCAAGTCCTTCGCCATCGACCTGCAGCAGGCCGGCCTGCACACCTTCACGCCGGGCGTGGGCGCGGGTGCGGGTGACGCGGCCGCCGTGGCGGGCATCCTGGGCGCGGTGGTGGGCGCGGCCGGTGCCGACGCCGACATTGCCGCCACGCTGAAGCAGTACGCCGACGCGGCCACGGCGCTGGACCAGGCCGCGCAGGAAGCGGCCGGCCAGGGCCTGCCGGGGCTCGCGGGCCGGCTCGCGAGCCTGGCCGGCGTGACGCGGGGGCGGCAGGCGGCCGGCCGGTTCGGCTCGGACTCGCTGTTCGGCACGGTCGGCATGATCGTGGGCGAGGGCGCCATGGCCACCTTCGGCATCGACACGCCGGCAGAGACGCTGGGCAAGGAGCCGTCGACCAACGCCGACGGCTCGGCCATTCCCCCGCCGCCACCGCCCGCTGGAGGCGGCGCCAGTGCCGGCGCCGGGGCCAGCGGCAGCAGCGATGGCGGTGGCGGTGGCGGTGCGGGTGGCTCCGGCGGCGCGGGTGGCGCCAGCGGCGGCAACGGCAGTTCGTCCTAGCAGGCAATCCACGGGCACACCCAGGCCATGCAGATCCTCAAACCCCAGGCACTCGGCCTCTCCACGCGGCCCATCGAGTTCCGCAAGCGCTACGGGCTCAGCATCAGCGCGTACCTGCACCTGCCTTTCGCGCAGGGCGAGCGCGGCTGCCTGTGGGCCGAGCAGTCGATGTGGTCGTTCCTTGCGAAGGAAATGGCGCAGCCGCTGATCGACGAAGGCGTGGTCAAGCTCACGCCCGAGTTCCTGGTGCACGGCCAGGCCTTTCCGCCTGCGGACCGGCCCAACGCCTGCGCGGTGCGCGCGCGCTTCGCCGCGCAGGAAAAGACCCTGCTGGTGTTCGGCGACCGCTACTGGAGCGGCGCGCAGCCCAGCACGCCGCAGCCCTTCAGCGCCATGCCGATCGGCTGGGCCGCGGCCTACGGCGGCCCCGGCTTCGCGCCCAACCCCCAGGGCAAGGGGCGCGAGGCGCGCGACGGCCTCACGTGGCTGCCCAACATCGAGCTGCCCGGCGACCGGCTGCTGCGGCCCGACCAGGCCGTGGTGCCGGCCGGCTTCGGCGCGCTCGACCTCATGCACCCGCAGCGCGCGCAGCACCGCGGCACCTACGACGCCGAGTACCTCAAGCAGCACGCTCCGGGCTTCGCTCCCGACACCGACTGGCGCTTCTTCAACCTCGCGCCCGCCGACCAATGGATGGGCGCCGCGCTGGCCGGCGACGAGAGCTTCGCCTTCGACCACATGCACCCCGACCAGCCGCGCATCGAAGGGCGCCTGCCCGGCCTGCGGGCGCGCGTGTTCGTCGGCTACCGGGTCGAAGGTGCCGAGCCGAAGGTGCGCGAGGTGCCGCTGCGCCTGACCACCGTGTGGTTCTTTCCGCATGCGCTGCGCTGCATCGCCATCTTCCAGGGCCTGGCCGAGGTCGGCACCGACGACGGCAGCGACGTGCTCAGCCTGATGGGCGCGGTCGAGCGCAACGGCCAGGCGCGCACCGACAGGCACTACCTCGACGCTGCGGCCAAGCGCGCCGACCCGAAGACCGGGCCGCTGTATGCCATCGTCGACAGCGACCTGCTGCCCGAAGGCGTGAGCACCGCCGACCCCGACGTCGAGGCCGCCAAGGCGCCCTTCGCCATGGCCGGCCTGCAGGGCGAGGCGCAACGCCGCCGCGCGCAGGTCGATGTCGAGCTCGCGCGCCAGAAAGCCCGCGACATGGGGCAAGACCCCGACGCACTGGGCATTCGCATGCCGCCGCGCGAAGAGGTGCCGCAGGGCGACGCCCTGCCGGCCTACCTCGACAAGGTGGCCAGGGAAATGCAGGCACAGCAGTGGGCCGCCGTGGAAGACGCCGTCACCGTGCTGGAGAAGGCCTACGCCATGTCGGCACAGCAAAAGATCGACCTGGGCGCGCTCAAGCACCGCGGCCCGCCGCTGTACAAGGCCGACCAACACCTGGCCGCGCTGCGCGCGCAGGCTGCGGTGGGCTCGCGCCCGCCCGACCTGGCGCCGCTGCTGCCCAAGCTGCAGCAGCTGGAAGACACGCACCGCCAGGGCTACCTGGAGACCGCGCACATGCAGCCGCCCGCCTTTGCCATGGCCATGGCCGAGGCGGCCGCGCTGCGCCTGGAAATGCCGCGCGCCATCGCGGCGGGCATCCGCTTCTTCGCGGGCATCGACTTCACCGGCGCCGACTTCTCGGGCCTCGACCTGCGCGAGGTCGACTTTCATGGGGCGTGGCTCGAGAGCGCGGACTTTCGCAACGCCAACCTCTCGGGCGCGGACTTCAGCGGTGCGGTGCTGGCGCACGCCAAGCTCGAAGGCGCCATCGCCATCGGTGCGAAGTTCTGCAAGGCCAACCTCGGCAAGGCCGCGCTCGCACGCGGCGTGTTCGACGAGGCCGACTTCGCCGGGGCCGTGTTGATGCATTGCGCGCTGGCCGGCACGCAGATGCGGCGCGCAAAGTTCGCCGGCACCAACCTGCTCGAAACCACCTGGGGCCCGGCCGACTGGGAAGGCGCGTTGCTCGCGGGCCAGACCTTCTACAAGCTCGACCTGCGCGGCATGCGCTGGCCCGCGGCCGACCTGTCGGTGTGCAACTTCATCGAGTCGGACCTGTCGGGCGTGGACCTGCAGGGCGCGAAGCTGGAAGGCGCGACCTTCGTCACCTGCAAGCTGGCCGGCGCCAACCTGCGGATGGCGCGCTGCGCCGGTGCGGTGACCGTGAAGGGCACCACCCTGGCCGACGCGGACCTGGGCGGTGCCGACCTGCGGCGCTTCAACTTCGGCGGCGCCGACCTGCGCGGCGCGACGCTGGTGCGCGCGGTGCTCGACGGCGCCAACCTGTGCGATGCGCGGCTGGACGGCGCCGACCTGCGCCTGGCCAGTGCCAAGGGCGCGCTGCTGCGCATGAGCGCTTGCGCCGGCGCGCTGCTGTCGGGCGTGAACTTCAGCGACGCGGTGCTGCAGAAGGCCGACCTGCGCGGCGCCGACCTGCGGCGCAGCAACCTCTTCGGCGCCGACCTGAGCCGCGTGCGGCTCGACGGCGACACCCGGTTCGACGGCGCGCTGCTGACGCGCGCACGCACCTGGCCGCGCCTGACCCCCGAACAGCAGGCGGCCCCATGACCCCGACGCTGCTGGCCCTGGCGGTGCGCGTCGGCGAGACGCTGGAGGGCCTCGACCTGGGGCAGGGCCACTTCGCCGGGCTGGCGCTGGGTGGCGGCGTGTTCTCGCGCGTGCGCTTCGCCGAAGCCGACCTGCGCGGGGCCGACCTGCGCGAGGCGGTGTTCGACCAGTGCGACCTGCGCGGCGCGCTGGCGGCCGGCGCCAACCTGCGCCGCGCGGTCTTCAACCGCTGCCGGCTCGACCATGCCGATCTGCGCCAGGCCAACCTGCACGGCGCGGTGTTCACCGAGTGCGACCTGCAGCATGCGCAACTGGCGCAAGCCGTGCTCACCATGGCCACGCTCGCCAAATGCACCCTGGCACACGCCAACCTGCGCGGCGCGCAGCTCGGCTCGGCGGTGTTCACGCAGTCGGTGCTGCTCGACGTGTGCGCGGACGACACCGACTGGCCCTACACCACCGTGAACGAATGCGACCTGTCCCACCTCACCTGGACCGGCGCGCGCATGCAGCGCAACGTGTTCTTCAAGACCTCGCTCAAGGGCATGTCGTTCGCGGGCCTGGCGCTCGACGGCTGCCAGTTCTCGTCCGCCGACCTGAGCGGGGCCGACTTCAGCGGCATCGTGCTGCGGCAGTGCAACTTCCAGGGCGCGACGCTCGAGGGCGCGAAGTTCGTGAAGGCGGTGGCCCCGTCGGCCATCTTCTGCGAGGCCACCGGCCGGGGCGCCGACTTCTCGGGCGCGCGGCTGCGGCAGGCGCTGTTCACGGGCGCCGCGCTGCCGCAGGCCAACTTCGCGGCCTGCGACCTCTACCAGACGCACTTCGCGGGCGCGAAGCTGCAGGGCGCCAACCTGGTGGGTGCCGACCTGACCTACGCCGACTTCCGGCATGCCGACCTCGGCCGCGCCGACCTGCGGCGCGCCACGCTGCAGCGCACCGTGCTGCACGGCGCGAACACCGAAGACGCGCAAATGACCGACCGCGCGCGCGCCATCGAGAGCGACCCCGAGCTGGCGGCGGCCGAACGCTGGCAGCCGCTGGCCGCATGACACGCGAACGCCTCCAGACACAACGAAGCACCACGAAGGGATTGGCCATGAACGACACCACAGCACCACGAACGGCACCACGCAAGGCAACGCCGGCCCCGGCGTCCTCGCGCGGGCGAAAGCGCCAGCCCGCCGAAGCCATCGGCGGCACCTGGTGCGTCGGCATCCTGGCCTTCGATGCGGCGGGAGAGAGCGTCGTCACCAGCGGCGCGCTGCGCCTGCATGCCGTGCGCGCGGCCAGCTGCCTGCTCGAACCGGCCGCCGGCGACAGCGTGGCCTGCCTGCGCATCGCGCCCGACGAGGTCTGGGTCATGGCCGTGCTGCAGCGCGAGGAAGGAACGGCCAACGTGCTGAGCTGCCCCGGCAACCTGCGCATCGCCGTGGAAGGCGGCGCGCTCGACATCGACGCGCGGCAGCTGCGCGTGAGCGCCGACACCGCCGAGCTCGTCGGCCGGCAACTGAGCGTGGTCGGCACCGGCATCCAGCTGGTGGGCTCGGTGCTGTCCTCGGTGATGGACCGGGTGCAGCACTTCAGCCGGCACTACCTGCGCACCACCGACGGCATCGACCGCGTGGCCGCCACGCATGTCGAGGTCGAGGCGAAGCAGTTGCTGCGCCTGGAGGGCGAGCACGCGCTGGTGAACGGCCGCGAGCTCATCAAGGCGCGCGGCGCGCAGATCCACTTCGGCTGAAGCCACGACGCCACACGGGAGCAAGGAAGATGTTCGCCAACTGCCAGCTGATGGGCACCGACATGGGCTTTCCCGATGTCTGCATCACGCCCGCCGCGCCGTCGCCCATTCCGGTGCCGTACCCCAACATCGCGATGGGCCCGATGGCCATTCCCAACTGCCCCACGATCCTGGTCATGGGCGCACCGGCCCACAACCTGGGCACCAGCATCCCGATGACCAACGGCGACAACCCCGGCGTGCTGCTGGGCGTGGCCTCGGGCACCGTGATGGGACCGAGCCGCCATCTCACGGGCGCCTTCACGGTGCTGTGGAACGGCATGCCCGCCACGCGGCTCACCAGTGTGTCGCTGCAGAACAGCACCAACTGCCCGGGCGTGCGCACCGTGCCGAGCCAGCCGCTGGTGGTGCTGCTGGCGCCCTAGGGGCACACCCGCAACACAACGGCAGGCTGCAAGGCCCGCCTGTGGAGGAAGAGGACAACCGTACAACGAGGGGCACGCGCCTGCACACATGGCCGACCACGAATTCAGCATCCACAGCGACTCGCCCGTCGGCGAGCAGCTCATGTTCTGGCGCATCATGGGCCACGAGGCGCTCGCGCGCCCGTCGGCCTACGAACTCACGGTGTTGTCGGCCAACGAGAAGATCGATGCCCAGGACATCCTGGGCCGGTCCTTCGACGTGGTGATCGGTTTTGCCGACGCCGACAAGGGCCGGCACGAACGGCATTGCCAGGGCCACGCGGTGCGCTTCACGCGCGCCGGAAAGGTCGGGCGCTACTTCGAATACCGTATCGGCCTGCGCTCATGGTTCTGGCTGCTGACCAAGCGCGTCAATTCGCGCATCCTGCAGGACAAGGCCGTGCTCGGTGTTCTGGACGCCGTGTTCGAGGACAGTCCCATACGCAGTCTGAAGAAGATCAAGTCGGGCGACGTGATCGGCGCGCACCCCGCGCACGGCTACTGCGTGCAGTACCAGGAGAGCGACCACCGGTTCCTTTCGCGCCTGATGGAAGAAGAGGGCATCTACTACTGGTTCGACGCGCACGAGGCCCCCGGCACCATGCACTTGTCGGACGCGAGCGACCTGGCGCACCGCAAGCTGCCAGCCAACGGCACGCTGCGCTTTGCGGGCATCGACGCCTCCGAGGGGCGCTTCAACGAGATCACGCGCTGGGTGAGTGCGCGCCAGTTCGAGCCCGGCAAGTTCGCCTCGCGCGACCGCGACTTCAAGGTCATCGGCAAGGAGCTGCGCGCGGACAAGGGCGACCCCGACACGCACGAGCTGTCGGACCTGGAGGTGTTCGAGTTTCCTGGCGGCTACGCCTCGGGTGACGACACCGACCACCTGGCGCGTGTGCGGCTCGACGAGCTGATCGGCCGCCGCCAGCGGCACTGGGCGATCACCTCCTGGCCCGACGTGGCGGCCGGCGCCAGCTTCAGCTTCGAGGGCGACCCCGACGGCACGCGCAACGGCGACTACGTCATCGGCGCCTGCACTTTCGTGGCCAGCCATCCGGGCTACGAAGGCGCGCCATGGGGCGACGCGCGGCGCTCGGTAGGCAGCGTGCTGCACGAGGCACTGGCCGACGATCCGGTGAACGACGGCCTGGGCGAGATGCTCGACGACCTGATCTCCGGGACCCCCGCGCTGCATGCCGGCCAGCCCGGCACCACCACCTTCCTGATCACCGCGCTGCCGCTGGAAGTACCTTGGCGCCCGCCGCGCCTCACGCCGCGCGCGACCATGCGCGGGCCGCAGTCGGCCATCGTGGTGGGCCGCAGCGGCGAGCAGATCTGGACCGAGGAGCACGGCCGCGTGAAGGTGCAGTTTCACTGGGACCGCTACGGCAAGAACGACGAGAACAGCTCCTGCTGGGTGCGCGTGTCGCACCCCTGGGCGGGCAAGGGATGGGGTGCGATCAGCATCCCGCGCATCGGCCAGGAGGTGGTGGTCGATTTTCTGGACGGCGACCCCGACCAGCCCATCATCGTCGGGCGCTTCTACAACGGCGAATCGATGGCGCCCTTCGGCCTGCCTGCCGGTGCGGTGGTGAGCGGCATCAAGTCGAACACGCACAAGGGCAAGGGCTACAACGAGCTGTCGATGGACGACACCGCGGGCAAGGAGCGCGTCACCCTCCACGGCCAGTACGACATGAACACCACGGTGGAGCACGACCAGACCACCACGGTGCACAACAACCGCACCGACACCATTGACGTCGACGACGCGGAAAGCGTGGGCAACAACCAGAAGCAGCACGTGGGCGTGAACCAGACCGTCTCGGTGGGCTCGAACCGCATGGAAACCGTGGGCGGCACCGAGACCGTCACCATCACGGGCCATCGCACCGAGACCGTGAACGGCGGCGAGACGGTCACGGTCACCGGCGGGCGCAGCCACACCGTCAACGGCGTTCAGACCACCACCATTTCGGTGGCGGAGGTGCACTCGGTGGGCGCGGGCCGCATGCACAGCGTGGGCGCTGGCGAGGCCGTGAACGTGGGCGGTGTGCAGACCGTGAGCGTGGGCGGTGCGCAGATGGTCAGCGTGGGCGGCGTCCAGAAGGTGAACGTGGGCGCGCTGCAATCGATCACCGTGGGCGGGCCGCACAAGCTCTCGGCCGCTGTGATCGCCGAGACATCGAAAGGGCCGATCAAGATCAAGGCCGGGGCCGTCTGCATGGTCGAGGCGCCGACCATCATGCTCAAGGCGGGTGGCAGCAAGATCGTGATGAACGCGAGCGGCATCACCATCCAGGGGGCCAAGATCACGATCAAGGCCGACGGCAGCGCGTCGTTCAAGGCCGGGGGCTCGATCAAGATCAAGGGCGCCAACCTGGGGGAGGACTGACCATGCAGGACACCGACATGCAGAGTGCGCGCGATGTGCTGGCGGGCGCGGCGGCCTGGTCGAGGCTTTCGGGACAGGGCGTGATGCTGGCGGCCTTCGCGGGCTTCGACGAACAGGGCCGCTTCATGGTGACGCTCGCCGATGCGATCGCACCCGTGCAGGCGCTGTCGACGGTCGGGCTGGCCGAGCGCGACACCGGTGCGGCCGTGGTGGTCGCGTTCGAAAAGGGCGAGCCGCGGCACCCCGTGATCGTCGGGCGCGTGCAACCTGCGCGGCGCGAGGACGTGTCCGACATGCAAGCGAGCGTCGACGGCGAGCGCGTCGTGCTGCGGGCGCGCGAGCGCATCGAGCTGCGCTGCGGCGACGCCAGCATCGTGCTCACGCGCGCGGGCAAGGTGTTGATCAACGGCACTTATGTGCTCTCGCGATCGCGAGGTGCGAACCGGGTCAGGGGTGCGCACGTGGACATCAATTGAAGGCCCGTCATGTGGCAGCTCGACAACCGCACGCCCTACGCCGCCGAACGCACCTGGGTGCGCGACCGCGACGGTGCGGAGATCTGGCTGGTGGCGGTGAAGTGCAGTTTCGACGTCGCCCCTGACGGCGAGGTGCGTGTGGCGTCGGTGCAGTTGCCGGTCGAGACGGCGCCGGGCCCGGTGCTCGAGACGGACCTCGTGCGCACCAAGCTCGCCACCGACGTGGTGTTGCTGGGCCATGCGCATGCGCCCGGCGGCCGGGCGGTGACGCAGCTCGACGTGGGCCTGCGCGTGGGGCCCGTCGCAAAGCGGTTGCGCATCACCGGCGACCGGGCGTGGATCGGCGGTTCGCCATCGCAGCCGGTGCCGTTCACGGCCATGCCGCTGGTTTGCGAGAGGGCCTACGGCGGCATCGATCCGTGGACCCGCGACACGCCCGACCCGCAGTGGGATGTTCGCAACCCCGAAGGCACCGGCTTCGCGCTGGAGGCGTCGCACACCGAGGGCCTGCGGCTGCCCAACATCGAGTACCCCGACCAGTGCATCCGCCGGTGGGACGACCGCCCCGTGCCTGCCCTCGTCGGACCGCTGCGCGCCCACTGGCAGCCGCGCGCGGCACTGGCGGGCACGTACGACGACCGCTGGCAGCGGCAGCGGCAGCCGCTGTTGCCGCTGGACTTCGACGACCGCCACTACCAATGCGCGCCCGAGGACCAGCAGACGCCGCAGTTTCTGGTCGGGGGCGAACCGGTGGTGCTGATCCACCTGTGGCCGCACGGCGAGCTGCTGCGCTTCGATCTGCCGCGCGTGATTCTCGGTTTCGAAAGTTTTTTCTCGGATGGCGAGCGCCGCCTGCACCAAAGGCCGAAGCTGCACACGGTGATCGTCGAGCCGGACATGCCGCGCGTCTCGCTCGTGTGGCACAGCGCGTTGCCGTGCCACGCCAAGGTCAACAGGCTGCAGTCGACGCGCATCGTCGAGAAGCGGCTCGTGCGCTTCGGCGGCAACGCGTCGCCGCACCCGGTCGGGCTGGAGGCCCCATGAGCACGCGCAATGCACCGCCGCTGCAAGTGGCCGGCTTTGGCGCCTGCACACCGGTCGGGCGCAGCGTCTGGGCGAGCGCGGCCGCCGCACGCGCGGGCGTTTGCGGGTTTTCGGAGCATCCCTTCATGGTCGACACGGCAGGCGAGCCGATGCGCATCGCCCGTGCGCCGTGGATCGGCATCGATGTGGAAGGTGTGGACCGCTGCGCCGCGCTGCTGCTGCCTGCCATCGACGAAGCCATGGCCGCATGGGTCGCGGCGGGAGTGCATGCGACGGGGCGCCCGTGCCTGGCGCTCGCCTTGCCGCCGCACCGGCCCGGGCGGCCGCCGGCGCTGGCCGAGGCGCTTCTGGCACGCATCGAGGCACACTGTCCGGGCTGCTTCGGCCCTGCGCTCGCCTTCGAGGCCGGGCATGCCGCCGGCTATCTCGCGCTCGATGCGGCGGCCAGGAGTTGCGCCGCCGGATCGATCGATGCGTGCATGGTCTGCGCCGTCGACTCGTACCTGGCCCCCGAAACGCTCGAATGGATCGAGGCCTGCGACCAGTTGCACGGGGGCGGTCCGTTGAACAACGCGTGGGGCTTCATTCCCGGCGAGGCCGCGAGCGCGGCGCTGGTGGGCACGGAGCGTTTCATGCGGCAGTGCGGTGCCGTGCCGATGGCCGACGTGCTGGCCGTGGGCATCGGCCACGAGGACAAGCGCATCAAGACCGACACCGTGTGCATCGGCGAGGGCCTGACGCAGGCCCTGCGCTCGGCGCTCGATGCGCTTGCGCCCGGCGAGCGCGTCGACAACGTGTTCTGCGACATGAACGGCGAAGCCTACCGGGCCGACGAGTACGGCTTTGCGGTGCTGCGCACCGGCGACGGGTTTCGCGCCGCCACCGACTTCGTGGCGCCGGCCGATTGCTGGGGCGACGTGGGCGCGGCGGGCGCACCGCTGCACATGTCGATGGCCGCCATCGGCCAGCTGAAACGCTACGGCCGCGGACCGCTGTCGGTGACGTGGGCGAGCTCCGAATCGGGCGAGCGCGGCGCCGCGCTGATGCGTGCCGGCGCTGATCACGCGCACGGGGAATGACACATGCCGGTCACCATCAAGGTCAACGGCACCACGCTGTCGCTCGTGCACAAGTTCAGCACCGGCATCACGACCGCGACCCTTCCGGACGTGTGCAAGACACCGAGCCCGGGCGGGCCGGTGCCCGTGCCGTACCCGAACATCGCCAACTCGATCACCTTGTCGGACGGCACCACCACCGTCAAGGGCGACAAGGCGATGGCGGCCAACAAAGGCTCCGGGTTTTCGCTCTCCAACGGCGACAACGCGGGCGTGGCGGGCGGCGTGAAGTCGAGCACGTTCATGAAGGAGGCCACGTGGATCCTCTACTCCTTCGACGTGAAAATGGACGGCAAGAACGCCTGCCGCCTCGGCGACAAGATGTTCCACAACGCGGAGAACGCGGCCAACCTGTCGGGCTGCCTGAATCCGCCCATTGCCGTGCCGGATTTCGAGGCCATCCTGCAGGAGTGCATGAACAAGGCGGCGGACGACTGGGAAGCCCGGAACGGCCCGACCGACTACAAGCAGTTCTGCAAATCTCCGGGTGCACGCAAACGGCGTGGCGACGAGATCGGCGAGGACGCCTCGGCCTGCGTTGCCGCGGCGATGGAAAGCCAGGGCCGTTCGAACCAGGTGGCGCTGGACCAGTCGTTTCGCAACACGGCCGGCGGCGGACCGGGCGCGATACAGGCCGTGGGCAGCCCGGGTCAGGTGGTGGCCAACACCGTGCGGCCCGACGTGGTGCTGCATGCGCCCGGTCCGTTGTCGGGCGTGGCGGCGGCGCGCGCCGTGTACGACTTCAAGGCCCCGTGCCCACCGGGCTCCAACAACCCGAGCTGGTCCGGCAACCAGGGCGCCGACTACCTGGCCACTTTCCGTGTGGTCGCGAGGCTGGTGTCGCCCCACAACGCGATGATTGCGGGTGCCGCGAGTTCCGCGCTGCGGGTCGCCGCGCAGTTGCTGAACATCCGGCTGCCGTTCCTGTGATGCCATGGCAACGTTCGAACACATCGCGGTGAACCTGACCGACGGCTTCGGCAACGAGCTGCTGCGCACCGGCATGGTGGTCACGTACTTTCTCGACGACGAGCACGCGTCGCATGCGGGCGTGGCCGGGGCCGCGATGCTGGATTTCGCGCAGCGGTTCATGGCCGGGCGGCCGGTTCACTTTCCCGACGACGATGTCTTCGCCCAGGCCGACGCCACCGACCTCCGCGCGTTGCTCGACGACAGGGTGGTGCGCGCCGCGGTGCCGCCGAAGTTCACGCTGGTCGATTCCGCGGTCGCGGCGCCTCGCTTCTCGGCGACCTATTGCGGCATGGACCGCGCGCACCTGGCGAACATCGGCTGGCCGCACACGGCCTGCGGCCTGCGCTTCACTTTCTCGCTGGAGGACATGGACGAAAACGGCCTGTTCGACATTTTCGAATTCGCGGGCCGATGGGCTCGCGCGCTGCCGCTCGCCAGCGGCTACGTCGCGCCTGCGTTCGTGTGCCGCGAGAGCGCCGAAGAGATCGTGGCCTTTCAGGGCATCGCGCGGCTGTGCCGGCGTTACCGGTGCATGGACATTCCCGCGTTGCTGGTCGATTGCTTCGAGGTGGGTGCCGGTGTGAAGGGCGCCTACTGGTGCAATTTTCTCGGCCGGCGGGCGCTTGCGGAGGTTGGCGGCGAGGCGCGGCTGCGCGCGGCCTTTGCCGGCACCGGGGCGCGCGTGGAAAGCATCGGCGGCATTGGCGGCATTGACGAGGAGCGGCTGTCGGTGGCGCTGGAACCGCTGCCGATCTTCGGCGACGTCAACCGCCGGCAAGACCTGGGCCTGTATCGATGGGCTCACGGGTTGTTCGCGCCCGCCCTGCGGCCGCGAACGGTGGCCTACCTGGGCTTCGACGAGGAGTCGATGCAGGCCTGGCTGCATCGCTTTGCGCAAGGCGACGCATGACGGCATCATCCGCGCAGCCCCTGGCTTCGATGGTGGAGGAGCATGCCGACGAGGCCGGTTTTCTCTGGCTGCAGCGCAGCAGCGCCGTGCACGCGCCCAACTACGGGCCGCCCCAGCTGGCCGACCTCGACGAACGTCTGTCCGCGCACATCGACGGACTGAGAGTGGCCGCCGACGCAGGCTGGGCACAGGCGCAGGCGATGCTCGACAACGAAGGCGCGGAAGATTTCTTCGTGGCCGGCGTGCTCGCCATCGAGGCCGTCGACGGTCGCTTCGACGCGCTGGTCGCACGCGCCAAGGACCTGCCCGAGGTCGTGCCCGGCCTGATCTCCGCCCTCGGCTGGGTCGAGCCGCAACACCTCGGCGGCCGCGTCAAGGCGCTGCTCGACGATCCTTCGCCGCTGAAGCGCAAGCTCGGCGTGGCTGCCTGCGCCCTGCACCGCCGCGACCCCGGCCCGGTGCTCGACGAGCTGGTCGTCGCCGCGCCCGACAGCGTGCGCATCCGCGCGCTGCGCGCTGCAGGCGAGCTGGGCCGGATCGACCTGTTGCCCGCCGCGCAGGCCGTGCTTGGCGAGGTCAAGGCCGAACTGCGTTTCTGGGCCGCGTGGTCGGCCGTGCTGCTGGGCGACCGGGCGCAGGCCCTCGAAACGCTCGCCGCATTCGCGCTCCAGGCCGGCCCGCGGCAGCCGCGCGCGTTCCAGCTGGCGCTGCAGGCGATGGACGTGGCCGCCGGGCACGAGCTGTTGCTGGCCGCTGCCGGACTGCCCGATGCGCAACGCCTGCGCATCCTGGGCGCAGGCTTCATCGGCGATGCACGCTATGTGCCGTGGCTGATCGAGCAGATGGCGCAGCCGGCCGTGGCGCGCATCGCGGGCGAAGCCTTTGCCACGATCACGGGCGCGGATTTCAACGGCGAGCAGATGGAGATTCCCCCACCCGACGACTTCGAGGACGGACCCACCGACGACCCCGACGACGAGAACGTCGAGCTGCCGCAAGACATCGCGCTGCCGTGGCCCGACGCACCGAGGATCCACAGCTGGTGGCAGGCGAACCAGCCGCGCTTCTTGCAGGGCACGCGCTCCTTCATGGGGGCGCCGGTATCGGCGGACTCCTGCGTCGGCGTGCTGCGCAGCGGCTTCCAGCGCCAGCGCGTGGCGGCGGCGCTGCACCTGTCGCTGGGCGTGCCGCAGGCGCCGCTCTTTGCGACCGGCGCGCCGGCCTGGCGGCAACGCCGGTGGCTCGACAAGGTGGCGTGAATGGCGTGCACGCCCGCCCATGGCCCATGGCATACCTCTTACGGCGAGATTGCCAACCCGCCCCCCGGAATGAATACTCCTCGTGAGATTTTTCGCTCGCGCCGAGCCACAGGGGCCGATTCATGATCCATATCGCTGTCATCACCCGGCAAGGCGCTCCGGCGGGGCAATCCATCGCCGCGGACTTCGGGCCCGACGGCGGCACCATCGGGCGCGCCGACACCAACACGCTGGTGCTCGACGATCCCGACCGCACCGTGTCGCGCGTGCATGCGCAGGTGCTGTGCCGGGGCGGCCAGTACTTCGTGATCGACCGCGGCAGCAACGCGATGCAGTGCAACGGCGTGCCGCTGGGCTCGGGCAAGGAAGCCGCGCTGGCCGACGGCGCGCGGCTGGTGGTCGGCAGCTTCGAACTCGCGGTGCGCGTGCAGGCGCTCGCGGCAGCCGCGGGCCCCGCGCCGGCGATTCCGAACACGGTACTGGGCGGGCCCGCAGGGGCGCCGTCCAGCGACGATCCCTTTGCCGACCTGCTGGCGGGCCTGGGGTCGCCGCCATCGCCGATCGCGGCGCCTGCCTCGGCACCGTCCGCCGCGCGGGCCGCACAGCAGAACGCAGACGCGCTGCTGTTCCCCGACCCGATGGCCAGCGGCTCGCGCAATGCGCAGGCCGACAAGGTCGACCCGTTCGCGAACCTGCTCGGGCCGGAGGCCTCTTCCAGGCCTCCGCCTGGCGCCGTCGCACTCGACGATTTCTCCGACCTCGGCGCACCGCCCGCGCACGGCAAGGCCGCGGGCATCGACGATCTCTTCGGCGGCATGGGCGGTGGTGGTGCCGGTGGCGGCATAGGCGGCGATCCGCTCGCGCTGTCGCCGCTGGCCGATCCGCTGCTGCAGCCCAACACCGCCTCCGCCGCCGACCCGCTGGCCGCGCTGCAGCGCGCGGCGCACGCCACGCCGGCGCCGCGCGCCGACCATCTGCCGATCGACCAGTTCGGCTTCAACCCGCCGAAGGCCATCACGCCGACCACGCCTCCCACGCCCGCTCAGGCTGTCGCGCAGTTCGACGACATGACCGGCCAGCCGATCCGCATCGTCGGCCCCGAGGGTCCGGCCAAGGCCGTCGAGTCGCCACGGCCACCTTCTTCCCCACCTCCTTCCCCACCTCCTGCTGTCTACGTTGCGCCACCGCCGCCGGTTCAGCGCCCGGCCGCGCCGCCCGCCGATCGCACCGCCACCGACGACGAACTGCTCGCGGCCTTCCTGCGCGGCCTCGCCAGCACGCACCAGCCGCCCACGATGCTCACGCCCGGGCTGATGGAGCGCGTCGGCGCCATGCTGCGCAGCGCCACCGAAGGCACGCTGCAGCTGCTGCTCACGCGCCAGGAGTTCAAGCGCGAGGTGCGCGCCGAGGTCACCATGATCGCGGCGCAGGCCAACAACCCGCTGAAGTTCTCGCCCACGGTCGAGGTGGCGCTCGCGCACCTGCTGGGCCCCGGCGTGCGCGGCTTCATGCCGCCCGAGGCCGCGATGCGCGACGCCTTCGACGACCTGCGCGCGCACCAGTTCGGCGTGATGGTGGGCATGCGCGCGGCGCTGGCCCATGTCATCGGCCGCTTCGAGCCAGCGGAGCTGGAGAAGAAGATCAGCGCGAAGACCGCGCTCGACGCCCTGTTCAGCGCCAACCGCAAGGCCCGGCTCTGGGACCAGTTCGTGTCGCTGTACGGCGGCATCGCGAGCGAGGCCGAGGACGACTTCCACAACCTCTTCGGCAAGGCCTTCCTGCAGGCCTACGAAGAGCAGATGGCGCGCCTGAAGCACAACGACAACGGCAACCCCCACAGCTGAAGCGAGGCACCCGCTTGGAAATCGAAATCGTCACGCTCTCCCGGCAGGGCGGGCGCAGCTACAACGAGGACGTGCACGGCCATTGGCACGACGAGCGCCATGTCGCCTGCCTGGTGGCCGACGGCGCGGGCGGCCATGGCGGCGGCGACGTGGCCGCGGCCACCGCGCGCGCCAGCGTGCTGGCGGGCTTTGCGGCCGCGCCGGGGCTCGACGAGCCCACGCTGCGCCGGCTGGCGGAGCAGGCCAACCTCGACGTGGTGGCGCGCCAGGCCGAGGGCGGCAAGCTCGCGGGCATGCGCTCGACCCTGGTGTTCGCGGCCATCGACCTGCAGAGCCAGTCGCTGGCCTGGGTGCACAGCGGCGACAGCCGGGCCTACCTGTTTCGCGGCGGCGCCATCGTGGCGCGCACCACCGACCACAGCCTGGTGCAGCAGATGGTGGCCGGCGGCATGCTCGACGAAGAGGGCGCGCGCCTGCATCCGCAGCGCAACATGCTGCTGTCGGCGCTCGGCTCGGTGGAAGAGGCGCCCGACATCGCCGTGTCGGACCGCATGCGCCTGCTGCCGGGCGACGTGCTGCTGCTGTGCAGCGACGGCGTGTGGGAGCCGCTGGGCGACGAGTGCCTGATCGACACGCTGCATGCCTCGCGCACCCCCAGCCAGTGGACCGAACTGCTCGACGCGCAGGTCAGGGCCAACGCCAAGCCTGGCTACGACAACTACACCGCGCTCACGCTGTGGGTGATCGAAGAGGACGCCGAGGAGACGCGGCTGATGGAGCCGGTGGCCGAGCCGACGCCGATCGCCTGAACGCCTTCAGGTGGCGGCGCGGCCGCTAGGCGCTCACCAGCAGGTGCGCGTTCAGGTCGAACGGGATGCCGGCCGCGTCGAAGGCGTGCTGCGCATAGCAGTCGGCGTTGTGCGTGCGTTGCCAGGGCAGCAGCTTCTGGTACTTACCGTCCTTGCGGTGCGCGTAGGCGTAGTCGGTGACGCTGTTCTGCGTTTGCGCGACCGGGCCGACGTAGTGCGCCGTCTCGTGGATCAGCACGTAGGAAAAGGCGTCGGCGTCGAGGTTCTGCATGCGGGCGCACAGGTAGATGCTGCCCCGGGGGATGCCGTTCCAGCTCTGGTTGCGTTGCGACAGGTCGTAGCCGCCGGCGAAAGTGAAGGCGTAGGCGCCCTCGTTGCTTGTGACCGGCTCGTCCGTCGCCAGCACCAGCCCGCGCGGAACGTACCCGAGCGCCGTCTGCATGTTCAGGTAGATGCTGTCCACGAAGCCCAGGGCGGTGCTCCAGCCGCTGGCACCGGGGAACTTGTCGATCTGGAAGTGCTTCGCGGCCTTGTCCCAGTCGGACTTGCCGATGTCCCAGGTGTTGGGCTTGCCGGTCTTGAAGTAGCGTGCCCGGTCGACCGACATCCGTGCCAGGTTGATGATGTGCATGGCGCGTGCGCGGTGCTTCTGCATTTCGGCGGGCAGGTCGGCATAGGTGCCCGCGGCGCCGCACAGGGCCTTGTCGGTCCGCTTGCCCGGATCGATCACGCCGTCGGCGCCTTCGAGGCCGAAGTGCTTTTTCTGGAAACCGGTGACGCCCTTCAGCGTGAGCGGGCCGAACTTTCCGTCCACGACCAGCGCGGGGCCGGGGCCGCCTTCCAGGGGCGTGAAGCGATTGAGCGCCTCCTGCACCTTGCGCACGTCGGGTGCCGTGTTGCGGCAACGCGCCGCCGAGCCGACCGGGGCGCTCAGCCCCAGCACGGTGCCGGTGGAACTGCCGAGGCTGTCGAATTGCCTGCAGCCGTCGGTTCCACAGAATGCCGTCATGCCTGTGTTGCTCATGGGGTCAGACCTTCTGCGCAGTGAGCGCGCCGCCGCGGTTGGAGCTGCCCGTCATCGCGCTGCCCGAGCCCTTGAAGGTCTCCACCGTCGCCACGTTGGAGGTGAGCGGCGTCCAGTTGATCTTCAGCCCGTCGCTGCCGGTGAAGGTGCAGGCGCCGCCGTTCTGGCGGTTGCTCATGGGCGTGGCGGGCGTCATGGGCCGTGTGTAGGTCCAGCTCGCGCCGCTCTGCGCGTCGATGAAGTAGTAGTAAACCTGCCCCTCCTGCTGCACCTGCCACCAGCCGCGCGCCCACTCGGGCGTGGGCGTCTTCGGGGCGCTCACCGGCAGGTTCGCGAACATGGTGTCCAGGATGGCGTCGACCTCCGCGTCGCTGGCCGTCCGCAGGAAGATGCCGAGCGCGGCATCGAAGCCCGCGAGCTTCGACGCGCCCGACTGCTGGTAGGGGTTGACGGTGTACTCGGCGCCGGTGTTCTTCATGCTGAAGTTCACCCAGTCGATGTGGATGTGGTCTTCGTGCCGGGTGTCGGCGCTGTAGTTGCCGGCCTGCAGCTTGCGCCCGCCGTAGCCGGTGGCGTCGGCGCCGCGCACCCAGAAATGCACCGGCGAGCCGGTGTTCGGGTTGCGCACGGTGAAGATGAACGCCGACCACTGCATGGCCTCGAAGTTCTTCACCAGCCCGGCCATGATGCGCCGCCCGATGCGCGCGTCGGCGTCCCTCTTGTAGTTCAGCATGATGTCCAGCGCGATGCCCGAGGTGTGCCGCGTTCCGGGCTGGATGTTGTTGCCGGCGTCCAGCTTGACGTTCGGGAACTCGTCCTTCAGCACCGTCATCAGCGTGGCGATGGCTGGCGAGATATCGGCCATGGCGTGCCGGCGCGATCAGCGCGTTTCGGTCGAGCGCGTATCCCAGCCGAACTTGATGTCCCCGCCCATCGTGCCGTCGGGCTTCTGCGGCTTGTAGGCGATCTCGATGTCGCCGTAGGACACGGCCACGCTCTCGTGCACTTCGCCGCCCTGCGCCGCGCTCACGTTGAAGTCGGCGATGCGCACTTCCTTGAAGGTCACCGTCATGAAGGTCTGCTGGCCTTCGCCGGACTTGGCCATCACGAGCGTGGCCTTGTCGAAGTGCTTGCCGTTGGCGCAGGCCTTGGCCAGCGTGGGCGAGGAGCTGTCGAACTTCTTGGTCAGGGTGACCATGCCCGGCGAGCCCTTGCCGACCGACGAGCCGCCGCCGACCGTGCAGGTGGCGTTGTGCACGTTCCAGCTCCAGCTCATGAGCTCGATCTCTTCCTTGTGGTCCTTGTGCGCGGCTTCGCCCTTGACGCCGTCGATCTTGAAATGGCAGTCGATCATGTTGCTTCTCCTGGGTGGCCTTGCGATGCGGCCGGGGTTGCTGAAAATGCGCTTCGAGGCCCATCCTCGAATTCCTTGCCGGCGGGAGCCTCGTGAAGCCCGTCGCCCGGCTGCTTCTAGAACGAAGACGCCGGGCGGGTTTCAAAGGCGGTGCGGCGTGTCTTTCACAAAAAAGATGCGGCCCGTGTGCGGTGCGGACAGCGCCTACTTGCCGCCCTTGGCCGACGGCAGCTTGGACACCAGCCGCAGCGACACCGTGAGGCCTTCGAGCTGGTAGTGCGGGCGCAAAAAGAACTTGGAGGTGTAGTAGCCGGGGTTGCCCTCGACCTCTTCCACCACCACCTCGGCGGCGGCCAGGGGCTTTTGCGCCTTGGTGGTTTCCGACGAGTTGACGGGGTCGCCGTCCACGTAATTCATGATCCATTTGTTCAGCCAGCGCTGCATTTCCTCGCGCTCCTTGAAGCTGCCGACCTTGTCGCGCACGATGCACTTGAGGTAGTGCGCAAAGCGGTTGCAGGCGAACAGGTAGGGCAGGCGCGCGGCCAGGTTGGCGTTGGCGGTGGCGTCGGGGTCGTCGTACTCGGCCGGCTTGTGCAGCGACTGCGCGCCGATGAAGGCCGCGAAGTCGGAGTTCTTGCGGTGAATGAGCGAGAGCAGCCCGGCTTTGGACAGCTCGGCTTCGCGCCGGTCGCTGATGGCGATCTCGGTGGGGCACTTCTGGTCGACGCCGCCGTCGTCGCTCGGGAAGGTGTGCAGCGGCAGGTTCTCCACCGCGCCGCCCGACTCGATGCCGCGAATGCGCGAACCCCAGCCGTACAGCTTGTACGAGCGGTTGATGTTGGTGGCCATGGCGTAGGCCGCGTTGGCCCAGGCGTACTTGCTGTGGTCGGCGCCGGCGGTGTCTTCCTCGAAGTCGAACTCCTCCACCGGGTTGGTGTTGGCGCCGTAGGGCGTGCGCGCCAGGAAGCGCGGCATGCACAGGCCCAGGTACTTGGCGTCGTCCGATTCGCGCAGCGACCGCCAGCCGGCGTACTCGGGCGTGAGGAAGATCTTGGTCAGGTCGCGCGGGTTGGCGAGCTCCTGCCACGACTCCATCTGCATCAGGTTGGGGCTCGCGCCGGTGATGAAGGGCGCATGCGCCGAGGCGGCGATCTTGGCCATCTCGCCGAGCAACTCCACGTCGGGCGGGCTCTGGTCGAAGTGGTAGTCGCCCACCAGCGCGCCGAAGGGCTCGCCGCCGAACTGGCCGTACTCCTGCTCGTAGATCTTCTTGAACATCGGGCTCTGGTCCCAGGCCGCGCCCTTGAACTTCTTGAGGTTCTTGGCCAGGTCCACCTTGGAGATGTCCATCACGCGGATCTTCAGGTGCTCGTCGGTCTCGGTGTTGTTCACCATGTAGTGCAGGCCGCGCCACGCACTCTCGAGCTTCTGGTAGTCGGGGTGGTGAATGATCTTGTTCACCTGGTCGGTGAGCTTGGCGTCGATCGCGGCGATCATGGCCTGGATCGACTTGGTCACGTCCTTGCCGATGACGGTGCTGTTGCTCAGCGCCTGCTGCGCCAGCGTGAGCACCGCGGCTTCGACGGCGCTCTTGGCTTCGTCGCTGCGCGGCTTGAATTCCTTTTGCAGCAGCGACGAAAAGTCGCTGCCCGCATACGCGACATCTTTCAGCGCGCTCTGTTCGAGTGCTTCGGCCATGGTGGGTTACTCCTCGTGTACCGGTGGTTCAGGCGAATGGGGTGGGGCGCAACAGGGTTCAGGCGGCGGGGGCGGCGCCGTCTTCGGGCTTCTTGCTCGCGGCCAGCGTCTGCAGCAGGGCCGGGTCTTCGAGCACCTTGGCCAGCAGGTCTTCGGCGCCGCCCTTGCCGTCCATGTAGGTCACCAGGTTGGACAGCTGCGTGCGCGCCTCGAGCAGCTTGTTCAGCGCACCCACCTTGCGGGCCACGGCGGCGGGCGAAAAGTCTTCCATGTTCTCGAAGGTGAGCTCGACCTTCAGGTCGCCTTCGCCGGTGAGCGAGTTCTCCACCGCGAACGCGGCGCGCGGCTTCATGGCCTTCATGCGCGAGTCGAAGTTATCGACGTCGATCTCCAGGAACTTGCGCTCGGCCACCGCCGCGAGCGGGTCGGCGGGCTTGCCCGACAGGTCGGCCAGCACGCCCATCACGAAGGGCAGCTGCACCTTCTTCTCGGCCCCGTAGAGCTCCACGTCGTATTCGATCTGGACCCGGGGCGCCCGGTTGCGGGCGATGAATTTCTGACTGCTCTTGGCCATGGAGATGCTCCTTGCGATGTGAATGAGGGGCGGGTGTGGAAGGCGTGGGAGGGCGTGCTCAGTCGGACGGGCGGCGGCCCGTGACCGTTTCGATGGTGTCCATCGCGTTCGGCGCGAGGTTGGCCATGATCTCGAGGAAGCTCACGCCGATGAGCTTCTTGGCGCGCTCGATCAGGAGCGGCGCGGGGTTGCCGGGCTCGGCCTGCTCGAGGTAGCGGATCACGCGGTCGAGCATCTGCACGGCGTCCTGGCGGTTCTGGATCTCGCCGCGCGCCGCGGCACGCGGCGACGAAGCGCCTGCGGCCTGCGGGTCGGCACCGTCCAGGGCGGCGCTGTCCGCCGCCGCATCGGCCGGTGCACCGCTCGCGGCGGCGCAGGCCTTGTTCAGCACGCGGGCGATGGCGCGCAGCGGATCGAGGTCGACCACGTCGGCCCGGCCGGTGCGCTCGACGATGAGCTTCTGCAGCCGGTCGACCAGCCCGGCCACGTCGGCGGCGGCGCGGATGGCTTCGGGCCGCTCGGCCTGGATGGTTTCCAGGCCGCCCTGCACCTGCGCCGTCGAGTAGGTGGCCTCGCCGCCGACGGCGGTGAGCGTGTTGTGGGCAATGGCGATGTCGCGCACGCGCACCGGCCCCACGCCGCGCGCCATGCCGACCTGTGCCTCGTACAGGTCGCGCAGGCCCATGGCCTCGTCGGTCAGCGGCGCGAGTGCGTTCAGGCGCATCGTCGGGTCGTTGCCGTCGTCGGCATCGAGCTTTGGATGTATGCCGTCCCAGAAGGTGTCGAGCAATCCGTCGAGCAGCTGCAGCCCGGCGGCGAAGCCGCTCACGCCCTGCAGGTGCGCGCAGGCACGCAGCAGCAGCACGGCGGCGCGCACGTCCTTGCTGCGCCGCAGGATGCCTTCGGCCCGCTCGCCGACGTCGCGCCAGTCGGGTTCGACGGCGGGGATCACGGTGTCGCCGAACTGCTGCTCGGCCTTGCCCTGCGCGGCTGCGACGAGCGCCATGAAGTCCGCGTCGTATTCGAGATCGTCGCCGCACGGCGCGGCCTCGCCGATGGGCGCGCGCAGTGTGGCTGCAAGTTCTGGGGTCAGCATGTTGCCTGTTCGAGTTCGCTGGTGATAATCAAAGAAGCACCTGAACCGGTCAATGCAACGAAGGGAATAGCATGCGCACGCTGGGTACACACCATTCGTCCTATGAAGGCCTCCCTTCCGCTCCCACGCGACGCCGCATCGCCGTTCTTGGCCTTGCTGCAGCGGGTCTTTCGCTGGCGGGCTGCGCGGCCAAGCCGGTGGTCACCACGGTGGCCGTCACGCTCACGGCCGGAGCCGATGCCAACCCCGACGCGCGCGGGCGCGCATCGCCGCTCACGGTGCGCGTGTACGCCATGAAGTCGCCAGGCCCGTTCGAGGGTGCCGACTTCTTCTCGCTGTTCGAGAAGGACCAGGCCACGCTCGGCGCCGAACTCGTGCAGCGCGAAGAAGTGCTGCTGCGCCCCGGTGAAAGCAAAAAGCTCGACTTCAACCTGCCGCCCGATGCCAAGTCCATCGGCGTGATGGCGGCCTACCGCGACCTGGACCGCGCGCGCTGGCGCGAGGTGCGCCCCGTGACCACGGGCAAGGCGCAATCGCTGGACGTGAACTTCGGCGCGCGCCAGATGCGCATCGAAACCAAATAGCCCCCCTCGGGCGCAGGGCGCTTCACGGTGGCACTGCCGACGACGCACGCCCCGGCCGCACTAGCGGCTGGTCGGCGGGCAGGAAGTGCGCGAACAGGTCGTGCACGAACGCACCGCCGGTGGCTTGCGACGCGCAGGCCGTGAGGTACAGCCCGCGCCAGCGCGGCGCGCGCGAGCCCTTGCCGTGGTGTTCGAACAGCACCTGCGCGAACTGGCGCAAGCCGGGCTGCAGCGCGCGCACAGCCTCCACGAATTCATGCGCTGCCAGCCGGCCCGCGGCACCCGGCTGCTCGCGCAGCAGCGCTGCGCGCAGCGCATGCAGCCGCTCCGAGAGCGGATCGAACACGGCGTCGAAGCGTTCGCCCGCCGGTGTCTCGATGAACGCGGAGGCGTCGGTCAACCGGTGGCCCAGCACCTGCGACAGCACCTCGGGCGGCAGCGCGCCGCGCACCGCGGCATAGCCGGTGAGCTGCTCGAGCCCGGTCACGACGAGGTAGGTGGGCAGTTGCAGGCGCAGCGTGTCGCCGGTCTCGTCGAGCAGGCGGCGCGTGCGCGCGGCCAGCGACTTCAGCGTCGCGCCGTCGTCGTGCAGCAGCTCGCCCGCCGCCACGCACACCACCAGGCCGTTGACCGGCAGCCGGTCGCGCCGCTCGGCCAGCGCGAGCAGCGACTGCAGCCACAGGCCGCGCAGCGGCGGCGTGCCGGCCGTGTCGCCGACGGCGCCGGGGTGCACTTCGATGGCCACGGTCGCCCCGGTCAGCCACCAGCGCCACCACGTTCCGTCGAAGGGCGCGCCATCGGCCGTGGGGTCCGGTGCGGGCACGCATTCGCCGTGCGCGGTTGCCAGCAGGCCCTGCAGGTTGGCCGCCGCATCGCCGAAGAACAGGAACCACGGCACCGGCACGTCGGCTTTCGCGCCCGGCAGGCGTGGCGCGCGCGGTGCGCGCCGCAACGCCTGCCGGGCCTGCGCCATGGCGTCGCGCAGTGCTTGGACGGCGCTCTCGTCGGCGCCAGAGGACGGCACACCGAGCGCCGCGATGCGCTTGAGCAGCACACGGCGCCGCGCGCCGCAGCCCGCGTCGCGCACCACCGCATACAGCAGGCCGAAGCCGATCAGGCACAGCGACAGCAGCAGCCAGAAGCGGTGGGCAGGCGACAGCAGGGCGGTCATGTCAGCGCGACACGGTTTCCAGGAACACGAAGTCCGCGATCAGCCGCTCGCTGTTCTTGCTGGCCGCGAGCGCCTCGCGCAGGCGCAGCAGGTAGGCCGAGGCGAGCTCGAAGGGCGGCCGGTCGGCGGCCTCGGCAAAGGGCACCGGCGACGACAGCACGGTGATGAGCACGCTGCCGAAGGGCGGGCTGACCAGCCAGCTCGACGGAATGTCCCGGCCCATCTCCAGCGCTTCGCCGGCGCGCAGCGGCACCGGCGTGTGCCCGGCGTTGAGGTGCATCACCGAGCCGTCGGCGGTGTAGTAGTCGACCCAGATGTAGCTGTCGTGGCGCGGCGCGATCACCTGCACGCGCACGCTGTCGCCCTCGCGCAGCTTGCCCTCACGGGCCGAAGGCGCGTCCACGTCGAGCCCGTAGGCCTTCTCGCGGTTGCGCGTCTGGTAGGGCTTGAGGATGGCGAACACCTCGCAGTGCGGCCACACGCGCAGGCCGACGTCGAACTGCGGCGCCTGCACGCCGGGCATGGCGCCGACCTCGCGCTCGACGCGCGGCAGGTCGTCGGGCAGGGAGACGAAGCCGCTCACGCGGGTGCGGCCCTGCGCGTCCACGGAGGCGCTGAGGTCGGCGCAGGCAAAGGTCTGCAGGTGCTGCTCGATGCGCTGGCCCAGTCCGGTGGCGACGGGCGGCGGCCCGGTGGACCAGAGCCACAGCAGGTAGAGCAGGGGCAGCATCAGCGCCAGCGCGGCGCTGCTGCGCAACAGGGTGCGGTCGCGCCGGCGCGTGTCGTTGGGGCCGCGCGGGTCGGGCACGCCGTAGGGCTGCGGCGTGATGCGCTCCTGCGCCAGGCTGCCGGGTGGCGCGGGGCGCAGCGCCAGCTGGCGGCCGTGCAGGTCCTTCAGCTTGCCGAGCTCGCCCCGGTCGCCGTCCTCGAAGTAGTACTGGCCCTTGAAGCCCAGCACCAGAGAGTGCCAATACACCTCGCGCACCGCATCGTCCTCGGCGCCCAGGGCCGAGAGGTGATGGAAGAACTCGCTGTGCGCGTTGTTCGAGTTGAAGAGCTGCACCTGCAGCGGCGGCGTGCCGTTGGCGCCGGGATGGCGCGCAAGGACTTCGTCGATCCAGGCCACCATGGCGAAGGCCGCCAGCTCGACCTGCGCGGCGGGCGTGCCCGCCTTCTCGGCGGCGCCGCGCGCCGCTTCCAGCAGGCGGCGCGCTTCCTGCTGCGCCGCACCGTGCGCAAGCATCGGCATCGGTGCTCGGGCCGCCACCGAGGCGTCGAGCGCGAGGCCGAACGACACGAGGGCGGAGAAGCAGTCGTACAGGCGTGCCATGGGCGTCGCCCGCTCAGGCGTGCGTTGCGAAGGATGCCTTGCACCGGCGTCTGCTGCGATGGCACATGCCCATGTCCCCGGTTCCTTCGAGTAGGCATTCATTTTTCAAAGGGCTCGCCGTGAGCGCCATACCGCTTGGGGCCTATGCCGTTGGTACGGCGGGCGCACTTGTGGTGCGGGGCAATCGCCGGTATCTTCGGCGGCTGCAAGTGCACTGCACGCTGGGACACGGGAAACTGCCATGAAAATCCTGATCGCCGACGACCACAGGCTCGTCCTCGAGGCAGTCAAAGCCAAGTTGTCGGAGCTGGCGCCCGGCATCGAATTCGTTCTGGCGATGAGCGTCGACGAATTGCTCGCCGGCGCAACCGACGACCTCGACCTGGCCCTGATCGACCTGAACATGCCCGGTGCCGACGGGCAGGCCCACATCGACGCCATCCGCCGCCGCCATCCGGCCGTGCCGGTCATCGTGCTGTCGGGCTACGAAGACCCGGCCATCATGCGCAGCGCGCTGGAGCGCGGCGTGCTCGGCTTCATTCCCAAGGCCTACTCGCCCGAGGTGATGCTCTCGGCCGTGCGGCTGGTGCTGGCCGGCGGGGTGTACGTGCCGCCGATGATGCTCACCGCGCTGCCGCCGGGCATCGTGGCCGGCGTGTCGCCGCAGACGGGTGCCGAGCCGCCTGCGCGCAATGGCGGCGGCTTCCAGACGCTCGAACACCTGCGCAACGTGCTCACCGAGCGCCAGGTCGAGGTGCTGCAGCTGCTGTCGCAGGGCAAGCCCAACAAGCTGATCGGGCGCAGCCTGGGCATCAGCGAGGGCACCGTGAAGATCCACCTCGCCGCGATCTTCCGTGCGCTGAACGTGCGCAACCGCACCGAGGCGGTGGTGGCGGCGCAGGCCCTCACCGAGGCGCAGCAGGCCTAGGCTGCGCGCAATTCGGCGACCGGCGCGGCGGTGCCGTGCGCGCGCATGTCCTCTTTTCTTTGCGCGATGGCCTGCGCCAGAAACTCCGCGTCCCGCGCCACGCCCGAAAAGCGCCCCGACCCCCAGGTGTGCAGCCACGGCAGGCCCAGGAAGTACAAGCCCGGCTCGTTCGTCACGCCGCGCAGGTGCACCGGCGCGCCGCGGCCGTTGAACACCGGGGCATCGACCCAGGCGAAGTCGGGCGAGAAGCCGATGCACCACACCACGCTGGTGATGCCGGCGGCGGCAAGGTCCAGCCGCGTGCGCTCTTCCTTCGGTTCCCACACGGGGGTGTAGACCGACGGCGGCGGCGCCTCGATGTCTTGGGCTGCGATGTGCCTGTCGATCGATGCGTTGATGCGGTTGTAGGTGTCGTCGGCCGCATCGAGGTTGTCGCGCAGGTTGGGCTGCAACTCGAAGCTGCCGCCGTCGAAGCCGCTCAGCAGGCCATAGAGCGCCATGCCTTCGAGCGCGAAGCGCCGCAGGTCGATGTCGCGCCCGCCGTCGCGCCCGGTCACGTAGTGGTTGGTGTTGTCGCGCACGCCTTCGCGCAGCGGATGCTCTGTCACGGGCATGTCGTAGTACTTCATGTCGGCCAGCCAGTCGACCACTTCGCGGCCCCGGTAGAAGCGCGCGCAGCGCGGCGCATGGCCGGTGGCCAGGTGCACCTGGCGCCCGGCCAGGTGCAGGTCTTCGGCGATCTGCGCACCCGACTGGCCGCAGCCCACCACCAGCACCGCGCCTTCGGGCAGCTGCGCCGCGTTGCGGTACTGCGCCGAGTGGAACTGCGCCACATGGGCCGGCAGCTTCTCGGCCAGGCGCGGCACGATGGGCCGGTGGTAGCCGCCCGAGGCCACCACCACCTGGTCGGCGGTGTAGGTGCCGGCGTCGGTCTGCACGCTGAAGCGGTCGCGGTCATTGTTGCCAGGGATGCGAAAGACCCGCTCGACCGTCACGCCCTCGATGGCCGGCGCCTTCACATGCTCGACGAAGCCGGCGAGCCACTCGTTGATCTGGTCCTTCACCATGAAGCCGTGCGGATCGCTGCCCAGGTAGCCCCAGCCCGGCAGCTGGCACTGCCAGTTGGGCGTGACCAGGCAGAACGAGTCCCAGCGCTGCGTGCGCCAGGTGTGGACCAGGCTGCGCTTCTCGATCACCAGGTGGTCGATGCCGCGCTGCTGCAGGCCGTGGCTCAGCGACAACCCGGCCTGGCCGCCGCCGACGATGACGACGCTGTAGTGGCTGCGCCCGCCGTGGGGAAACGAGGGGTGGGTGGGATGGGGCATGGGGTGCTTCTTTCTCTGGAGACTCTTTGGAAGGGGCGGGCGTCAGTCGAAGGCGACGACGGTGACTTCGGCGTCGGCCCCGCCGGCTGGCGGGGCGAAGCGCGCGGCGATGTGCTCGATCTCGGCGAGCTGGTCCATCGCCTGCGAGCAGGCGAAGCCGTACCTGGCGCGCACCCGCTCCGAGGCGATACCCAGCGCTTCGCGCGCGCGCTGCAGGAACTCCGCGAGCGCGTAGCGCTGGCCGGCCACCAGGTGCTCGCGCACCACGCTGGAGGGCGAGTAGCAGCGGGTTTCGCTGTCGTCGGGCCAGCGCACCTGGAAGTGCGTCACGGGCATGACACGGCCTCGGGCAGGGCGGGCGGCTGGATGAAGGCGTCGCTCGCAAAGTCCCACAGCAGGGCTTCTTCGCCGCCCGCCTGCAGCCGCACCTGCCGTGTCGCATCGACCTCGCCGACCACGGCGCAGGCGATGTCGCGCGCGGCGAAGCGGGCCAGCACCAGCGCGACCTGTGCGGGCGCCACGCTCAGCATGAAGCCGTAGCTCGGAAAGGCCGAGAGCCAGCGCATGAGCGGCGCGCCGTCGGGGCGCGGCATCGCATCGATGTCGATGCGCGCGCCCACGCCCGAGCACTCCAGCAGCATCATGGCCGTGCCCACGGCGCCGGCCATGCTGATGTCCTTGCCTGCGCGGCACAGGCCCTCTTCCGCCAGTGCGGGCAGCACTTCGAGGTCGGCGCGCAGGCGCGCGGCGGGCGCGGTGGTCGAGGCGTTCCAGTAGGGAAAGGGCTCCTGGTAGGCGCCGCGCAGGTCGGCCGCCATGACCAGCAGGTCGCCGGGCTTCGCGTCGAAGCTGGTGAGCAGCTTGCGTGCGTGGCCGAGGATGGCGACGGCCAGTTGCGGCCGCTCGCTGCGGTTGTTGCTGTGTCCGCCCACGATGGGCACGCCGTAGCGCACTGCGGCTTCGGCCAACCCGCGCAGCACATCGTCGCCCGGGTTCATGCCCGTGCTCCAGAGCGCATCGACCACGGCTGTCGGACGCCCGCCCATCGCATAGATGTCGCTCACGTTCACCATCACGCCGCAGTAGCCCGCGAACCAGGGCATGCGCACGATGAAGTCTTCGACCAGCCCCTCGATGGCGAACAGCAGATAGCCCCCGTGGCCGTCGGGAATGGCCGCGCAGTCGTCACCGATGGGCACGGCCTGCGCGAGTGCGGCATGGCCGCCGGGCAGCGAGCGGCCGAGCGCGGCCACCACGTCGCTGATGTCGCGCTTGTGGGCGAAGCCGCGCGTGGCGCGCAGGGCCTCGGCGATGGCCTGAACGGTCGTTGCGTCGGTCATGCCATCACCTTGGCGCGCGTGACGAAGCCGCTCACGGGGTCGTGGCAGGGAGGGTACCGGTTCAGGTCGGCCTGCATGCGCGCGTGAGGGCGGCCGTGCACGTGGGTCTCTTCGTGCAGTTGCCAGCCGAGCTTCTTGAACAGCGGCACGTTCTGCATCTGCACCTGGGCCAGGAAGGTCTTGCAGCCCAGCGCGTGGGCGCGCGACACGGCCAGCCGGATCAGCGTGGCGCCCAGGTGGCCCTGGCTGCGGAACGCGGGGTGCACGGCCAGCCGCGACCCCCACCACTCGCCCGCTGCCTCGCCGCGATGGATGCGCACGGTGCCCACCACCTGCTCGGGCATGCCGCCGTTGCACGACATGGCCACCAGCAGCCGCGCATGGTCGTCGGTGGCGTCGCGGTCGTCGCGCGCGAAGATGCCCTGCTCGATGCAGAACACCGCGCGGCGCAGCGCCATGGCCTCGTCATGCTCCCACTGCTGCGCGGTTTCGCGCACCAGGTATTCGACGGGTGCGTAGTGCATGTCGAGTTCGCTCAGGTCGTCGATGTACAGCATGCTCAGCTTTCGCTTTCTTTTTCGTACACGGAGAGCGACGAGCAGGCGCCGCACTTGCCGCAGCCGGCCTTGATGTCGGCCGAGCGCAGGCCCGCCGCCACCACGCGCTGGCCCAGCGGCGCAAGCAGCGACTTCATGAACTCGGGCGAGGGCGCGGGGTGGTCTTCGAGCGGCGTGCCGCTGATCGGCACGAAGGGCACCACGAAGGGGTACACGCCGCGTGCGAGCAGCTGGTCGCAGGTGTCGAGGATGGCCTCGTGCGTGTCGCCCAGCCCGGCCAGGATGTAGGTGCTGACCTGCCCGCGCCCGAACACGCCCACGGCCGCCTCGAAGGCGCTCATGTAGCGCGAAACCGGCACGCTGGCCTTGCCCGGCATGAGGCGCTCGCGCACCTCGGGCGTGACCACTTCGAGGTGCATGCCCAGCGTGTCGATGCCCGCGGCCTTCATGCGGTGGAACCACTGGTCGTCGTCGGGCGGCTCGCACTGGCCCTGGATGGGAATGTCGACTGCGGCCTTGATCGCGAAGGCGCTCTCGCAAAGGATGGCCGCGCCGCGGTCGGTGGCGTTGGGCGTGCCGGTGGTCATGACCATGTGCTTCACGCCGTCGAGCAGCACGGCGGCGCGCGCCACCTCGGCGAGCTGCTCGGGCGTCTTGCGCGCGATGGTGCGGCCGGCCGCGAGCGACTGGCCGATTGCGCAGAACTTGCAGCTCTTCTTGCGGCTCTCGTAGCGGATGCAGGTCTGCAGCACGGTGGTGGCGAGCACGTCGCTGCCGTGCAGCGTGGCGATGTGCGAGTAGGGCACGCCGTCGAAGGTCTGCATGGCGTAGAAGCGCGGCTGCCTGGGAAAGCTGATGCTGGCAATGGGAATGCTGCCGCGCATCACGCGGCTCATGCCTTGCGCGTCGGGCGCCTCTGCCGTGAACGGCGAGTGCCAGGCGGTGGAGGTGTGGACCGGCACCATGATCGTGTGGCCGTCCACCGTCACGGCCTTGTGGTCCGAAGGGCCCGCGCCGCCGCGGCGGCTGGAAACACCGGCCGACGGGTCAACCAGCCGCAACCCGAAGGACTGGAGCTCGGTCATCAGTTGCCGGCTGTCGGGGGGTGTCGTCGTTGCGGTCGTGGTGGTCATGGTCTGGGTTCCTTTGAACTGCGGGTTGCGTGGCGTGCATCGGCACGATGGTCTGCGCCGGCCGGTCGTTGATGGCGAGCGACAGCAGCTCGGGCCGCGCGTAGTGGCCGACCGAATCCATCATTCGCTTGCGCTTGGCGATCAGCGCCATGTCGAGGTCGGCGACGACCATGCCTTCGCCCTCGGTGAGCGGCGGCGCGAGGTGCTTGCCCTCGGGCGAGACGATGGCCGTGTGGCAGCCGCCGCGCAGCGCCTTCTGCAGTTGGGGGTCGGGCGTGACCGAGCGGATCTGCGCGTCGGTGAGCCAGCCGGTGGCGTTGACCACGAAGCAACCCGATTCGAGCGCGTGGTGGCGGATGGTCACATCCATCTGCTCCGCGAAGATCGGGCCGACCAGCGAGCCGGGGAACTGCGCGCAATGAATCTCTTCGTGCTGCGCCATCAGCGCGTAGCGCGCGAGCGGGTTGTAGTGCTCCCAGCAGGCCAGCGCGCCGACGCGGCCGACGGCGGTGTCCACCACCTTCAGGCCCGCACCGTCGCCCATGCCCCAGACCATGCGCTCGTGATAGGTCGGAGTGATCTTGCGGCGCTTGAGCGCGAGCGTGCCGTCGGCGTCGAACACCAGCTGCGTGTTGTAGAGGCTGCCGTGGTCGCGCTCGTTCACGCCGAGCACCACCACCATGTTGCGGGCCCGCGCCCGTTCGGCCACGGCCTGCGTGACCGGGCCGGGCACCACCACCGCGCGCTCCACCAGCTGCAGGTGTGCCGGCCCCTGCAGCACCGGCGGCAGCACGAAGCTGAAGTACGGGTAGTAGGGCACGAAGGTCTCGGGGAACACCGCGATCTGCGCGCCCCTGGCCGCAGCCTCGTCGATGGCGCTGCAAACCCGCTCGAGCGTGCCGTCGGGGCGCTCGAAGTCGGGCGCGATCTGGATCGCCGCGGCGCGCACGGTGCGGGGTGTGGAAGCCATCGCTCGGGTCCTGCCTTACAGGGTCCAGGTGTCGAGGATGACCGCACCGGCCTTCTTGTGCAGCAGCACGATGTCCAGCACGTCGAGCGGGTTGATGGGCTTGATGCCTTCGATGAGCGCGCCTTCGCCGTGGCCGTACAGCGCCTGCAGCGCGAAGCGGCAGGCGTAGACCTTGCCGCCTTCTTCCATGAACTTGGTGATCTGCTTGTTGAAGTTCTGGTGGCCGGGAAAGGCCTCGTCGCCCAGCGTGGGAAAGCCGCGCTGCACGCCCAGTGTCACGCCGGGGCCGTACAGCAGCACCGAAGTCTCGTAGCCCTTGCGGCGCAGGCGCGTGGCCTGCAGCAGGTTGACGAAGCCGATGGAGCCTTCGAAGGCCACGGTGTGGAAGGTGACGAGCGCCTTCTCGCCGGGCTCGGCCTTGACGTCTTCGAACACCTTCTCTTCGTAGTCGACAAGGAACTCGCCTTTTTCGTTGCGGGGGCGGGTGACTTTGGGCATGGGGTACTCCGGGTTGGGTGAGGGCTACGCAGGTCTTGCGTGCCTTTCTCATCGCAGGCGATGTGCCAGCGCGCGCGGGCGGCCGTGCGATCAAGTCGCGATCAATGAGCGGCGGTGCGGGCCGCGTGACGACAAATTTTTTTGCGGCGCCCGGAATGGCGGGCCGCAGGCGGGGCCGGGCGATCCGTTTCGCACCGGGAAGACGCACACCGCATGCGATCAATGCACCCGATCAATGGGGTTGATCGCACCGCATCGAAGCATTTCGCTTGCCGCTTTGCCCTCTGGCGCAGGCGCGGCCCGGCGCGATTCCTGCGTGTTGATCGGTGGCCAGATGCAATCAATGGATGCAATCAACTTGCCGGACCACTCCCGATGCCCACCCTCACCGCCCACTGGCGCAGGCAACTGCGCACCACCGCCAAGCCGGCCTACCTGATGCTGGCCGACCTGATCGCCGACGACATCAAGACCGGCCGCCTGGGCGTGCGCGACCGCCTGCCCACGCTGCGCGAGCTGGCGAGCGAGCTGGAACTGAACTACACCACGGTGGCGCGCGGCTATGCCGAGGCCCGCAAGCGCGGACTGATCGACTCGCGCGCCGGCACCGGCACCTTCATCCGCTCGGGCAGCCCCAGCCTGCGCCTGCGCGGCGGCAGCGGCGCGGAGATGACGATGAACATGCCGCCCGAGCCCGACGACGCGCACCTGATGGCGCGGCTGCACGACAGTGCCAGCAAGGCCTTCGCACAGCTCGACTTTCACGATCTGCTGCGCTACCAGGACTTCGGCGGCACCGCGCACGACCGCGAGGTGGCGATGCAGTGGCTGCGGCCCTTCGTGCCCCATGCGAGCGTGGACCGCATCCTGGTGTGCCCCGGCATCCATGCGGTGCTGACCGCGCTGTTCTCTCAGCTGGCGCGCCCGGGCGAGCTGATCTGCGTGGAGTCGCTCACGTACCCCGGCGTGAAAGCCATCGCGGCGCAGCTGGGCGTGCAGCTGCATGCGCTGCAGATGGACGACGACGGGCCCATTGCCGACGCCTTCGAGCACGCCTGCAAGACGCTCAAGCCCAAGGCGCTGTACTGCAACCCCACGCTGCTGAACCCCACCGCGGCCACCGTGTCGCGCGCCCGGCGCGAGGCGCTGGCCGACGTGGCGCTGCGCTATGCGGTGCCGATCATCGAGGACGACGCGTACGGCATGCTGCCGCGCCAGACGCCCGCGTCATTGGCCACGCTGGCGCCGGGGCTCACCTACTACGTGAGCGGGTTTTCCAAGTGCTTCGGTGCCGGGCTGCGCAGCGCGTACGTGTGCTCGCCGACGGTGGTGCAGTCGCAGCGGCTGGCCGGCGCCATGCGCGCGACCACCGTGATGGCCTCGCCGATCACCAATGCATTGACCACGCTGTGGGTGGAAGACGGCACCACCGAAGCCATGCTGCAGGCGGTGCGGGCCGAGTCGGTCGCGCGGCAGGTTCTGGCCATGCGCTACCTGGGCGACAGCGGGTTGCAGGCGCACCCCGAGGGCTTTCATGCCTGGCTGCCGCTCACGCCGGGCTGGAGCCCGGTGGAGTTCGCGTCCTACCTGCGCACGCAGAACGTGGGGGTGGTGGCGAGCGCGGCGTTTTCGACCGACGGCGATCCGCCCGATGCAGTGCGCATCTGCCTGGGCGGGCCGATGTCGCGCGAGCAGTGCGACCAGGCGCTGCGCCTGATTGCGGACACGCTGGCGCATCCGCTGCACCCGCACGCCACGCTGCGCTGAGCCGGCGCGGCGCAGCCTGCGCTTCAGCCCGTTACTCGACCACGGCCGCGACGGCCGCGACAGCGCCGGCAATGCCCGAGAAGCCGGCGGCACCGGCCAGCAACCGGGCGTCGCGGGTGTTCTCGCCGGCACGTTCGCGCCACGAAAGGTAGAGCAGGAGCGCGGAGAAACCGAAGATGCAGAGAGAGATTTCGTTCATGGCTTTTTTCTTCAACGCTTGGCGAACACGCCGTTCCAGGCGAACACCGAGTTCGGCGCGTTCACATGGCGCAGGCTGGGCTCGATGCGCGGCGGCGGCGCCTTCTTGCGCATCGGTTCGTCGTCGACGCGCAGGCCCTTGGCGAGCTGGTCGTCGACCAGGCTCTGCAACGTGACGGAGCCCAGGAACTCCATCACATGGTGCTTGGCGGAGGCCCAGAGGGCGTCGGTGGAGTAGCAGCCGACTTCGGCCGCGTCCTGCTTGTCGGCCGGGCTTTGTTCGTCCGCTCCGGCCGGAACCTGGCCGTCGACCGACGCCAGGATGTCGGCCACGGTGATCTCCGAAGCCCTGCGTGTCAGCGTGTAGCCGCCACCGGGCCCGCGGGTCGCCTTGATCAGCGCATGCCGGCGCAGCTTGCTGAACAGCAGCTCGAGCGAGGAGCGGGCGATGTGCTGTCGCCGGCTGATCGATGCCAATGGCACGGGGCCGTCCCTCTCGCGCAGCGCGACATCGATCATGGCCGTGAGGGCGAAGCCGCCCTTCGTCGTCAGACGCATGGAGTATTCCTCGGGGATGGGCCTTGCAAAGGCAAGGCGGTGAAGGGATGTCCGGCGCACTCGCGCGGGACAGGTACGGCCTGTAGGTGTCGCAAACCCCGTAAAAGTTTCCGGCACGTTGCTGGCCGATTTGCGACAACGGGCGCACGCCTAAACTTCGCCGTCAACTCTCCCTGACCCGCTTTGAACCCTTTTCGCTTCGATTTCACCCGCTTCGACGCGGCCATCGTCGACCTCGACGGCACCATGGTCGACACGCTCGGCGACTTTGCCGAGGCCCTGAACCGCATGCTGCGCGACCTGTCGCTGCCGGGCGTGGCCCCCGCGGCCATCGAGCGGATGGTGGGCAAGGGCTCGGAGCACCTGATTCACTCGGCGCTGGTGCATGTGCTGGCGCCGGCCGACGCCGCAGGCGCGGATGCCCGGGCGCACGCGCTGTTCGAGCGCGCCTGGGAGCGCTACCAGCACCACTACCTGGCCGTCAACGGGCAGCACTCGGCGGTGTATGCGGGCGTGGTGGAGGGCCTGCAGGCGCTGCGCGCGCGGGGCGTGCGGCTGGCCTGCCTCACCAACAAGCCGGGCGCGTTCGCCAGGCCGCTGCTGGCTGCGAAGGGGCTCGACGGTTTCTTCGAGCAGGTGTTCGGCGGCGACGCCTTCGAGCGCAAGAAGCCCGACCCGCTGCCGCTGCGCAAGACCTGCGAGGCGCTGGGCACCTTGCCCGCGCGCACGCTGATGATCGGCGACTCGAGCAACGACGCGCGGGCCGCGCGCGCGGCGGGTTGCCCGGTGGTGCTGGTGAGCTACGGCTACAACCACGGCGAGCCGGTGCGCGGCGTGGATGCGGACGGGTTCGTGGATTCGCTGGCCGAGCTGGTGCCGGCGGCGGCCTGAACCTCTACTGCTTGCCGAGCAGCGCGTCCTTCAGCTTCCAGTCGGCCGGGGTCGGCCCCAGCCAGATGCGCAGCAGCGCGTTGAAAAAGGCCGGCTCCTTCACGGGGTCGGGCTGCGGCACGCCGCGCACGGTGATGAGCGTGCCGGTGCCGGGCAGCCAGTCGATGGTGAAGGTGTCGCCGGTCTTGAGCTGCTTCTGGTCGGCGAACATCTGGCCCATGCGCAGCAGGCCCGGAATGAGGTTGACCATTTCGCTCTTGGGCGAGTTCTCCTCCACGCCCTTGGTGAAGAGCTTGCCCAGCTCGTTGGCGTCGATGTCGCGCAGCATGGTGATCGCCACGCGCTTGGGGCCGGGCGCGGCCAGCGCTTCCTCGGGCGTCGACACCTTCTGGCCCACGTACAGGCCGGCCGTGTAGACCTTGAAGATGGCCTTGTAGCGCACGCCCGCGCCGTTCAATTGCAGGGCGGTGCCGCGCAGGTCCATGCGGTCTTCGAGCTTGACGCCGGCCACGTCGACCTGCGCGGCGGATGCGCCGAGGGCGGTGGCCAGGCACGCCAGCACGGCAAGGCGGGCACACACGGTTGAAAGCGAAAGAGAGGGCACGGGAGTCTCCTTGGAGTTTTGCGAACGGTCGTGCGAATGTATCTTTTTGTTTTACGCACGAGCCTTCGGGGGAACCCTGAAGAAGGCCGATGGCAGCCGTATTGCGCGCGTTCGGTGTTTTCGTGGGCTAAACTCCGCGCCTCATGTTCGTTCATCACATCCATCAAACAGGTCAGGGCAGCCGGGGAGCCTGGCCCTGGCGTAGCCATACTTCGCTGACTGTTTGATTGCACGGCGCACGCCGTGCGCCCGCGGTTCCGGCTCGCCACAGACGCCGGACCACCAGTGAATGACCTTGTCACCGGCCGAAGGAGCGCCGTCTGGCAACTGGAGAACGAATCCGTGATCACCGAACTTGAATTCAAGAGCCTCAGCGTCCAGGGCTACAACCGCATTCCGCTGATGGCCGAGGCCTTTGCCGACCTCGAAACCCCTCTGTCCCTCTACCTCAAGCTCGCCCATTCGCAGGGCGGCGGCAAGCACAGCTTCTTGCTCGAATCGGTGGTGGGCGGCGAGCGCTTCGGGCGCTACAGCTTCATCGGACTGCCTGCGAAGACGCTGCTGCGCGCCTCGGGCTTCGGCGACGAGGCCGTCACCGAAGTGGTCACCGACGGGCAGGTCGTGGAGACCGCGCGGGGCAACCCGCTCGATTTCGTGGCCGCGTACCAGAAGCGCTTCAAGGTGGCGCTGCGGCCCGGCCTGCCGCGTTTCTGCGGCGGCCTGGCGGGCTACTTCGGCTACGACACCGTGCGCCACATCGAGCGCAAGCTCGAAAAAAGCTGCCCGCCCGACACGCTGGGCTGCCCCGACATCCTGCTGCTGCAGTGCGAGGAGCTCGCGGTCATCGACAACCTGTCGGGCAAGCTGTACCTCATCGTCTACGCCGACCCGAAGCAGCCCGAGGCCTATGCCGTGGGCAAGCGCCGCCTGCGCGAGCTGAAGGACAAGCTCAAGTACTCGGTGAGCGCGCCCGTCGTGAAGCCCACGCAGGCGCATCCGCCCGAGCGCAGCTTTGCCAAGGCCGACTACATCGCGGCCGTGGAGCGCGCCAAGGAAATGATCGCCGCGGGCGACTTCATGCAGGTGCAGGTGGGCCAGCGCATCAGCAAGCGCTACACCGAGTCGCCGCTGTCGCTCTACCGCGCGCTGCGTTCGCTCAACCCCTCGCCCTACATGTACTACTACCACCTGGGCGACTTCCACGTGGTGGGTGCCTCGCCCGAGATCCTGGTGCGCCAGGAGAACACGGGCGACGGCGAGCAGAAGATCACCATCCGCCCGCTGGCCGGCACGCGCCCGCGCGGCGCGTCGCTCGAGCTCGACAAGG
This sequence comes from Variovorax monticola, assembly GCF_051216855.1. Lineage (NCBI taxonomy): Bacteria > Pseudomonadati > Pseudomonadota > Betaproteobacteria > Burkholderiales > Comamonadaceae > Variovorax > Variovorax monticola. The sequence continues at coordinate 572,451 of NZ_JBPJZP010000007.1, forward strand.
CCGCTGAAGAGGAGCTCATCAACGACCCGAAGGAGCGTGCCGAGCACGTCATGCTGATCGACCTGGCGCGCAACGACATCGGGCGCATCGCCAAGACCGGCACCGTGAAGGTGACTGAGGCCTTCGCGGTGGAGCGCTACAGCCACGTGATGCACATCGTGAGCAACGTGGAAGGCACGCTGAAGGACGGCATGACCGCCATCGACGTGCTGAAGGCCACGTTTCCGGCGGGCACCCTGACCGGCGCGCCCAAGGTGCATGCGATGGAGCTCATCGACCAGCTGGAGCCCACCAAGCGCGGCCTCTACGGCGGCGCCTGCGGCTACATCAGCTATGCCGGCGACATGGACGTGGCCATTGCCATCCGCACCGGCATCGTGAAGGACCAGATGCTGCACGTGCAGGCCGCGGCCGGCGTGGTGGCGGACTCGGTGCCCGAGCTGGAGTGGAAAGAAACAGAGGCCAAGGCACGCGCACTGTTGCGCGCCGCCGAACTGGTCGAAGAAGGCCTGGAGTAAGCATGAGCACCACACCCGATATTCAGAACGACTTTTCGCACGAGATCATCGGCGCCGCCGTCGAGGTGCAGCGCGTGCTCGGCACGGGGCTCGACGAAGGCGCCTACGCCGCCGCGCTGGCCATCGAACTCGCCGAGCGCGAGATCGGTTTCACGCGCGACGTGGCGCTGTCGGCCAGCTACAAGGGCCGTTCGCTGGGCGATGTGTACCGCGCGGGCTTCGTCATCGAGCAGTCGGTCATCGTGGAGCTGAAGGCGGTCGACGTGCTGACCGACCTGCACCGTGCGCAGGTGCTCGCGGCGCTGCGCCTGTCGGGCCTGAAGCTGGGCCTCTTGATCAACTTCAACGTGTTCCCTGTCGTGAAGGGCGTGCACCGGATTGTGAGCAAGCCATGAAACTGCTGATGATCGACAACTACGACAGCTTCACCTACAACATCGTCCAGTACTTCGGCGAGCTGGGTGCGGACGTGCAGGTGCATCGCAACGACGAGATCACGGTGGCGCAGATCGGCGAGCTGATCGCCTCGGGCGTCACGCGGCTCGTGGTGTCGCCGGGGCCTTGTTCCCCGGCGGAGGCGGGCGTGTCGGTGTCGGCCATCGAGGCTTTCGCGGGCAAGCTGCCGATTCTGGGCGTGTGCCTGGGCCACCAGGCCATCGGCGCGGCCTTCGGCGGCAAGATCGTTCGCGCGCAGCAGCTCATGCACGGCAAGACCAGCGAGATCACGACCACGCAAGAAGGCGTGTTCGCGGGGCTGCCCGAGAAGTTCGTCGTCAACCGGTATCACTCGCTGGCCATCGAGCGCGAGAGTTGCCCGAAGGACCTGGCCGTCACCGCCTGGACCTGTGACGGCGAGATCATGGGGGTGCGGCACACCGGCTTTGCGCACGACGTGCGCATCGAGGGCGTGCAGTTCCATCCCGAATCCATCCTGACGGAGCATGGCCACGCCATGCTCAAGAACTTCCTGGACTGACCACCATGACAGACCGCTCTTCCACCGTCGACCTGCGCAGCGACACCGTCACGCAACCCACGCCCGCGATGCGCGAGGCCATGATGGCCGCGCCGCTGGGCGACGACGTCTTCGGCACCGATCCGAGCATGAACGCGCTGCAGGAAAAGATCGCGGCCTTGCTGGGCTTCGAGGCGGCGCTGTTCGTGCCGACCGGCACGCAGAGCAACCTGTGCGCGATCCTGTCGCATTGCGGCCGCGGCGACGAGTACATCGTCGGCCAGCAGGCGCATTGCTACCGCTGGGAAGGCGGCGGCGCGGCGGTGTTCGGCAGCGTGCAGCCGCAGCCGCTCGACCATGCGAGCGACGGCACGCTGCCGCTCGCGCAGATCGAAGCCGCCATCAAGCCCGACGACGCGCACTTCGCGCGCACGCGGCTGCTGGCGCTGGAGAACACGCTGGGCGGCAAGCTGCTGCCCTTCGACTACGTGCAGGCCGCGACCGACCTGGCCAGGCGCAAGGGGCTGCAGCGGCATCTGGACGGGGCTCGTCTTTTCAACGCGGCGACCGCGCAGGCCGCACTGAACAACCGCAGCGACATCCGCGCCGAAGCGCGCCGCATCGCGCAGTGCTTCGACAGCGTGTCGGTGTGCTTCAGCAAGGGGCTGGGCGCGCCCATCGGCTCGGCGCTGGTCGGTTCGCGCGAGTTCATCGCGCGGGCGCACCGCATCCGCAAGATGGCGGGCGGCGGCATGCGGCAGGCCGGCCTGCTGGCCGCGGCGGCGTCGCATGCGCTCGACCACCATGTCGATCGCCTGGCCGAAGACCATGCGCTGGCCCGACGGCTCGCGCAGGGGCTCGAAGGCATCGAAGGCCTGACGGTGGAGGCGCCGCACACGAACATCGTGTTCGCCGACCTCACGGGTGCCGCGCAGGCGCGTTCGGCGGAACTGATCGCGAGCCTCAACAGCCAGGGCATCCTGGCGACGGGGCTCTACCGGCTGCGCTTCGTGACGCACCTCGATGTCGATGCCGCCGGTGTCGACCGGGCCGTTGCCGCGATCCGCGCCTTCTTCAACGCCTGAGCCCTGCGAGGACGCGATGCCCGATCTTCCCCATCTGCTCGCCTTCATCGCCGCCGGCTGGCTGCTGAACCTCACGCCCGGGCCCGACGTGCTGTACGTCGTGACGAACTCGCTGCGTTCCGGCGTGCGCGCCGGCATCGTGGCGGGGCTGGGCATCACGGCGGGCTGCTTCGTGCACATCTTCGCGGCGGCTGTGGGCGTCGGCACGCTGATGGCCACATCGGCGATGGCCTTCACGGTGCTCAAGTACGTCGGCGCGGCGTACCTGCTGTATCTGGGTGTGCGCATGGTGTTGTCGCGCCCGGCGCCGGCGGCCGACATCGATCAGGCGGCAGTCGCGGCGGGCGCGAAGCGCAGCCTTCAGGCCGTCTTCATGGGCGGCTTCTGGACCAACGTGCTCAACCCCAAGGTGGCGCTGTTCTTCCTGGCTTTCGTGCCGCAGTTCATCGCGCCCGGGGCCGACGACAAGGCGCTGTACTTCGTGTTGCTGGGCGTGCTGTTCAACCTGAACGCCGTGCCTGTCAACATCGGATGGGCTCTGGCAGCGGGCTGGATGGCGCGCCGCGGCGCCGTGCGCAAGGGCATGCACTGGCTCGACCGAGCCGCCGGCGTTCTGTTCATCGGCTTCGGCCTCAAGCTCGCGTTCACCGACGCGCCCGCCGTTCGCATCGGCCGCTGATTCACTCTCGAGGAGACCTTTCATGATCACCCCCCAGGAAGCGCTGCAGCGCACCATCGAACACCGCGAAGTCTTCCATGACGAGATGCTGCACATCGTGCGCCTCATCATGAGCGGCGAGTGCTCGCCCGTGATGATGGCCGCGCTGATCACCGGCCTGCGCGTGAAGAAGGAAACCATCGGCGAGATCACCGCCGCCGCGCAGGTGATGCGCGAGGTGTCGACCAAGGTGCCTGTGAAGGACACCACGCACCTCGTGGACATCGTGGGCACCGGCGGCGACGGCTCGCACACGTTCAACATCTCGACCTGCTCGATGTTCGTCGCGGCCGCGGCGGGCGCCAAGGTGAGCAAGCACGGCGGGCGCAGCGTGTCGAGCAAGTCGGGCAGTGCCGACGTGCTGGAGTCGCTGGGCGTGAACATCAACCTGAAGCCCGAGCAGATCGCGCGCTCCATCGAGCAGGTGGGCATCGGCTTCATGTTCGCGCCGAACCACCATCCGGCCATGAAGAACGTGGCGCCGGTGCGCAAGGAGCTCGGCATCAAGACGATCTTCAACATCCTCGGGCCGCTGACCAACCCGGCCGGCGCGCCGAACATCCTGATGGGCGTGTTCCACCCCGACCTCGTGGGCATCCAGGTGCGCGCGCTGCAGCGGCTCGGCGCCGAGCATGCGATGGTGGTCTACGGGCGCGACGGCATGGACGAAATTTCGCTCGGCGCCGCCACCCTGGTGGGCGAGCTGAAGGACGGCGAAATCAGCGAATACGAGCTGCACCCCGAGGACTTCGGCTTCCAGATGTCGAGCAACCGCGCGCTGCGCGTGGAGACGCCCGAGCAGTCCAAGACGATGCTGCTGGGGGTGCTCGACAATCAGCCGGGCCCGGCGCTCGACATCGTGCTGCTGAATTCGGGCGCGGCGCTGTATGCGGCAAACGTGGTCGACTCCATCGCCGCGGGCGTGGAGCGCTCGCGCAGCGCCATTGCGTCGGGCGCCGCGAAGGCCAAGCTGGCCGAGCTGGTCAAGGCCTCCACGACCGTCTGAGTCCCAAGTCACCGAGAGAACACCGAAGTTATGTCCGACATCCTCGACAAGATCGTTGCCGTCAAGCGCCAGGAAGTGGCCGCGGCCCTGAAACGCGCGCCGCTGGAAGCGGTTCGCTTCGACGCCGAAAGCCGCGTGCTGACGCGCGACTTCGAAGCCGCGCTGCGCACCCGCATCGCCGCCGGCCACGCCGCGGTGATCGCCGAAGTCAAGAAGGCGAGCCCGAGCAAGGGCGTGCTGCGCGAAGACTTCATTCCGGCCGACATCGCTCAAAGCTACGCCGAAGGCGACGGCACCATCAGCGCCGCCTGCCTCTCGGTGCTGACCGACAAGCAGTTCTTCCAGGGCGGCGTGGACTACCTCAAGCAGGCGCGCGCCTCGTGCGACCTGCCGGTGCTGCGCAAGGACTTCATCATCGATGCGTACCAGGTGTACGAATCGCGTGCGATGGGCGCCGATGCGATCCTGTTGATCGCCGCATGCCTGGACGACGCGCAGATGAAGGACTACGAAGCCATTGCGCGCGGCCTGGGCATGGCGGTGCTGGTCGAAGTGCACGACGCGGCCGAACTCGATCGCGCGCTCAAGCTCAAGACGGCGCTGATCGGGGTCAACAACCGCAATCTGCGCAACTTCGAGGTGTCGATCCAGGCGACCATCGATCTGCTGCCCCGGCTGCCGGCCGACCGCCTGCCGGTGACCGAGTCGGGCATCGCCACGCGCGAAGACGTCGCCACGCTGCGTGCGGCGGGCGTCAATGCCTTCCTGGTCGGCGAGGCGTTCATGCGGGCCAAAGAACCCGGCGAGGCCCTCGCTGCGCTGTTCCAATGAGCCGGCCCGATCAGCTGTCGAGCAGCGACCCGGCGGACTGGCCGGTGGCGCCGGGCTGGCAGCCACTGGTCGATGAATTTTTCAGCGGTGCCGTGGGGCAGAAGCTGCAGGGCTTTTTGCGAGAGCGCCTCGATGCCGGCGCCGTGGTCTTTCCGCCGCAGCCGTTGCGGGCGCTGGAGCTGACGCCGCCCGGCGACGTGCGCGTGGTGATCCTTGGCCAGGACCCGTACCACGGGCGCGGCCAGGCCGAAGGGCTGGCGTTCTCGGTGGCGCCCGGGGTGGCCCTGCCGCCGTCGCTGCGCAACATCTTCAAGGAGCTCCAGCGCGACCTGGGCACGCCCCCGCCGCCGTTTCCCGATCCGGGCGGAAGCCTGGTGAAATGGGCGACCCACGGCGTGCTGCTGCTCAACACCTGTCTGACGGTCGAAGAGGCGCAGCCCGCCAGCCATGCCGGCAAGGGCTGGGAGGTGCTGACGGACGCCGTCATTCGCCATGTTTCGGACGGCGCCAAACCTGTTGTTTTTATGCTATGGGGCTCGCATGCCCAAAGTAAGCGTGCGTTGATCGACGTTGGTCGCCATAAGGTACTGATGTCGAATCATCCGTCGCCACTTTCAGCGTTGCGCCCGCCCGTTCCATTCATCGGCTGCGGACATTTCGGAGAAGCGCGCGCTTGGCGCGAGGCCCAGCGGCCGGAGGCCTGAACTTCGCTGATAATCGAAGGATTCGTCCTCGGACAGTTTTCCCGCATCGTCACTGATGCTGGGATTTCTGAGTAGTCACAAAACCGTGCTATATTTCGAGGTTCGCCGGAGAGGTGGCCGAGTGGTTAATGGCAGCAGACTGTAAATCTGCCCTCTAACGAGTACGCTGGTTCGAATCCAGCCCTCTCCACCAGCGATGAATTTGGTTTCTAAGAGCGATTGGATCTAGCGCTTTGGGTGCCTTGAAGTGCCCCCGATGCGGGAGTAGTTCAATGGTAGAACCCCAGCCTTCCAAGCTGATGACGCGGGTTCGATTCCCGTCTCCCGCTCCAGAGACCCGGTTCGTTGTTGAGGCGATGTGAATTCGTAACTTTGTTACAAAAGCCCTTTTGGCTCAGTGGTAGAGCACCCCCTTGGTAAGGGGGAGGTCGCGGGTCCGATTCCCGCAAAGGGCACCAGTTTTTGGGGGTTGCAACGGCAGCATTGCAACCCATCTGCATACGTTGAAATCGTTTTTTTCGGAGTCGAAAAATGGCAAAAGGTAAATTCACCCGCACCAAGCCGCACGTGAACGTGGGCACGATCGGTCACGTCGACCACGGCAAGACCACGCTGACGGCTGCGATCGCCACGGTGCTGTCGGCCAAGTTCGGCGGCGAAGCCAAGGCGTACGACCAGATC